>CANLEQ010000011.1 GCA_947489705.1 uncultured Paracoccaceae bacterium
GCTAACGACGCCAATAACGACGGAGGTTAAGATCTGCAGATCAGCTCAAGAAGGCGGTCCCAACCGGGCGGTTACGAATGAGCCTTCCAAGCCGTACTAGAAAACCATGCATCGTAACCTCGATCTAATTTACAGTATCGCTCCAGCCACTTTGCAGCCGTCCGCTGCGCAGAACAAGTTCAAGAGGCTTGGGTCAGTCGTTTGAGCATTTATATGGGCCGCTCGAAAATCGATGAAGGTTTGTCGAACGGTCTCACCGAAGTCGACATTGGCGCGATGGCAGCGAAAGTTCACTTCGTCCGCGTTGCAGCCGCTCGGGTGGGCCGCGGCGGACGGCCGAAAGGAGCCTGCACCGGTCATGTTGATGCGCCTACACCCGTGGGCAGGAACCGCAGTCGGTAGGACGAGGGAGCCAATCCAGTCCGACTGCGGAAGTGGTGGCGCAACGCGTGCGCGGAGCCAAAGCCAACGGCTTGCGAGACCCCCTCGATACTAAGGCGACCCTCGCACAATAGCGCCTTGGCAGCCTCTACGCGCTCCGCGATCAGCCAGTCGCCCGGCGTAGTGCCGGTTGCGTCGCGGAATCGGCGCAGAAAGGTGCGCAAGCTCATTCGTCCGTCCCGAGCCATGCGTTCGACCGGCCAATCCTGATCCAGGGTCTCGCGCATCCGGTCGAGAAGCGGAGCGATCGCGCCAGTTGGGTGGATCGGCACCGGGCGCTCCAGGAATTGCGCTTGGCCGCCCGTCCGGTGGGCCGGCACGACCATGCGGCGCGCGACCGAGTTGGCCGCTTCGGGGCCAAAGTCCTGTCGGACGATCTCGATCAGGAGATCGATGCCGGCGGCGCTTCCGGCCGAGGTGTAGACACGGTCATGGCCGCGATAGAGCGACGCTGCATCGACGCGGACTTCGGGGAACCGGGCCTGCAACGCGGCGGCATAGCGCCAGTGCGTCGCAGCGGCCGCCCCGTCGAGCAGGCCGGTCGCGGCCAGCACGAATGCACCAGAGCAAATCGACACCAGTCGAGCCCCACGAGCGTGTGCCGCGCACAGCCGGTCGGCCAGTACCTGCGGTACGTCCGCCTCCGCACCTTTCCATCCCGGAACAACAATGATGTCTGCCTCGTCCAGCAGATCCGGTCCCCGGTCGGGAGTAATGCTGAAGCCGCCATGGGCCCGCAGCGGCCCCGGCTCGATTGCGCAGCTGGCAAAGCGATACCAACCCGGCCCCATCTCGGGCCGGTCCAGCCCGAACACCTCGGCGACAATCCCGAACTCGAAGGTGCAGAGACCATCATAGAGGAGGGCCGTCACCAACGGACCGGTGGCGTTCGGATGAGCGGATCGGTTTGGCACAATATTTACGAAGGATGTCATTTTCGCCAATTGCCATGAACGGCCGCACTTCGCCATATCCTCCTGACACCTTGAAAGGATATTCCATCATGTCCGCCGTAACAGAGATCCCCGCCGCTCCCAGCGACGCCGCGCGCCAGCATTTTGCCGCTGAGTTCATGTTCGAGACCGACTGCTGGGACGTTCATGACGCTTTGACCAAGGGGGCGGATTTCGTCTTGCTGGATGTGCGCAGTCCCTCGCTCTACACCGCCGGACATATCTCCGGCGCCGTCCTTCTGCCGCACGGCAAGATCACCCGTTCGAAGATGAGCGCGTGGCCGGAGGACACCATGTTCGTCACCTACTGCGCCGGGCCGCATTGCAACGGGGCCGCCCGCGGCGCGCTGCGCCTGGCCGAGCTTGGGCGGCCGGTCAAGATCATGGCCGGAGGCATCACGGGGTGGATCGAAGAAGGGTTTGAATTGGTCACGGACGCATGATCCTTCGGTGTGCTCAGCCAGACGATGGTGGCCAGCTTCTACCCCTTATCCGGGACCACGCTGCGTTCGAACGGGGCGCGGCGACATTAACGGCAGATGTTCTGAACGACGTGCTGCTACGTCCCGATCCGCCGGTTCACCTGTTCGTGGACGAAATGAAGGGATTGGTCGGTTATGCCGCGCTGACGTTCGACTACGCACTCTGGCACGGTGCGCGGACTGGCCATCTGGACTCCCTGTTCGTCGCCCAGCCATGCCGTGGGCTCGGGATCGGCGGCAGGCTTCTCGCCAAGGTCGTTCAGTCGACCCGCGAGGCCGGAGCCATCTGGCTGGAATGGCAAACGCCGCGATGGAGCACGGCGGCCACGAACTTCTACCTGCGGAATGGCGCGGAAATACTGGAGAAAGAGCGTTTCCGCTTTTTCTTCTAAGTGTCGGCATTGTCCCGCGGTGCCGCCGCTGGAGCAGACCGCGTCGAACAACTGAATCGACTCTTCAATCCACCTTGCAAACGAGCTTATCGCCTGTAGCGGCGATGAAACTGCCGCCGCTGAGGTTCGGCCAGTAGGCCCCCTCGGTTCCGGAAATTCCGGCCTACGATGACCTCTCCATCAACCTGGAGGGACCATCCCGTGAAAACCTCATCGAACCAAACGCACACGCCCGCGAAGCTGCCCGCTGTCGCTTCCGCCTTTGCCGAGTTCATCGCTGGGCAGGGCTACAGCGCCGAGTTCATCCAGAAGTATGACGATAGCGCTCACGCCTTCTGCCAGTACCTCGAACGAGAACGTCTAGGGGTTTGTGATCTAGACGATCCCACGGCCACGCAGATCATATCAGGATGCATCGCCAAGGTTCGTTCCGGCGACCGCACGCACGCCAAATACAGACTCGAACGATTCCGCGATTACTTGATCGAGAATGCCGGCGCACCCGGACGGGATCCCTCTTCTCTCGACACATCGCCCCGAGCTCGTCTTAGGAGGGAATACGAGGCCTATCTTCACGAGGAGCGCGGTCTCGCCGACAGCACGATCTACCACTGCATGCGGTACTACGACCTGTTCGTTACCCACATGTTCGGGTCGGCCCTCGGGGATCTGGACAAGATCGGCCCCGACGACGTCGTGACCTTCATCCTAGAGCGCCGGAAGGCCGGGGCGGCACCGCGGGACAAGACGATCCCGGCGCACCTGCGCAACCTGTTCGTGTTCCTGTTTTGGAGCGGTCGAACCAAGCGCAATCTCGGGCGAAGCATACCGCCCAGCCGGCAACCCAAGCCGACCGCAATTCCGAGGTATTTGCCGCCGGAGGATATTCAGCGCCTTATCGAGGCCGCTAGGGTCACACCGAACACCGGGCGGCGGAACTACGCGATGCTGCTCCTCCTCTCTCGTCTCGGCCTGCGGTCCCCGGAAGTGGTCGCGGTCCAGCTCAATGATATCGACTGGCGGCGCGGTGAAATCCTGATCCGTGGAAAGCGTCAACTTCATGATCGCATGCCCCTCCCCGACGAGGTGGGCAGAGCGATCGTCGACTACATCCAGAACGAGCGGCGCGGGTCCGACCGTGCCCTGTTCGTTCTGTCCCGGGCCCCGTACAGCCGCTTCAAGGACGGGCAGATCGTAAATTTGATCCTCAAGGATGTCTACGACGCCACCGGCATCGCTCCCCCGCAATCCTATATCGGCTCTCACATCCTTCGACACAGCTTGGCGACGGACCTGCTTCGCAAGGGGGCGTCTCTGGAAGAGATCGGGGATGTCCTCCGCCACAGGTCACAGATGACCACCACCATCTACGCTCAGCACGATGTCGAGGCGCTTCGCGGGCTCGCTCAACCATGGCCGGTCGAGGGGGATGTACGATGATCTCCTTGTCCCAGAGGCTCGATCAATACCTCGCCCTGCGCCGGAGCTTCGGGTTCGACCTAGCGTTTGCGGAACGCGTGTTGCGCAAGTTTACAGCCTTCGCCGACGCCCGCGGTGATTGCCACATCACCACGGACCTCTTCCTGGCGTGGAAGGCAGCCTATGGTTCCGCCAGCAATGCCACTTGGGCCAACAGGCTCGGCATGGTTCGCGGGTTCTCCCGGTGGCTGGCGGAGCGCGACGGGCTCACGCACGTTCCTCCCGCCGGACTGATCCCGGCTCGCAGGTACGCTCGAAAGGCCCCCTATATTTACACCAGGAAAGAGATTGGATCTTTGGTAGCGGCGGCGGCGACCTTGCCGTCGGTCTATGGTCTGCGCTCGGCAGTCTGGCAGACCGTGTTCGGCCTGGTTGCCGTCACGGGGCTACGTATCAACGAAGCCTTGAACCTCGACCGGAAGTACGTCGACCTCGATCATGGCTTCCTTCAGATCGAAAAGAGCAAGAACGGAACCGGGCGGCTCATCCCGATCCATGAGAGTACGACCGAACGTCTCACCAGCTATGCGGCGGTCCGGGATCGCATCCTCGGTCCGACCGAAGGCCGGTTCTTCCTGAAGGAGGACGGAACGCCTGCAGGAGATTGCGGAGCGAGGTACAACTTCGCGGAAATCAGCCGGGTGGTCGGATTGAGAGGCCCGCAACTCTATCACCGTCACGGGACGGGACCCCGCATCCATGATCTCCGGCACACATTCGCGGTCCGGACGATCCTCGGGTGGTTCCGCGAGGGGCACGAGATCGACCGCGAGATGTACAAATTGAGCGCCTATCTCGGGCATGTCCAACCGGAACATACCTACTGGTATATCGAGGCCGTTCCGGAACTGATGCAGCTCGCCGCGGACCGTGCGGAACGGCGTTACCGGGAGGATGCGTCATGATCGCCGCGTATCCCCTGCCGGTCTATGTCCAGCGGTTCTTCACGGAGCGGCTGCTCGGCCAGCTCGACGCCAGCCCGAACACCGTCGCCAGCTACCGGGATACGTTCCGGCTTTTGTTGCGGTTCGCCACGAGCGAACTGGGCCGCCTGCCGACCGACCTGCGGGTGGGCGATCTCGACGCCGCGTTGATCGGCCGCTTCCTGACATCCTGCGAAAAGGAGCGCGGGAACTCGGCGCGGAGCCGCAATACCCGCCTCGCGGCGATCCGGTCGTTCTTCAAGTACGTCGCCGTCAACGAACCCCAGCTGCTCTTTCATTGTCAGAAGATCTTGGCGATGCCCTCCAAACGCTACGAGAAGCGTGTCGTCGATTTCCTTCTCCGTGACGAAATCGATGCGCTTCTCGGCGCCCCCGATCCGACCCTGTGGTTCGGCCGGCGCGACCGGACCATCCTGACCGTGATGCTGCAAACCGGCCTACGGGTGTCCGAAGTGATCTCGCTGAGGATCAGGGATGTCGAGCTCGGAACCGGTGCCCATGTTCGATGCAAGGGCAAGGGGCGAAAGGCTCGCGTCACCCCGCTTCGCTCCGACAGTCGTTCCGAGTTGTCAGGCTGGCTGGACGAACGGCAAGCGGACGACGACGACTGGCTGTTCGTGGGAAAGGCGGGTCGACCGCTGAGCCGGGACGCCGTGGAGCAACTGGTTCGCAGGCATGTCACTACGGCTGCGTCGACCTGTCCATCCCTTCGAGCCAAACGCGTATCGCCGCATGTGCTTCGGCACACCGCGGCCATGCAGCTTCTCCAGAGCGGCGTCGACCGAACCGTCATCGCGCTGTGGCTGGGTCACGAGTCCACGGAAACGACCCAGATGTACATCCACGCCGACATCGAGTTGAAGGAACGCGCCATGGCGAGAACTAAGGCGATCGACCAAATCGCGGGAAAATACCAGCCACCTGACGACCTGCTGGGCTTCCTCGAGAACCTCTGACTATGCCGCCTTGCCGCGCGGTCAACCCTGACGGATCACAGTGTTACGCTGTCCGCGCGGCATAATCCAAAACGCGGCATTATGTCCAAGCTCATGAAAAAGCGTAGAATAATACGCGCCGGCACTCTCGAACCGGTCTATCGGCGGCATGTGGATGCGGTCGAGCGAGGGGATGAAGCAGGCTTGGTCGCCGCCGATGACGACATCCGCCGCGATCGCGTCGAAGAACGCCTGCGCCTCGGGGATCGGCTGCGGACCGTCGCTCGGATCGCCTTCGGGCTCGGGATGGTAGGAGGCGTCGAGACCCTCGATCTGGCTGACATGGAAGACGCGGTAAGATTTCAGGAAGCGGTAGCTACCCCCGCCTTCCCGGCCTTCCTCCTCGCCAACGGCGTCGCCGGCCGCATTTTTCGTCTCCCCACCGGGCTTCTTGGCTGTCCCGTAATAGACGACGAGAGAAGACCTCTCTCCGCGGCGGACACTCGCGTTCAGGGCCTTCGATTGCGCGAACGTCATCCAGTAGGGCGAGCTGTAGCCCATCATCGCCGCGCGCAGGCCAAGCAGGAACGCATTGATGGCTTGGTAGCGTTCGCCGTTGTGGCGCAGTGGAACGCCGCCGCCCGCAATCTTCCACGGCCGCCGCCAGGGCATCGTGCCCTTTTCGAGAAGGGCGATGATCTCGTTCGTCACGTCCGCCGCGACATCCATCTTTTGCTTGGTGGCCATCGGTCCGGGTCCTTTTCCGAGGTGAAAATCCACCACGAAAAAAGCCCCCTCTTCCCTTTGGAAGCCGGGGGCTTTCGGATCGGATACCCGAACCCGGAGATCAGAGGCATCGGTCTGTCAGCGGTGGACGGCACCGCATAGCTCTGCCCCTTCCGTTAAAGGCATTGCCTCTGACCGGGCGGTCTACGCCGAAGCGGCCTTTCGCTGCAAGTGCGCCAATGGCAGCAAAGCGCGCATTGCAACGTTGCCAATACATTGGTGGAGCATGTTCCACCGCGGCGCGCTAGTTGCGCGGCAGCGGTTTTGGAAACGCCCATCACCACCGCCTTTCCGCCCGTAGCGGAGTACACCAGCGAGGTCGGCGAGCGCGGCCGAAGAACTAGGGATGCTCTCGGATGGGTCTAGTATCCCCGAGATGCTGGCCGACCATTTCACGCGAGAACAGGCGCGGGCCTGTCAGATGTTACAATCACGTGCCTTCGGTTCTTTATGCGTGGAAACTTACAAGCCTCTAAGCGGCTTAGACGCATCTTTCACGGATGCGCATAACGAAGCGCGTCGACAATGACCCTGAAGGCTGGCAGGTTTTGTCGCCGACTGGGGTAGTAGATGTAGTACCCTGAGAAGAACGGCGACCAGTCATCCAGAACCTGCACCAGGTCTCCGGCTGCAATGTGTTGCACGACCGTATCCTCCGGGATGTAAGCGATGCCGTAGCCGTTCAGCGCCGCATCGATCATCGCGTGCGAGGAATTGAAGGCGAGCTGGCCATCGACCCGAACGCGAAGGTCCTGCCCATCCTTCTCGAACTCCCAGGCGTAGAGCCCGCCGGCCCTGAGATGCCTGTGGTTGATGCAGTTGTGCCCAATCAGCTCTTCCGGGTGGACCGGTGCGGGATGCGTCTTCAGGTACCCGGGTGACGCGACGGCCACCAATCTCCAATCCGGACTAATCCTGACGGCGATCATGTCCTTCTCGACGCTTTCGCCCAAGCGGATGCCCGCGTCGAAACCCTCCTCGACGATGTTGCGAAAGCCGTTGTCGATGTTCAGCTCGAGCTTGATGTCCGGATAGTCGACAAGCACGGGCCGCAGCTTCGGCCAAACCACGCTGTTGTGCGCGTGATCGGACAACGTGATCCTGATAGTCCCCCCAGGCTTGTCGCGAAACTCCGTCAGTGACGCGATTTCCGCCTCGATCTCTTCCACGCGCGGCGCCAATGCCTGTCGCAGGCGCTCTCCTGCCTCAGTCGGCGCGACGTTACGCGTCGTGCGCGTCAGGAGCCGGATGCCCATTTGCGTCTCGAGGCGCTTGATGGTGTGGCTGAGCGTGGACTGGGCGATGCCGAGCTTGGCAGCGGCGCGCGTGAAGCTTCGCTCCTCGGCAACGGCCAGGAACCACAACAGGTCGTTGAACTGTCCCCGCGCCATGCTCTGCTCCCATCATGCTGAACCACTTATGCCCCCCATCGATTAATGCAATCGTATTTGCACGTCTAATACATTTATCCGGTTGCTGCTATTTCAGCGTCATCGAAAGCCGGCTCTGCAGCCGGAAGCGAGGCGCAGAATGTCCACGACACTCACAGCAGAACCAGCCGATACGCGCTCCGCCTGGGGCGCGGTCATGTCGATGGCGCTCTGCGTCGCCGTTCTCATCGCCTCGGAGTTTATGCCCGTCAGCCTGCTGACCCCGATCGCGGGCGAGCTTGGCGTCAGCGAGGGACAGGCCGGTCAGGCGATTTCGATCTCCGGTCTCTTCGCCGTCATCACCAGCCTCACGATTGCCGGACTGACCCGAAGCGTGGACCGCAAGCAGGTGCAGTCCGCCTTCGCAGTCCTCCTGATCGTCTCGGCCCTGATTGTCGCCTCTGCGCCGACCTATCCCGTGCTGATGATCGGTCGCGCGTTGCTGGGCATCGCCATCGGCGGGTTCTGGTCGATGTCGACCGCCATTGTGATGCGGCTTCTCCCGGCGGAACAGGTGCCGCAAGGCTTGGCTGCGCTTAACGCGGGCAACGCAATCGCGGCCACCATATCGGCGCCGCTCGGTGCCTGGCTCGGCGACCTCATCGGCTGGCGCGGAGCGTTCGCACTGATCGTTCCGGTCGCAGTGCTCGCGCTGGTCTGGCAACGCATCCACATGCCGCCTCTGCCGCCCCGCGGCATCCGGCGCACCAATCCTCTCGGACTGCTTTTCCAGCCTCAGGTAGCGCTCGGCATGGCGTCGATCTTCCTGCTGTTCATGGGCCAGTTCGCGCTGTTCACTTATCTGCGGCCGTATCTCGAGGGAGTGGCGGGCTTCTCCGTTCCCATGCTCTCCGGGGGCTTCCTGGCCCTCGGGCTTGCGGGCCTCGCCGGCACCTGGGCGATCAGCCACCTGCTGCGAACCCGCCTCTATGGTCTGCTGGTCGCGATTCCAGCGGTCATGGCGGCGCTTGCGGTCCTGATGATCGCGTCGGCACAACTGCCGGCCGGTGTCGGCGCACTGATTGTCCTTTGGGGGTTCTTCGGAACGGCGGCCCCTGTCGGCTGGGGCACCTGGCTTGCCCGGACGCTCGGCCCCGAAGCCGAGGCCGGCGGCGGGCTCCAGGTGGCGACCATCCAGCTTGCGATCATGGGCGGCGCAGCCACCGGCGGACTGCTCTTCGATGCACTCGGCTGGCAGTTTACCTTCGCCCTCTCGGCCACGCTTCTCGGTGGTTCGGCCCTTTGCGCCTTGCTCGCCTGGCTCCACCAGAGGAGTTCGAAATGAGACTTTCCGGCTTCTCGCCGCTCTGGCCTTTCCCGCCATCGCTCACCCCTAGAAGCGCGGACTGCCGCTCGTCCGACCAACACCACCAAATGAAATCACCCGCTTGAAGGAGCAAACGACATGACCGAAGGAACTGTTCACACACCGAAAGACCTGCCTGACGTGAGCCGCCGGACCCTGCTGATGATGACCGGTGCGAGTCTCGCAACCGCAGGTCTTGTCTCACTGGGCACCTCGCCCGCTTGGGCGCAGGCCAGCGGCGAATGGGACAAGACGTTCCCCCGCAGCGAGGCCGTGACCCATGAGAAGGTCACCTTCACGAACCGCTACGGCATCACCCTGACCGGCGATCTTTACATGCCGGCCGACCGCGGGGACGCCGCGCTGCCGGGCCTGGCCGTCGCCGGGCCGTTCGGCGCCGTCAAGGAGCAGTCGGCCGGTCTCTATGCCCAGACTATGGCCGAGCGCGGCTTCATCACGCTCGCATTCGATCCCTCCTTCGTGGGTGAAAGCGGCGGCGAGGCGCGCGACGTGGCATCCCCCGACATCAACACCGAGGATTTCATGGCTGCGGTCGATTACCTCGGCCTGCACGACGCCGTGGACCGCGAGCGGCTCGGTGTCATCGGAATCTGCGGCTTCGGCGGCATGGCGCTGAACGCAGTGGCGGCCGACAAGCGCGTCAAGGCGGTGGCCACGACCAGCATGTACGACATGTCGCGCGTCATGGCGCGGGGCTATTATGACAGCCTGACGGACGCGCAGCGGGCCGAGAGCCTTGAGCAGATGAGCCGGCAGCGCTGGACGGATGCCGAGACCGGCGACCCCGCGATGGCCGGCGGTCTTCCCGACAGCCTCGACGGCATCGATGATCCCGTCATCCGCATGTACCATGCCTACTACAAGACGGATCGGGGCTATCACCCGCGCTCGGTCAACTCGAACGGCGGCTGGACGGTGACCAATCCGCTGTCCTTCATGAACATGCCGCTGCTGACCTATATCGCGGAAATCTCGCCGCGGCCCATGCTGGTGATCGCCGGCTCCGAGGCGCATTCGCGCTATTTCACCGAAGAAGCCTATGCAGCCGCGGCCGAGCCGAAAGAGCTGATGATCATCGATGGCGCCGACCACGTCGATCTCTACGATCAGCTGGACGTGATCCCCTTCGACCGACTGGCCGAGTTCTTTGGCGAGCATCTCGCGGCCTGAGCACGCGGGGCCCTGCCCGCCAAATCCGCTGAACGGAGGATCGTCGCATGTGGAAATCAACATTGGGCGCTGCCGCTGTCGCGCTGGGATTGTCTGGAGCTGCCATGGCACAGGAAAAGATTAGTATTTCGTCAGACTGGGGCGACGTGACCGCGACGCTCGCGGATAACGAAGCCGCCGAGGCCTTGCTGGAGATGCTGCCGCTGACCATCGACATGCGCGACCATCTTCGCCAGGAAAAGACAGGCTACCTGCCATCCGACTTGCCCGAACTGGCGCGCCAGCGCGACTTCTCGACGGGCACGCTTGGTCTGTGGAGCTCCAATCACTTCGTGATCTACTACAGCTCCGGCAGCGTCCCCGCTCCAGGCATCATCATTCTCGGACAGGTCACGGGCGATGTGTCGATCTTCGATCGCCCGGGCAACCTCACCGTCGAACTGACGCGCCTCGAATGAACCAGCGGCGACGCTGACCGCTCCACGATTACGCTGCAGTCCCGAACGGCGGTCTGCCGTCCCATGCCAAGCGCGGGTGCGCCTGTTCGGGCAAGACGGAAGTCGAGTTCAGCGGAGCGGAGTAGTCCGTACGATCCGGGCTTCGCAGTGCCAGTCCCGTGCGCGGGAGATGGCAGCTCTCGCTGCGAGCGCAACTGCATACAACTTCAACAACGGCGCGCTGCGAGCCTCTCATTCCCTTGGTGGGGCCAGGAGTCAGCGCGCCATCCATCCTCGAAGGAGAAATCAATGACAGACAACATCACCGGAAAAGTCATCGTCATCACAGGCGCCTCGAGCGGCATGGGTGAAGCCGCGGCTCGGCATCTGGCGTCGAAGGGCGCGAGCGTCGTACTTGGCGCGCGGCGCGCAGATCGTCTTGAGGCGCTGGCGGCCGATATCGTCGCCGCCAGCGGTAAGGCAACGGCCGTCGTGAGCGACGTGACGAATCGGGCGGACGTGCAAAAGCTGGTCGATACGGCCGTCGAGACCTATGGACGGATCGACGTGCTCATCAACAATGCCGGCGTGATGCCGCTGTTCCCGCTCGAGCGCCTTAAGGTCGACGAATGGGACCAGATGATCGACGTCAACCTGAAGGGCGTGCTCTACGGCATCGCGGCCGCGCTCCCCTATATGAAGGAGCAAAAGGCGGGCCACATCATCAGCCTGTCGTCAGTCGCGGGACATAAGATCTTTGGCGGTTCTGCAGTCTATTCCGCGACGAAGTTCGGCGTGCGGGCCATCAGCGAGGGACTCCGTCAGGAGGTGAAACCCTACAACATCCGCACCACAATCATCTCACCTGGTGCGGTGAAGACCGAATTGCTGGACCACATCACCGAGCAGGATGTTCAGAAGGCCAACCAAGACTATGTCGGCCAAGTTGGCGTTCCGGCCGAGACGTTCGCTCGCTTGGTGGACTTCGCCATTAGCCAGCCGGAGGACGTTGACATCAACGAGATCCTCTTCCGGCCAACGGCTCAGGAACTCTGAGTAGCGGTTAAGCCAAAACGCCGGCGGATGCTCAGCTTTCTTATTTGGAATGGCCCCTCGGGGGCCATTTCTTTTCGTGATGTTCACTAGCCCCAGAAACAAGCTCGAGGTACCTCCCAACAATTCCCCCGAAGTCGCGTCTCAGAAGGTTCGACGTCAGGACTGGAGTGCCCCCGTTTCACCAAACCCTCCGCATGAGGGTTGGCACTTAAACTAGTGATGATTTTAGTCGGATATCGCCGCCGAGTATCTTGACACGAAGCTACCCTGCTGCGGCGTCAGTGACCGGGTTCCGGATGGACCTTCGCAAGCAATGGCAGCATTGGGCGCTTCGCACACAATCAGGCGCCGCCGCAGCATCCCTCGGAGAGGGCTCCTTCCGGACCTTCGCCGCGCGCTACCTAAACGGCAGCTTCGGGCGCTTGCGAGCGCCGCTCGCCCCCTGAGAAAAACCCTTCTGACGAGAAAGGCAATCTCAGTTACGCGCCGTATTTGCCGCCCCCTACTTCCAAACGATATTTTTCCGACCCAGAGGC
Source organism: uncultured Paracoccaceae bacterium (assembly GCA_947489705.1). Classification (GTDB taxonomy): domain Bacteria; phylum Pseudomonadota; class Alphaproteobacteria; order Rhodobacterales; family Rhodobacteraceae; genus Palleronia. Next base: position 12,369 of record CANLEQ010000011.1, read on the forward strand.
AGAACTGTGTGACCGCTGCCAGTCAGGTGTTCTCGAACACCACTGTGTTGAACGATCCTTCCGCCAGTTTCACCGTGCTGGACCATGCGCCGACATCGACGGAATGGACCACATAGACTTGCCCCAGTTCGAAGGACCTCGCAGGCATCTTCAATGTCGCTTCTGGACCCGCCGACGCCACTGAACCGGACTACAGCTCCAGGCTTCGTCTCGATGCTCATGGATCGACGCAATCCGTCGATCTGCGTCCCGATACTCTCGGCGTCTCGTTGTTCGTTGTTCATCTCGAAGTTCCTCTTGCTCGATTGAAGTGCTCAGGGGGTGCCCTGGGGACCGGAATTGCCGCCGACGCCGGTCGCGCGAAGGTGCGTTTCGCGGTTTGCCAGTGCCATGATGATCGGGGTCTGCGGAGCGTCGCCGCGATGACCGCGCAGCGGTCTTTCAAATCCTGTCCGGTAATGGTGTGGCGGCCCCTTCAGGAGCGCGGCGATCTTCTGAAGGAGTTGCACGTCCAGTTCCACCCCGATCTCGTCGACCGGGAAGGCCCGCATGTGCCGGGCTTCGGCGGCATACTTCACGGCCGACGAGCGGCGGCGGTCGATCGCGTAGGCCATCGTCAGCCAATCCCCGAGGGTCATGGTTCGACAGCAGCGCAGGCGTCGGCGGTCTCGATCTGCCAGCAGTCGAAGTCGTCGTCGAAGCGGATCGTCGCGTCGGAGCCGTGCTGTTCGACGAAGAGGCGATCCGCTGCCGTGCGTCGGGAGAGGTGCAGCTCGGCCGCGCGATGGCCGCTCGGGCGTTTGCACCACGCGCCCGCGGCTGCCCGGCAATCTCCGCAGGGAACGGCAAGAACGGGATGCTTGTGTCGGGTGAAATCAGGCATGGACTGCCTCCATATCTCTTGGCGCGACAGCGCCGGATGCGGTATGGGTGCCGCAGCCCCCGAATGGGGCTGCGGCTGGGCTCATCGTCAGACGGAGCCGTGCTGGACGAGGAAGGCGCGGGCGATCTTGGTCGAGAGGCCGCCCTTCCTCAGCAGCGCCCAGGCTTCAGCCCGGCGTGCTTGCCAGTAGGTTTCCAGTGTTCTCACCTCCTCTCAGGTTGCTGGTGGATGTCCCGTGGGTCGTCTTGATGCGCCCTTGAGCCTGCGCGGGCACGGCTCGGCCTCGGCCGGGGCTGGGACGCTGCCCGGCCGGTCTCGCGTATCGCGGTTCGGACCTCCCCGATCCCCGACACTCACCTGGAAAGAAGCCCTCTTTCCCTCTCGAAGCGTGACGCGGCGTCCGGGGATGACGGTGGTGCAGGGACGGTCCCGGTGGGTCAGGTTCCGGTTGACAGGTGGCCCCGCGCCCGCAGATTAGGAACAAAGCAAGAACGCAGGAAAGACGCCCATGCCGCTGCACCTCATCGACCCGGCCTCCTCGGCGAAAGGACGGACCATGCGGCTGGTCGCGATCCCGGTCAGCGCGGGCTTCCCAAGCCCGGCGGCCGACGATCTGGAAGACGAGATCGACCCAATCGCGTGGATCGTCCGCCATCCTGCCTCGACCTTCTGGTGGCGGGTGGAAGGGGATTGCCTGCTCGATGCGGGCATCCTCGATGGCGACTTGATCGCGGTCGATCGGGCCGGCGTCGGACGCAATGGACGCGCGGTTCTCGCGGTGGTCGAGGGCGCGGTGACGGCGAAGATCCTCCGCCGGGAAGGCAATCGCATCTGGCTCGCGCCGGCCAACAGCCGGGAGGATTATCCCCCGATCCCGTTCACCGAGGAGACCGAGGTCTGGGGCGTGATCGCGGGTGTCGCGCGGCGCTACGAACTGGAATGACGCGCAAGCCGATCGCCATCTCCGACAGCGCGAATTTCTACGTCTCCTGCGAGCGGCTCTTCGACCCGACGCTGAAAGACGCGCCGGTTATCGTGCTCTCAAATAACGATGGATGCGCCGTGGCGCGGAGCGATGCCGCCAAGGCCCTTGGCGTGAAAATGGGTGAGCCTCTGCACCTGATCCGCGACAAGGTGGAGGCCCACGGCATCCGCGTTTTCAGCTCGAATTACACGCTCTACGGTGTTATGTGGAATAGAATGAAACACCGCGCCGTCTGCTGAAATCATCGAACGTACAACGGTAGATGGCATGAACCGCCGAAGCTTTCAGTGGGGAAGGCGATTCAGGCCATCGACTTCAACGTGCCTAATCTCCCGTTCAAAGCTTGATTGTATTGCTGCTGGCAAACTTTGGGGCGCTCAGTTTCGGTACTCGCGTAGCTTCGCAGCAGAGCGCACTTTAGTGCACAAGCAGGACGGGCATTCCCGTCTGCTCGATCAGCGTTCGCGTTGTACCGCCGAATACGGCCTGACGCAGGCGGGAATGTCCGTAGGCTCCCATGACCACGAGATCGGCACCGGTTTCGGCGGCGCGTCCGAGAATGCACTTGCCGATCTCCTCTCCGCCGGTTGGATATTGCTGCACGGTCACCTTGCAACCATGATGGCTGAGCCACCGTGCGATGTCGGATCCCGGATTTTCGCCGTTCTGCTCCGGAGACATGATGGGATCGAAGAGGCCGATCGTTATATCAGCTGCCTCTTTCAAAAGGGGGAGAGATGCATGGACAGCCCGCGCCGCTGGAAGGCCAGTATCCCATGCAACGAAAATTTGAGCAGGTTCCAGCGTCTTATCTGCACCGATTCCGTTCAGAATGACGCCGGCGGGTGACGAAAAGAGAGTCCCGTGGACAGCAGCGTGAAACAGCGCCTCATTGTCGCGCAGATCGTTCGACATCACGACGCCGTCGCAGGTCGTCGCCCGGCGGGCGATGGCTGCGGGCAAGGCGGCGGGTTCGCAACTGAGGACGCCGACGTCCCCGCTTGTGTCAGAACCGCGGAGGTACGCCTCGATCGCCTTGGCAGTGGTGGTCAGTTCGGTCTGCGCCGTCTCGATCTCTTCCTGCCAATTGTCGGGAACCGCGGGAAGGCCATAGGGCTCGATCCCGTAGGCGAAGACCGGCGCGCGCGGCATGGTGCCCAGAACGAGGAACGACAGATGCGCCCGCGCGGAACTGGCCGATTGCAAAAGCAGCTCCAGATCAGGGGCCTTGGTCGATCCGGCAACGAGAACCAGAAGGCTGGCGTTCTTCATGGCGTTCTCCTCAAGCGGGACGGATGAACATGGACTCGGTTTCGCCGTCCTGCCGGTCGTCGATGCGGATGGCGCGGTAAGCGTGCCAGGTGGCGTGGCCGAGAACGGGGAAGACGAGGATCAGGCCTAGGAACGCGGTCGCGACCGAGACCAGGAACAGGCCCAGCACGATGGTGCCCCAGGCGAGCATCACGGGCAGGTTGGCCCAGACCATCGCCATGCTGATCCCGAGCGCCGACAGGGCATCGGTCCGCTCGGTGAGCAGCATCGGCACGGCGAAGACGCTGATGGCGAAGGCGAAGGCCGCGAAGAGCGCGCCGACCGCGCTGCCCGTCGTCAGCAGCGCCCAGCCCGTGGGCGTCAGAACCAGCATCGCGACCAGCTCTTCGGTTCCCGGAAAGGGAACGATGCCGAAGAAGAGCGCATAGATCAGCACGGCCGCGCGCAGCCAGAGCAGCAGGAGCCCCAGCAGCATGACCCCCATGAAGAGTGCCTGATAGCCCGACCGCGGCTTTACGAAGATCATTCGACCAAGGCCGATGCGCTCGCCCGCCTCGAGCCGGCGGCTTTTTTCGTAGAGACCGTTGGCGATCAACGGACCGACCACCATGAACCCGGCCAGCGCCGGAAAGAGCGCGTATTCGTATTTGAACCGGAAGAGCGCCCAGACGATGAGGGTAGAGACCGCGGACACGCCCAGCCCGTAGAGCAGGCTGGGTACCGGGTTCGTCCAGACGTCCCACCAACCCGCGCGCAACCAGTGAAGGGCTGTGCGCCAAGGCAGGTTGCGGGCGCGGCGGTTCTCGCGCGGTAGCGGCGGAACGACCTTGGGGATGGCGCCTGCGGCGTGCGGGTTGTCGGGGGGCGGGGGATCGGTGCGGTCGCTCAACATGACGGTTTCGCCGCGCGGTACTCGGCGCCTTCTTTGCTGGAGGTCAGGACGCAGTCGGGTTGCGACGTGAAGGAGACGAAGATCAGATGCGCGTTGGCCGCGACGAAGACGACGAGCACGGACAGGGCCACGGCAGCCCCGAAAAGTCGCGGGCGCGTCCAGAAAGTCGGTCGGGATGCGATGGTCATTGGGCGGTCTCCTTCGCCCGGTCCTGAAGATAGATCGTCAGGATCTTGCGATCCGCTACGGTGAGACGATCCTCCCAGGCGGGCATCCAGCCCTGGCGGCCGCCCCAGATCGTCTCGAACATCGCCTCGTCGCCACCGCCGTAGATCCAGAAATCGTCCCTCAGGTTCGGGGCGCCAATCTCGGCCATTCCCGTCCCGTCCTCGCCGTGGCAGCTAGCGCAGTTGGTCGCGTAGATCTCGGCACCTGCCGCGATCCTGTCGGCCGGGGCCCCGGTGCCCGAGAGCGACTGCACATAGTCCACGACGGTGCGGATATCGTCCCGCGGCAGAATACCCTGCTCACCGAAGGCGAGCATCTGGGCGTAGCGGGTCTCGGGATGGGTCGCATTTATCCCGACGCGGAGGGTTTCCATGATCGTGTCGGCATCACCGCCCCAGAGCCAGGCATCATCGACCAGGCTGGGGAAACCGGGACCGCCGGCGGCGTCCGACCCGTGGCAGCCGGCGCAATTGTCGCCGAAAAGCGCGTGGGCCGTATCGTTCACCGGCGCCATCAGGGCCGGGTCGGCGCGGATCTCGTCGACCGGCAGGTCGGCTATGAGGCTCGACCAATCGTCTCGGATTGCGTTCGCGACGGCGATACTTTCCTGCACTTCCTCGCGCTGATCGGTGCCGAGAAGGCCCTTGGTGTAGGTCGTCACCAGCGGCCAGGCAGGCATCAGGACCCAGACGACCAGCGCCCAGACATGGGTGACGATGACGAAGAACCAGACCGCGCGCGGGACGCGCGTATTGAGTTCCGTAATGCCGTTCCATTCGTGGCCGGTGGTCTGGTGACCCGTCAGCGGGTCGCGATCCTTCACCGACATGGCTCATCCTCCGGGTCGGACCCGTCGTCGCCCCGGGCGGGCCCGTCCTCGTCGTCCAGGATGCTCTTGGCGGCCTTGTCGAAGCGGTTTCCCAGCGACGGCCAGAACGCATAGGCCGTGATGCCGACCGACAGGGCGATCAGATAGAACAGGCCGAAGGATTTCGAGAACCCGACGAACCATTCATGGGGGATGTCCATGCTCATTCCTCCGGCAGGATTTGGGTCTGTTCGGGCAGGTCGGTGAGCTGCCCGAGGATCTGCAGATAGGCCACCAGCGCGTCCATCTCGGTCAGCCGCCCGGGGCGGTCGTCGAAGTTGCGCACCGCCGTCTCGTCGCCGTATCGCTCGAACACGCCGTCCGATCGCTCGGTGTCGGGCATGGCCTGGCCAAGCGCATCGCTATCGGCGTTGGCGATCATCTCGTCGGTGTAGGGCACGCCCACCGCGCGCAGGGCCGCGAGGCGATCCGGCAGGCTGTCGGTGTCGAGCCCCGCCTCCAGCAGGAAGGCGTATTGCGGCATCACCGATTCCGGCACCAGGTCGCGCGGGTTCACCAGGTGCCGGACGTGCCAGTCGTCGGAATATTTCTCGCCCAGCCGCGCCAGGTCCGGACCGGTCCGCTTCGAGCCCCAGAGCATCGGATGGTCGTATTGGGACTCCACGGCCAACGAATAGGGCCCGTAGCGCTCGACCTCGTCGCGTAGGGTGCGGATCATCTGGGAGTGGCAGGCATAGCAGCCCTCGCGGATGTAGATGTCGCGCCCGGCCTGCTCCAGCGGCGTGTAGAGGCGCATGTCGGGCGCGGCCTCGACGGTGTCGTCGATGGTGAAAAGCGGCGCGATCTCGATGAAACCGCCCACACCCGCCGCGATGATGATCCCCACGGTCAGGCCCATCGAGTGCCGCTCAAGCCGGTAATGCGTCTTGGCGTGAGCCTCGAAAAAGGCCGCGAAGGGTTTCAGCAGAGTTCGGATAAACTTCATCATCGGATCACTCCGCGGCCGGCAGGGCCGGCTCCCTGGATTCAGAGGAGGTCGGATAGTCGCGCTCGGGTGTCTCGGACGGCATCCGCCGGATCGTCATCACGACGTTCCAGGCCCCGATGCAGGCTCCGATGAGGAACAGCAGTCCGCCGAAGGTGCGCGCGACATAATAGGGATGCATCGCGACGAGTGTGTCGGTGAAGGAATAGGCGAGCGTCCCGCTCTCGGTATAGGTTCGCCACATCAGCCCCTGGGTGATGCCGCTGTTCCACATTGCGAAGACGTAGATGACGGTCCCGGCCAGAGCCAACCAGAAGTGCCATTCGACCGCCTTCCACGAATAGATCGTCTCGCGCCGCCAGAGCACTGGCGCCAGCGCATAAATCGACCCGAACGAGATCAGCGCGACCCATCCCATCGCGCCGGCATGCACGTGCCCCACCGTCCAGTCGGTATAGTGCGACAGGCCGTTGACGGGGCGGATCGCCATGAACGAGCCCTCGAAGGTCGAGAGGCCGTAGAACACGGCCGCCACCATCATGAAGCGTAGCGTGGCGTCGTCGCGGACCTTGTGCCAGGCGCCGTTGAGCGTCATCAGCGCGTTGCCCGCCGACGCCCAGGAGGGTACCAGCAGCATAACCGAGAAGGTCATTCCCAGCGTCTGCACCCAATGCGGCAGCGCCGTGTAATGCAGGTGGTGGGAGCCCGCCCAGATGTAGAAGAAGGTGATCCCCCAGAAGCTCAGGATAGAGAGGCGGTAGGAATAGATCGGCCGTTCGGCGCGCTTGGGCAGGAAGTAGTAGAGCATCCCGAGGAAGCCGGAGGTCAGGAAGAACGCCACCGCGTTGTGCCCGTACCACCACTGGGTCATCGCGTCCTGCACCCCGGCGAAGGCCGAATAGCTCTTGGCGCCGGTCAGGCTCGCGGGCACGGCGAGGTTGTTGACGATGTGCAGCACCGCCACGACCAGGATGAAGGCCAGGTAGTACCAGTTGGCGACGTAGATATGCGGCTCGTTGCGGCGCGCGAGCGTACGGATGTACAGGACGAAGTAGACGACCCAGACGACGACCAGCCAGAGATCGGCATACCATTCCGGCTCGGCGTATTCCTTGGACTGGGTGACCCCCATGAGATAGCCGCTGGACGCGACGATGCAGAAGAGGTTGAAACCGAGAAGCACGAACCACGGCGTAACCTGATCAGGCATTCGGGCGCGGCACGTGCGCTGCATGATGTGAAACGACGTGGCGATCAGGGCGTTGCCGCCGAACCCGAAGATCACACCGGAGGTATGGACCGGGCGAATGCGGCCGAAGCTGGACCAGGCCGCGTCGAACCTGAGGTCTGGCCAGGCCAGCTGCGAAGCGACCCAGACGCCCATGCCCATGCCGACAACAGCCCAGAACAGCGCGATGAGAATCCCGACCTTGGTGGGGTCGTCGTAGTAGGACGCAGTGCGGTCTTGGGTCGGTTCCGGATCCTCGTAGGCGCTGCCGACGACGAAGAACAGCGCGCCGCAGAAAGCCAGTACGATCCAGCCATGCGCGCCCATCGGGTCTCCCCGTCCGGCCGCGGCCATCACGAGGCCGATGAATGCCCCGGTGCCTGCGATCACCATCGCGTTGGCCCGTTCGGCCCGGGTGAGATTCGACATCATGGCGTTTTCTCCTTGGTCGTCCCGGAATGCCCAGGCGGGTAGGCTGCGAGGGGCTTGTCGTCCTCGTCGAAGAGGATGCGTTCGGCATCGCCCGAGAGATCCTCGTACTGGCCGCTGTGCAGGCTCCAGAAAAAGGCGCCGAGCCCGACCGCGCCCATGACCAGGGTCACCGGGATGAGAAGCGTGAGAATCGTCATGCCGGAATAGCCACCGGCCCGCGTTCCACGCTCTGCAATGGCGCGGCCGCGCGTTTGCCGTTCAGCCGAAGCGAATTGCCGATGACGAGGATCGATGACGCGGACATCGCCAGAGCGGCGATCAGAGGTGTGACAAGCCCGGCGACGGCCAACGGTATCGCGATGCAGTTATAGGCGATAGCCAGCCCGAAGTTCTGACGGACCACACGTGCGGTTGCGCGTGCAACGTCTTGCGCCGTGGCCACCGCGTCCAGCCCATCGCGCAGGAACACGAAATCAGCGGCGGTCCGGCCGGCATCGGCCGCGGTGGACGGTGCCATCGACACGTGCGCCGCCGCCAGAGCAGCGGTATCGTTCAGCCCGTCGCCCACCATCAGCGCGCGGTGCCCCCGGTCGCGAAGATCTTCGAGAACGCCCACCTTCCGCGCCGGGGTCATGCCGTGATGCGCCTCGGCGATCCCAAGCGTCTCTGCAACCTGCGCCACCCGGGCTGCGTCGTCGCCCGACAGCATCGTGACCGGGATACCGGACGACTGCATGTCCGAAATGGTGTCGACCGCGCCGGGGCGCAGGGTCTCGGACAGATCGAACGATAAAGCGGGGGCGCCTTCGAAGGCGAAGGCGGGGCCGGTAGCCGCCTGTGGATCCGCTGCGATCTCGGCCACCCAGCGGGCGCGGCCGAGCCGTGCGCGACGACCGTGGACGCGGCCCTCGACCCCGAAACCCGGCACTTCAACCGCATCCGCCACCTCGCATGCCACCTCGGGCAGATGTGCCGCGATGGCCTGCGCGGCCGGATGACGCGACTGCATCGCCAGCGCCTTCGACGCTTCCCGTTGTTCGGCTTCGCCCTCGAAGCATGAGGTGACCATTGGCGTCCCTGTGGTCAGCGTTCCGGTCTTGTCGAAGACGGCGCGGTCGATCTGGGCCAGACGCTCCAGTGCGCTGCCGTCTTTCATCAGGATGCCGCTCCGCATCAGCCGCCCGGCGGCGACGACCTGGGCCACCGGCACCGCAAGCCCGAGCGCGCAGGGACAGGTGATGATCAGCACGCTGATCGCGACGAAGGCCGAGACCTGCCAATCCCCCGTAACCAGAAGCCAGCCCGCGAAGGTCGCCACCGCCAGAAGGTGCACGACCGGGGCGTAGAGCCGCGCCGCCCGGTCTGCGATTCGCACATAGGTGCTGCGGCTCGTTTCAGCCGCGCTCAGCATCCGCATCATTTCGGCCAGGAAGGATTCGGCGACCGGGCGCAATACCTCGACCTCGATTCCGCCGGTGAGGTTCAGCGTTCCGGCCTCCAGTTCTGTCCCGGGGCTTGCAGCCACCGGCATCGCCTCGCCGGTGACGAGCGAGCGGTCGAGATCGGTGTCGCCATGCAGGATCCGCACGTCGACCGGCACCCTTTCGCCAGCGTCGATGTGCAGGATCATGCCCTTCGCGACGGCGTGGAGTGCTATCCATTCGAGCGATCCGTCAGGCCCCCGCGCCATCGCGCCCTTCGGCGACAGCCGCGCGAGACCGGTCACCGCACTCCGCGCCCTGTCGCGCATGAGCTGATCGAGATACCGACCTGTCAACAGGAAGAAGAGCAGCGTCACGGCGGCGTCGAAGAAGACGTGATCGCCGCCCTGCAACAGCTCCGAGAGGCTCAGCGCCAGCGCCAAGAGAACTGCCAGCGCGATCGGCACGTCCATGTTCAGCCGGCCACCCCTGAGCACGACGAGGGCAGAGCGGAAGAACGGCTGCCCGGCATAGGCCACCACCGGCACGGCGATCAGCGCCGAGATCAGGTGGAATGTATCGCGCGTGGTCGCCTCCGCCCCCGACCAGACGGCGACCGACAGGAGCATCACGTTCATCGCGCCGAAGCCCGCAACGGCGATGCACCTCAGAAGATCCGGACCGTCCTGCTGTGCCGATGCCGGCTCGGTGTCGGAGGGATCGAGCGGCCGCGCGGTGTACCCGAGGGCGGCCAGCGCTTCATAGCCCGGCGACGGGTCGGTGTTGGCGTCCGTCAACGTCACGCGGACCTGCCGCAGCGTCAGGTTGGCCCGTGCGGCAACGACGCCGGGACAATCGATGAGCGCACGTTCGATCCGGGCGACGCAGGCGCCGCAGGAGATATTCGGGACCGAAATCAGGCAGACTCCATGACCATTGGCGGCAGGTCGCACACTCGCGCTTCGCTCGGCGCGCGTCACCGGGCCGGACGGCGCCGGTCGTACCTTGCGGTCGTGCTTTTCCGAGATCACGCGCATTGGCACTCTACCCTTTCCACCAACCCCGATCCGGTGTTCGTCGTGCGGGAACGAGCAGACAGCGCGTTACCTGAATTTGCCAATTCCGCCGTACATGCGGGTCACTGGCATGGAACGCGGATTGCCTTTTTGATCGAAATCAAAGATTCCAACGGTTTTTCATGCCAGCTCTCTTTCCATGCATCTGAGACGACAGGACCGTTAATTCATGCATCCGTCAGGGGCTGACCTCCCGGATAGTTTAGGTGTCGCAAAACGGTTCGACGCCTGTATCGATCGGCAGATTGAACTCAGCCTGGCGCTTGAGGCGCTTGCCGACAGCCTCCCGTCCCGCGTTGACACCTATGCCGCGATGATCCTCATGGATCGGCTGACGACCACCCTGAAACGCTGCCACCGGCTGGAGGAGACGATGGTGTTCCCCGTCCTGAGAATTTCATGCGTCGATGTCGGCCCGATCCTGGAGCGGCTGCGCATCGAACATGTCGAGGATGAGGATCACGCCGCGGACCTTCGGGATGCCCTGGAGGCCTTCGCGACGCACCATCGGACCGCGGCGGCCGACGAGCTCGGCTACATGCTGCGTGGTCTATTCACGGCGCTGCGGCGGCACGCCGCCTTCGACAAGGACCATGTCCTGCCGCTCTACCGCCGCAGCTGCGGTCCCTGAGCCGTCAGAGACCCGACGCGGCCATCAGCGCGCCATGGTCGGTGATCGTGACATGGCGGTTCGTCTCGATGGCGACGATGCCGGCCTTTCGCAGACGGGTGAAGTGGCGGCTGACCGTCTCGATCGTCAGCCCAAGGAAATCGGCGATGTCGGCCCGCTTCAGGGGAATGTCGAATTCCTGCGAATATCCCTCCTTCAGTGGATCGACGTGCCGGCTGAGAAGAAGAAGGAACGACGCCACCTTCTCGGCGGCGGACTTCTGGCCCAGCGTCATCATCCAGTCGCGCGCATCGTCAAGCTCGCGCAGGGCCTGCCGGTGCAGCCGATGTTCGAGCGCCGGAGAGCACCGCACGATGTCCTCAAGCGCGGATCTCGGGAACGTGCACAGGCGCACGGTGCTGGCCGCCTCGGCGCCGACCTCGCTGCTTTCCGAGAACGGGCGGCCGAGAAAGTCAGGTGCGAATTGCAGTCCGACGATCTGCTGGCGCCCGTCGGGCATGAGCTTGGTCAGTTTCACCACGCCGCTGAGGATATTGGCGTAGCTTTCGGCTGGGATTCCGGCTGCGATCAGTTCCGTTCCGGGCTCCACCTCGCGCCGTCCCGTTCTGCGGCCGAGCCGAACGAGCTGACCTGGATCCAGTGCGCCGCATATCCCCTTGTGGCGCGCCTCGCATGCGCGGCAGAGCACGGGGATGTCCGAGTTGTGAATGTCCAGTCGCATAGTCTCGGCCCTCTCGCCGATCGGTCTTGCGGTTGCCGGGCCCCTCCGGTCCCAAAGCCCCTCTACATGGCGTTGGACTGCCAATCCTGATCGAGAGGCCCTGGTGTCGGCTCGCACTCCGGTTCACGCTTCGGAAAACCGAGCAGAAACAGCCCGAGCGCCTTCGCTACTTCTATGGCCGCATAGAGAAGATGATGAAAGGAGGCTTCCGGCATCTCGCCGGACATGATCGTCTCGACGCGCGCCGTCAGCGCCGGAAGCAGCCAGACCACTTGCACCGCGAGACCGATGATTACCGCCGCCGTCACGATCCGGCGCCAGCGCGACGGCCGCGATACCCAAACCGTCACGGCGAGAGCGACGGCGAGTATCCATTCGACCCGCGAGAAAGCCCCGAAGGTCAGCTGTCCCACGTCCAGCGCCGTCGGCAAGTCAAGCCCTGCCGCCTGGAACTTGACGGGTGTCGCGATGAAGGAGACGCCGATCAACATGCCGAGCCAGATCGCGGCGATCATCGGGCGCAATCTGGCGACGTCAACCAATGGCGGCATGGCGGTCTCCTATCCAGGGTTCGAACTGAAATGGTCCGCGAACTTGTTGGCTACGCCGTCCCACTCGGCAGCGTCGTCCGGCGGTGGCTTCGCGGTAACGATGTTGGGCCAAATCGCGGAATGTTCCGCATTGAGCACCAGCCATCCGGCCAGATCCGGAACCGTATCGGTGTCGGCAAAGATCGCTTCGGCCGGGCATTCGGGCACGCAGACGCCGCAATCGATGCACTCGTCCGGGTGGATCACCAGCATGTTCTCGCCCTCGTAGAAACAATCGACGGGGCAGACCTCGACGCAGTCGGTGTATTTGCAGCGGATGCAGTTGTCGGTGACGACATAGGTCATCCGGTCACCATCGGCGCATGCAGGTCATCGAGAGCGGGAAAGACGGCCATGCGCAGGCTGCGGGCGATCTTTTCGGCCCGCTCCACGAACAGGGCGGCCACGTCGGGCTCGCAGGTCTCGCGCGCGGTCTCGGCAAAGAGGCCCAGCCAGATCGCGAAGTGCTCGGGCCGGAGGTCTGACAACCCCTGATGCGCGGGAACCGGCCTGCCGTGATAGCGCCCGGTCATGCATGTGACCGATGACCAGAAGGCGAACATCTTCTGCAGATGCGGCTCCCAGTCATCGCCGATCCTGGCGGCGACGATCGGGCCGAGTTGCGGATCCCGGCGCGCGCGCCCGTAGAACCGCCGCACGAGACGTTCGATCAGGACGTCGTTGATTGACGGGTTCAGGGGCTGTCGCCGCGGGTTCGAAGGCTCGGACATCATCACCTCCTAAGAAGTATTCTCAGTGCATTTTATAAGACCACCTTCCATGAACATCAAGGCGTAGTCGAGTTTCCGTCTGCACAGATTTGCTGCAAGTTCAGAAAAACACCCGGGCGGCGCCTGGCCACCCGGATGTCGTCCGTCCCGCCTTCCCTGGGAGCCGGATCAGTTGGTCATCGCGCCAGCCTGCTCGAGCAGGTCGTCGAACCGCTTCGCGGCTCGGCCGCGCTGCCGTACATCGCGGACCACGTCAAAGTTGCGTTCGAAGTCGCCGACGAGGATCAGGCCGACCATACCCAGTCCGTAATGCGGCTCGCAGATATAGCCATACGTGCCCTCGACCGCGAATGTGAAGGTCACCGGCTCGCTGATCGCGCCGTCCCATCCCGCAGCTCCGGCCGGGATCATCGCCTCCATGCTGGTCGAGTTGTGGCCGCGGTCGGTCGGCACAAAGGTCACCGTGTCGCCCGGTGCGATTTTCAGCAGCGCCGGCTCGAACACCATCGTCTTCTCTCCCCCGGAGCTCACGTTCAGCATCCGGACCTCGAAGTCGTCGGCTGACGCGGCGAAAGGAGCGAGTGCCAGCGTCAGGCCGAGGATCGTGTATCTGATGGTCATGTGATTTCTCCTCAGTAGGATCCCGACCCCTCGCCGATCTCTTCGCCGCCGCTGTCGAAGAGGCCCTCCTGGACCGGCTCTCCGTCGACGAGGACGTGGCCGACGAGACCTTTCTCCAGCCGCGAGAGCGCGTGGTCGACCAGGTTGAACGTCCCCGGCACCTCGAACTCGAAATCGAGCATGGTGGCGCCGCCGGGTGGCACGGTGACCGTCTGCACGTCGCGGATGGGCTCGGACACGGCGCTGCCGAACACGTAGGCTTCGTCGATGATCTCGCCGATCAGATGGATCGACGAGGTCAGGTTCGGCCCTCCGACGCCGAAATAGATGCGCGCCGTCTCGCCGGTCAGGGCCACCATCGGGAATCCGCCCTCAGTCAGCGCGCCGACGGCACCGTTGAACACGGCGTAGGTCGGGCGCTCGTCGATCAGCCGCTCCCAGCTTTCGGTGACCTGACCGCGGGTACCGAACGGCTCCGTGGTATAGATTTCACCCTGCATCACGTACCATTCATGATCGACCGGCGGCAGACCGCCTTCGGGTTCGACCAGGATCAGGCCGTACATGCCGTTGGCGATGTGCAGCGCCACGGGTGGCGTGGCGCAATGGTAGACATACAGTCCCGGCTTCAACGCCTTGAAGGAGAACGTGTTGGTCTCGCCCGGTGCGGCAAAGGACACGTCGCCGCCTCCACCCGGTCCGGTCGCCGCATGGAAATCGATGTTGTGGACCATCTGGCTGTCGATCGGGTTGCGCAGCGTCACGTTTACCGTGTCGCCGACCCGGGCGCGGATCATCGGACCCGGCACCGTCCCGTTGAACGTCCAATAGCGGAAGGTCGTGCCCTGATCGAGATGCGCTATCCGCTCCTCGGTCACCAACTCGAGCTCGTGCGTCTTGGGCGCCCGCTCGCCGATCGGCTCGGGCACGTCCGTCGGCGCCCGCACGATCTCGCCGGTGCGCACATCGACTTGACCCATGGCCGGAAGTGCTGTCGTCGCGAATGCGGCGGCGACGATCGTGGCAACGGACCGCTTTGCAAAGCTCCCCGGAGATTTCATCCTCTTACTCCTTTTCAAGAGGGACACGGTGCGGGGCTATTGCGTGGCGCCTGCGCCCCCGCTCACCTGTTCGAACAGCTCCGCCATGCGCTGTGCCGCGCGACCGGGATGCTTGACCGTCTGTGCATCCGCGAGGTTCGGTGTCTCGTCGCCCACCTGGATCAGACCCACCATCCCGAGCGGATAATGCGGCAGGCACTTGTAGCCGTAGAGGCCGGGAACATCGAAGGTGACGGTGATCTCTTCGTTAATGCGGCCCTTCCAGGCTTCGGCGCCCTCGGGGATCATTCCCAGGACGGCTTCGCTGTTATGGGTGCGGTCCGTCGCGACGAAGGTGACCGTGTCGCCCGGCTCGATCGCGAGAAAGGCGGGCTCGAACACCATCGCCTGGCCGTCCGGACCCTTGTTGAGCATCTGCACTTCGTAGTCGGTTGCCAACGCCGGCGTGGCCATGACACTGGCGATCAGCATGAGGGTCGTCGTTCTCATTGGGTGGCTCCTTCTGCTGTCCGGTCAGCCGCCTATTGGACCGCGCGGAACGCTTCGCTACGGGCTGGCTAGCGTCGTCAGAGTGGAGAAATTTGATTTATATCAATGATTTGCAAAGAATACCGCGCGGCATTGCCAAGTAATTGAAAACAAGTATATTTAATGCATCAAGTAGGTGGAGGAGAGTCTCGGGTGCAGCTCAGCAGCTTTTCGGACTATGCCCTGCGCTTGCTGATGAAGCTGGCGCTCGACCCCGAACGTTGGAAGACGATCCGCGAAATCGCCGACGCCTACGGCATATCCCGCAACCACATGATGAAGATCGCGCAGGAACTGGGGCAGTTCGGCTACATCGAGACGCTCCGCGGGCGCGGTGGCGGACTGCGTCTGAAACGGCCCGCGCATGAGATCAACATCGGCGAGGTCGTGCGTCGGACCGAAGGCAATCTCGCGCTTGTCGAATGCTTCGATCCGGCGACCAACCAGTGCGTCATCACTGATGCATGTCGGTTGAAAGGGGTCTTGGGCGAAGCACTCGAGGCCTTCTTTCGCGTGCTCGACGGATACACGCTGTCGGACCTCCTGCAAGAGCGTGGGGCGCTTGTTGCGATCTTGGAGAAAGCGGACTGAACGACAAGGAACGATCATGACGATGAAACTCGAGCTTGCGGAGGGTCGGATCACCGTTCCGGCGGAGCTTCTTGCGACGTCCTTCGGGATCGAGCCTGCCGAGGTGTCGGAGATGATGAGATCCGGCGACATCACCAGCCGGTCCGAGACCGGCGAGGGCGAGCATGCCGGCCGGTTTCGCGTGACCTTCTGGTACGGTGCCCGACAGGTGCGGCTCACTTGCGCCGAGGATGGAACGGTTCTGACCCGCGTCGCCAGCGTGGCGCGGCGGTGATGGCGCAGACGTCTGCCGAACGAATGCGGGCATGGACCGGCCCCGCGATCCTGTCCTTCGGCTTCCGGCCGTTCTTTTTGCTGGGGTCGCTCTGGGCGGCTCTGGCCATGATGCTGTGGATGCTGATGCTGACCGGTGGGGTGGTGCTGCCGATCGCGTGGGATCCGGTGACCTGGCATGCCCATGCCTTCCTGATCGGCTATCTGGGCGCGATCGTCGCGGGATTCCTGCTGACCGCGGTGCCGAACTGGACCGGACGCCTGCCGGTGCTGGGATGGCGATTGGGCGCACTTGCCCTGCTCTGGGTCTTGGAGCGGATCGCCGTACTGGCCTCGGCCATGTTGCCCTGGCCTGTGGTGATGGCGGCCGATCTTGCGTTCCTAGTCGCCTTGGCCGTTCTGCTTGGAAGAGAGATCGTCGCGGGGCACAACTGGCAAAACCTTATCGTGCTGGCGCTGCTGGTTCTGCTGATCCTCGGCGGCAGCCTGTCCCATTGGCAGGCCGCGCGGGACGGGACCGCGGCGCATGGTTCGGGCCTGCGGCTGCTGCTGGGAACAGCGATCATGATGATCGGCGTCATCGGCGGGCGGATTGTGCCGTCGTTCACGCGCAACTGGCTGGTGCGCCAGGGATCGCAAGCGCGCCCCGCGCCGCCGATGCAAGACTACGACAAGGCAACGCTGCTGGTCATGCTGGCCGCCATCTTGGTCTGGGTTGTCTGGCCGGACACGATCCTGACGGCGCTGCTGTTGCTCGGGGCGGGCGGGATGCAGGCGCTTCGGCTGACCCGCTGGCGCGGCGACCGCACGGCGGCCGAACCGCTGGTCTGGGTGCTGCATCTAGCCTATTCCTTCGTGCCGCTGGGCGCACTGGCCTTGGGTGCGTCGATCCTGTGGCCCGGCATGCTGAACCCCGCCGCCGCGCAGCATCTCTGGATGGCCGGCGCCATCGGGCTGATGACGATGGCCGTGATGACCCGCGCAACGCTGGGGCACACCGGGCGCGACCTGCATGCGGGAGCGGGAACGACTGCGCTCTATCTCGCGCTCGTCGGAGCAGTCCTGTTGCGGATAGTGGCAAGTATAGGGGCTGCACAGGTGACGACGCTCTATGCCGTGTCGGGTTTCTTATGGAGCGCGGCCTTTCTAGGGTTCGCTGGGCTCTACGGTCGATTGCTGCTGTATCCAAAGCCCGCAGGCTGAGTTGGCTGGAGTGAAATCGGCGGCGGCCAGCGACGCTGTCTTACTGAACCAGACGCTCTGGGCGACGATCAGGTTTCAAAGGTGAGGCATCACGGCTATATGGGACGGCGCGCTTGTCGCTCGAGATAGACCTTCAGCGCCGCGGCATTGTGATGCGTCTCGTCCTTCGCGCCATAGATCAGCGTCAGGTCCCCTTCCGCAGCAAGATCGAGAAGCCGCGACACTGCGTCCTCCTTGTCGGCCATTTCGTCGAAATAGGCCTCCCTGAACGCTTCGCATTTCTGCGGATCATGGCCGAACCAGCGCCGCAGTTCGTCGCTGGGCGCCACATCCTTCATCCAATCCGTCAGGCGCAGGCGGTCCTTCGCCACTCCGCGCGGCCAGACGCGGTCCACCAAGACGCGCGCGCCGTCTGAGGCGCGCGCGGCGCGATAGGCGCGCTTGATGCGGACGTCGCTCATCGCGGCCGCCGCCAAGTCTCATCACCGAGCACGACCACGTCCATCGGTACGTCGTACGGCTGCGGATAGATTGTCGCGATGCGCGCCGAGGGATGCCCGATGCCGATCACCAGATGATCCTGCTCCATCGCCGCCAGCGTTTGGTCGTAGAAACCGCCGCCATGCCCCAGTCGGAAGCCGGCCGCATCGATCCCGACCACGGGCGAGATTACCACGTTCGGCACTTGCACCTCCCTCTCGGCAGGAACGGGGATGTTCCAGACGCCGCGTTCCATCCGGCAGCGGGGGCGCCACTCGCGAAAGACGAGCGGCGCGTCCTTGGCGACGACCACGGGCAGAACCACACGCGCGCCTTCGTTCGTCAGCCGTGTCATCCAGGGCCGCAGGTCGAGCTCGCCCCGGAACGGCCAATAGGTGCTCACCACCGGCGTCTCGATTTCCCTTATCAGGACGTCAAGCTTGGCCATCACGCGCTCGGCTGTCCTGACCCTCTCGTCGGCCGACACGGCAAGACGCATGCCGATCAAACGCGCTCGCTCGGCCTTGCGCCACCGCGCGACGTCACGCGCCGTCTGCGGATCGACAACCTCGGCGCCGTCGGCCCCTTCGGAAAGTTCATGTGAAAAGCAAGGCGGCGATGCATAGGATCGGCTCATCATCTCTCCTCTTTCAACTAAGGACAACTTGTTGAAGATTGTTGGAACGCAACGTGTATCGGGGTCGCGACTGGTGATCGGGAATTGCGGATGACAGCCTTCTTCAGGCGGCTGGATAGATCACCTTCCTTTCATCGGTGATGCGTGCGCCGTCGTTCAAGCGGGCAGCGTATATCCGACCGTTACCCATCAGATGATCGACCGCGTGACTGTTTGCCAGCAGATGGTCGGTGATGATACGCCGATGACACCGCCACCAGACGGCCTCCGAGCACATCATGGCCAGCCGTGTTTCGCGGCCCATCTCGACGAGATCGTCGAATGCCTCTGCGAACTCGTCACCCAGAGCATAATCGGCGTAGTTCTGGAAGCTTTTTATCCGCCACATGGCGTTCAGTGTCTCGGCGACCTGCGGCTGTTTGCGACGACGGCCACCCAAGGCCGGGATATGGCAATAATCGATCCGCATGCGAGTCAAATCCCCGGGGAGCCTATCGATGTTGAAGGCTGGATTGCTCCGCGAACGCGGGAAAGACCGGACATCTACGACAAGGCCGATATCGGCGTGACGAAGGATGTCCAGAAAGTCCGAAAGTGATCGATTGGAATGGCCAAAGCTCGCGTAGCGCGCACTCTCGGATAGAGCCGCGTTGGTATGGTCTTTCGTCACGAGGGCGATCGGGGCGCTGCGGGGTGGCTCCAAGCCATCCTGAACGCCTGTCGAGTAAAATTGCGGGGGTGAGAAACGCCGGCCAAAGGTACGATCATTAATGGTTCATCCCGCGCAATCTCTCCCCGTCTTCCTGCGGCGCGGGAAACAGCGCCATGAAATCTGCCTCGCCATGGGGCAGGTCCGCTAAAGTGTAGCGATCGAGTACCGCAAGGAAGGCATTCGACGCTTCGGCCATGACAGAACTCAGTCCGCAGCCTGGCGCGACGATGCAGGTGTCGCAATCGACAACCTGAAAGCTGTCTTCGGTCATGCGCACCACCTCACCGACATTGATATCGGCAGCAGGTCGGGCCAGCGTAATGCCGCCGTTGCGCCCGCGCGCTGCCCTGACAAGACCCGAACGCCCCAGATCATGCACGACCTTCGTCAGGTGATTGTGCGAGATCCGGTAGTTGCCCGAAATTTCCGAAATGGCGCAATGCCGCTCCGGGCGGGCTGAAAGGTACATCAGGACGCGCAAGGCGTAGTCAGTGTATCGTGTCAAACGCATAGGCCATCCAGTCGACTAGGCTTCAATACATGTATTTCACTTGCATGTATTTTTCAAGCGACTACATAACCCCGCACGATACATGTATAGTGGATGCATGTATTGCAGGCTCGCGGCGACTTACGTCCGTGGTGCAGGACAGATTAGCAGGCGAAGGAACATCAGGATGGCCACGACACTCAGGCCGAACACAATCGAAACAGTAAAGGCGACCGTTCCGGCACTGGAGGCACACGGGCTGGAAATCACGCGGCGCATGTATGACCGGCTTTTTGAAGATGACGAAATCCGGGCTCTATTCAATCAATCCCATCACGGCGAGACCGGATCGCAACCAAAGGCCCTGGCTGGCGCGGTGCTCGCCTATGCGCGCAACATCGAGACCCTGGGCGCGCTCGGCCCGGCAGTCGAGCGGATCGCCCAGAAGCATGTAGGGCTTCAGATCCTGCCAGAACATTATCCCTACGTCGGCGAAGCTCTCTTGGGGGCGATCGGAGACGTGTTGGGCGACGCGGCCACGGATGAGGTCATGACCGCCTGGGAGGAGGCGTACTGGGCGCTTGCCGATATCCTCATGGCCAGGGAGAAAACACTCTACGACCGCAGCGCCGCAGCTCCCGGCGGTTGGACAGGATGGCGCGAGTTCGTTGTCGCGGATCGGAAAACGGAAAGCGACGTCATCACCTCGTTCCTCCTGCGCCCCGCAGATGACAAGCCGGTCGTGCCCCATCGGCCCGGCCAGTATCTGACTTTTCTGATCGAACGGCCTGGAGAGGTTCCCCAACGACGCAACTACAGTATTTCGGCGGCGCCAAACGGGGAAAGCTATCGGATCTCGGTCAAGCGGGAGCCGGGCGGCGTCGCCTCGGGATGGCTGCACGACAGCGCCGTGCCCGGAACGATCCTGAGAGTCGCGCCACCCGCGGGCGAGTTCGTCCTCCCCGACCGACCGTCGCGCCCGGTCGTCCTGCTAAGCGGCGGTGTCGGTCTGACCCCCATGGTGGCCATGTTCGAGACGCTCGCAACCCGACCCTCGGCGACGGCCATCCACTACATCCACGGCGCGCTCGATGGTTCGGCTCACGCCATGAGTGGCCACGTCCGCGAGCTGGCCGAACGAACCGGCGCGAATGTGAACGTGTTTTATGAGTGCCCCAAGCCTCAGGATCAAGGCTACGACGCCGCCGGCCGAATACCGCTCGACTGGCTGATTCAGAACACGCCGATAGGTGAGGCCGATTACTTCATCTGCGGACCAGCGGCGTTTCTGAGGACGTTCGTGACCGGCTTGGAGCACGCCGGCGTCGCTCGGGATCGAATCCATTACGAATACTTCGGACCGGCGGACGATCTGATGGCTGCCTGAGGCTAAACCAACCCGGTGGCCCGAGCGGCATCGGACCGTCGGGGAATCCTGACCGTCAGCTGATTTACGCAAAAAAGCCCCGGGCATCGACCAAGAAACCGACGCACGCATGGCAAATGAGGTCGAGAAATTCGTAGAGAGAGCAATTGGAATGCCCGACGCTCGTATATCACGCGTTCACCCGTCAACCTTCGTAAGGATGTCCTCCTTGTGCGCGGCGACATGGTCGGTCTTGTCGCTCTCGATCTCGTATTGCGGCTCCTCCATCGAGGCGCGGCGGGTGTGGCCCTTGTATTCAAAATCCTGCTCGTGGACCTTTGATACGCGGCCGCTGACCTGACCGGCTTCGGAGTTCCAGCTTACATGATCGCCTTTGGAGAATTTTGGCATGTCCGCCTCCTTTTGCGAAGAGAACCCCGATCCCACTCGTACGTTCCGATGGTTGAGCGGACGCGCCCCAGGCCACCCCCTCGCCTGTTCATTTGAGGGCGCCCTACCGACTCCCTGGCGGGAGTCTTCTGCGCGGTGCAAAGTGGGTGATGACCTACGCTGATATTCTGCTGCTTCTTGGCTCCGGTCTCCTGGCTGGCGCAATCAACGCGCTGGCTGGCGGCGGGACGATCTTCACGTTTTCCGCACTTGTCGCGGTCGGGCTACCGGCTGTAATCGCCAACGCGACAAGCGCTGTCTCCGTTCTGCCCGGCCAGATCGCATCGACTACCGCCTACCGGCGCGAGATCGCAGCCGCGTTCCGCCGGCTTCTGCCGTTCTCCATCGTCTCCGCATTCGGTGGCATCCTGGGCGGCCTGCTTCTGCTGAACACCGACGAGGACGCGTTCCGCGCGCTCGTGCCGTTCCTGATCCTGTTCGCCACCATCCTGTTCATGCTTGCGCCGCGCATCGCGACTCTAGGCGAGCGCATGGCGGTTCGTCGCAAGAGCGGTGCGCCGGGCCCGCTTGCCACGGGCTTGCAAGGTCTGGTCGCGATCTACGGAGGCTATTTCGGCGCCGGCATGGGGATCATGATGCTGGCCTCCCTTTCGCTCACCGAAGGTCGCGACTTCCATGCCCTCAACGCCGCCAAGAACTGGCTCGCCTGTATTATGCAGGGCCTGGCAGTCGTCGTGTTCATCGTGTCAGGGGCGATCGACTATCGTGCGGCCGTGATCGTCGCGACGGCGAGCATTCTGGGAGGCTGGGGCAGCGTGGTCGTCGGGCGTCTTGTGCCACAGCGCTTCATCCGCTGGTTGGTCATCACCACCGGACTGGCGTTGAGCACTTGGTACTTCGTTCGGTAGGACATCGTTCCAGATGGCCGGTTCAGCAAGCACGCTTATCCGCAACATACATTGGTGAAGCCGACATTTTGGTCGGCGCCGTGAACCCCAGGACCGTCCGCACTGCTGCCGCTCGATTGCAGTTGCAGCGAAGAGTAGCTTCCAGAGAAGGCTTCGTTCGGCGCGACCAGCAACCTACGGGCGGAACATGGTCAGCGTATCCGTACGGGCATACCCTAGTTGACACCATGCCGATGGTCGCGGAGACTGTCCATAAGGTTCCGTTGTGTTCAACGGTCACTTATATCAGATGACATTACCCTAACGGACAAAATCGGCGATAGTGCAGACCGTTCTCTACGCCCGGGTTTCAACGGCCGACCAGACCTCCGCCCATCAAGAGACGCAGGCGCGCGCGGCAGGTTTCGAGGTCGACCGTGTGATCGTCGACGAAGGCGTTAGCGGCGTCTCGGTCGCCTTCGCCGAGCGACCGCAAGCACGGCGTCTCTTCGACGTTCTAAGGCGGGGCGATGTGCTCGTTGTCCGATGGGTGGACCGCCTCGGGCGGGATTACGATGACGTCACCCATACGATCCGGACCTTCATGGAGGCGGGGGTGGTGATCCGGACCCTGATCAACGATTTCACCTTCGACGGGGCGACCCGGGACCCGGTACAGAAAGCGGTGCGCGACAGTCTGATCGCGTTCATGGCCGCTACGGCGCAGGCCCAGGCCGAAGCCACGCGGATTGCCCAGAAAGCGGGGATCGAGCACGCCCGCAGCGGTGCGGGGGCGGGGCGCAAGTATCCGGGCCGCAAACCCTCCTTCGACCGTATCGCCTTCGAGGAGGTTCGAGCTGCCTTGGCGCAAAGGCGCAGCGTGAGCGTGATCGCCCGCGAGGCCGGACTGTCGCGTCAGGCCGTTCTGCGCATCCGCGACGATCCGGCAAACGCGGAAGCGGCGCTTCGGAAATGGGGGCTTTGAG
Source organism: uncultured Paracoccaceae bacterium (assembly GCA_947489705.1). GTDB lineage: Bacteria > Pseudomonadota > Alphaproteobacteria > Rhodobacterales > Rhodobacteraceae > Palleronia. The sequence continues at coordinate 35,519 of CANLEQ010000011.1, forward strand.
GTGGGATGCGCGGACAGTTCGGCCGGGGCCGAACACGACAGGCAAGCGCGGGCGGGTTGATCGTACCGCGCCGTCGTTACTTCACAAAGCACTGACTTCCCAAAGGGCGTTCCCTGTTCATCCGGACCGGATCACTGGCGAGGGGGTTCCCGCGTTGAGATCTCCGATGGCTCTTCTGACCAAAAGCGCCCCTTCCATCCGGGCACACCATCGAGACCGTCGAAGGCCGTATCCTTCGAGATCAGTGGGCAAACCATCTCGAGAGCCGTTGCCGCGATCATCCGGTCAAACGGATCGCGGTGGCTCCACGCCATTCCGCCCGAGAGCATTGCCATTTCGGCCGTGTAGGGAGCGACAATACCACCTTGCGCTCGCAGGAGGGCCGGGAGCCGCGGTACGATGACGCTGACTTCCGGCCACTTTCCTGACCGATGCTTCTGGGTGATTTCGTGGAAGCTGCAGGGCGCCACATACACCGCCTGCGCGTCTGCGATCAGGGACCTCGCGACAGGATTGAGGTCCGGCATGTCGAGCAGGCTCCAGACCCAGGTATGCGTGTCCAGCAGGACGGCCGTCATTCCCACGCCGCGAGTTCGTCCTCGGGCATCGGCGCCAGAAAGTCTGGAACGCGATCTACCTCACCGGCGGCGACGCCGAAGCGGAAGGCCGGCCTGAACGAGGCCGCCGCGACCATGCGGACGACCGGATGTCCCCCACGTGCCAACACCACCTCTTCGCCGCGCTCCACGGCGGCGATCAGTTCCGACAGCTTCGCTTTCGCTTCGGCAATGTTCATCTGCATGCGCCGTCTCCCTTTTGGCCGCATAAACCTAGTCCAAGTCTTGGACCAAGTTAGGCTGCAGGGAGTGGAGGTGCAAGCGTGACCGCGGACTTTTCTTGCTATCTTCCTCGTGTCGCTTCGACCGCCGCTCCTCCTACCGCGCCGATGGCCTCGATCTCCCGACGCGTCCGACCGTCCAGGGTCACTTGATCCTCGAGCTTGCCGATGAGCCGATCGACTGCGTCGCGATCCCCTTCCGCAGCCGTGCGCTCGTCGTCACTCAAGGGAACCTCTTCCAGCAGCCTCTGGACAGAGGTGCGGGCTTCGAGCGCCTGAGCGCGGGACGACTCCTTGGGCAGGTTGAAATCGCACCGCGCGCAGGCCATGCGGTGCGGGCAGGTGCTCCAAAAGGGGTTCGTACAGAACGAGTCGCCCAGGTCGTAGAACTTGTAGGGCTGCCCGGTCGCCGCGTCGCCATTCACTACCGCCTCGTGATCGAGAAGCACCTCGATCATGTGCGCCATGCGATCGGCCTGCGCGAAGGTCGCCGCGAGCCGCGTCGGACGGATCGCGAGGTAGTGCATCGTGGAACGCGAGCAGCTGTGCCCCACCCACTTCATCAGCTCCGGCAGCGATAGACCCTGGGGAGAGTTAGCGAGCGCCGTGACGATCGATGCGCGGGCGCGATGACTGGTGATGTTACCGCGACTGTCTTCCCGAGGAACGCCCGCCTTCTCACACAGCGCCGGGATCACTGTCTCGTCGATGAACGATTGACCGACCATCTTGCCACGATGCGCGAAGAGGTATTGCACCCGCTCCCCCGTCTTGGCGTCGAGGAGGTCGGGTTGGACGGAGCGCTCTTCCATCCAAGCTTTGATCGCCACGTGGACAGCGATGCTGACCGGCTTGACGAATTCCCTCGCGGTCTTGCCCGGCGGCACCGTGAGGTAAGTGAGCGTGCCCGCGGGAACGGGCTCGCCGTGTTCGGTCTCGATCGCCTCGGTCTGCGGTACGGAGCACCCGACGCGCAGGCGCCTGATCTCGTTCTCCCGCAACCCTGCATGCGTCCAGACCACCCCCACGGCACGCACGAGCGCGAACGGGTAGTGCCGCTTGCTCTTTACGTCCTCGGGTTGGAGATTGAGGCTCGCCCAGATCAGCTTGGTCCACACTCGCTCGTCCACGATACGGGGGTTCACCCCACGCTGACGCAGGATCCGAGTGGGCGTGGTCAGATGATAACGCGGATTGAAGCGAAGCTTTTCCCACTCCCATATCTCGACATCCATGAAGAACCGCCGGAGGTGCATGATGACGGCGCATTGCGAGTTGTAGGATAGTGGCTTGCCAAGACGGTGCGCAGGGACCGGCGGCGCGGAGGGCAGCGCGTAGTCACCCACCTTCATGTTGCTCACAAGCGCAATCGCTTCGGCCGCGATCTCCGGCGTCCAGTCGCGTGGCCGCCGGATTTTCGGATGTTTGTCGGCAAGCCAGAGCCCGATGCGCAGGACAAACCCATGGCCCGATTGCCGCGTCGCCGCTCCGATCGTCGACGTGTCCCGCCACCGGTGCGCGAGCGCGACCCAATCCGGTGCGATGCCACGGGTGTCGCGATCCTTGAAGCGCTTGTAGTACCGCATGCGGATCGGTTCGGGCAGATACCCCAGGAGCGACAGCGCACGCGAGACCTTCCCGCAGTTCAGACGCACGATATTACCGTATCCGCCTGCCTCCAAATCCCGAAGGGTCTCCTCGGTATAGGCCGCAAGATCGCTCGTTCGCGTGGTCAACATCAGCGTTGCGAGCGTCGTCGGCAGCGCCTGGCGCAGACTCGGAGGGTGGTATCCAAGGCTGAGAAGCGCGTCCTCTATCTGCGCGTAGACCGCATCGAATGTCGCGCTGCCAAAAATCAGTCGCGCCGATATCTTCGCGGAGACGTGGCGCACGAGCGCTGGAGAGAAGGGATAATTTCGCAGGACGTAAGCGTAGCAGAACACGTAAGGACGGGCCTGCGACGCAGAATAATTGGTAGTAAAGTCCGGGAGCCAGCTTTCATCGGGCACGCCCCAGATCGTGCAATCCTCGCGATAGAGATGCCTCAGGATCCACTGCCATCCCTTTTTCGTGCCATTTTTTTCGGGCGGCTGACGATCATGGATTGCTGCAAGCGGCGCCCAGACCCGGGGTATTGCATCGCGAATTTCGGCGAAGTGAGTAGGCTGATCGATCCACGCCCGCAGCGCCTGCCGCTCATCGCGCTGCAGCTCGGGATCGCGATCAATTCCCGAGAGGTCGATGTCCTCCATGCCGGGCGTCACCCATCCCCCGTGGAACTCTGCCTTGCTCTTATACCCAGAAGAGCGTGTCATCGATGATCTGGTCCCTTGGCTGAATGGTTTGCGCGAGCCGTGCTGCAAGATCCGACCCCGACAGATGGAGATAGGTCATCGTCGTTTGCGGATTGCGGTGGCCGGCATAGGTCGCAATCTCGTGCACCCGCCACCCGGCGCGCGCGAGGTGGGTTAGTCGGAGGTGGCGGAGAGAGTGGGTCGAGAAGCCAGGAACGTCCGCACGCCGGGCAATTCCGAGGACGGTCTTGCTCCACTGCCACTTGCTGAGCGGTGATCCATGGTTGCGGTTGGAGACCGACAGAAACAGCGGTCCGGGGGCAGTGTCGAGCGCACGCCGCTGCAACATATACTCCATCAACGACCTTCCGGCGCAGGCCGGGTAGCTCACCACCCGTCCAGACGCGGTCTTCGACGTCTCGGCGCGAACAGTGACCAGCCGGTGGGCTGGATCGATGTCCGGTACCCGCAATGAAACCAGCTCCTCGCGTCTTAACGCTCCGAAATAGGCAAGTGCGAACATCAGCCGGTTGCGAAGATCCTCTCGCGCCGCCTCAGTGACGATCCGCATCCACCCCGCCTGATCGGGAATTCGAGGGAGAAGCTCTATCTTCCGCACCAGCGCTCGACCAACGCCAGGCCGAATTCGATCTGACGTCATGCCGCGCAGATGCGCGCTCCGGGGGACCGGGTTCCGCTCGCGCAAACCGCTGTAGACGAGGTGGTCGTACCAGAGCCGGATTGCCGTGATCCGCTGGAGCAAGGTGCTGTTCGCCACCGGCGCGCGCCTGATATCGTCCTCACCGCGCTGCCAGCGCACGAAGAGCGAGACGTCCGCCAAGGTCGCATGGATCGGTTCGATGCCGTTCGTAGCGCAGAACCCGAAATACTGGTCAAGACCGCGCCCGTAGGCATCGATGGTCCGCTCGGCACGTCCGAGATTCGCGAGGAGGCGAAGCCACTCCTGCGCCGTCGGCTGGTTGCCGACGCATCGTAATCGCGCCCCCGGGGGAAGATCATTCCCCATCGTTTACATCCTCGAACCGCTCCAATCGAGCGTAGCCGCTTCGGTCGTCTCCGGTAAGCTGCCTCATCGAGATCGGCGGTGCATAGCCAACGGCGCGCCCGGCCGCGCGCTGCGCTACGCCAAAGGCTCCGCGCGCGGCCTCCCAAGCCACGGCGAGGACACTATCACATTCCCAGCATGAACGTCCTATTCCACGTAACTACATACGTCAGTGCCCGCGTCGTGGCTGTCTACGAGGACTTCACGCCATCGGTGGAGATTTACTCCATCGACGAGGCATTCCTTTGCTTCCAAGGGGTTGAAGATCGAACCGAACATTCTCGCGAGATGCGTGCGGCGGTCCTGCGGCGCGTCGGCATTCCGGTCCGGGTCGGCATCGCCTCGTCGAAGACGCTTGCCAAATGCGCCAACGAGATTGCCAAGAAGAACCCGATCTTCGGCGGCGTCCTCGACATGATGGACGAGACGCTGGCCCGCTGGCTGCTGCCCAAAGTGCCAGTGGGGGACATCTGGGGGATCGGTCGGCAGACGCAAGCCAAGCTCGCGGGCGTCGGGATCACCAACGCGGCCGAGCTGCGCGACATGCCGCTGCGCCAGGCGCGCAAGGTCGGCACCGTCGTTCTCGAACGGACCGTGCTGGAATTACAGGGGGAACCGTGCCTGTCGTTCGACGAGGTGGAACCGCAGCGCAAGGGCATGGCCGTGACGCGCTCGGCCGGAACACCGATGACGGGTTTCGACACGCTGTTCGAGGCGATCTCGGCGCACGCGACGCGGGCCGCCGAGAAGCTGCGCAAGCACGGCCTCGTCGCAGGCACGTTGACGGTCTTCTTCCACACCAACCGCCACCGCGCCGATCGTCCGCAATATGCAGGATCGCGTTCGGCACGGCTCATGCCGATGTCGTCGGACACGTTCGATCTCGTTCACGCCGCCCGACGCTGTGCCGAGGCCGCCTGGCCGAAGGACGCGGGCAAGGGGTACGGGTTCACCAAGGCGGGCGTGATGCTCGACGACCTGCTGCCAATCGAGGACCGGCCGCGCACGCTCTTCGATGCACCGCAGCCGAAATCGGCGGCGCTCATGGGCGCGCTCGATGCGGTGAACGACCGCTTTGGCAGGAAGACCATGGTTCTGGCAAGTGAGGGGACGGAACGGGCTTGGAAGCTGCGGGCCGATCACCGCAGCCCGCGCTACACGACGCGGCTGTCGGATTTGCCGGTCGTGCGGTGACCGATCAGCCCGGTGCGTCGGACTTCAGAGCGGCGCCCTCGCCGAAATACTGAATGTAGCGGTTGAGGATCTGTTGAAACTCCGACCGCACCCGCGTCGATTCCGCATTGAGACAGTTGAGATAGGATTCCGCGCCGAGGATGTAGTCCTGGTACTGCTCGTCGATCAGCTCCCTCAGCTCTGGGTCATTTGTGGGCGGCTCGTAGGCGAACGGTTCCTCGGGAGGTAAGCATCCGACCTGGGCAGGAGCCCAAGTCGGAACCGCCATCATCGCCAGCGTGATCGCGGTGCGGATCACGGCGTGTATTGCACCAGGGCGGAAGAACGCATGCCGGTATCGAACTTCTGCCATCCCCGCGTGATCGGCTCAGCGGCATCGGGCTCAAGTGTCAGATTAACCCAGAAGTTCTTATGCTCTGGCGGGCTCATGTTGGTGTAGTGCAGCGTGGTCTGGTATCCGTCAGGGCCGGTCCAGGTCCGACGCTCATAGGCGGTATCGTAACAGAACGTGGTCACGGATCGGTTGAAGAACCCCTCCCCGTCGCTGGTCACTTCGTGGAACAGGGTCTTGCCCGGCGGGCATTGCCACGCCTCGCGGGAGGTCGGCTGTCTCCACACATAGTCGATGTCGTAATCGTCGTATTCCGCCCCGTTCGACATGCCGCAGAAGCCGATGGGCGACTTACCATCGCGCAGGCGGTCGACCATGTGATCGAAGGCGTCGCCGCATCCGCCGGGGAAGCCCGCAGGCATGCAGAGGATCAGCTTGCAATCCATGTCGTAGTCAGCAGCCGAGGCCGTCGAGGGTGTGAAGCTGGCAAGGGCGGCGATCGCCGCCGTGCCGACAAGCGCGATCGAGGCGGAGCGGGTTCGGTCCATTCTGGTCATGTCGTCTCCTGAGAAGGTGCGAGGCGAGGGGAACTGTCCGGATTCTACCACACGGAAACGAACCGTGAATCCCGAAACTGCGTCGTGATCCAACGCTGCCTCTGTTGAGTTGCAAGCGAAGCAGGAGCGCGAGAGCCGACATTCGCTGCGTCGCGCTCGAACTCACGCAGTGCGGGACTATCCGGTCATCCGGCGATCAACCGATGCAGTTGCAGCATGAAGATCGAGGGGCTCGCAGATGCAGCGACAGAGGTTCTGCGCCGCCGCGCAGATCGCGAAAGCGGTCTTTCAAGGCTGCGCCAGACCGGGGAATCTAAACCCAACATTCGCTGCGGCTCGACGCAGCGCCGCCGATGCGGACTTTTCTGCCGTTCAGCCTACTGTCGGTTTAGAACCACTTGGCGGTTGGTCGGTTGACGTGGCGGCATTCGCCATGCACCTTATTGAACGAGAGCTTCGTCGTGGAAAATTGCGCATTAGTAGAAAAGCGCGCGCTCGATGAAATTCTCGGACGGTCCGGTCGGGTGAAACCGATTTTGAAGCTGTCCGAAGAACAGGGAGGAGCGTGATGCAGGGACAGTTCGAAGTCTCCGCAATCGATCTGTCGATTCTGATCGGCTACCTTATTCTGAGTCGGGTTCTAGCGCTCTGGCTCACCCGCGGCGGCGCCAAGGACACCGATGGCTTCTTCCTCGGCGGACGCAATTTCATCTGGCCGATGATCGGCTTCTCGCTCTTCGCGACCAACATGTCGGGGCCGCTGCCCAATTCGAGGTTGACGCAATTCCGGCGCGCGCCTCGCGCCCGATGAGGGAGGAAGACATGCCAGGCCCAATCACGTTCCTGCTTGCGCTGCTGCCTATCGCGACGGTGTTCGTACTGTTGGTCGTGCTCGCGCGATCGGCCAAGTTCTCGATGCTCGTTGCCTATGTCGTCACCGCACTGACCGCGCTCCTCATCTGGGGTACGGAGCCGGCGAAGGTGCTGGGTGCAACGGTCAACGGCGTGGTCACGGCCGCCAGCCTGCTATATATCGTCTTCGGTGCGATCTTGATGCTTTACACGCTAGAGGAAAGCGGCGGCATCCGGTCCATTCGCAGCGGATTCACCCGCATTTCCCCCGACCGCCGCGTTCAGGCGATCATCATCGCCTGGCTCTTCGGCTCGCTGATCGAGGGCGCGTCCGGTTTCGGCACCCCGGCGGCGATCGCGGCGCCGCTGTTGGTGGCGATCGGCTTTCCCGCGATGGCCGCCGTCATGGTGTCGCTGATCATCCAGAGCACGCCGGTATCCTTCGGCGCGGTGGGCACACCGATCCTCGTCGGCGTCCAGACCGGGCTGTCGGGCCAGGAACTGGTCGCGGGCACGATCGACACGCCCTTCGCGGAATACCTGCTGGGCATAGCGACCAAGGTCGCCATGATCCACGGTCTGATCGGGTTCCTGATCCCGCTCATCATGGTCGGCATGCTGACCCGCTTCTTCGGCGCGAACCGGTCCTTCGCGGAGGGTTTCAAGGTGTGGAAGTTCGCGCTTTTCGCCGGCCTCGCCTTCACCGTCCCCTATTACGTCATCGCCTGGCTCCTGGGTCCGGAATTTCCCTCGCTCGTCGGCGGGATCATCGGCCTGCTCATCGTCGTGCCGGCGACGCAGCGCGGTTTTCTTCTTCCGAAAGAATCCTTCGCCTTTCCGGCCCGCGGACAATGGGATTCGAGCTGGATCGGCAAGCTCGACGATCTCGAGGACCACCGTGGCGATACGCCCACCATGTCGCTGCTCAGGGCCTGGGCGCCCTATGTCTTCGTGGTCCTGCTGCTTGTCCTCACGCGGACGGTCGGGCCGGTGAAGGACTGGCTTACCTCGCCCGCAACCACCCTTGCCCTCGAGAATTTGTTCGCATCGGGCATCACGACGCGGATCCAGATCCTCTATCTGCCGGGCACGGTGTTGATCCTCGCCTCGCTCTTCACCTTCCTTCTACACAGGATGTCGATGCGGGATTACGGGCGCGCGCTGAAATCTTCTGGTTCGACGATGATCGCGGCGGCGCCGGCGCTTCTGCTTGCGGTCCCGATGGTTCAGGTTTTCCTGAACTCCGCATCGGACCGGCTTGCCAGCATGCCGATCGTCCTCGCAGAGGGCATGTCGGCGGCCGCCGGGGAGGCGTGGCCGCTCTTCGCGCCGCTGATCGGGGCTATGGGGGCGTTCATCGCCGGGTCGAACACGATCTCGAACATGATGTTCTCGCTGTTCCAGTTCTCCACGGCCGAGCAGATCGGGCTGGGATCGGCGGGCGCGGCGGTCGTCGTCGCCGCGCAGGCCGTCGGCGGCGCTGCCGGCAACATGATCTGCGTCCACAATGTCGTCGCGGCATCGGCCACTGTCGGCCTTGTGGACCGTGAAGGCGAGATCATACGCAAAGTCCTGATCCCGCTCGGCTATTACGTCGTTCAGGGCGGTCTGATCGCGACGGCGCTGATCGCCGGCGGGTTCAATCTGTGGTGGATCGCAGCGATCGTCTGGGCGGCCGGCGTGCTCACCGTCATGGCGATGAACCGCGGCCGGCCTGTCGGCGCGGCTGCAACCGGAGAACAGGCGGCGCGGCCGTGACGGACGCATCCCGCCCCCGCGTCGGCCTCTTCGTCACCTGCCTGGTCGATGCGATCCGGCCCGAGATCGGCTTTGCCGCCATACGGCTTCTGGAAGATGCCGGGTGCGATGTGGAGGTGCCAACCCGGCAGACATGCTGCGGGCAGCCCGCCTATAACAGCGGCGACGACGCGAGCACTGCGGCGGTGGCCCGGCAAGTGATCGCCGCGTTCGAGCCGTTCGACCATCTGATCGTGCCCTCGGGATCCTGCGCCGGAACGATCCGGCACGGTTACCCCACCCTGCTCGCTTCGGATTCCGAGTGGGGGCCACGCGCTGCGCGCCTTGCCGAAAAGACGCACGAGATCATGAGCTATCTGGTCGACATTCGCGATTATACACCGGACGGGCTGCGGCTGGAGGGGAGCGCCACGTATCACGACAGTTGCGCCGGTCTGCGAGAGCTTGGCATCCACGACCAGCCCCGCCGCCTTCTGGCGGCGGTCGACAGCCTGGAGATGCGACCGCTTGACGGAGAAAATGTCTGCTGCGGCTTCGGCGGGACGTTCTGCGTCAAGTATCCGGCGATCTCGAACGCGATCGTGGACGAGAAGGCCGATGCCATCGAACGGAGCGGCGCCGACATGCTGCTTGCGGGCGATCTCGGATGCCTGATGAACATGGCGGGCAAGCTCAACCGGCGTGGATCGAAGGTGCGCTGTTTCCACACTATCGAAATCCTTGCGGGTGGCGGCGACGGACCGGCCATCGGAGAAAAACCGTGACTGCCACGACCCGGCCCGGCTTCAAGGCCCGCAGCGACGCTGCCCTTGCGAACCCCACGTTGAAGACCGCCATCGACCGCACCACAGGCACCGCCGAGCGCAAGCGCGCCGCTGCGCTGGCCCGGTTTGCCGAATATGAAGCGGCGCGATCCCGCGGCAGCGCGATCAAGGACCATGTGATTGCCAATCTCGATCACTACCTGGAGATGTTCGAGCGCAACGCCACCGCATCGGGCGCCAAGGTCCATTGGGCCGCTACCGAGTCCGAGGCCTGCGACATCGTCATCCGCCTCTGCCGGGAGGCGGGTGCGAAGCGCGTCACCCGCTCGAAATCCATGCTGGGCGAGGAGATCGGCCTGCCCGACGCGCTCGGCTCGGCCGGGATCGAGCGGGTCGAGACCGACCTTGCCGAACACATCATCCAGCTCGCGGGCGAGCATCCCTCGCATATCATCTGGCCGGCGATGCACCGCACTCGCGAACAGGTGGCCGAACTCTTCAACGCCGACCACAAGCCGCCCCCGGCCGATGACGAGGCGGCCTCCATGGTCCAGAGCGCGCGCCATGTTCTGCGCGAGAAGTTCCTGAGCGCGGATGTCGGTATTTCCGGGGCCAATTTCCTGATCGCCGACACGGGCGCAACCTGCACCGTCACCAACGAAGGCAATGCCGAGCTGACGACGACACCCCCGCGCGTCCATATCGTGACCGCGGGCATCGAGAAGCTGGTCCCAAGCACGTCGCACGCCATGGCGCTGCTCCGGCTTCTGGTGCGCTCCGCCACCGGGGGCGAGTTGACCCAATACACCACGTTTCACTGCGGCCCGAAGCGTCCCGGCGACGCCGACGGCCCCGAGAAGATGCATATCGTCCTGGTGGATAACGGCCGATCGGAGATGATCGCAAACGAGTTCCGCGACATGCTGCGCTGCATCCGGTGCGGCGCCTGCATGAACCACTGCGTTGTCTACCGGCAGATCGGCGGCCACGCCTACGGCGGCACCTATCCGGGCCCGATGGGCGCCGTACTCACCCCGGTCCTCGACGGGCTGGCACAGTCTCGCGACCTGCCCTTCGCCTGCACCATGAACGGGCGCTGCGCCGAGGTCTGTCCGGTCGAGATCCCGCTTCCCACGCTGCTGCGTGCCTGGCGGGGCCGAAGCTGGCGCGCGGGGCTGGAGGGCGCGACGATGCGTGCCGGCCTCGGGGCCTGGGCGGGCCTTGCCCGTCGGCCGGGCCTCTACCGAATGGCCAGCGGGATCGGCGTGCGCGCACTGCGCCTGCTCGGTCGCAGCGGGTGGATCGGATCTCTGCCTTTCGCCGGTGGCTGGACCCGGCACCGCGACCTGCCCGGTCCTACCGGGGGCACCTTCATGGAGCGCTACAAGGCCGAACGCGGCAAGCGACCGGAGGATCGACGATGAGCGCGCGCGACAGCATTCTGTCGGCCATACGCACGGGCCTTGGCGGAAGTCGAAACGACCCGGCCGCGATCGCCGCGGAGGCTGCGGATCTTCTTGCCGCGCCCGAGACGATCCGCCCGCCTCTGGTTGCCGCGACGCCGGTCGACGCGTTCTGCGAGAAGTCCGAGGCGCTCGGGGCCACGGTGGACCGGATCGGGAGCATCGATGAGGTTCCCGCTTCGGTCGGACGCTATCTCGAGGGCCAGGGGCTGTCGGCGGAGATCGCCGTCGAGTCCGCCGCGCTTTTCCGCGATCTGGACTGGGGGGATCTCCGACCGCGCCTTGCCGTGGCGCCGGATGCGCCCGCCGCCGTCGGGCTCGCCCGCCACGGTATCGCCGAGAGCGGATCGCTCGTCATTCACTCCGGCAAGGAGACGCGGATCCTGCTCGCATTCCTGCCATTGCATCACATTGTGGTCCTGCGCGCGGCCAGCATCGTTTCCCATCTGGAAGATTACGCCGCCCTGCTTGTCGGACACGAAACCTCGCCCCGCAATGCCGTCCTTATCACCGGCCCCAGCGGGACGACCGACATCGAGGGAAGCTACGTCCGCGGGGCGCATGGTCCCGGGTTCGTGCACGTGATTCTTGTCTTTGATGCATGAAACGTTGGTCGGCCACTGAACGCAGATACTACCGGCCAGCAGTGGCAAGCGAGCGGAGATCGGGAGCGCGGTTTGCATGAAATTGAAACCGGTCGCTTGCCAATACCGACCGAACGCCCGGTTCGTCCCGCGGTGCAGTCGCTGCTCCTGAGGAATTCGCTGCGCGGCGCTCGAACGACCGGATTTACAGCTGCGATGCGGCATGAAGATCTGCCGCACCGCGACAGGTGTTCTTCTGCGAGCGCGCGCAGCGAGCATTTGACACTTCTGCAATGGGCTCGGAGCCGCCATTCGCCGATCGCTGCTCGAACGGCCGCTCTGGCTTGGACGCTGCCTGACCGGACCTCCGATAGTTAGAGATCTCCGGTCCGGTCAGGCTCGTCGCGACATTTCGGGGCTTGCGCTCAAGACAGATGCTCTTCCCTTTGGAAGCCGGGGGCTTTCGGATCGGATACGCGGACCCGAAGATCGGGGGCATCGGTCTGTCAGGTGTTCTCGAACATCACTGTGTTGAACGATCCTTCCGCCAGTTTCACCGTGCTGGACCATGCGCCGACATCGACGGAATGGACCACATAGACTTGCCCCAGTTCGAGGACCTCGCAGGCATCTTCGATGTCGCTTCTGAACCCGCCGACGCCACTGAACCGGACTACGGCTCCAGGCTTCGTCTCGATGCTCATGGATTGACGCAATCCGTCGATCTGCGACCCGATACTCTCGGCGTCTCGTTGTTCGTCGTTCATCTCGAAGTTTCTCTTGCTCGATTGAAGTGCTCAGGGGGTGCCTTGGGGACCGGAATTGCCATCGACGCCGGCCGCGCGGAGGTGCGTTTCGCGGTTTGCCAGCGCCATGATGATCGGGGTTTGCGGAGCGTCGCAGCGATGACCGCGCAGCGGTCTTTCAAATCCTGTCCGGTAATGATGTGGCGGCCCCTTCAGGAGCGCGGCGATCTTCTGAAGGAGTTGCACGTCCAGTTCCACCCCGATCTCGTCGACCGGAAAGGCCCGCATGTGCCGGGCTTCGGCGGCATACTTCACAGCCGACGTGCGGCGGCGGTCGATCGTGTAGGCCATCGTCAGCCAATCCCCAAGGGTCATGGTTCGACAGCAGCGCAGGCGTCGGCGTTCTCGATCTGCCAGCAGTCGAGGTCGTTGTCGAAGCGGATCGTCGCGTCGGAGCCGTGCTGTTCGACGAAGAGGCGATCCGCTGCCGTGCGTCGGGAGAGGTGCAGCTCGGCCGCGCGATGGCCGCTCGGGCGTTTGCACCACGCGCCCGCGGCTGCCCGGCAATCTCCGCAGGGAACGGCGAGGACGGGGTGCTTGTGTCGGGTGAAATCAGGCATGGACTGCCTCCATATCTCTTGGCGCGACAGCGCCGGATGCGGTATGGGTGCCGCAGCCCCCGAATGGGGCTGCGGCTGGGCTCGTCGTCAGACGGACCCGTGCTGGACGAGGAAGGCGCGGGCGATCTTGGTGGAGAGGCCGCCCTTCCTCAGCAGCGCCCAGGCTTCAGCCCGGCGTGCTTGCCAGTAGGTTTCCAGTGTTCTCACCTCCTCTCAGGTTGCTGGTGGGTGTCCCGTGGGGCGTCTTGATGCGCCCTTGAGCCTGCTCGACAGGCTCGGCCTCGGCCGAGGCTGGGACGCTGCCCGGCCGGTCTCGCGTATCGCGGTTCGGATCTCCCCGATCCCCGACACTCATTCAAAAAGAAGCCCTCTTTCTCTCTCGAAGCGTGACGCGGCGTCCGGGGATGACAGTGGTGCAGGGACGGTCCCGGCGGGTCAGGTTCCGGTTGACAGGTGGCCCCGCGCCCGCAGATTAGGAACAAAGCAAGAACTCCGGAAAGACGCCCATGCCGCTGCACCTCATCGACCCAGCCTCCTCGGCGAAAGGACGGACCATGCGGCTGGTCTCGATCCCGGTCAGCGCGGGGTTTCCAAGCCCGGCGGCCGACGATCTCGAAGACGAGATCGACCCAATCGCGTGGATCGTCCGCCATCCTGCCTCGACCTTCTGGTGGCGGGTGGAAGGGGATTGCCTGCTCGATGCGGGCATCCTCGATGGCGACTTGATCGCGGTCGACCGGGCCGGGGTCGGACGGAACGGGCGTGCAGTCCTGGCGGTGGTCGAAGGCGCGGTGACGGCGAAGATCCTGCGCCGTGAAGGCAATCGCATCTGGCTCGCGCCGGCCAACAGCCGGGAGGATTACCCCCTGATCCCGTTCACCGAAGAGACCGAGGTCTGGGGCGTGATCGCGGGTGTCGCGCGGCGCTACGAACTGGAATGACGCGCAAGCCGATCGCCATCTCCGACAGCGCGAATTTCTACGTCTCCTGCGAGCGGCTCTTCGATCCTACGCTGAAGGACGCGCCAGTGATCGTGCTCTCAAATAACGATGGATGCGCCGTGGCGCGGAGCGATTCCGCCAAGGCCCTTGGCGTGAAAATGGCCGCCCCTCTGCACCTCATCCGCGACAAGGTAGAGGCCCACGGCATCCGGGTTTTCAGCTCGAATTACACGCTTTACGGCGACGTGAGCGCCCGCGTGGTATCGGTCTATGAGGACTTCACGCCCTCCGTCGAAATCTACTCGATCGACGAAGCATTCCTTTGCTTTCAGGGTGTTGAAGATCGAACCGCATATGCCCGCGAGATGCGTTCGGCCGTTCTGCGGCGCGTGGGCATTCCGGTGCGCGTCGGTATCGCCTCATCGAAGACGCTGGCGAAGTGCGCCAACGAGATCGCCAAGAAGAACCCCATCTTCGGCGGCGTCCTCGACATGATGGACGAGACCTTGGCGAACTGGCTGCTACCGATGGTTCCGGTCGGAGACATCTGGGGGATCGGGCGTCAGACCGAGAAAAAGCTGCGTGAGCTCGGGATTGCCACCGCGGCCGAGCTGCGCGACATGCCGCTGCGCCAGGCGCGCAAGGTCGGCACCGTCGTTCTCGAACGGACCGTGCTGGAATTGCAGGGAGAACCGTGCCTGTCGTTCGACGAGGTGGAGCCGCAGCGCAAGGGCATGGCCGTGACCCGCTCGTCCGGGACACCGATGACGGGTTTCGACACGCTGTTCGAGGCAATCTCGGCGCACGCGACGCGGGCCGCCGAGAAGCTGCGTCAGCACGGCCTCGTCGCAGGCACGTTGACGGTCTTCTTCCACACCAACCGCCATCGCGCCGATCGCCCGCAATATGCAGGATCGCGTTCGGCACGGCTTATGCCGATGTCGTCGGACACGTTCGATCTCGTTCACGCCGCCCGACGCTGCGCCGAGGCCGCCTGGCCGAAGGATGCGAGCAAGGGGTACGGGTTCACCAAGGCCGGCGTGATGCTGGACGATCTGCTGCCGATCGAGGACCGGCCGATCACGCTCTTCGATGCGCCGCAGCCGAAATCGGCGGCGCTCATGGGCGCGCTCGATGCGGTGAACGACCGCTTTGGCAGGAAGACCATGGTTCTGGCAAGTGAGGGGACGGAACGGGCCTGGAAGCTACGGGCCGATCACCGCAGCCCTCGATACACCACGCGGCTGTCGGATTTGCCGGTCGTGCGCTGACCGATCAGCCCGGTGCGTCGGACTTCAGGGCGGCGCCCTCGCCGAAATACTGAATGTAGCGGTTGAGGATCTGTTGGAACTCCGACCGCACCCGCGTCGATTCCGCATTAAGGCAGTTGAGATAGGATTCCGTACCGCGGATGTAGTCCTGGTACTGCTCGTCGATCAGCGCCCTCAGCTCTGGGTCATTTGTGGGCGGCTCGTAGGCGAACGGTTCCTCGGGAGGTAGGCAACCGACCTGGGCAGGAGCCCAAGTCGGAACCGCCATCATCGCCAGAACGATCGCAGTGCGGATCACGGCGTGTATTGCACGAGGACGGGAGAACGCATGCCGGTATCGAATTTCTGCCATCCCCGAGTGAACGGCTCAGCGGCATCGGGCTCAAGTGTCAGGTTGACCCAGAAGTTCTTATGCTCTGGCGGGCTCATGTTGGTGTAGTGCAGCGTGGTCTGGTATCCATCAGGGCCGGTCCAGGTCCGACGCTCATAGGCAGTATCGTAACAGAATGTGGTCACGGATCGGTTGAAGAACCCCTCTCCGTCGCTGGTCACTTCGTGGAACAGGGTCTTGCCCGGGGGGCATTGCCATGCCTCGCGGGAGGTCGGCTGTCTCCACACGTAGTCGATGTCGTAATCGTCGTATTCCGCCCCGTTCGACATGCCGCAGAAGCCGATGGGCGACTTACCATCGCGCAGGCGGTCGATCATGTGATCGAAAGCGTCGCTGCACCCGCCGGGGAAGCCCGCAGGCATGCAGAGGATCAGCTTGCAATCCATGTCGTAGTCGGCAGCCGAGGCCGTCGAAGGTGTGAGGCTGGCGAGGGCGGCGATCGCCGCCGTGCCGGCAAGCGCGATCGAGGCGGAGCGGGTTCGGTCCATTCTGGTCATGTCGCCTCCTGAGAAGGTGCGAGGCGAGGGGAACTATCAGGATTCTACCACAGGGAAACGAACCGTGAATCCCGAAACTGCGTCGTGATCCAACGCGGCCTCCTTTGGGTCGCAAGCCATGCAGGTTGGGCGAGAGCCGACATTCGCTGCGTCGCGCTCGAACTCACGCAGTGCGGACGAGGACGAAACCGCTCTCGCGGTATGGGCTCTTGTGGCGAGTGATGCGCGCTGATCAGAGCGGTGCGATTTGGTGGATAGGCATGCCTGTCGGACGATTGGGACCTTCTTAATCCGATGACAGGAGGCTTCCATGTCCGATCAACACGTTCCCGCTTTGCGCCGGCGGTTTCTAGAGGATATGCGCATCAAGGGTCTGCAGCCGAAGACGCAGACCATGTACCTGCGGGCGATGCGCGACTTCAAGACTTCGAACCGGCGCACATGCTTGACCAGAGCCACAATGTCACCGATCCGATCGAGAGCCTGATGAACTCCGCCATGGAGGTACAGCGTGCCTATGCGCAAGCGTTGCTGGTCGATCGCATCGCGCTGGCGGGCCACCAGGCGGAGAATGATGCGTTGATGGCGTCTGAGACATTAAAGACGGCCTTCCGCACGGACGTGACTCCGATCCTGCAGATGGCCCGGCTGGAAAACAGCGCCGCAATCGACCCTGTCGCGGCCTACCGGCGCTCGGGATACCGCACCAAGGTCGCGGAAACGCGCCCCGTCGCGGATGGGAGCGGTGGCGGAATAGTCTGAAAGTTATGAAGAGCCGCGCTGCTGTAGAGTTCCGACCCTCAAGGCCCGTCTGTCACAACGGGTCCAGATCCCGCACAAGGCTGCAAACGCTCGAGCCGTAATCATGCTCCGCTACCGCAGCACAGGTCGAGCGGCGGTCACCACACAAGCGCTCAAGCGCGGGACCTCCAATGGTGAAAACAAGGGTACAGCATGACGCGCGAGATCGGCCGCCGTCGCTTAGCGGGCGACGGGCCAGCGATCGAAAGAGATACCTGCGCGCTACCCTCAAGGCGATCGCCGCAGGCTATCCCAACGCCGACCTCGACGACCTCCTGCCATGGGTTTTCCCCAAGACCGCAGTCAAAGCCGCAGCTTAAACTGCAAACGACCGGATAGCCTCGACAGAGGCTATGGGGGCGACAGCGGCAGCTTGGGTCGATGGCCACATCCACGCCTTTGCCTTCTTCGGCAAGGTGCCCGCGTCGGTCCTCCACGACAGTGAGGAGGATCAGAAACCCATCCGGGAGATCGATTTCCCGGCGAACCGTTGCCTGGTCGCGAAGATCCTGCCGGACGCATCACGTCAACATCCTCGAGATGAACGGCGACAGCTATCGGCTCGGCCAAAGCCGCGCGCTCAAACCCGCAAAACTACTCTGATCCCACCCACGAGGCCTTGGCCCTGAAGGACCAAGGCGGCCGGGAAGCCGCCAGCTATCTGGAGAGCGCGGCTGCCTGGCCGCAGCCCACTGGCGCGCGTCACGCCCAAATCCGAAGTGGCCGACTTTTACGCCGCCCCGTGGCCGGGTTTTGTCCGCCGTTGACATTCGTGCCGCGGTCGACGATCCGGCCCGGTTCAAGCGCTCTCGAACGGTCGCCGCCCATTTCGGTCTGACACCGCGACGCTACCAGTCGGGCGAAACGGGCTGCGACCGAGGGGATCGCGAGACAAAGCAAGGCGATCCGCAACCATCGTGCCTTCGACGGTGCTTCGTCTTGCAATGGACCCGGCGGGGCGGCTTGCCAAGCCATGCCTGCATCG
The DNA here is from genome assembly GCA_947489705.1 of uncultured Paracoccaceae bacterium. Lineage (GTDB taxonomy): Bacteria > Pseudomonadota > Alphaproteobacteria > Rhodobacterales > Rhodobacteraceae > Palleronia. Next base: position 53,472 of record CANLEQ010000011.1, read on the forward strand.
AACCAGACCGTCAGCGATCCGCGCTCACTCATCGACGTGTTTTAGGCGGACCAGTTCAAGGGGCGGTCACGAATGGGCACGGGCTCGGACATGCTGCCCAGCTATGCGGCTGGACTTGCGATGTGAATCCCAAGCCGACTTTGCAGGTAGTCGGTATGCGCCTCAACGGCGGGCTGGGGTGAGTTCGAGGTACTCCGGGTCGAACCCGACGAGGGCGGCCAGCCTGTCAGGGTCCAGCAGGCGAACGCGGCCGCGGGACCATTCCAGGAGATGGCAAGCCCGGAACTTCTGAACGGCTCGATTCATGTGAACCGTGGAATAGCCCAGTATTCCGCCCAGCTTGCGCTGGTCGAAGGGGCAGGAGAACGCATCATTCTCGACCAGTCCGACCACGGAGAGGCGGGCGTGCAACTCGCACATCAGGTGGCCGATCCGCTCGAAGGCATTGAGCCGAGCCCGTGTCGCGATCCAGACTCGGTGCAGCTTGGCGTCGATTAGGGTATGGAGCCAAAGGAGCCGGATCAGGTGCGGGTTCTCCCGCGAGATCTGTTCCAGAACGGCCCGGTCGACGAACTCCACGTTGCAGTCCCCCAGCGCCATCACGTCATGGTCGATCTCGGTCAGCAAGAAGGCGTGGAGATCCACGAAATCGCCGGGAATATGCAGAGCACTCGTGATCCTGGCCCGATCCTTAAACCGATGTTCCCGCGTCGCCATGCCCTTGACCAGCAGGCAACTCTGCTCGGGAGCCGCCCCCTGGCGAATAATGACGTCCCCATCCCGATAGCTGGCGGGATGGACAGGGATGTCCCGCAGGATCGCCCGTTCCAGCTCGGAGAGCGTATCCCGACGGCAAAGCGCGTATTCCAGATAGCGTGAGATCGTCATCCCGCGTTCCTCCAGTGACATCGCGGAGCGCACAATCAAGCCACGGCGCGATTAACAAATGTTAATCAAAACCCGCTTCCTTACTCCAGAAGGAACTCACGTCGCCGTGATACGCTAAGTTGTTTTCCAAAACGCGACCAAAATGGAGAACAGTTTTCATGCGCCGAACACTCAAACCTGCCAACCTCCTTCTCGGGACGGCACTCTGCCTACCTCTCTCCGGCCCGGCCTTCGGTCAAGCGCTCGTCGACATCAACGAGGAAGAGCTCGCCGGCAAGACCTCGGAATGCCAAGCCTTGGCGCAGGACTACGAGGGCGCGGACGATCCCACGATCGTGCCCCAGGACGATGTCATCTCGGCGATCAACGACGACGCTGCGGACCAGTGCTCGGATCTGCAGGAACAGATTGCTTCGGCCACGAGCGAGATCGAGACCGAGACCACCGAGCAGGTCGATCTGTCGGAGGAGACCACGATCGAAGGGGAGGCCGAGGTCATGGTTCCCGATCCGGATGTCGATGTCGAGGTGCCGCCTGCCAACGTTCAGGTGACCCCGCAGAATCCGAAGGTCACCGTGACCCAGCAGCCCACGGATCTGCAGGTGCAGCAGGAGCGTCCGACGATTGCCGTCGAGATCCCCGAGATCATCGTGCGCGTCGAGATCCCCGCGCCTCAGTTCTATGCGCTGCGCACCGACCCGAATGTCGATGTCGTCTCGCAGGACCCCCAGGTCCAGGTTGAGCAGGGGGATCCGACAGTCAATGTCACGCAGGGAGATCCGCAACTGGATCTCAACCTCGGCCAGGAGGGCACGGCAGGAGATGAAAGCACCTCGGGCGAGGGACAGGCCGCGTCTACGCAGAGCGGGGGCGACAGCGGGTCCGGGCAACCAACCGAAGCCGACGTGAACGCCGCCAGCGGCGATGCACAGGTAGAGATCGTGGGTTCCGAGGGTCAGCCGCAGGTGTCGGTCGAGAGCGGCGGCGAGCCGTCGGTGTCCTTCGAGAGCCCCGAGCCGGAAGTCACCGTCATGATGGCCGAGCAGCCGACGGTCGAGGTGCAGCAGTCCGGCGAGCCGACCCTAACCCTCGAGACCCAGGAAGAGCGCGAACAGAGGTTGCAGCAGCAGAGCGAGCAACAAGCGGAAGCCGAGCGGCAGGAGCAAGCAGCCCAGAACGCGGAAGACCCGTCGAGCGGTGGCGGCATGACCGTGAGCGAGCTCATGGACATGACAGTCGTCTCCGCCGATGGCGAAGATCTCGGCTCGCCCGATGCCTTCGTCGACATCAACGGTGAGACGAACATGGTGGTTAGCAGTGGCGGTTTCCTCGGCCTGGGGGCAACGCAGGTGCCCGTTCCGATGTCGCGCGTTTCAATGCAGAATGGCGAGCTCTCTGTCGAGTCCATGACCGAAGAGGAAATCGAGGCGGCCAGCGACTTCGAATATGACAGCAGCGCGGAGCTTCCTGAGGATCAGCAGATCTCCGTCAACGGGGGCTAAAGCATCCGATCTTGGCAGGCCCCTTCCGGAACCGGGAGGGGCCTACGGTCAAGGGCATTCATTGGCATTCAAGGGCATACGCAATGAAATGGGACATACATAAACAACCTCATCTACCTGGTCGGCCTGGTGGTCGTCATCCTCGTCGTCATCAACGTGGTCGCGTGAGGGAGATCCAGACATGAGCGATCCGAACTCGAACCGGTCCCATACCGGCCGGGAAGCCGGCAAGGACGCGAAGCAAGCAGGCGAGCGCTTGGCCGAGGATGCCCGCTCTACCGTCGAGGAGTTGAGCGGTCGGGCGCGAGATGAAGCTTGGTCGCAGGCCGAACGGGCGCGAAGCGGCGTGGCCGGCGAGGTGTCCGGTATCGCTGACGCCCTGCGCCGCGCGGCCGAGGAGATGCGCTACGGCTCGCTCCAGGAGCGGACCTTCGGGCAGATCGCCGAAGGCATCGCCGACATGTCCGAGACGATCCGGGACCGTGACGTGGGCCAGCTGGCCGGAGACGTGAGCGACTTTGCTCGCCGCAACCCGGTCGCGTTCCTGGGCGGTGCCGCGCTTGCCGGCTTCGCGGCGACCCGCTTCGCCAAGGCCTCGGTCCGCAGCCCGCGCGAGGGTACCGGCGTCAGTTCCCCGTCTGCGGATGCGGCACCCCAGAGGGGCGCCGCTGGCGCGGGGCCGGGCAGTACGACTGCCGGCGGCCGGATCCCGGGTCCCATGACCAGTCCGACCAACATCGACGCGCCTGGAACGGGATCCACCCCGACGCCCTCGCCGTCGGCCACCACCACCAAGACGCCGGGAGACGACTGATGTCCCAGACCGAAATGAAGACCGAGGAGACCCGGACGACGTCCGGCTCGAACGGTGCCCGCCGCACCATCCGCGACACTGGCAGCCTGGTGGGCGACGCGCTGCAGCAGGTGGTGGCCCTCCTGCGCGGAGAGTTCGACCTCTTCCGCGCCGAGATGGACCAGAACGTCAAGCGTGCCGTCGCTGCGATCGGCATGATCGTGGTGGGCATCGTCTTGATTCTGGTAGCCCTGAACGTCCTCGCCAGCGCCTTGGTCGCCGCGATCTCCGAACTGGGTCTGGAGCTCGGCTGGTCGGCGCTGATCGTGGGCGTCGCTTTTGCCGTGATCGCCGCGATCCTGGCCATCAAGGGCACCAACGATCTAAAATTGACGTCCCTCGCGCCGACGCGCACCATGACGAACGTGGAACGCGACAGCGAGGCCGTAAAGAAGGCATTGTGAGATGAGTGACACAAGGACACCCGGCGAGATCGAACGCGATCTCGAACAGAATCGCGAGGGCTTCCAGAACACCCTTGCCGCCCTGCAGGAGACGTTTACGCCGGACGCGATCTTCCGCAGCATCACCGACAATGTCGGTCGCCACGGCGGCGATTTCGGCAAGTCCGTCGCGGACGCGGCCAAGGGCAACCCGCTGGCGCTTGCCGTGACCGGGATCGGTCTCGGCTGGCTGATGTTCGGCCGCGGTCCCAGCGCCAGCCAGATCGAGGATGGCGCCCGCCGGACCGGCGATTCTGGAGGCAGCATGTTCGGCGGCGGACAGAGGGACGGCATCCGGATGTTCGGTGGCGGTCGCTCGATCGATTACGGCGAGGATGCCGATGCTCATATCGGCCCCCGCGGGCCGGTCCCGGAAGACAGCGGCCCGAACTGGTTCTCGGGCAATCAAGGCCCGAGCGCCGGCCAGCGCATGCGGGCCGGGTTGCACAACTCTCAGCGACATGCGTCGAAGGCCGGCGGCCGGGTACGCGAGCGCTCCTCCGACATGGGGCGGCGGCTTTCCGAGGGCACCGAACACATGAACGAACAGGCGCGAGAGCGGATCATCACGGCCCGTGAGCAGGCTATCCTCGCCCGCGAGCAGGTCGGCCGCGGGGTGCAGCAAGGGGCGAACCGCGCCACGGGCTTCTTCGACGAGCACCCGATCGTAGCCGGTGCGCTTGCCTTCGCCGTGGGGGCCACGATTGCGGGCAGCCTGCCACGATCACGCACCGAGGACGAGTACTTCGGCGCCGAGAGCGACCGTCTCTACGACGAGGCAGAGCGCGTCTTCGAGGAAGAACGGGCCAAGGTCGAGCGGGTCGGAAGCGCCGCAATGGAAGAGGCCAGGACCGTTGGCAAGGAAGTCCAGAAGGACGCGGATGCCGCGGTTCGCGAGGCAAAGGACAAGGCCGATCGCGATACCCAAGGCGAAGGCTCCGCCGCTGACGCTGTGGTGGAGAAAACGGAAGACTCCGCTCGCCGGGTCGCTCAAGCGGCTGAAAAGCAGGCGAAGAAGGAGGATCTCGGTTCATCCCGCGGCTGACCCTCAACGCCTTGGCCCTGAAACGCCCGCGCCGACAAGCGCGGGCGTTTTTCGTGTCCTAGCTCGGCGGCAAGACTCAGGGAGAGCGGCCGACCTCTTCCGCCTTCACGGCCCCGCGTTCTCCCTTGGCGAGGTTTCGCCCTGTCGTTGTGTCGCGCTCCGTCTGGTGCTCCATTTTTAGAATTGATCTCCGCGCCGAGCAGGATGATGTAGGCCGAGAGCTACAGCCGGGTCAGCAGACTGAACTTTTCCCAGAAGTGCCGAAGTAAAATTCCCCACTTTTGCGGGCCCGGTAATCAGCCGGGTTCAGAGATTGGCGGCTCCGTTTTTGGGCGGCCCGCCGCGGCGTTTTGGGGGCGGCGGCGGCGCGATCGGGGCATTGGTGCGTATTCCACGGAAGATGGGCATCGATTCCACGGCATCGTGGGCAGCCATTCCACGCCTCGGGCAGTCTGGCCGACTGGTTCATGGAGTCAGGCTCGGCCCGTCGGGTCAAGCGGTTTCAATGTGGCCGCGCGCTTGCGCATGCTCTCGCCGGCAAGGGGCAGCCGGTGAGCGTTATGGACGAGGCGGTCCAGGATGGCATCGGCCAAGGTCGGATCGCCGATGGCCTCGTGCCAGTGCTCTACCGGGAGTTGGCTGGTGACAATCGTGGAGCCGCGGCCGTGGCGGTCTTCGAGGATTTCCAGCAGGTCGCGCCGTTCGGCTGAAGTCGGAACCGAGAGCCCCCAATCGTCGAGGATGAGCAACTCGGTCCGCTCGAGGCCTTTCAGCATCCTGGCGTGCCGGCCGTCTCCGCGGGCGATGGCGAGAGCCTCGAACAGCTTCGGCATCCGGTGATAAACGACGCGTCGGCCGTCCCGGCAAGCCTTGTGGCCGAGGGCGCAAGCGATCCAGCTTTTTCCGAGGCCGGTGGGGCCGGTGATGAGCAGGTTCTCGTGTCGGTCGATCCAGGCGCCGTCGATGAGGTGAGCCATCACGGCGCGGTCGATGCCGCGTGGGGCGCGCAGGTCGAGATCTTCCACACAGGCGGCCTGGCGGAGAGCGGCAAACTTGAGGCGGGTGGTCAGCCGCTTGGTGTCCCGTTCAGCGGCCTCTCGATCGACCAGTAGGCCCAGGCGTTCTTCGAAGCCGAGGCTGTCGAAGGTGGCTCCGGCCTGGCGCTGCTCGTCCAGTGCCTTGACCATGCCGGTGAGGCCGAGGGCGATGAGCCGCTCAGAGGTGGGATGGATCAGCAAGGTGGGGTCTCCTTTCAATGGTAATAGCCCTGTCCGCGGATGTTGGGGTGCTGAAGCGGACGCTCGTCGGGGGCGTCTTCGAGGAAGGCGCTGTCGAGCCCGTTCTTCAGGATCGATCTGATCGACGCGACGGAGCGGGCCCGGATGGATATTCCACGCCGGCAGGCGGCATCGAGGCGGGCAGGCTCGTAGCTCTTGGCCAGTGCGAGAACGCCAAGGCAGCTTCGAAAGCCCTGCTCGGGATGTGGGCGGTCGGCCATCACGGCCTCGCAGAATGCCGTCACCGATGGGCCGAGCTTCTCGGCCTGCGCCAACACCCGCGCCGGCGTCCACTCCGCATGGCGACGGTGGGACGAGGGCATATGCTCCGGGACCGTCACATGGCTGCGTCGGCCGGGGCAGCGCGGATGGCTGGCGACCCGTTGTCCCTTGTGGAAGATCTCGACGACGGCTCCGCAAACCCGAACATCGACCTCTTGTCGGATCAGGCCGAACGGCACGGAATACCACGAGCTGTCGACCTCGACGTGATAGTCGGGTGCGACGCGGGCCCGCTTCCAGCGGGCGAACTTGTAGGGCTCCGGCGGCAGCGGCTCGAGGTTCGGCCGGTCGATCGTGGCAAAGAGATCAGCGCGGCTGGCGCCGTAGCCGCGCATCACGCGCATGTTCAACTCGTCCACCAGCCGCCGGATCGCGGCGTTCAGATCGGCCAGGGAGAAGAAGCGCAGATTGCGCAGCCGCGCCAAAATCCAGCGCTGCGCGACTTGCACAGCGACTTCCACCTTCGCCTTGTCGCGGGGCTTGTAAGGACGCGCCGGCAGGATCGCCGTGCCATAGTGGCTGGCCATCTCCGCATAGGTCCGGTTCAGGCCCGGATCGAAGCGGTCGGCCTTGAACACCGCCGACTTCAGATTGTCCGGTACCACGACCTTCGGCACGCCGCCGAGGAACGTGAACATCCGGACATGCGCCTCAATCCAGTCCTCGAGCCCCTCGGACGCCACGGCCTCGGCGTAGGTATAGTTCGATGCCCCCATCGCCGCGACGAACAGCTTCATGGCCCGGGCTAACCCGGTCGCAGGATCGATCACGTCGATCATGTCGCCCGCGAAGTCGACGAAGACCTTCTCGCCGCCAATATGTGTCTGCCGCATCGTCGGCCGGACCCGGCCCTTCCAGGCCTCGTAATGCTCGCAAAACCAGGCGTAGCCGAAGCCAAGGGGGTGGGCCGCGCGATACTCGTCCCAGAGCAGAGCGCGCGTGACGCCCGGACGCCGCAGCTCCCGATCCACGAGGGACCAGTCGGGCACGGGCCGCTCCCCGTCCGGCACCGACGGCGTTGCCGGGAACAACAGCAACTCGAGGTCGTCGTCGGACAGCGCGTCGGGAAGTGGCCAGGTCAGACCGGCCGTCCGCGCCCGCCCGAGATACGCTCCGACAGTTCCCTTACCCAGCCCAAGCGAGGCGGCGATCGCCCTCTCGCTCATCCCCTGCGCATACTTCAACCGTAGCACATCTCGTATCCGGCGCATCGACAGTCGTCCCGTTGGCATCACGGCCCCCTCGTTCAAAAACGAAGGTCACCGTAGCTTCAGACTGTCGGCCAAACCCGCCCACGATCGCGTGGAACGGCTGCCCCTCATCGCGTGGAACCGCTGCCCACGATCATCTGGAATGGGCACCCATCATCCCGTGGAACACGCAGGCATTGGCGCGGACGTGTTCGGGTATGAGGTCAGCGTGGCCGCGTAGCTGGTAGCTGGCACCCTCGATGTGGACGACGAGGGCGTGGTGGAGAAGCCGGTCGAGGAGCGCAGTGGCAACGACGGGATCGCTGAAGACCTCCCGCCGTTCGGCAAAGCCGCGGTTCGACATGTGCTTGTCTTAGTCTTACTCGCAACTCGTCCGTGAGGCTAACCGCCCGATGTCTTCAGCCGTCCTTCGATGGTGAACACCGCGCCGTCCGGCTCCAGTCGCAGGGCGGATTTCCCGCCGAAGTAGCTGCCGGTAATGCGGTCGAGGATTGTGGAGCCGAAGCCGGTCGCGTCTGTCGCCTCGGGGGCAGGGCCGGCCAACTCACGCCATGTCAGGTGGAAGGCATGATCGGTGCTCAACGTCCACCGGATCTCGACCCAGCCCTCTGGGACGGACAGCGCGCCGTATTTTACCGCATTCGTTGCCAGCTCGTGGATTGCCAGCGACAGGCCCAGCACCTGCTGTTCGTCGAGCTCGATATGGGGCCCGTCCACGACCAGGCGCTCCGGTATGGAGAGGTGGGGCTCCATCGAGTCCAAGATCACGGACCGGATGTTCGTCCGATAGGACCCCTCATCTGTGAGCATGTCCTGGGCGCGTCCCAAGGCGTTCAGCCGGGCCACGACCTGCGTGCGGCCAGCCTCCAGCGTCGTGGCATGGCGCAGCGACTGACCGGCGACGACCTGCGCGATGGTCAGCACGTTCTTCATCCGGTGTGCCAGTTCGCGGTTCATCAACTTCCGCTCCTCGACCGCGCGCACGCGCTCGATGGCCGCGCAGGTGCGATCGAAAACTCCGCGGACGAAGTCGAGTTCGGGCTGCGTCCAATCTCGTGGACGGTCGTCGTTGACGAAGAGCACGGCCTTCAGTTGCCCCTGTTCTATCAGAGGCACGTTCACCAGAGCGCACGCCTTGATGCCCTCAAGCGGGGCAGGGTCAGCGACACGCGGATCGTCGCGCACATCCGTGATCACCACCGTCTGGCCCCGCTGCAGGGGTTCATTGAACGAACCGAAGTCGGTGTAGCGCAGGACACCCACGATGCTAGCCGCGCCATCTGCCGTCCAGTCGACTCGGATGTCGATCGCGTCGCCGTCGGGGTCGACCTCGCCGAATCCGGCCCGCGACAGATCGAGCGTCCGGCCCATCACCTCGGCGGCGAGCTGGGCCATCCGGTCGGGATCGTGAAGCTCGCGCAGCCTGTCACTCACTTCCAGCACGGCGGTGCGCATCCGTTCCTCGCGGTGGCGCTCCGTGACGTCGATCATGACGCCCGATCGGATGCGCATGCAGGAGGCGGATATGCCCCTCGCTTCGGCGCTCCCGCCCTCCTGTCCGAGGTCGGACAGCGTGTTGAGCCAGCGCACACTGCCGCCAGTGTGCACCACACGAAAGGTCACGTCGAGATGGCCGCCGGCTTCGGATGTGCGGCGCTGTTCATCGGCGACGCGGTCCACATCGTTTGGGTGGATACGCGCGAAGAACGTCTCCGCCTCCGCTCCCTTGCGCAGCATGGCCGGATCAAGGTCGAACATGCACGCGCAGCTGGCATCGGCCAAGACGATTCCCGCCACCGGATCGAACCGGTAGAGCCCGATCGTGCCAGACGCCCGCAGCACGGTGGCGACGCTGTCCTCCAGCTCCCTGACGCGCAGTTCGGCCTCGTGCTTCTGCGTCTGGTCACGAAAGATCTTGAGGAATCCCGTGGGTGCCGGAGCTCCGTGCCGTGTCGCATCTTCGACCCGCAAGGGCATCATCAGACCTTGCGCGTAGAAGCGCGTGCCGTCGCGACGCATGTGATAACGCTCGTCTGTCGCCCGCCCCGTCTCGGCGGCCTCGCGCATTTCCTCCCTCATGCGGTCCTGGGTATTATCCTCGGGGGTGAAGAACGCCTCGGAGGAACGGCCCGTGATCTCCTCCTCGGTCCACCTCAGGATGCGCTCGGCTCCCTCGTTCCAAGACGTTACATCGCCCTCCGCAGAAAGCGTTACGATGGCATAGTCGATCGCACTGTCGAGAATGAGCCGCCCGAGCTCGGCGTCGCTGAGGGGTACGGCGCGTGCATCGCCTACAACCACCCCGCCACTTTTGTTCCCGTCGGCCATTTCATCGCTCCCGACCCAATTGTTCGAAAGTCGGCCGACGCGCGACCGACTTTTTCTTTTTCTAAACAACCAAACGAAGGGTGACAAACAAGGCGCAACTGCTGATTTTGCCGAACTTGGAAGGGCTGCGCGTGTTGAAATGTCGTTCAAATGCACGATCGAAACACCCGGAGGAACGGCGGCAATGAAATTAACCCTGGAAGGTTGCAGGATCCTTATCGTAGAGGACGAGCCGCTTATCGCGCTCGACATCGAGGCGACGCTCGCGGATGCGGGTGCCCGGATTCTCGGCCCGGTTCATTCGGAAGCGGCGGCCATGGCCTTGGTCGACGCAGCCGTCTCCGACGCAGACGGGGCGCTGAAGATTGACAGGGCCGTACTCGATGTCCATCTCGGTGACAATACATGCGAGGCGGTGGCCGCGCGCCTCACATCACTCAAGGTACCGTTCGTGTTCCATAGCGGCTTTGCGCGAGACACGGAACCTTTCGTTGCCCGATCGGCCGCGCCCCACCTACGCAAGCCCGCATCAGCCGAAGCCCTGATCGCAGCGCTCGACAACGAGACCTAGAAGCAGTTTCGTTCGCATGCCCAAGGGAAACGGACCTTCGTGCGTCGCGTAGCGAAAGCTCAGTTTGTCCTGCGCTCTGGCTGCCCAAGCTCCGCGCGGCGAATGACCGCCTCGAGGTAGTCACCCCTCAAGTGCGGATCAGGCACCATGACCGATCCGCGAACAAGGGGTCATGCTTCCTTCGGATTAACTGCTGCTTTGGCAGTGTTCGGCTGGCAATATGCCCCCATCACCTGTTTGTGCCGCGCTGACCACGGCCAGCATTCCGTCGGCCTCTAGGAAGATCCCTTCGACGTCCTGGAACGAGCCGAAGCCGCTTTGGCGCACGGCAGTGGCGAGCTCGTCTTCCGTAATTCTCTCCCTTCGCATTCCGGCGCGCTGGAAGTTCCCTTTGTAGAAAAGAACCGTGGGTGCGGCCGTTAGCAATTGCTCGACGGTTCGCGAACGTTGCCTGAGAGTGGCCGCCACAAACTGTAGCGTAACCAGAAGCGTAAAGGCTGTCACCGCCTCGACAAAAGCAACACTGCGGGCCGTGAGAAGACTGCCGAACGAAGCACCGAGGGCGACCGTGATGAGGAAGTCGAAGGCGTTCATTTGGCTCAGCGTGCGCTTGCCGCTGATCCGCTGAAGCGCGACCAAGGCGCCATAGGCAAGCGTGCCGACAACGATGATGCGCAGGACCGGAGCCCAGCCCCCGAAGAAGAAGGTAACCTCGCTCACGATCTGGTGTCCTCCCACTGCCAGCCATTGTTCTTCAGCAGGCCCAACATCCGTTGGCGCCTTCGCGATAGTTCCTGGATGTCCTTCGAGAATTGATCCTGGGGCAACGTCGGTATCCCGAGATCGGCCAGGGCAATAAGGTCGGGGGCGGGGGGACCTTCCGGCCTCGCATGGATCAAGGCGGGAGGTGCCGTCTCCAGGAAGCTCTCGACTGAAGACCGGGCGGAGCGGATCACCGCACGGCTGGGCCGAAGCTCGGTCGGGATACCGAACCGGATGAGAGTGAGGGCGTCGTCAAAAAGGGAGGCCGCGACGGTCGGGGATTTCTCCGGCTGCGACGGATGGTAGTATTGCAGGACAGGATAGGCGCGGTATTGCTCCGAAATTCGCGCCAACTGAGACGCGAGAGCGCTGAGCGGAAGGTCGAGATCTCGCAGATCCCGGCCATTCCAGCCGCTTTCAACAAGCTTTGCGGCGTTCCGTCCCAAGCCGCTCACCTGGCTCGCGAATGCCCTTTTCTGAACGACGGCCGTAATGATTGAAAGGATGTATGTTATACCCAGCGTTGCGAGTAGCAGGCCGGTCATGTTCGTTAGAACAGCCATCAGCTGCCATGTGCCACCGTTCGGAGCGTAGTCCCCAAGACCGGCGGTAAAGAGCAGATAGCCGATGAAGTAGAAACGTGCCGGCCAATTCGCGGGCATCTTGGTGGTGCCGTGAAGGATCGACGCGTCGTCTGCGCTGAAGATCAGGGTCCAGCCCAGCCACAGCATCACGACCCAAAGCATGATGATCAGCGACAATACGAACGGGCCTACAAGGCTCAGTGCCCGGTGGCGACGCCCCGCGACGGCGAGAGCTCCTCGCCAGATCCACTTCGCGAGCCGCGAGGAGATCGGTCCGGCGCTGCCGTCGACCCAGAGGGTCGTCGACAGCGCATCCATGAAAGCCATGACGACAAGCGCACCGCCAACCAGAATCAAGAGCAAACTCACACGGCGTCTCCGGCACACATATCCTGGCTCGAACGCTTGAAAACTTCACGTATGAGTACCGGATCACTTGTAGAGGCGAACCGTGCAAGCACTACGGGAAGCCTGTCCCCGGAGGCGCCAGAAAGTATACGCCACTCCTGCACGTCGCCTCCAATGGTCGGTATGCGCTTCGTTTCCTTCAACTTCGTTCAGCCCCGTCCGCCGGTGACTGCCCGTAGCTCATTTACACCTTCGACGAATTAGGATCCGTCGTGGTGGTGCTGGTCGAGGTTCCCGCGGACCCGGACTGCGTTCCGCTTCCAGGCTTCGATACGCTGGATGCCGGTTCCCCGGTCCGTACAGGACTGCTCGTCGGAGCCACTGCCGGTGTAGCTACTCTGGAAGCTTCGGTGCTCGCGCGTGTTGTGCTTGGACTGCCGGAAGTTCCGGCAGAGCTCGACGACGCTTCAGCCGGAATGGCCGACGTGCTTGTTGCCGGCGAGGATGTTCCCCCGACCGCTTTCGGTCCGACCCCCGAGCGCTCTGGAGTGGACGAAGGAGTTTGCGACGGCGCAGCCCACGGGTCCGGCCGCGCATCTGAGCCCGTCGGTCCCTGCGCGCTGGTTTCGTCGAAATCGCCAGCCGCGAGACGTCTGCGTGTCTCGGAATCATCCCGCCGGTCGTTGTCGCGGTAGTTATCGTCTCTGGAGGCTCGATCCACATTCGAAGGCCCGAACATGATCCAGGCCATACCGATGGCAACGAGGCCGACCGCGAGCGGCTTTTCCTTGAAAACACTGCCTACGGTCTGGCCGTACTCGCTACGGTGATCACGCAGATACCGGCCGGCATAGGTCCAGGCGCCCTCGAGTGTCATCCGATCGAGCGCTTCGTCGATCGTGCCGCGCAGGTCATCACGCTTGCGCTCAAGGTCGCGCTCGATCTCGCGAGAAGATCTATCATCGGTCATGGGTAGTTTCCTTCGTTGCTTGGACATCGCGCTGGACGTTCTTTACGGTACGGGTGGGGGCGAGGCTGGTCGACGTGAGCTTGTTCTTGCCCGTCAGCGCCATGATGCCGCCAATGATCAGAAAGGCGCCGCCGACGATCAGGGCCGCCCAACCCGCGTTTATGTCGAGTTCGGCAATCCCCTGCACCAGAGCCGCCGCAAGCACGTTCAGCGCGACGAGAAAGAGGACAACAGCGGCAACGAGCAGGCCGATCGCGATCACGGCCCTCTTGAGATTCTCCTGAACCTCGGCGCGAGCCAGATCCAGCTCTCCTCGGAAAAGCGCTATGATCTGCGAGAACGCATCGCCGATCAGCCCGACCGTGCTGGTATCGGACAACCGCCCGCGTGTTGTTTCGTCTGCCATCTCAGATCTCCATTTGTGCATTTAACGCCAAACGGCATTGCATCTCACTTGTTCCGCCGTCCGAACTCCCGCGAAAGGGCGCTCTCATGGGGTCCGCCCGACCGTGTCCGCTTTTGAGGCTCCTCGATCACCCTTCGGGCGGGGGGCTCCGGTGGTCGTATCCTCGACCGTCTGGTGCTCCATCTCCGAATTGAGTTCGGCACCCAACAATACGATGAAGGCGGATAGCCACAGCCATGTCAGAAGGATGATTATGCCGCCCAAGGCGCCGTACGACTCGTTGTAGCTGCCGAAGTTGCGGACATAGATCGAAAAGGCAATCGAGCCGATCAGCCAGACGATTGTCGCGACGACCGCGCCGACGCTGACCCATCGCCATTGCGGTTCTTCGCGGGAGGGACCGTAGCGGTAGACCACCGCCAAGCCAAACATCGTCAGGATCGCCAGAATGGGCCAGCGCCCATAGGTGACAACGGCCTGCAAACCTTGCGAAAGACCCATCGATCCAAGCAGCGCGGGTGCTGCCAGCGTCGCGGCAAACGCGATCAGAACACCGAGGATCAAGAACAGCGTTAGTGCCAGCGCAGTGACATTCAAGGCAATGAAACCGCGATCCTCCTGTTCGTCGTAGGCGATGTTCATGCCCTCCATCAGGCTCTTCATGCCTTTGGACGCGCTATAGAGCGATATTATGATTCCACCGGCCGCGGCGAAACCGATTCCTGCTCCCGCGCCCGACGCGACCTTCTGGGCCTGACCCTCGATGATTTCAGCTGCATTTTGCGGCAGGACGCTGGCGACGGACGCAAGCTGCTGCTCGATCGCAGCGGGGTCAAGGATCAGCCCCGCGATGGAAATCAGCGCCGCGATCGCGGGAAAAACCGCAAGAAGACCGAAGAAAGCCACTCCCGCGGAGACGATGGAAACGTGGTCCACCGTCAACTCGTTCTTCACACGTAGGAGGATATCCCGCCATCCTGATCGCGGGATTTCCTTGGGTCGGTTGGAGTGGCGACCTCGGTTCGATCTGTTTGCCATGCGTGAACTCTCTTGATTGTCTGAGCGGGCAACACCGGATCGGGGAGGAAGTTGCACGCCTGGATCGGCCCGGTCACGCATGGAAGGCGTGGCCGGTGAGGAACGTGCAGGATCGCTTGGTGTCGACATGTGCTCAACCTGCCCTCTGCCGACAAGCCAGAGGCACCCACGATTCCCGTGAAAGTCGGAGGTTTTTCGACGTGGTCCGCGGCGTGACGACGGCCTTCTGTGCGGGGGCGGCCTCCGTTGGAAAACCTGACAAGGAGGAAGCCGCGGGGGTCTGATCGTGTCCTATGGGGGAAAGCGGCACTGATCCTGCCCCGAAAAAGTGGAAGGGGTCAGGCCGCCATGCGCTCCATGTCGGCCGATGATCGGTAGCCTATCGCGGAATGCAGACGGCGTGAATTGTAGAGGCCTTCGATGTAGGCGAACAGATCTCGGCGCGCTCCGTCCCTTGTATCGTAGACACGGTGGTGAACGCGCCGGAAGCCCTGCCTCGTGGAAACACGCATGGGAGATACGATGATAGCGCCCCGTCGTTTCCATCACGACCAGTTCGGGTAAAACCGTCAGGCATCGCTTCCGGAGCCGCCGGATACCCGCCGGGTTATTGTCGACGCGGAACCGCTCCCCGTCGGGATGTACGAACACGTCCAGCCAACCTTTGCTGACGTCGATGCCGACGATTACGCCGGTCTGTCGACATCCTTGAGGTAGTGCCTTTTCCTCTTATGCGGGGCATCGTGGACTCCCCTCCATTTGTTCAGGCCCAAAACCGAAGTCGGGGATCGACCCTTTCCCACGGCCCTGAGAGACCCAGGGGGCGACGGTCCGATCCCCGCCCGAGGTTTCCCACAGTCCGGTCACCTCAGGGAGACGGTCCGCGTGGAGCGGACGTCCCTCGGGAAAGATACAAGGCGGCCTCTTTTCGTGTGGACTCAAACCCCACCGAAAGGAGCCGGTCATGGCCGACAAGACCCTCGTCCACACCAAGCGCATATCGCCGAAGGAAATCCGCGAGCTCGATGTCCACTACAGCTTGTCCTTCGACCTCTCGAACGATGCGATCTTCTTCAGCCCTGTTTTGGGCAATTCCTATACATCCGAAGATATCTTCCCGCTCGATCTGCGCGAATACGTCATCCACGGTCTGATCGTTCCCGGCGGCGTGAACGAGGACCTGCCCGAGGGTGGCTACCTCGCCACTCTGCCTGTCGCTGCCGCGGAGATCGCGATGGTGGCACCTGTACCGCTCCCGGCTGCGGGCCTGCTGCTGTTCGGAGGCCTTGGCGCTTTCGGCATCGCCCGGCGTTTCCGCAAGGCCTGACCCCCGGTCCCTAAGGTTCGGTGCGGCTTGCACCGTAGAGAATATCGCGCCCCCATTTTTTGGGGGCGCGGACATGATCCAAGCCAGGGATCTATGCCTCGCCACATCGGGACCTTGCAGAAAGCTCCCGGCGCCCGAAGAACCTGGTCTCTTCATTCGGATACGTGCTTCGACTCTGGATCGAACGCATCGCATGCGGCGGTGAGGCCGGTGTCGTGGGTGGGGAAGTCGAGCCGCACCATCGCACCACCCTCATGGGTCACGGCAAGCCTTCCGTTCAGCTGTTCCGCGAATTGCCGCGCGATCATGAGACCGAAGCTCTGCGTGGTGGCGAGATCGAAGTCGGGTGGAAAGCCCGGGCCGTCGTCGGAGACCTCAAGGCGCGCCGTGCTGCCCTGACGGGTGAGCTTGACCTGCAGCGTAAGGTGCCCCTGCGGCAACAGCGCGTGCTCGATCGCATTGGAGACGAGTTCGGTCGCAATGAGTGCGAACGGCATCGACTGGTCGGCCGACATGGCCGCATCCTCGGCCGAAACGCTCAGCGAAACGCGTTCCGCGGCGCCGCTCGCATCGACCACGTCGGGCAGGATGCGGCGTAAAAGATCGCCGGCCCCGACCGATTGCCTCGTAGGATCGTGCAGCGCGCGCTGCACGCGCGCGACGACGGCGAGGCGCGCCGAAGCGACATCGAGCGCCTGCCGCGCCGCCGGATCGCCGACACTGCGCCGCTGAAACTTCAGCATGCTGGAGATGACTTGAAGGTTGTTCGACACCCGGTGCTGCAATTCCGAGAACATGAGGTCGCTCGATTTTGCCAGATGTGCGGAGCGGGTCCGTTCTTCCGCAAGCCGGGTGAGAACCTGACTGGTCGCGTGGATCAGAACGATGTCGACCACGACGACAAAGATGTAGAGGCCGAGCGCGATCGCGGAAGCGCTCGTCAGTGCAAACGACAATTCGGGATCGATGAAAACATACCACGCGGCCATCCCGCACAGCGTCGCAAGGACGAGTCCTGACGCCACCCCGGCGAAGAAGGTGGTGACCACGACGGCTGGAAAAAACGTCAGATAGGGAAAGCCCGCAGGCAGGCTGTCGTGAAGTTCGTAGCGCAAGAGAAAGGAGATGACGAACGCGGCCAGGACGAACAGGGACTTGAAGCCGAGCGAGCGCCGTGTGACCGCCCAGATTGCGAGCTTGCCCTGGGTCGCTCCAAGCATCGTCTTTTCCTTTCTTCTTGGCCAAAGCCAGCGTCCCCCGACTGACGAGCAACTGCCTCCGGCGAGCAGGACTACCTGATGTTCGGAGGGCTATCCATCCGGTTGGTGCGACCGCAGGTCTTATGGGAAATTAAGTGTCGCAAATTCAATCCCGCGCCGGGATACGCCGAAAGAAAACGCAGACTGGTTCTATTATTCCACGCGCTGCACGCGTCGACCGTACGAACCTGCGCCGTGAACAGAGTACACTGGTCGCGCTTCCTGCGCCAATTCCGCCTGGGGCGCCGTGTGTACTCGGGCGCTTCGCATTGAAGGATGCGACCAATGGGTTGAGCACCGCCAGGACTTTCCATTTGGAACCCGCTCTTAACGATTGCCGACATACGAGAGACTTAGGTTGCGACTAGGCAGCCGAAGGCGCCGGGTCCAAACCCCGAGTAACGAGTACCGCTGTATCGGATCCGGCGCCGATCACTGAAGCATGGCGGCCAGACTTGGTCATTTCCTTCCGAGGTTGCGGAGCGTTGTTGCACTTTTTCAGCGGGAATTTCTTGTCTGGCAACCGATCCAAGTGCGTTACTATATAACATAATACAAACTATCGGACTCGCGTCTTCGGCCGGGCTTACTTAGCAAGAAAGGCATAATTCATATTCCAAAACAGATGGTTGTACGGAATAACGAAAGCGCGCTGCTAGCCTGCCCTCGATCTGGATGGCGCCGGAAACTGGCGTTCTGGCGTGATGCGAAGATGCCAATCGAAGAGATCGCCGGAACGTAGTGCCACGGCTGTCTCCCTGCCGAGCCCCGCACTTCTGCTCAGCGCAGCAGCCGTTCGAGATACCGGGTTGCCGTGTCGGGCTGATGATGGATCTTGAGGCGCAGCTCAACGCCACGGACGACATTCCAGGCCCGCTCTGTCTCGGTGCTGTCCCAGCCGGTCCTGTTCATCAAGTCGAACGCCCGGTCTTTGGCCTCAAGGAAGCTGTCGGCGCCATGCTCGGCTAAGAGCGCGCCAACCTCGCGCCGGATCTGCGCACGTTCTTCAATGTAGGATCGGACAAAATCGAGCATCGCGAATGGATCGCAAAAATATCCGACCGCCTCTTGGCGCGATCGTGGCGAAAGCGGGAAACATCCCGACGATCCGTCTGATCTCGTTAACCCGCCTGATCACAGCGATCAGCGTCTTCTTGTCTTAGCTGCGCTGAAACAGCTATTCCTGGCTTATAATTGCAGTGCGCGAGTCGCTGGTGTGGATCCCGAGCGCGAACATTACCAGGATGGGTACCTGCCCCTCGCCTGATGAGAAACGTGCATTATCTCCTTGCGAAGAAGCGCTTTTTCTAGAAGTCGCTAGATCCCAACCCATGGCCTGTTTGTGCCTCCCAGAAGAAACGGACCACGATGGCAGATATCGATCTGAGCAGCCTGACACTCGACGAGCTGAAGAAGCTCCAGAAGGATGTGAACAAAGCGGTCGAGACCTACGAAGACCGCCGGAAGCAAGAGGCCAGAGCCGCGGTGGAGGCCAAGGCTCGTGAGATGGGTTTCTCGCTTTCGGAACTGACGGACGGATCGGGCAAGAAGGGGAAAACGCCGAACCCGCCGAAATTCCGGCATCCCGAGAACCCCTCCCTGACCTGGAGCGGCCGCGGTCGTCAGCCGGCCTGGATCAAGGAGGCTCTCGAGAACGGAACGTCTCTCGACGATTTCCTCATCGAGCCCAAGAGCTGATCCGACGGGACGCTTGACGGAACGCCTTCGTGCCATGCCAATGGCATGCAGATCATTGGAGGATGCACGATGTCTTCAGCCGATGAACAGGGCGAGATCTTCCCGACCCACCTGACGCTCCGTCGGATCGATCTCGAGCGGAACATGCGGCGCTTCTACCTAATGCAGGTGCAGCTCGACCTCTTCGGCGGCGCGAGCCTGATCCGGGAATGGGGCCGCATCGGCACTCGTGGCCGCGTTCTCGTCGAGCATCACCCGGACGAGGGCGGAGCGGTCACGTCCCTGCCGAGCATGGCCCGCAGCAAGGCACGGCGCGGCTACGGCACCTGACGCGCCCTGCCAAACAGAAGCGGCGTACCGCGACCCTTCGCGAAAGGCGCCTTGTGTAAAAAGTCGAATGACGAGGGCATTTGCTTGCACTGCCCTTCGCCGCCCGGCATCGTCGGCCATGTCCGACGCCATCCGTCTTGCCGATCTCGATCTCTCGCGCTGTCTGAAGCGCGCGCCCTACGACGATAGGCTCGCTGAGTTGCAGTTGCAGCTCGTTCGGATCCAGCAGGCTTATTTCCTGCAGGGCCGCACGGCCGCGATCGTGTTCGAGGGGTGGGACGCGGGCGGTAAGGGCGGCACGATCCGGCGCATTTCGGCGGTGATGGATCCGCGGAACTTCAAGGTCTGGCCCATCGGCGCGCCACGGTCCCACTATCTCGATCGCCACTGGTTGCTGCGTTTCATGGAACGGGTCCCGCCGCGCGGAGCAATCTCCGTCTTCGACCGCTCATGGTATGGGCGTGTCCTTGTGGAACGCGTCGACGGCCTCACGCCCGAGGTGCGCTGGCGACAGGGCTATGGGGAAATCGTGGAATTTGAGCGGATGCTCGTCGACGACGGAACCCGGATCGCAAAGCTCTTCTTCCACATATCGTCAAAAGAGCAGCTACGGCGCTTCGAGGCACGACTGAAAGATCCGTTGAAGCGCTGGAAGCTGACGGCGGAAGATTTCCGCAACCACGCCCGCCGGGCGGATTACGAGGCGGCCATCGACGACATGTTCGCCGAGACGTCGGTGCCGGACGCCCCGTGGTGCGCGATCCCGGCGGAGGACAAGAAATACGCCCGCATCGCCGCGCTGGAAGAGATCGTCGCGCGGCTGGGGGACGGCGTGGACCTCACCCCTCCACCGCCGGACCCAGAGGTGGACGCGGCCGCGCGGCGTCTGGGTCTGCCGTAGGGCGCGCATCGGCCAGAACTCAAAAGCAGGTGGCAGAACATCTAAAGATCTTGCGGGGATGGCCTGGCGCGTCTTGCGTGAGGCCAAGTGATACTTGGCGGAACGCGCTCTACGACGATCAGCGCTCGATATGGCAAGGGGCGACACCGGAAGCAGCGAACGCAGAGGATCACCCCTCCTCCGGCACGACGCAGGCAAATCTACGTTCTGGCGCTTATGATGCATATGACTACGGAAAATCTCGCTAAATCACAGACAGGCAGCGCTTCCGGAAGCTCTCGGAGAAGAAGCAATTTGTAGCAACAAGAAAGTTGGCAAGCTGACTTTTTGTTGCTACAGTATGTCGTGATTATTGAGTTTGACGCAGAGAAGGACGCCCTCAACCAACGCAAGCACGGCCTCTCGCTGGCCGATGCGGCGCTGCTGGACGTCGACACGGCCGTTGTGCTGCCGGATGACCGCTATGCCTACGGCGAAGCCCGGTTTCGCGCTTATGGTCTGATCGAGGGACGCTTGCACATGCTGGCCTTCACCATGCGCGGAAGCGTACTGCGGGCGATTTCTCTACGCAAAGCCAACTCTAGAGAGGTGCAACGCTATGGCCAAAGACCCTGACTTGATCGACGATCAAGAAAACCCGGAATGGAGCGAAGCTGACTTTGCACGGGCAAAGCCATTCAGCCAGGTATTTCCCGAACAGCACAAGACATGGAAAAAAATGGGCCGCCCGCCAGTCGAGAGGCCAAAAGTTCACATAGGCTTCCGTCTGGCCGCTGATGTGGTTGAGCGCGTCCGGTCTACCGGGAAAGGATACAACGCTCGCGTTGAGCAGGTTCTTCGGGAAGCTTTGGATAAAGGGCAGCTGTAACCAGGATGGATTACGAGCTGATCTCAGAAGATGATTACGCTTTGAGGTGGTCCCCAATTCGCGGACAGTTTTGCGGCGCTGCTAAGCTTGCCTGTTGATCATGCCGCCGCGTTCAGGCCGAGCCCCTGATGGGCCCCGACCGGTGTCCGTCCTCCGAGTGCCGAATGGGGACGCTCGGTGTTGTAGAAGTCGATCCATCTGCCGATTCCGACACGGGCCGCAGACCCGGTCTCGAAGGCGTTCAGGTAGACGCACTCGTATTTCAGGGATCGCCATAGCCGCTCGATCATGACGTTGTCCATCCAGCGCCCGCGTCCGTCCATCGACACCTTCACCGTTGCATCCAGCAGGATCTGCGTGAACCGCGGACTGGTGAACTGGCTGCCCTGATCAGTGTTGAAGATTTCCGGTCGCCCATGGCGCTGCATGGCATCTTCCAGCGCCTCGATGCAGAACTCGACATCCATCGTGTTTGACAGTCGCCAGGACAGAACCCGGCGCGTCGCCCAATCCATGATCGCGACGAGATATAGAAAGCCTCGCCGCATGGGGATGTAGGTGATGTCGGCGCACCAGACATGGTTTGGTCTGTCGATCACCAGGTCTCGCAGCAGGTAAGGCCATTTGCGGTGCTCGGGATGCGGCACCGTGGTCCGTGGCCGCTGGTAGACGGCTCGCAAGCCCATCCTCGCCATCAGCCGCCGGACATGCTTGCGGCCGACGCAATAGCCCTGGTTGCGCAGGTGGCGGGCCATTTGCCGGCTGCCGTAGAACGGCGTCTCCATGAACTGCGCATCGATCAGCTTCATCAGCGCAAGGTTCAGCGCACTCTCACCCTTGCTCGGGCCATACCATGATGAGCGGCTGATCCCGATCAACGCGCATTGCCGGGTGACCGGCAGCGAAGGATGCTGTGCTTCGATCATCTCGCGCCTCCGGGCAACGCTCATCGACCGGAGGCTTTGGCTAAAAAATCGCGCTCCACAACGAGCTGGCCGATCTTGGCGTGGAGCTTCTCAATCTCGCCTTCCTTCTCAGCCGCCTTGGCCTCGGTCTTGCCGGAGAATAACCCCGCCATGCCGTCGAGCGCCTGGCGCTTCCACGTGTTGATCACCGTCTGATGCACCCCGTGCTTTGTCACCAGCTCGGCTATCGTCATCTCACCTCGAATGGCCTCAAGCGCCACCTTCGCCTTGAACTCGGCGCTGTAGTTCTTCCGTTTGCCAGCCACGCTGTTCGTCCTCGTCATCGTTGGCGGCAAGCTTAGCAACATGTCCGAGTTTCAGGGACCACCTCATTACGCAGGTTTGCCAGACGACCCGGAGGGACAGTTCCTTGCCCTGAGCAGAAGCCGTCGTTCATGCACCGCACCATAAGTCAAGAAGGGCTTGAAGCGGACTTGCGGCACCGCGGCGGCACGGAGTGCATGGCAGACCGTCCTATGCGACGCTTCAGGTCCATTCCCCCGTTCATTGCTATTTTCAGTTCCGCAGCGCGGCCCGCCGAACCGGCCGTTCGCTGCGGTCGCGAGGTTGAAGCAGTCTCGAACTCACACTTTGCGGACCTTTCGGCCGTTCGCTGCGTCGCCGCACAATCGCCCAAGGCGGCGACGGCACGGCGGTCGTTCTTATTGCATCGTGGTGGCATAAGACCGGATGACCGTCTCCGACATAGCTCGCGCCAGCGGGCTCATAGATGTGGGCGGCACTTCAAGCACCAGTTGCGAGGGCGGGAGCGGTTCGAGGCCTGGAACGGTCGTGAGATGGACGAGATCCCTCGGGAGATCTGAGCAATCCAGAAGGCCGATAGCTATACCGGCCTCGATTGCCGCCGCGATACCCGCCGCGCTCTCGCTGGTGAGCACGACGCGGTAATCCCGTTTGCTCTTGTCGAGAGACCGGATCGCCGCGTCACGCCACCAGCACGCGCGGTCGAAGAGCGCTACCGGCAGCGTCCCGTCCCGAGCCACCGGATGCATCAGGCTATCGACCCACCCAATCGGAATTTCCCGAAGGACGGTCATGCCCTCTGTCACTGTCTCGACCTCGTAGATCGCCATGTCGAGCTTGCCGGCTGCGAGAGCGGCCGGGAACTCGGCGCTGTTTGCCGACCGAACCATCAGTTCCGCGGCCGGGTGACTGCGTGCAAAGCGCCCTATGATTTCCGGCAGATGGCTTGTGCCGTGCTCTTCCGGTATGCCGACCCTCAACCGGCCCACGAGGCCCCCGCCGGTGATCTCGGCGTGTGCGCGATCCAATGTCTGAACCACATGGCGTGCAATGGGCAGAAGGGCTTCGCCGGCCTCGGTCAGCCCGACCCCCCGTCCGTGCCGGACGAAGACCGGTTTTGCCAGTAGGCGTTCCAGTTGCCCGATCTGCAAGCTGACGGCCGATTGGGAGCGATGAACCAATCCCGCGCCAGCTGTGATGCTACCTGCGTCAGTGACGGCCAAGAAGGTGCGCAAAAGATCACTGTCGAGCTGCTTCATGTCACCAGTATATCTCATAGCTGAAATTTATACTATTCGTTTCATATATAGCGCGCAGCGCTCCATGTTTGCCTGATGTAAACACTGGAGCATTGCGATGGCGGAACGCATCATATCGACCTTCTCTGGCCGAATTGCCGGAGCCGCCGCGCTGGTGGCCTGTCTGAGCGCGCTGTCCTTCGCGCCGGACGCCGTCCTGCGCACGACGGCATTCGTGCTACAGGGACTGTTGGATGTTGCGCCCCTGGTGGTTCCTGGCATCCTTCTTGCGGCGTGGGTGACCGCCAGCGGAGCCTCGTCTCATGTCGCGCAAGTTTTCGAAGGCAAGCGCTACAAGGCAATCGTCGCGGCCTCGATCGTGGGCGCCATTACGCCGGTCTGCGGTATCACGGTTCTTCCCCTGATGGCGGGGCTGCTGGCCTCGGGCGTGCCGCTCGCCCCGGCGATGGCGTTCTGGCTTGCATCGCCAATTACGGACCCGGCGATGCTGGCGGCCACGGTAGCGACACTCGGCATCGGCTTTGCAATGGCCAAGACTTTCGCTGCACTCGGCCTGGGCATCTTTGCCGGTCTCGCCACCCTGGCCGCGCCGACGGATTGGACCGCGAGACCCTTGCGCATCTCACGTTTCGCTCCATCGCCGGATCAATCGGGGGATTGCGGCACTACTGGGTTCCAATCCGCCTTCTGGCGAGATCCGGCGCGACGACGCAGTTTCTGGCGGCATGCTGGAGCGACATCGCGGCTGATGATCATCTGCCTTGTTCCGGCTTTCGCCGCAGAGTTCTGGCTGAACGAAGCCCTTAGCCCCCAGGCGCTCTCGACCTACGTGGGTACCGACAACTGGTGGGCGGTGCCGGTGGCGGTGGTCGTCGGAGCCCCGGCCTATCTCGACGGATTTGCCACTCTGCCGCTAACGCGGGCGATGCTGGACCACGGCATGGCGCCGGGCGCGGCACTTGCTTTCCTCGTTTCTGGTGGAGCGATTAGTATTTGGGGCGCAATGGCGATCTTCCCGGTTCTGAAGAGGTCACGTCCGTCAAGCTGGTGTAAATTCGGGGATGGCCGGTCGAGGACATCGATCAGGCGGCCTGTGTTGAGATGCTGAGAAGCGGGTCGATCTGGGCGGTGTCGATCAGGCCGAACGCTTCGACCTGCATGTAGCGGTGCTGCGCTTGCCAGTCATCATTCTGCTCGAACAGGACGGCCCCGATCAGGCGGATGATCGACTCCTCGTTGGGGAAGATCCCGACGACATCGGCGCGGCGCTTCACCTCCTTGTTCAGGCGTTCCAGTGGGTTCGTCGAATGCAGCTTGGTGCGGTGCTGTGCCGGGAACGCCATATAGGCCAGCACGTCGCCTTCGCTGTCGTCCATGAGCGTTGCGAGCTTCGGCCAGCGGGGGCGGAGTTGATCAGCAACGTGGCGCCAGACCTCCTGCGCGACCTTCTGGTCGGGCTGGGTGAAGGCTTGGCGGATCGCGGCGGCGACGACCGTGTGCTGGCCCTTGGGCACGTGAGCCAGCGCGTTGCGCATCCAATGGACGCGACACCGCTGCCAAGTCGCGTCAAAAACCCGCACGATCGCGGCCTTCAGGCCGGTATGGGCGTCGGAGATGACCAGCTTTAGCCCGTCGAGGCCTCGTCCCTTCAGGCTGCGCAGGAACTCGGTCCAGAAGGTCTCCGCCTCCGAGGGGCCGACGGTCATGCCGATGATCTCGCGCCGCCCGTCTGTATTGACCGCGACAGCGATTATGGCGGCGACGCTGACGATCCGCCCGCCTTCGCGCACCTTCAGGTAAGTGGCGTCGAGCCACAGATAGGGCCAGTCACCGGCAAGCGGCCGGTTCAGGAACTCTCCGACCCGTTCGTCAATGTCCTTGCAGAGCTTCGACACCGTACTCTTCGAGATCCCGGACAGTCCCATGGCCTGCACCAGGTCGTCGACCTTGCGCGTCGAGACGCCGCCGATCCACGCCTCCTGGATGACGGCCACGAGCGCCTTCTCGGACGTCCGGCGCGGCTCCAGGAAACCGGGGAAATACGATCCTTGCCGCAGTTTGGGCACCCGCAGGTTCAGAGCGCCCAGCCGGGTCTTCAGCTCGCGATCGCGATAACCGTTCCGGTAGGTCTGCCGCCCGTCGCCGCGCTCGTAACGTCCGGCGCCGATCACGCCTTCGACGTCATGCTCCATCAGCGTCTGGAGCACCGCCTCGGTCACGGCGCGCAGGAAATCGCCCTCATCGTGCTTTTGCAGCAGCTCGATCAACGGCATGTTGGTCTCGGTCATCGGGGTCTCCATCGGTCTGTGGTTGAAGCTTGCAAACTCCACCATAACCGACGTCCTCGATGGCCACCCCGGTTACACCGCCCGCGCAGCGCAAAAGTCCACCACGTGATGGGACGCTACCTCTGAAGATCAGGCCGTTCCTCCTCTACTTGGGGTGGGCCGTGTCCGGCTCTATGCTGGCTGGGTGGGTTTCAGGCGTGTTCCTATGAAAGAACTCGCGCGGTTGCCGCGCAGATAAGCCCCAAAATGGTTAGTTTGGGCTCGGAGCCACCGATTGCAGTGGCATGTATGAACGGCCACTCTCGTGACCGCCGGAAGTTCCCCGAAGTTGACTTTCAACCATCGGTGAAGGCGTCTTCTAAAACGACACCCGGAACCTGCCAACAAAGGGGGGTGGCGGAAAATCCCTGCCGCGAATTCGGAAGGCTCTTTTTTGGCACCCATTTTCGACGGTTTCATGGCCTGCCAACAACCGTTCGAGACTGTTGAAAAGGTCGGGGTAGGCCGGCCGCGGAAGAGGCTATCGGGACGGCGTGCGGTGGACGACCATTGAAGCTCTCTTGGAAAGATGTTGCAGGGAGGCGGAATGGCGGCTTTCGCCCGCCCGAGCCTACCGCTTGAGTCCAGGTCCGCCATACCAGCGCGCATAGCCCACACACGTGGAACAGTAAGTTACGCAAGCAGGCTACCGTATTCCCGAGCCTGATTCACCTTTTCTACTTCATTTCTCGCTAAACCTTACCTCCAAACTCGAAATTCGCGGGGGTCAGGGCAGAATGCGGCAATCCATCCGAACCATCTTGGGTACAGGTATTCAGCGGACGGGTCTTGGTGTCGTCCTGCTGGCAGGTCTGATGACAAGCGGCGTAATCACTGAGAGCGCCGCACAGATCGTGTCCGCCAACGATCACAAACCAACCGACGTCTCCCGTCAGATTGTCGGGGCCTTCGATGCCGTGTTCAACGGTCCGCATGATGGGGCGCGAGCTGTGCACGCCAAGGGGGAACTCCTCGAGGGCCACTTCGTCGCAGCGCCGGAAGCCGTCGGACTGAGCCGTGCGCCGCATCTCACGGGCAACAATATGCCGGTACTCGTCCGGCTGTCGAACTTTGCCGGTGTGCCGGATATTGACGATGCCGATCCTGCGGCCAGTCCGAGGGGTATGTCGATCAAGTTCCTGCTCGCGGATGGTGGCAGCACCGACATCGTGGCGCATTCGTACAATGGCTTTCCTGTCTCCACGCCCGAAGATTTCCTGGCCTTCCTTCGTGCGCTCGCTGCGCCCGAGACTGGAACGCTGGCAGATTTTCTTGCCACCCATCCCGCCGCCCTCCGGTTCGCGGAAGCGCCGAAGCCCGCCCCGGAAAGCTACGCGACCGAGACCTTCTACGGGGTCAATGCTTTCGTGTTCACCAACGACGAAAACAAGGCGCGCCATGCCCGCTACAGGATCGAACCTGTCGCCGGCCCGGCTCATCTCAGTGCGGAGGAAGCTGCACGCAGTGCTTCCGACTATCTTGCCCGCGAACTCGCCGAACGCCTTGGCGCCGGTCCCGTGGAGTTCCGTCTGGTCGCCCAACTTGCCGGTCCCGGAGACGATGTCACCGATGGCTCCACACCCTGGCCGAAGGACCGGCCGAGCGTCGCGCTCGGGACCTTGACCCTGACCGGCATTGCCGACGATCAAGATCTCCAGCGTGACTTGCTCTTCACACCGCTCAGCTTGGTCGACGGCATTTCCCCGTCGGAGGACCCCATGCTGATCGCGCGCAACCGGGCTTACCGAATTTCCCATGACCGCCGCACGGATCGTGCCAGAATCGAGGGATCGTCCGATGACCACCCGAGCAACTGACTTGGCGGCCGCAACGATCGCCACCCTGCTGGCGACGAGCCTACCCGCCGCCGTCCTGGCAGAGACCATCATCGTGCGACAGAAGGACCGGCGGTTCGAGACGCGGTATATCGAGATCACCGCGGGGGACATCGTCAGCTTCACCAACGAAGACCGCTTTCTCCACCAGCTTTACACGGAATCGCCCAACTTCGCATTCGACTCTGCGGAGCAATTTCCAGACGAGATTGTCGAAGTCAGGTTCCCCCATGAGGGGACATACGAGGTCCGCTGCGGCATCCATCCGAAGATGCTTCTGGAAGTCGAGGTCGATCCAAAGGGCGTCGGCAAGTAGGGCCGCTGCGGTCAAGCGAGTCCGCACGCTCGGCAATCCAGGAACGTTCCATGTCGATCCGCTTCAAGCTTCTCGCCGGCTGTCTGAGCCTGACACTGATGACGGTCGGCATCGGCCTCTATCTGCAGCGCTCGCAACATGAAATCGGGACGCTCGCCACGCGCATCTACGACGAGGCGCTGATGTCAATCAGTTACCTGCGCTCGGCTCAGAACGGTTTGATGGAACTGGCGGTGGCGGGCGCGCGCGCCGATCGGGGCAACGACGGAACGCTCGCCGCCGAATCTAGGCGTGCTTTGCATGAACAAACGCAGGTGGCGATCCCGATTATCTTGGGTGATCTCGAAGTGGCGCGCGAACGTACCATGTCCCCCATGGCCATGAGCACCCTGAACTCGCTGCACGCGCGAATCAAGGAACTCGGCTCCATAGAGAGCGCACTCGCGATGCCTGAATTGGAGGACGAGCTGGCGGGGCTCCAAGAAGAATTCGACGTTGCTGTGGAGGTTTTCGCGGGCGATGGCTACGTCTTCCGTCGCGACGTCAGCACCTTGATCGGGAGTTCCATGCGGCACGCATGGATTGCGATCTCTTTCTCCGCACTCGCCGCGGTGATGATCAGCTTTCTACTCAGCCGCTTGATCGTCCCGGCGGTTCACGAGGCGGTCCGCATCGCCACCTCGATCTCGGAAGGACATCTCGACAACAAGATCTCCTCGAGCGGAAGCGGTGAAACCGGCGCCCTGCTTCGTGCCTTGTCGCTCATGCAGACCCGCATTGCTGGCGACCTGTCGCGGATCCGCGCGCTCATGGATCAACAGGCTTCGAGCCACACCCACGAGATCATTGAGAAGAACGCCGAGCTTTCCCGCGCCCATGCCGTTCTGTCCGACAAGGTGGAACAACTCCAAAGACTTTCGCTTGTCGCCAGGACGGCGAATGACAGCATATTCATCGCCGATGCGGACGGGCGTATCGAATACGTGAATGAAAGCTTCACGCGGTTGACGGGACTGCGATTGGACAATTTGAAGGATTATACTGCCGCCTTCCTCCTTTCGGGACTGGAGGATGATCGTGAAAAGCGCAAACGAATTTCCAGGGCGATAAATGCGAAGGAATCGGTTCGAACCGAGTTCCTGGTGCCGGATTCCCAAGGCAAGCCGCTATGGCTTGATACGGCAATCGTCCCGCTCGTGGATTCGAGCGGCCGGTTGACCGGCCACGTCAATGTCTCGCGCGATATCACGGAGGCCAAGTCAAGGGAGGCGGAACTCGCCAAGGCTAAGATCGCAGCTGAGGAGGGTATGCGCGCGAAGAGCCTCTTCCTGGCGACGGTCAGCCACGAGCTGCGTACCCCCCTGCATGCCGTGATCGGCACCCTCGACCTGCTGCGAGATACCGCGCTCGATGATACGCAGCGCACCTACATCGATACCATTGCGGAATCGAGCGACGGCCTACTTTTGCTGGTCAACATGCTGCTCGACCTCACCCGCCTGGAGGAAGGCAAGGTCGATCTGGACATTGGGGCGTTCGATCTGGTGCGCGCGACACGTTCCGTGGTCGAGTTGCTGCGCCCTCTTGCAGAGGACAAGGAGATTACCATCGCCTTGCACGTCGATCCGCCGCCTCCCCAGCACGTGTCCGGCGATGTTGGGCGTTTCCGTCAGGTGGTCACCAACATTGTCGGTAATGCCGTCAAGTTCACCGAGGAAGGCTCGGTTTCGGTGCGTCTGTCCTGGATCAACGGTGGGTGCAGGATCCTCGTGGAAGATACCGGTCTCGGAATCGCGGCCGATCGGCTCGCGGCCGTCTTTGAGCCGTTTACCCAGGAGGACGCCGAGATCACGCGGCGTTTCGGTGGCACCGGTCTGGGTCTATCCATCAGTCGAATGCTGGCACGGCGAATGGACGGAGATATCACCGTCCGATCCATACAGGGCGAAGGCTCGACCTTTACATTCGAAGTGCCGCTTCCGCTTTTGGGAGAACACCAGCCGGCGCAGCCCGCCAAAGAGACGGAGACGGAGCAGGCACTCGACTTGGCAGGGTTCACTATACTGGTGGTGGACGACAACCGGACAAACCGATTTCTCGTGGAACGCTTTCTCCACCGTTCGAACGCCCGGATCCACCAAGCCGTGGACGGGATCGAAGCGCTTTCCGGTTTCGACGAACACCGCCCCGACGCGATCCTGATGGATATCTCCATGCCGAGGATGAATGGAATAGATGCAACCCGCGAGATTCGTGCCCGCGAAACCGCGGGAATGCATTGCGCGATCATTGGGCTTTCTGCGAACGCCTTCGAAGAAGATCAATCCAAGTGCTTTGAGGCGGGGATGGACGGGTTCCTCGCAAAGCCCGTCGGTCGGGTCGCGCTGCTCCGAGCCCTATCAGACGTGCTCGCCGCGACCTCGCATCGAAACACCGATGAGGCAGTCCAGGCACGGCCTCACAGAGACGGTGCCGACCTGGCGATCTGTTCAAATTCGTAGCTGACCTGCAGCCCTCTGAACAAGGTTCGGATTGCCGGCAGAATTGCCTGTTGCCCATAGCCGGGCGGGGCAACGACCTCATTCATCAAAGCCCCAATCGGTCTGCGTGTCAGGGGCCGGCGGCGCTCTGTGACACATGAGCGCGGCGCCTCCTGCCGGGCGGCTGTACGCTAGATCGAGCAGTGTAGCATGAAAGGTAAGACCGCAGATGTGCATATCGCCCTATCAAACATCGAAGAGACCATCGCCGACTGCGCCCCGAATGAGTTCGGTATGGCACCGTATCAGGAGAGTTCAGCAGAGCAACGCGTTGGGGGCATGCGTCGGCGCGACTGGTTCAAATGCAACCGGGAGGGGTTCCACATGAACGAGAACAAACGTGGGAAAAACTTTCGGGCCGAAAAAAATATACTGCAGCAGGTTCATGGTACGGCCGAACCTAGCACCGGATGGCGAAGATCGTTCCCGCCTGCAACCGTCGATGGTCAGACATGGATGCTCGATGTCCTGGCCGATCTTGCCGAGTTTGCCGAATGGTCCAATATGCCTCTTGTTTCGAGGGACCTGACAGATACCCGACATAGAATAGCGTCGCGCCTTCAAACAAGTTCACTAAAGAAGAAGGCATCGCTCTATGAACCGCCAGAAGGCTAACGAGCAGCTTGGATCGCGAACCAACCTCTCCCACCAGACTTTCAGGCAGAGAAAACTGTTGAGCCAGCCGATCACCGACGTCTAGCGAAGACCAACGGCGTCCGCACTAGCGCCGTACAGACAGCTCATGGCAGATGTCCGGTTCCAACTATACCGCCGCGAAACCCAACCTTTTCGCGGCGTTTTTTCGCCGCTCCGTAACCTGCTTGTCAGATTTCAAAAATAAGTTCAGCAGCGTATCAGTGAACGTCCCGGTATCGCCGCGGTCCTTGGCCGTTCACTTTGGACACGGTACAGGGTGCCAATCAGGACCTGCAGAGACCTGACCGTTTTTCCTAGGCGCTCCGTCAGCGAACTGTAAGGTCGCGCGTCCATCGCCCGTCCGGGACACCGGGAGCGGGGACGGACGGCGCCATAATGGATACGACGATGTGGATCGGGGTCGGGTTCCTCGGGCAGCTCCTTTTCACGTCCCGCTTCCTCGTGCAGTGGATCGTCAGCGAACTGGCCTGCCCCCATCGGGTGGTCCGGTTTCAGTCTTAGTGTATGACGGGTCTGGGCGCTACGGCAGGCGTGGCCGGCGAAGCGGCTCCGGATGGCGAAGCCGGCCACGAGATGACCTCCGGAGCTGGGGGCCGATACCCCAGGGATGAGTGCGGGCGCCTGGTATTGTAGTGGCGGCGCCAGCTCTCGATCACGATCCGCGCCTCGGCGAGGCTGTAGAAGATTTCGCCGTCGAGCTGCTCCGGTCTTAGGTAGCAGATGCATCAAAAGGCTTGCCGCAGAAGCTGCGGCAGAACATATGGAGAACACAAGCTATGTGGTTAGGCGATCATGGCTCAGCACTTCCTACTCACCGCGGCTGCACGAACTCTTTCGCTGAAAGCGATTTACTCCGAGGGCTAGGGGGCGGCATATAGACGGTTCTGCCGTCTGCGGTGGCCGGAGACTGACGGCGCGCCCGTGTGTCCTGTCTGCGGATGCCTGGACGTCTACGACCTCACGACACGCCGCCGGTTCAAGTGCGCGGCATGTCATCGCAAGTTCAGCGTGACCTCTGGCACCATCTTCGCCTCGCGCAAACTGGCGTTCGTTGACCTGCTCGGCGCGATCTGCCTTTTCGTGAATGCATCGAAAGGCCTATCTGCCGTGCAGCTCTCGCGGGATCTCGACGTACAGCACAAGACGGCGTTCGTTCTCATGCACAAGCTACGCGAAGCCATGACAGCGGAGACGCGGGAGGCGCTCCTCCAGGGCGCGGTCGAAGTCGATGGAGCCGCGTTCGGAGGACATGTCCGGCCGGCCAACTTGCGCGAGCAACGGGTCGATCGCCGACGGCTGGGCAATCGCAGCGGCAAGCACCGCGTGGTGGTCGTCTTGCGCCAGTGCGGCGGTCGAACTCTGACGCGGACGTTCCTGCGCGAAGCCTAGGGCGTAGACTCGCTCGTGAGAGGATCGCGCCGGGCAGTGTCGTCTCCGTAGATGAGACTGCGCATTGGGACCTGCTCGATCCCGACTTCGACATGCAGCGGATCAACCATTCCGAAGCATACAGCTGCGCCGGCGCTCATACCAATCTCGCCGAGAGCTATTTCTCGCGTCTGCGTCGCATGATCGGTGGGCAGCATCTCCGCGTGGAGGGGCGCTATCTCGACGCCTATGCCGCCCACGCCGCCTGGCTCGAGGACCACCGGTTCAAGCGCAACGGAGTTCTGGCTAACCGCTTGATCGGAGGGGCGCTCGCCGCGCCGGTCAGTCGGGTCTGGAAGGGCTACTGGCAACGACGCGCAGCGTGACTGCGTCGCCAGCGGCCCAGACACACATGCCTTGCCGCTTCTCCACCATGCGGACGAGCTTGCGGCGCTTGGCATGACGCAAGGCTTGGACGACCTTGAACACCACGGAGTTCCGCAGTGCCGTGTCCGTGACTTCGAGGTCGCGCTCGATCATCACCCGTTCGGCCAGTTCCCGGGTCGTCATTTCCGCGCCATCGCGGAGGTGCTGCACGCAGATCTCGGCGATCTCGTCCTTCTTGAAGAACCCGTGGCTCAAGATGTAGCGCGCTCGCTGGCGCTCCGGCACCGCAAACAGCTCAATGGTCGCGTTCACGTGGGCAAGGTCATGCTTGGCGTGCACGATCTGGGCCTCGTAGGCCTTGATTGGCCCGAGGATTTCGGCGCGCTTCTGCTTCAATGTCTGGACTATCAGGGGATCGTTCATACCCTGATTGCACCTCACGCCGGCATTCCCGTCCATCCGGCAACTTGGTGCATCTGCTACCTAAGACCGGAGGCATTCTTAGCGCAGCCGGCTGTTGAACGCCTCGGTGAAGGCGTTAACCGTGGGTTTTCCGGGGCGGGAGAAGTCGAGCTCGACATTGTTCAGATAGGCCCATTGATCGAGTAGCCGGCCGGCGAACTCCGGACCATTGTCGACCCGAATGCTCTTGGGCTTTCCCCGGAGCCGGGCGATCCGGTCAAGCTCCTCGACGACCTGATATGCCCGGAAGTTAAAGGAGAGCCGGCGCTGGGTCGCGGCGGGAATGTGCCTCGGGCCGGAACATATCCGACCGGGTAGCATTTTAGATCTCGGGAACCCGGTCCCGGGACCCGTTCCGACCCGAAATTTATGCAGGAGCCGCCATGCGCGCCGTCACCTATCACGGAACCGGAGATTTCCGCGTCGACACCCACGACGACCCCGTCATCGGACATGGCCGGGACGCGATCATCCGCGTGACCAGTACCGCCATCTGCGGGTCCGACCTGCACATGTTCAACGGCTTCATGCCCGAGATGAAGACCGGCGACATTTTGGGCCACGAGTTCATGGGCGTGGTCGAGGATGTCGGCCCGGAGGTCGGAAACCTCAAGAAGGGCGATCGTATCATCGTTCCGTTCACCATCAATTGCGGCCACTGCCACTGGTGCAGTAAGAAGGAGTTCTCCCTTTGCGATGAGACCAACCGCGAGCGGGAGAAGCTGGCGCTGGTGACCGGGCAGGCGGGCGCTGGGCTGTTCGGCTTCTCCCACCTCTACGGCGGATATGACGGCGGGCAGGCGGAATATGTCCGCATTCCCTATGCCGACGCGACACACATGAAGGTTCCCGACGGCCTGTCCGACGAACAGGTGCTGTTCCTGACCGACATCTTTCCCACAGGCTGGCAGGCTGCCGTCAACGCCGAGGTCGGCCCCGGCGACACGGTGGCGATCTGGGGCGCGGGCCCGGTCGGCCTGTTCACCCTGAAATCCTGCCAGCTGCTCGGAGCGGAGCGGGTCTTCGTCATCGAGGACGTGCCGGAGCGCTGCGCGCTGGCCCGAGCACACGGGGCGGAGGTGATCGACCCCTCCGAGGTGAAGCCCTACGATGCGCTGATGGAGGCCACAGGCGGGCGTCTGCCGGAAAAGGTCATCGACGCGGTGGGGCTGGAGGCGCACGGTTCCGGGATCATCGATACCGTCTACGACAAGGTCAAGACCGCCACCTTTCAGGAGACCGGGCGGCCGCATGTGCTGCGCGAGGCGATCATGTGCGCGCAGAAGGGGGGCATCGTGTCGATTCCCGGCGTCTATGCCGCGATCGTAGACAAGTTCCCGATCGGGGCGGCCTTCGCCAAGGCGCTCACGTTTCGGATGGGCCAGACCCATGTGCTGCAGCATACGCCGACGCTGCTTGAGCATATTCAGGAGGGTCGCATCGACCCGACCTTTCTGATCACCCATCGCGGCAAGCTCGAAGAGGCACCGGCAATGTACGAGACCTTCCGCGACAAGAAGGACGACTGCATCAAGGTGGTGCTGACGCCCTAAAACGACGGCGGCGCGGGCGCGGGGCGCGCGCCGCTTAGTCCCGTGCGAGGATCTCTTCCACGACTACGAGGCCAATGCCTGCCGCTTCGCCCGTCCATTCGAAGGACTGAGAGATATGCTCGGCTGCCTCTGGGACACGGGGCGCCAGACCGGCATCGTCAGCAACGGACAGACGCATATCCAGCTCCGTAGCCTTCTCGCCCTGAACCTCGACCAGCTCGTCGAGACCTATCTCATCTCCGAGCCCACCTTGCCGGATGCTGCGGCGCGAACGCATGACAGCTTCGGAGAACTTCGCTCAGTGAATTTCGCGATCATGACGTCTAGTCTCTCAACTGAAACGTGTCTCGAAACTGTGCCATGCCGCTATTGGAGAAGCGGACGACGCGTGTGTCGGCTTCACGTTTGGCCCAGCCGCGGGCATAGAGCTGTTCAAGCACGGCCGCGCCAAGACCGCCGCCCAGATGGAAGCGCCATTCGGACCAGTCGAGGCAGGCGCGACAGACGGGGCGACGCATGCGGCGCAGGACGAGCAGGTTGACGCCGAACCGCTCGAAGCGCAGGGCTCCGTCATTGGTCAGGATCAAATCCTCTTCGGCGACCGCGACTTTGGTCCATCAGCGCCCGCAAGAGCGCGATGGCATGTCCGCCCGCGAGGTCAAACCCGTGCGTCGCGCAGAGCGGGTTCCTTCGGGCCGGTCCGTGTGCGCGTCTGCCCGGAGACGGCGGCCGCGCCCATCATCGCCTTCAGCATCCAGCCAACTTCGTCCCCGGCGAGAGCCACGTAGCGATCGCGACCCTGCTTGCGCCGCACCAGAAGCCCCGCCTCCTCCATCTTTGTGAAATAGCCCGAGGCAATCTGCGCCGCCCCACCTCCCGTGTCAGTTCACCGGCCGTCAGCGCGCGCCCGTCCATCATGAGCGCCGTTAGTATGGCAGTGCGGGCGGGATCGCTGACAAGAGCGGCGATGGGGGCTATTCGATCATGGCACGCAAATCGCTGTTCAAGCACCACCGTTTTCCGTGAACGTCAACCTTTGTGCGGTAAGCTGGTACCTGCGCTATCCCTTGTCCTATCGAGATGTCATTGATCTCCTGCCAGAGCGCGATCTTAGCGTAAATCAGTCAATAGTTTATCGCTGGGTCCAAAAGATTGGGCCGGAACTCACAAAGCGAATCGTCGTAGATCGGTCCGACATACAGCGAATTCCAGAACGTCGAGCCGTCGCGACGGTATTTCAGCAGTTCCACCACACGAACCTCGCGCGCGCCAACGGCGTTGCAGATCTCTTCCACCGCGGTCGGGTCGGTCTTCGGACCCTATAAGAAGCGACAATTTTGCCCAACGATCTCTTCCAGCGGAAAGCCCGTCAGCTCGGTGAAAGCATGATTGGCGTAGACAATCGGGCTGTCAGGCCTGTGCGGGTCGGCAATCGTGACCGCCATGCGAGTTTGCTCGAGAGCCTGCCGGAAGAGCGTTGCTGTCTCGACGTCCAGGTCGGAAACATTCTCGATGGGAGTGCCGTCATGCGCCTCGGGGTCCAGTTCCAGATCTTCCTTCGGCGTTTCGCGCTTCGAGCCATCGTTCGAGGCGTTCACGCCAAGCCTCGGCGCTCGGGTGGTGCCAATCGGTCCGCTCCTCAGTGGCATACACTGACCTCCTGGCATCTGGTCTTGTGGGCCCCCCTGTCTATACAGAGAAATGAAGGCTCCGAAAGCCCGTCGTGCCATGCGCATCAATCGGCGTTTGACCTGGAGCGCGGCTTTTCATGCGTTCACATCGCATGCGCGTCTCTGCGAACCGCTCATTGCAACGTTCTGAAGGAGTGCAGGATGGCGAACACGCATCGATTGGAAGCCAGCATGTCGCGGCGCGCCGATCTGTCGGCAGCGGAGCGGGCCGTTCTGCGTGCCCTGGCGGTGGAACGCACGGTCTACGCCCACGGGGACCGGATCGTCGCCGAGGGGGTCGCTCCGGACGGCAGTTGCCTGCTGGTCGACGGCATGGCGATGCGGTCGCACCGGATCGGCGGGTCCGAGCGGGTCATCAGCGCCCTTCACGTGCCCGGCGATTTCATCGATCTTCATTCCTTCCTGCTGCAGCATATCGATCACGACATCCTCGCCGTGGGCCCCTGTACGGTCGAGTTCGTCGCCGCCGCGGACCTGGAGGCGATCACGCAGGATCACCCGCATCTCGCTCGGCTGCTGTGGCTCGATACGCTGATCGACGCTAAGATTCACCGTGTCTGGGTCACCACGCGTGCTGCACTACGTGGCACACAACGGGTCGGGCACCTTCTGTGTGAGTTGCACGCTCGAATGCATGCGGTGGGACTGGTCTTTGCAGATGGCTTTGCAATACCTCTCGACCAGCGTGGGATCGCCGAGGCGTTAGGGTACTCCGTGGTTCATGTGAACCATGCGGTCCGAGACCTTCGAGCCGAGGGATTGCTGGAATGGGAGCGTGGGCACGTGCGGCTGCCCGATCCCGGCCGGTTGAGGAGCTATTCCGGCTTCGATCCTGCCTATCTCGAGCTCCGACAACCGCGCGACCGCGAGCCATAAACTATTTTACTTATAGGTTGCCGGCTCACCGGCCCGGCTATCTGACGTCTTGCGGATCGACCGCATGCGGAGGGACGGATGGGCCACCACGATTGTGGAACGACAGCATTGGGAGCGACCGCACCAAGCGATGCGATCCTTGCCCTGCTCGACCGCCTACGCATATCTTCCGATTCGGCAGCGCGGGAACTGCCCGACCTTGGCGGCGCGCTCGACATGCTCCGGTCGGCGGGCATCTTGAGGTCCGTTCTGCCCGCGCCGGAGGGGGCCGGCGTCGGCTGGGCGCCGGAGGAAGCGGTGGCTCTGTCGGACCTGTTGCGCCGCGTGGGCGCAGCCGACCTTGCGCTGGCCCGCCTGCTCGAAGGGCACATCAACGCCGCGATCCTCGTCGAGATACATGCCGAGCGCCCCGCGCGGGACGCGATGCGCGCGGCGGTGCGCGACGACGCGCTTCTCGGTGTCTGGAGCGCGGACGGTCCCAAGCCGCTGGAATGGGTGAACCGCATCGAGGGTGGTGTTCGGCTGTCGGGGGCCAAGCGCTTTGCCTCGGGGCTCGGCCATGTCGATCTTGCGCTGGTGACGGCGCGGGCGGCGGCGGGCGCACCGGCGCGGATGTTCCTCGTGCCTGCGGGCGATCCCGCGCGCCACGATCACGACGCCTGGACCGCGTCCGCCATGCGCGCGTCCCGCTCGGGCGGGTTCGACGCCACCGGGATCGTCCTCGACGAGACGGGCTGCGTTGGCCCGGCGGGCGCGCTGATGACCGAACCGTGGTTCGAGGGCGGCGTGTGGCGCTACTGTGCCGCTCATGTCGGGGGTGCCGAAGGCTTGATAGAACGCTGGACCGTGCAGCTCGGACACATGGGGCGACTAGACGACCCGGTTCAGCGTGACCGGCTCGGTCGCGCGATGGCCGAGGTCGTCGCGGCCCGCGCCGTGGTCGAGGCCGCTGCCGTGGCAGTGGATGGGTCGACCGAAGCACTGCCCGACGCGGTAGAGCGGTCGGTTGCCCATGCCCTGATGGCGCGCGAGGCCGTCGAGGGAGCGTGTATCCGCATCCTCGCGCTCTGTGAGCGCAGTCTCGGGATGGCCGCGCACGACCTGCAGGGACCGGTGGACCGAATGCGGCGCGATCTGTCGCTGTTCCTGCGCCAGGCGGGACCGGACGCGAAACTCGACCGGGCCTTGGGGACGGCGCTCGACGTTGGCCCGGGGGGCCTGCGATGAGCTCCCGGCCGCCCGAAAACCTGCTGGGCGAAGTGGCGATGCTGGTGCTCGCGCCGCATCCGGACGACGAATCGCTGGGCTGTGGTCTGCTGCTCGCCGAACGCTGGTACCGGGGGCTGCCCACGCATGTCGCCTGCCTGACTGATGGTGCCGCTTCCCATCCCGGGTCGCGCGACTGGCCGGGCCCGCGGCTCGCGGCCCTGCGTCGCGACGAGTTGTCGAGGGCCGTCCGCTGTCTCGGGGGCGATCCGGTGCGCGACATCACCTGGCTCGGCCACCCCGACGCCGGGTTGCACCGGTTGCACGCGCCGGGGGGTGATCTTGCGCGCGACTTGACGAGGCTGGTGGACAGTCTCGGGGCGGGGGCCGTCCTCACCGCCTCGTCCGACGATCCGCATTGCGACCACGTCGCATGCGCCGAGGCTGCCCGCCGCATCGCAGCACAGCGCCCCGGCCTGCGTCTCTGGTCCTATGCCGTCTGGTCGCGCTGGCATGGCTGGTCCGGCGGCACCGAAGTAGCTGGCCTGCAGCTGGACCTGCCGCACCGGCGACCGGCCAAACGCGCGGCGATCCATGCGCATCGCAGCCAGATGGGCCTCGTGGTGCGCGACGACCCGCACGGCTTCGCCATGCCACCGGGCTTCGCCGACCGGTCCTGCGCCGAGGCCGAAATTTTCGCGCAGGTGCGGCCATGACGCCCGCGGACCTCGCGTATCTGTACGGTCTTTATGCATCGACCGACGATCCGTGGGATTTTCGGCAATCCCCCTACGAAGCGGAGCGCTTCGCCATGGTTGCGCGCGCCCTGCCGCGGGCGCGATACGAGGCCGTGCTGGAGATCGGGTGCGGCAACGGCGAGCTTGCGCGCCGGATCGCCCCGCGCTGCGCATCCTATACCGGGCTGGACGCGGTGCCAGCGGCACTGGCGGCAGCGCGCGCGACCGTACCGACGGGCCGGTTCGTGGAAGCGTTCCTTCCCTGCGCCCTGCCCGAACCGCCGGGCGGAGCGGGCTACGACCTCGTGATCCTGAGCGAGATTCTATATTTCCTCGACCAATCCGCCATCGCGCGGATCGCCGGGGATCGCAACCGGGATCATCCCGCGGCGGACGTCGTCTGCGTGACATGGCGCGGCGAGACGGGCCACGCGCTGAGCGGGGACGATGCGGTCGCGGTCTTCGCGGCTGTCACCGACCGGCACTGCCGGACGCCGCATACCACCGATGGCTACCGGATCGCCATTTTCGCCCCGCTCGAGAGGACCGGGTCGTGACGCGGGCGGTCGCCGTCATTCCAGCCCGCGATGAGGCGGATCGCCTGCTGAAGGCACTCTCCTCCCTTCGACGCGAGGGTCTCGCCGCACTTGTGGTCGCCAATGGCTGCACCGATGCCACGGCGGAACTGGCCCGGGCCGAGGGAGCTACAGTCATCGAGACACCCGCGCTTGTAGGTGGTGTCGGTGCGGCGCGGGCCATCGGCCTCGAAGCCGCGCTGGATCGCGGAGCGCGCATTCTGTTCACCACGGATGCCGACTGCACGCTCGCGCCCGGCTGCGTGGCCGCGGTGTCGCGGGCGCTCGAGCGTGCCGATGCCGTCTTCGGCCGGGTCGTGCCTGAAAAGACCGAGTTCGCAAGCCTGCCGAGGTTGGTCCAACGGCACGGCTCCGCCGAGGACCGGCGCGACAGCCTACGGGCCCTGATCGCCTCCGCAGTCGCGAAACGCCAGTGGGACCCGTTTCCGGCGCACGGCCAAAATCCGGGTGCGCTGATCGCCTGGCGCGCCTCGACTTACCGCGCCGTCGGCGGCATCCATCCGGTATCGTGCCATGAGGACCGCCGGATGGCCGCTGCGCTGATCGGTCGTGGCCTTCGGATCGCGCGGCCTTGGGATGCCGTGGTCGTCGCCTCCTGCCGTCTGCGCGGTCGAGCACCCGGCGGAATGGCCGACACGATCGCAGAACGAACCCTCGCTGGCACGCGCCTCGCCGCCAATGCCGTTGCCCTCGAACGCGAATGCGCCGGGCTCGAACGACGCCTGGCCGCATTGGTGCCCCGCGCCGACTGGCCAAGCCTTCCTTCACTGTCCACCAAAGGAGACGACAATGTTCCATCATTCCAGCAAGCTTCAGTATGAGGTACGGGTCGATACCCCCGACCCCGTTTTCGCCAAGTACCTCCAGCAGGCGATCGGCGGCATTGAGGGCGAGATCCGCGTGGCAATGCAGTACTTCTTCCAGGCCATGGGCGCGCGCGGCGACGCGAAATACCGTGACATGCTGATGATGACCGCCACAGAAGAGTTGAGCCACATCGAGTTCCTCGGTCACGCAGTCGCGCTGAACCTCGAAGGCGCACCGGTCTCGGTGCAGGAAGAGGCTGCGAAGGACCCCGTCGTTCACGCGATCATGGGCGGGGCCAACCCGCGACATATTCTCAGCTCGGGGCTGTCGGCCATGCCTGTGAACGCCAACGGTGTGCCCTTCGACATGAGCCATGTCTATGCCACCGGCAATCTCGCCGCGGATATGATGGCCAACGCCACCGCCGAGTCGGGTGGGCGGGTCTTGGCCAGTCGCCTTTACAACATGACCGACGATGCCGGGATGAAGGACATGCTGTCCTTCCTCATCGCGCGCGACACGATGCACCAGCAGCAGTGGCTCGCGGTGATCGAGGAACTGGGTGGCTGGAACCAGCAGCTGCCGATTCCGAACTCGACGCCCGAAGAGCACGAGGCGACGGAGCACAGCTACTACTTCCTCAACACCTCGCTGGATGAGCCGACGCCCGAAGGGCGCTGGACCTCCGGTCCCTCCCTGGACGGTCGCGCCGAGTTCTCGGCGAAGGACAAGGTCGAGCCGCTCGGCCAAAAGCCCGATCTCGGCAAGGCCCGTCCGGGGACCGGCACGCAGACCGAACAGCAGTGATCTCCCGCCCCCGGCACGACGCCGGGGGCGAGGTACACAAGGACAATAGCATATGTTTTTCGACGACGAAGGCGCTTACTGGCATATCCCCGTAGCGGTTATCTTGGGGTTCTTGCTACTGCTCTTCCTGCTCCGGCTGTCCGGCAAGCGGACGGTCGCGCAGTTCAACATGTACGACATAATTCTGGCCTTCACGGTCGGGTCCGTCCTGAGCTCCTTCATCATTCTCGACAATGTGGCCTTTCTCGATGCTGCGATCGCCTTAGCGTCCTTGATCGCCATGGATTACGTGATCTCTCTCGTCATCATGAAGTTTGATGGCGTCCGAAAGCTCGTGCGGTCGCAACCCGCGTTGCTGGTCTTCAAGGGAGAGCTGCAGCACACGAACATGCGCTGGGAACGGGTTGTCGAGGACGAGGTCCTGATGTTCATGCGCCAGCGCGGCGTGGATCGGCTGTCGCATGTGTCCGCGATGATCATCGAGCCGGCGGGGGACGTTTCGGTATTCAGCGACGCGCAGGATCACGGCGATGTCGCCAAGAGCCTGCAGAGATCCGGCGTGGACATTCCGAGCTAGGATCCACGCGCCGCGGGTCCTAATGACAGGCAGGGGATTTTCTGCTCATGCAAAATACTGCGGGACGGCATTCGGTAAAATGGGCTCGAACCGCCATTTCGCCGCAGGTTCCACGAATGGCCGTTTCAGCGCTCAGGTAGGATCAGAACGGAGCGCAGGCGACGAGCTATGCTTAGGTGTTTAGTCCCGCGGTGTGGTGGCAGACTGCCATTACCTGAGGAAAGGGACGCGCTATGGGCCAAGTTCTGCACGGGAGCGCCACGACCACGCACGCCGTCCGAGCTGCGATACAGCGATCGCAAGCTTCGGCCTCGGAGTTAGCCGAGCGGTATGGCCTCAACGAGAAGACGGTCCGCAAGTGGCGCAAGCGATCTACCGTCGAGGACGCACGGATGGGGCCGAAGGAGGTCCGCTCGTCCGTGCTCTCTCCTGAGCAGGAGGCGATGTGTGTCGCCTTCCGCCGCCACACGCTGCTGCCGCTCGACGACTGCCTCTACGCGCTCCAGGCCTCCATCCCGCATCTCAGCCGGTCGGCCCTGCACAGGCTGTTCCAACGCCACGACATCAGCCGCCTGCCGGAGATCGAGGGCGATAAGCCCAAGCGCTCCAAGTTCAAGCGCTACTCCATCGGCTACCTGCACATCGACATCGCCGAACTGCGGACCGAGGAAGGCAAGTTCTGGATGTTCGTGGCCATCGACCGGACGTCCAAGTTCGCCTTCGCCAAGCTGGTCCCCAAGGCCGGCAAGATGGCGGCGGCCGCCTTCCTGCGCGAGGTGGTCGAGGCACTTCC
This sequence comes from uncultured Paracoccaceae bacterium, assembly GCA_947489705.1. Classification (GTDB taxonomy): domain Bacteria; phylum Pseudomonadota; class Alphaproteobacteria; order Rhodobacterales; family Rhodobacteraceae; genus Palleronia. The sequence continues at coordinate 96,386 of CANLEQ010000011.1, forward strand.
CTACCGGGTTCACACAGTTCTCACCGATAACGGCATCCAGTTCACCAATCGCAAGAAGGACCAATGCGCCTTCGCCCACGCCTTCGGTATTGCCTGCGCCGAGCACGGCATCGAGCATCGGCTGACGAAGGTGAACCACCCTTGGACGAACGGCCAGGTCGAGCGGATGAACCGCACGATCAAGGAGGCTACCGTGAAGCGATACCACTACGGCAGCCACGACCAGCTCCGCACCCATCTCGCCGACTTCATCGCAGCCTACAACTTCGCCCGGCGCCTCAAGACCCTACGCGGCCTCACGCCATACGAACACGTCGTCAAATGCTGGACCGAAGAACCAGATCGGTTCAAGATTAATCCGCGCCACCACATGCCGGGACCGAACACCTAGTGGCCATCACACTGACTACTGCCGTCATCTTGTTATTCTCGGCCCTGGAAATATTCAGATTTTCCTAGAGATCATAAGGGTATGAAGTTAAACCAACCTTTTGGAAAGCCTGTTCTATGGCCTGCGCCAATCGAGTATCGGAGAACGGTTTTTCCAACCTGACGGCGATGTGCTTTTCACCACCTTCGGGCATTTCCGCGTATCCGCTGGCGAGAATTACCGGGAGATCCGGGCGCTGGTCATGAATGGTCTTCGCCAGCTGCACACCGGTCATCTTCGGCATGGCGTGATCTGTAACAACGAGATCAATGTCCGGCCGGGCATTCAGAAGATCGAGGGCCTTCTTGCCGGAACTCGCTTCCAGGACGTCGTAGCCAAGATCCTCCAGCAAACCGGCGGTTCCCATCAGTACGAGAGCGTCGTCGTCGACCGCGAGAACGGTTGTCGGTTGCTCCTTTAGGTCGGGTGCAAGGTCTTTTCGCGTGACACGTATCGTACTTTCCTCCGGTGCCTCCGTGGCCGGCAGAAGAAGTTCGGCCCGGGTTCCGTGTCCAACCCGGCTCGAGAGCCGTAACGTGCCGCCAGACTGGGATGCGAACCCATATACCATCGAAAGGCCGAGGCCGGTGCCCCTGCCTACTCCCTTCGTCGTAAAGAAGGGCTCCATGGCTTGTTCCATCGTTGCCGCATCCATCCCGGTTCCGGCATCCACAATTGCAATACTGACGTAATCCCCCGCGCCCAAATCGTCGGATTTGCCGAGGGTGACACGCTGCAGCTCGATTGTCAGCGTTCCGATACCATCCATGGCGTCCCGCCCGTTGACACATAGATTGAGCAGGGCCAATTCGAGCTGATTGGCGTCGACATGCGCATGGATCGCATCCGGTAAAATCCGGTAGACGATTTCTACCTGGGGACCGAGTGATCGCTCCAGAAGATCCCGCGTACCGTTGAGCAAGCTTCCGACATCGACCGAGGATGCATCGAGTTCCTGCCGACGGGCGAAAGCCAGCATCCTTTGCGTGAGACCGGCACCGCGTTCTGTCGCCTTGATCGCGTTTTCCAGGAAGTCCAAGGATCTCGTATCATCCTTGGACAGCCGGCGTTCCAGCAATTCGAGGCTCGAGCGGATCGCCATTAGGAGGTTGTTGAAATCATGCGCCACACCGCCGGTAAGTTGACCGATCGTCTCGAGTTTCTGGCTTTGTCGTAAAGCCGCCTCCGCCTGATCCCGCGCCGCTTCCGCCCGCTTGCGTTCGGTTACATCGACGACTGACGACATGATCCGGTACACGGATCCATCAGCCGCTTTTGTCAGGCGCGCCGAGACGAGCACATCCGCCTTTTCGCTGTTCTTCTTGATGCAGATATACGGCAGGTCTTCCACAATTCCCTTTTCAAAGAGGTCCCGCCTGTAAGACTGCTCGTGCACATCAAGCGTTTCGGCAGCGATGAAGTTGGTGATCTTGCGGCCGATGACTTCGTCTCGATGATCGTAGCCCATGAACGCCAGCCAGCGATCGCTCACGCTGACCAAGCGTTCCGCGGCGTCGAGGGAATGCAGGGCGACCGGGGCTTTTGTGTAAAGGTCGGCGAGTTCGACCGTACGGTCATGAACTGCGGTTTCGAGCTCTTCGCGGGATTTGGTCAGTGCTTCCCGCGCCAGCACCTGTTCGTGGATATCAGTGCAGCTCCCATACCAGCGCGTGATCCGCCCCTCGGCATCTCGCGATGCCTGGGCTCGTCCCAGGACCCAGCGATACTGCCCCGAGCGATGCCTGAGGCGGTATTCAATCTGGTACGGATCACCCGAGACGATGCTTTGTCGCCACTCCGACCACGCGCGATCCTGATCGTCAGGGTGGAACATGCCGTTCCAGGCTTCGCCGTCGGTCGACCCGGTCGGCACACCGGTAAACTCGTACCATCGGTCATTGTAGTAATCGTGGAAGCCGTCCGGACGGGTCGACCAGATCATCTGGTCGACGGAGTTGGCGATGGCGAGAAATTTCTGTTCGCTTTCGCGCAAGTCTGCCTCGCGCTCCTGAAGCTCCCGCATGCGGGTACGGACCTCGTACTGGCGGCTCCGTGCCTTGAGGGCCGATCGTACGGCGCGAACGATCTCGTCGCCATGCAGGGGCCGCGAGAGCAGAAGGGCATTGCCGAGCGCGTCGATCCTATCGAGTTCAGCGGCGGTGCGGGTCGCCCTGCCACCGTTCGTCAAAACGATGAACGGCAGATCTGACCAGGCCGGCTGCTCGGACAGGCGGGCCTGCAGAGTAGCGAGGTCCGGGCCTTGGAGCACTTCCTCGGTGATCAACACCGAGCCGACGCCCTCGGACAGGAGCTGGCAAAGATCGGCGAGGGACTGAAGAACGACGCAAGGGAGATCCGCCGCAACGAGGAGGTCCTTGGCAACATTCGCATCGCGGCCATGCGGCGCGACAATAGCGACATGACGAGAACGAGGGCCGCTACTTGTCGGCATACGCCGCGACCCCGACCAAATCGTCTCCGTTCCTGGTATATCTGGGATTGCCGGTCAGAACTCCCTGAAAGCTTTTCATGGGGGCGCCGATGACAAGACCGGATTCGTTGATCTCGAGTTCGCGGATGGTGCGTTCGTGATCGGAGGTCCGGGTCTTCAGGACCGCCATTGACTTGCGGATCTCGCCATCGGCCTCGAAGAACCGTAACAACATGATCGTATCCGCGAGATAACTGACATCCAGGTCCGAGCGCAGCTCTCCGGTAATCCCATGCTGCGCCAGGATCATAAGCGAGATGACACCCTTCTGACTGAGATAGCTCAGGAGTTCGTGCATCTGGAGAACGAGGAACTTGTCACTTGGCATCGCGTGCAGGTAGGCGTTCAGACTATCGATCACGATGACGCTCGCACCATCCGTCTCGACCGACTCTTGCACCGCACCGGCAAACTCTCCAGGCGAGAGTTCCGCCGGATCGATCTGCCGGATCATCAGCTGTCCGTTCTCGATATAAGGCCTCAGATCCATCCCAAGCGCGCCTGATCGGGTCAGCAGCGTTCCCAACCGTTCGTCGAAAAGATAGTAAGCGGCATTCTGTCCGCGCTCCAAGGCTGCGATCATGCATCGAATGGCCGTCGTGGTCTTGCCCACGCCAGCCGGCCCCGAGAGCAGCGTGTTAGTGCCCGGCGTGAGCCCTTGACCAAGCAGCGCATCAAGCTCCGCCAGGCCCGTCGACAACGGCCGGGCATCGAAATTCGTGTGATGCTCGGCGGCAATCAATCTGGGATAGACCCTGATGCCCCCCTTCTCGATCGTGAAGTCGTGGTAGCCGCCACGATATTGCAGTCCACGCATCTTGACGATCCTGAGGCGTCGCCGTTCCGCCCCGAAATCGCTTGCAGTCTGCTCGAGCAGGACAACGCCGTGAGCAATGGAGTGCAGCTGCAGGTCGCTCGGCTCTGCGGTTCGGTCATCGAGCATCAGGACGGTGCAGTTTCGGTTGGCAAAGAAATGCTTCAATGCCAGAATTTGCCGGCGGTAGCGCAACGGGTTCTGCGACAGGAGCCGAAGTTCCGACAAGCTGTCGAGTACGACGCGCTTCGGATTGGTTTCCTCTACCTTGGCGATGATACCGCGTACAGTTTCTCCCAGTTCCACTTCGCTCGGATGCAAGAGGGACTGCGCGTTGTCGCTGCTTACACCTTCTTCGTTGACCAGCTCGAAAAGGTCTAGCTCATCGAGGTCCCAGTCGTGCGACCGGGCAACTGCGGTCAGCTCGCTCGTGGTCTCGGAGAGCGTCACGTAAAGCCCGGCTTCCCCGATCGAGGCCCCCTCCAAGAGGAACTTCAACGACAGGGTGGTTTTGCCCGTACCGGGCGTACCCTCGACGAGGTAGAGCCGGCTGCTTGTCAGACCCCCGCGCAGGATATGATCCAGGCCGGCGGTCCCCGTCAGGCTGCGCTCGATCCGGTAAACGCTATCGGGTTCTTCAGCGGCTTCCGTCATGATCCCTTTTTCCCATATTGCGGCTCCCTTTGGTAATATGTCCCTACGGTGAGGTCCGCAGGATCGAACGAACATCGAGACATCCGTACCACTTTGATAAATCGTTCAGTTATCAACCTGACGTTGTTTTGAATGCCGGGGAGGGGGTCACCTGTTCTTCCTCACATGAACTCATGGAGATTTGAAACCATGGTCGACGGGAGAAGACTTGACCGATCCCTTTGACAAACACCTAACGAGGCGTGCGGTCAGCACCCGACAAGCCCGTCAACGATATCGTCCGGATTGGATGGTTTGGTAACGACAGGCGCTTCCAGACTGGCAACGAGATCATGAATGGCAGGCCAGTTGCCGGTATGCAGGATGAATGGAACATCGAGCTTGGCAAGCCGGTCAGCGACGTGTTGACACGTATGACCTTTCAGGTCGACATCGAGCACCGCCCCGGTGATCCTTTGGGATGCATGCGCCTGGTCGATCGCCTCAAGTGCAGCGGCAGCGGTCCGAACTGGCCCGATCACGGTCGCACCGGCGTCGGTCAGCGTATCGGTCACATCCATCCCGATCAGAGGCTCGTCTTCCACGAGGAGAACAATCCACCCATCGAGCTTGCGAGGAGCAGGCGCAGCCGGGGGCGCGCTCGGCGGAATGTCTGTCAATTGAAAATCCTCGTGCCTGTAGACTTATCATCAACTCATCCTCGACAGCGGCTAGACGTTTTCCGCTTGTTGCTTGCAACGCCCCACCTCCGTACTTTGTTGCCTGCCTGATTGTCAGATGGACAGCATAGGCTTTAAAGAACACACACATGCCTGCATCATACGAAGGCGACAGAATACTCCATCGAGCGGGCCGAATGAGCGAGGATGCCTCGGCACAACATGAATAGCGAAACCAAGACTTCGTCGGACGATCCTTCGGACCGATCGGCGCCTGACAATGATGGCAGTCATGACCCTCTGCATCTCGCTCAACTCGTCCTCGATAGCGCCGTAGATTACGCGATCATCACCCTTTCACAGGATGGGACGATCACGAGCTGGAACGAAGGCGGCGAACGGATCATGGGATGGACGGCAAAGGAAGCTGTAGGGCAGCATGTATCCATGTTCTTCACCCCAGAAGACGTGGAAACAGACCGTCCGCGCTATGAAATGAGTGTCGCAGCCAGCGAGGGCCATGCCCAGGATGAGCGCTGGCACGTCGCCAAAGGTGGGCGGCGGTTCTGGGCGTCGGGACGCATGATGCCACTGGTATCGCGGCCTGAACGAGACGCGCTGACAGTCGAGAAAAACCTCGCCAACGTCACAAATGCCAAACAAGTCGGCTATCTGAAAATTCTCCGTGATCGTACCGGGCAACGTAAAGAGATATTGCGCCAAACCGCGCTTCTGGACCTTGGTAACCAGCTGCGCGACATGCTCGATGAGCAGGAGATGGCAGATCTGGCAGCCGAAACGATTGCCCGAACGCTTGATGCGTCGCGAGCCGGTCACGGTTATCTGGATGCCACGGGATCTATCATAGACATTCGCGCTGATTGGAACGCGCCGGGCGGACAGAGCATCGTTGGGCGCCACCGCTACGAAACTTACGGGAACTTCATCGAAGAATTGCGCGGTGGTGGAACCGTGGCGATGGAGGATTGCCGCCACAACTCCATGGTTCCCGACCCGATGCCCCTTGAGCGGATCGGCATCCGCGGTTTGCTGAACGTTCCCCTGATGGAACGAGGTAGATTGAAGGCCGTCATGTTTGTTCACGACATCCGACCCAGAAACTGGGCCGATGACGAGATACGTTTCGTCCGCGGCGTCGCTGACCGCACCTATGCCGCTATCGACCGGGCCCGCTCCGATGCGGATCGTGATCTTGTCATGCGCGAGTTGGCGCACCGGATGAAGAACGTGCTGACCGTGGCGCAAGTGATCGCAGTACAAAGTCTGCGCCACGCCCCCTCGCTCGTCGAAGGAAGGCGCGTCGTGACCGAAAGGCTCGGGGCTCTTGGTCGCGCGCAGGACATACTTACAAGCCGCGCTGCCGAAGGTGCCTGCATTCGCAATGTCGTAGAACAAGCACTTGCACCCTACTTTTCGGAAAACGCGCGGATCACGGTAGGTGGACCCGAAGTCGATCTGACCGGACCACAGGTCCTCGGGCTGACGCTCGCTTTGCACGAACTTGGAACCAATGCCGGGAAGTACGGCGCGCTCTCAGTTCCTGACGGTCGCATCGAGGTCAGCTGGACCCTCACATTCGACCGCGACTTTCTATTCAGCTGGACGGAGAAAGATGGCCCGCACATTGGCATTCCGTCACATAAGGGCTTCGGGATGCAAATCCTCAACCGGGTGACGGGTGGATATTTCAATGGAACGTCAGACATCGAGTTCAAGGACAAAGGTGTGCGGTTCACCATAAAGGGCACGCTCAATGGGCAGTAGGGTATGCGTAAGTAGGATAGATCTGTGAACCGGTGAAAATAGGGTTTGAGCGTTCTGAATGGGTTTTCTTGAGGCATTTGCCGAAGCCTCGTCGCCGAGAAACGTTGGCGGAATAATGTCATAATATAACATAAATTCCATTATCCGATTCACGTTTGCGGACGGGGGTGGATTCACAAGCGAAGTTCAACTCCAGTACTAAAACAGCGAGTTACACGGAGTTGATGAATGGGCCCCTGCTACCCTCACCTCGATATGCCGATCGGAGAGATCGCCGGAACGTAGTGCCACGGCTGTCTCCCTGCCGAGCCCCGCACTTCTGCTCAGCGCGGCAGCCGTTCGAGATACCGGGTTGCCGTGTCGGGCTGATGATGGATCTTGAGACGTAACTCAACGCCACGGACGACATTCCAGGCCCGCTCTGTCTCAGTGCTGTCCCAGCCGGTCCTGCCCATTATGTCGAACGCCCGGTCTTTGGCCTCGAGGAAGCTGTCGGTGCCATACTCGGCTAAGAGCGCGTCAACCTCGCGCCGGATCTGCGCACGTTCTTCTATGTAGGATCTGACAAAATCGAGCATCGCGAATGGATCGCATAAATATTCGACCGCCTCCTGGCGCGATCGTGGCGAAAGCGGGAAACATCCCGACGATCCGTCTGATCTCGTTAACCCGCCCGATCACAGCGATCAGCATTCCCAACTCGTGGCTGCAATGACCAGTTATTCCTGGCTTATAATTGCAGTGCGCGAGTGGCTGGTGTCGATCCCGCGCGCGAACATTACCAGGATGGGTACCTACCCCTCGCCTGATGAGAAACGTGCATTATCTCCTTGGTCACGTCCGTCAAGCTGGTGTAAATTCGGGGATGGCCGGTCGAGGACATCGATCAGGCGGCCTGTGTTGAGATGCTGAGAAGCGGGTCGATCTGGGCGGTGTCGATCAGGCCGAACGCTTCGACCTGCATGTAGCGGTGCTGCGCTTGCCAGTCATCATTCTGCTCGAACAGGACGGCCCCGATCAGGCGGATGATCGACTCCTCGTTGGGGAAGATCCCGACGACATCGGCGCGGCGCTTCACCTCCTTGTTCAGGCGTTCCAGTGGGTTCGTCGAATGCAGCTTGGTGCGGTGCTGTGCCGGGAACGCCATATAGGCCAGCACGTCGCCTTCGCTGTCGTCCATGAGCGTTGCGAGCTTCGGCCAGCGGGGGCGGAGTTGATCAGCAACGTGGCGCCAGACCTCCTGCGCGACCTTCTGGTCGGGCTGGGTGAAGGCTTGGCGGATCGCGGCGGCGACGACCGTGTGCTGGCCCTTGGGCACGTGAGCCAGCGCGTTGCGCATCCAATGGACGCGACACCGCTGCCAAGTCGCGTCAAAAACCCGCACGATCGCGGCCTTCAGGCCGGTATGGGCGTCGGAGATGACCAGCTTTAGCCCGTCGAGGCCTCGTCCCTTCAGGCTGCGCAGGAACTCGGTCCAGAAGGTCTCCGCCTCCGAGGGGCCGACGGTCATGCCGATGATCTCGCGCCGCCCGTCTGTATTGACCGCGACAGCGATTATGGCGGCGACGCTGACGATCCGCCCGCCTTCGCGCACCTTCAGGTAAGTGGCGTCGAGCCACAGATAGGGCCAGTCACCGGCAAGCGGCCGGTTCAGGAACTCTCCGACCCGTTCGTCAATGTCCTTGCAGAGCTTCGACACCGTACTCTTCGAGATCCCGGACAGTCCCATGGCCTGCACCAGGTCGTCGACCTTGCGCGTCGAGACGCCGCCGATCCACGCCTCCTGGATGACGGCCACGAGCGCCTTCTCGGACGTCCGGCGCGGCTCCAGGAAACCGGGGAAATACGATCCTTGCCGCAGTTTGGGCACCCGCAGGTTCAGAGCGCCCAGCCGGGTCTTCAGCTCGCGATCGCGATAACCGTTCCGGTAGGTCTGCCGCCCGTCGCCGCGCTCGTAACGTCCGGCGCCGATCACGCCTTCGACGTCATGCTCCATCAGCGTCTGGAGCACCGCCTCGGTCACGGCGCGCAGGAAATCGCCCTCATCGTGCTTTTGCAGCAGCTCGATCAACGGCATGTTGGTCTCGGTCATCGGGGTCTCCATCGGTCTGTGGTTGAAGCTTGCAAACTCCACCATAACCGACGTCCTCGATGGCCACCCCGGTTACACCGCCCGCGCAGCGCAAAAGTCCACCACGTGATGGGACGCTACCATCTCCTTGCGAAGCAAGCGATTTTTCTAGAACTCGCTAGATCCCAACCCGAGGCCAGTTTGTGCCTCCCAAACGAAACGGACCACGATGGCAGATATCGACTTGAGCAGCCTGACACTCGACGAACTGAAGAAGCTCCAGAAAGACGTGAACAAGGCGGTCGAGACCTACGAAGACCGCCGGAAGCAGGAAGCAAGATCCGCGGCTGAAGCAGTGGCCCGCGAGATGGGTTTCTCGCTTTCGGAGCTGACCGACGGGTCGGGCAAGAAAGGGAAAGCGCCGAACCCGCCGAAATACCGGCACCCTGAGAACCCCTCCCTGACGTGGACCGGCCGCGGTCGTCAGCCGGCCTGGATCAAGGAGGCTCTCGAGAACGGGACCCCTCTCGACGAATTCCTTATCGAGCCCAAGAGCTGATCCGTCGGGACGCTTGACTGCGCTGCCCCGTGCCATGCCAATGGCATGGGGAGCATTGGATCATACGGATCATTGGAACACGCGCGATGTCTTCAGCCGATGAACAGGGCGAGATCTTCCCGACCCACGTTAAGCTCCGTCGGATCGATCTCGAGTACAACATGCGGCGCTTCTACCTGATGCAGGTGCAGCCCGACCTCTTCGGCGGCGCGAGCCTGATCCGGGAATGGGGCCGCATCGGCACTCGTGGCCGTGTTCTTGTCGAACACCATGCGGACGAGGGCGAAGCCGTCACATCCCTGCTGAGCATGGCCCGCAGCAAGGCACGGCGCGGCTACGGCACCTGACGCGCCCTGTCCCGCTCGGCTGAGTGCGTCCTGATACCGCGATTACCACCATGTAGAACCTACATGTACAAAGATCGGACCGAGGTAGAAGCTCTGCGAAGACATTTCCCCGGAGCCCAAATCCACGACATCGTCATCTCGGTTCATCGTGTGTCTCGCGACGCTCCCGGGCCGAGCGCGTGGCTCCTTGAGCGGGGAAGTGCGCATTCACAAATCATAGACGACTGGAATCGACGCGGCTCTTGACGTTCACCGCTCGCGCAGGCCTGAGTCCAAGCTCTTGAGGATCGGCGTCGTAAGATAACTGAAAAGCGTTTTCTCGCCGGTCACGATATCGGCCGTCACCGTCATGCCGGGCGAGAGCTGCAGTTCTTCGCCGTTTCCGACGCGATCATTCACCAGCGCAATCGTCGCCTTGAAGTAGGGAAGTCCGTCAGGATCGAGAAACGTCGTCGGCGACAATTGAGAGATCTGGCCGTCGATCGTTCCAAAGCGGCTGTAGTCGAATGTCTCGACCTTGATCTCCACCGGCTGACCCGGTTTGACATGGCCCACATCGGCGGTGGAGACCCGGGCCTCGACCCGCAGCTCCGCGTCGTCGGGCACGATGCTCATGAGGACCGCGCCGGGCGCGATGACACCGCCATCCGAACGGATCTGGAGGTTCTGGACCCGGCCTGCGATGGGCGCGGAGACCGTGAGACGGCCGACGCGGTCCTCCGCCTGGGAGATCGCGAGTTGCAGTTCCGCGGCCTCGTTGGTAAGAGCGCTGATCTCGGAGGCGAGTTCCGCCTGGAAGATCGCCTGAAGTTCCGCGATCCGGGCCTCGGCCTCGCGGGTCCGTTCTGTCAGCCGCAGCTTTTCACTGTCGATCTCGGATTGCGTCCCGACGAGCCGCAACAGATCGCGTTCCTCGTCGATGATCTGCAGCCTCGGAAAGTTGCCGCTTCTAAACAGCGAGCGTTGGGCGGCAATCTTCTCGCGCCCCAGTTCGACCTGTTCGGCCAAGGCGGCCTTGCGGATGTCGAGCGTGGCAAGTTCCGCGCGGCGCTCTGCCATCTGCTGACGCAGAACGGCCGCCTGGCGCTCGTAGCTTTCGCGGCGCGCTTCGAGCGCGGTGATCTCGGCGGCCACGATCGCAAGATGCTCGTTTCCGTCGTCGATCTCGGTGGGCAAGGTTCCGTCCAGCGCCTCGGTCAGCAGGCCGATCCGGACGTCCGCCGCCGCGTAGCGTGTGCGCAGCTGCGACAGTTCGGTCTCCGCGATCTTGGGCGCAAGGACGAGCAGCGTCTGCCCACGAGAGACGGTTTCGCCTTCCTCCACCATGACGCGGGACACGATGCCACCTTCGAGATGCTGCACCCGATAGGGCGCCACGGAGGTCACGACTTCACCCGCGCTGGTCGAGATCTCGGCCAGTGGCATGATCGCCGACCAGCCCACCGCCCCTGCGAGAACTGTTCCGAGGGCGAAGACGGTGGCCACGGCGAAGCGGCTCGTCCGCTTCTCGTCGAAGAGCTGGCTCGCGCTGATGGGCGAATGCTGCGCGTCGCCAACCTGTGAGGGGTTCGAGATGCGGTTCGTCATAGAGCCTGTCTCTTTCTTGAAATGTCACTCGGGGCACAGTTTCTCACGAGGGCGCCCGCGTTCAGGATCAGGACCCTGTCAGCGATCTCGATGAAGCTCGGCTCGTGGGTGACAAGGAGGACGGTGGTTTCGCCCCTGAGGGCCTGAAGCTCCGCCAAAAGGGCCGTGCGCGCCGTCTTGCTCGCCGCGTCCGGCTCGTCGAGCAGCAGGAGGCTTACGTTGGAGGCCAGCACCCGTGCAAGCGCCAGCCCGCGGGCAAGGCCGCTGCCCTCGTGGAGGTCGGTCATGGGCGTCTCTTCCGCAAGCGGAAGGGCCGCGATCTCCGATGCGAGGCCCAGCCGGTCACAGATGTCGTCGATCTCCAGACGGTCGATCGGATCGACACCCAGGCGCAGAAACTCGCGGATGGTGAACGGAACCGGTGCTACGTCCCGGGAAAGGTAGCCGATCGACTGGCTGAGCGTGCTTGCGGCGACCTGCTGCGGGTTCACGCCATCGATCGTCACCGAACCGAATTGTGGTTTGAGCATTCCCCCGACCAGGTCGAGCAGAGTGGATTTGCCCGCGCCGCTATGGCCGGTGATCGCAACGATTTCTCCCGCTCCGATGTCGAAGGAGAGGTTTCGGATCGCGGCCGAGTTCCCGCGCGCATAGGTGAAATTCACCGAGGAAAACGCGACGCGCCCCAGCATGGTGCGACCGTTACCGCTACCGCCTGCGTGGTTGGTCTCTTCGCCGGACGGCGCGAGAAGGTCGCTCGTGGCGGCAAGTGCCTCGCTCACGTCGGACCACCTGAGGCGCGCTTGCAGGAGTGCCGGCAGAGGGGCCGACATCCGCCAGACCAGTGCGATCGATGCGATCAGCGCGCCGACCGAGAGGCCACCTTCCATGGAGACAAGTGCCCCGACGGTCAGCGTTATGAGAACGGTCAACGACACGAGGACCCCTGAGGTGAGCTGCACCATCTGGGCTGTCCGCTGTTGAAGGAGTTCCGCTTCGGCGAGCCGGGCGGAAGCATCCCTGAAACGGCCTTCGTATATCTGCTGCGTTCCCTCGACACGGATCGTGCCGAGGCGGCCGGCGATCTCGGTGCAGAGCGAGCCGTATTCCTCGGCGCGGGCAAGCGCCGCCCGGCCACGCCTCGAGGCGGATGCCAACAGCACCATCGCCACGGTGAACCCCGCGAAGAGGAAGCCGAGCGGGACAATCGCGATCCAGCCCAGCAGCAGGATCAGGACAATGACGTAGATCAACGCGAACGGCGCCTCGATCAGCGAGACCCCTACGGAGCCGAAGACGAAGCTACGGATGCGTTCCAGGTCGCGCAGTCGCGCCGACGTGGCCCCCCCGACCGCGATTGGCGTTCCATCGCTCCGCCGCATGAGGGTCCCGAAGATCCTCGATGACAAACGGGCATCGAGATGCGCGGCGCTGCGGCTGACCAGCTTGCTGCGCATCATCCGCAGGATTGCGTCGGCAAGGAGCCCGAGCGCGAGGCCCGCGACCAGTATCGCCAGCATTCGCGCCTCGCCGGCTGCCAGGACCTGATCGTAGACCGCAAGCGTAAAGAGCGGAAGCGTCAGCCCGAGCAGGTTCGAGGCGAAGGTGATGCCGACGATCGCGATAAGGGGCTTGCGGCTCCATTCCAGAATCGCTCGCATCGTCCCGAAGGCAGGATCGCCGCGCCGCAGAGACGTGGCCTCTGTGAAGACGAGGGCGCGGCCGGTGGCATCGGGTGCGGGGCGACTTGCGGGTTCGGCACCCTCGATGTCGACGCAGGTGAGCAGTCCGTCGGAGCCGGTCATGAAGAGCCAAAGCGCGCCGTCCGGTTCCTCGAATGCAAAGAGCGGCGAGCGGAGCATCAGATTGCCGATACTCTCGCGCGCCACCTGCGGCTCCAGACCGAAGACCAGCGAGAGCCTGCTCAGGTAATCGAGGGATACCCCGCCCCCGGACTCCGCCGCGGTGACGAGATCGACCGTGGAGATCTCGGCCCCTGCCCGCGTAAGCAAAAGGCGGACGCCGTCGTAGCGCGGCTCGTCGCTCGCGAAAAGGTCGCTGGCGAAATCGGCTTCGAATGCAGTCACCTGGGCACCTCGATCATGCTGGGAAGCAGTGTCAGGCACCCGCCCGAAAGATCGAAGCGACGTGCGGCAATCGCTTTCAGCGAAGGTCGGTCGGTCAACAGGATCACCGTCGCCTCGCCCGCGAGCATCTTGACGATATTTGCGAAGCGAAGCTCGGTGGCCGCATCGAGAACGCACGTCGCGTCGTCGGCCACGAGCAGCTTCTGCTTCCTGGCCAGCAGCCGGCAGATCGCGATCTGCTGTTGTATGCCGGTCGAAAGTTCGCTCGCCCCGCCACCCCGAAGGATCGTGTCGTACCCTGCCGGCAACCGCTTCACCGTCTCGTCCAACCCGATCAGGTGAGCGAGGTAGCGGACATCCGCGTAGCGCGTTTCGGATCCGTCGGTAAGGATATCGAGTAGTCGGCCGGCCGGCAGTTGCGGCAGCCGCGGGAGGTAACTCGCCTGGGCGCGGATCGCATAGGCCTCTCGCGATCCGGCGTCGATGCCCCCGACGCTCAGATGGCCGTCGAACGGGGCCATTCCCAAAATGGAGAGACCAAGCGAGGTCTTGCCGACCCCCCTGTCGCCGGAAATGGTCGCGATCGTACCGGCCGGGATCGTAACGTCCGCCACCGTCACCATGGCCGGCGTCCCACCGGGGCCCGCGATATTGACCGCGTCGAAACGGATTTGCGGCGGACGATCCCATTCCTGCGATACGTGTCTTGCGGGCGCCATGTCGGGGAGGCTGACGAGGTCGTCCCGGGAAATCTTCGCCTTTCGGGACAAGGCAAGAAGCTGGAGGCAGTTCTGCAAAGGCTCGAGCGCCCGGCCGGCGAGAAGCGTACAGGCCGCAAGCCCTCCCAGGCTGAGATCGTCGTTCAGCACGGCAAGTGCGCCTGCCACCACCACCGATCCGACGAGCACCTGCGAAAAGGTCGTCGTCACGTCGCGCGTAAGCAGGTCGACGAAACTCTGACGCCTGAGCGAGCCGGACCGCGAAAGCTGATGATCGATGAACTTGTCGACGACCGGAACCTGGGACGCGATGGCCGCCATCGAATGGAGCCCGCGCGTCACCGCTTCGGTGAAAGCCCAACGTCTCCGATCGGCGCTCTGCAGACCTCGCAAGGAGCGTTCGTTTGCGAAGGAGACAAGCAAGATCGCAATGAAGAAGGCCGTGCAGGCGCCTATGGGCAGTGCGACGGTCGTGCCGCCGATCAGGCCCACCAGGACGAGAAAGGCCAGCGCGAACGGCAGATCGACGATCGCCACGAATTTGGCGAGACGCAATTCGCGCAATGCCCCGACGGCCGAAAGCCTTCCGTTCAGTTCACTCAGCGCCATTCGGCTTCCCGGCCGGACATCCTGCTCGAGAATGCGTGCCACAACCCCGTTCCGCGCAACGAAGTCGGCATGTGCGCTTGCACGACTGATGATCGCGGCGCGAATGAGCCTCAGAAGGGCCTCGGCCAGGATGACGACCACCGCGCCGACCGCCAGGATCGCGAGTGTCGCTCGCGACTCGTTTGCGAGCACACGGTCGTATATCAGGAGGGCGGTCAGCGGTGCGGCGATCGCCAGTGTATTGATGAGGAAAGACGCGCAAAGGACCGCCGTTCCTGACAGGAACGGCAGGGATGCCCGATAGCTCCGCGGCCCCGCATATGCGCCCGTCGCGGGAGATGGGTCCATGAAACTCACGCCGGCTCGCTTCCCGAGCAAACGACGGTATGAGGTTTGGAAGATCGGATAAGGTCAGTCCGCATATCGCTAGATCCCAGGAAACTTCTGTCCTGAAGATCGGAATAGGCTGGGACTATTAACGATCTGTTACCCCTTTCCAGGCAAAACTGACCTTCGTTCGCGCTGTCATGAGGGACCGGAAATGGCCGAAGATTCCAATACGCGTCGTCTGTCGACCGGAGGGCTTGGCAACGATTCCGACGGTCAGGGCCCGGCGATTTCGCGCGAGGACGCCGCCTTCTCAAGCGTCCACACTGGCACGCCCGCCCGGCTCGATCTGCAATTCCAGCAAGAGACCCTCGAAGAGGGGGGTTCGGCCACACCCCTTGTGGAGGTGACCCCTGCACTTCTCTCGGACATTGCGGGGCCAGTGGGCGCGCAATCGGTTGCAGCGCTGACGCCTGCCTCGGATCCAGGGGCGTCCGGTATCGAAGCCGCCGCCGCGCCCGGAGACAATGTCTCGCCGGCGTCGCCCATGGCCATGGAAACGTTTGTAGACCTCAATGCTGAAATGGCGGATTTGGCGACGAGTTCCGCAAGCCCGCTTGTCGCGAGTGCGATCACCGAGGCAGACCTTGATGACCTGACTGGTAGCGTCCCCGTTACGGAGATTGGGCCTATCGTCCCCGTGGCCGACGAGGCTCCTGCGATCATATCCCCTGATCCTGCGGTCGTATCTCCGGATGAATTCGCGGAGCCCGACGAAGAGACGGCGGAGCCCGAGGAAACTCCTGCGCCTGTGGATCCAGTGGAGCCGCCTGTTGCCGTGGACAACGGCGTCCCCAACCCGCCGACAGATATCCCCGTCGTTGAGTCGGCTGAGCAAGAGATCGATCCAGAAACCGCCGTACCTCAAGAGCCGATCACCGAGCCTGCGACGCCCAGTGAGCCGCAAGTCGATCTTGCCCCGGTATTGCCCGACACTCCGAATATCGCAGACCCGATCGAGGTCACCCCCGTCGCCGACGCGCCGAGCCTCGCGCTGACCGATGCCGCGGGCGCCGAGGATACCGCGATCCCGCTCGTCATCGACGCCGCCCTTACCGATCCCTCCGAGACGCTCGACATCACCATCTCCGGTCTGCCCGAAGGCGCGACCCTCTCGGCCGGGACCGAAGGTGCGGATGGAAGCTGGACCCTCGCCCCGGGCCAGCTCGCCGGCCTCACGCTCACCCCGCCCGCGGACTTCTCGGGGTCCATCGACCTCGCCATCCGCGCCACCGCCCAGGATGGCAGCGAGATCGCCGTCACCGACGGCACCCTCACCGTCGAGGTCACCCCCGTCGCCGACGCGCCGAGCCTCGCGCTGACCGATGCCGCGGGCGCCGAGGATACCGCGATCCCG
>CANLEQ010000012.1 GCA_947489705.1 uncultured Paracoccaceae bacterium
CAATATGCGGGCTTCTCGACGGCCGAGGAATCGAACGCCTTCTATCGCCGGGCGCTCGCCGCGGGCCAGCAGGGGGTCAGCGTGGCGTTCGATCTGGCGACCCATCGCGGCTACGACAGCGACCATCCGCGGGTCGAGGGCGACGTGGGCAAGGCGGGCGTGGCGATCGATTCGGTGGAGGACATGAAGATCCTGTTCGACCGGATCCCGCTCGGCGAAGTGTCGGTCTCGATGACGATGAACGGCGCGGTGATCCCGGTGCTGGCGAGCTTCATCGTGGCGGGCGAGGAGCAGGATGTTTCGCGCGCGAAACTTTCGGGCACGATCCAGAACGACATCCTCAAGGAGTTCATGGTCCGCAACACCTATATCTATCCGCCCGCGCCCTCGATGCGGATCGTGGCCGACATCATCGCGTATACCGCCGCCGAGATGCCGCGGTTCAACTCGATCTCGATCTCGGGCTACCACATGCAGGAGGCGGGCGCGAACCTGGTGCAGGAGCTCGCCTTCACGCTGGCCGACGGCAAGGAATACGTGAAGACGGCGGTGGCGCGCGGCATGGACGTGGACAAGTTCGCGGGCCGGCTGTCGTTCTTCTTCGCGATCGGCATGAACTTCTTCATGGAGGCCGCGAAGCTCAGGGCGGCGCGGTTCCTGTGGCACGAGATCATGACCGAGGCGGGCGCGCGGGACGACCGCTCGAAGATCCTGCGCACCCATTGCCAGACGAGCGGGGTGAGCCTGGCCGAGCAGGATCCCTACAACAACATCGTGCGCACGGCCTACGAGGCGATGTCGGCGGTTCTGGGCGGCACGCAATCGCTGCACACGAACTCGTTCGACGAGGCGATCGCGCTGCCGACGGATTTCTCGTCGCGGATCGCGCGCAACACGCAGCTGATCCTGCAGCACGAGACCGGGGTGACGAACGTGGTCGATCCGCTGGCGGGGTCCTACTACGTGGAGAAGCTGACGGCCGAGCTGATCGCGAAGGCGCGCGCGCTGATCGCCGAGGTCGACGATCTGGGCGGCATGACGAAGGCCGTGGAGAGCGGCATGCCCAAGCTCAGGATCGAGGAGGCGGCGGCGCAGAAGCAGGCCCGCATCGACCGCGGCGAGGAGGTGATCGTGGGCGTCAACCGGTTCCGCCTCGAGAAGGAGGAGCCGCTCGACATCCGCAGCATCGACAATGCCGGCGTGCGCAAGAGCCAGATGGCGCGTCTGGCCGATCTGCGCGCGCGCCGCGACCAGGCGGCCTGCGATGCGGCCCTCGCCGCGCTGGAAGACGGCGCGCGGGGTGAGGCGAACCTGCTGGAGCTCGCCGTCGCGGCGGCGCGGGCGCGCGCCACCGTGGGCGAGATCAGCCAGGCGATGGAGACGGTCTTCGGGCGGCACCGCGCCGAGATCCGCACGCTCGCGGGGGTCTACGGCGCGGCCTACGAGGGGGATGCGGGCTTCGCGGCGATCCAGGCCGATGTCGAGGCCTTCGCCGAGGCGGAGGGCCGGCGGCCGCGCATGCTGGTCGTCAAGATGGGCCAGGACGGGCACGATCGCGGCGCCAAGGTGATCGCCACGGCCTTCGCCGATATCGGCTTCGACGTGGATGTGGGCCCGCTCTTCCAGACGCCCGAGGAGGCGGCGCAGGACGCGCTCGACAACGACGTGCACGTGGTGGGGATCTCGAGCCAGGCGGCGGGCCACCTGACGCTCGCCCCGAAGCTGATCGCCGCGCTGAGGGAGCAGGGCGCGGGCGAGATCCTCGTCGTTTGCGGCGGCGTCATCCCCGCCCAGGACTACGCCACCCTCGAACGCGCCGGCGTCGCCGCCATCTTCGGCCCCGGAACCAACATCCCCGCCGCCGCCCGCCGCATCCTCGACCTCATCCAGTCCAGCACAAGATGAAACCCCGCACCCCACACCCCCACAACGCGAAGATGATAGGCGGGTGCGGGATCTTGCGTCTTTCGGCGCGGTTGTCGTTTCGCCCCGAGATGGATAAGCGCGGGGCGCATCCGGCGCATTCCGGCCGGGGCACTGAAAAGGACACCGCATGGAAATCGATCACCTGGCCTTCGTCGCACCCACGCTTGACGAGGGCACGGCCGCCATTGAAGAGATGCTGGGCCAGAAGCTTCAACCGGGGGGCAAGCACCCCCTGATGGGAACCCATAACCGCCTCCTGTCGCTGGGGCCGGACGTGTATCTCGAGGTCATCGCGACCGATCCCGATGCTGAGGCGCCAGGCCGGCCGCGCTGGTTCGGGCTCGACGATCGCATCGCCCGGCCGAGGCTCGGCAATTGGGTGGCGCGCTGCACGGATCTTCGCGGACAGCTGGGCCAGGCGCCCATGGGCATGGGCGAAGTCGTGGAATTCACCCGCGGCGATCTCGCCTGGTCGATGGCCGTGCCGCGCGACGGGCATCTGCCCGGTGACGACGTGCTGCCCGCGCTCATCCAGTGGAAGGGCAAGCGCGCGCATGCCACGCTGTCCGAAAGCGCGTGCAAGCTCAAACGGATCGTCCTGCGCCATCCTGAGATGGAGCGGCTCGGGGCGGAATGGCCCGCTCTGGGGCAGACGGCGAATGTCACCCTCGAGGTGGGGACGCATCCCGCGATCGATGCCGAGATCATCACCCCGCGCGGGCTCGTCACGCTGTCGAGCCGCAGCATGGCCGAGTAGGCGGGCGGCGCATGTCGATCTGGCAACGCATCACCGACGCGCTCGCGGCGCTCGCGGCCGGGGAAGGCCTCGCCGCGGTGTTCGACCGTCTGCGAAGCCCGCCCGAGCGGTCGGTGGCGTTCACCATCGCGGTGATCGGCCTCGGCGCGAAGATGGCCAAGGCCGACGGGCAGGTGACCCGCGGCGAGGTCACTGCCTTTCGCGAGGTGTTCCACATCCCCGAGACGGACGAGGCCGCGGCCGCGCGAGTCTTCAACCTCGCGCGACAGGACGTCGCGGGGTTCGAGGAATACGCCGCCCGCATCCGCGCCATGTTCGAGCCCGGCGACCGCACGCTTTGCGACCTGATGGAGGGGCTGTTCTTCATCGCGATGGCCGATGGCGACTATCATCCCGACGAAGATGCCTTTCTGAGCCGCGTGGGCGAGATATTCGAGATCGACCCCCGGGAATTTCGAGGGCTGCGCACCCGGTTCGTCCCCGGTGCGGAACCGGACCCCTGGTCGGTCCTGGGCCTCGATCCCGGAACGTCGGAGCCGGAGGTGCGCCGGCGCTGGCGCCAGCTCGTCCGCGAGAGCCATCCCGACCGCGTGATCGCCCGCGGCGTCCCCGAGGAGGCGGTGCGGATGGCCGAGCGGCGCCTGATCGACATCAACCGCGCCTATGAGGAGATTTCGGGGCGCGCCGCATGACTGGAAGCGGCCGGTCCGGGCGCTAAGTATTCTCGCATGAGATATGTCCTGATCCTGCTTCTGGCGCTGTCGACGACCCCCGCTTCCGCCCAGGAAGGCGGCACCCCCGAAGACATCGAGGGCGGCGTCGACATGATGAAGGAAGGCGCACGCCGGCTGATGCGCGGCCTGATGGGCGAGGTCGAGCCCGCGATGCGCGATCTGGCCGACGCGTTGCGGGAATGGGATTTCGAGGGCATCGACGTCGATGATCTCGGCCGTTACCAGCCGCCGGAGATGCTGCCCAACGGTGACATCATCATCCGCCGCAAGGACCAGGCGGAGCCGCCGCAGCCGGGCGGAGAGACGGAGATCTGACTTTGCCTCAGGCGCCTTGGTGGCGCGCGGGTTCCACAAGGATCGTCTCGGGACGCACCCTCTTGACCTCGGATGTCGCGGCGAGTGCCGAGACCAGCGATCCGAACCGCGATTGCGCGACCTCGCCGAAGAGATCCTGCGCCGTGTCGCTCAGATGCAACTCAAGATGCCTTTTCTTGGGAAACCAGCGCAGTTTGCCGAGCGTATTGGGTGTCTCGGCCGAAAACATCGCCCCGAAGCGCATCGCGCGTCCGAGGATCTCGGCCTGGGCGATCTGGTTTTCGTCGAGGATAGTGATGATGTCCTCGAACCGGGTGCCCTGACGCGAATTCTTGTAGCGATGCAGCAGCGACAGGCCGAGGAAGACCCGCTCGGAATGGGTGAGGCCGCCGAGATTGGCGCGGGTGGCGTTGTCGAAACACGCCTCGTGCCGGTAATCGGGATGCGCGCGCCAGCTCACGTCGTGGAGCAGGCACGCGGCGCGGATGATGCGCATCTGGCTCTCGCGCTCGCCTTTGAAGAGCGGCGCGATGAAATGATAGAGCGCCCGTCCGAAGCCCGGCAGGCGCGCGTCCTTCTGCTCCTGGAACCGGCACGATTCGATCAGCGGATCGCGATCGCGCAGCCGTTGCGGCATCTGCTCGTAGAGCAGCCCCTCGCGGATGCCGTAGCTCGAGATCGCGATCTCGCGCGGCTTCAGCGCCCGCACCAGCTGCCGAAGCACCAGCGAGGCGAGCGGCACTAGCGCCATCCGCGTCTCGCCGATGCCGGTCTCGGCCCGGAGGGTTTGCTGGTCCCGCGCCTCGATATGGGCCAGCGTCTCGTAGATGGCCTTGGGCGTCATGCGGTATTCGTGCAGCACGTGCAGCGGGTAGCCGCGACGGACCATGTCGATCTTGGCGATGGCGCGCCACGAGCCGCCCACGAGAAAGAGGCGCTTGTGCCTTGTGCCCACCTCCTTGACCAGATCTTCGAGGACGGACTTGATCTCGGCCTTGACCTGCTTCTTGCCGCCGCCGATCCCCTGCAGCCGCAAAGGCCCCAGCGCCGAGGTCACGCGTTTGCCGACACGGCCGCCAGAGATCTGCGCGAGCTCCATCGACGAGCCGCCGATGTCGCAGACCAGCCCCTCGGCCCCGGGCCAGCCCAGAAGCACCCCCTGCGCCGAGAGCCGCGCCTCTTCCTGGCCGTCGATGACCCACATCGGCAGGCCCGTCTCGCGCTCCACGAGGTCGCGGAATTCGGGCCCGTCCTCGGCCTCGCGCATCGCGGCGGTGGCCACCGTCACGATGGGATCGGCCCCCATGCCGCGGGCCAATGCCGCGAAACGCTTCATCGCGCGAAGCGCGCGGTCGCGCCCCTCGACATGCAGGCGGCCGGTCTCGGCAAAATCGCGCCCGAGGCCGCACATCACCTTTTCGTTGAAGAAATAGGCCGGCGACCGCGCCGCGCCGTCGAAGACGACCATCCGGACCGAGTTCGACCCGACGTCGATCACCCCCACCCGGCTCAGCGCCCGCGCGGAGGGATCGTCGAAGAGCGGTCTGCCGAATGGCCCGAATTCGTCGTGCTTGTCGGACGTGCCGTCGATCATGTCTCTTCCCTCGGACTGCGCGCGAGACTGCCCGCTGCGCCCCGCCCCGTCAATCGTCGGAGTGGGTGAGTTCCGGAACGTCGCTTGCCCCCGCCGAGCCACGCCCCGAGAGCGACGGGTTCTCCATGAAGAAGCGGTGGCAGTTGAAGCGCCTCTTGCCCTCTTCGCGGTCGGGGCGGAAGAACGTGCCGTCGGGCCTGAGCACCCAGCTTTGCGCCTCGTCGGCCATGTTGGCGGCCATGATCTGTCCCACGATCTGCGATTTCACGGTCGGATTGGTGCATTCGACCAGCGTCTCGACCCGGCGGTTGAGATTGCGCCCCATCCAGTCGGCGCTCGAGATATAGACGCGCGCCTTCTTCGACGGCAGGCCGTGACCGTTGCCGAAGCAGACGATGCGGCTGTGCTCGAGGAACCGCCCGACGATCGACTTGACGCGGATATTCTCCGAAAGCCCCTTGATGCCGGGCTTGAGCCCGCAGATGCCGCGCACGACCAGGCTGATCTCGACGCCGGCCTGCGACGCGTCGTAGAGCGCGTCGATCACGTCGGTCTCGATCAGCGCGTTCATCTTGGCCCAGATCTTGGCCGGGCGGCCGGCGCGGGCATGCGCGGATTCCTCGCCGATCCGCTTGATCAGGGTAGATTTCAGATCCATCGGCGAGATCGAGAGGTTTTCCAGCGATTGCGGCTGCGCATAGCCCGACAGGTAGTTGAAGAGCCGCGTCCCGTCGCGCCCCAGCGCCGGGTCGCAGGTAAAGAGCGACAGGTCGGTATAGATGCGCGCGGTGATGTGGTGGTAGTTGCCCGTCCCGAAATGCGAATAGGTGACCATCCTGTCGCCCTCGCGGCGGACCACGGTGCTGATCTTGGCGTGGGTCTTGAGGTTCAGGAAACCGTAGACCACGTGCACGCCCGCGCGTTCGAGCTTGCGCGATTGCCGGATATTCGCGGCCTCGTCGAACCGGGCCTTGAGCTCCACAAGCGCGGTGACGGACTTGCCCTGTTCGGCCGCCTCGCAGAGCGCGTCGACGATCGGGCTGTCGTAGGAGGTGCGATAGAGCGTCTGCTTGATCGCCACGACGCGTGGATCGTTCGCCGCCTGCGCGAGGAAGCGGATCACCATGTCGAACGTCTCGTAAGGGTGGTGGAGCAGCATGTCCTTTTGCTGGATCGCGGCGAACATGTCGCCGTCGTGATCCTGTACGCGTTCCGGCACGCGCGGCGTGAAGGTGGGCCAGAGCAGGTCGGAGCGTTCCGACAGGACCAGTTCGGACAGGGCGGCGACACCGATGATGCCGTCGACCTCGACCACCTCGTCGTCGCGCACCGGAAGCTCGGACATGATGATGCGCTTGAGCCCGGCGGGCGCGCCCGCGCTGATCGTCATGCGCACGACCTCGCCGCGGCGGCGCCGCTTCAGCGCGACCTCAAATTCGCGCACGAGATCCTCGGCCTCGTCCTCGACCTCCAGATCGCTGTCGCGCAGGACGCGAAAGGTGCAGTGCCCCTTGATCTGATAGCCGGGATAAAGCGATCCCAGATGCATCAGCAGCAGATCCTCTAGCGGCAGGAACCGGTGCTGCCCCTCGGGCGCGGGCAGGGGAAGGAACCGGTCGATCTGATGCGGGATCGGCAGGAGCGCGCGCAGCGTCTTCTTGTCGGCACTGCGTTCGAGCTGCAATGCCAGCGTGTAGCCGGTATTGGGGATGAACGGAAACGGATGCGCGGGATCGATGGCGAGCGGCGACAGGATCGGAAAGACGTTGCTCAGGAAAACGTCGTCGAGATATTTCTCGTCCGCACGCGACAGGTCCTCCTTGGCGAGGATCTGGATGCCCTCGTCGGCCATCTCGGTGCAGAGCTGGCGATAGACGTCCTGCTGGCGCGCGAGGAGCCGGCGCGCGTCGGAATTGATCAGGCGGAGCTGTTCGGCCGGTGTGCGGCCGTCGGCGGCGGGCGTGGTGTTGCCGGCATGCGCGAGCTCGCGAAGCCCCGCGACGCGGACGGTATAGAACTCGTCGAGATTGGTGGCCGAGATCGACAGGAAGCGCAGCCGTTCCAGAAGCGGCACGCGTGGGTTCTCGGCCTCCTCCAGCACGCGCCAGTTGAAGGCGAGCCAGCTGAGCTCGCGGTTGAAGTAGCGGTCGGGCCCGGCGAAATCCTCGCCCTCGGGCGGATCGGACGGGTCGGGGAGCGGGGAGGTCAGGAAATCTGCGATCGTCATGGTCTGTCTTCTGCCCCATCTTCATCACGGTTCTGCGACACTTCGAGCGCCTTGCGCGCCAAGGGTACCGAGACCGGCCGCGCCTCGTCGAGCGACAGGCGGTCGATCGTCGCCACGAGGTGGCGCGCCGCGGCGCCGGAGCGGGTCATGCGCGGCACGAGATAGGCGACGAGCCCCTCGACGGGACGGATCTGCCGGTCGTGGAACTGCTTTTTCAGGAGGGCGGCCAGCAACGCGTCGTCGGGCGGATCGAGCGCGACCAGCGTGGCGCCCATCAGGCGCGAGCGCAGGTCCGGCAGGGCGATGTCCCACCGCGCGGGCCGCGCGCGCCCCGTGAGCAGCAGCCGTCCGCCCTCCGAGAGGAGCAGGTTGTGGAGGTGGAAGAGCGCGTTCTCGGCCCGCCGCTGGCCCGCGATGCGGGGGATGTCCTCTACCGCCACATGCTGCGCGCTCGCGAGCGTGGGGATGTCGAGGCGCCCGAGCTTCTCGGCGGCCACGACGACGCCGTCGACGCGGTCGGCCCAGACATGGGCGAGATGGGTCTTGCCCGACGCCTCGGGGCCGCAGAGGGCAAGCTTGCCGCCGGGCCAGGCGTCGCTGTCCTCGGTCATGGCGACGGCCCCGGCATTGGCCTCGGTCACGAAGAAATCCTCGCGTCCCAGGGCCGCGCGGACCGGCAGATCGAAGCTCAGCTGGCGGGCCATCACGAAAGGTCGGCCGGATCGTCGGCCGTATCCGTCCCGCGATAGAGCGCGCTTTCGGTATATTGCCGGACCGCGAAGCGGGTGATGACGCCGAGCACCGCCGCCACCGGAACCGCCACCAGCAATCCCACGAAGCCGAAGAGCGCGCCGAAGGCCGACAGCGCGAAGAGCAGCCAGACGGGATGCAGCCCGACGCTGTCGCCGACGAGCTTGGGGGTCAGGACGTTGCCTTCGATGAACTGGCCCGACTGGAAGATGGCCCAGACCGCCACGATCCAGAGCCAGTCGCCCCAGAACTGGAAGAGCGCGAGCCCGATGGCGAGCACCCCGCCCACCAGTGCACCGACATAGGGGATGAAGGTCAGGAAGCCCGCCAGGGCGCCGACGATGAACCCGAATTGCAGGCCGATTGCGGCCAGGGCCACGGCGTAATAGGTCCCCAGGATCAGGCAGACCGTGCCCTGGCCGCGAATGAACGCCGAAAGGGTGGTGTCGATCTCGCGCGCGATCCGGCGGATCGTCGGCGCATGCTCGCGCGGCAGAAGCTCGTCGATGCGCGCGACCATCCTGTCCCAGTCGAGCAGCAGGTAGAAGGCCACGACAGGGACGATCACGAACAGGATCAGCACGTTGACGATGCTGCTGACCGAGGCGAGCGCGCCTTCGATGAGCGTGCCGCTGCGGTCGCGGATCGCGCCGGTCGTGGATTCGAGCGTACGGCGCAGCGTCGTTTCCAGATCGCCGATATCGGGAAACCGTTCGATGATGCCGGGATGGTTCTCGGCCAGCCAGTCCTGGAACGCCGCGACGTTGCCCGGCGCGGCCTCGATGATGGCGGCGATCCGCTCGACCAGCAGCGAGACCTGGTTGATGAGCGTCGGGATGACCAGCAGGAACATCAGCACGCAGACGACGAGACCGATCAGCGTCATCAGCGTGACCGACAGGATGCGGCTGAGGCCGAGCCGTTCGAACCTGTCGGCGATCGGATCGAGCAGATAGGCCACCGCAGCACCCAGCACGAAGGGCAGGATGACGTTGCCGAGCCACCAAAGCAGGATCAGCATCGCCGCAAGGGCGATGCCCCAATATTTCAACTGATCGCGGACCGGCAGGGCCATGTCTCTCTCGCTTGCAACACCTCGCCCCTTGTCGGATGTCCGCACCGCGCACGCAAGGGGCAGGGGCTGTCGCAGCGGCTACGCCCGCGCTAGGAAGACCGGATGAAACAGGTCATCTGCATCAACTGGGGCACGAAATACGGTCCCCGCTTCATCAACCGGCTCTATGGCATGGTTGCGCGCAACATCACGCCGCCCTTCTCGTTCACGTGCTTCTGCGACGATCCGGCCGGCATCCGCGACGAGGTGCGGACCTTCCCGCTGCCGCAGATCGATTTCGAGATCCCGAAGACTCAATACGGCATCTGGCCCAAGTCGCGGCTCTGGGGCGAGAAGCTGGGCGACCTCGAAGGGCCGGTCCTGTTTCTCGACCTCGATCTGGTCGTGGTGGGCAATCTCGATCCGTTCTTCGAAGAGGGCGACCCTCACGACGTCATATTGGCGCGCAACCAGTCAACGCCGTTCGAGCGTCTGGGCCAGACCTCCGTGTTCCGTTTTCCGGTGGGCGCGCTCAAGTCGATGCAGGATCACCTCGCGAGCGATCCGCAGCGACTGGCCGAGGAGCACAAGTTCGAGCAGCGGTTCGTGACGCGCAACGCGCCCGGCGGCATCAAGCTCTTCCCGCGGTCCTGGGTCCTGCATTACCGGCAGGATTGCACGCGGCCGTTCCCGCTCAACTACATGATGGCACCGAAACTGCCGAAAGGCGCCAAGATCGTGATCTTTCCGGGCGGCGTGCATCCACCCCATGCGATCGCCGGCCGGTATGGCGATCGGTACGAGGCACGCCCGCCGCTCGCGCATCTGAAGGGGGCCTTTGCGGCCGACCGGCCCGAGCGGATCGACAAGTACCTGCGCCATTACCTGCGCCCGGCAAAGTGGGTGGCGGAGCATTGGCGCGAGTGAAACTTGCGGTGCGCCGGGCTTTGGCATACCGCTTGCACCCGGTATCAACGAAAGGCCAAGCTCCATGCGTCTCAGCCGCTATTTCCTCCCCGTCCTGAAGGAAACGCCCGCCGAGGCGCAGATCGCGTCGCACCGCCTGATGCTCCGGGCCGGCATGATCAAGCAGGCGAGCGCGGGGATCTATTCCTGGCTTCCGCTGGGCTACAAGGTGCTGAAGAACATCGAGCGGATCGTCCACGAAGAGCAGCAGGCGGCGGGCCACATTCCGCTGCTGATGCCGACGTTGCAGCCCGCGGATCTCTGGCGCGAAAGCGGCCGCTACGACGCCTACGGACCCGAAATGCTGAGGATCCGCGACCGCCACGAGCGCGACATGCTCTTCGGGCCCACCAACGAGGAGATGATCACCGACATCTTCCGCAGCCATGTCACCAGCTACCGCGACCTGCCGATGACGCTCTATCACATCCAGTGGAAATTCCGCGACGAGGTGCGTCCGCGCTTCGGCGTCATGCGAGGCCGCGAGTTCTACATGAAGGACGGCTACAATTTCGACGTCGACCGCGAGGCGGCGCTGCATGCCTACAACCGCCACATGGTCAGCTATCTGCGCACCTACGAGCGGATGGGCATCCAGGCGATCCCGATGCGCGCCGATAGCGGCCCGATCGGCGGCGAGGACACGCATGAATTCCTGCTGCTGGCCGAGACCGGCGAGAGCGAGGTGTTCTACGATACGGCGATCACCGACCTGAAGCTCGGCGCGCGGCCGATCGATTACGACAGCGTCGCGGATTGTCAGGCGATCGTCGACGAATGGACAGCACCCTATGCCCGCACCGACGAGACCCATGACGAGAGCCTCTTCGACGCGGTCCCCGAAGAGCGCCGCCGCGTGTCGCGCGGCATCGAGGTGGGTCAGATCTTTTATTTCGGCACCAAGTATTCGGAGGCGATGGGCGCCACGATCACCAATTCCGAAGGCCAAGTCGTGCCCGTCCACATGGGCTCGCACGGGATCGGCGTCTCGCGGCTCGTGGGGGCGATCATCGAGGCCAACCACGACGACAAGGGCATCATCTGGCCCGAGGGCGTCGCACCCTTCCATTGCGGCATCGTGAACCTGCGCCAGGGCGACGGCGATTGCGACGCGATCTGCGCCCGGATCGAGGCGGAGCTGATGACGGCGGGGCTCGATCCGCTCTACGACGACCGCGACGAGCGGGCGGGGGCCAAGTTCGCAACGATGGACCTGATCGGCTTGCCATGGCGGATCACCGTCGGGCCGCGGGGCCTGAAGAACGGCGTGGTCGAGTTGACTTCGCGCCGGACCGGCGAGAGCGAGGAGCTGCCCGTCGAGGCCGCGGTCGATAGGCTTGTCCAGATCTATTCGAGCTAGAGGTTTGACAGGCCGGCTCGATCGCGCTGCAATATCCCCCGGGTTTCGTGCGCGACAGTCGGGAGGATTATCGTGAGCGATATTGGCGGAAGACCGATTCCGGAGCCTTCGGTGACGCAGAAGACGCTCGCGGAATTCGGCCGCTTCGCGCTGCAATGCGACGACCTCGACGAGGTACTCGATCGCGCCTGCAGGAGCATCTACGACGCGATGGGCCACGCGCTCGTCAAGATCGTCGAGCTTCAGGCCGACGGGAGGCTCTACATCCGGCAATATTGCGGCTTCGAGCCTGATCTGGAAAATCGCTGGCTTCGGCCTGGGCGCGGCTCTTCGGCGGGGCACGCGCTGATGACCGAGACGCCCACGATCTCGCACGACGCCGCGAACGACAACCGGTTCGACCGGGCGGCGGTCGTCGCCGATGAAAACATCACCTCGCTCATCAACGTCCTGATCCCCGACGGCACGCCGATGGCCCGCCAATGGTACGGCGTGCTCGAGGTCGATTCCGCGTCGGGCCAAAGGTTCGCAGTCGAGGAAACAGAGTTCCTGACGCTCTACGCCAATCTCATCGGCGCGGCCGTGACGGCGATCGAGGGCCGCGCGCGGGCGGCACGGCATCTGGCCGAGACCGACGCGCTGCTTCGCGAATTGCAGCACCGGGTCAAGAACGACCTTGCCGTCGTCACCAGTTTCGTCCGGATCCAGTCGCGCCGCGCCGTTTCGGACGAGACCAAGCAGCATCTCAAGCAGATCGCTGCGCGCATCGACACGCTGCGCCAGGTGCACGAGAGCTTCTATGCCCGCGGCCGGATGGAGCGGCGGATCGATTGCGGCCCGTTCCTGTGCGATCTGGCGCAGAAGCTCATCGATTTCCACGGCGCCCATGCCCGCGGGATCGTGATCCATGCGGACACGCAATCGGGTCATTTCGATGCGGATACCACCATGCCCATGGGGCTTCTGGTGAACGAATTCGTCACCAACAGCCTCAAGCACGCCTTCGGCGAGGGCGGTGGCCGGATCGACCTGATCTTCGTGCAGGAGGGGGGGCAGGGACGGCTGACGCTGCGCGACGACGGCTGCGGCCTGCCGCCCGATGCGCGCCGCAAGGGCGGCACCGGGCTCACCATCATCGAGGGGCTGGCCGCACAGCTTGACGGAACCGCGGAATGGGGTCCGGGCCCGGGCACTGAACTGAACGTGATCTTTCCGCTTCGCGATCACAGGAACGCGACCGTGGCGCCAGCGTTTTCGGGCGACATGGAGGATTTTCAATGACGCGCATTCTGACCACGCTTCTTGTGGGCACGGCCCTCGCCTCGCCCGCGATCGCCCAGCAATCTGCCGCCCCGGTCGAGCAGGGCGCCAAGAACGTCCCCGAATTCGAGCCCGCCTGGCCGAACCAGACGCGTGCCCCCGCCATCGACAGCGGCATCGATCTGAACGTCGAGACGGTGGCCGACGGGCTCGTTCACCCCTGGGGGATCGCGGTCCTGCCGGACGGCGGATACCTCGTCACCGAGCGTGAGGGACGGCTGCGCCCGATCGGTGCCGATGGCGAACTGCGCGCTGCGATCGAGGGCGTTCCGGAGGTCTTCAACCGCGATCAGGGCGGGCTTCTCGACGTGGCGCTGGCCGACGATTTCACCGAAAGCCGGGTGATCTTTCTCACCTATTCCAAGCCGATGGGCGACGGCCTGTCCGCCACCGCCGCCGCGCGCGGCGTGCTGAACGAGGACATGACCGAGCTTTCGCAGGTCGAGGACATCTTCGTCCAGCAGCCGCCATCGCCCACGCCCAAGCATTACGGAAGCCGCGTGGTCCCCGATGGCGATCACGTCTTCGTCACGATGGGCGAGCATTCCTCGATGGAGGAGCGGGTCTATGCGCAGGATCTCGACAAGACCTACGGCAAGATCGCCCGCGTGACGCGCGAGGGCGAGATCCCCGACGACAATCCGTTCGTCGATACCGAAGGCGCGCTTCCCGAGATCTGGTCCCTCGGCCACCGCAACATCCAGGGCGCGGATATCCGCCCCGAAACCGGCGAGCTCTGGGCACTGGAACACGGGCCCAAGGGCGGTGACGAGCTCAACAAGGTCGAGGCGGGCACGAATTATGGCTGGCCGGTCGTGAGCTATGGCGAGCAATATTCCGGCGGGCCCATCGGCAGCGGCGAGCCGCGCGCCGAAGGCTTCGCCGAGCCGCAATATTACTGGGATCCGGTCATCGCGCCGGGCGGCTTCTTGTTCTACGAGGGCGAGATGTTCTCCGGCTGGACCGGCGACGTGCTGGCAAGTTCGCTGTCACCCGGCGCACTGGTCCGTCTCACGCTCGAGGGCGACCGGATCAGCGGCGAGGAACGGCTGCTGCGCGACCGGGGCCGTATCCGCGACGTGGCGATCGACGCGGATGGCGCGATCCTGGTCCTCGTCGACGCCGCCGACGGATCGGTCCTGCGCTTGACGCCGGGCGAAGGCGCCTGAATGCGGCGGGGCCAGTCCGGCCCCGTCATCGCGCCCCGCCGACTTGACGATGGATCGCCGAAGGCCCATGGCTCCGTCTGCCAAGTCACCGGAGCGTCTCCTTGTCCCCAGCCCCCTTTGCCCGTTTCGAGTGGATGATCGCCTGGCGCTATCTGCGCGCCAAGCGGGCCGAGGGCGGGGTCAGCGTCATGACCTGGATCAGCCTTGCGGGCATCACGCTCGCCGTCTTCGCGCTGATCGCGACGCTGGCGGTTCGGTCGGGCTTTCGCGACGAGTTCGTCGATACCATCCTCGGCGCCAATGCGCATGTGACGGTCTATTCGGCGGGTTATGTCGACGAGAACGGGAATTCCTCCAACGAGATCGCCGATTTCGATGCCATGGCGGCGCGCGTGGCCGAGGTGCCGGGCGTCACGCGGGTCGCGCCGCTCGTCAAGGGACAGGTCATGGCATCGGCCCGCGGCAATACCAGCGGTGTCGAGGTCTTCGGGATCAGGCCGGACGACCTTGCGACCATCCCGCGCGTGGCCGAGCCCATCGAATCCTGGGGCGCGCTCGACCGGTTCGGGGCCGAGGGCGTTCCGGGCATCGCGATCGGCTCGGGCGTCAGCCGCGAGTTGCAGGCGAGCGTTGGCGACATTGTGCAGCTGATCTCGCCCAACGGCGTCTCGACGCCCTTCGGCACCTCGCCTCGCGTCTCGAACTACGAGGTGGTCTATGTCTTCACCGCCGGGCGCTACGACATCGACCGCACGCGGGTCTACATGCCCTTCGACGAGGCGCAAAGCTATTTCAACTCGGAAGGGGCAGCCGACGAACTCGAGGTGATGGTCGCCGATCCCGAGAGGGTGGACGCGATGGCACCCGATCTGATGCGCGCGGCGGGCGAACGCGCACTTCTCTGGACCTGGCGCGACGCCAGCGGGTCGTTCCTGCGCGCGCTCGACATCGAGGACAACGTGATGTTCGTGATCCTGTCGGTGCTGGTGCTGATCGCGGCAATGAACATCATCTCGGGGCTGATCATGCTGGTCAAGAACAAGGGCCGCGACATCGGCATCCTGCGCACGATCGGCCTCACCGAGGGGTCGATCCTGCGGGTATTCTTCATCTGCGGCTCGATGACGGGCATCCTAGGCACGCTTTTCGGCGTGATCCTGGGCTGCGCCTTCGCGATCTGGATCGACCCGATCTTCTCGGCCGTCAACTATCTCTCGGGCGGCGAGGCGTGGGATCCGTCGATCCGCGGCATCTATGCGTTGCCCGCCAAGCTCGAGCTCGCCGATGTGGGGTCTGCCGTGGCACTGTCGCTCGGGTTGTCGTTCATCGTCACGATCTTTCCCGCCCGGCGCGCCGCCCGGATGAGCCCGGTGGAGGCGCTGCGCTATGAGTGAGACGTTGCGCCTCGACGGGATCGAGAAGGTCTACAACCGCGGCCTGCCCGGCGAGGTGCAGGTCCTTCGCGGCTGTTCGCTGAGCCTTGCGGCGGGCGAGGTGGTGGCACTGGTGGCCCCCTCCGGCGCGGGCAAGTCGACGCTTTTGCATATCGCGGGGCTGCTCGACACGGCCGACACGGGCCGGGTGTTCCTGGGCGGCGAGGAGATGACCGGGCTCAACGACCGCCGCCGGACCCGCGCGCGGCGCGCCGATGTGGGCTTCGTCTATCAGTTCCACCACCTGCTGCCGGAATTCACGGCCGCCGAGAACATCGTCCTGCCGCAATTGGCCGAAGGTGTCGCGCGGGGAGAGGCCGAGGCGCGGGCCGAGACGCTGCTGGCCTCCGTCGGGATCTCGCATCGCGCGCATCACCGCCCCTCCGCGATGTCAGGGGGCGAGCAGCAGCGTGTTGCGGTCTGCCGGGCGCTTGCCAACGGGCCGAAACTGCTGCTGGCGGACGAACCCACGGGCAATCTCGACCCCGAGACGTCGGACCGGGTGTTCGATGCGCTGGTGGCGCTGGTGCGAGAGACGGGGCTTTCGGCGCTGATCGCGACGCACAACCTAGAGCTTGCGGGCCGGATGGACCGGGCGCTGCGCCTGTCGGAGGGGCGGCTGAGCGACTGAGCGTGTCGCGGTTCTTGGAGGGTGGGGGACGATCTGGAGCGGGCGAAGAGATTCGAACTCTCGACCCTAACCTTGGCAAGGTTATGCTCTACCCCTGAGCTACGCCCGCGCGCCAGATCTGTCGGTCTCGATGGAGCGGGCGAAGAGATTCGAACTCTCGACCCTAACCTTGGCAAGGTTATGCTCTACCCCTGAGCTACGCCCGCATCATCGAGTGAGACGCATTTAGCCAAGCGCCGGCGGCTGTGCAATAGCAAAAGTCCGGGCCACGGGACGGATTTGCGCCCCCGGCCGCCAGCCGGTCCGGCGCGATTATTCCGCCGTCGCCGCGCCGACCGTTCCGCCGACGACCGCGCCCGCCGGGCCGCCGACGAGCGCGCCGCCAAGTCCCCCCGTCGCAGCACGGCCCGTTGCCGTGTCGCCGCAGGCCGCAAGGCCGGCAAGCGCGCCGATGATCAGAATGACATTGAGATGGGACATGGGACACCTTCGGTCTTGGCTGGCGATGAGACGCCAGAATCGCAAAGCGCCGCCGGGCCATTGGTTCCGGATGGCGCGCGCTTATTCCTCCTCGAACTCCACCAGCAGGTCCTTCGCGTCGATCTGGGTGCCGGCCGAGACGTGGATCGCCTTGATGGTGCCTTCGCGTTCGGCATGCAGGCCCGATTCCATCTTCATCGCCTCGATCGTCAGGAGCATGTCGCCCTGGGCCACCGTCCGGCCGGCCTCGACATGGACGGAGGCGACGACACCGGGCATGGGCGCGCCGACATGCCGGGGATTGCCGGGTTCGGCCTTGGGGCGGGCGGCCGTGGTTCCGACAAGTTTGCGGTTGGGGACGCGCACGGTGCGCGGCTGGCCGTTGAGCTCGAAGAAGACCTTCACCTCACCCTGATCGTTGGTCTCCCCCAGCGCCTGCATCCGGATCTCGAGCGTCTTGCCGGGGTCGATCTCGGCCGAGATCTGGTCGCCGGGCTCCATCCCGTAGAAGAACGTATGCGTGGGCAGGGTCCGTACGGGGCCGTATTCCTCGTTGCGCAGGCGGTATTCGGTGAAGACCTTGGGATACATCAGATACCCCATCAGATCCTCGTCGTCGATCTCGACGCCGCCGGCGGCTTTGGACGCCTCGGCGCGCGCCTCTTCCAGATCGACGGGTTTCAGGGCCTTGCCGGGCCGATCCTCCAGCGGCTTCTCGCCTTTAAGGACCTTCCTCTGGATGCCCTCGGGCCATCCGCCCGGCGGCTTGCCGAGATAGCCCTTCATCATGTCGATGACCGAATCCGGGAAGGACAGCTCCTTTTTCGGGTCCTCGACCTCGGCGCGGGTGAGGCCCTGGCTCACCATCATCAGGGCCATGTCGCCGACGACCTTCGACGAGGGCGTGACCTTCACGATGTCGCCGAACATCTGGTTCACGTCGGCATAGGTCTCGGCCACCTCGTGCCAGCGATCCTCGAGCCCCATCGACCGCGCCTGGGCCTTGAGGTTGGTGAATTGCCCGCCCGGCATCTCGTGAAGATAGACCTCCGAGGCCGGGGCCTGCATGCCGCTCTCGAACGCGGCGTAATGGTCGCGCACCGCTTCCCAGTAGTTCGAGATCGCCCGGATCGCCGCCACGTCGAGGCCGGTATCGCGGTCGGTCCCCTTCAGCGCCTCGACCACGGTGCCCATCGTCGCCTGGGACGTGTTGCCCGAAAGCGCGTCCATGGCGCAATCGACCGCATCGACCCCCGATTCCGCGGCGGCAAGGATCGTCCCGCAGGCGATGCCGGCCGTGTCGTGGGTGTGGAAGTGGATCGGCAGGCCGACCTCCTCCTTCAGGGCCTTGACGAGCACGCGCGCGGCCGAGGGCTTCAGCAGCCCAGCCATGTCCTTCAGGCCCAGCACATGCGCGCCCGCGGCCTTCAGTTCCTTGCCCATCTTGATGTAGTAGTCGCGATCGTATTTCGACCGATCGGGGTCGAGCATGTTGCCGGTATAGCAGATCGTCCCCTCGCAGACCTTGTTCTGTTCCAGCACGGCATCCATCGCGACGCGCATGTTCTCGACCCAGTTGAGACTGTCGAAGACGCGGAAGACATCGACGCCGCTGGTCGCGGCGCGGGCAATGAAGGCTTCGACCACGTTGTCGGGGTAATTGGTGTATCCCACGCCGTTCGACGCGCGCAGCAGCATCTGCGTCATGAGGTTCGGCATCGCCGCGCGCAGGTCGCGCAGGCGTTGCCACGGACATTCCTGGAGGAACCGGTAGGCCACGTCGAACGTGGCGCCGCCCCAGCATTCCATCGAGAAGAGCCCCGGCATGTTCGCGGCATAGGCGGGCGCCACGCGGATCATGTCGATCGAGCGCATGCGCGTGGCCATCAGCGACTGGTGCCCGTCGCGCATCGTCGTATCGGTCACCAGAAGCTGCGTTTGATCGAGCATCCAGTCGGCCACCGCCTGCGGCCCGAAATCGTCGAGGATCTGGCGCGTGCCGTGCGGGATGCCGTCGGTCATCCGTGCGGGCGGCACCGGCACCTTGAGGTCCGCGGGCGGCCGGGCGCGGCCCTCGGTCTCGGGATGACCGTTGACGCTGATATCGGCGACATAGCGCAGGATCCGCGTGGCGCGGTCGCGGCGCGCCTTGAAGTCGAAGAGCGCGGGCGTCTGGTCGATGAACTTGGTGTGGTATTCGTAGTTCCGGAACGTCGGGTGCTTCAGCAGGTTGATGACGAAGTCGATATTCGTGCTGACGCCACGGATGCGGAACTCCCGCAGGGCGCGGTCCATCCGGGCGATCGCGGCCTCGGGCGTGGGCGCCCAGGCTGTGACCTTCTCGAGCAGCGAATCGTAGTAGCGCGTGATCACCGCGCCCGAATAGGCGGTGCCCCCGTCGAGCCGGATCCCCATGCCGGTCGCCCCGCGATAGGCCGAGATGCGACCGTAATCGGGGATGAAATTGTTGGCCGGATCCTCGGTCGTGATGCGGCACTGGATCGCGTGGCCCGAGAGTTCGATGTCGTACTGGCTCGCCGTGCCGGTCGCCTCCATCAGCGACTTGCCCTCGGCGATCAGGATCTGTGCGCGGACGATGTCGATGCCGGTGACCTCCTCGGTCACGGTATGCTCGACCTGGACGCGGGGATTCACCTCGATGAAGTAGAACTCGCCGGTCTCCATATCCATCAGGAACTCGATGGTGCCCGCGCATTCGTAGCCGACATGCTCGGCGATCTTCTTGCCGAGATTGCAGATCTTCTCGCGCTGGGCGCCCGAGAGGTAAGGGGCAGGGGCGCGTTCGACGACCTTCTGGTTGCGCCGCTGGACCGAGCAGTCCCGCTCCCAGAGGTGATAGATGTTGCCGTGGCTGTCGCCGAGGATCTGCACCTCGACATGCCGCGCGCGCTGGATCATCTTCTCGAGGTAGCCCGCGCCGTTGCCGAAGGCGGCCTCGGCCTCGCGGCGGCCTTCGCGGACCTTCTCTTCCAGCTCGGATTCATCGAGGATGGGGCGCATGCCGCGACCGCCGCCGCCCCAGCTGGCCTTGAGCATCATGGGATAGCCGATCTCGCGCGCCTGGTCGCGCACGACGTCCATGTCGTCGCCCAGCACTTCGGAGGCGGGAATGACGGGAACGCCCGCCTCGATCGCCACATGGCGCGCACTGACCTTGTCGCCGAGTTCGCGCATCGTCTTGGCCTTGGGGCCGATGAAGGCGATCCCCGCTTCGGCGCAGGCATCCACGAAGTCGGGGTTTTCCGAGAGCAGGCCATAGCCGGGATGAATGGCGTCGGCGCCGCATTGCCGCGCCACGCGGATGATCTCTGGGATCGAGAGATAGGCCGCGACCGGCCCCAGACCCTCGCCGATGAGGTAGGCCTCGTCGGACTTGAAGCGGTGCAGGCTCAGCTTGTCCTCCTCGGCATAGACGGCGACGGTACGCTTGCCGAGCTCGTTTGCCGCGCGCATCACCCGGATGGCGATCTCGCCGCGATTGGCGATGAGGATCTTCTGGAACTCGGCCATGGCAACGTCTCCCTATTATGCAGTTGCAGCATACCGGAGGCGGCCGTTCGCGAAAGTGCATAATCGCGCGCCCAGGGAACGCTATTCCAGATGCGCACGCACGGCACGGGGATCGTCGATCCCGAGCTGGCCCATATCGGCGCGCAATCCCTCGCGCAGGATGTGGAACACGTGATCGATTCCCGTCTCGCCGAAGGCTGCCATGCCGTGGTGGAACGCGCGGCCGAGCATCACGAAATCCGCCCCCCTGGCGATCAGGCGCAGCACGTCGGTCCCCGAACGCACGGCCCCGTCGGCAATCAGCGGGTAATCCGGGCCCACCGCAGCGCGGATCGCGGGCAGCACGTCGGCGGGGGCGGGGGCCGCCTCGAACTGGCGGCCGCCATGGTTCGACACCCAGACCGCGTCGGCGACCTTGGCGGCGCGCACCGCATCCTGCGCCGAGAGAACCCCCTTGACCATCAGGGGGCCGTCCCATTCGGCGCGCAGGGCGTCGAGATAGTCCCAGTCGGGCGCGGTGCGCAGCATGTATCCGATATGGCTGACCGCGCCCTTCGCGTCGCTGTCGCCGGCATATTTCTCGAGGGTGCGGAGGCGCGGAATACCGTTTCGCGCGGTTTCCAGCGCCCAGAAGGGGGCCTGGACAGATTGCCAGACGATGCGCGGCGTCATCTGCATCGGGTTGGTCAGGCGCGCGCGCCGTTGCCGCTCGCGGCGGCTCGGCGTTTGCACGTCGACCGTCAGGATGAGGCCGGTGAAGCCTGCCTCGCGCGCGCGCGCGAGCATGTCGCGCCGGATTTCAGGATCGCCCGGCGCATAGAGCTGGAACCAGCCGGTCCCGAGATGCGGGCCTACCGCTTCGGGCGTCATCGCGGCCACGGTGCTGAGCGCGAAGGGGGCGTTGTTGCGCTTCGCCGAGCGGGCCAGAGCGATCTCGGCGCCCGGCCAGACCGACCCCGACATGCCGACGGGCGCGATGCCCACCGGCAGGTCGAACCGCTGCCCGAGGAAATGCGTCGTGAGATCGGGCGTGACCTTGCGCATGTTGCGCGGCACCAGAGTGATCCGGTCGAGCGCACGCGCCGCGCGATGCGCCGAGGATTCGTCGCCCGTCGCGCTGGCGAGATATTCCCAGATGAACCGCGGCACCCGGCGCCGGGCGCGCTTGGCGAGATCGGAGAGGGCAGGATGTGTGTCGTCGAGATCCATCGCCGATCTATGCGCCGGCCGGCGGGCTCTGGCAATCATCAGCGATGCGGAACACAAAGGGAACGCCCGACTTTCCAATCCATGCGATCCGGGATAGACAGGCATGATGAGCAGCCATGACGAGAATGACGCCTTCGAAGAGGCGATGAATACGCGGTCCACACCGCTGTCGCAGCGCGCGATGGCGCCGGCGGCGACGCCATATCTCGACGGGTTGAACGACGCGCAGCGCATGGCGGTCGAGGCGCTCGACGGGCCCGTCCTGATGCTGGCGGGCGCCG
This sequence comes from uncultured Paracoccaceae bacterium, assembly GCA_947489705.1. GTDB lineage: Bacteria > Pseudomonadota > Alphaproteobacteria > Rhodobacterales > Rhodobacteraceae > Palleronia. Next base: position 21,738 of record CANLEQ010000012.1, read on the forward strand.
GTACCGGCAAGACGCGCGCGCTGACCGCGCGAATCGCCCATCTGATGATGCAGGGCCGCGCCCGCCCGAACGAGATTCTGGCGGTGACCTTCACCAACAAGGCCGCGCGCGAGATGAAGGAACGGGTGAGCGCGCTGCTCGGCCAGACCGTCGAGGGAATGCCGTGGCTCGGCACGTTCCACGCGATCTGCGTCAAGTTGCTGCGGCGCCACGCCGAACTGGTCGGGCTCAAGTCGAACTTTACGATTCTCGACACCGACGATCAGATCCGGCTGCTCAAGCAATTGATCAACGCCGAGAATATCGACGAGAAACGCTGGCCCGCGCGCCAGCTCGCCGGTCATATCGATCATTGGAAGAACCGCGCCTGGACGCCGCAGAAGGTCCCGGCCGCCGAGGCCGGCGCCTACAATCACCGTGGCACCGAACTCTACGATTACTACCAGCAACGGCTGAAGACGCTCAACGCGGTCGATTTCGGCGATCTTCTGCTCCACGTCGTGACGATCTTCCAGGAGCATCCCGACGTGCTGGAGCAATACCAGCGGTGGTTCCGGTACATCCTCGTCGACGAGTACCAGGATACCAACGTCGCGCAGTATCTGTGGCTGCGCCTGCTGGCGCAGGGGCACAAGAACATCTGCTGCGTCGGCGACGACGACCAGTCGATCTATGGCTGGCGCGGCGCCGAAGTGGGCAACATCCTGCGATTCGAGAAGGATTTTCCCGGCGCGACGGTCGTTCGGCTGGAGCAGAACTACCGCTCCACGCCGCATATCCTGGCCGCGGCGGCGGGTGTCATCGCCTCGAACGAAGGCCGGCTCGGCAAGACGCTCTTCACCGACCTGACCGAGGGCGAGCGGGTGCGTCTCATCGGCCATTGGGACGGCGAGGAAGAGGCGCGCTGGATCGGCGATGAGGTCGAGGCGATGGGCCGCGGAACGCGCGGGATGGACCCGATTTCGCTCGACGACATGGCGATTCTCGTCCGGGCCTCGCACCAGATGCGCGCCTTCGAGGATCGGTTCCTGACGATCGGGCTGCCTTACCGCGTCATCGGCGGGCCGCGATTCTACGAACGGCTCGAGATTCGCGACGCGATGGCCTATTTCAGATGCGTGGTGAGCCCGGACGACGATCTCGCCTTCGAGCGGATCGTCAACACGCCCAAGCGCGGTCTCGGCGACAAGGCGCAACAGAACATCCAGCGCACGGCGCGCGAGAACGGCGCGACCCTGATCGACGGCGCGCGGATCCTGCTGGCCGATGGCGCGATCGGCGGCAAGGGCGGTGCCGAGCTGCGCGTGCTGGTCGACAACCTCGCCCGCTGGCACGACCTGACGCGGAGGCCCGACCAGAGCCATATCGAGCTCGCCGAGATGATTCTCGAGGAATCGGGCTATACGGCGCATTGGCAGAACGACAAGACGCCCGAGGCCCCCGGCCGGCTCGAGAACCTCAAGGAACTGATCAAGGCGCTCGAACAATTCGAGAATCTGCAGGGCTTTCTCGAGCATGTCGCCCTCATCATGGACAACGAGACCGAAGAGGGCGGCGCCAAGATCAGCGTCATGACCCTGCACGCGGCCAAGGGCCTGGAATTTCCGGTAATCTTCCTGCCGGGCTGGGAGGACGGTCTCTTTCCGTCGCAGCGGTCGATGGACGAATCCGGTCTCAAGGGGCTCGAGGAGGAACGCAGGCTGGCCTATGTCGGCATCACCCGCTCGGAGCGCGTCTGCACGATCAGCTTCGCAGCCAACCGGCGTGTGTACGGTCAATGGCAGTCGGCGCTTCCGTCGCGGTTCATCGACGAATTGCCCGAGGAAAACGTCGAGGTTCTGACGCCGCCGGGCCTCTATGGCGGCGGCTACGGAGCGGCGGGCATGGCAGCCAGCGCGTCGCCAGCGATCATGGCCGCGCAGGCGAGCGACCTTCACGACCGCGCAGGTCGTGCGGATGTCTACAACTCCCCCGGCTGGCGCCGCTTGCAGGAGCGCAGCGCCTCGCGCCCCATGCGTCAGCCCCAGGAAAGCCGCAACATGACGATCGATGCCAGCGCCCTGCCGGCATTCGACGAAGGTGAGCGGGTCTTCCATCGCAAGTTCGGTTACGGGATCGTCACGGCGATCGAGGGCGACAAGCTCGACATCCAGTTCGACAAGGCCGGCCGCAAGAAGGTCGTTGCCAAGTTTCTGGTCGATGCCGACGAGGCCGGCGACGTCCCCTTCTGAAGACGATATCCGGAAAATTTCGCGCGTGACTGGGGTGACGCTCCGGCCGGGTGCGTGGTTTTGAGCGGATGATCCTCCCCGCGGCGCTCCGTTTCAGAGGCGGAAACGCAAAACGGCGACGCCCGGGAGGAGGTGGACGTCGCCGCTCTTTTCGCATCGGCCCTGGGAGGAGGTAGAGCCTCAGCGCGTCGGACGGGCCGATGGCCCGAATTCTTGAGCGACGGGGCCGGGGAGGAGGTCGACCCCGTCGCCTGGAACGGATTACCCTGGGAGGAGGTAGGGCATCCGCATTGCTGTCGGGCCGGTGGCCCGAATTCTTGAGCGACGGGGCCGGGGAGGAGGTCGACCCCGTCGCCTGGAACGGATCACCCTGGGAGGAGGTAGGGCGTCCGCATTGCTGTTGGGCCAATGGCCCGAATTCCTGAGCGACGGGGCCGGGGAGGAGGTCGACCCCGTCGCCTGGAACGGATCACCCTGGGAGGAGGTAGGGCATCCGCATTGCTGTTGGGCCGGTGGCCCGAATTCTTGAGCGACGGGGCCGGGGAGGAGGTCGACCCCGTCGCCTGAACGTACGATCCCGGGAGGAGGTAGGATCGGACGTATTACATGAACCCTAAGGTTCGGTGTCTTCTCGGCGCCATTTTGATTGTCATGGGCCGTTTTCCGCCCCGTGCCGTCACCGGCGGGGCTGGAAAGATCTCACTTCTCGCCGTATGCCGCCTCGAGCGCCACGGCCCGGACGCCGCTGCGATCGATGCCGAGATCGGCCAGCTCGCGGTTGCCGAGCGACATCAGTTCGTCCCGGGTGCGGGTGTAGATGCGCCAGCGAATATACTGGGCTCGGGCGTTGGCGAAAATGCCTCCGAGGGCGGATCCCTCGTGGGGGCGAATATCGGTCTGGGTATACATCGTCATAACTTGGCTCGCTTCCGTATGTCTTCGTCGGCGTTGGGATGAACATATGCCAATGCTGCGGATGCACAATCCGGAGAATGTTCAATGCTGCCATGCAGCAAATGCATAAGTGACGCTGACCATTTCCGGAGCGCCTGATCTCCTCATCCATACGTGCGCAGGATTGGGACGGTGTGGGACGGCCGGCGCGCAGCCTGACACGATTTGGGCCGCTATGGGAGGCGATGCGATTCTCGCCCGATTCTGTGCGCGCTTCTGGAATTGCGCTCAGGGATCCCGGTCCGATGCGTGTGCAGGCAGGCCGAAGCGTCGAAAAAATGGTTAAAACCGCAACCACAAGATCTGGTGCCAGGGCAAGCGTTCGCTGCCCTATCGTCCTCCACCCTTTGAACAATCCGTGAATGTGTGGAGTTTGGGTCATAGCGACCAGCGCCAGGCGCGACCGCCGAGGCAGATTTTTCTTGCGTCCCAAATTTTCCCATGCGATCCCTAGAGCATCGAAGAGCAGGGCCAAGGCGGACATGAAGATCCGTAAGGTTCCAACGATAACAGAGGCTTAGGTTTCATACAGGCAAACTTCTTCGGTATTTAGAGATCCGGCGCGCGAGCGAGCAGCATCCCCCCAGATGGCGCGTGCGATCGGACACCCCGGAAACGGGACGAGGGCGGCGACCGGAACCGTGGCAGCAGTTTCGGTCGCCGTTTCCATGTCTAGCAGGCAGGCGCATTTCGCACCAGATATAGGAGACGGGACGTTTGATCGGCATGTATATCGGCCGATACGACAACAAGATCGACAGCAAGGGCCGGCTGTCGATCCCCGCCGATTTCCGTCGCATGCTCGAAGAGAACGATCCCAAATGGGAGCCCGGCAAGAACGCCCAGCTCTACATCGTGTTCGGTGACGAGCGGCGCGATTATCTCGAGATCTATTCGGTCAACGATCTGCTCGCGGTCCACCGCCAGATCCAGGCGCTTCCACCCGCTTCGAAGAAACGGGCGGCGATGCAGCGGCTCTTCGCCCATCAGGTGCAGCCCGCGCAGCTCGACGAGACGGGCCGCGTCGTTCTCAACGCCTACCTGCGCACCAAGATCGGGCTCAAGGACAAGGCACTCGTCCTCGGCAACAGCGCGACCTTCGTGATCTGGGAGCCCGAGGCCTATGCCCGCAACGACATGCAGGGCCTGACCGAGGACGAGGATTTCGACGAATCGCTCGATCCGGCGGCGTATCTCACCGGCAGCCTGCCGCTGCCCGGCATGCCATGAGCGCCCCGGACCCGCATATTCCGGTCCTGCTCAACAGCATCCTGCGCGAGGCCGGACCGCTCCGCGGCACGTGGATCGACGGCACCTTCGGGGCGGGGGGCTATGCGCGGGGCCTTCTTGCGGCGGGGGCGGAGCGGGTCATCGGCATCGACCGCGACCCCAGCGTCTTCGCGATGGCCGCCGAATGGGCGGACGAATACGGCGATGCGCTCCATCTGGTGCAGGGGACGTTCTCGGATCTCGACGCGCTGGCGGAGGGGCCCGCCGACGGCGTGGTGCTCGATCTCGGCGTGTCGTCGATGCAGCTCGACCAGCCGCAGCGGGGCTTCTCGTTCCTGCGCGACGGGCCTCTCGACATGCGGATGGGCGATACCGGCCCCTCGGCCGCCGATCTGGTCGCCGAGACCGAGGAGGGACGGCTGGCCGACATCATCTTCCAATACGGCGAGGACCGCGCCTCGCGCCGAATCGCGCGCGCCATCGTCCGCGCCCGCGCGGAGGCGCCGATCCTCACGACGGGGCAGCTTGCCGGCATCGTCGAGCGCACCCTTCCGCGGCCCAAGCCCGGTCAGAGCCATCCTGCGACCCGCACGTTCCAGGCGCTCCGCATCGCGGTCAACGACGAGTTCGGACAGCTGGTCGCCGGGCTCGAGGCGGCCGAGCGGATCCTGCGGCCGGGCGGATGGCTCGCGGTGGTGAGCTTTCATTCGCTGGAGGATCGCGTGGTCAAGAGGTTCCTCCAGGCCCGCTCGGGCGGGGGCGGCAACGCGAACCGGCACGTCCCGGCCCTCGAGGAGGATGCGCCGCGATTCGAGGGTCTGACGAAGGGCATCGCCGCCGACCAGGACGAGATCGCGCGCAACCCGCGTGCCCGGTCCGCCCGCCTGCGGATGGCCCGGCGGACGGAGGCCACGGCCGGCCCGGTCGATCGCGCGCGTCTCGGACTGCCGAAACTCGACCTCGACGGGGGGCGCTAGATCATGCGCACGATACTCTACCTGCTGCCGGGCGTGGCCGTCATGTCTCTCGCCTTCTGGGCCTATTCCGAGAATTACGAGACCCAGGAGGCGCTCGGATCCGTCGAACGGCTGCAATCGCGGATCGGCTCCGAGCGCGAGACGCTGGCGATCCTGCGCGCGGAATGGGCGTATCTCAACCGCCCCGAACGGCTGCGCGACCTGGCCGAGATGAATTTCGACCGGCTGGGTCTTCTGCCCCTCACGCCCGATCATTTCGCGCCGGTGAGCGAGGTCGCCTATCCGCCCGACAATTTCGGGCTGGTGCTCGATCCGTATTCCCTCGCGCCGGTCCCGCTCGAGCCGATATCCCTCCAGAGCGACGGAGAAGTGCCATGAGCCGTACGCCACTGCGCCCGCTGGCGCGCATTCTCGAGGCCCGCCGCAAGGGCGAGAACCCCGACGCGATCGAGCGTGAAAACCTGCGCCTGCGCCACGAGGAGATGCGCGACCGCGCGCGGCTGCGCGCCGAGGGGCGGCTTCTGGTGCTGGCGATGTTCTTCTTCTGCGCCTTCGCCGTGGTGGGCGCGCGGATGGGCCTGATGGCCGCGTCGGACCCGATGGAGCCGCGCGCCTCGGGCTCGGCCAGCACCATCATCGCCCAGCGTGCGGACATCGTCGACCGGCGGGGGCGGATCCTGGCCACGAACCTCTCCACCTATTCGCTCTACGCCCAGCCGCCGCACATGATCGACAAGATCGGCGCCGCCGAAAAGCTGGCCGAGATCTTTCCCGACCTCGATGTCGAACGGCTGAAGAAGGACTTCACCGGCGAGCGCAAGTTCATCTGGATCAAGAAGCAGCTCAGCCCCGAACAGCGGCAGGCGGTCCACGATATCGGCGATCCGGGCCTGCTCTTCGGGCCGCGCGAGATGCGGCTCTATCCCAACGGCAAGCTGGCGGCGCATGTCCTCGGTGGCGCGAGCTTCGGCCGCGAGGGCGTGAGCTCGGCCGAGGTGATCGGCGTGGCGGGGGTCGAGAAGCAGTTCGACGAGTATCTGCGCGATCCGGCCAGGGGCGGCGCGCCGCTTCAGCTCTCGCTCGACCTCACGGTCCAGAGCGCGATGCGCGAGGTGCTCGACGGCGGCATGAAACTGATGAACGCCAAGGGGGCCGCGGGCATCCTGATGGACGTGCATACCGGCGAGGTCATCGCCATGGCCTCGCTGCCGGATTTCGACCCGAACGACCGTCCGCGCCCGCTGACCAAGGGCGATGCGAGCGACAGCCCGCTCTTCAACCGCGCGGTGCAGGGGGTCTACGAACTCGGCTCGACCTTCAAGATCTTCACCGTCGCCCAGGCGATGCAGCTGGGTCTCGTCGGGCCCGACACGATGGTCGATGCCGACGCCCCGATGAAATGGGGCCGGTTCCGGATCAACGAGTTCGAGCACAAGAATTACGGACCGCTCCTGTCGGTGACGGACGTGATCGTGAAATCCTCGAATGTCGGCACCGCCAACATCGCGCTCAAGATGGGCGGCGACCGGCAGCAGGACTTCCTCAGAAGCCTGGGCTTTTTCGAGCCGACCCCGATCGAGCTGGTCGAGGGGTCGACCGGCCGGCCGCTGATCCCGCCGCAATGGTCCGAGATCGTGACCATCACGGCCTCCTACGGACACGGCTTCTCCGCCTCGCCGCTGCATCTCGCGGCCGCCTATTCGTCGCTCTTCAACGGCGGAACGCGGGTCGAGCCGACGCTCCTGCGCCGCGACCGGGCCGAGCCCGGCGAACGCATCGTCTCGCCGCAGGTGAGCGCCGCCGCCGCCAAGATGCTGCGTGCCGTGGTGGAACGGGGCACCGCCAGCTTCGGCGAGGTGCCGGGATACAATGTCGGCGGCAAGACGGGAACGGCGAACAAGCCCCGGACCGACGGGCGCGGCTATCACAACGACAAGAACATCAACACCTTCGCGTCGATCTTCCCGGCCGACGATCCGGCCTACGTGCTGATCGTCACGCTCGACGAGGCGTCGGACAATTCCGGCCCCGAGCCCAAGCGCACGGCCGGCTGGACCGCCGTTCCGGTGGCCGCCGAGGTGATCCGGCGCACCGCCCCGCTGCTTGGGCTCCGGCCCGAGATTGAACCCGCCGCCCCCGACGCGCTAACACTGACCTCGAACTGATGAGGGACAGACATGGCCGATCGAACCAAAACGCTGGCCGAACTGGGGCTGACATCGACATCGGGGCGTGACGCCGAGGTCACCGGCCTTTCGGTCGACAGCCGCGACGTGAAGGACGGGCACCTCTTCGCGGCGCTTCCGGGCAGCGCGCGGCACGGCGCCGAGTTCATCTCCTACGCCCTGCGCATGGGGGCCGGCGCGATCCTGACCGACCGCGCGGGATTCGCCCTGGCGCGCGAGGCGATCGAGGCCACCGACGTGGCGCTGGTGCTGGCCGAGGATCCGCGCCAGACGCTGGCCTTCGCCGCCGCCCTGTGGTTCGCGCGCCAGCCGCAGGTCTGCGTCGCCGTCACCGGCACCAACGGCAAGACCAGCGTCGCGAGCTTCACGCGGCAGATCTGGCGGGCGCTGGGCCTCGATGCCATCAACCTGGGCACCACCGGCGTCGAGGGCTCGTGGGAGGCGCCGCTGGCCCATACCACGCCCGAGCCCGTGACGCTGCACCGCGTGCTGGCCGAGGCGGCGCGCCACGGCGTGACCCATGCCGCGATGGAGGCAAGCTCGCACGGGCTCGACCAGCGGCGGCTCGACGGGGTGACGCTGACCGCCGCGGCCTTCACCAATCTCAGCCAGGACCATCTCGATTACCACGCCGATCTCGACGAGTATCTCGCGGCCAAGGCCGGCCTCTTCGATCGTGTCCTGCCCGAGGATGCGACGGCCGTGATCAACATGGACGATCCGCACGGGGCCGACCTGCTGCGCATCGCGGAGGCGCGGGGCCAGGACGTTCTGACCGTCGGCCGCCGCCCCGATGCCGCGCTGCGCGTGTTGGGGCAGCGATTCGATCCGACCGGGCAGGACCTGCGCTTCGCCTGGAACGGCACGGCACAGCAGACTCGCCTGCCGCTGATCGGCGGCTTCCAGGCCGAGAACGTGCTGCTGGCCGCGGGCCTCGTCATCGCAAGCGGGATCGAGCCGCGCGATGTCTTCGCCGTCCTGCCAAAGATTTCCACCGTGCGCGGCCGGATGCAGATCGCGGCACAGCGCCAGAACGCGGCCACCGTCTTCGTCGATTATTCCCACACGCCCGCGGCGCTCGAGACCGCTTTGAAGGCGTTGCGCCCGCACACGATGGGCCGCCTCGTCGTGGTCTACGGGGCGGGCGGCGATCGCGACCGCGGCAAGCGGCCGCTGATGGGGCAGGCCGCGCGCGCGCAGGCGGATCTGAGGATCGTGACCGACGACAATCCCAGATCCGAGGATCCCGCCGACATCCGCGCGCAGATCCTCGCCGCCGATCCGGACGCGCTGGAGGTCGGCGACCGCGCCGAGGCGATCCTGCGGGGGGTCGACGCGCTCGAGCCCGGAGATACGCTCCTGATCGCGGGCAAGGGCCACGAGACGGGACAGATCGTGGGCGACACGATCTATCCGTTCGACGATGCCGAACAGGCCAGCGTCGCGGTCGCGGCGCTCGACGGTCGCGTGGCATGAGCGACGTTCTCTGGACCTCCGAGGACGCCGCCGCGGCGACGGGCGGACGGCTCACGCGCCCCTGGCAGGCGACGGGCGTCTCGATCGACACGCGCACGATCCGGCCCGGCGATCTCTTCGTTGCGCTGAGCGACCAGCGTGACGGCCACGACTTCGTGGCCCGGGCGCTGGAGCAGGGCGCCGCCGCCGCGATGGTCTCGCGCCTCCCCGAGGGCCTCGACGAGGATGCGCCGCTCCTGCTGGTGGACGACGTCCTGGGCGGCCTCGAACGGCTGGGCGCGGCGGGGCGGGCCCGGACCCGCGCGCGCGTGATCGCGGTGACGGGGTCGGTGGGCAAGACCACCACCAAGGACATGCTGCGCCACGGCCTGTCGGGGCAGGGCAGGGTCCATGCGGCCGAGGCCAGCTACAACAACCACTGGGGCGTGCCGCTGACCCTCGCGCGGATGCCCGTCGCGACCGATTACGCGGTGATCGAGATCGGCATGAACCATCCCGGCGAGATCGGCCCGCTCGCGCGCATGGCACGGCCCGACGTAGCACTCGTCACGACGATCGCGCCGGCGCATCTGGGCGCATTCGACGGGCTCGGCGCCATCGCACGCGAGAAGATGGCGATCACCGAGGGGCTCGTGCCGACCGGCATCGCCATCCTGCCGCTCGATCTGGCGCCCGAGGCGCGCGCGGTGGTCGATGCGGCCGCGGCCTCTCTCGCGGTGCGCCGGTTCGGGACCGGCCCGGGCGCCGACTGGCGGATCGCCGACCTGCGGCAGACCGAGGCGGGGGCCCTGGTCGTCACGGCCGAAAGCCGGGACCAGACCGCGCTGATCGCGCTGCAGGGGGCGGGGCGACACCTTGCGCTCAACGCACTGGGCGCGCTGGCGGCAATGGTGGCGGCGGGCGGCGATCTGGCGCTCTCGGCTCAGGGGCTGGGATACTGGACGCAAGCCGCGGGCCGAGGCGCGCTCGAGACGGTCATACTCGATGCGTCGCAGGATCGCGGGCTCACGCTCATCGACGACGCGTTCAACGCCAACCCCGCCTCGATGGCCGCGGCGCTCGACGTGCTGATCGCGATCGCGCCGAAAGGTGGGGGCCGCCGCGTGGCGTTCCTCGGCGACATGCTGGAACTCGGGCAATCGCAGGTCGCCCTGCATGCGGCGATCGCCCGGCATCCGGGGCTCGAGGCCGTAGACGTCATTCATTGCGCGGGCCCCCTGATGCGCGCGGCCTTCGAGGCGCTTCCTGAGGCGCAGCGCGGCCGCTGGTCCGAGACCGCCGAGGAATTGACACACGCCCTGCCCGATCTGGTGCGGGCCGACGATATCGTGCTTGTCAAAGGCTCCAAAGGGGCAAAGACCGCGCGCATCGTCGACGCGATCCGCAAGCTGGATCGCCGCATGCGCAAAGACGCCTGAGGGGGGCTGTCCGTGTTCTACTGGCTATCGAATTTCTCCGAAGGGGGGGGCGTGCTCAACCTCTTCCAGTACATAACCTTCCGCTCGGGCTGCGCGTTCTTCACCGCGCTGATCTTCGGCTTCATCTTCGGCCGGCCACTCATCAACCTGCTGCGCCGGCACCAGCGTCACGGACAGCCGATCCGCACCGACGGCCCCGAAACGCATGTCCTGACCAAGGCGGGCACCCCGACGATGGGCGGCGTGCTCATCCTCGGGGCGCTCATCGTCTCCACGCTGCTCTGGGCGCGGCTCGACAATCCCTATATCTGGATGCTGCTCTTCGTGACGGTCGCCTTCGGCGCCATCGGGTTCGCCGACGATTACGCCAAGGTGACCAAGAACACCCATGCGGGCCTGTCGGGCAAGACGCGCCTCGCGCTCGGGTTCGCCATCGCGGCCGTCGCGGGTGCGGTCGCGACCTGGGCCCATCCTGCCGAGCTGACCGGACAGCTGGCCTTTCCCGTCTTCAAGAACGTCCTGCTCGACATGGGCGTCTTCTTCATCCCCTTCGCGATGTTCGTCGTCGTGGGCGCGGCCAATGCGGTGAACCTGACCGACGGGCTCGACGGTCTGGCGGTGATGCCGGTGATGATCGCGGCGGGAACGCTCGGGGTCATCGCCTATGCCGTGGGCCGCGTGGACTTCACCGATTATCTCGACGTGCATTACGTGCCCGGCACCGGCGAGATCCTGATCTTCACGGCCGGCCTGATCGGCGGTGGGCTCGGGTTTCTGTGGTACAACGCGCCGCCGGCGGCGGTCTTCATGGGCGATACAGGATCCCTCGCACTCGGGGGGGCGCTCGGCGCGATCGCGGTCGCCATCAAGCACGAACTGGTGCTGGGCATCGTCGGCGGGCTTTTTGTGGCCGAGGCGCTGAGCGTCATCGTGCAGGTCCTCTATTTCAAGCGCACGGGCAAGCGCGTCTTCCTGATGGCGCCCATCCACCACCATTTCGAGAAGCGCGGCTGGGCCGAGCCGCAGATCGTCATCCGGTTCTGGATCATCAGCCTGATCCTCGCGCTGATCGGCCTCGCCACGTTGAAGCTGCGATGATCCGGGACCGCCGGCCATGATCCCCGTGCTTGGATACGAAGGCCAGCCGGTCGCGGTGCTGGGCCTCGGGCGGTCGGGGCTCGCCACCGCGCGGGCGCTCGCCGCGGGCGGTGCCGTGCCGTTTTGCTGGGACGACAGCCACGAGGGCCGCGCGCGGGCCGAGGCGGAAGGGTTCGCACTCAAGGAACTGACGCGCGCCGATGCCTGGGAGGAGGTGACGCTCCTGGTGACATCGCCCGGCATCCCGCATCTCTATCCCGCGCCGCATCCGGTGATCGCCTCGGCGATGGCGGCGGGCGTGGCCGTCGACAACGATGTGGGGCTGTTCTTCCGCTCCGTCGCGACCGATGCCTGGCAGAATTTCGACGTGCCGCCGCGGGTCGTGGCCGTCACCGGCTCCAACGGCAAGTCGACGACCGCGGCCCTGATCGACCACATCCTTCGCGAGGACGGGCGCCCGGTGCAGCTTGCCGGCAATATCGGGCGCGGCGTCCTCGATCTCGACCCGCCGGGCGAGGGGGCGATCGTCGTGCTGGAACTGTCGAGCTACCAGACCGAGCTTGCCCGCGCGCTCACGCCCGACATCGCCGTCTTCACCAATCTCTCGCCCGATCACCTCGACCGGCATGGGGGCATGGGGGGCTATTTCGCGGCCAAGCGCCGGCTCTTTGCCGAGGGCGGCCCGGACCGCGCCGTGATCGGCGTGGACGAGGTCGAGGGCCTTTATCTCGCGGGCCAGATGGCCGAGAGTCGCGCGGACGACCGGGTGATCTCCGTGTCGGTCGCGCGCAAGCTCTCGGGACCCGGCTGGTCGGTGACGGCGCGCAAGGGGTACCTTTCGGAGCGGCGCAAGGGCCGGCAGGTGGCGTCCATCGACCTGCGCGAGGTTGCGGGCCTGCCCGGCGTGCACAACCACCAGAATGCCTGCGCGGCCTATGCGGTCGCCCGGACGCTCGCCATGTCGCCGCGTGCCATCGAAGGCGCGCTCAGATCCTTCGCGGGCCTGCCGCATCGCAGCCAGCTGGTGGCCGAGAAACGCGGCGTGCGCTACGTCAACGACAGCAAAGCAACGAACGTGGATGCGGCATCGAAGGCGCTTTCCGCCTTCTCGCGGATCCGCTGGATCGCCGGTGGCCTCGGCAAGGACGGCGGCGTGGGCGGCCTGCGCGACTGCCTCGGGGCCGTCGCCAAGGCCTATCTCATCGGCCATTCGGCGCGCGATTTCGCGGTGCAGCTGACCGATGTTCCGGTCGAGATCTGCGAGACGATGGAGGTTGCCGTCGCGCGCGCCGCGGCCGAGGCCGAGCCGGGAGAGGTGGTCCTGCTGGCGCCCGCCGCGGCGAGCTTCGACCAGTATTCCAGCTTCGAGACCCGCGGCGAGCATTTCGTCCGGCTGGTCGAGGCGCTGCCCGACACCTGAGCGTCACCCCGCGGCGATGGCCTGTCCCGCGGCCCAGCCTGACGACCACGCCCACTGGAAGTTGTAGCCGCCGAGCCAGCCGGTCACGTCCACCGCCTCTCCGATGACGTAAAGGCCGGGGCACGCCTGCGCCTCCATCGTCTTGCTGCTGAGCGCGTCGGTCGCCACGCCGCCGAGCGTCACCTCCGCCGTGCGGTAGCCCTCGGTTCCGGCAGGTGCGATCGTCCAGTGCCGGACCCGCCGCATCAGCCGGTCGAGATCGGCGTCCGAGCAATCGGCGATCCGGTCGGGCAGCGACACTTCTTCGAGCAGGGCTGCGGCAAGACGTGCGGGGACGTGCTGCGCCAGCAGCGTCGCGGGGGCCTTGCGCCCGGACTCCGAGCGCGCCGCACGCAGCGCGGGCAACAGCCGCCCCTCGGGGTCGAGATCGATGCTGACCTCGCGCCCCTCGGCCCAGTAGCTCGACGCCTGCAGGATGGCCGGGCCCGACAGCCCGCGATGCGTGAAGAGCAGCGCCTCGTCGAAGGCGGGCCCCTCGGCGCGGATCCGGGCGGGAAGCGCCACGCCCGACAGCGCGCGCAACCGCTCGAGCGGCGCGCCGGAGAATGTCAGCGGCACCAGTCCCGGCCGCGTCGGCACGATGTCGAGCCCGAATTGCCGCGCCAGCCGGTAGCCGAGCCCGCTCGCCCCCATCTTGGGGATCGACAGTCCCCCGGTGGCGATGACGAGGTGACGCGCCCGCAGCGTCCGCGTCCGACCCTCGCGCGTGAGCGCCACCGCGAACCCGGCGCCGTCGCGTGTCACCTCGCCCACCTCGGTGCGCAGCCAAAGGGTTGCGTCGGCGCGATCCATCTCGGCGCGCAGCATCGCCACGATCTCGCGCGCCGAGCCGTCGCAGAAGAGCTGCCCCAACCCCTTCTCGTGCCACGCGATGCCGTGCCGCTGCACGAGGTCGAGAAAATCCCACTGGGTGTAGCGGCTGAGCGCGCTCTTCGCGAAATGCGGGTTCGCCGACAGGAAAGCCTCGGGATCGCAGCCCATATTGGTGAAATTGCACCGGCCGCCGCCCGAGATCCGGATCTTCTCGCCGGCCGCCTTGGCATGGTCGACGACGAGCGTATCCGGCCCGGCATGCGCCGCGCACATCATGCCCGCCGCCCCGGCGCCGAGGATGATCGTGCGGAAGCGTGTCTCATCGGCCATCATCGCCGCAAATCACACGGCGGATCCTTGCGCAAGGGACAAGCGGGGGTGGATCGGGGCCCCGATTCGTGTGTAACTGGACGTCAGACCCGGAAAACGGGCGGAACGAGGCAAGTGGCGGTACATTCCCATGACTGAAATGGTCTATGGCTCGATCCCCGTTGAGCGGGGCGACCCTATCCTTCCGCGTTGGTGGAGCACGCTCGACAAGTGGTCGCTCAGCTGCGTGTTGATGCTCTGCGGTATCGGGCTGCTGCTGGGGCTTGCCTCCTCGCCGCCGCTGGCCGCCCGCAACGGCTTCGATCCGTTCCACTACGTCCAGCGTCAGGCGATGTTCGGCGGGCTGGCACTCATCGCCATGCTCGCCACGACGATGATGTCGCCGAGGCTGGTGCGCCGGCTGGCCGTCATCGGCTTCGCCATCGCCTTTCTCGCCCTGGCGGGCCTGCCCTTTGCCGGGACCGATTTCGGCAAGGGTGCCGTGCGGTGGTATTCGCTGGGCTTCGCCAGCCTCCAGCCTTCGGAGTTCCTCAAGCCCGGCTTCGTCGTCGTCGCCGCATGGATGATCTCGGCGAGCCAGCATCTCGGCGGCCCGCCGGGCAAGAGCTACAGCTTCGTGCTGACGGTCATGATCGTGCTGCTGCTGGCGATGCAGCCCGATTTCGGTCAGGCCTGCCTGATCCTCTTCGCGTGGGGGGTGATGTATTTCGTCGCCGGCGCACCGATCACCCTCCTGATGCTGCTGGCCGGGGTCGTCGCGGCGGCCGGCACCTTCGCCTATTCCAGCTCCGAGCATTTCGCGCGCCGGATCGACGGCTTTCTCTCGCCCGATGTCGATCCGACGACGCAGCTCGGCTATGCGACCAACGCGATCCAGCAGGGCGGCTTCTTCGGCGTGGGCGTGGGCGAGGGGCAGGTCAAGCAATCGCTGCCCGATGCGCATACCGACTTCATCATCGCCGTGGCGGCCGAGGAATACGGCCTGCTTCTGGTGCTGGTGATCATCGCGCTCTATTCCGCCATCGTGGTGCGTTCGCTCATCCGCCTGATGCGCGAACGCGACCCGTTCATCCGGCTGGCGGGCACCGGGCTTGCCTGCACGTTCGGGGTCCAGGCGATGATCAACATGGGCGTCGCCGTGCGGCTCCTGCCCGCCAAGGGCATGACGCTGCCCTTCGTGAGCTATGGCGGCTCGTCGCTCATCGCGGGCGGCATCGCCGTCGGCATGCTGCTGGCGTTCACGCGTACCAGGCCGCAGGGCGAGATCGGGGACATCCTGGCCCGCCGGGGCGCGGTTTGAACGCACCGCTCGCCATTCTGGCCGCAGGCGGCACCGGCGGCCACATGTTCCCCGCCCAGGCCCTGGCCGAGACGCTGCTCGACCGGGGCTGGCGGGTGAAGCTCTCGACCGACGCGCGCGGCGCGCGCTATGCCGGCGGCTTTCCCGAGGCGGTCGAGATCGAAGAGGTCCCGTCCGCCACTTTCGCGCGCGGCGGCCTCGGCGCCAAGATCGGCGTGCCGTTCCGCATCGCGGGCGGTGTCCTGCGCGCGCGCGGCGCCATGCGGGCCGATCCGCCGGCGATCGTCGTGGGCTTCGGAGGCTATCCGTCGATTCCGGCCCTGGCGGCCGCGACCCTCCTGAAGCTGCCGCGGATGATCCACGAGCAGAACGGGGTGCCGGGACAGGTGAACACCCGCTTCGCGACGCGTGTCCACGCGGTCGCCTGCGGGGTATGGCCCACCGATCTTCCCGAGGGGACGGAGGCCGTCTTCACCGGCAATCCGGTGCGCGAAAGCGTCCTGCGGCTCAACGGATCGGCCTATATCGCGCCGGGCGACTATCCCATGTCGCTCCTGGTGATCGGCGGAAGCCAAGGCGCGCGCATCCTGTCGGACGTGGTGCCGCAGGCGGTGCGCGACCTTCCCGACGCGCTGCGCCGCCATCTGCGCGTCGCCCACCAGGCGCGCGGCGAGGACGAGACCCGCGTGCGCGCCTTCTACGACGAGCACGGCATCGCGGCCGAGGTCGCGCCGTTCTTCGACGACGTCGCCCGCCGCATGAGCGAGGCGCAGCTGATCGTGTCGCGCTCGGGGGCCAGTTCCGTGGCCGACATCTCCGTGATCGGCCGCCCCTCGATCCTGATCCCCTTCGCGGCCGCCGCGGGCGATCACCAGACGGCCAATGCGCGGGGCCTCGCCGAAGCCGAGGCCGCCATAATCATTCCCGAATCCCAGCTCGATCCCGCATCCCTCAGCGACGCGATCGGCATGATCCTGAGCCAGCCGGACGCGGCGCAGCAGATGGCCGCGCGGGCGCTGACGGTCGGCCGGCCGGACGCGGCGGGCGAGCTTGCGGACCTCGCGACCGCGCTCGCGGGGCTGGACAACAGACAAAGACAAGGGGCAGAGCAGACATGAAACACGAAACCATCGCACCCGGATACGCCATGACGCCGCGTCCCACCAAGCTGCCCACCCAGATGGGGCCGGTCCATTTCGTGGGCATCGGCGGGATCGGCATGTCCGGCATCGCCGAGGTGCTGCTGAACCACGGCTACACCGTCCAGGGCTCCGACGCGAAGGCCTCGAAGATCACCCAGCGGCTGGAGACGCTCGGCGCCAGGGTGTTCGAGGGGCAAAGTGCGGACAATCTTGCCGGCGCCGAGGTCGTGGTGATCTCCTCGGCGATCAAGCCCGGCAATCCCGAGCTCGATGCCGCGCGCGCGCGCGGTCTTCCGGTGGTGCGCCGGGCCGAGATGCTGGCCGAACTGATGCGCCTCAAGTCGAACATCGCCGTGGCGGGCACGCATGGCAAGACGACGACCACGACGATGGTCGCCGCCGTGCTCGACGAGGGCGGGATCGATCCCACCGTAATCAACGGCGGCATCATCCACGCCTATGGCTCGAACGCCCGGATGGGGCAGGGCGAGTGGATGGTGGTCGAGGCCGACGAAAGCGACGGCACCTTCAACCGCCTGCCCGCAACGATCGCCATCGTGACCAATATCGACCCCGAGCACATGGAGCATTGGGGCGATTTCGACCGGCTGCGGCAGGGTTTCCTCGACTTCGTGTCCAACATTCCGTTCTACGGCCTCGCCGTCTGCTGCACCGACCACGCGGAGGTGCAGTCGCTGGTCGGTCGCATCACCGACAGGCGCGTGCGGACCTTCGGCTTCAACGCGCAGGCGGACGTGCGGGCGATCAACCTGCGCTACGACGCGGGCTCCGCCTGCTTCGACATCGCGCTCCAGGACGAGGGCATCGTGATCGAAGGCTGCACCCTGCCGATGCCGGGCGATCACAACGTGTCGAACGCGCTGAGCGCGGTGGCCGTCGCCCGCCATCTCGGGATGGAGCCCGAGGAGATCCGCGCGGCGCTGGCCAAGTTCGGCGGCGTCAACCGGCGCTTCACCAGGGTGGGCACGCCGGGCGGCATCGCGATCATCGACGATTACGGCCATCACCCGGTCGAGATCGCGGCGGTGCTCAAGGCCGCGCGGCAGGCGACCGAGGGTCGGGTGATCGCCGTTCACCAGCCGCACCGCTATTCGCGGCTGCACTCGCTCTTCGACGATTTCTGCGGCTGCTTCAACGATGCCGACGTGGTGGCGATCGCGGATGTCTACGGCGCGGGCGAGGACCCGATCGAGGGGGCCAGCCGCGACGACCTGGTCGCGGGGCTGATCGGCCACGGCCACCGCCATGCCCGCGCGCTGCATTCCGAGGACGATCTGGAACGGCTGGTGCGCGAACAGGCGCGGGCGGGCGACATGGTCGTCTGCCTCGGGGCCGGCACGATCAGCGCCTGGGCCCAGAACCTGCCCGCAAGGCTGGAGCCGTGAGGGCAGGGCGCGCGGTATCGCGATGACCACGGCCCGGCTCGCGATCGACGACCTGCCCCGGGTGCGCGGTCGCCTGACCGCAGACTACCCGCTGTCGGATCTCACGTGGCTGCGCGTGGGTGGCCCGGCGGACATCCTGTTCCAGCCGGCAGACCCGCAGGATCTGGCCGATTTCCTGCGGGCCCTGCCCGAAGAGATCCCCGTCTTTCCGATGGGGGTCGGCTCCAACCTCATCGTGCGCGACGGCGGCCTGCGCGGCGTGGTGATCCGGCTCGGGCGCGGCTTCAACGGAATCGCGATCGACGGCGATCTGGTTCATGCCGGCGCGGCCGCCCTCGATGCGCATGTGGCGAGGAAGGCGGCCGAGGCGGGGCGCGACCTGACGTTCCTGCGCACCATTCCCGGCGCGATCGGCGGCGCGGTGCGGATGAATGCCGGGTGCTACGGGCGCTATGTCGCCGACGCGCTGGTCGAGGTGACGGCAATCACCCGGTCGGGCGAGACGCGCACCATCCCCGCGGCCGATCTCAACCTCGCCTATCGCTCCAGCGACCTGCCCGAGGGCTGCGTCGTCACGGGGGCAACCTTCCGCGCCGAGCCGGGCGATCCCGACGCCCTCGCCGCCTGGATGGAGGAACAGCTCGCGCGGCGCGACGCGACCCAGCCGACGCGCGAGCGCAGCGCGGGCTCGACCTTCCGCAACCCCGCCGGCCACAGCAGCACGGGGCGTGCCGACGACGTGCACGATCTCAAGGCCTGGAAGGTGATCGACGATGCGGGCCTCAGGGGGGCAAGGCTCGGCGGCGCGCAGATGTCGCCCAAACACCCCAATTTTTTGGTGAATACCGGGGGAGCGACGGCCGCCGAGCTCGAGGCGCTGGGAGAAGACGTCCGCGAAAAGGTCTTCCAAAACAGCGGCATTCGTCTAGAGTGGGAAATCAGACGGGTCGGCGCAACCGACCTTCCGGGGCATAACGGCCTCTAACAATGATGAGGGTCCGCAAAAGGGCCCTAGGGACACGAGTGGCGGGTATGTCGAGCAGGACACCCCCCAAAGTGGCGGTACTGATGGGCGGACCCTCGGCCGAGCGCCGGGTGTCGCTGTCGTCGGGGCGCGAATGCGCCACCGCGCTCAGGGGCGAAGGATATGACGTGGTCGAGGTGGATGCGGGATCCGACCTCGCGATCATGCTGTCCGGCATCGCGCCCGATTTCGTCTTCAATGCCCTTCACGGCCGCTGGGGCGAGGATGGCTGCGTTCAGGGCCTGCTGGAATGGATGGGGATCCCCTATACCCATTCCGGGGTGCTCGCCTCGGCGCTCGCCATGGACAAGGAACGCTCAAAGGAAGCGTTCCGTCGCGCAGGTCTCCCGGTCGTGCCCTCGATGCTGGCGCTCTCGCGCCATGTGCGGGGCAGCCACGTGATGGACCCGCCCTACGTGGTCAAACCCTTCAACGAAGGCTCCAGCGTCGGCGTCTATCTGGTGCGCGACGGCGCCAACGGCCCGCCCGATCTCGCCGAAGACATGCCCGAGACCGTGATGGTCGAACGCTTCGCGCCGGGCCGCGAGCTCACGACGACCGTGATGGGCGCGGGGCCCCATGGCGAAGCGCGCGCGCTCGGCGTGACCGATATCCTGACCGACGGCTGGTACGATTACGACGCGAAATACGTCGAGGGCGGATCGCGCCACGTCCTGCCCGCCGACATCCCGGCCGAGGTCCATGCGGCCTGCCTCGATTACGCGCTGCGCGCGCATGAGGCGCTCGGCTGTCGCGGCATCACCCGGACGGATTTCCGCTGGGACGACAGCCGCGGCCTCGACGGGCTGATCCTTCTGGAGACGAACACCCAGCCCGGCATGACGCCCACATCGCTCGCGCCCGAACAGGCGCGCCATGCGGGGATCGGCTTCGGCACGCTCTGTCGCTGGATCGTCGAAGACGCGTCGTGCCTGCGATGAGTGCGCCGCGCCGCGACCCCGCGCCCTCGCGGCTGAGCTACCGGCTGCAGCGGCTGGCGCTGACGCCCTTGGTCCGGCGGAGCTTCGTCTTCGGCCTGCCGGCAGCCTCGCTCGCGCTGGTCGTCGGGCTGTCGCTCGGCGATCCGGAACGGCGCGCGGCGATGGGGGCCTGGTGGCAAACGGTGAAATCCGAGATCCAGCACCGCGACGAGTTCATGGTCAAGCAGATGGCCATCGAGGGCGCGTCCGACAGGGTGGCCACCGATATCCGCCAGATGCTGCCGCTCGACCTGCCGATGACATCCTTCGACCTCGACCTCAATGCGCTCCAGGCCCGGGTGGCCGGGCTCGACGCGGTGGAGCGTGCCGATATCCGGGTCAAGTCGGGCGGTGTTCTGCATATCCGCGTCGCCGAGCGCGTGCCCGCCATCATCTGGCGTCATGCCGGAGGGCTCGACCTGCTTGACGAGAGCGGACGCCGCACGTCGCCGCTGGCGCGGCGGCTCGACCGGCCCGACCTGCCGGTCGTGACCGGGCGCGGCGCCGATCGCGCGGTGCCCGAGGCGCTCGCGCTCGTCGAGACCGCCGCGCCGCTCCGCGACCGGATGCGCGGACTTGTGCGGATGGGCGAGCGCCGCTGGACCCTGGTGCTCGACCGCGATCAGCGCATTTTGCTGCCCGAGGCCGAGCCCGTCGCGGCCCTCGAGCAGGTGATCGCCCTCGACGAGTCGCAGGACCTTCTGAGCCGCGACGTGGTGCTGGTGGATTTCCGCGACGCGGCCCGTCCCACGTTGCGCATGGCCGAAGCGAGCGCCCGCGCGCTGCGCCAGATCAAGATGACCGAGCTGGGAGACGACTGAGACATGACCGACCTATACCAATCCCAGCGGGCCATGCGGGCGATGCGAAAGGCCGCGATGCAACGCGGCGTCATTGCCGTGCTCGATGTGGGAACGTCCAAGGTCGCCTGCCTCGTCCTGCGTTTCGACGGGCCCGAACGGTTCCGCGCCAGCGACGGTGTGGGCTCGATGGCGGGGCAGAGCGCGTTCCGCATCATCGGGGCCGCCACCACGCGGTCGCGCGGCGTGCGCTTCGGTGAGGTCGACGCCATGCCCGAGACCGAACGCGCGATCCGCACGGCGGTACAGGGCGCCCAGAAGATGGCGCAGGTCCGCGTCGATCACGTGATCGCCACGCTCTCGGGCGGCGATCCGCGCAGCTACGGCCTGGCCGGCCAGATCGAGGTCGAGGGCGGCCCGGTCAGCGAACAGGACGTTGCGCGCTGCCTCGCCGCCTGCGAGGTGCCCGATATCGGCGCCGCGCGCGAGGTGCTGCACGCGCATCCGGTCAATTTCGCGCTCGATCACCGCAGCGGCATGGCCGATCCGCGCGGCCATATGGGCCATACGCTGGCCTGCGACATGCACCTGCTGACGGTCGACAGCCACGCCATCGCCAACCTCATCTACTGCCTCAAGCGCTGCGATCTCGAACTCGCCGGGATCGCCTCCTCCTCCTACGTGAGCGGCGCGGCCAGCCTCGTCGAGGACGAGCAGGAACTGGGGGCGGCCTGCGTCGATCTGGGCGGCGGTGCGACGGGCCTGTCGATCTTCATCAAGAAGCATATGATCTATGCCGATTCCGTGCGGCTCGGCGGCGACAACATCACCTCCGACATCTCGAAGGGCCTGCAGGTCTCGCTCGCCACGGCCGAGCGGCTCAAGACCCTCCATGGCGGTGTCGTCGCGACCTCGATGGACGACCGCGAGATGATCGCGCTCGGCGGCGAGACAGGCGACTGGGACCGTGACCAGCGCCGCGTCAGCCGGGCCGAACTGATCGGCATCATGCGTCCGCGCGTCGAGGAGATCTTCGAGGATGTCCGCAGCCGCCTCGACGCGGCCGGGTTCGAATACCTGCCGAGCCAGCAGATCGTTCTGACGGGCGGTTCGTCGCAGATCCCCGGCCTCGACCATCTCGCCCCCCGGATCCTTGGCCAACAGGTCCGCATCGGGCGGCCGCTGCGCGTCTCGGGATTGCCCGAGAAGGCGACGGGCGCGGCGTTCGCCAGCGCGGTTGGCCTCTGTCTTTTCGCGGCACATCCCCAGGACGAATGGTGGGATTTTGAAATTCCTGCAGACCGGTATCCGTCGCGTTCGCTGAGACGGGCCGTAAAATGGTTCAAAGACAACTGGTAACACGCCAAAGCTCAGGCGCTGCATTAACTATGCTAAGCCTCGGATTTTCATCGTAAAATGACAATTTTGCGGGTGACGCGCAGGGCGGTTGTGGCTAGAATCGGTTTCAATAAGGCGAAATTCCGGTCGCAGTCCGGGAATAAGAAACAGGCGGATATTACCCATGACACTGAATCTCAGCATGCCCCAGCGTGACGACCTGAAACCCCGGATCACCGTCTTCGGCGTCGGCGGCGCAGGTGGCAACGCGGTCAACAACATGATCGAGAAGCAGCTCGACGGCGTCGAGTTTGTCGTGGCCAATACCGACGCCCAGGCCCTGGCGCAGTCGATGGCGACCACCAAGGTCCAGATGGGCGTGAAGGTGACCGAGGGCCTCGGCGCGGGCGCCCGTGCCGCCGTGGGGGCCGCCGCCGCCGAAGAGAGCATCGAGGAAATCGTCGATCACCTGGCCGGCGCGCATATGTGCTTCATCACCGCCGGCATGGGCGGTGGTACCGGCACCGGCGCCACCCCGATCATCGCCCAGGCCGCGCGCGAGCTCGGCGTCCTGACCGTCGGCGTCGTGACCAAGCCCTTCCAGTTCGAGGGAAACAAGCGCATGCGCCAGGCCGAGGAAGGCATCGACGCACTGCAGAAGATGGTCGACACGCTGATCATCATTCCCAACCAGAACCTCTTCCGCCTCGCCAACGAGAACACGACCTGCACCGAGGCGTTCGGCCTCGCCGACGATGTCCTCTACCAGGGCGTCAAGGGTGTGACCGACCTCATGGTCCGTCCGGGCATGATCAATCTCGACTTCGCCGATGTCCGTTCGGTGATGGACGAGATGGGTAAGGCCATGATGGGCACCGGCGAAGCTGAGGGCGAGGATCGCGCGCTCAAGGCCGCCGAGCTTGCCATCGCCAACCCGCTCCTCGACGAGATCAGCCTCAACGGCGCCAAGGGCGTGCTGATCAACGTGATCGGCGGCTACGACATGACCCTCTTCGAACTCGACGAGGCCGCCAACGTCATCCGGGAGAAGGTCGACCCCGACGCCCACATCATCGTGGGCTCGACCCTCGACGACGCGATGGAAGGCCGCATGCGCGTCAGCGTCGTGGCGACCGGCATCGATGCGGTCGAGGCCGCCGCCGAGACGCCCGTGCCGCGCCGCCGCCTGTCGGAGCCCCTCGCCACCCCCCGCGCCGAAGAGCCCCGCGTGGCCGAGCCCGTTCAGGCGATGGCCGAGCCTGCGCCCGCCCCGCGTCCCGAACCGGTCCACGCCGAGACCCGCGAAGAGCCCGACTTCTTCGCCGACTGGGAGCAGCGCCGCACGCCCGAAGTGGCGAATGCCCATGCGGTACACGAAGACGACGGCATTCCCGCTCCGGCCTACACCCCCGAGCCCGTGCGCCGCGAAGCCACCCCCGGCGAGCCGTCGCCCGAAGCGCTTTCGCGTCTCGAGCAGGCCGTGCGCAAGGCGCCCTCCGCACCGCAGCAGGGCGGCAACCCGAATGTCGGTCAACGCGGCGCGCCCGCCCAGCAGCCCGCCAACGCTGCGGCCGATCGGCCGCGCTTCGGGATCAACTCGCTTATCGGCCGCATGACCGGCCAGCCCGAGGGCGATCGCGGCCATGCCGGCGGGTCGCAGCCCGCACGGCGCCCGCAGCAGCCCCAGATGCACCGTGCCGAGCCCAAGCCCGAGGCGGCCCAGGACCAGGAACGGATCGAGATCCCGGCCTTCCTGCGGCGTCAGGCCAACTGAAAACGTTAACATCCCGTGAACGAAAGGCCGGTTTCGACCGGCCTTTTTGTTTTGCGATAACAGCGATCTAGAACGCAGCTTCGATTTTTGGGCAAAATCCCGCCCAGTGGCGTCATCGTCCTGTTACACCCCGTTGCAATCGTTGATTTGAGCGACGCGGACCCAGCCTCTAGATCAGTATCACCGGCCGCCAAGCGCCGGAGATTGGGGCTGTGATGCAAACGACGTTGAAAAAACCGATCACTTTCACGGGCGTGGGTCTTCATACCGGACGCCCCGTCAAGATGGTCCTGCGGCCCGCCGCCGCCGAATTCGGCATCTGGTTCCGCCGCACCGATGTCGTCGCGCGCAACACGCTGATCCCCGCGCATTGGAGCGTCGTCGAACAGGGCGAACTCTGTACCCGGATCGTCAACAGCGACCGCGTCGACGTCTCCACGATTGAGCATGTAATGGCCGCGCTCGCGGGCTGCGGCCTGCACAACGTGACGATCGACATCGACGGCCCCGAAGTGCCGATCCTCGACGGGTCGAGCGCGCCCTTCGTCCGGGCGATCCTCGCGACCGGACTTCGCGTCCTCGACGCGCCGGTGCGCGCGCTGCGGATCCAGGATGTGGTGGAGGTGCGCAACGGCGATGCCTGGGCCCGGCTGGAGCCCGCACCGACGCTCGAGATCGACTTCCACATCGACTTCGCCGATGCCGCCATCGGCCGTCAGCAGAAGTCCCTCTCGATGGCCAACGGCGCGTTCGTGCGCGAACTCTGCGACAGCCGGACCTTCTGCCGCCAGGCCGATGTCGACACGATGCGGGCGCGGGGCCTGGCGCTCGGCGGCACGTTCGACAACGCGGTCGTGGTCGACGGCGCCGACGTGCTTTCGCCCGGCGGTCTGCGCCACCGCGACGAGGCCGTGCGTCACAAGATGCTCGACGCGCTCGGCGACCTCGCGCTCGCGGGCGCGCCGATCCTCGGGCGGTATACCGGCATGCGCGCGGGTCACGCGATGACCAATGCCCTTTTGCGCACGCTCTTCGCGCGGCCCGGGGCCTGTCGCATGATCGAGGCGGATGCGACCCTTGCCGCGCAGCTTCCGGGCGCGGGCGTCAGCCGCCAGGACGCGACGCTGCTCGCCGCCTGATCGGGCAGGCGGGCGGCCAAAGGCGTTTTGCCCCGGATTTTTCTGTGCTAGAGGATGCCCGACAGACGCGGGCGGGATCCGCGGAATCTCGGGCAGGGACCACCGAACACATGCCGGCTGCAAAACGGATCGCGCGGATATCGGCCATTCTGGCCACGGGCCTCGTCCTGTCGGGATGCGGCGGTGGCGGTTTCTTCGCCTCGCGCGACGTTCCCCTCGACTCGCTGAGCGCCGAGGACATCTACAAGCGCGCCGAGTTCGAGCTCGAGGACGGCAATCCCGACGAATCCGCCCGCTTCTTCGGCGAGGTCGAGCGGCTCTATCCCTATTCCGAATGGGCCAAGCGCGCGCTCGTCATGCAGGCCTACGCCTATCACCGCGACCGCGACTACGAGGCGGCGCGCGCCTCCGCGCAACGCTATCTCGACTTCTTTCCGGGCGGCGAGGATGCGGCCTATGCGCAATATCTCCTCGCGATCAGCTATTACGACCAGATCGACGATGTGGGCCGCGACCAGGGCCTGACCTTCCAGGCGCTGCAGGCGCTCCGCGGCGTGATCGAGCAATATCCCGACAGCGAATACGCGCGCTCCTCCATCCTGAAGTTCGATCTGGCCTTCGATCACCTCGCCGGCAAGGAAATGGAGATCGGGCGCTTCTATCTCAGCCGGAACCACTACGCGGCCTCGATCAACCGCTTCCGTGTCGTTGTGGAACAGTTCCAGACGACGACCCATACGCCCGAGGCGCTGCTGCGGTTGGTCGAGGCGTATCTTGCCCTCGGTCTCGAGGAAGAGGCGCAGACGGCCGGCGCGATTTTGGGCTACAATTACCAGTCGAGCGAATGGTACGAGGATGCCTATGCCCTTCTGACGGGACGTGGCCTGCGGCCGGAGGCACAGGGAACTTCCTGGCTCGCCACGGTCTATCGTCAGGTCGTTCGTGGCGAGTGGCTCTGACGCCCCTCATCCAAGAGAATCCGAATGCTGCGCGGTCTTGATATCCGGGACATGCTTCTGATCGACCGGCTGGAACTCGAGTTTCAGCCGGGCCTCAACGTGCTGACCGGCGAGACGGGGGCGGGCAAGTCGATCCTGCTCGACAGCCTCGGCTTCGTGCTGGGATGGCGCGGCCGGGCCGAACTGGTCCGGCAGGGCGCCGAGCGCGGCGAGGTCGTGGCGAGCTTCGATCTCGCCCCCGATCATCCCGGACGCGCCGTTCTGGCCGAGGCGGGCATCGACATCGAGGACGAGCTCATCCTGCGCCGCGTCAACACCGCCGACGGGCGCAAGACCTCGTGGATCAACGACCGTCGCGCCTCGGGCGAAGTGCTGCGCCGTCTGAGCGAGACCCTGGTCGAGCTGCACGGGCAGCACGACGATCGCGGCCTGCTCGACCCCAAGGGGCACCGCGCCCTGCTCGACGCGTTCGCGGATAACGACGCCCGGCTCGAGGCCGTCGCCCAGGCGTGGCGCGCCCGCGCCGAGGCGCGACGTGCGCTCGACGCCGCGCGCAAATCGCTCGACGCGCTGCGCGCCGAGGAGGAATACCTGCGCCACGCCGTCTCCGAGATCGAGGCCCTGGCGCCCGAACCGGGCGAGGATGCGAGCCTCGATACCCGCCGGCGCCAAATGCAGGCCGGTGCGCGGATCCGTGAGGATATCGCCCGCGCGCTCGACGCGCTCGGCAGCGGCGGTGCCGAAGGCCCGATGATCGACGCCGCGCGCTGGCTCGACGCGGCTTCGGCCCATGCCGAGGGGCGCCTCGACGCGCCGATCGAGGCGCTGAGCCGCGCGATGGATGCGCTGGCCGAGGCGGAGCAGGGCACCGCCGCCGCACTCGACAGCCTCGATTTCGACCCCTACGAGCTCGAGACGCTGGAGGAGCGGCTCTTTGCCATCCGCGGCCTCGCGCGCAAGCACGACGTCCTGCCCGACGGGCTGGCCGAGCTCGGTCAGACGTTGCGCGACCGGCTCGACGCGCTCGACGGCGGGGCGCGCGGTCTGGCCGATCTGCAGGCGGCCGTCGATCAGGCCGACGAACGCTATGCCACCGCCTCCGAGACGCTGCGCGGCATCCGGCAGGCGGCGGCCGCGCGGCTCGACCGGGCGATGGCGGCCGAGCTTGCGCCGCTGAAGATGGACCGGGCCGTGTTCGAGACCCGGCTGGACGAGGCACCGCCCGGGCCCTTTGGCCGCGACAGCGTGGAGTTCCGGGTGGCGACCAATCCCGGCGCGCCGGCCGGCCCCTTGGGCAAGATCGCGTCGGGCGGCGAGCTCTCGCGGTTCCTCCTGGCGCTCAAGGTCTGCCTGACCGAGGCGCAGTCCGGACTCACGATGATCTTCGACGAGATCGACCGCGGCGTGGGCGGAGCCACGGCCGATGCGGTCGGCCGCAGGCTCGCGGCCCTGGCAACGGATGCGCAGGTGCTGGTCGTGACCCATTCGCCGCAGGTGGCGGCGCTCGGCGCGCATCACTGGCGGGTCGTAAAGCGCGTCGCGGAGGACGTCACGACGACGGATGTCGTGCCCCTGGCCGCCTCCGACCGCATCGACGAGATCGCGCGCATGCTGGCAGGCGACACCGTGACCGCGCAGGCCCGCGCCGCGGCCCAGGCGCTCATCGACGCCGGCTGACCGCGGCTTCAGGCCCCGCGCCTCCGGTAATCCGCGGGGCGCAGCACGCCGCCCTGGTTGACGAGGCTTTCCGCCCCCGGAACGACGTCGGTATTCTGCGCCGAGACGCAGATCCACGCCGCATCCCGCCGTGCCATCACGAGGCTCAGGACCGTGCGGCGCGTCCCGGCTGCGCTCCCGTCGGGCGCGGTCTGCCCTTCGAGGTGCAGGCGCGCATGGACCACCGCTGCGTCGCCCAGATCTCGGCAGGCGACGCCACCCACGCGCAGGGTCGATCCCGCAAAGATCGTGCGAAACCCGTAGTCATGCGCTCGCACGATCGCCGCGCGATCGCGCCACCAGAGCCCCGTGACGTTCACAAAATCCGCATCCTCGGCAAAGAGCGCGCCAAGCGCCTCGGCGTCGCGCGCGGCCCAGGCGGACGCGAAGAGACTTGGCATGTCGCGCGGATCGCGCATTTCGGGATCCTCCCTTTTCGGCACCCTCGCGATCCCCTAGAGACGGGGGAAGGATGTCGCACCCTAGCCAGAGGAATGTCGGATCGGAATGGGCGACGAAGGCGCGCCGCAACGTCGGCCCTGGATCGACGGATTGATCGAAGCCTGCCGCGATGGCTGGCGGGTGTTGCTGCGCGAAGGCCCCGGCAAGATCCAGTTCTGGTTCATCGCGCTCGCCGTCGGCGTCGCGTCGGGTTTCGCGGCTTTGTTCTTTCGCAAGGGCATCAACGCGCTTCAGGCGACGCTCTACGGAACCGACGATATCAGCGCGCTGACGCAATTCGCATCGCGGCTGCCGTGGTATCTCATCCTCGGCTATCCGATCCTGGGCGGCCTGATCGTGGGGCTGATCCTCAACCGGTTCACCGAAGCGGGGCGGGTGCGCTCCGTCGCCGACGTGATCGAGGGGGCGGCGCTCCATGACGGGCGGGTCGAGGTGCGCGCGGGCCTCGCCTCGGCCGCGGCCTCGCTCATCACGCTGGGATCGGGCGGCTCGTCGGGGCGGGAAGGGCCGGTCGTCCATCTCGCGGCTGTCATCGCCACCAAGGTCAACGACCTCATCAAGGCGCGCGGGATCACGGCACGCGACCTCATGGGCTGCGCCGTGGCGGCCGCCGTCTCGGCAAGCTTCAACGCCCCCATCGCCGGCGCGCTCTTCGCGCTCGAGGTGGTGCTGCGGCATTTCGCGGTCCATGCCTTCGCGCCGATCGTCATCGCCTCGGCGGCGGGCACGGTCATCAACCGCATGGAATTTGGCGACGTGACCGAATTCACGCTGATCGAGGACAGCGTCCTGACCTTCTATCGCGAGCTTCCGGCCTTTCTGCTGCTGGGGCTCGTCTGCGGATTGGTGGCGGTGATCCTGATGCGCGCGATCTTCTGGGCCGACAGCGTCGCGAGCGAGGGACAGGCCGCGCTGAACCTGCCGCGATGGGCGCGGCCGATGCTGGCCGGCGCGCTTCTGGGGGGGATCGCGCTCTTCTATCCGCACATCATCGGCGTGGGATACGAGACGACATCACTTGCATTGACGGGACAGCTTCTGCTCCACGAGGTTATCGTGCTGGCCGCGGTCAAGACGGCCGCCGTCGCCATCACGATGGGCGGACGGATGGGCGGCGGGGTGTTCTCGCCGTCGCTGATGCTGGGCGCGCTGGTGGGGCTCGGCTTCGGACTGATCGCGACGGGGCTCTTTCCCGAAGTCTCGGGGGCCGAGACGCTCTATGCGCTGGCGGGGATGGGCGCGGTGTCGGCCGCCGTGCTCGGCGCGCCCATTTCGACCACGCTGATCGTGTTCGAGCTGACCGGAGACTGGCAGACCGGGCTTGCGGTGATGGTGGCCGTGTCGACTTCCACGGCGCTGGCCTCGCGGCTCGTCGATCGCAGCTTCTTCCTCACCCAGCTCGAGAAGCGCAACATCCACCTCTCCAAGGGCCCGCAGGCGTATCTGCTCTCGATGTTTCGCGTGCGAAACGTCATGCGCGGCCCCGACCACGAATGGGCCGCACCCCGGGATCGCATCTGGGAGGCGATCGAGGAGGGGGTCTATATCGAGGGCGACGCGACCCTCGAAGAGGCGATGCCGCTCTTCGAGAGCACGTCGCGGATCTTCCTGCCGGTCGTGAAGGTCGGGGCCAAGGGCGAGCCGCCCGAGATGCTGGGCGCGCTCTTTCATGTCGATGCGCTCAGGGCCTATAACCGCGCGCTGGCCGCCACCGCGGCAGAGGAACATTCCTGAGCGGGCAGGCTCAGACCTGTTCGATCGTCACGTCCTCGCCATGGAAGGCCAGATGCCCCGCGATCTGCGCCGCGTCGTCCTTCGGCGTCTCGTAGCTCCACGCGGCATCCTTGATCGTCAAGCTCTTGGTCACGATGGAATAATAGGTCGCATCGCCCTTCAACGGGCAATGGGTCGTCTTCTGCGATCCGTCGAGGAACGCCATCGCGATATCCCCGCGCGGAAAGTACACGACGTCGGAATGGCCCTCCTCGTGCAGCACGAGCGCTCCGTTCGATTCGCCCAGCACGGCGCCGCCCGCCCGCACCACCCAGGTACCTTCGGCCTTTTCGATCTCGATCCGCCCCGTCATCCGCATCTCTCCACTCTGGATTCAGAGGCGACCCTAGCAGAAAGTTGATGGCTGACAATGCGCGCTGCCCCGCGAAAACGGGCGAGGCCCGCAGATCGGGAGCAGGACGCAGCCTTCGGGTCGAGATGTCAGAGCGGCGCGGTCGCGCGGCCGATCCACTCGGTCGCCTCGGGGCTGAGCCGTCCGGCCATCCGGTTCGCCACGCCCGCGTGATAGGCGTTGATCCAGGCGCGCTCGCCCGGCGAAAGGGCGTCGGCGTCGATCAGCGCGCGATCGATCGGCACCCAGGTGAGCGTGTCGAAGGCCAGCATGTCGCGCTCCTCGTCGCCCCCCGGGATGGGGTCGGGCACGACGACCACGACGAGGTTCTCGATGCGGATGCCCCATTCCCCCTCGCGGTAGTAGCCCGGCTCGTTCGAGAGGATCATGCCCGGCTCCAGCGGCACCTCGCTTTGCCGGCTGAGCCGTTGCGGCCCTTCGTGGACGCTGAGATAGACGCCGACGCCGTGTCCGGTCCCGTGCCCGTAATCCTGCCCCGCCCGCCAGAGCGGGGCCCGCGCCAGCGCATCGAGATCGCGCCCGGCAAGCCCCCTGGGCCAGCGCGCGCGGCTGATCGCGATCATGCCCTTGAGCACGCGGGTGAAGGCCGCGATCTGTTCGTCGTCGGGGTCGCCCACGGCCATGGTCCGGGTGATGTCGGTGGTGCCGTCGCGATATTGCCCGCCGCTATCGACCAGCAGAAGATCGCCCGGCGCGACCGCGCGGTCGCTCTCGTGGCTCACGCGGTAATGGGTGATCGCGC
Organism: uncultured Paracoccaceae bacterium; assembly: GCA_947489705.1. Classification (GTDB taxonomy): domain Bacteria; phylum Pseudomonadota; class Alphaproteobacteria; order Rhodobacterales; family Rhodobacteraceae; genus Palleronia. Next base: position 52,859 of record CANLEQ010000012.1, read on the forward strand.
CGTGGGGGCCGGTGCCGGCGATGGTGTCGAAGCTGATATCCTCAAGCGCGCCGGTCGCGCGGCGGAACTCCTCGAGCGCGCGCACCACGTCGATCTCGGTCAGGCGCGTGCCGCCCGCGATCCCGTCGATCCGCCCGTCGAGCCAGCAGAGAAACTCGCACATCGCGGCCCCGTCGCGCAGATGCGCCTCGCGGCTCGCCTCGATCTCGGAGGCGGTCTTGCGCGCCTTGGGCAGGAGGCACGGATCCGCGTCCCAGGCGATCTCCACGGCCGCTTCCTCGAGCGTCTTGCCCAGGATGTAGGGTGCGGTGTCCCGGTCGAGCCGCACGGGCCCCGCGAGATTGGCCATCACCGCGACGATGGCGTCGGGCGGCAGGATCTCGACGCCGTCGAGCAGACCGGGATCGAGCTTGTCGCGCTCGATGAAGAGGCGGACCTTGCCGCTCGCCGCCTCGATCAGGGCGAAGGCCTGGGCGATCGGAATCCGGGGAATGTCGCTGCCGCGGATATTGAGCAGCCAGCAGATCGAATCGGGCAGGGTCAGCACGGCCCAGGGCTGGCCCTCTTCGCGCAGCGCGGCGGCGATCCCGGCACATTTGTCGGCCCGGCTCTGCCCGGCGATCTCGTTCGGAAAGGCCGTGACGCGCCCCATCGGCGGGCCGGGCCGGTCGTCCCACACGGCATCGACGGGATTGTCGATCGCCCTGAGGGCAACGTCGTGACCGCGGAGCGCCGTCTCGAACCGGTCGATCTCGGCGCGGGTATGCAGCCAGGGATCGAAGCCCAGCGTCGCGCCCGCCGCGAGCCGGTCCGCGATCCACCGCGCGGGCTTCCGGCCGGGGATCTCGAGGACCTCGATCTCGTCCGCGACCTGGACCCGCGCCTGAAGGGTGTAGCGCCCGTCGACGAAGAGGGCGGCGGCGTCGCGCGTCACGATGGCGACGCCCGCCGAGCCGCTGAACCCCGTCAGCCAGGCGAGCCGGGCATCGCGCTCGGCCACGTATTCGCCCTGATGCGCATCGGCGCGCGGCACGAGCACCGCGTCGAGCCCCTCCGCCGCCATCCGCGCGCGCAAAGCCGCAAGGCGGGGCGGCCCCTGTTCGGGGCGGCTCGAGACCTCGAAATCCTGAAACAAGGCGGTCTTCCTTTCGTGCCTGATCTTCCGGCGGCGTCAGCCGGCCTTGCGCATCCCCAGAACGCGCGCCCGCTTGCGCGGATCGCTGTCGAAGAGACCGGCGAGCTGCTCGGTCATGGCGCCGGCCAGCTGCTCGGCATCGGTGATCGTCACGGCGCGGTTGTAATAGCGGGTGACGTCGTGGCCGATGCCGATCGCGATGAGTTCCACCTGCCGGCGCCGCTCGACCATGGCGATCACGTCCCGCAGGTGCTTCTCGAGATAGTTCGCGGGGTTCACCGACAGGGTGCTGTCGTCGACCGGCGCCCCGTCGGAGATCACCATCAGGATCTTGCGCGCCTCGGGCCGCCCGGACAGACGCCGGTGCGCCCATTCCAGCGCCTCGCCGTCGATATTCTCCTTCAACAGGCCTTCCTTCATCATCAGGCCCAGATTGGGGCGCGCGCGCCGCCAGGGCGCATCGGCGCTCTTGTAGATGATGTGCCGCAGGTCGTTGAGCCGTCCGGGATGTTTCGGCCGCCCCGCATTGAGCCATGCCTCGCGGGCCTGGCCGCCCTTCCAGGCACGGGTGGTGAAGCCCAGCACCTCGGTCTTGACGTCGCAGCGTTCCAGCGTCTGGCTGAGGATGTCGGCGCAGATCGCGGCGATCGAGATCGGCCGCCCGCGCATCGAGCCCGAATTGTCGAGCAGCAGCGTCACGACCGTATCGCGAAACTCGGTATCCTTCTCGACCTTGAACGACAGCGGCGTCGTCGGGCTGACCACGACACGGGCGAGCCGCCCGGCATCGAGGATGCCTTCCTCGAGGTCGAATTCCCACGACCGGTTCTGCTTGGCCTGAAGCCGGCGTTGCAACTTGTTGGCGAGCCGCCCGACCGCGCCCTTGATCGGGTCGAGCTGCTGGTCGAGATAGGCGCGCAGCCGTTCCAGCTCGGCGGGCTCGGCAAGGTCCTCGGCGCGGATCTCCTCGTCGTGGCGCTGCTCGTAGATCGCGTAGCCCGGATCGGCGTCTGAAACCGGGGCGGGGGGCGGCGGCTCGGCGGGCGCGTCGCCCTCGGGCATCTCGGTCTCCTCGCCGGCCTCGGTGTCCGCACTGTCGTCAGAGGCGATCTCGGCCTGCGCCGCGTCCTGCGTCTGGTCCTGCGATTGCGCGGCTTCGGCGTCGTCCTCTTCGGCGCTCTCATCGTCGCCGGAGCTTTCCTGGTCGTGACCGTCTTCGGGATCGTCCTCGGCATCGGTGTCGTCGTCGGGATCCTCGGCATCGGGATCGTCGCCGAGCTGGTCGCCATAGCCCAGGTCCTCGATTATCTTGCGCGCCATCCGGGCGAATCCGGCCTGGTCGGCGAGATTGCCCTCCAATCCCTCGAGCGTCTGGCCGGCCTGGTCCTCGAAGAACCCGCGCCAGAGCGCCGCCGCCTTCTCGGCCCCTTCGGGCAGGGCGCGCCCGGTGGCCATCTGCCGGATCAGGTACCCCGCCGCGACCGACAGGGGAACGTCGCTGCGGTCATGGACCTGGTCGTAGCCCTTGCGCGCGGCATCCACGCCGATCCGCGCGTCGATGTTCCCCGCTGTACCGGGCATGCTGCGCGTGCCCACGGCTTCGCAGCGGGCATGCTCCATCGCCTCGTAGAGATCGCGTGCCATCTGGCCCTGCGGGGCATAGCGGTTGAACGTGCCCGCATCGTGGTGCCGGCGGCGCAGCGCATAGCCGTCGGCCGTTCCGCGCGCCAGCAGAACCTCGGCGCGGGTCATGCGGCGGCTGATCTGCGGCAGGCGCAGCCCGTCATTGTTCATGCCGGGCGGATCGACGGAATAGCTCACCCCCATCTCGGGGTCGTCGGCGATCACGCGGGTCGCCTCGGCCAGCGCCTTCTTGAAGGGATCGGCGGGGTTGTCGTTCTGCTTGCTCATGACCCGTAATCTAGAGGCTGCGGCGGCAGACACAATGGCGCGCTACCAACGGCGACCCTGCTTGTCGAGGGGGCGCTCGCGGATCGCCCGGGCGCGCCGCGTGCCGCCGCCGGGTGGGCGGGGATACGCCGATGCGCGACGATATTTTCAACCTGTGGGATCCGCGACGCCCTTATCCAAGTTGTTAGCACGTGTGGATCTCGGGCGGTCACGTCAGTGGTGAGTGCCTGCGTAGATCACGAATTTCGACGAGGAGAAATTCATGTCCGCTATGTTCAAGAAAACCGGTAGTGCCGCCCTGATCGGGCTGTTGGCGATGGCCCCGATGGGCGCCTTCGCACAGAGCAACAGCGACGCCACGACCGAAGAAGACGGCACCGCGACGACGACCGTGCCCGCCGACGACGGCACGATGGCCACCGACGGCAGCGCGACCGAAGGCACGATGAACGGCGACGGCGAAATGGCGACCGATAGCGCCGAGATGGAGACCGAAGAAGAGCCGGCGCAGCCCGTCGAGGGCCAGATCGTGATGCAGGACGAGAACACCATCCTTGCGGAAGACCTGCTCGGCAGTCAGGTCTATTCCCAGGAAGGCGAGAGCATCGGCGAGATCAACGACATGATCGTGGATCTGGACGGCTCGATCCAGGGCATCGTGATCGGCGTCGGCGGCTTCCTCGGCATCGGCGAGAAGTCGGTCGCAGTCGAGATGAGCTCGCTGTCGACCCAGACCGACGAGAACGGCGACGTGCAGCTCGTGACCAGCGCGACGGCCGAGGATCTCGAGGCGGCGGAAGCCTTCGTTTCGGCCTCCGAGCAGGAAGCGATGAACGAGAACCAGGAAGCGGCCGAAGGCCAGGGTCAGACGATGTCCGGCGATAGCGGCACCGGCAGCGGAATGGCGACGAGCGGCGACACCGGAATGGCCACCACGGGCGAGACCGGCATGACCACCACCGGCTCCCAAGGCGACGCGGCCGAGGTCGAGGGCGAGACGACCGAATCGCAGTGATCACGCCTGTGATCGGGGTGACCTGATCCTCTGAAATCGCGGCCCGCGGGTCGCATCATCCGCGCGGTGCGGGGGGCGAGCCTCCCACCGCGCGGATTTTTCGTTGCCGGGGCCGCGACCGGCGCAGTCGCGCTCAAGCTCGGCGGCTACGATGCCGCAGCGCGCCTTCGCGCTCAGGACCAGTATCCAACCGCGTGGACGCGTTCCTTCGGAAGGTCCAAGGACTCGAGGCATCCCGTTCGAATGACGCGCGCGGCATTCTTCGACGCGGCGAACCACACGAAATCCACTCCGTCCTGCGCGCGGGTCGCGTCCCGCACCGCGGAGATCAGGCTCTCTTCGGTGGCACCATTCGATCGCAGGAGCCAGGTTATCGCGGGCCCGCCCGACGCCTGCTGAACGTCGTCCGCCCCACCGACGAGCAAGAAGGCGTGTCCGGTCGCCCCCGCGGGCAGGCCTTCGAGCCCGCGCAGGATGGCCGGCACGGCGGTCTCGTCGCCGCCGGCCACGATCCTCCCCGCGCCTTGCCCGACCGTGGGGCCCCCCTTCGCCCCCGGTCCCATCAGCCCGATCGTCTGCCCGAGGGGCGGCGTCGCGGCCCAGTCGCCGGTGGGCCCGCCGGGATGGCGGAAGATGTCGAACACGATCTCGCCCGTCGCCGCGTCGCTGGCACGCACCGTGAAGACGCAATTGGTGAGCCGGTCGCAGCCCTTCGGCCATGCGACCGTTCCGTTCGCCGCGAGCCGCGGCCAGACCGGGCTCCGGTTTCCCTCGACCGGGCGCAGCAATCTGAAGTGCCAATGCTCTTCGCTCGAAAACCGTGCGAAGCCCTCCGGTGGCAAGCGCACCCGCATGCGCCACCAGGATCGCCCGAACGGCCGGCACGAAGTCACCTCGCCGAGGGACAGCGTCGGGGGAAGCGTCCCGGCGCGCCCGGCGCCCGACCATTCGAGCGGGGCGAGCCCGGCATCGAAGACCTCCATATGGGTCGAGATGCCGGTGCGGATATCGGGCAGCAGGGTGGCGTCGTCGCAGGCGATCTCGATCCGGCAGACGGCGCCCGCGGCGGCGATCCGCACTTCCGCGAAACCCGCATCGGCGATCAGCAGACCCGGCTCCGGCTCGCGCGGGGTGATCTGGTGCTCGCTATAGGCGGCGCGCCAGAAATCGATCAGCCGGTTGCCCTCGGAATGGCGGAATTCGGCGACAGAGACGTGTTTCACGACGCGTTCTCCATGGGGTGAATGGCCGCGCGCGCCGGATCGGCCCCGTGTCGGCCGACCGGCACCATCATCGGCTTGGCGGTCACGGGATCGGCGACGATGCGCGCGTCGAGCCCGAAGACCTCGACCAGCATCCGTTCGACCAGCACGGTTCTGGGCAGGCCGGCGGCATGGATGCGGCCATGCGCCATCGCCACCAGAAGATCGGCGTAGCGCGCGGCGAGGTTGAGGTCGTGCAGGACCATGACGATCGTGGTGCCGCGCTCGCGGTTGAGATCGGTCAGCAGGTCCAGCACCTCGATCTGGTGGTTGATGTCGAGGAATGTCGTGGGCTCGTCGAGCAGCAGGATGTCGGTCTGCTGCGCCAGCGCCATGGCGATCCAGACGCGCTGACGCTGGCCGCCGGAGAGGTCCTCGACCAGCCGTTCGGCGAGCGGCCCGGTCCCGGTCAGGCGCAGCGCCTCGGCCACCGCCGCGTCGTCCTCGCGGCGCCAGCGCCCGAACATGCCCTGATGCGGATGGCGCCCGCGGGAGACGAGGTCGAACACGGTGATGCCCTCGGGTGCGACCGGCGATTGCGGCAGCAGGCCGATCCGCCGGGCGAGCTTGCGCGGCGCCATCGCGTGAATCTCGACGCCATCGAGCAGGACCCGCCCCGAGCGCGGTTTCAGGAGCCGCGACATGGCGCGCAGCAGCGTGGACTTGCCGCAGGCATTGGCGCCGACGATGGCGGTGATGCGCCCGCGCGGCAGCGACAGGTCCAGCCCGTCGAGGACCGGAAAATCGCCGTATCCCACCGACAGGCGGTCGAGTTTCAGGGCAATATCCGTCAAAGCGAACCTCCGGACCGGTTGTCGCGCGCGATCAGCAGCACGAGAAAGGGCGCGCCGAGCACGCCGGTGACGATGCCCACCGGATAGCGTGCCGGCAGCAGCACCTGACCCGCGAAATCGGCCGTCACCACCAGCACGGCGCCGGTCAGCGCGGCCGGCATCAGGAGCGATCCGTTCCGCCTGAGCAGCCGTGCCGCGACCGGCCCCGACAGGAACGCCACGAAGGCGACCGGCCCCGCCGCCGCCGTCGCGAACGCGACGAGCCCCACGGCCGCCACGACGACCCCGATCCGCACGAGGCCGATCGGCACGCCGAGGCCCGCGGCCATGTCGTCGCCCATCGCAAGCGTCTCGAGGTCGCGCCGCAGCGCCAGGAGGACGCTGCCGAAGATCCCGAGCGCCAGGAGCAGGGGCAGGGCCTGACCGAGTTCGGCCCCGTTGACCGAGCCCGTCATCCAGCGGAGCGCCTGTTGCAGCGACCAGCTCGGCGCCTGGGTGAGCAGATAGGCGGTGAAGCTCTGGAGCATCGCCGAGATGCCGATCCCGACGAGGATCAGTCGCGCGCCCGCCGCACCGCCCTTCCACGCAAGCAAATAGATCAGCAAGGCGACGCCCAGCCCCGCGGCCACGGCCACCACCGAGACGATCGTCCCCGAAAGGTGCAGCATGACGATGCAGAACACCGCCGCGGCGCTCGCACCGGAACTGATGCCGATGATGTCGGGGCTTGCCAGAGGATTGCGCAGCAGTGTCTGGAACGTCACGCCGCCCATGCCGAAACACGCCCCCGCCAGGGCCGAGATCACCGCGCGCGGCAGCCGCAGCACCCGGATGGTGAAGGCGTCGCCGCCCGTATCGACGCCCAGCAGCGTCGCCATGACAGTGAGAGGCGGTGTCACCGATTGGCCCACCGCGAGCGTCAGCGCGATCCCCGCCATCAGGGCGGCGGCCAGTGCGGCGAGACCCATGCGCCGTTTGCGACGCCGTCCCTGCCGGAGGGACGCGATATCGGCGACGAGGCTCACAGCGCCGACACCCGCCGGGCGCGCACGATCCAGATGAAGACCGGCGCGCCCAGAAAAGCCGTCACGATGCCCACGTCGAGTTCGGCCGGTCGCGCGAGGAGGCGCCCCGCCACGTCCGCCAGCACCAGAAGCACGGCGCCCGAGACCGCCGAGGCGGGCAGGATCCAGCGGTAATCCACCCCCAGAAGCAGCCGGCAGAGATGCGGCACGACGAGGCCCACGAAGGCGATCGGCCCGCAGGCGGCAGTGGCCGCGCCGCAGAGCGTGACCGCCCCCGCCGCGGCGAGGATCCGCACGCGCCAGAGGCTCTCGCCCAGGGCGGAGGCCGTCTCGTCCCCCAGCGCGAGCATGTTGAGCTTGCGCGCGGTGGCGAGCGACAGGAGGGCCCCCGTGCCCAGGAACGGCAGGACCGGCACGATCCGGTCCCATGTGGCGCCGCCGACGCCGCCGACGAGCCACGATTGCACCAGTCCCGCTATGTCGCCGCGCGGCAGCACGATCGCGGTCGTGAGCGAGGCCAGCGCCGCGGTCAACGCCGCCCCCGCCAGTGCCAGCTTGAGCGGTGTGGCCCCCCCGCCGCCCACGCTCGCGATCGCGTAGACGGCGATCGCGGCCCCGGTGGCGCCCAGGATCGCGAGCCAGATATAGGCCTGCGCCGAGGCGAGGCCGAGGGTCGCGAGGCCCGTCACCACGGCGAGCGCCGCCCCCGCATTGACCCCGAGGATCCCGGGATCGGCCAGCGGGTTGCGCGTGACCCCCTGCATGACCGCCCCCGCGAGCCCCAGCGCCGCACCCGCGAGGGCGGCGAGTGCAGTGCGCGGCACCCGGCTCGCCACCGTCGCCTCTCCCATCGTCTCGACCTCTCCCGACAGGGCCGCGCCGAGATCGGCCCAGCCGGTCACGCGGGACCCCAAGCCGAGCGACAGCAGCATGGCGATCCCGAGCAGGCCCAGCAGAATCGCGGCGAAAGCCAGCCTGCGCGCACCGAGGACCCGGCGCGGCATGAGGGGGGCGGGGGCATGGACCACCGGTCGCTACTCCGACTTTGCGGCGGCGTCGGCCAGCATGCGCACGTAATCGTCGAGGACATAGGGGATCGACAGGGGCGAGGGATGCGCGGCCGTGCCCAGCGGATCGTTGGCCAGAAGCACCACGGCGCCCTGCGCGATGGCCGGCATCCGCTGTGTCAGCACGTGATCCTGCAACCGGTCGAGCAGGGACGGATCGCCATAGGTCACCACGATGTCGACATCGTCGAGGCTGTCGATCCGCTCGGCGCTGACCTCGCCCGCGAAGCGCCCCGAGGCGGAAACCTCCTCCACGAATTCCGGCGAGGTCAGGCCCAGATCGTGCAGGAAGGCCACGCGGGTGTCGTTGTCGGTATAGAACGGAATCCGGCTCAGATCGGTGGGGTCCATATGCGTGACGAAGATCGCGCTCTTGCCTTCGAGTGCGGGATGATCGGCGACACTCCGCGCGATCCGCTCCTCCAGATCCGCGATCAGCGCCTCGCCCTCGGCGGCCATGCCCATGCCGGCGCTGTTCATGCGAATCATCTCGCGCCATCCGGTGGTCCACGGCATGTCGGGATAGGCGATGGTCGGCGCGATCCGGCTCAGGATGCGGTAATCCTGATCGGAGATCCCGGAATGCGCGGCCAGGATCACGTCGGGCTCGGTCGCGGCGACCGCCTCGAAATCGATGCCGTCGCCCTCGTCGAAGAGCACGGGCGTCTCGGCCCCCAGCTCCTCCAGCCGCCGCGCCACCCAGGGAAGGACGCCGTCGCCGTCGTCGTCGCCGAAATTGGCGGCCGCCATGCCGACCGGCACGACGCCGAGTGCCAGCGGCACCTCGTGGTTCGACCAGTTCACGGTGGCGACCCGTTCGGGCGCTTCGGCGATCACGGTCGTGCCGTAGGCATGCGCGATCTCGATCGGATAGGCGGGATCCGCCGTCGCGGCTCCGGCCATGGCAAAGGCGACGATCGGGCCGGCGAGGTGCCCTGCGATCCATGCACGCATCGTGTCTTTCCTTGCTGGAATGCCCGGCCCGAGAGCGGTGGTGGACCGCCTCGGTTACTAAGTTGACTCTTTCAGTCGGGCAAGACCAAATGCCGCATGATTCATCGGGAAACGCCCGATTGGGTCGAAATAACCGAAGTCCCGCTCCACGGCGATCCGCTCCCCGGGCCGCCGCCGGAGCGGTCGTCACAGGAGACAGACCGCCGTGAACCCCCCCAATTCCAGAGCATTCCGCCGATCGGCCCCGATCGCAGGACGTCTGTCCACCTGCGCGGGTGCGGCTCTGCTCGCAGCTTCGCCGCTTCACGCCCAGGACGCCGCCCGGCCGGTCGATCTGGGGACGATCTTCATCGAATCCACCGGGGTTGGCGCGTCCGACAGCGAGACCATCGTTCCCGATCGTATCAGCAGCGGCAGCGGCCTGCCGAGCGACATCCTCGATTCGTCGGCCTCGATCTCGGTCGTGACATCGAAGGAGATCGAGGTGCGCGGCGCCGAGACCACCGAAGAGGTGCTGCACTACACCGCCGGCGTTGCGACGGATTACTACGGCCGCGACGATCGGTTCGACTACTTCAAGATCCGCGGCTACGACGCCTATACCTACCGCGACGGCCTCTTCATCGGCGGCAATTTCGGCGGCGTGCGCGAGGAACCCTTTGCCTTCGACCGGGTCGAGGTGCTGAAGGGCGCGAATTCCACCGCCTTCGGGGTGGCCGATCCGGGCGGCGCCGTGAACTTCATCACCAAGAGCCCGACGGGCGAGCGGTTGCGCCGGATCTACGGCACGCTGGGATCGTTCGAGCGCAAGGAGCTGGGCTTCGATCTCGGCGACAGCTTCGGCGCGCAGAGCCCGTTCTCCTGGCGCCTGACCGGCAAGATCAAGGAGGGCGAGGCCGAGACCGACTTTTCCAACAGCGACGAGAGCTTCCTGATGGGCGGGCTCGCCTGGCGCCCCACGGAGGCGACGACCGTCAGCCTGGTCTTCGACAACCTCTATCGCGACGGGTATCCCAACAGTTCGGGCTATCCGGCCAATGGCGACGATTTCGACCGCAGCCTGTTCCTGGGCGAGCCGGACTTCAACTATCTCGACACCGATCGCGACACGCTGACCCTCAAGGCCGAGCACGATTTCGGCAACGGGCTGGAATTCGGCTCGACCGCGCGCTGGACCGAGGGCACGGGCGGCTACGGCTATGTCTTCCTCGGCGCCACGACATCCGCGACGGACGTGTCGCGGTTCTATTTCGCCAACGACGCGGAGTTCGAGAATTTCGCCGGCGATGCGCACCTGCTCTACGAGACGGCGCTGGGCGCGGCGCAGAGCCGGACGCTCGCCGGGGTGGAATATCGCGACAACCACCGCGACAACATCCTGTGGTACACGCCCGCCGCCGACATCGACTTCACCGATCCGCAATATACCGGCGGGCTCGATCTCGACAGCACGGCCCCCTACCAGGCCACGACCAACGACACCGAGGTGAGCTCGATCTATCTGCAGCAGGAGCTTGAATGGGACCGGATCGTCGCGCAGCTCGGCCTGCGGCACGACTGGATCGACGCCTTTGCGACCGACACTCTCACCGGGGTCGAGACCGAGGGCGACTTCAGCGAAAGCACGGCGCGGCTTGGCCTGACCTATCGCGCGACGCCGAACCTGTCCTTCTACGGCAGCTATGCCGAATCCGCGGTGCCGGCCGCGAATTTCGGGGTGGAGCCCGAACGGGGCGAGCAGGTCGAACTCGGGGTGAAGTACCGCCCCGACGCCATGCGCGCGCTCTTCACCGCGTCGGTCTACGAGCTGAAGAAATTCAACCAGACCGTCACCGATGCCGATACCCTGCTGCCCGAGACGATCGGCGAGTCAAATATCCGCGGCGTCGATCTGGAAGCCAAGGCCGAGGTGACCGACGAGCTTTCCCTGATCGCCGCCTATTCCTATCTCGACAGCGAAATCGTAGAATCCGACAGCGGCGCCGATAACGGCAATGCGCTGGGCTCCATCCCGCGCCATTCCGGCGCGCTCTGGGTCAATTACCTCGTGCCGGGCCGCGGCGCGGTCGGCGATGTCGATCTGGGCCTCGGTCTGCGCTATACCGGCGATTACTGGACGTCGGACGCCAATACCGACGAGATCGAGGACAGCTGGATCGTCGATGCCGCTGTCGGCTACGCGCTGACCGACACGACCGAGATGCGGCTCAACGTTAGCAACCTGCTCGACGAGAAGCACATCGCCCAGAAGGGCTTCTCGGCCGATTACTACAATCCCGGCCGCGAGGTGTCGCTCACGCTGCGCCATAGCTGGTGACGTCTGCCGGGGCCTCCCGCGCGTCGTCGCGCGACGGGGCCCCAACCTCCGCCCGGCCCGCAATTCCGGTAACGGGGCAGGAGCGGCATGCCGCCCGCCGGGTCATGCCGCCCCGCTCACGGCGTCCCCGCCGGTCCGTTTTCGCGCCACCCCGCAGCGCGGCGCCGGATCCCCGTTCCGCCGGGCGCGACGCCCAAGGCCCCGCCGGAAACCCGTCCCTTCGCGCCGGGAGGGAACCGTCCTTCCGCATCTTGTGCGAATTGGTACGCTCTTGGCAGTATCTTGCGGTTGTGGTTCATGCTCAGGGTTCTCGCCACGGAACTTTCGGGAACGCGATGACCCACACCGACGACCAAACCGGCCCACATGTGGCGGGACAGATCCCGATTTGCGCGATCGGCGCCTCTGCCGGAGGGGTGGTGGCGCTGCGCGCGCTGTTTCAGCACCTCCCCGAAGACCTGGGTCTTGCGTATGTGATCATCGTCCATCTGTCGCCGGAGCATCCGAGCGCGCTGGCCGATATCCTCGCGTCGTGCACCCGCATGCCCGTGCACCAGGTCGATGACGCGCCTGAGCTCGGGCGGGATCGCGTCTATGTCATTCCCCCGGACCGCGAGCTGGTGATCGACGGCAACAGGATCACCGCGCGCGAATTCACCCAGCCACGCGGTTTCCGCGCCCCGGTCGACGTGTTCTTCCGCTCGATCGCCTCGGCGCGCGGCGACGGAATGGCCGTGGTGCTCAGCGGGGCAGGGTCCGACGGGGCGAGCGGCGTGCGCGCCGTGACCGAAGCCGGCGGCGTCGTCTTCGTGCAGGACCCCGAAGACGCCGAATTCTCGGCGATGCCGCAGAATGCCCTCACGACCGGGGTGGTCAACTTCGTCGCGCCGATCCCCCTCCTGGCGGAGCGCATCGCCGAAGTCGCGCAAAGCAAGGACTCCGTCGCGTCGATCGACGAGGACGGCATCGCCAACGATCTGCGCCGGATCGTCGCGTTCCTGCGGTCGCGGACCGGGCACGACTTCGCAAGCTACAAGCGCGCCACCGTGATGCGCCGCGTGCTGCGCCGCATGCAGGTCTGCCGCGTGACCGACATGGCGGCCTATGCAGAGCGCGTGCGCGCCATCCCCGAAGAGGCGCAGGCGCTCTTCGACGACCTGCTGATCAGCGTGACGCAGTTCTTTCGCGACGAGGCGGCGTTCGACCATCTGGGGCAGGCGATCGGATCCCTGCTCGAGGCACCCGGCGACGAGGGCATCCGCGCGTGGTCGATCGGCTGCGCGACCGGCGAAGAGGCCTACAGCCTCGCCATCCTGCTGCTGGAGGAGGCGGAGCGGAGGAACGCGTCCGTGCCGATCCAGGTCTTCGCGAGCGATCTCGACGAGGGCGCGCTCGCCACGGCGCGCGCGGGGCGGTATCCGCGTACGATCGAGGCGGACGTGTCGGAGAAACGGCTGCGGCGGTTCTTCGTCGACGAGGGGACGCATTACCGCATCTCGAGGCGGGTCAGGGACGTGGTGCTCTTCGCCACTCACAGCGTCCTCAAGGAGCCGCCGTTCCTGCGCCTCGACCTCGTCTCGTGCCGCAACCTGCTGATCTATCTCGAACGCTCGCTCCAGGAGCAGCTGCTGCAGCTTTTCCATTATGCCCTGAACGAAGGCGGGATCCTGTTCCTCGGCTCGGCGGAAACCGCGGAATCGGCGCAGGACCACTTCATCGCGGCCGATCGCGATGCCCGGATCTACCGCGCCCGGTTCCGCGCGGAGCGTCGGATGCCGGTCCTGCCGCGATCGGGCGCGGAGTACCACACCTTCCTCCCCGAACCCGCCCGCCCGCGCGACCGCGATCCGGACGCCCGCCCCAAGCAGCTTCATTCCTCCGCCCTCGAAAGCGCGGCGCCGCCGAGCGCGCTGGTCGACAAGGCCCAGCAGATCGTCCATCTCTCGCCCGGCGCGGGCCGGTTCATCCTGCATTCGGGGGGGACGTTTTCCGGCAAGCTCTCGAACGTCGTGCGGCCCGAATTGCGGCTCAACCTGCGCATCGCGCTCGACCGGGCGCTGGGCGTGAAACTGCCGACCCTGACGCTCGCCACGCCGACGGACTTCGACGGCGACACGCGCGAGATCGCGATCCACGTCACCCCCGTCGCCAGCGAGACGAGCCATGGTCCGATGGCGCTCGTCGTGTTCCTCGATGGCGGTCCCTATCAGCAGCACGCGGCCCAGGACGACCTCACGGACATCTCGCGCGATCACGTCCGGCATCTGCGCACCGAGCTGACCACGGCGCAGGAAGCCCTGACGGCCAGCCGCGGCGAGCACGAGACGGCGATCGAGGACCTGCGGGCGGCGAACGAGGAACTGCAATCCATCAACGAGGAATACCGCTCGACCTCGGAAGAGCTCGAAACCTCCAAGGAAGAGCTTCAGTCGATGAACGAGGAGCTTCAGACGGTGAATGCCGAGCTGAAGGGCAAGCTCGAAAGCATCTCGACCGCCCATAGCGACCTGATGAACCTGATCGCGGCCACCGAGATCGGGACGCTGTTTCTCGATTCGAGGCTCAGGATCAGGATGTTCACCCCGCCGATGTCGGATCTCTTCAACATCACCGATATGGATATCGGCCGGCCGGTCACCGATTTCTCGCATAGCCTTAGCTACGAAAGCCTCGAGGTAGATGCGCGCCGCGTCCTGCGCGATCTCGACGTCGTCGAAACCGAGATCCAGTCGCGCGACGGGCGCTGGTTCATGATGCGGCTGCGTCCCTACCGCACTGTCGAGGACCGGATCGAGGGCGTCGTGGCGACCTGGGTCGACATCACCAGACGCCTCGAGATCGAGCGGCAGCTGAAGGAGAGCCAGGAACATTACCAGGTCCTCTTCAACTCGATCGACGAGGGCTTCGTGATCATCGAGGTGATCTTCGACGAGAACGGCAACGGCCACGATTACCGCTTCGTGAGGATCAACGACGCGTTCGAGCGCCAGACGGGACTGCGCGACGTGATCGGCAGGACGGCGCGGGAGCTCGTTCCGGGCCACGAGGAGCATTGGTACGAGATCTACGGCCGGATCGCCAATGCCGGCCGGCCCGAACGGTTCGAGGCGCCGGCGGGCGCGCTCGACCGCTATTACGACGTCTATGCCTTCCCATTCGGAGAGCGTCCCGACAACCGGCTGGGCGTGCTCTTTCGCGATGTGGGAGAGCGCAAGCGCGCCGAGCAGCAGCGCGAATTGCTGACCCACGAGCTGAGCCACCGGGTCAAGAACTCCCTTGCCGTCGTGCAATCGCTGGCCCGCCAGCCCGGCGCCGCCGATCTTTCGGTCGACGAATACCGCGCGCGGTTTTTGGGGCGCATCCAGGCGCTGGCGCGGGCGCATGACCAGTTGCTCCAGACCCACTGGCAATCGGCCGACCTGCGCGTGCTGGTCCTTTCCACGCTCGCGCCCTACGGCAAGATCGGCGAGCGGGCGATCGCGATCGACGGCCCGCCCGTGCACCTGACGCCGAAACAGGGCCTCGGCATCGCGCTCGTCCTGCACGAACTCGCCACGAATGCGTCGAAATACGGCTCCCTTTCCTCGGATGAGGGCGCGCTAGAGATAACCTGGACGCTGGAGCCGCATCACGACGCGCTGAACGTCGTCCTCTCTTGGCGCGAACGCGGCGGCCCTCCGGTCGCCCCCGGCCGCACCCAGGGATTCGGCACGACCCTCATCCAGCGCGCTTGTGATTACGAGCTCGGCGGATCGGCGGAACTTACCTTCCACCCGGCCGGTTTAACGGTGGAGATCCGATTTCCGCATGACCCGGAGGAGCACGCTTGAACGCACGGACAGACATTCACGCCACCCTTCAGGGGCGCAGGATCCTGATCGTCGAGGACGAAATGCTGCTGGCCATGGATCTTGAATCCCTCCTCGAAAGCAACGGCTGCGACGTGATCGCCAGTTGCCCCAACATCAAACGCGCGCTGGACGCGATCGACCGGGACCGACCCGAGGCGGCTCTGCTCGACATGAACCTCGCGGGGGCGTCCTCGGCGCCCGTCGCCGAGGCCCTTCGCGATGCGGGTGTCCCGTTCGTCGTGGTAACGGGCTACAGCAACGCAGAAGGCCGCGCGGAGCCCTTCAGGGACGTGCCCGCGGTACAAAAGCCCTATCGCGAGGACATCCTGCTGAGCACCCTGGCCTCGGTCTTCGAGTAGACGTTTCGTTACGATCCCGCATCAGCGAGCCCCGGCCGGCGTTTCGTTTCACCGTCGATGACCGAGAACGACCCGTCGGATTCCAGGACCACAGCCTCGATCCCCTCGAACCCGCGCTGTCCGTTGGTACGGATCACGGTTTCCAGTTCCTCTCGCGTGATGCGCGCCCGGCGCATCGCGCGCGGCAGCATCTCGCCGTTGCGCAGGAGCAGCGTGGGCTCCGATCGCACCAGGCCGGCCAGGGCCTCAGAGCGCACCGACGCATATGCCACGCCGTATTGCAGCACGATGAGCAGCACCAGCGCCGTCGCCCCTTCGGCCAGTGCGATGCTCTCGCTGAGCAGGATCGACGCCAGCGTCGAGCCGAAGGCGACGGTGATCACGAGGTCGAAGGCGTTGAGTTTGGCCAGCGTGCGCTTGCCCGAGACCCTGAGTGCCACCACGAGCAACACGTAGGCGAGGGTGCCCACGACGACGGTCCGGATGATCCCGGCCCATCCCTGAAAGAACATCTCCGTCCAGTCCATGCGCGCTCCTGTCGGTGGGTTTTCTCAGCGGCCGGTCAGCCGCGCTCGGGCATCGTGCCCTGCGGCAGGCTGCGCCGCAATTCCGCGCGCCAGACCTCGGCGCTTCCATCCGAGGGCGCACGCCAGTCGCCGCGCGGCGACAGCGCTCCGCCGGGCGAGACCTTGGGGCCGTTCGGCATCGCCGACCGCTTGAACTGGCTGAAGCCGAAGAACCGCGCCAGAAACACGTCGAGCCATCTGGCGATGTCGGCAAGGTCGTAGCGCCGCTTGCCCGCGTCGGGAAAGTCGATCGGCCAGAGGCCCGCCTCGAGATCGCGCCACGCATGCAGGGCGAGGAACGCGACCTTCGACGGCGGCAGGCCGTAGCGCATGATGTGGAACAGGAAGAAGTCGTGCAACTCGTAGGGTCCGATCAGATCCTCGGTCGATTGCAGCTCTTCCTCCTCGCCCTGCGGCACCAGCTCGGGCGAGATCTTGGTGGCGAGGATCGCGTCGAGCACGGCGTTTGTCGCAGGGTCGAACTGGTCGGTCTGGATCGTCCAGCGCACGAGATACTGGATCAGCGTCTTGGGAATGCCGGGATTGACGGCGTAATGGCTCATCTGGTCGCCCACGCCATAGGTGCACCAGCCGAGCGCCAGCTCCGACAGATCGCCGGTGCCGATCACGAAGCCGCGATGCTGGTTCGCCAGCCGGAAGAGGTAATCCGTCCGGAGCCCCGCCTGCACGTTCTCGAACGTCACGTCGTAGACCGGCTCGCCGCCCGAGAAGGGGTGGTTCATGTCGCCCAGCATCTGGCGCGCGGCGGGGCGGATGTCGATCTCGTCGCCCTCGATGCCGAGCGCGCGCATCAGCTTCCAGGCGTTGGCCTTGGTCTCGTCGCCCGTCGCGAATCCCGGCATCGTGTAGCCCATGATCGTGCTGCGCGGCAGCCCGAGCTGGTCGCAGACCTTCGCCGCCACGATCAGCGCATGGGTGGAATCGAGTCCGCCCGACACCCCGATCACCATGCGGCCGCCGCCGGTGGCCTCGAACCGGCGGCGCAGGCCCTCGACCTGGATGTTGAACGCCTCGTAGCAATCCTGATCGAGATGGCTGCGCCGGTTCGGCACGTAGGGAAAGCGCCGGATCGGACGGATCAGCCCCACGTCGCGGCGATGCGGCCGATGCTCGAACCCGACGCGGCGATAGGTGCGGCGCGGCTGCTCTCCGGAATCGGCGAAGGTGCCGGTGCGCATCCGCTCGCTCTCGATGCGCTGGAGGTCGATATCGGCCAGGCACAGTTCCGGCTCGAGCGAGAACCGCTCGGATTCCGCCATCAGGTCGCCGAGCTCGTAGATCGCCCCCTGGCCGTCCCAGGCAAGGTCGGTCGTGCTCTCGCCGGGCCCGGCGGCGGAATAGGCATAGGCGGCCATCGCGCGCGCCGATTGCGACCGGCAGAGCAGGTGCCGCTCGTCGGACTTGCCGATCACGATGTTCGACGCGGAAAGGTTGGCGAGGATCGTCGCCCCGGCAAGCGCCGCCTCCGACGAGGGCGGGATCGTCGCCCAGTAATCCTCGCAGATCTCGGCATGAAAGACGAAGCCCGGAAGATCGCGCGCCTCGAAGATCAGGTCCACGCCGAACGGTACCTCCCCTTCGCCGAGACGCATCGTCCGGCCCGTCACCTCGCGCCCATGCGCGAACCAGCGCTTCTCGTAGTATTCGCGATAATTCGGCAGGTAGGATTTCGGAACCACCCCGAGGATCTCGCCGCGCGAGATCACCACCGCACAATTGTAGAGCCGCCCCGCCTGCGCCAGCGGCGCCCCGACGAGCAGCGCGGGCGTGAGATCCCGGCTCTCGGCCGCGATATGGTCGAGCGCGTCGCGCACGGCCTCCTGCATCGCCGTTTGCAGGTGCAGATCGTCGATTGCGTAGGACGACACGCAAAGCTCGGGATAGACCAGCAGGTCGACATGCGCCTCATGCGCCCGGCGCGCCTCGCTCACCACCGCATCGCGGTTGAAGGTCACGTCGCCCGGCCGCACCCGCGGCGTGCTCGTCCCGATCCGGGCGAAGCCGTGCCGGTGCAATGCGTGGAAATCTCCGGCTTCCGGACGATCGTTCATTCCAGGGCCTCCTCGAACATCTCGAGTGCTACGTTCAGGCAGGCATGCCGCACGCCGCCGCGTCCGATCGCGCCGAATTTCTCTTGGCGATGACGTGTCTGCCGGCCGCGCACCGCGCAGGCGAAATGCACCAGGCCTTCCTCGCCGGCATCGCCGGCGGGCCCGGCGAACCCGGTCACCGACAGCGCGCAATGCGCCGTGGAACGGGCGAGCGCCCCTTCGGCCATCTCGATCGCGACCGGGCGCGCGACCGCGCCGCATTCCGCAAGAAGCTCCGGCGACACGCCCAGCATCTCCGTCTTGGCGTCGTCGGTATAGACGACGAAGCCCCGCTCGAACGCATGGGAGCAGCCATCGACATCGGTCAGCACCGACGCGAGCAACCCGCCGGTGCAGCTCTCGGCCGTGACGAGCGGCCGCTCGGGATCGCAGGCACGTTTCAGCACGCCCAGGATACGAGTCTGCACGTCGTCTGAAATATCGGCTGCAAGGGTCTCGACCATCGCTCTCTCTCCTCCCATCAGGATCACGCGACCCCAACAAGCGCCCGTGGGAACGGTTTCATCCCACGCGACCCGTGATGCGGATGCGGCCCGGATGACAATGAATGTCGAAATCCTCGCCGCGCGCCCGCGCCACCAGGGTCACGCCCGCCGCCTCGGCCGCGCGCAAAGCCGCCGCGGTCGGCGCGGAGACGGCGATCAGGACCGGCACCCGCGCCACCGCGCATTTCTGCACCAGCTCCACCGACAGGCGGCTGGTCATGACGATCGCGCCCGTCCCGGGATCGATTCCGCGGGCGAGCAACGCGCCCAGGACCTTGTCGAGCGCGTTGTGCCGCCCGACATCCTCGCGCGCGAGGATCACGCCTCGCCCGGGGACGAGAAACCCCGCCGCATGGGTCGCGCGGGTGAGGTCGTGCAGCGGCTGCATCGCGCGCAGCGCCGCGGTCGCGCCGGCGATCTCGGCCTCGGCGAAGCGCACGCCGGCATCGACGATCCGGGGCAGGGGCCGCGCAGCCTCGGCCAGGCTGTCGATGCCGCAGAGCCCGCAGCCGACCGGGCCGGCCATGTGCCGCCGCCGCGCCTCGAGCGCCGGCGCGCGGTCGGCCGCGAGCCAGAACCGCGCCTCGATCCCCTGTTCATGCGCGACGATCTCGAACTCCTCGACATCGCCGGGACCCTCGATGAACCCTTCGGTCAGGGCAAAGCCATGCGCGAAATCGGCAAGATCCGCGGGCGTCGCCATCATCACCGCCTGGGTCGTCCCGTTGCACACCACGGCGACGGGCACCTCCTCGGGCAGGATGCGGGTCGCCGATCCGCTCTTCCCGGCAGGGCGGGTCAAGGCCGCGGCGTCGCATGTGGCGTTCCAGGTCATGTCGCATCCCTTTGCGTCCGCCGCGGCATAGTCAAGTCCCGCGAACGCGACAGGCATTCCCGGACAGGCGCAATCCGGTGTTGCACCATCTGGTATATCATATATGTTTTGTCTCGGGGGGAACGATGGCTCAGATCTCAGCGCCGAAAAACGCGCCGGACCGGCTCAAACTGTCGGAACGGGCGCGCGATGCGATCCGGGAGAAAATCGTCTACGGCGATTTCGCATTCGGTCGCGTCCTGCGCGAGACTGAGCTATCGGGACTGCTCGGCATGAGCAAGAGCCCCATCCGCGAGGCGCTCGTCCAGCTCGAGCATGAGGGGCTGGTGGAGATGTCCGCGAACCGCTCGGCGCGGGTCTTCACGCTCGAGGCGCAGGACGTGGTGGCGCTCGGCGAGTTGCGCTCGCTGCTCGAGGGCCAGGCGATCCGGCTCAGCGTCGAACGCGATCCGACCGCTCTGGCGCTCCGGCTCGAGGCGATGGTCAAGGCCGGCGCCGCGGCGGTCGCGGCGGGCGACCGCGAGACATGCTCGCGGATCGACCAGGATTTCCACTCGTCGATCTTCGAGCTTTGCGGCAATCCCTATCTGGAACAGACCTTCCATCTTCTGTCGTCGCGGATCCAGTCGATGCGCAGCCGGCTTGCGCGCGAACGCGACCGGATCGGCAAGGCCGTCGATGACCACCGCGCGCTTCTCGACGCGGTCCGGGCGGGCGACGCCAACCGCGCGGCGACGATCCTGCGCGCCCATATCGAGGACAACACCGCCGCCTATATCGCCTGGGCCGGACGCGCGGCGGGGGCGACCGCGCCGCGCCGCGTGCCCCTCGACGAGATGGAGCGGTTCACCCGCGCGGCGATGACCGCCCTCGATGTCGAAGAGGCGAGCATAGAGGCGCTGATCCGCGCCCTGAGCCATGCGTCGCTGCACGGGGTCGACACGCATGGCTACCGGCTCCTGCCGCATTACCTTCAGGGGCTGGAAAAGGGCCGTTTGAACCGCCACCCGCAGCTTCGCTTCGTCGCCACGAACGGTGCGGTCGCGGTGCTCGACGGCGGAGATGCCCAAGGCGCGCGGGCGACTTATGCCGCCGTGGAGCGCGCCGTGGATCTCGCGCGCACGCACGGAATCGGGGCGGTCGCGATCCGCAGCTCGTCGCATTTCGGCGCCGCGGGGGCTTATGCCACCGCCATCGCCGAGGCGGGCATGGCCGGGCTTTGCGTGTGCAATTCCGATCCGTTCGTGCGCCTGCATGGCGGGGCCGAGCGGTTCCACGGAACCAATCCCATCGCGTTCGCGGCGCCGGCCGGCGCGGGCGAGCCGCCCTGGCTGCTCGACATGGCGACGAGCGCCATCCCCTTCAACAAGGTGCAGCTGAGCCAGTCGCTCGGCCGCGACCTGCCGGAAGGCACGGCCTCTGATGCCCAGGGGATCGACGTTGCGGCTCCGGGACTTGCGGAAATGCTGGCCCCGCTGGGCGCCGCCTTCGGCTACAAGGGTGCCGCGCTGGCGGGGATCTCCGAGATCCTGTCGACCGCGCTCTCGGACGCGCCGCTCAGCCGCGAGATCGCGCCGATGATCTCCGACGACATGTCGACGCCGCGGGGCCTCGGCGCCTTCGTGCTCGCCATCGACCCCGAGGCCTTCATGGGCCGCGACACCTTCACCGCAATCATCCGCCGCTATCGCGACGCGATCCGCGCCTCCGCGGTCGCGCCCGGCGCGCGGGTGATGGCCGCCGGCGACCGCGAATGGGCCGAGGCCCGCCAGCGGGCGCGGGGCGGCATCACGCTCGATCCGACCGCTGTCGACGCGCTCGCGGCCTTCGCCGCGGCGCACGATATCGCACCGCTCGACTGCGGACCGCCATAAGGTCCGCATGACGCTAGATCTGACAACAGGGAGGAGCAGATCATGACCAAAAGAACCACATTGCAGACGACCCTCGCGGCGACCACCGCGATGGCGATCGCCACGCCGCTCGCCGCACAGGAGGCCGACCGGACGCTGAGCTGGGCGCATGTCTACGAGGCGAGCGAACCCTACCACACCTGCGCCGTCGACGCGGGAGGCCAGCTGATGGAAGCCACCGACAACCGGCTCGGGATCGAGGTCTTCCCGGCCTCGTCGCTCGGCAAGGAGGTCGACATCAACGAAGGCCTTGGCCTCGGCACCGTCGACATCATCTGGACCGGACAGCTCTTTGCCGGACGCGCCTACGGGCCGATCGCGATCGGCGGCGCGCCCTACATGTTCCGCGACTACGACCACTGGGAGCAGTATCGCGACAGCGACCTCTTCCAGGAATTGTCGCAAGGCTACGAGGACGCGACCGGCAACCATCCCGTGACGCTGACCTATTACGGCGCCCGGCACGTCACCTCGAACGAGCCAATCGAGACGCCCGAGGACATGGCCGGCATGAAGATCCGCGTGCCGAATGCGCCGCTCTACATGATGTTCCCTAGGGCCGTCGACGCGAACCCGACGCCCATCGCCTTCGCCGAGGTCTATCTCGCCCTCCAGCAGGGCACGGCCGACGGCCAGGAGAACCCGCTTCCCACCATCCAGGCCAAGAAGTTCTACGAGGTGCAGTCGAACATCACCCTGACAGGGCACCTGATCGACTCGCTCCTGGGCATCGTGGGCGGACCCACCTGGACCAGCCTCGACGAGGCCGACCAGGAGGCGCTGAGCACGGTGATCGAGGATGCGGCCGATTGCGTGACCGAGCAGATCCGTCAATCCGAGGAAGAGCTCGTCGCCTGGTTCGAGGAGCAGGGCAACACCGTGACCGAGGTGGACATCACGCCCTTCCGCGAAGCCACGATGGAGATGCATAACGGCGACATGGCGACCTGGGACCAGGAAACCTACGACCGCCTCCAGGCCATCGGCCAGGACAGCTGATCCGAGATTGTTACGCGACCGGGGCTGCCGCGGCGGCCCCGGTCCTTTCATATCCGCCCTTTGACAGAGGCCCCCATGCCCCAGGACCACCAGACGGACCGTAAGATCGAGATCGAGGAGCAGGGAGAGATCGACCTGTCGGACATCAGGGCCATGGATTACCTCGTCCTGACGGTCTTCTGGGTGCTGGCCTTCGTGGTCTTCCTGCAATTCTTCACGCGCTACGTGCTCAACGATTCGCTTGGCTGGACCGAGGAGATCGCGCGCTTCCTGCTCATCGTCGTGACCTTCACCGGCTCGATCATGGCGGCGCGCAAGAGTAATCATATTGCGGTGGAGTTCTTCTATCGCTGGGTGCCCCGGCCCCTGCGGCGGGGTGCGCAACTGGCCATCGACCTCGTCACCACGGCGTTCTTCGCGCTTCTGACCGGGCTCTGCGTGCAGCTCGCGGGGCGCACGAACCAGCTCATGGTGTCGATCGAGGTACCCAAATCCGTTCTCTACTACTACGTCGCCGCGTGTTTCGCCGGCATGACGCTCTATGCCGCATGGAACACCTGGGCGCATCTGCGCGACGGCACCAGCCGCCTGATCGACCCCGAGGCGCATGCCGACGAGATGCGGGGGATGGATTGAGATCATGACCATCGCCCTGCTTTTCGTCATCCTCTTCGTATTGCTGTTCTTCGGCGTGCCCGTGGCGATCGCGCTCGCCGGGTCGTCGGCCATCTACATCATGGCCGGCCCGGTCCCGCCGATGGTGGTCGCGCATCGCATGATCAACGGCGTCGACAGCTTTCCGCTGCTCGCCGTGCCGTTCTTCATCCTGGCGGGCAACCTGATGAACACCGCCGGCATCACCGAGCGGATCTTCAGCTTCGCGCTCAGCCTCGTTGGCTGGATGCGCGGCGGGCTCGGCCACGTGAATGTCGGCGCCTCGGTGATCTTCGCGGGCATGTCGGGCGCGGCCGTCGCCGATGCCGGCGGGCTCGGCGCGATCGAGATCAAGGCGATGCGCGACGCCAACTATGATCCGGGCTTTGCCGTGGGCATCACGGCCGCGTCCTCGACCATCGGGCCGATCATTCCGCCATCGCTGCCGATGGTGATCTACGGCGTCGTCTCCGGCGCCTCGATCGGACAGCTCTTCGCGGCGGGCTTCATCCCCGGGCTAGTGATGGCGGCGTCGCTGATGCTGATGATCGCGTTCTTCGCCCGGCGGCGGAATTTTCCGCGCGACCAGCCGTTCCAGCTCTCGACGCTCGCCGTGTCGTTCAAGCGCGCATTCCTGTCGCTGCTGACCCCCGTCATCATCGTGGGCGGCATCCTCAGCGGCGCGTTCACCCCGACCGAGGCCGCGGTCGCGGCCTGCGCCTACGCGCTATTCCTGGGGCTCATCGTCTATCGCACGCTGACCTGGAAGCGGTTCCTGCGGGTCAGCTTCGACACGATCGAGACGACGGCCGTGGTGCTCTTCGTGGTGGGCGCCGCGGCGATCTTCGCCTGGATCCTGACGTCGAACCGGGTGCCCGAGGCCGCGGCGGGCCTGCTCCTCGCACTGTCGGACCGGCCGTGGGTCATCCTGCTGATGATCAACCTGATCCTGCTCGCCGTGGGCTGCTTCATGGAGACGGTGGCCGCGATCACGATCCTGGTGCCGGTCCTGCTGCCGGTGGCGGTGGAGCTCGGGGTCGATCCGGTGCATTTCGGCGTCATCATGGTGTTGAACCTGATGCTCGGATTGCTGACGCCACCCGTCGGCATGGTGCTCTACGTGCTCAGCCGGGTCTCCGGCGTGCCGTTCGAGCGCTGCGTGGTCGCGACCGCGCCGTTCCTGATCCCGCTGATCTTCTGCCTGCTGCTGATGACCTTCGTGCCGGCAATCACGATGTGGCTGCCGACACTGATCTACCGCTAGGACGACCCTCGGGTCAGGTCAGGGTCTGCGTATCGCCGCAGATCGAGATGGCCTGACCCGAGACGCCGCGCCCGACCGGGCTCGCCAGATAGAGCGCCTGATTGGCGATATCCTCGGGCTGCACGTAGTCGCGCAGGGACGTGTTCGAGAGCGCCTGCGCCTCGATCTCCTCGAAACTGCGGCCCTGACGCTCCGCCTTGGCCTCTAGTACGCTTCGCTGCCGCGCGCCCGCGACGATCCCGGGCAGGAGCGCGTTCACCCGCACGCCATCGGGGCCGAGCTCGATCGCCAGCGACTTGGTCAGGCCGATCACCCCCCATTTCGCGGCCGCGTAGGGTGTGCGCAGGCCGAATCCGAGGCGCCCCGCCAGCGACGAAATGTTGACGATCGACCCGTTGTCGCTCCGGCGCAGGGCATCGGCCGCATGGCGCGTGGCGTGAAACTGGCTCGTCAGACAGATATTGAGGCAGGCCTCCCAATCGGCGGGATCGATGTCGTCGACCCTGCCCGTGGGGCCCGCGATGCCCGCATTGTTGACGAGGCAATCAAGCCCGCCCATCGCCGCGATGGCGCCGGTGACGAAGGTCTCGATCTCGTCCGCCGCGCCCATATCGGCGCGCGTGCCGGTGATCCCCGGGGGCAGCGTGTCGAGCGCCGCCTCGTCCACGTCGCAGACATGCACCACCGCACCTTCGGCCGCGAAGGCATCGGCGATGGCGCGACCGATCCCCGCCGCGCCGCCGGTCACGATGACGCGGGCATTCTTCAATCCCAAATCCATATTCTTCCTCCGGTCTGGACCGCGAGATCCTAGCCCCGATCCCCGGCGGCCGAAAGACGATGGGCCCTTCGGCTTATCGCGTGGCGCGCCGCCGCCTGAGATGCATGTGCACGCTCGCCACCCCGGTGGCGGCCAAGGCGGCGAGGCAGAGGAGCCATTTCGACACTGAACCCATCGTGCCCGCGATCTGGAGCGCGTGGATCACCGTGCCCACGACCACGATCGCGGAGAGCGTGTTGTGGACACCGCGCCAGCCGCGCGGCCGCAGCTTTCTGTGGCCCCGCAGCGCGACGACGAAGGCCGTCGCGACGAGGGCCCACATCGCCGTCACGCCCCAGACCGAGAACGGCGTCGGCGCCCTGAGGAGCAGCGCGTCGATCGCATCGGGCGGGCTGGCGATCAGCAGGCCGCCCACATGGATGGCGACCGCCACGAGCAGCGCGGCACCGACCGCGACGTGCAACCGCCGCTCCCGCGCGAGGGTAAGGCCCGGAAGATAGCCCGCCGCCAGTAGCGGCTGGACCAGCAGCAGCCCCAGCGACAGGATCCCCGCCAGGCTCGCCGCGACATAGGCCGCCCCGCGATAGGCCTGCAGCGGGCTCGCCGCCGCGATCGCCACGGGTGCGATCACCGCGATGCCGAGCCCGATCCAGATCGCCACGCTGCGGCCGGATCGCGGCGTCATGCGCATCGCGGGGGTCAGACCGGCGCGAGGACGAAATCGGCGCGCAGGCTGGTATCGCTGGCCGAGGGCATGACCGGGCGCAGGAACACCGTCTCGAACGCCCCGTCGTCATAGGCCAGATGACCGTGCGGCTGGCCGAAATTCGGCACGATCTGCGGCATGTCGAGCCGGTAGGTGCCGTCCGCGCCGGTCAGGACGCTGCCGTGGTTCACCGGATCGCGTTCGCCGCCCAGGACCGTCGCGGCCCAGATCTGGATGCGGACGTTCTGGAGCGGAGCGCCGTCGCCTGCGCGGCGTACCAGCCCCGACATCACGAAGCCCTCACCGAGCCGGTCGACGAAGGGCGCGCCGGGGCGGTAATTGTTGGCGCCGCCGCGCATCGTTTGCGTCGGCGCGAGACCTTGGGCGCGGGCCCGTCCGACCAGACCGGGTGCTGCGAGGGCCATGGCGGCCGCGGCGGCGCCCTGGGCGATGAAGGAACGGCGGGACTGAAGAATGGTCGACATGTCGGTCTCTCCGGAGTTGCGGGCGCGACTTCGACAATGGGGCATCGGCGGCGCGGGTCCCCCGACGTTAGGCGGTCGGGGCCGCATCGTGAAGCGCCCTGCACGCCATCGTGAGAATGGGTCGTCCTTGCGTCCGGGTCTCACGTTCGCGCGACGCGGGCGGGCAAATGTTTCGCGCGCGAAACATCTGGCGGTGGGGAGGCGTGGCTTTTCTCGGATGTTGCAGAGATTGCGATGTCGCTCAGAAAACGGGAGATCGAAATGCTTACCAAAACCCTACTGGCCAGTGCGGCCCTCATCGTCACCGGCAGCCTTGCGCAGGCGCAGGACAATCCCATGGTCGGCGGGGCCGAGATGATGCCCGACCGCACCATCGTCGAGAATGCGAGCGAGGCGGAGAACCTCACCACGCTGGTCTCGCTGGTGTCGCAGGCGGGGCTGGCCGAGACGCTGTCGGGCGAGGGTCCGTTCACGGTCTTCGCGCCGACCAACGCGGCGTTCGACCGGATCACCGACGAATCGATGGAGGCGCTGGCCAACAATCCCGACCAGCTGTCGCAGATCCTGACCTGCCACGTGGTCGCGGCCAATGCGAACTCGACCGCCATCATGGGCATGATCGCCGACGATGGCGGGCGTCACCCGGTGCCGACGGTCGGCGGATGCGAGCTCGTCGCCTATATGGACGGCGATACGCTGATGCTGGAAGACGAGAACGGCCGCACGGCGTCGGTCATCCAGGCCGACGTGACCCAGTCGAACGGCGTGGTCCACGTCATCGACCGCGTGCTGCTTCCCGAAGGGCAGGGCGAAGCCGAGGGGATGTAGTTTCTGACTTACATGAATTGGTTGGGCCGCCTTTGGGCGGCCCATTACATCCGAACCCATTCATTCAAATGGCTTTCTAAGCGCGATGTAGATAATTATCTATGGCGTGCTTAAAGTTTTTCGAAAGCTTCAATCAGGGAATTCTGAGGCTTTCTACCGAAGAAAACGGAAGGAGGATATTTTGTCCTGTCTCTGCCTCTAGGACTAAGATGCCCCAGCTCAAGGGAGTAATGTAGTATGCTTCAATTGTGCCAGTTTTCACGAATATTTGCGCCGGCTCTCCTGAGGTGATGCGGTTGTAGCGCATAATACCTAGACAGAAAGCCATTATTAGAACGATAGAAATCAGTAGGCCAACGCCGGTCTCGCTTCGGAAGAATGACATATGATCCTCCTTCGTGCGGACAGTGTATGCAGACATTACTGCTGTTGTGCCCATAAACACGGAGAACGTAATCAAAACTGTGACTAACACTATTTCCATACGAAAGGGGCCTTCGTCGATGAGGGGGCCCCAAGCATAGAAATAGAAAAAGAATCCTAAAGCTAACAACGTTTGGGTCACTAAGACCGCTTTCCAGTGCTTGCCGGAAAGTGATCGGATCTTTGCACCCCTTAAACGACTTATTAATTCATGATGCACAGATATTTTATGCTTAGGACCTAAGTATAGCTTAAATACCAAGAAGAGATAAAAGGTGTATAAGCCTACGATAACAATTTTTGTCAGGGCGAACACAGCTGCTGAAAAAGCTACGGCGGTAGCTGTATTAGATGAGAAGTGAGCAAAGCTTACAGCGTCGAGATACCGCCAAGTAATACCATCTAGTTGAAACACAATTCCGAAGACATGCGTTCCAAAGAACGCTAATCCACCTAAGAAGAGCTTCAGCAAGCGTACCAATTAACTATTGATCGCAAGCGTAACTATCGATGAAAAGCGCGTATCACACATCCAATTCCTCCACGAATTGCGCGTTCGCCTGGATGTATTCGAACCGTAGTTCGGGTTTCTTGCCCATGAGGCGCTCGACGAGGTCGCCGGTCTCGCCCGGGGTGTCGTCTTCGATGCGAACGCGGATGAGCTTGCGGGAGGCGGGGTCCATCGTGGTGTCCTTGAGGTCTTTGGCGTCCATTTCGCCCAAGCCCTTGAAGCGGGAGACGTCGATCTTGCCCTTGCCGCCGAGGCCCTTGGCGAGAAGGCGGTCCTTTTCGACCTCGGTCAGGCAATAGCGACGGCGCGCCCCTTGGGTCAGGCGGAAGAGCGGCGGGCAGGCGAGGTAGAGGTGGCCCGCATCGATCATCGGCCGCATCTGGGAATAGAAGAAGGTCATCAGCAGCGAGGCGATATGCGCGCCGTCGACATCGGCGTCGGTCATGATGATGACCTTGTCGTAGCGCAGATCGTCGAGGTTGAACTTGGTGCCCATGCCGACGCCGAGCGCCTGGCAGAGGTCGTTGATCTCGGCGTTGGAGCCGAGCTTGGACGAGGCGGCGCCGAGCACGTTGAGGATCTTGCCCCTGAGCGGCAGGAGGGCCTGCGACTTGCGCTCGCGCGCCATCTTGGCCGAGCCGCCGGCCGAGTCGCCCTCGACGATGAAGAGCTCGGTGCCCTCGCGGGTGGAGATGGTGCAATCGACCAGCTTGCCGGGCAGGCGCAGCCGCTTGGTGGCGGATTTGCGCTGCGTCTCCTTCTCGGCGCGGCGGCGCAGGCGTTCCTCGGCGCGCAGGATGAGATAGTCGAGGATCGCGCCCGCGGCCTTGGTGTCCGACGCAAGCCATGTGTCGAAGCGGTCGCGCACCGCCTTTTCGACTAACCCTTGCGCGGCGGAAGTGGCGAGGCGGTCCTTGGTCTGGCCCACGAATTCGGGCTCGGCGATGAAGCAGGAGACGAGCGCGCAGCCCCCCGCCAGCAGATCCTCGCGCGTGATGTCCTTGGCCTTCTTCTGGTTGGCGCGTTCGCCGTGGGCCTTGATGCCCTTGAGGATCGCGGCCCAGAAGCCCGCCTCGTGGGTGCCGCCCTCGGGGGTGGGGACGGTGTTGCAGTAGGATTGCACGAAGCCGTCGCGCGCGGGCGTCCAGTTGATCGCCCATTCGACCTTGCCCGGCGCGTCGCGGAACTCGACATTGCCGGCGAAGGGCGTGTCGGCATAGGTCGCGGCGCCGCCCAGCGTCTCGCCCAGGTAATCGGCGAGGCCGCCGGGGAACTTGAACGTGGCCTCAATCGGCATGTCGCCGTCGGGGACGGCGGATTTCCAGCGGATCTCCACGCCCGAGAAGAGGTAGGCCTTGGAGCGGACGGCCTTCATCAGGCGGGCGGGCTTGAACTTGAGCGGCCCGAAGATTTCGGCATCGGGGTGGAAGGTGACGGAGGTGCCCTTGCGGTTGGGGGCGGCGCCGACGTCGAAGACCGGGCCCAGGGGCTTGCCGCGCGAGAATTCCTGCGCCACCAGCTTGCGGTCGCGGGCGACCTCGACGCGGACATGGTCGCTGAGCGCGTTGACGACCGAGATGCCGACGCCGTGCAGGCCGCCCGACGTCTGGTAGGCCTTGCCCGAGAACTTGCCGCCCGCATGGAGCGTGCAGAGGATCACCTCGAGCGCGGACTTGCCGGGGAATTTCGGATGCGGGTCGGTGGGGATGCCGCGGCCGTTGTCGCGGATCGTGAGGCTCATGTCGGCGTGAAGCTCGACCTCGATGCGGGTGGCGTGGCCGGCCACCGCCTCGTCCATGGAATTGTCGAGAACCTCGGCGGCGAGGTGGTGCAGCGCGCGTTCATCCGTGCCGCCGATATACATGCCGGGCCGCTTGCGCACGGGCTCCAACCCCTCGAGCACCTCGATGGAGGAGGCGTCGTAGGCTTGCGGTTGGCTGCCCTCGGGCAGGAGATCGTCGGCCATGGGGCTGCTCACCTTGTTTTTTGTGGTTTGGCGCGAGTTTCGCAATAAATGCCCCGAGGGGCAATGGCACGGCGCGGGTCCCGCCCCAACGACTGCGGACCCAAGCCGCGCCCCATGACTTGTGCCCCTGCGAACCAATTGAAAGAAAGTCTCATATGCGCATTCTCTTTACCGGCGGCACCGGCAAGGCCGGCAGACATGTCATTCCCTATCTGCTCGAACAGGGCCACCGCGTCACCAATCTGGACCTGCAACCGCTTGACGTGCCGGGGGTCGAGAACCTCCAGGCCGACATCACCGATCCGGGCCAGGTCTGGGGCGCGTTGACGCAGCCCTCGGACTGGGTGGATCTGAAAGCGCCGCGCGGCGTGCCGGCCTACGACGCGGTCGTGCATTTCGCGGCCGTTCCGCGCATCATGCTGAAGACCGACAACGAGACGTTCCGCGTCAACACGATGGGCACCTACAACGTGATCGAGGCGGCGCTGGGCCTGGGGATCAAGAAGGTGATCTTCGCCTCGTCGGAGACGACCTACGGCATCTGCTTCGCCGACGGCGAGCGCAAGCCCGACTACGTGCCGGTCGACGAGGAGCATCCGACGCTGCCCGGCGACAGCTATGCGATGTCGAAGGTCTGCAACGAGGCGACCGCGCGGTCCTTCCAGCACCGAAGCGGCGCCGACATCTACGGGCTGCGGATCAATAACGTCATCGAACCGCATGAATACGAGGAAAAGTTTCCCGATTTCATCGAGGATCCGAGCCTGCGCCGGCGCAACATCTTCGCCTATATCGACGCCCGCGACCTGGGGCAGATGGTCGAATGCTGTTTGCGGACGGACGGGCTGGGCTATGAGGTCTTCAACGTCGCGAATCCGAACCTGTCGGTCGACATCACGACGTCGCAGATCATGGAGCGGTTCTATCAGGGGGTCGAGCAGCGCCGGGAGATGGAAGCGGACGAGACGTTCTACTGCATCGACAAGGCCAGGCGGCTGGTGGGCTTCGCGCCCGAGCACGACTGGCGCGCGGCGTGACCGCGTGATCTTGTCCCGGCCCGCGCGGCGGCGTAGGGCCGGGACATGACGTATCTTCAACATCTGGGACGGGTTCTGACGCTGGGGCTGCCGCTGGTCGGCAGCCACGTGGCGCAGATGAGCATCCAGCTGACCGATACGATCATGCTGGGGCGCTACGACGTCACGGTGCTGGCGGGGCAGGTGCTGGCCGGCACGCTGTTCTTCATCCTGCTGATCATCGGCTCGGGATTCGCCTTCGCGGTGACGCCGCTCGTGGCCGAGGCGGATGCCCGCGGCGACAGCGCCCCGGTGCGGCGGGCGACGCGGATGGCGTTGTGGCTCACCGGGGGGTTCGGGCTCGCCTGCCTGCCGCTGATGCTGTCGGCGGAGCCGCTGCTTCTGGCGCTGGGGCAGGATCCGGCCCTGGCCGATCTGGCGCGGCAATATCTCTGGATCCAGAGCTGGTCGATCCTGCCGGCGCTGGGCGTCATGGTGGTCAAGTCGACGCTGGCCGGGGTCGGGCGCACGCAGCTCGTCTTCTGGGCGACGGTGCTGGCCGTATTGGTCAACATCGCGTGCAACTATGCGCTGATCTTCGGCAATTGGGGCGCGCCGGAACTGGGGATCCGCGGGGCGGCGATCGCCTCGCTCTTCTCGACGCTGGTCTCGTTCGCGGTGATGTGGATCTATACCGCGCGGGTGCTGGCCGAGCACCGGATCTTCGCGAAGTTCTGGAAACCCGACGGCGAGGCGCTGGTGCAGGTCTTTCGCCTGGGCTGGCCGATCGGGATCACGCTCTTGGCCGAGGTGGGCCTCTTTTCGGCGTCGTCGGTGATGATGGGCTGGCTCGGGACCGTGCCGCTGGCCGCGCACGGCATCGCGCTGAACATCGCGTCGCTGGTCTTCATGGTGCATCTGGGCTTTTCCAACGCGGCGACGATCCGGGCGGGCAACGCGATGGGGCGGGGCGACGGCGTGGCGCTCCGGCGCGGCGCGATCGTGGTCTGCGGCGTGTCGCTGGCCTTCGCGATCGTGATGATCTCGATCCTGCTGCTGATGCCCGAACCGCTGGTCGCGGCGTTCGTCGACCGGGACGATCCCGATTTCGGGGCGGTCATGGCGCTCGCCGTCACGCTGCTGGCGGCGGCGGCCCTGTTCCAGCTGGTCGACGCGGCGCAGGTGCTGGCGCTGGGCCTCTTGCGGGGGCTTCAGGACACGCGCGTGCCGATGATCTATGCGGTTCTGAGCTATTGGGGCGTGGGCCTTCCGGGGGCCTACCTGCTGGGCTTCCCGCTCGGCTTCGGCGGGGTGGGGATCTGGATGGGGCTGGCACTCGGCCTGGGGCTGGCCGGCGTGCTGATGAGCGCGCGGTTCGTGCGGCGCGGCGCCTATTCGGTGGAACGGGCGAACGGGTCGGCCGGGTAGCCGACCGCCATCAGCGCCAGGCCTTCGGGCGGGGCCACGGGCCCGCAGGCCGTGCGGTCGCGCGCGGCCAGCACCTCGGCCACGCGTCCGGGCGGCCACGCGCCGCTGCCCACCCGTTCGAGCGAGCCCGCGAAGCTGCGCACCTGGCTGTGCAGGAACGAGCGCGCATCCACATGCAGGCGGATCTCCTGGCCCCAATCGTGCGAGACCTCTTCCACGTCCAGACGGTCGAGTGTCTTGACGGGCGAGCGGGCCTGGCAGAGGGCCGCGCGGAAGGTCGTGAAATCGTGCCGGCCCAGCAGGTGCCGCGCGCCGTCGCGCATCGCCTGCGCATCGAGCGGACGCTTGACGTGCCAGGCCTGCCCGCGGTCGAGCACCAGCGGGCCCCGGCGCGAGACGATGCGATAGAGATACCGGCGGGAGGTCGCGGTGAACCGCGCGTGCCAGTCGGAGGCCACGCGGGCGCAGGCGGTGATCGCCACCGGGGCGGGCTTGAGGTGGTGGTTCAGCGCCTCGCCAAGGCGGAACGGGTCCCAGTCGCGCGCGAGGTCGGCATGCGCCACCTGACCGCGCGCATGCACGCCCGCATCGGTGCGTCCGGCCCCGGCGATCGAGGCGAGGTCGGGTTCGAGCCGCGACAGAGCGATCTCGACCGCTTCCTGAACGCTCGGCTGGTCGGCCTGCTTCTGCCACCCCGAGAACGGGGCGCCGTCATATTCGATCCTGAACGCGTATCTCGGCATGGCCGGGGACGTAACGGCTGGCGCGGTAACGGGCAAGCGGCGCGGCACTGGAACCCGCGCGGGCGGGGGGTTATGTGGAGGACAGCCTGGAGCAGGGGACGGATACGTGATCATCGGAGACATTGCGGACGGGCTGACACGACAGGTCGAGCGCGCGGGCGGCATGGTGTCCGGCGCGTTCTTCGAGCCGGTGATCCGTCTGGGCGTCACGGGCCTGAGCCGGGCGGGCAAGACGGTCTTCATCACGTCGCTGGTCGCGAACCTCATGAACCGCGCGCGGATGGGCGGGCTCAGGGCGGCGACGGACGGATCGATCCGGGCGGCCTATCTGCAGCCGCAGCCCGACGACACGTTGCCGCGCTTCGACTACGAGACCCATCTGGCGGCCCTGACCGGACCCGTGCCGCACTGGCCCGAGAGCACGCGGGCGATTTCGGAGCTGCGCCTGTCGCTCAGGGTGCAGCCCACCGGACTCATCGCGGGGATGCGGGGCGCGCGCAACGTGCATCTCGACATCGTGGATTACCCGGGCGAGTGGCTGCTCGATCTGGGGCTCATGGAGAAGGATTACGCGCAATGGGCGGCCGAGACGCTCGAGCGCATCCGCGAGCGACCGCAGGCGAGGGAATTCCTCAGGCTGCTCGACGGCACCGACCCCGCGGCTGCGCTCGACGAGCCGCAGGCGCAACGTCTCGCCGCCGCCTTCACGCAGTACCTCGTGACGGCGCGCGAGGACGGGTTTTCCGATTGCACGCCGGGGCGGTTCCTGCTGCCCGGGGATCTCGCGGGCTCGCCGGTCCTGACCTTCGCGCCGTTGCCGCCCGGCGGCGGGCGCGGATCGCTGGGCCGGGAATTCGCGCGCCGCTACGACGCCTATCGCCGCGAGGTCGTGAAGCCGTTCTTTCGCGACCATTTCGCCCGGCTCGACCGGCAGGTCGTTCTGGTCGACGCGCTGGGCGCGATCCATGCGGGGCCGCCAGCGGTCGAGGACATGCGCCGCGCGATGGGCGACATCCTCGGGGCGTTCAAGCCGGGACGGAACAATTTCCTGACGCAGATCCTGCGCGGCCGGCGGGTGGAGCGGATCCTTTTTGCCGCGACGAAGGCCGATCACCTGCATCACACCCAGCATGCCAAGCTGACCGCGATCATGGAGGCGCTTCTGGCAGACGCGCGGGCCCGCGCGGATTACGCAGGCGCCAAGACCGCCGCCATGTCGATCGCGGCCCTGCGGGCCACTACCGAGGATCGCGTGCCCCATCAGGGCGGGGAGCTCGACGTGGTGCGCGGCGTCCTGCTCGACAGCGGCAAACGGGCCGCGTTCCATCCCGGTGCGCTCCCCGAGGATCCCGCGCATCTGCTGGTGCCCGCGAGGAAGGGGGCGGAGGCCTGGCTCGACGAGGATTACGCCATCATGCGCTTCGCGCCGCAGCCGCTCAGCCTCAAGCCCGGGGAGGGGCCGCCGCATATCCGGCTGGACCGGGCGGCGGAATTCCTGATTGGGGACCGGGTCTGATGGGGTGCGAGGGGATCTGCCGCGCGCGGGGTGCGGCGTCGTGCCGTGAGTATTTCGGGACAGATGAAGCTCGGGGAGGAGCGCGTGATGGCTGAGCGGCGCGGACCGATCCTGATCGAGGACGAGATCGAGGGGCCGCGCGCCTCGCCGGGCGATGCCCCGCCCGTGCCCGACACGGTCGACCATGCGCCGCAGGGCCAGGCGATGCGCACGATGGCGGCCCTGGCCGCGCGCCGGGGATCGCGGCTGGGGCGGTGGTTCTGGCGCGTGGCGGCCGCGCTCTTCGTGTTCATCCTGTCGATCGCCGCCTGGTCCGCGATAGATGCATTGCTGGCGGCCAATCCGGTCCTCGGCTGGATCGCGACGGTGCTGGTGTCGCTGTTCGTGCTGCTCTCGGTGCTCATCTGCCTGCGCGAGCTTGCGGCACTTGCCCGGCTGAGCCGGATGGGCGAAATCCACCGGCAGGCCGAGGCGGCGCTGGCGGGAGGCGGAGACCTCGCACAGGCCCGGGCGGTGGCCGGGCGGATCTCGGCGCTTTATGCCGGGCGCGAGGCGCTCAGCTGGGGGCGGACGCGGTTCGACGAGCGGCGCGGCGACGTGTTCGACGCGGATGCCCTCTTCCATCTCGCGGAGGTCGAGCTTCTGGCGCCGCTCGACGCGGCGGCGCGGATCGAGGTGGAGGCCGCGGCGCGGCAGGTCGCGACGGTGACGGCCGTGGTTCCGCTGGCGCTCGCCGACGTGGCCGCGGCGCTGACGAGCAACCTGCGCATGATCCGGCGCATCGCCGAGATCTACGGGGGGCGGGCCGGAACGCTGGGCGCGTGGCGGCTGACCCGGGCGGTGATGACGCATCTGGTCGCGACGGGCGCCGTTGCGGTGGGCGACGACCTGATCGGCTCGGTCGCGGGCGGCTCGGTCCTGAGCCGGGTCAGCCGGCGCTTCGGCGAGGGGGTCGTCAACGGCGCGCTGACCGCGCGGGTCGGCATCGCCGCGATGGAGGTGTGTCGCCCCTTGCCCTTTGCCGCGCAGAGAAAGCCGCAGGTGCATACGTTGATCGCACGTGCCCTGAGCGGGCTGTTTCCGGGCGGAACGCGGGAGGGGTAACGAAAGCTTCGCATATCGCCCGTATATCCCGGAACCGGCGAGTACCCCGCGCTGTTGACGAAAGCCCCAATCAAGGATTGCCGCCCGGTGCCGGACACTTCCCATAACGAGCCGGCGCCGCTGACGCCCGAAGAGACGTTCCGCGCGGAGCACCTCAATCAATTGGTCAGGATAAGGCGGCATCTGCTTACGCTCGTCCTTTTTACGACAGTTCTTGCGTGCTTTTTCGCAAAGGATGTCATCCTGCCCATCATCCTGGGGCTAATGCTGGCCCTGACGCTCAGCCCGATCGTGCGCGGCGCGCGACGGATCGGCGTCCCGGCTCCGGTCAGCGCCGTGCTGCTCGTCGCGTCATTCGGGGTGGCCATCGTCGTGGGCGGCTATGCCGCGAGCGGACCTATCGGCAACTGGATCGCGCAGGCGCCGGAACTTGGCGAACAGGTCCAGGCCAAGCTTCGCGGGCTGACCGAGTCGGTCGAGAAGGTGAAGGAAGCGACCGAGGAAGTCGGCGACATCACCGAGGAGGCAGGCTCGGCCCGCGTGCAGCGGGTGGCGATCGAGCAACCGGGCATCCTGAACTCTGCGGTGAGCAATGCGGCGAGCGCCGGTACGACCCTGGCCGTTACGCTGGTTCTCGCGCTGTTCCTGCTGGCCTCGGGCGACATGTTCCGGATCAAGCTGGTCGAGGTGGCGCCGAAACTGAGCGACAAGAAGCGGGCGCTCAAGATAATGTACGGGGTGGAACGGGCGATCTCGCGATACCTTCTTACCATCACGCTGATCAACGCGGGCCTCGGGATCGTGGTCTGGTGCCTGATGATGGTGGCGGGATTGCCGAAAGCCTATGTCTGGGGTCTCGTCGCCTTCGTCTTCAATTTCCTGCCGTTCATCGGGGCGGTGGCCGGGGTAATCCTGGTGGCGTTGTTCTCGATCCTGACCTTCGACACGCTCGGGGCGGCGATCCTGCCGCCACTGCTTTATCTGACGGCGACGTCCATCGAGGGGCAGATCATCACGCCGTCGATCCTGGGGCGGAGGCTGGAGCTCAACACCGTGTCGGTCTTCGTCACCGTGGTGTTCTGGGGCTGGCTCTGGGGGATCGCGGGGGCGCTGATGGCGGTGCCGTTCCTGGTGATCGTCAAGGTCGTCTGCGACAACGTGCCGTCGATGTCGATGCTGGGCCATTTCCTCGGCTCGTCGGACATGCGCGTCGTGGTGGACGAGCGCGAAGCGCCCGAGCCGCGCCCCGCCTGAGCCGCGGATCCTTGCCGGCCGGACGCGCCCCGCCTATAAGGCGGGCGATATGGGCCGTTTCGCAAATCTCATCCGAATTAGCGGCCCGGCTGCCTGATCCTGGTATCGGGCGGTCGGGACCATGGCGCGGGACGTCCGTCGCGCCGCCCTCATCCGTGACATCACCACCGACAGATCCGGGGATCTTCCCATGTGCGCCGATACGACCGCCACCACCGCCACGACCGATTACAAAGACACGCTGAACCTGCCGCGGACGGATTTCCCGATGCGTGCGGGCCTGCCCAAGCGCGAGCCCGACTGGCTCGCCCGGTGGGAGCGGATCGGCATCTACGACCGGCTGCGCGAGAAGGAGGGACGCACGCCCTTCACGCTGCACGACGGGCCGCCCTATGCGAACGGGCATCTGCATATCGGGCACGGGCTCAACAAGACGATCAAGGATATGATCGTGCGCTCGCGGCAGATGATGGGCTACGACGCGCGCTACATCCCCGGCTGGGATTGTCACGGGCTGCCGATCGAGTGGAAGATCGAGGAGCGGTATCGCGCCAAGGGCCGCGACAAGGACGCGGTCGACGTCAACGAGTTCCGCCGCGAATGCCGGGACTTCGCGGCCGAATGGGTCGACATCCAGCGCGATGAGTTCAAGCGACTCGGGATCACCGGCAACTGGGCCGATCCCTACCTGACGATGGATTTCCACGCCGAGGCGGTGATCGCGGCCGAGTTCCAGAAGTTCCTGATGAACGGCACGCTCTACCAGGGCTCGAAGCCGGTCATGTGGTCGCCCGTGGAGAAGACCGCGCTGGCCGAGGCGGAGGTCGAGTATCACGACCGCCAGACCGACGCGATCTGGGTGAAGTTCCCGGCCGTGGGCGGGGCGGCGGAAGATGCGACCGACGCCGCGGTGGTGATCTGGACGACCACGCCCTGGACGATCCCGCAGAACCGGGCGATCTGCTTCGGGCCGGGGATCACCTATGGGCTCTACGAGGTCACGGGCACGCCGGAGGAATGCTGGGCCAGGGCGGGGGAGCGGTATCTTCTGGCCGATTCCCTGGCCGAGCAGACGCTGGGTGCGGCACGGCTCGAGGGCGGGATGTATACGCGCCTGCGCGACGTGGCGCCGGAGGAATTGGGCGGGCTCGTCTGCGCCCATCCGATGCGCGGGATCGACGGGGCGGGGGGCGAATGGGACTTCGACGTGCCGCTTCTGCCCGGCGGTCACGTCACGGACGATGCCGGGACGGGGTTCGTGCATACGGCCCCGAGCCACGGCGACGACGATTACGCGATCGGGCGCAAGCACGACCTGACGATGACCTACAACGTGATGGATGACGGGTCCTATCGCGCGGATCTGCCGCTTTTCGGCGGGGAGCAGATCGTCAAGCCCAACGGCAAGCCCGGCGGGGCCAACAAGGCGGTCATCGCCAAGCTGCAGGAGGTGGGCGCGCTGCTCGCCCGCAGCCGCATCACCATCTCGGACGCCCATTCGTGGCGGTCGAAGGCGCCGCTTATCCGGCTCAACCGGCCGCAATGGTTCGCCGCGATCGACCGGCCCGTGGGCGATGGGCAGGATACCTACGGCACCACGATCCGGGCGCGTGCGCTGCGCTCGATCGACGAGCTGGTGGCCTGGACGCCCAGGCGCGGGCGCAACCGCCTGCATTCGATGATCGAGGCGCGGCCCGACTGGGTCCTGTCGCGGCAGCGGGCCTGGGGCGTGCCGATGACGTGCTTCGTGAAGAAGGGCGCCATGCCCGACGATGCCGATTTCCTGCTGCGCGACGAGGGGGTGAATGCCCGTATCCTCGCCGCCTTCGAGGCCGAGGGCGCGGATGCCTGGTACGAGCCGGGCGCCAAGGAGCGGTTCATCGGCGATGCGGCGGATCCCGACGCGTACGAGCAGGTGTTCGACATCCTCGACGTGTGGTTCGATTCCGGATCGACCCATGCCTTCGTCCTGCGCGACCGCGAAGATGGATCCGAGGACGGCATCGCCGACGTCTACATGGAAGGCACGGACCAGCATCGCGGCTGGTTCCATTCGTCGATGCTCCAGGCTTGCGGCACGATCGGGCGCGCCCCCTATCGGGCGGTGGTGACGCATGGCTTCACGCTCGACGAGAAGGGCAACAAGATGTCCAAATCGCTCGGGAACACGATCGTGCCCGACGAGGTGGTCAAGCAATACGGCGCCGATATCCTGCGCCTCTGGGTCGCGCAGACCGATTACACCGCCGATCAGCGGATCGGGCCCGAGATCCTCAAGGGCGTGGCCGACAGCTATCGCCGGCTCAGGAACACGATGCGGTTCCTGCTGGGCAACCTGCCCGAGGAGGTGCCGCAGGTGGCGCGCGAGGACATGCCCGAGCTCGAGCAGTGGGTGCTGCACCGTCTGGCCGAACTCGACGAGGTGGTGCGAGAGGGCTATGCCGCCTACGATTTCCAAGGCGTCTGGCAGGCGGTCTTCACCTTCGCCACGGTGGATCTTTCGTCGTTCTACTTCGACGTGCGCAAGGATGCGCTCTATTGCGATCCGGCGTCGAGCCCGCGCCGGCAGGCGGCCGAGGCGGTGCTCGACCTGCTGTTCCACCGGCTGACCACGTGGCTTGCGCCGATCCTGGTCTTCACGATGGAGGAAGTCTGGCTCGAGCGGTATCCGGACGACGAATCCTCGATCCATCTGGTTGACATGCCCGACACGCCCGACGGCTGGCGCGACGCGGACCTGGCGTCGAAATGGGTCGGCGTCCGGGCGGCCCGCCGCGCGGTGACCGCGGCGCTCGAGGTGCAGCGGCGCGACAAGGTGATCGGCGCCTCGCTCGAGGCGGCGCCGATCGTGCATGTCGGCGCGGATCTCGCCGCCGCGTTGCGCGATCTCGCCTTCGAGGATCTCTGCATCACCAGCGACATCACCGTCTCGACGGATCCCGCGCCCGACGAAGCCTTTCGCCAGCCCGAAATCGAGGATGTCGCCGTGGTCTTCGCCGAGGCCGACGGGGCGAAATGCCAGCGCTGCTGGAAGGTCACGCCCGAGGTCGGCACGCGCGCCCGCCCGGATGTCTGCGCGCGCTGCGACGACGCGCTCGGGTGACGGGAATGTCGTTCGGCATTCCGGGCCGCGGGACATGAGCGTCGACGACGGGCGGATCGCCGACGCGCTCATCGCGATGGCGCGGACACGCGGGCCCCGCAAGACGTTCTGCCCGTCCGAGGTCGCGCGCGCCCTGTCGGAGGAGTGGCGGCCGCTGATGGCGCGGATCCGCACGATTGCGGCCGACCTGCCGCTCGTCGCGACGCAGGGCGGGGAAGAGGTGGATCCGCGCGCGGCGTCCGGCCCCATCCGGCTGTCGCTGCGGGAATGAGCGCCACGGTCTTTCTGGCGGTGCTTGGGTCCGCGGTGCTGCACGCGTCGTGGAATTCGGTGCTGAAGGTCGGGACGCGGCAGGTCACGGGCATGCTGATCCTGACCCTCGTGCAGGGATGCGCCGGTATCGCGATCCTGTCGACGCGGCCGTTCCCGACGGCCGAATGGGTGCCGTGGCTGGTGGCCAGCGGGCTTTTCCACGCGGGCTACAAACTTTTCCTCGCGCTCGCCTATGAGCAGGGCGATCTCAGCCGGGTCTATCCCATCGCGCGCGGGACCGCGCCGCTCATCGTGCTGGGGCTGAGCGGTCTGG
Organism: uncultured Paracoccaceae bacterium; assembly: GCA_947489705.1. GTDB lineage: Bacteria > Pseudomonadota > Alphaproteobacteria > Rhodobacterales > Rhodobacteraceae > Palleronia. Next base: position 93,847 of record CANLEQ010000012.1, read on the forward strand.
TGCTGACAGACGCGATCGCGCCCTGGGAATATGCCGGGGTCCTGGTGCTGGGCGCCGGCATCGCGGGCATGGCCCGCGGGGTCTTCGGATCGGGAGAGGCGATCGCGCTTCTTCCCTACGCGCTGGGATCGGCCGCGATGACGGCGGGATATTCGATCGTCGACGGGCTCGGGGCGCGGGTCTCGGGCGATGCGGTGGCCTATGTCGCATGGCTCTTCGTGCTCGATCTGGTGATCTTCGCGCCGGTCTGCATCGCGCTTCGCGGCCGCGCCGTGCTGCTGGCGCCGCCGCGCGCCTGGGCCGTCGGGGCGGTCGCCGCCGCGGCCTCCTACGGGGCCTACGCGATCGCGGTCTGGGCGATGACGGTCGCGCCCATCGCCCTCGTCGCGGCGTTGCGCGAGACGTCGATCCTCTTTGCGGTGATGATCGGCTGGCTGGCCCTGGGAGAGCGGATGACCCGGGGGAAGGCGATCGCGGCGTGCCTCATCGTGGCGGGCGTCGTCCTCACCCGTCTCTGAGCCCGCGCGGGATCGGGCGCCGGGCGATCAGGCGGCAGGCGATCAGCCGTCGGGCCCGTAGATCGCCTGCTGGACGATGCCGACCATGACGAGGTAGATCGAGGTGATGATCAGGCCCCAGCCCGCCCAGCTCGACGGGTCGAAATCGATCCAGGCCGCCCAGCCCGCGAAGAAGACCCAGGCCATCGAGACCGGCAGCGTCAGGTTGCGCCAGCGTTGCGTCCGCGTCGGATGCACGAATTTCAGCGGCAGGAACATCGCCACGGTCAGCAGCGCGACGAGGATCAGGATGATCCAGAATGTCGGCTCGACCGCGAAGAAGACCAGCACCGCCATGTTCCAGCATCCCGGAAAGCCGGAAAACGAATAATCCCGCGTCTTCATCCGCGTGTCGGCGAAATAGACCACGCCCGCGAAGGTTATGACGATGATCGCGATCCAGCCCGTCCACCCCGGAAGGAGGTCGGACTTGAAGAGCGCGTAGGCCGGGATGAACACGTAGGTCAGGTAGTCGATGATCAGGTCCATCAGCACACCGTCGTATTCGGGCGCGTTCTGCTGGACGTCGTATTTCCGGGCGAGCGGGCCGTCGATCCCGTCGATGAAGAACGCCACGACGAGCCAGAGCCACATCATGTCCCATTGCTCGTCCACCGCGGCCAGCATCGCCAGCATGGCGAAGACGGCTCCGGTGGCCGTGAGCAGATGGACGGAAAGTGCTTTGAGATGCGTGTTCATGAAGTCCTGATGCCGCATGCCGGCGCCAAGCGCAATCAAACGTTGCGCGCCGCGTGGTCCGATTCGATCATCCCGACGAGCGCGTCGAGCCGCTTGCCGATCCTGTCGGTGAGCGAGGCGCGCGCGACCTTGAGCGATTGCACCAGCAGCTTGCCCGACATGGTGGTGCCGCGCAGATCCGCGGTCAGCACGAGCCGCGCGGTGCCCGGGGCCGTCTCGGCCACGTCGGTATCGACCGTCGCCGCGATGCCGTCCATCACGGCGGCGAAGGAGAGATGGTCGTCGGGCGCGAGGCGGGCGACCCGCGCGTCGATCTCGCGCCGGTGGCCGCGCAGGTCGAGCCCGATGGTCCAGCGCGCGTCGGCGCGTCCGCCGCCGCCATCGTCGCGCCGCGCGATCTCGGCGCCGCCCTGCCGGATGCGGCGTTCGAGCGCGTCGAAATCGGTGAGCGCCTCGAAGATGCGGGCGGGCGGGGCCTTGATGTCGCGGGTCAGGGAAATCCTCATGCGCCGCTCCCTATGATGCGGCACGCAGGCGCGTCAATCGCATGCGGGCATCAATCCAGCGTGTCGGCCAGCCAGTTGCGAATCAGGAAATGGGCGATGGCCCCTTCGCGCGCGGCCGCGATCTCGGGGTGATCGCCCGCGAAGGCACGCGCGACATCTTCGCGAGACACCCAGCGGGCATCCTCGATCTCGGCGGGATCGACGGTGATCTCGCGGCTGGTCGCATGGCCGAGGCAGCCGAGCATAAGCGAGGCGGGAAACGGCCAGGGCTGGCTTGCGAGGTAGTCGACACGGCCGACCCTGACGCCCGCCTCTTCGTGGACCTCGCGGCGGACGGCCGCTTCGAGCGTCTCGCCGGGCTCCACGAAGCCCGCGAGGAGGGAATACATCCGTTCGGGCCAGCCCGGCGACCGGCCGAGCAGAAGGTCGTTGCCATGCGTCACGAGCATGATGGCCACCGGATCCGTGCGCGGAAAGTGATGCGCGCCGCAGGACGGGCAATCGCGTTGCCAGCCGGCGCTTGCCGGGTCGCTGGGATGGCCGCAGCGGGCGCAGAAGGCATGCGTCCGGTGCCATTCCAGAAGACCGCGCGTCGCCGCGGCCAGCTCCGCCGCGCGCGGATCGAGTTGGGTCATGATGGCGCGCAGCTCGCGAAAGCCGTGATCTGCAGGCAGACCGGGGTGACGCTGGACCGACGGGTCGGAGAAGGCGTGCAGGGTCTCGGGGATCTCCTCGGGCTCCCACGCGCTCAGATCCATGCCGAAGAGCGGCCCCTCGTCGTCCATCCCGAGCAGGATGCGCAGCCCCGCGCCGTCGAGCCCCTGCATCGACGGAAGCAGGCCGAGCGACAGTCGGTCGTCGCGCTCGGCCACGAGCGGCTTGCCGCGCCACATGGGCAGGATTCGCGCGCCGGAATGCGTCGCCAGAACCTCCGCCTCGGGCCGCAGATGGGCCGCCCGGTCGAGTGCCGATCCCCCGAATGTCACCTGTTCCGCCAGCCGCATTGCCTGTACCCCCGTTATCACGCTTGTCGCGCGCCATGTGGTGCGATGGGTAAAGGAATTGCAAGACACGCGAATCACTGCATACTCAACTCAAGGTGGAGTGCTGTCCAAACCACCAGGGAACAAAGCTTGGAACGGTTGCAAGACGACGGAAATGCCCGCGAGGGTCCGGAGAGACGTGTCGCAATCGGTCCGACCGGGACTGCGCGGATCGCGCTTCGCCTGCTGGCAACGAGCGACCTGCACGGTTGGGTCCGGGATTTCGACTATACCCACGGGCGCGCGACGGGGGGGCGGGGGCTCGAGGCGGCATTGCCGGTGGTGGCGTCGCTGCGGCAGGAAAATCCCAATACGATGCTCTTCGATGCGGGGGATTTCCTGACCGGATCGACATTGGGCGACGCGGCCATGCAGGGTGGGATGGCCGGCCCCAACCCCGTGATCGCGGCGATGAACGTGATGGGTTACGACGCCGTGGGGCTCGGCAATCACGAATTCGACTATGGCCGCGCCGCGCTCGACCGTGCTCTCGATCAGGCGGATTTCCCGGTCCTGTCGACGAACGTCGTCTGCGCGGCGGCCGAGGATCCGACCGGAGACGCTCCGTTCCGGAACACCGCGCTGCTGCTTCGGCGGCGGATGCGCGACGGCGCGGGACGCATGCACGATGTCAGGATCGGGGTCGTGTCGTTCCTGCCCGGCGCCATGCTCCGGCCGGCGGGGGCCAACCATGCCGATGTCGAGGCGTTGCATGTGCGCGACGTGGCCGCGGCGGCGGCGGCCTGGATCGCCGATCTGCGGGCGCGCGGGGCGGATGTGGTCGTGGCCATCTGTCACGACGGCCCCGACGAGGGGCGGCAGGACCATCCCGGATCGCCGCCGAACCTTGCCGCGGCGGGCGGTGTGGATGCAATCGTCATGGGGCATTTCCACGACGTCTTTCCCCCCGCCGCACGAAACGTGGCCGCGCCGGTGGGTGCAGAAGCGCGGCGCGGCCTGCTCAACGGTGTGCCCGCGGTGATGCCGGGATGCTGGGGGCGGCATGTGGGGATCATCGATCTCGCGCTCGACCGGGGGGCCGACGGGCGATGGCAGGTGAGCTCGGAGGGCGGGCGGACGATGGAGGTCTCGGCACCCGTGCGGCGGGTCCGGGCGGCGGTACTGCAGGCCGAGAAGCTGCGCGAGGTGACGTCGCTGGCGCATGAGGTCTGCGTCAATCGCGGCAGTCGCCATGTCGCCACGCTGCCCGCAGACATGACGAGCTATTTCGCGCGCCTCGGGCGCTGTCCGGTCACGATGCTGGTCGGGCGGGTCATGGCGCGGACGGTGCTCGCGCACATGCCCGACCGGCCGGACCTGCCGGTGATCGGAATGGCCGCCCCGTCGCGCGCCGGCGGGGCCGGGGGGGCGGAGCATTACGCCGCCCTCAGGGCGGGGCCCCTGCGGCTCAGCCATCTGGACCTGCTCGCACCGTTCCCCGACCGGATCTGCGCGATCGAGGTGACGGGCGCGCAGCTCATCGACTGGTTCGAGCGGACGGCTGCGGGCTTTCGCCAACTCTCCGCGGGCAGCGGCGACGCGAGCCTGGTCGAGACGCGCCTGCCCGGACTGGCCTTTCACCTCAGTGCGGATGTCCATGCGGTGATCGACCTGGGGCGCGCGGCGAAGTTCGACCCCTACGGCGAGCCCATGCATGGCGGGGCGGGACGGGTGCGGTCGATCACGGTGCAGGGAAGGCCGGTGGGGTCGCGCGACCGCTTCCTGCTGGCGCTCAACGATTTCCGCGCCAAGGGCGGCGGCGACTTTCCGGGATGCACGCCGCAGAACATGCGCTGGCACAGCGACGTGTCGCTGCGGCAGGCGATCCTCGCGGAAGCCGCGGCGGCGATCAGCGGCGATCTCTGGGAGCCGGGACTGACGCTGCATGCGCCCGCGGGGGTCGCACCGGTCTTCTGCACGGGCGCGGGGGCGCGGGCGCATCTCGGCGTGGTCGAGGATCTGGCGCCGGTCCACGAGGGGGGCGACGGCGCGTGGCTGAACCTGCGCCTGACGCGGGTACGATCGGGCCTTGAAATCGAGGCGTGAGCCGCGTAACTGGGCCTCGAGAGGTTGGCGCGGGCAGGCACCTCGCCAACCCGGTCAGGTCCGGAAGGAAGCAGCCGTAACGAGCCGCGCTTGGGTCGTTGTCCAGCCTCTCACCTCGCCAAGGCCGCCCTCCGCGGGGCGATGCCCGGGCGGGAGATCCCCGACATCGGGAGAATCGTGGCGCTGCGCCGGCCGTCAGGTCGCGTCCGAAGCGGCGGCATCTGGGCCGTCGATGCCGTGTTCGGACCGCCCGGCCGAAAGCGGGCGTGGCGCGAGGCGGTAGGCGCCCGGCGCGACGCCGTGCAGCGCCCGGAAGGCGCGGATGAAATGGGGCGCGTCGCAGAACCCGCATTCGAGCGCGATATCCGTGATCCGCCTGTCGGAGCCGCGCAGCAACTCCGCCGCGTGGTCGAGCCGCAATCGCCACGCGATCTGGGCCGGCGTCGCGTCGAGATCCGCGCGGAACCGACGCTCCAGCGTCTTGCGTGCGACGCCGAGGTCGCGGGCGAGGTCGGTCACGGTAAGCGGCGCGGCCAGCGATTGCTGCATCGCGATCAGCGCCTTGCGCACCAGCGGGTCGCGGGCGCGAGGGCCGTCGGGCTGGCCGGGTTGCGGCCGTTCACCGCTCGCCGCACCGTCGATGATCAGGATGCTCAGGCTCTTGGCGGCCGCCGAGGGGCCGAGATGGCGGTCCACCAGGAAGGCCGCGAGATGCGCCGCCGAATGCCCCCCCGAACAGGTCAGGCGGTCGCGGTCCACCACGAAGATCTGGTTCGACACCGGCACCGCGCCGGCGAAGCGATCGGTGAAGTCGCGATGGTGGAACCAGCTCACGCAGGCGCGGTAGCCGTCGAGGAGCCCGGCCGCATAGAGCTGGAACACGCCGGTGCAGAGCCCGACCAGGGGCACGCCCGCGCGGGCATTGTCGCGCAGATAGCCGACCAGTTCGGGCGGCAGCGGCTCGCCGCGTCCGATCACGCCCCCCACGACGACGAGATAGTCGAATCGCCCCGCCTGGCGCAGTCGCGTGTCGGGATGGATCCGCACGCCGCAGCTCGACCGGATCGGGTTCATGTCGGCCGACAGGACCTGCCAGTCGCAATGGATCCGCCGCGACCGGTCGCCGTCATCGGCGGCGAGGCGCAGAACGTCGACGAAATTCGCGAAGGCCGACAGCGTGAAATCCCGCGTCAGGACGAAGCCGACATTGAGGCGCGATCGGGAGGGCGTTTCGGCGCGTTGCATGTCGCAGATATACAGCCCGCTGGCGCAGCGGTCCAGTCCGCGCGGCACCGGCGCTGCTAGCGGTGGCAAAACCCTCATGGGATGCCGTTCATGACGAAGTTCTCCGCTTTCTCGCTTTTGAAGAATGCCGTGACGGGCAATCGCGGCTGGACGGAGCAATGGCCCGATGCCGAGCCGAAGAAGGAATACGACGTCGTCATCGTGGGGGCGGGCGGTCACGGACTCGGTGCGGCCTATTACCTCGCCAGGGAGCACGGGATCACCAATGTCGCGGTGATCGAGAAGGGCTGGCTCGGGGGCGGCAATACGGGGCGCAACACTACGATCATCCGCTCGAACTATCTCTACGACGAGAGCGCGAAGCTCTACGATCACGCGCTCGATCTCTGGGAAGGGCTCTCCCAGGAACTGAATTACAACGTCATGTTCTCGCGCCGGGGCGTGCTGATGCTGGCGCACAACGTCCACGACGTGCAGAGCTTCCAGCGCCACGTGCATTCCAACCGGCTGAACGGCGTCGACAACACGTGGCTGAGCCCGCGCGAGGCCAAGGCGTTCTGTCCGATTCTCAACATCGACGAGAGCGCCCGTTATCCGGTCCTGGGTGCCGCGCTGCAACGCCGGGCCGGTACGGCACGCCACGACGCGGTCGCGTGGGGCTATGCGCGCGGGGCCACCGCGCGCGGCGTCGACATCGTCCAGAACTGTCCGGTCACGGCGATCCGACGCGGCCCCGACGGGGCGGTCGAGGGGGTGGAGACGGGTCGCGGCTTCATCCGGGCGAAGAAGGTCGCGGTCTCGGCGGCGGGGCATACGAGCGTGGTGATGGAGAGCGCCGGCGTGCGCCTGCCGCTCGAGAGCTATCCGCTGCAGGCGCTGGTCTCCGAGCCGGTGAAGCCCTGCATGCCCTGCGTCGTGATGTCGAACGCGGTCCATGCCTACATGTCGCAATCCGACAAGGGCGAGCTCGTCATCGGGTCGGGCACCGACCAGTACACTTCTTATTCGCAGCGCGGCGGCCTGCCGCTGATCGAGCATACGCTGGCCGCGATCTGCGAGATCTTTCCGACCGTCACGCGGATGCGGATGCTGCGCAAATGGGCGGGGATCGTCGACGTGACGCCCGACCGCTCCGCGATCCTCGGCAAGACGCCGGTTCCGGGCCTTTACGTCAATTGCGGGTGGGGCACGGGCGGGTTCAAGGCGACGCCGGGTGCGGCCCATGTCCTCGCCTGGACCGTCGCCCGCGACGAGCCGCACCCGATCAACGCGCCCTTCACGCTGGAGCGGTTCACCACCGGCCGGCTGATCGACGAGGCGGCCGCGGCCGCGGTAGCGCATTGATGCGCGCCGTCACCATTTTGCAGTGAGGGTCCGGCGATGCTTCTGATCCATTGTCCCTATTGCGGCGAGACGCTGCCGGAACTCGAATTCGCCTATGCCGGCGAGGCGCATGTGGTGCGGCCCGATCCCTCGACGGCCAGCGACGAGCAGTGGCGCGATTTCCTGTTCATCCGGTCGAACGCCAAGGGCCCGCATGCCGAACGCTGGCGGCATATCCACGGCTGCGGGCGGTTCTTCAACGCGGTGCGCGACACGGTCAGCGACCGGTTCCTTGCGACCTATCCGGCGGGCACCCCGCGGCCGGACCTCTCGCTTTCGGAGGATGAAAGATGAGCCCATTCCGCGTGCCCGGCCGCGGTCGGATCGATCCCGACCGCCCCGTCGCCTTCACCTTCGACGGCAAGCGGGTCGAGGGGTATGCGGGCGATACGGTCGCCTCGGCACTTTTGGCGCAGGGACGGCACCTGATGGGGCGGTCGTTCAAGTATCACCGCCCGCGCGGGCCCGTCACCGCAGGATCCGAAGAGCCCAACGCCCTCATCGGCACGCGTCGCGGGCCCGGCCGGTTCGAGCCCAACACCCGAGCGACCATGCAGGAGATCTGGCCCGGCCTCGCGGCAGAGAGCCAGAACAGGTTTCCGGACCTGCGCTTCGACATCGGCGCGGTGAACGACGCGGCGCACAAGGTCCTGTCGGCGGGCTTTTACTACAAGACGTTCATGTGGCCGCGCGGCTTCTGGGACAAGGTGTACGAGCCGGTGATCCGCGCCGCCGCCGGTCTCGGCAAGGCGCCGTCGGAACGCGATCCCGACCGGTATGCAGCGCGCTATCTGCATACCGACGTGCTGGTGGTGGGCGGCGGACCGGCGGGGCTCGCCGCGGCACGCGTGGCGGCGGAGGCCGGGCAGCGCGTCACGCTGGTCGACGAGCATGCCGAGATCGGCGGCACGCTCCTGAGCGAGCCGCAGGCGCGGATCGACGGCCAGGCGGCCTGGGACTGGCTGGCGGCGGAACGCGATGCGCTCGCGGGGCTCGGGGTGCGGATCATGACGCGCACCACGGCGATCGGCTATTACCACCAGAACATGGTCGGTCTGTGCGAGCGTCTGACCGACCACCTCGAGACGCTGCCCGAGGACATGCCGCGCGAACGCCTCTGGCGGGTGCGGGCGGCACGGGTGATACTGGCGCAGGGCGCGCTGGAGAAGCCGCTGGTGTTTCACGGCAACGACCGCCCCGGCGTGATGCTGGCCGGATCGGCGCAGACCTATCTCAACCGGTTCGGTGTCCGCGTGGGCGACCGGGCCGCGGTCGTCACCAGCCACGACAGCGCCTATCACGCGGCCTTCGACCTCCACGATGCGGGCAGCGCCATCTCGGCGATCGTCGACGTCCGCACCGCGCCGGAGGCGGACCTGCTGGCGGAGGCCGAGCGGCGCGGGATCGCCGTGCTGGCCGGGCACAGCGTCACCGGAACGGCGGGGCGCCTGCGCATCGCCTCGGTCGAGGTGGCCGCCACCGGCGGGACGGGGCCCGCGCGCAAGATCGCCTGCGACGCGCTTTTGATTTCGGGGGGCTGGACGCCGTCGCTGCATCTCTTTTCCCATACCAAGGGCAGCCTCGCCTGGGATGCCGAGCGGCAGACCTTCCTGCCCGACCGCATCACCGAGGCGTGCCATATCGCGGGGGCGGGCCGGGGCTTCTGGGGCATCGGCGCGGCGCTCCGGGATGGTGCCGCGATGGGTGCGGCGGCGGTCGCGGCGCTGGGCGGCGAGGCCGGGGCGCGCGATTTCGAAGTGGCCGCCGATCGCGCGGGCTCCGGCGAGAGCCGGACCGAACTGCCGAGAGGCAGGGCCGCCGGGAAGTCGCGGGCCTTCGTCGATTTCCAGAACGACGTGACGGCCAAGGATCTGCGCCTCGCCGTCAAGGAGGGGATGCGGTCGATCGAGCATGTCAAACGCTATACCACCAACGGCATGGCGACGGATCAGGGCAAGATGTCGAACATCAACGGCCTCAACATCACCGCCGAGGCGCTGGGCCGCGCTGCGCCCGAGGTGGGCCTGACCACGTTCCGGCCGCCCTATACGCCCACGACCTTCGGCGCCTTCGCGGGCTATCATCGCGGCGATCATTTCGAGGTCACGCGCAAGACGCCGATCGACGGCTGGGCCGAGGAGAATGGCGCGGTGTTCGAGCCGGTGGGCCAGTGGCGGCGCGCGCGGTATTTCCCGCAAGGCGACGAGGACATGGATGCCGCCGTTTCCCGCGAGTGCCGCGCGACGCGCGCCTCGCTCGGGATCTTCGACGCTTCGACGCTGGGCAAGATCGAGATCGTGGGCCCCGATGCGGCGGAGTTCATGAACCGCATGTACACCAATCCGTGGACCAAGCTCGCGCCGGGACGCGCGCGGTACGGATTGCTGCTGGGCGATGACGGCTTCATCCGCGACGACGGGGTGATCGGACGGCTGGCCGACGACCGCTTCCACGTCACGACCACCACCGGCGGGGCGGCGCGGGTGCTCAACATGATGGAGGACTACCTCCAGACGGAATGGCCCGATCTCAAGGTGTGGCTCACCTCCACGACCGAACAATGGGCGGTGATCGCGGTCAACGGACCCAATGCGCGCAAGCTGATCGCGCCGTTCGTCGAAGGGGCGGATCTCACGCCCGAGGCGTTGCCGCACATGTCGGTCGTCGCGTGTCGCTTCGACGGGTTGCCCTGCCGGCTCTTCCGGCTGAGCTTCACCGGCGAACTCGGCTTCGAGATCAACGTGCCCGCCCGCCACGGCCGCGCAGTGTGGGAGAAGCTGATGGCGGCGGGTGCGGACTACGACATCACGCCCTACGGGACCGAGACCATGCATGTCCTTCGCGCCGAGAAGGGCTTCATCATCGTGGGCCAGGATACCGACGGCACCGTCACGCCATATGACGCCGGCATGGGATGGGCCGTGGGCAAGAACAAGGCCGACTTCGTGGGCATGCGCGCCCTCATGCGGCCCGACCTGATCGCGGCCGAGCGAAAGCATCTCGTGGGGCTTCTGACCGAGGACGGCACGACGAAGCTCGAGGAGGGGGCGCAGATCGTCCTCGATCCCGATCAGCCCCGGCCGATGACGATGCTGGGCCACGTGACGTCGTCCTATCGCTCGGACGCGATGGGGCGGCCCATCGCGCTTGCCGTCGTCATGGGCGGGCGCGACCGGATGGGCGAGATTGTGCATATCCCGATGGAGGGGGGCAGCGTCAGCGCGACGATCACCGCGCCCAGTTTCTACGACCCCGAAAACGAACGGCTGAAGCTCTGAGGTGCGCGATATGACGATTTCCCCCTCGACGCTCGTTCCCGGAATTATCGCCGCGAGCGATGCCGCGACGGTGACGATGGCCGAGCCGGTGGCGCGGTTCTCGCTGCGCGCACATGCCGCCGAACGCGAAACGGTCGGAGGGGCGCTCGGGCTCGACCTGCCGACGCAGGTGGGCCATGTCGCGGGCGACGAGATCGAGGCCCTCTGCCTCGGGCCCGACGAATGGCTGATCGTGGCGCCGGAAGGGCTCGCCGAGCGGATCGCGCGGACCGAGATCGACGCGGCGCACAGCCTGACTGAGATCACCGACCGCGAGCTTACCTTCCGCATAGACGGGCCCCGCGCCACGGAACTGCTGACGACGGGGTGGCCGCGCGATCCCGACAGCATCGCACCGGGGCAGGGGCGGCGCACCTATTTCGACGGGGCGAGCGTGATCGTCTGGCGCGACGGACCCGAGGAGTGGCGGATGGATGTCTGGCGCTCCTTCGCGCCGCATGTCGTGTCGCTCCTCGCGACGGGTTGCGCCGAACTCGTGGCCGGGTGACACTCCGCCGGTGTCGCCCCCACGAAAGCCCGTCCGATGTTCCTGTCCGTCTTCGACATCTTCAAGATCGGGATCGGTCCGTCCTCGTCGCATACGATGGGGCCTATGTCGGCGGCCGCGCGGTTCCTCGACGATCTGAGGAGCGGGGTCGACCGGGTGCCGGGGGCGGGGTCGCTGGCCGGGCTCGGCGCGCGGCTGCACGGATCGCTCGCCTTCACCGGCAAGGGGCACGCCACGGATCGCGCGGTCCTGCTGGGATTCTGCGGTCTCACGCCCGCCACGCTCGACCCCGACGAGGCCGAACGGCTCGAAGATAAAGTCAAGCGCACCCGGGAGGTCCACCCCGAGGGGCTCGGGGCCCTGCGCTTCGACCCGGAGGCCGATCTGGTCTTCGATTACGGCCCGCCGCTCGACCTGCACCCGAACGGGCTGGTCCTGCGGGCTTATGATGCGCGCGGCAACCTCTACTACCAGCAGACCTATTATTCCGTCGGTGGCGGTTTCGTCCTGACCGAGGCGGAGCTCGTGGCCGAGCGGGAGGGCACGACCCCGCAGGCGAAGGACGGTCCGGTCTTTCCCTATCCGTTCCGGACGGCGCGCGAAATGCTCGCCATGGCCGACGCGGCGGGGATGTCGATCGCGAAGATGAAGCGCGCCAACGAGGAGGTGCTGCACGGTCGCGACCTCGACACCCGGATCGACCACGTGCTTGCGGCGATGGACGAGTGCATTGATCGTGGTTTGCGCCAGGAAGGGACGCTTCCCGGCGGGCTCAACGTGCGGCGGCGTGCGGCGGCGATCCACGCCAAGCTCAAGGCCGAGCAGGGGATGAACCAGGCCCAGCCGCATGTCGCCAACGACTGGATGAGCGTCTATGCGATGGCCGTCAACGAGGAGAATGCCGCGGGCGGCCGCGTGGTGACCTCGCCCACCAACGGCGCGGCGGGCGTGGTTCCGGCCGTGATCCGCTATTACCGCGATCACTGCATCGGCGCCGGGACCGACGGGGTGCGCGACCTGCTTCTGACGGCCGCGGCGATCGGCGGAATCATTAAGCACAACGCCTCGATCTCGGGGGCCGAGGTCGGATGCCAGGGTGAGGTGGGATCGGCCTCGGCCATGGCCGCCGCGGGGCTCTGCGCGGCGTTGGGCGGGAGCAACGCGCAGGTGGAGAACGCGGCCGAAATCGCGCTGGAACACCATCTGGGTATGACCTGCGACCCGGCCGCGGGTCTGGTGCAGGTCCCTTGCATCGAGCGCAATGCGCTGGGTGCGATCAAGGCTGTCTCGGCGGCGTCGCTGTCGCTGCGCGGCGACGGCGCGCATTTCATGCCGCTCGACAATTGCGTGAAGGTCATGGCCGAGACGGGGCGCGACATGAATGTGAAATACAAGGAAACGTCGACGGGCGGCATCGCCGTGAACCTGCCGGAATGCTGATCCGGTCCGTACTCGCAAGCCTGGGACGGGGCTTCGCCGCGGCGCTTCTCGTCGGCGGCCTCTCGATCGGTTCCGCGGCGGCGCAGGATCGCGACGGTGTGGAGCGGCAGTTCCGATCCTGGTTGCAGCAGGAGGTCTGGCCGCGCGCCGCGGCGAACGGCGTTTCGCGCGCGACATTCGACGGCGCCTTCGCCGATATCCGTCTCGACTGGGATCTGCCCGATCTCGTTCCACCGGGCAGCGCGCCCGCCCCCCGCCGGCAGAGCCAGGCGGAGTTCGGCGCGCCGTCGCGGTACTTCTCGCGCGGCTCGATCGACGGGGCCACCTCCGTCGGTCGGCAGATGGCCGCGCGCCATGCCGTCGCGCTCGACCGCGCGGCGCGCGCCACCGGCGTGCCCGGTCACATCATCCTCGCCATATGGGGCCGCGAAAGCGGCTATGGCCGCGTCGACATCCCGCACGATGCGTTCCGGGTTCTGGGCAGCAAGGGGTTCATGTCCACCCGTGCGGCCTATTTCACCGACGAGCTGATCGCCGCTTTGCGCATCGCCGAAGCCGGCCACGCGCCCGAGCGCGCAATGCGGTCGAGCTGGGCCGGGGCGCTCGGCCAGCCGCAATTCATGCCGTCCTCGTTCCTGCGATACGCGGCCGACGGCGACGGCGACGGGCGTGCGGATATCTGGCGCTCCGAGGCCGACACGATCGCCTCCATCGGCACCTATCTCGCCCGCCACGGCTGGCAATCGGGGCGCGACTGGGGGTTCGAGGTCGACGTTCCAGCGGCCGTGAGTTGCGCGATGGAGGGGCCGGATCAGGCGCGCCCGATCTCGGAATGGGCCGGGATGGGGATCACGCGCGTTTCCGGACAGCCCTTCCCTGACCATGAGGTCCGGCAGAGCGGCTCGCTGCTCATGCCCGCCGGGCGGTTCGGCCCCGCATTCATCGTCACGCCGAACTTCTACGTCCTCAAGGACTACAACATGAGCGATCTCTACGCGCTCTTCGTGGGGCATGTCGGTGATCGGATCGCCTACGGCATGGGCGACTTCGCGAGGTCCTGGTCTTCGGCCGACCGTCTCCTGCGCTCGGATATCGCGGGCATGCAACGCGCGCTGGAGGACCGGGGCTACGATGTCGGCGGGGCCGACGGCCTGCCGGGTTTTCGCACCCGCCGGTCGATCGGACGCTGGCAGGAGAGCACAGGCCAGGCCCCCACCTGCTTTCCGACAGCGCGGATAATAGAACTTCTGAAGTAGTTTTCCGGCCGAAGCCGATTTTCGCCTTGCACGGCGCCGCAGAGATCACTATTCCGCCCCCAACGCGCTGGTAGCTCAGTTGGATAGAGTATCTGACTACGAATCAGAGGGTCGGGGGTTCGAATCCTCCCCAGCGCGCCACTGCCTCTACTAAAGCACTGTAAAGATTGGGGCTTCTGCCTGCCTTGTCTAAGGTAGATCAGACCTTAGACAATTTGTGGTTTGCGGATCGATGCTGGTTCATCGCGTCGCTCTCTTTTTTCGCGTCGAATTTTTGCTTGGTGTTGCTGCCGTGTGCCGCGAGCGACAGCAAAAAGGGTCGCAATGAATGTGACCCTTGGTGGGCATGTGGGGTTTATGCTTCCAGAAACTTGCCCGTCGCCAGCACGGAGGGTTCAGGACTAAGCAGCCGGCGCTTCTCGGCTCGCTTTGTGTAGCGCTCGATCTCCTTGAGGGTCTCGTGCCCCCTCCACGCCGCGATCTGGTGGATGCTCGCGCCGCGCTCGGCATGAAGGATCATGCGGCTTTTCCGTAAATCGTGAGAAGTCTTCCCTTGTGGAACCCCGGCCATCTGGGCTCTCTCCGAAAACCACTGCGATGCTCCATTGCTCGAGCAAGGCTTGCCAAGCTCGGTGAGCATGAAGGTTCCCCTCCGGGGGGCCCATCGCAGCAATGGCCCGATGAAGATGTTCGAGATCCTCGGCCACCGCGAATTTCGGGAGGCGGCGGTCGAAGGGCACGGAGACCTCGCTCTTGGTTTTTCTGGATGAAGACCAGCCAGTGATCTGATCCCCGCAAACTGGACCGTTTGAAGCTGGAGTGTTCCGCTACGATTTCCCGGCTGGGAGAGGAACGGAATGACATGAGAGCATCGAAGTTTTCGGACGCGCAGAAGGCGTTCATCATTAAGCAGGGCGATGAGGGCACGCCAGTGGCTGAGATCTGCCGGAAGGCGGGGATCAGCCAGGCGACCTACTTCAACTGGAAGAAGAAGTATGCGGGCCTGTTGCCGACGGAGATGAAGCGGCTGAGGCAACTCGAGGACGAGAACAGTCGGCTGAAGAAGATCGTGGCCGACCTGTTCGAGGACGAGAACAGTCGGCTGAAGAAGATCGTGGCCGACCTGACGCTGGACCGCGAGATGTTGCAGGATGTCATT
>CANLEQ010000013.1 GCA_947489705.1 uncultured Paracoccaceae bacterium
TCCAGCGGCGTCGGCGGCCGCCATCGGTGATGATCTCATAGTCAGACATAAGCACGTGCTTAGGGATATCCCTAAGCATCCACGGTCATGCTCGAGTGTCCGGTCGAAAAGGGGGCCAGTTCAGTGTCGTCCATCTCGTATTACTCCCCTGATCAAGAGAAATAGCGCTACGAACTGTCTCAAGAAACCGTGCCCCAACCCACTAACCGTCAGGACTCACAAGTCGGATCCGGATCGAGTCTTTGCGCAACAACGCCTTGGGCCATCCGGGAAATTACACCAGCTTGACGGACGCAAGAGACGCAGGACGTGCAGGGCGCCGGCGATGCGGCACAACCGTCACTCCGCTCGCGGCGATCACCGGGAGCGCGTTGCTCGCGGTGGGTTCGATTCTTAGGGACAGTCCCGACGACAAGACGCGGCCGGAGATGCTGTCGGCCTGGACGGGTATCAACCGGGATCAGGCTGGCATCGGCGCCGTAGGTGTTACCGCCGACCAAACTTGCACCCATGAAGTGTTTCAGGAGGTTTCGAACAGATACCGAAACAGCCCGCGTCGCGAGAGCGGCCGTGGCGGTTCTTGGAAAATGTCGAAGGATTAGGCACCGCCTCGCTCAGATCGCGACCGCAAAGCCACCGATACGCCTGATTGACATGGACCTCTTCGCAAAGCCGACGCTTGGACCGTTCAACGCTTACGCGGACCACCGGGGCCCCGGTCAAATCTCAGCCCATGCAATAACCTCGCAGCGACATCCGGATCATTAGTTCGGGATCGATCGACGGGCCGCCGCCGGAGCTTTGGACCGGTACCGGCTGCGGCCGCACATGGGAAGGATCAAGGAACCGGCCGATACCGCGAACCGGCCGATCCAGAGCAGAACTCCTTCGACAGAGCAATCACAAGACAGCGTGCCCTGTGCGATTAGGCTTAACCCCATCGACGCGATGCCCTCCCGGAACGCGTGAGCCGAAGCCTCGAACGCCGTGCAGCGGACTTTCCCGACAATAACCTAGAACAGCAGGTTTTCCGCCAGCAACCCGCCCCCGAAGAGCGCGATCGCGATCCCGGCGGGCTGCACGATTTGGCGGTGCTGGCTCCCGCTCGACGGGAAGCGGAGACCGAGGGCGAGGAACGCCACCAGCAGGATCGCGATCTGCGACAGTTCGATCCCCGCGACCCAGCCGGCGAAGCTTGCAAGAGAAGGCGATGGGGCTGCAATGTCGGCGCGAAGCACCGCTCCAAGCGTCAGGCCATGGACCATTCCCGACAGCGACACCAGTCCCAGATGCCAGGCCGAAATGCCGCTGCGCGCGAAGATCGCGGCAAGGCCGATATAGACGAGCGACAGCGGCACGAGTGCGGCGAGCAGGCCGGGCGCCGCAAGGATCCCCCCGAAGATTGCGGCGGCCATTCCCGCGATATGCGACAGGGTGAACGCAAGGACCTGATAGATCAGGGCGCGCGCCGTTGCCGAGACGAGGAATATGCCGAGGATGAATGCGGCATGGGCGAAGCCCCGCGGCACGATCCGCTCGAATCCCTCCGGGACGCCCGCCACGAAGGCCGCGGCAGGGGAGAATGTCCTCGAAGGGGTGCGCGGGATGGGGTCGGACATGCCGCCCGATTGCAGGTATCCGGTATAGCCGTCCTGTCCGGCGCCCATCTGGCGCAGGACCAGCGCCCCGAGCGAGGGGTCCCAGTTCAGCGTGACGGGTGCGTCGCCCGGTGGCAGCGCTCCCGAGAGGATCACGCCGGAGACGCGCGGAAGGTCGGTATTGCCCGGCGGGGGGATGCGGACCTGATCGAGCGTCAGGTCGATCTCGATGTCGCCGGACATGAGTTTGATCCGGCCGAGAAGCTGCAACAGCGTCGCGCGAAGCGCGTCCTCGAGAGCGCCCGGGGAGAGCGCGCGCAGGCGGTCGACCTCCCCCGCCTCGGCCGCGTCGTCGGTATCGCGCACCGATCCCAGATCGACGCCCGCGATGACGGGCTCGAGGATCGTCTCGATGTCGAGCGTGATCTCGCGTCCGTCGATGGTGAGATCGGCGACCGAGGGCTGCACCTCATGCGCATGGGACGGTGCCGCCAGGGCCGCGAACAGGCAAAGCACGGCCGCGATCCGGCTTGACACGGTCCACCCGCGCTGCACCTTCGACCGGGACCTTGCGGGAGGAATGCGAGACATGGCCTGGATTTCCCTGGTGAGCGGCGCCTGTCTCGCGGCATTTAGCGCCGGGGCCGCGCAGTGCCACGAATTCTGGATCGCGCCCGAGCGCTTTCGCGTCGCGGCGGGCGAAAGGGTGTCGGGGCATCTGCGGGTCGGGCAGGATTTCGAGGGCGCACCGCAATCCTACATGCCGCGGAATTTCCGGCGCTTCGAGATGGCCACGGGCGACGACCTGGTCGCGGTCGACGGGCGCATGGGCGACCGCCCGGCGCTCGACATCGAGGCGGCGGGCGAGGGTCTGGCCGTGATCCTGCATGTCACGCGCGATTTCGATCTCGCCTATGACAGCTTCGGGGATTTCGCCCGCTTCGTCGCGTCCAAGGGGGCCGACTGGGTGCTCGACGCCCATGCCGCGCGCGGATTGGGCGACGGCCCGCCCACCGAGATCTATTCCAGATACGCCAAGTCGCTCGTCGCGGTGGGGGCGGGCGAGGGGCAGGACAGGCGGTTCGGTCTTGCGACCGAGATCGTGGCGCTCGAAAACCCTTATACCGACCCCATGGATGACGGGCTGGAGGTTCAGGTGTTTCTCGAAGGCGCGCCGCGGGTCGACGCGCAGGTCGAAATCTTTTCGAGATCTGAAGCCGATACGGTCGAAATGAATCTCGGCCGAACCAATGACGAGGGTATCGCCACGATTGATGTCGCGCCGGGCCATACGTATCTGGTGAACGCGGCGGCCCTGCGCGCGCCGGGCCCGGAAGCGGCGCGAACGGGGGCGATGTGGGAAAGCCTCTGGGCCAGCCTGACCTTCGCGCTGCCCCGGGCGCCGTGAGGCCGGCCTAGGAAAGCGCGTCGCAGAACCGCCCGATCCGGGTCATGGCATCGGTCAGCGCCGCATCGGATGTCGCGTAGCTGATGCGGAAATGCGGGCTGAGCCCGAAGGCCGCACCGGGCACCACGGCCACGCCTTCCTCTTCCAGAAGGGCGGTCGCGAAATCGGTATCGGTCTCGATCTGCGTGCCGGCTTTGGTGAGCTTGCCGATGAGGGCCGCGATGGAGGGATAGACGTAGAAAGCGCCGTCGGGAACGGGACAGGTGATGCCTCGCGCCGCTGCGAGCCCCTTGAGCACCAGATCGCGCCGCGCCTGGAATATGGCGCACCAGTCGTTCAGAAAGTCCTGGGGCCCGTTCAGCGCCTCGACCGCCGCCCATTGCGAGACGGAGCAGGGGTTGGAGGTCGATTGCGACTGGATCTTGCGCATTGCCGCGATCAGCCATTCCGGCCCGCCGGCATAGCCGATCCGCCACCCGGTCATCGAATAGGCCTTCGAGACGCCGTTGCAGGTCAGCGTCCGGTCGAAGAGCGCCGGCGCCACCTCGGCCGGGGTGTGGAAGCGAAACTCGCCGAAGCGCAGATGCTCGTACATGTCGTCGGTCATCACCAGGACATGCGGATGGTCGAGCAGCACCTCCGTCAGCGCGGCGATCTCGTCGCGCGAATAACCCGCGCCGGTCGGATTGGACGGCGAGTTGAAGATCAGCCACTTGGTCTTCGGCGTGATCGCCGCGGCAAGCTGATCGGGGGTCATCTTGAAGCCTGCCTCGAGCGTGCATTCGACCGTCACCGGCGTGCCGCCGCCCAGGAGCACCATGTCGAGATAGCTCACCCAGTAGGGCGCGGGGATGATGACCTCGTCGCCGGGATTGAGCGTCGCCATCAGCGCGTTGTAGAGGATCTGCTTGCCGCCCGTTCCGACGGAGATCTGCGCAGGCGTGTAGTCGAGCGCGTTGTCGCGCCGGAACTTGTCGCAGATGGCGCGCTTCAGCTCGGGGATGCCGTCGACGGCCGTGTATTTCGTCCGTCCCGCCTCGATCGCGGCGATCGCGGCCGCCTTGATGTGGTCGGGCGTGTCGAAATCGGGCTCTCCCGCGCCGAGACCGATCACGTCGCGGCCGGCGGCCTTGAGTTCGGCGGCCTTGGTGGTCACGGCGATCGTGGCCGACGGCTTGACGCGGTCGAGTGTGGCGGAGAGGGGGGGCATGGGCATCCTCTGGATCAGGGGGTGGGGCTCGTTTTCTCTTAGGCGCGGCGCTATGTCCCTTCAACACCAAACCCCGACGGAAGGACCTCGCCTTGACGCCCATGAACGATGCGCCGACCGGCCGCCTGCGGCATTCCGATGCTGAATACCGTCTCGCGGGCCGGGACCCTGCCGGTTCGCCCTCGGCAAGGCCGCGGAGGGTCGCGCCATGACGGATGTGAACGAGACCACGCTCAAGCGCCTGCGCCTGAGATCCTGGCGCCGTGGTATCAAGGAGATGGACCTGATTCTCGGCGCCTATTCCGACGAGCGGCTCGCCATGCTAGATCCCGAAACCGTGGCGCTCTACGAGGAGATGCTGTTCGAGAACGACCAGGAGCTCTATCGCTGGGTCAGCGGGCAGGACGTGCCGCCCGAGCGATTTGCGCCCCTCATTGCCGATATCGCGGCACATATGAGAGGTCACACCGAAAAATCGATGCGATATTGACGAATTGTTAGCCCTTCGTGCGCATCTTCCTTCCCAAGGAAGCAACGCGGCGAGGACAGCCAATGAGTGTGATGCAACGCATGGACAGGGGCCAGGATCGTGGCTTCATCTCGGAATATCTCGAGACACTGTCCCTTGTGGAGCGGCTCCATCGTCTTCTTCTCGACGTGCTCAAGGACGAGTTCGAGCGGGTGGGCGTGCTGGAGATCAACCCGGTCCAGGCGCTGCTGCTCTTCAATGTCGGGGATAACGAGGTGACGGCGGGAGAGCTCAAGTCGCGCGGCTATTACCAAGGCTCCAACGTCTCCTACAATCTCAAGAAGCTCGTCGAGATGGGCTACATGCACCACCAACGCTGCGAGATCGACCGCCGCGCCGTCAGGGTAAAGCTGACCGCCAAGGGCCGCGCCGTGCACCACACCGTCAAGCATCTCTTCGAGCGTCACGCTGACGGTCTGCAGGGCCGCGACGTGCTGAGCATGGATCAGGTCGACATGATCAACGGCACGCTGCGCCGGGTCGAGCGTTACTGGTCCGACCAGATCCGCTACATCTACTGAGGCGAACCGCGCCCCGCTCCCGGCGCGAGGGCGCCGGGAGCGGGGCAAAGGCTTACCAGTGGCCGGTGTTTTCCATGCTGGCCCACGGCTCTTGCTGCGGCTTCGCGTCGCCTTTCTGCAGCAATTCCACCGAGATGTTGTCGGGCGAGCGGACGAATGCCATGTGGCCGTCACGCGGTGGCCGGTTGATCGTCACGCCGGCCTCCTGAAGCTTCGTGCACATCTCGTAGATGTCGTCGACGCGGTAGGCGAGGTGGCCGAAATGCCGGCCGTCATCGGGCAGCGCGTCGTCGCCGTCCCAGTTATACGTGATCTCCACGTCGGCGCGGCCGTCATCCTGACCCGGCGGGCACATGAAGACCAGCGTGAAACGACCCTGTTCCGATTCGCTGCGCCGGCGCTCTTCCAGTCCGAGCATCTCGAAGAATTCCATCGTCTTATCGAGATCCTTGGCGCGGACCATCGTGTGCAGATATTCGATCGACATGTGTCTTGTCCCTTCGGCATTGTTGCGTTGGGCAGGGATCTAGGCCGCGGGGCGTGTCCGTAAAGCGCGCGGAAGCGGTGCGCTCTTCCCGTCGACGCTCTCGTTCGCGCCAGGGCCGTCGCGCAACATGAGCCCCATATGGTGGTTTTGAGCGCTCGCTCTGCCAGATATAGTTGCGCCGACTCATGCCCCTTCCGACGGAGACCGACATGCCCATAACGCCCGACCAGCAGGCCGAGATCGACGAACAGCGCGCCCAGAGCCATACGACCCTGCGCGCGACCGCACCGGGGCTGGAGGCGCAGCTCTATCGCGCGCACCCGGTGCTCGATCACGGGCTGGTGCGCGTCATCGACTACATGGGCGATGATGCCGCCATCACCCAGGCCGCCCGGGTGAGCTACGGGCGCGGGACCAAGGCGGTCTCGAACGACGAGGGGCTGATTCGCTATCTCATGCGGCACTGGCATTCGACGCCGTTCGAGATGTGCGAGATCAAGCTGCACGTGAAGCTCCCTGTCTTCGTGGCACGGCAATGGATCCGGCATCGCACCGCCAATGTGAACGAATATTCCGCGCGTTATTCGGTGCTCGACCGCGAATTCTACATTCCCGCGCCTGAGAACCTCGCCGCCCAGTCGAGCACCAACTCCCAAGGCCGCGGCGATATCCTCGAGGGCGAAGAGGCGGCGCGCGTGCTCGACCTGCTCAAGGCCGACAGCGACCGTGCCTACGACCATTACGAGGAGATGCTGTCGAACGAGGGCCAGCAGGGCCTCGCCCGCGAATTGGCGCGGATGAACCTGCCCGCGAATATCTATACCCAATGGTACTGGAAGGTGGACCTGCACAATCTCTTCCATTTCCTGCGCCTGCGCGCCGATCCCCACGCGCAATACGAGATCCGCGCCTATGCCGACGCGATCTGCGAATTGACGAAAGCCTGGGTCCCGCTCGCCTATGCCGCCTTCGAGGAATACCGCCTCGGCGGCGCCCAATTCTCGGCGACCGCGCTGGAGGTGATCCGCCGGATGCTCCGAGGTGAGGAGGTTACGCAGGAGAATAGCGGGCTGACGAAGCGGGAATGGGGGGAAGTGATGGGGGCCATCAGATAAAAGATGGTAGTCTGGTTCTGGAATGCATTTTGGCTGTTTCTTGGTGTGGTCGCAGGTGCGACCATCCAATACCTAATGTATTCAATCCAGCAACGTCGAGCTGCGCAAACAGCGCTAAAAGTTCTTCAGATAGAGGTTGCTTATAACCAAGAGCAGATCAGCAATGTGAGGGATGATGTCGCTAAATTGCGAGATGCAATAATGGCCAATCAAGTTAAAAGGGAGTATTTATTCTTTAACTTTACTTCATTCAATTATTCCTCGTTCACACCACTAGTGGGCGCGGGATATTTTCATGTATTGCTCGGAACAAAGCATATTTCCGCCTATTTGGCGTATGCCAACTTCTTTCAAAATGAGAATGCTAGCAACCTAAGTGAAATGCTGAAGCGAGAGCATTCGAATGGCACTTCCATCGCCTTCTTGGATTGGCTTCTGAGCCGGGTAGACGAACTGGACGAAAATATAAGAGAGATCGAGAAGCTAAGGGTTTCTAGATGGCCGCTTAGCATAAAGGTCGTCTCAGCTTAATTAAAAAATATAGAATCCGCCGCCAATACGGCGGATCCAGAGAT
This sequence comes from uncultured Paracoccaceae bacterium, assembly GCA_947489705.1. Lineage (GTDB taxonomy): Bacteria > Pseudomonadota > Alphaproteobacteria > Rhodobacterales > Rhodobacteraceae > Palleronia. The sequence continues at coordinate 7,444 of CANLEQ010000013.1, forward strand.
ATCTCTTTGCGCTATTTCAAAGCGCCTCCAACTCACCCGCAGATTCGCGGCCGTCTCGGCCGGAGACGAGTTCGTAGCGGACCTTCTGGTTGTCGGCGAGGCCGGTCATGCCGGCGCGCTCGACGGCCGAGATGTGGACGAAGATGTCCTTGCCGCCGTCGTCGGGCGCGATGAAGCCGTAGCCTTTGGTGGTGTTGAACCATTTCACGGTGCCGGTGGGCATGGCCGTTTCTCCCTATCAATGCCCGCCCGCTTCATTGCGACGGGATGGTGCAGCCAGGTCTTCCGTCATGTGGCTGCCCCAAAGGGGCGATTGCCGGTAGAAAGTCTGATGTCACGAGAAAACGCTGGATAATTCCGCTCTCGATTGCAAGTAAAACTGATATGACCATGGCTGGCGGAGAATGGCGGGCGTGATCCTTTACGGTTTGAAGACATGCGATACCTGTCGCAAGGCGTTGAAATCGCTTGCCGAGGACGGGTGCGACGTATCGTTTCACGATGTTCGCGAGGCGCCGTTGACGCGCGATCGCTTGGTGCGGTTTCACGCGCGATTCGGTGCAGCGCTGGTCAACCGGAGATCCACGACCTGGCGTGCGCTCGACGCGGATGCGCGGGGCGGCGATCCCGTGGCGCTGATCGAAGAGTACCCGACGCTGATGAAGCGGCCCGTCATCGAGAGCGACGGGACGCTTCACCTCGGCTGGGGCCCGGAGACACGCGCCGCGCTCAGCCGAGATCGGGCGGCGTCGCCTCGATCCTGAGATCCTGCACGAGGGTTTCGAGGTCGAGCGTGCGGGTCTGCTTCTCGCCCAGGCGGCGCAGCGAAACGGTCCGCTCTTCGACCTCGCGGGCACCGATGGCAAGGATCACCGGAACCTTGCCCACGGAATGCTCGCGCACCTTGTAGTTGATCTTCTCGTTGCGGGTATCGGCCTCGGCGCGGATGCCGGCGCGGCGCAGGATCTCCGTGATCTCGGTCACGTAAGGATCGGCATCCGACACGATCGAGGCCACGACGACCTGCCGCGGCGCGATCCAGAAGGGCAGCTTGCCCTCGTAATTCTCGATCAGGATGCCGAGGAACCGCTCGAACGAACCCAGGATCGCGCGGTGGAGCATGTAGGGCCGCCGCTTGGCGCCGTCGGGCGCGATGTAGCTCGCGTCGAGCCGTTCGGGCAGGTTCGGATCGACCTGGAAGGTCCCGAGCTGCCATTCCCGACCGATCGCGTCCGTGAGCTTGAAGTCGAGCTTGGGGCCGTAGAACGCGCCTTCGCCCTCATCGAGCTCGTAGGGATGGCCCGTCGCCTTGATGGCGTTCTCGAGCGCGTTCTCGACGTAATCCCACGATTCGTCCGTTCCCACGCGCTTTTCCGGACGGGTGGAGAACTTGATGTCGAACCTGTCGAAGCCGAGATCGCGATAGACGCTGGCCAGCATGTCGATGAAGCCCGCGCATTCGCTCTCGATCTGGTCCTCGGTGCAGAAGATATGCGCGTCGTCCTGGGTAAACCCGCGCACGCGCATGAGCCCGTGGAGCGCGCCCGACGGCTCGTAGCGCGAACAGGCCCCGAACTCGGCGAGGCGAAGGGGCAGGTCGCGGTAGGATTTGAGCCCCTGGTTGAAGACCTGCACGTGGCAGGGACAGTTCATCGGCTTGAGCGCATTGACGGCCTTCTCGCGGGCATGCTCCTCGTCGACTTCGACGATGAACATGTTTTCCTGGTACTTGTCCCAGTGGCCCGACGCCTCCCAAAGCTTGCGGTCGACGATCTGGGGGGTGTTGATCTCGGAATAGCCGTAGGCGCGCTGCTTGCGGCGCATGTAATCCTGAAGCGTGGTGTAGATGTTCCAGCCGTTGGGGTGCCAGAACACCTGGCCCGGCGCTTCCTCCTGCATGTGGAAGAGGTCCATCTCGCGGCCGAGCTTGCGGTGATCGCGGCGGGCGGCTTCCTCCAGCATGGTCAGATGCGCGGCGAGATCGGCCTTGGTGCGGAACGCCACGCCCTGGATGCGCTGAAGCTGCGGCCGGTTCACGTCGCCGAACCAGTAGGCGCCCGAGACGCCCATCAGCTTGAACGCGTCGCCCGGAAGCTGGCCGGTATGCGCGAGGTGCGGGCCGCGGCAGAGATCCTGCCAGGGCCCGTGCCAGTACATTCGGATCGGCGCATCGCCGGGGATGCGGTCGATCAGTTCGACCTTGAAGGGCTCTCCTTCGGCCTCGTAATGGGCGATGGCGCGTGCGCGGTCCCAGATCTCGGTCCGGACCGGGTCACGCGCATTGATGATCTCGCGCATCTTCTTCTCGATGGCGCCCAGATCCTCGGGGGTGAAGGGCTCGGACCGATCGAAATCGTAGAACCAGCCATGCTCGGTCACGGGGCCGATCGTGACCTTCACGTCGGGCCATATCTCCTGCACCGCGCGGGCCATGACATGGGCGAGGTCGTGCCGGATCAGCTCGAGCGCCGCCGCCTCGTCGTCCATCGTGTTGATGGCGATGCGGGCGTCGTGCTCGATCGGCCATTGAAGATCCCAATGCGCGTCGTCGAGCCGGGCGGAAATCGCTTTCTTGCCGAGCGATTTCGAGATCGACGCGGCAACGTCGGCCGCCGTCACGCCGGCATCAAAGTCGCGGCTGTTGCCATCGGGGAATGTTAGGGAAATCTGGGCCAAAGGGGCCTCCTCGTCGGTCTGGCGCCCACGGAACGCCCGGTTGCAAGTTATATGCGCCCCAATTGGCGGCGCCGGCGGCCACTGTCAAGACGGGTGTTCGCGCGCCGCGCTCGGGCCTTTCCTTCCGCGCGGCAATCCATATCCTGCGCGCCATGACCGATTTCATCGAGACCGAGGCGGGGCGGCGCATCGCCTATCACCGGACCGAGGGGCAGGGGCCCTGGATCGTCTTTCTGGGCGGGTTCAAATCCGACATGGGCGGCACCAAGGCCGTGCATCTCGAGGCCTGGGCGAAACGCGCGGGGCGCGCCTTCTTGCGGTTCGACTATTCCGGGCACGGCGAATCCTCGGGCGCCTTCGAGGAGGGGGGGATCGGCGATTGGGCGGCGGATGCGCGTGCCGCGATCGACGCGCTGACCGACGGGCCCGTCGTGCTGGTGGGATCGAGCATGGGGGGCTGGATCGCGCTGCTCGCGGTGCGCGAGGAGATGCGGGTCGCGGGGATGGTCGGCATCGCTGCAGCGCCGGATTTCACCGAAGACAGCATGTGGGCGGGGTTCACGAAGGATCAGCGCGAGACGCTCGACCGCGAGGGCCGGGTCGCGCTGCCGTCGGATTATGGCGAGCCCTACATCATCACCCGCCATCTGATCGAGGATGGCCGTCGCAATCTGGTCCTGCGGGCGCCCGTGCGGGATTTCGGCCCCGTGAGATTGCTGCAGGGGACCGAGGACGACGACGTGGATCAGCAGGTCGCGCTCCACCTCCTGCACCACTTGCAGGGCGATGTGCGCCTGACACTGGTGAAGGGCGCCGACCACCGGTTCTCGACGCCATCCTCCCTCGCTCTGATCGAGACGGCCATCGGCGAGGTGCTCGACGCGCTCGGCTGAAGGGGTGGCCGGACGCCTTCAGACCGGCATCGGTCCCTCGTCGGAGCTGGCGCGCTTATGACTCTTGCCGTTGGCCTTGGGATTGCCGCGGCGGGGCTTGGCCTCCTTGCGCCCGTCGAGCTCGTCGATGAAGTCGAGAACTAGGGGCCGGATGTTGTTGCGCCACGAGCGGCCGGCGAAGATCCCGTAATGACCCGCGCCAGGTTCGAGATGCGCCGCCTTCAAGTGGTCGGGAAGGCCCGTCAGAAGGTCGAGTGCTGCGAGGCACTGGCCGGGTGCGGAGATGTCGTCGTTCTCGCCCTCGACGATATGGACGGCGACATCCGTGATTCGGGAGATGTCGACCGGCGTTCCGTTCACGGTGAAGGCGTTGCGCGCGATGTCGCGATCCTTGAAGATCCGCTGCACCGTCGAGAGATAGAATTCGGCCGTCATGTCCATGACCGCCAGATATTCGTCGTAGAACTTGTTGTGCCGGTCGTGGTCGCCCGCCTCGCCCTTGGCCACGCGCAGGATCTGGTCCTGGAAGGCGGTCCTGTGAGTGTCGAGATTCATCGAGATGAACGACGTGAGCTGCAGCAGGCCGGGATAGACCATGCGCCCGGCGCCGCCATACTTGAAGCCGACCCGCTGGATCACCGTCTTCTCGAGCTGGCCCATGGTGATGCGATGGCCGAAATCGGTGACATCGGTCGCCCGGGCGTCGGGATCGACCGGGCCGCCGATCAGGATCAGCGATTTGGGCCGGTTGGCGGGGTCGTGCTCCGCCAGCCAAGCGGTGGCGGCAAGCGCCAGGGGCACCGGCTGGCAGACGGCGACCACGTTCGTCTCGGGGCCCATATGCTGCATGAATTCGGCCAGATAGAGCGTGTAGTCGTCGACGTCGAATTTGCCCTTAGACACGGGAATGTCGCGGGCATTGTGCCAGTCGGTGACATAGACCTCGGCATCGGGAAGCAGCGAGGCGACCGTGGAGCGGACGAGCGTCGCGTAATGGCCCGACATCGGGGCCACCATGAGGATCTTGCGCGGCTGCGTCTCGCGCCCCGAGACGTTGAACCGGATGAGGTCGCCGAAATCCTTTTCGACCACGCGCTCGGTCGAGACGACCAGATCGCGCCCATCCGCGCCCGTCACGGTGTCGATGCCCCAATCGGGCTTGGCCACCATCCGCTCGAAACTGCGCTGCGTGACCTCGCCCCATGCAGCCATCCACTGGAACACCGGGTTGGGCGCGAGACCCATGGCGGGATAGGATCCCATCGCGCGCGCCGTCGCACCCAGCCACTGACTCGTGACGCGGGCCGATTCCATCATGTCGTAGGTCATCATGTAGCGCATTGTGAGTGATCCTTTCCCGGCCGGCGCGCGTTTGCGTCGCATCGGACGGCAGTTTAGACTTTCGGACGAAATCTAACGAGATTTCGATGCTGCCGTGCAGCAAAATAGAGTGGGGGGAGCGTCATGACAACTGCACATTCCGGCGAGGGCGCTGAAGTCACGGAGAAGATGGCGGAAAACATCGCCAAGCTCGAAACTCTTTCGGCACGCCTGATCGCGGCCTTGTCGACCAAGCGGCAGGTGCCGGCATCGTTGCAGGCGCCCGGATCGGACCTCTACGTGAAGGCCATGGGAGCCTGGATGTCCGAGGCGATGTCGAACCCGGCGAAGCTCTTCGAGCATCAGATCGCCTACTGGGGCAAGGCGCTCACGCATTACGTCGAGGCGCAGCACAAGATGGTCCGAGGCGACTTCACACCGCTCGAGGACACGACCAAACCCGACCGGCGGTTTTCCAACGAGCTCTGGTCGCGCCATCCGTTCTTCAACTACATCAAGCAGCAATATCTGATGAACTCCGAGGCGATCGCGCGGGCGGTCGACGATCTGGAGGGGCTGGAGCCCGCCGATCGCAGGCGGCTGCGCTATTTCAGCCAGCAGATCACCAACATGATGAGCCCGACAAATTTCCTCGGCACCAATCCCGAGGCGCTGCATCGCGCGCTCGAGACCGAGGGGCAGTCGCTGGTCGACGGGCTGGAGAACCTTGTGCGCGATCTCGAGCGCAACGACGGCGAACTGATCGTGACGCTCGCCGACAAGGAGGCCTTCGAGGTCGGTGGCAATATCGCGACGACACCCGGCAAAGTGGTCTTTCGCAACCGGATGTTCGAGCTCATTCAGTATGCGCCGAGCACCGAGAAGGTGCACAAGACGCCGCTCGTCATCTTTCCGCCGTGGATCAACAAGTTCTACATCCTCGATCTCAAGGACAAGAACAGCCTCGTCAAGTACATCGTCGATCAGGGTTTCACGCTTTTCATGGTGTCCTGGGTCGATCCCGATACCAGCTACAGCGACGTGACCCTCGACGATTACATCGACGAAGGGTTCCTCACCGCGATCTCGCAGGTGCAGGAGATCACCGGAGAGGAGCAGATCAACACGGTGGGCTACTGCATCGCCGGGACCACGCTGTCTCTCGCGCTGTCTCTGCTGGAAAAGCGCGGGGAGCGGCCGGTGAAGTCTGCCACGTTCTTCACCACGCTGACCGATTTCTCGGATCGCGGCGAGGTCGGCGTGTTCCTCGAAGATGATTTCGTGAACGGGATCGAACGCGAGGTCGAGCGCCAGGGCGTCCTCGACAGCTTCTACATGACGAGGACCTTCAGCTTCTTGCGATCCAATGATCTGATCTACACGCCGGCCGTCAAAAGCTACATGATGGGCGAGGCGCCGCCGGCCTTCGATCTGCTCTACTGGAACGGCGACGGGACGAATCTGCCTGCGCGGATGGCGATCCAGTATCTCCGCGGCCTCTGTCAGGAGGACAGGTTCGCGCGTGACGGGATCGAGATCCTGGGCGAACGCCTGCAGATCGGCGACGTGAAGGTGCCGCTCATGGCGATCGCGTGCGAGGCCGATCACATCGCCGCCTGGCGCAGCAGCTTTCGCGGCATCCAGAAGATGGGCAGCCGGTCCAAGACGTTCGTCCTGTCGGAATCGGGACATGTCGCGGGAATCGTCAATCCGCCCAGCAAGAAGAAATACGGCCATTACGTGAACGGCGACTGGAAGGGCACGCCGGAGGACTGGCAGCAGGCGGCGGAATTCCACGAGGGATCGTGGTGGGGCCGGTGGAGCGAATGGCTGGCCAAGAGATCGGGACGCATGATTGCTGCACGTGCACCGGGGGAGGGTCGGGAAACGTTCGGGGATGCGCCGGGGACCTATGTGAAGGGTCCGGTTTCTTCGGAAACTGCGCGCATCTCAACTTAGAGTTAATTTGCTGCAGTGCAGAATACCCTCTTGCAATGCGGCAGTGCAGCATGCATATAGGGTTCATGACAAACCGGGGTGCTTTTGCAGGATGCTCACAGCGCCCGACCGAAAGAGGAGCACTATCATGGCTGCCAATACCCAAGACTACACCAAGATGATGAGCGAGATGATGGCATCGTTTCCCGTCGACATGAGTTCGTTCCAGGACGGCTTCAAATCCTACGCCGCCTACGGCGAGAAGATGTCGAAAGTCGCGCTGGATGCGGCCGAGAAATCGACCGACATCTCGACGAAGTGGACGAAGGAAACCATCGCGAAGATGAACAACATCGCCACCGTCCGCAACGAGCCCGCGGATTACGGCAAGGCGATGAGCGATTTTGCCTCGTCGCAGGCCGAGATGACCGCCGAGACCATGGCCGCCTTCGCCGAAGTCGCGAAGAAGGTGCAGATGGAAACGGTCGAGATCATGATGTCGGCCGGCAAGGACATGTCCGAGGACATGAACGCCGCCGCCAAGAAGGCCTCGACCGAGATGACCGCGACCGCACAGAAGGCGACCAACGAAGCCGCCTCCACCGCGCGCAACGCGGCGTCCAGCAAGAACTGAGGCGATTGTTTCCCTGGTGCGCCGGGGGCGTTACGAGTGACGGGCGGGCCATCAGGTCCGCCCTTTCTTTTTGCCCGGAGCCGTCCTAGGGTCGCCTGCGCATCGCCGAACGTCTGGAGGCTATGATGTCCGAGCCGCAAAAGCCGCTGCTGATCAAACGCTATGCCAGCCGCCGTCTCTACAACACCGAAACCAGCGATTACGTGACGCTGGAAGACATTGCGGGTTTCATCCGCAACGGACGCGAGGTCCAGATCGTCGACCTCAAGACCGGCGACGACCTGACCCGGCAATACCTGCTCCAGATCGTGGCGGAACACGAATCGAAGGGCGAATCCGTCCTGCCGCTCGCCGTTCTCACCGACCTCGTGCGAAGCTATACCACGCAGGCCAATTCGGTCGTGCCGCAATTCCTCGCCATGAGCTTCGACATGCTGCGCGAGAGCCAGTCCAAGATGATGGAGAAGGCGCTGAACCCGATGGCCGCCGTGCCGGGCTTCGATGCCGTCCAGGCGCAGCAGCGCGCTTGGCTCAAGGCGATGACGGGCGGCTGGACCGGTCCGGAGTTGGACGAGGATGCGCCGCCCGCGAAGAAGGACGATGCGTCGCGTCAGGAACTCGACGACATCCGGACGCAGTTGGCCGCATTGCAGGACCAGCTTTCCAAGATGAACAGGTGACACGCGGCAGGTCTCGCCGCGCGTTCCGCTGCCCTCTTTAGACGCTGATCAGAAGGTGCTCTCGCTCCCACGGGGAGATGGCCTGAAGATACTCGCTGTGTTCGGCTTCCTTCACTGCGGCGTAAACCTTGCCGAATTCCGGATCGAGGAGGTCTTGCAAGCTTTCATTGGCGCGAAAGACCCCGAGCGCATCGAAGAGACCGCGGGGAATGTCGCCATCGGCGCCATAGGCCGTATCGGTGCGCTCCGCCCGCGGCTCGCGGGCTTCGATCATGCCGAGGTATCCGCAGGCCAGCGAAGCGGCGATCCCGAGATAGGGATTGCAATCCATGCCCGCGATTCGATTCTCGATCCGCCGTGCGTCGGGATCCGAGATCGGCACGCGCAGGCCGACGGTCCGGTTGTCGCGCCCCCATTCGAGGTTCACGGGGGCGGCGAATTCGCGCACGTAGCGGCGATAGGAATTGACGTAAGGGGCGAGCAGGGCGACCGCGCTGGGCAGGTGATGCTGCAACCCGCCGATGAAGGTGCGAAAGGCGGGTGTTTCGGCCCCCGTGGCATCGGTAAAGATGTTGCACCCCTCGGCATCGAGCACGGAATGATGGATGTGCATCGAGCTTCCGGGCTCGCCCTCGATCGGCTTGGCCATGAAGGTGGCGAAGCAATCGTGGCGCAGGGCCGCCTCGCGGATCAGGCGCTTGAAATAGAAGATCTCGTCGGCGAGCTTCACCGGATCGCCGTGGCGCAGGTTGATCTCGAGCTGCCCCGCGCCGCCCTCCTGGGTGATGCCGTCGATCTCGAAGCCCTGGGCTTCGGCGAAATCGTAGATGTCGTCGATGACGTCGCCGTATTCGTCCACCGCGGACATCGAATAGGCCTGCCGCGCCGCCGCCGCGCGCCCCGATCGCCCGGTCATCGGCGCGATCTTCTGCGCGGGGTCGACGTTGCGCGCGACGAGGTAGAATTCCATCTCGGGCGCCACCACGGGCGTCCACCCGCGGGCGTGATAGGCCGCGATCACCCGCTTGAGCACATTGCGCGGAGCGAAGGGCACCGGCGCGCCGGATTGCAGGTGCATGTCGTGGATGACCTGCAGCGTCCAGTCGGCCGTCCACGGCGCCGCGCTGGCCGTGGCATAGTCCGGGGTCAGGATCATGTCGGGCTCGGTCGAACCCTCGGGGATGATGTCGTCGGCCCAGTCCCCGGTGATCGTCTGGAGAAAGATTGAGGACGGCATGAAGAAATTGCGCTGCCGGGCGAATTTCGAGGCGGGCATCGCCTTGCCGCGGGCGATGCCGGGCAGGTCCGACACGATGCACTCCACCTCGTCGAGGCGGTGGCCGTCGAGATAATCCCGTGCCGATCTCGGAGTTTGCGATAGCCAGTCGGTCATGGTCGTACCCTTGCGGAGGTCATGAATTCGGCCAGCCATGCGCCGATCCGGTCATTGTCGAGCGGCGCGCCCAGGCCGTCGCGCGCGGCGCTTAGCAGGTCGTCCGGGACGGTGCCCGCACCGCGCAGGCGAATGAGGTCGGCCACGTAACCATGCGGAAATTCGGGATGCGGCTGGAGGGTGAGCGTGCGTTCGCCCATCGCGAGACCCGCATATCGCGTGAAGTCGTTGCTCGCGATCACGCGGGCGCCGTGCGGTATCTGCGTGACCTGATCCTGGTGCCACGCGTTGAGGTGCCGGATCTTGCCGTCGATCTCGTAGGCGCGGCGGCCGACGGACCAGCCGCCGTCGAACTTCTCGACCCTCCCGCCCAATGCCTGCGCCACGATTTGGTGGCCGAAGCAGATCCCGACGAGCGGCCGTCCGCCCGCGTGGATCTCTTGGATCAGCGCTTCGAGCGGTGCGATCCAGGCGAGAGGCTCGTATGCCCCGTGCTTCGAGCCCGAGACCAGCCAGCCGTCGGCCTCGTCTGGACCGGCGGGAAAATCGTCCTCGAAAACGCGCCATGTCCGCCAGCTGAACCCCTCGCCCAGAAGGGCGGCATAGAGCTCGGGGTAGCCGCCATGCGCCCGGTCGAGCGCAGGAATCGTCTCGCCGCATTGAAGCAGGCCGATCCGCACGTCACTCCCCCTCGAACGAACAGAGCGCGTCGACCTGGATACCCATCGCCTCGAGCCGCTTGCGGCCGCCCAGATCCGGCAGATCCACGATGAAGGCGCAGGCGACGACCTCGGCACCGAGCCGTTCGCAAAGCTTGATGCCCGCCTCGGCCGTGCCGCCGGTCGCCAGGAGATCGTCGACGATCAGCACCTGCTCGCCCGGTTGCAACGCGTCGTCGTGGATCTCCATCACCTCCTTGCCGTATTCCAGGGTGTAATCCTGCGACAGGGTGGTGAAGGGCAGCTTGCCCTTCTTGCGGATCGGCACGAACCCCTTGCCGAGCTGATGGGCGACGGCGCCCCCGAGGATGAAGCCCCGCGCCTCGAGTGCTGCGACCTTGTCGATGTTGCCGTCGGCGTAGGGGTGCAGAAGCTGGTCGATGCACATCCGGAATCCGCGCGGATCGGAGATGAGCGTCGTTACGTCGCGAAACATCACCCCTTCATGCGGGAAGTCCGGGATCGTGCGGATATAGTCTCTGACGGTCTTGCGGGTCATGTCGGGCCTTGGGGCTGCGGCGGGGCGATCGCGCGCAGCCCTAGCACTTTCGCATGGCGGGGGAAACGTGTTCGCGGCGGGTGCCGTGTCACTCTCCGAGGACGCGGCCTGCCACGGCGTCGAGCCGCGCGGTCAGGTCGCGGTCGCGGTGGTCGGGCGCGGTCATGATCGCATGTTCGAGCGCCCTGTCGCAGCCATGCGGACAGGGGGCTCGCTCTGCCCCCAGCAGCCCCGGCAGGCGCGCCACGAGACCGCGGGCCGCCGCGGCATTGCCGCCGAGCGTGGCGATGATGTCGTTGATGTCGACCGCGCCGTGATCGGGATGCCAGCTGTCGTAATCGGTGATCATCGCGACGCTCGCATAGCAGATCTCGGCCTCGCGGGCGAGCTTGGCCTCGGGCATGTTGGTCATGCCGATCACGTCCGCGCCCCATGCCTCGCGGTACATCCGAGATTCCGCCCGGGTCGAGAATTGCGGGCCTTCCATTGCCAGATAGGTGCCGCCGCGATGGACATTGACGCCCTCGGCCGTCGCGGCGTCGAACGCGGCATTGCCCAGCCGTGCGCAGGTCGGATGCGCGACGCTCACATGCGCGACACAGCCCGCGCCGAAGAACGATCCCTCGCGCGCCACCGTGCGGTCGATGAACTGGTCGACGATCACGAAATCGCCCGGCGCCATTTCCTCGCGGAACGAGCCGCAGGCCGAGACGCTGAAGATATCCGTGACGCCGAGCCGCTTCAGCGCGTCGATATTGGCGCGATAGGGCACGGTCGAGGGCGAATGGACATGGCCGCGCCCGTGCCGCGGCAGGAACGCCATCTCGATCCCGCCGAGCGTGCCGGTCAGGATCTTGTCCGAGGGCCGGCCCCATGGCGTCTCGACATCCACCCATCGGGGATCTTCCAGCCCCTCGATCTGATAGAGGCCGGATCCGCCGATGATGCCGATCTTGGTTCTGTGCATGGTGCCTGTCCTTGCTGTCTGGCGTCGAGCCGCAAGATGAGGGTCCGGCGCGTCAATGGGAAGAGGGCGTGCGACCGGCCCGCGCGATCCTATTCGCCCGGCCGCGCGAGCGAGAACGTCTCGCGGATCACCGTGTAGTCGCGGTATCCCATCCGCGACAGCGGATTGAAGGCCAGCACATCGAAAAGGCCGTCCTTCAGGCAATCGTCGCGCATGTGGATGCCCGTAACCTCGCCCAGGACGAGGAAGTTGTGCGCGCCTTCGAGGTCGACGATTCGGCTCAGCCGGCATTCCAGGTTCGCGGGTGCACCCGCGACGCGCGGGCAGTCGATCGTGTCGCAGGCGGCCCTGTCGATCCCGGCTTTCGCGAATTCGTCCTCGTCGCGCGGCCACGGACCGGAGGTCAGGTTCATCGCATCGCGCATGGCGTATTCCACGATATTCACGCAGAAGACGCCGGTTTCGCGGATATTGGCGACGCTGTCCTTTGTGTCGCCGCGATCCTCCTTGGCGGAGCTCGACGAGAACATCACCTGCGGCGGGGTGTAGGCGACCGCGTTGAAGAAAGAATAGGGCGCGAGATTGTCCGAGCCGTCGGCGCCGCGCGTCGAGATCCACCCAATCGGGCGGGGCGCGACGATGGCGTTGAAGGGGTTGTGCGGCAGGCCGTGGCCGTCCTGGGGTCGGTAGAACATGTCTTGTCCTCGTGACGCGATGGAAGAGAGCGGTGCGGGAAGGGGGATCGGTTTGCCGGCCACCTAGCCCCATGCTAGGGCGCGGCCAGTGGATTGACGGGGTAGGGCGCGCGTGTCGGGATTGAGGGAGGAGAGGCCCGAGGATTGGTGGGAGGTCGAGGCGCTCTTCGATCTGAGTTTCGCGCCCGGGCGGACGGCCCTCTCGTCCTATCGCCTGCGCGAGGGCGTCGCGCCGGTGGCGGCGCTCTGCCTCGTGGCGCGGGATGACGAGGGGATCCTCGGGGGCGCCATCCGGGTCTGGCCGGTCCGGATCGGGAATGCGGGCGATATCCTGCTTCTGGGCCCCGTGGCGGTCCATCCCACGCGCCAGGGAGAGGGGCTTGGCGGGCTCCTGATCCGCGCCGTACTCTCGCGCGCCCGCGAGGCGGGATGGTGCCGGATCATGCTGGTTGGCGACGCGCCCTATTACCGCCGGTTCGGCTTCGAACGCCTTGCCGATGTCGAGATGCCGCCGCCCACCAACCCCGACCGCGTCCTCGGCAATGCCCTCTGCGACGGCGCGTGGGACGGGATCGCGGGCCGCGTCGAGCGTGTGATCTGAGATCTTGTTCCGGCGACCCGATTGCCCCATCTATTGGGCATGAAGAGAACCGATCGAACCACACCCGTCCCGACCGACAGCCTGACCCCCGAAGCGGAGGCGGCGGTCGCCGCCCTTGCCAAACGTTTTCGCAGCGCGGACGGCATCGGAATGCAGGTCCTGAGCCTCGTCGGCGGACAGGCGGAGGATCTGATCGAGAAGCTGCCGTCGTCGATCCGCACGCAACTCGACCGGGCGACGCGGCGCGCGCTCGAGACGGCCTTCGATGCGGCAAGCGGCTCGCGCAAGAGGGTGGCCGATCGTCCCGACTGGCTCAATACCGCGCTCACCTCGGCGATGGGGGCGGCGGGCGGGGCGGGCGGCCTGCCGACGGCCCTGGCCGAATTGCCGGTCACCACGACGGTCCTTCTGCGGGCGATCCAGGGGATCGCGGTCGATCAGGGGTTCGATATCGAGGACCCGCTCGTCAGGGCGCAATGCCTCCAGATCTTCTCGGCCGCGGGACCGCTCGCGCGCGACGACGGCACCGACATGGCGTTCCTCTCGGCGCGCGTGACGCTGACCGGGCCCGCGATCCACGGCATCATCGCGCGCGTGGCACCGCGCTTCGCGGCCGTGCTGGGCCAGAAGCTCGCGGCACAGGCCGTTCCGTTGATCGGCGCGATGGCGGGGGCGGCAACCAACTACGCCTTCACCAGCTATTACCAGGAAATGGCGCGGGTCTATTTCGGGTTGCGGGCGCTGGCGCGGGATCAGGACATCGATGTCGACGTCCTGCTGCGCGAATTCCGCCTGATCCTGGAGCCGCCCAAGATGGTGGTCTGAAGGCACGGCGCGCCGCGCGGTCTCTCAGCCTTGCGTCAGGCTCCGGCCGAGCCATTCCATCACGTCCGCGCGCACCGATTGCACCCCGCTCCGGCAGGACCCGTCGATGACGCCGCGCGCCTCGCCGAGATCGATCCGGCGCAGAAGGTGCTTCACGGGGCCGATCGAGGCGGGCCGCATCGACAGCGACCGGATGCCCATCGCCGAAAGACAGATCGCCTCGACCGGCCGACCCGCATCCTCGCCGCAGAAACTCAGCGGCGTTCCCACCTCGTCGCAGCGCTTCACGATCATTTCGATCAGGGTTAGGAAGCTGACATTGAGGGTGTCGTAGCGGCGGCGGACGCGTTCGTTCTCGCGGTCGGCGGCGAAGAAGAACTGCTTGAGGTCGTTGCCGCCGATCGAGATGAAATCCGCCATCTCGAAGAATTGCCGCGGCGCGAAGGCAAGGCTCGGGGTTTCCAGCATCGCTCCGATCTCGAGCGATGACGGCAGGATCCGGCCGAGCTTGTCCTCGCGTTCCATCTCTTCGAGCAGATGCCGGCGGGCCTGGTGGAACTCGTCGAGTTGCGCCACGAACGGAAACATCACCTTCAGCGGCCGACCATTCGCGGCGCGGATCAGCGCCTGCAGTTGCATCCGCATGATCCCCGTCCGGTCGAGACCGACGCGGATGGCACGCCATCCGAGGGCCGGGTTCGGCTCGTCCGGGCGCTTCATGTAGGGAAGGACCTTGTCGGAACCGATATCGAGGGTCCGGAAGGTCACGGGTTTGCCCTCGGCGGCGTCGAGCACGCGCGAATAGAGCGCGGCGAGATCGCCACGGCGCGGCACCGCGGCGCGGGCCAGGAATTGCAGTTCGGTCCGGAAGAGGCCCACGCCCTCGGCCCCCGATCCCTGGAGGCTCGGCAGGTCGGCCATCAGCCCCGCATTCATGGTGAGCGCGACATTCGTGCCGCAAAGCGTTGTTGCCGGAAGTGTGCGCAGGTCGGCATACCGCTCCTGCGCCTTGGCCTGCATGGCGATCTTGTCGCGGAACGCGGCGATGATGTTGTCCTCGGGGCGCAGGTGGACGTTGCCCTGTTCGCCGTCCACCACGATATGGTCGCCGTTGAGCGCCTCGGTGGTGATGCCGCGGGCATGGATGACCAGCGGTATCGCCAGCGCCCGCGCCACGATCGCCGCATGGCTGCCGACAGAGCCCTGTTCCAGCACGATCCCGCGCAAGGTCCGGCCGTAATCCAGAAGCTCGCCCGGACCGATGCTGCGCGCCACGAGGATCGGGTTTGGCGGCATCTCCGCGCCCGTCTCGCGGCCCTGACCGGTCAGGATCCGCAGCAGGCGCCGCGACAGGTCGTCGAGATCGCTCAGCCGCTCGCGCATATAGGCGTCGGGGGCTTTCTGCAGGCGGGCGCGGGCGCTCGACTGTTCCTTCTCGACGGCCGCTTCGGCCGAGAGGCCGCGGCCGATATCCTCGCACATCCGCCTGAGCCATCCGCGCGAATGGGCGAACATGCGGTAGGTCTCGAGGACCTCTCGCTGGTCCTTGTCGCCGGTCTGCGCACCGTCGAGCATGTCGTCGACGGTGACGCGCAGCTTTTCCACCGCGGCGGTCAGGCGCTCCGTCTCGCGGTCGGGATCCTCGGCGATCGGATTGGTCACGACCACGCGCGGCTCGTGCAGCCAGACATTGCCCTCGGCGGTGCCTTCCTGGCCGATCGTGCCGCGGATCAGCACGGGATGCTGGTGACGGGCCGAAAGCGCCGCGCCCTCGCCGGTGAAGGCGCCGAGTTCCGTCATCTCGGCCAGCACCATGGCGACCACCTCGAGCGCATAGATCTCGTCGTCGGAATATTCGCGCGCGATCTTGGATTGCACGACCAGCACGCCCAGCTTCTCGCCGAGCCGCTGGATCGGCACGCCCAGAAACGAGCTGTAGATCTCCTCGCCGGTCTCAGGCATGTAGCGGAACCCGCGTTCGGAAGGCGCATCGGCGGCGTTGATAATCCGCCCCAGCCGCGCCACCCTTCCCACGAGACCTTCGCCGAGGCGCATCCGGGTCTGGTGCACCGCTTCGGCGCGCAGACCTTCGGTCGCGCAGAGTTCGAGCGTGTCGGGATCGCGGAAGAGATAGATCGAGCAGACCTCCGTCTCCATCGATTCGGCGATGATCGAGGTGATCCGGTCGAGCCGCGCCTGTCCCGCGGAATCGTCCGCCAGCGCGTCACGCAAACGCCGGAGCAGCTTGCGGCTCTCGCTTTCCGTCGCTTCGGCCATCGTGCTCCCCTCGCGTCCTTGCCCGGTCATATACGCGAATCCGGCATCAGGGGAGAGGGTTCATAACGCCGGGTCGCGGCGCGGGGCGGGGCGGGCGCGGCAGAGGCGCGACGAAGGAGCAGGGATCTCATCCTGCCCAACACGTCCGGGGGGCGTCCGGTTGCCTGGCCATCTGTCGGGATCTCGCGTTGCCGTGGCGTCGCGGCCGGCAATCGCGAACCGGTCACCGTGCCTTTTCGAGTTCGAACGTATCGTGAAGCGCCTGGACGGCAAGCTCCATGTACTTGCGATCGATGAGGACGCTGATCTTGATCTCGGACGTGGTGATGACCTTGATGTTCACGTTGTCGTCGCGCAGCGCCTTGAACATCTTGGCGGCGACGCCGGTATGGCTGCGCATGCCGATGCCCACGACCGAGACCTTGCTGACTTCGGTATCCGCGAGAAGGTCCTGAAAGTCGATCTCGCCGGCATCGCGCGCCGCGCGCATCGCCGCCTCGGCGCGCGGCACCTGGTCGACCGGGCAGGAGAACGTCATGTCGGTCTGCCCCGCATCGGAGATGTTCTGGACGATCATGTCCACGTTGACGCCGCCTTCGGCCAGCGGACCGAAGATCGCGGCGGCGATGCCGGGGCGGTCGGCGACGCGGGTGAGGGTCATCTTCGCCTCGTCGCGGGAATAGGCGACTCCGGCCACGACGTTGTTTTCCATGATCTCGTCCTCTTCGCAGACCAACGTGCCCGCATTCTCGTCGTATTCGTCGAACGAACTCAGCACACGCAATTTCACCTTGTAGCGCATCGCGAGCTCGACGGAACGGGTCTGGAGCACCTTGGCGCCCAGGCTCGCGAGTTCCAGCATCTCCTCGAAGGCGATCTTGTCGAGCTTGCGGGCCTTCGACGTGATCCGCGGATCGGTGGTGTAGACGCCGTCGACGTCGGTATAGATGTCGCATCGTACCGCGTCGAAGGCGGCCGCGAAGGCGACGGCGGTGGTGTCGGACCCGCCCCGGCCGAGCGTGGTGATGCGGCCCTCGGGACTGATCCCCTGGAAGCCCGCCACGACCGCGACCCGCATCCCGTCGGCGAACCTGGCGGTGATGTTGTCGGGGGGGATTTCCTCGATCCGGGCGGCACCGTGCGCGCCGTTGGTCTTGAGCGGCACCTGCCAGCCCTGCCAGGAACGGGCGGGAATGTCCATTTCCTGCAATGTCAGCGCCATCAGACCGGCGGTCACGTTCTCGCCCGAACTGACCACGGCGTCGTATTCCCGTGCATCGTAGAGCGGCGAGGTCTCTCCGACCCAACCGACGAGCTCGTTGGTCTTGCCCGACATGGCGCTGACGATGACGATGACGTCGTGGCCGTTCGCGATTTCCCGCCCGACCCGCTTCGCGGCGCGGCGGATACGGTCGAGCGTCGCGACCGACGTGCCGCCGAATTTCATGACCAGCACCGACATGCGGGTGACCTCTCCTTGCGTCCCGCGCGCTTCTAGGGGCGCGCGCGCCCGGGCGCAAGCGGCTCGCTCGCCGCGCTCAACGCGCGCGCTATGTTCCAGCGGAGAGGAGGACGGTGCCATGGCCTCGACGGACGACAGTATCGGGATGCGCGCCTACGCGGTTCTGGAGCGTGTCATTTCCGCGGTGATCCTGCTGGGGATGGTGGCCGTGGTGCTGCTCGCGACGTATTCCTTCCTGCGTACCATCGTGGAGGTTGCGTTTCAGGAGAACGCCTCGCTCGACTACAGCCAGTTCCAGACGCTGTTCGACCGGGTGCTGGCCGCGATCATCGCCGTGGAGCTCGCCCATTCGATCCGGCAGATGGTCGCCGGCGACCACGGCTTCGGTCAGCTGCGCACGGTGATCTCGATCGGGATGCTGGCGGTGGTGCGAAAGCTGATCGTGCTGGAGGTCAACGAGACCACGGGTGCGTACCTTATCGGCATCGCCGCGGTGGTCGCGGCCCTCGCCGTCGGTTTGATGGGGATCAGGTGGATCGAGAACCAGACCCGCGAATGAGGGGGCGTCCGGCCGACAGACGGCCCCTCGCCGCGTGCTAGTCGATGGTCGCCTGCCGCTGCGCCTCGATCTCGGCTTCGACCGTCTCGACGGTGGCGGTCAGTGCCTCGTAGGCGCGGGTGCCGCCTTCGACATTGTCCTCGAACCACGTGTAGACGGGCTCGGCGGCCTCGGCGAACAGGTCCATCTGATCCGGCGTGGGTACGTAGAGATCGCCGCCGCCCTCCCGGAACGCCTCGTAGGCGTCGATCGACTTGCGCTTGGGCGAGGCGAAGGTCGCCTGCTGGAGCGCGTAGAACCCGTCGACGACGATCTGCTTCTGCAGGTCGTCGAGTGCGTTGAACCGTTCGCCGTTCATGAACCACAGCGCCCCCATATAGGCATGTCCGTCGAGCGTCATGTATTGCAGGCCCGCATCGGGAAACTTCATGCCCATAATGTCGGTGATGCCATTCTTGGAGCCCTCGACCACGCCGGTCTGGAAGCTGGTGAAGAGCTCGGGCCACGGGATCGGCGTGGGCGATGCGCCGAGCGCCCGGACAAGCTCCTGCGGCAGGTCGGCCACCACCGTGCGGATCTTGAGGCCCGCGAGATCCTCGGGCGTCTCGACCCGGCGCTGGGTGTTGGCGAAGTTGCGCCATCCGCCGGTATTGCCGATGGTCATCAGCTTGATCTGCCCGCCGCTCGTTTCCTCGACCATGTCCTGCAGGGTCGTCACGAACTCGGTCCCTGATCGAAGCACGCCCTCGGCCACCCGGTCGTTCGCCATGACGTAGGGCAGGTCGAGCACCTGGATGAACGGAAAGATGCCGCTGGTCCCGCCGCTGGTCGACACGAAGATGTCGATCGCGCCGTCGGCCACGCCCTGCATGCATTCCTGCCCGTTTGAGCAAAGCTGCGTGCCGATGAAGAGCTCGACCGCGATCGCGCCGTTCGACGCCTGTTCCACGTAGTTCTTGAAGACGACGAGGCCGTCGTAATCCTCGTCGTTCTCGTTGGAATTCGCGGTGGCGCGCAGGGTGACATCCTGCGCATCGGCGACCGGCGCCGTGGCGCCGAGAAGGGCCGCGATCGCGGCGGCCTGGGTCAGGGTTCTGGTCATGCTCTCTTTCCCTCTCTGGTGATGCTGGTCTAGCTCGCGAATCCCGTCAGGCGCGGGATCGTCATGGAAATTGCCGGAAAATAGGTGATCAGGAAGATCACGACGATCTCGACGGCGAGGAACGGCAGGATTGCCCTGGAGATCGCCTCGACCCGTTCGCCGGACACGGAAGAGGCCACGAAGAGGACGAGGCCCATGGGCGGCGTGGCGAGCCCGACGGTCAGGTTGACGCTCATGATGATGGCGAAATGGATCGGATCGACGCCGAGCGACGTGAAGATCGGCCCGAGGATCGGCCCCAGGATGATGATCGCGGGCCCCGCATCGAGGAACATTCCCACCACGAAGAGCAGGAGGTTGATGAGGAAGAGCAGGATCAGGGGATCGTCCGCAAGCGACAGGATGTGATCGGCGAGGATCTGCGGCGCGTAGGAGAGCGCGACGACGGTCTTGAACGCCATCGCCGCCCCCACGAGCAGCAGCACCACCGCCGAGGTCGTGGCCGCGCGCGACAGGACCTCGGCGATGTCCGATACCCGCAACGTCCGCATGACGAAGAGACCGATGAAGAGCGCGTAGGCCACCGCGACGGCCGCGGCCTCGGTCGGGGTGAAGATGCCCAGGAGGATGCCGCCCATGATGATGACCGGCGTCATCAGCGGAAAGAACGCCCCGAGCGACGCCTGTCCCCGCTCGGTCCAGCTGGTCCTGCGGCCCGCCACCGGAAAGTCGTGGCGGTCGGCCATGAGCTTGATGACGACCATCAGGCCCAGCCCCACGAGGATACCCGGCACGATCCCCGCGAGGAACAGCGCCGCGACGCTTTCGCCCATCACGTAGGCATAGATGATCATGATGCCCGAGGGCGGAATGATCGGGCCTATGACGGAACTCGCCGCCGTGATCGCGGCGGCGAAGCGGCGGGTATAGCCCTGCTTTTCCATCGCCGGGATCAGCATCGAGCCGAGCGCCGACGTGTCGGCCACCGCCGAGCCCGACAATCCGGCGAAGAGCATCGACGACAGCACGTTCACATGGGCGAGGCCGCCGCGGAAATGGCCCATCAGCGCCTGGCTGAACTCCACCAGCCGTAGCGTGATCCCGCCCTTGTTCATCAGCTCGCCCGCCAGCATGAAGAACGGGATCGCCATCAGGGGGAAGCTGTCCATCCCGTTGTAGAGATTGCGGTAGAGCAGGGTGATGTCGCGCTCCTGCCCGTTCAGCCACAGCAGGATGCCGGGCGCCGCCAGCAGACCGAAGAAGACCGGCAGCCCGAGGAGCAGCAGCGCGAGGAAGACCGGCAGGAACCAGATCAGCATGTCATTCCGCCATCAGCTCCTCTTCGGCGAGGGCCAGCGGCCTGAGATCGCGCGCGCCCATCAAGGTGAGCAGGTTACGCAGCACAAGCTCCACATTGACGACGAAGAGCAGGACGAACCCGACCAGAAGGCTCGCCATCATCCAGCTGCGCGGAATGCGGAACCATTCCCCGGGCAGCGGCAGGTAGAGCGCCGCGGTGTCGAACCGGCCGCCGAAGCCCGTGACCTCCGCCCAGCCGATGCGGATCCCGTAGAAGAGGACGAGCCCCGCGAAGAGCAGCAGGATCAGCGACAGCGTCGCGGCCGGCACCCGGGGCAGGAGCCTCGGGATCGTGTCGATCGCCACGAAGCCGCCGCGGCGATAGGCCCGCGGCGCGATCAGCCCCGTGAGCCACAGCATCATGAACCGCGCGGCCTCGTCGGGCCAGGGCAGGGCGCTGTTCAG
This sequence comes from uncultured Paracoccaceae bacterium, assembly GCA_947489705.1. GTDB lineage: Bacteria > Pseudomonadota > Alphaproteobacteria > Rhodobacterales > Rhodobacteraceae > Palleronia. The sequence continues at coordinate 28,448 of CANLEQ010000013.1, forward strand.
CACGTAGCGGCAGAAGACCTGAAGCAGCGTCACCGCGACCATGAGGGCGATGGCCAGAATGGCGATCCAGCGACCGACGGGAAGGACGAGGTCGTTCCATGTCTGGAAAGGCCACAAGAGCCCCTTCATGACGCGCATGCGCCGTTCCTCCCTCACCTCGCATGTCGCACCGCCGGCGCGGACAGCCCTACCTTTGCAATTCAGCCGAGCCTTGTGAACAGCCCATACTGACCGCCGGAAAAGATGAGGGGGGCGCCTTCCCTGTGGGCGGCCGCGATGACGCGGCCCACCACGATCGCGTGATCGCCCGCATCGTGGACCGCGTCCGTCGCGCAGTGAAACCGCGCGAGGCATCCTTCGATGAGCGGCGTGCCGTCGTCGTGGCGCCACCAGTCGAGATCGCCGAACGCGTCGCCCTGGCGGACGAACGCGTTGGCGAGGTCGGCCTGTTCGTCGCCCACCACGTGGATGGCGAACCTCTGCGCGCCCGCGAAGGGGGCGAACCGGCTCGACGCCTTTGCCGGCGACCAGAGGACGAGCGGCGGGTCGAGCGACACCGAGGCGAAGCTGTTGACCGTGATGCCGAGCGGCCCGGTCTCGGTTCCGGCGGTCACGACCGTGACGCCGGTCGCGAACCGGCCCAGCGCCTGGCGCAGCGCGCGGGCATCTTCGACGGAGGCGTGCTCGGTCTCGGACATGTTCAGGGGACCTCCCGTCCGTTCGCGTGGCTATAGAGCTCGAACCAGTCTTCCCTGTCGAGCGCGATCTCGCCCGCGCGGGCCAGGGTGCCGATCCGCTCGAGCGAGTTCGTCCCGATGACGGGCACGATCCCGGCGGGATGCGCGAGAAGCCAGGCGATCGCAACGGTCGCCATGTCGCAGCCCTCCCGCGCCGCGAGCGCCTCGAGCGCAGCATGCAGCGATCCGGTCCCGCCTCCCCGCATCAGCGCGCCGCCACCCAGGGGCGACCACGCCATCGGCATCGCGCCGACTTCGCGGATGAACGACAGATCCCCGTTGGCGAAGGGGTCGGTGCAAGCGAGGCTCATCTCGATCTGGTTCGCGACGAGCGGCGTCTTCATCGCGGATTGCAGCAGCGTCCAGTCATGGCGCCTGAAGTTCGACACGCCGACCGCGCGCACCTTGCCCGACGCCACCGCGGCATCGAGGGCCGCGCCGGTCTCGTGGTGATCCATGAACGGGTCGGGCCGGTGGAGGAGCAGAAGGTCGATCGACTCGAGCCCCATGAGCCGCAGCGAGGCGTCGATCGAGGCCTCGATGTGGCCGCGCGAGGTGTCGTAATGCTTGAGGCGCCTGCCGGAATGACGTCCCGCCGGGGCGACGATCCCGCATTTCGTGACGATCTCGATCCTGTTGCGCAGGGCGGGGGTCAGCGCTCCGCCGACGATTTCCTCGACCGTGTAGCCGCCATAGATATCGGCCAGATCCATCGTGGTGATGCCACGATCGAGGCAGGCGTCGATCTTGGCCCGGACATGCTCCGGCGACGTGCCGGCGGCGCCCGCGAGACGCCATGTCCCGTAGACGATCCGGCTGAGGCTCAGCTCGTCGGTCAGTTTCGCGCGATCCATCGGCGACGTTCTCCTGCCCCGGGGCGGGGTCTGCGGCGTTTCCTGCGGCACGCGGCCTTCGACCTCGCGCAGGGACCTGTTCGGGCGCCCGGCGGGATGCGGTGCCCCGCCAGCCTGCATTCCTCCATATGCGTATCGTCCGGGAAGATGAAGGCGGGGAAGCCGGTCTTCATATATGACGCGATCATCCCCGCCGGGCGGTGGCGCAATTTCCGGGGCCGGAGCGAAAAGGTCCCGCTTGCGCCTTCACGCGGAAGGCCGCATGGCTTAGATACAGGCCGTGACATTCCGGCGGCACGCGCGGCCGTCCGACAAAGGAGAGAGCAGATGCTCAACAATATCGGCCTCCCGGGCCTCCTTCTGATCGCGGTCGTGGTCCTGGTTCTGTTCGGGCGCGGCAAGATCTCCTCGCTCATGGGCGAGGTCGGCAAGGGCATCACCGCGTTCAAGCGCGGCGTGAGCGACAGCGAGGCCGAGGACAAGGCGTCGGAAAACGCGCGCGAGATCCCGGCACCCGGCGTGGAGCGCGAGGCATCGGCGCCCGGGCGTGCCACCACCCACGCGCATTCCGAAGATAGCCTCGATCCCGAGCGTCGCAGCTAAGCCAGGGACCGCGAAGGGGGCATAGCCCATGTTCGATATCGGGATGACCGAACTTCTGGTCATCGGCATCGTGGCGTTGATCGTGGTGGGTCCGAAAGACCTGCCCGGGATGTTCCGGACGCTCGGCCGGTTCACCGGCAAGATCAAGGGCATGGCGCGTGAGTTTCAGCGCGCCATGGAGGATGCCGCGGACGAATCGGGCATGCGCGATATCGGCCGCGACCTCAAGGGCATGAGCAACCCCAAGAGATACGGCCTCGACAAGCTCGAGGAGGCATCGAAAGCCTTCGAGAAATGGGAGCCGGGCAAGTCGCCCTCGTCGCGGCCGAAGCACGGCGCCACCAAACCGGCGGAACCGGCGCCCGCCGACGCCAGCCAGGCCGAGATCGACGAGACCAACCGCGCCGCCGCTGCGCGCGCGAATGCGCAGCCCGAGCAGGAGGCCCGCAAGGCCGTACCGACGAAGACCACCGGCGAGGCCGCGCAGACGCCGCTTACCTCCTCGGACGCGGAAGGCGATCAGCGATGAGTGCCCGTGACGAGATCGACGACAGTTCCGCGCCGCTGATCGAGCATCTGGCCGAGCTGCGCACGCGGCTGATCCGCTCGGTCGCGGCGTTCATCGTCGGCATGATCATCTGCTTCACCGTCGCGACGCCGATCTTCAACTTCCTGACCGAGCCTCTCTGCCAGGTTCTCGCGCAGCGTGGTCAGGATTGCGACCTCATCTTCATCTCGCCGCAGGAGGGGTTCTTCGTGGCGATCAAGGTGTCGCTGCTCGGGGGGCTCTTTTTGGCGTTTCCGGTCATCGCGGCCCAGATGTGGCGCTTCGTGGCGCCCGGTCTCTACAAGTCCGAACGCGGCGCGTTCCTGCCGTTCCTGCTGGCCTCGCCCTTCATGTTCATCCTGGGTGCGGCCTTCGCGTTCTACGTCGTCACGCCGCTTGCCTATGACTTCTTCCTGGGCTTCCAGCAATTCGGTGATACCGGCCAGGCCGTCACGCCGAATGTCGGGGCCCCGCTATCGGTCGTCTTTCAGGGCTCCGCGCAGGAATACCTGAACCTGACGATCAAGTTCATCGTCTCCTTCGGCCTGTGTTTCCAGCTTCCCGTGCTGCTCACGCTCATGGGCAAGGCGGGCCTCGTCTCCGCGCGGGGTCTGGCCGACATGCGCAAATATGCCGTGGTGGGCATCCTCGTCCTCGCGGCGCTCGTGACGCCGCCCGACGTGATCACGCAGCTGATCCTCTTCGTCGTGGTCTACGGGCTCTACGAGATCTCGATCTTCCTGGTCCGCCGGGTCGAGCGCAAGCGTACCGAAGAGCTGCGCGCCGAGGGCATCCTGGACGAGGACGAGGATCTCTACGATTTCGACGCGCCCGAAGAGGACGAGCCTCAGGACGAGACAAAGCGCCCATGAACGAGCGTGACACGATGACCCGGATCGCCAGGGCGCTCGAACGGATGTCGCCGCCGCCGCTCGAAGCGCCCGATTTCGACGCGGCGGACGCCTTCGTCTGGCATGTCTCGCCCGACCGTCTCACGCCGGTTCCCGAGGTGAACCGGGTGGCGGTCGACCTGTTGGTGGGGATCGACCGCTCGCGCGACACCCTGCTGGAAAACACGCGGCAATTCGCCCGCGGCCTGCCGGCGAACAACGCGCTTCTCTGGGGTGCGCGGGGGATGGGCAAATCCAGCCTCGTCAAGGCGATCCATGCGACCGTCGCACGCGATGCCCCGCTCAAGATCGTCGAGGTCCAACGCGAGGATCTGCCCTCGATCGGCCGCCTGCTGGGCTATCTGCGGGATGCTCCGAAGCGGTTCATCCTCTTTTGCGACGACCTGTCGTTCGGCCATGACGATCAGCATTACAAGTCCCTGAAGGCCGTGCTCGACGGCGGGATCGAGGGGCGCCCCGACAACGTGGTCTTCTATGCCACCTCGAACCGCCGTCACCTGATGCCGCGCGACATGATCGAGAACGAACGGGCCTCGTCTATCTCGCCGACCGAGGCCACCGAGGAGAAGGTGTCACTCTCGGACCGGTTCGGCCTCTGGCTGGGCTTCCATCCGTGTACGCAGGACGAGTATCTGGCGATGATCCGCGGCTATTGCGACGCCCACGGGGTCGAGATCGAGGACGAGACCCTGCGCGCCGAGGCGATCGAGTGGCAGGCCACGCGCGGCAGCCGCTCGGGCCGCGTCGCGTGGCAGTATTTCACCGATCTGGCGGGCCGGCGCGGCGTCGCGCTCTAGCGCGCGCCGTCCGGCCACGGTGTCATTCCAGATAAGTGACTGGATCGACGCTGTCGAACCCCTCGCGCACCTCGAAATGCAGGAAGCTCGGATCGGTATCGCGTACCCGCGCCACGGCCTGCCCGCGCGAGACGGAATCGCCCTTGGAGACGTTGATCCCCTCCACGCCGGCATAGACGGTGAGGATGTCGTCGGGATGGCGCAGGACGAGGATCGGAACCTGATCGGTATCGCGCGTGATCGCGGCCACGACGCCGCTCCCGGCCGCGAGGACGGGCGTGCCGGGCGTGGCCGCGATGTCGATGCCGTCGTTCTGGCCCTTGGAGAACGGCCGGATGATCGCGCCATTGACTGGAAAGACGAAGCGCGCATCGCCCGCGCTCTCGTCGGTCGCCTCCGCGCCGAGATCGGGTGAGGCAGGCGCCTCGGGCGGGGCCTGATCGGCCTGTTCCTCGGGCAGCGGTTCCGCAGCGGATGGCGGGACGGGCGCCACCGATCCCGTGCCCGGCGCGCTTTCCGGCGCGGCGACCGGCGGTTCGGTCGCGACGGGAATGAGCAGGAACTGTCCCTCGCGCACGGTATAATCCCCGTCGAGGCCGTTCCACTGGGCGAGGGCCTGAACCGGCACGCCGTACCGGCGGGCGATCGAGAACGCGGTCTCGCCCCGGGCGACGCGGTGGCGTGCGGGTTCGGTTCCGGTCTGCGCGCCGTTCGCTTCGGCCCGCGCGATGGCCGCACCGGCGCGATCCTCGAGCGGACGCGTGGTCACGGTGCCCGTTCCCAGGCCCGTCGCCGGACGGATGGGGCCGGTGCCGGTCGCGCCGGTCTGCGGCGAGGGCTCGGCCACGCGGCGGGGCAGGGCCACGATTTCGCCCCTGCGCAGCGGCACGTCGAGCGGCAGGCCGTTGTAGCGCGCCAGTTCCTCCGCCGGCAGGCCCACGCGGCTCGCTACATTGGCCACGGTGTCGCCGCGCTGGGCCACCGCGACCTGGTAATTGGGATACGAGACCACGCCGCGATTGTCGGGCTGCGGCGGCGCCGCCACGTTCTGCTGAACGGCGCGGGCGGTGCTGAACCCGTCGACATTTCCGCGCAGGTCGAGGTCGAACCCGTCCCCCCCGCCGCATGCCGCCAGAACAAGAAGCGCCGTCAGGGCGATCGGGGCGCGCCGCTGGAAAGGGGGATGTGCCATAGTGCTGTCCTCGTCCGGATGCGGGACCTCTGCGGGGCCGCTTCGCATCATGTGTTCCATCTGGATCCGGGCACCGGTCCGGTGCCGCGCCTCATCGCCGTTCCGACCGGTCGCACCCTAGTCGCGCCCCAGGCCTTCGAGCAAGGGCACGAAGCGCACCGAGCGAAGATCGTCGTAGTCGAATCCGTGTTCCGTGCGCGTGACCTTGATCAGCGTCTGGACCGTGTCGCTCTGACCGACGGGAACGACCATGATACCGCCGACGCGCAGTTCCGCCAGAAGCGGGCCCGGCGGATCCTCCGCCGCCGCGGTGACGAGGATCCGGTCGAAGGGGGCCTGCTCGGCGAGGCCGTGGCTCCCGTCGGCGGTGAAGGCGGTCACGTTGCTGAGGTCGAGCTCGCGAAAGATCTCGCGCGCCTCGGCCACGAGACGCTTGTGGCGGTCGACGGTATAGACGCGGCGCGCCAGATGCGACAGGACCGCCGCCTGGTATCCAGACCCGGTGCCGATCTCCAGCACCTTGTCGCGCGGGCTGACCGCCAGGGCCTGCGTCATCAGCCCGACGATCGACGGCTGGCTGATCGTCTGGCCGCAGGCGATCGGCAGTGGCATGTCGTCATAGGCCCGATCGGTGAAGATGCCGCGCACGAAGCGGCCGCGATCCACCTTCTCCATGGCGGCGAGCACGCGCTTGTCGGTGACGCCGTTCGAGCGCAGAGCGAAAAGAAACTGCATCCGGGCCTCGGCGTCGTAACTCATGCGAGCGCGTCCGCCAGCCGGTCGAGCGTGTCGTGGCGGGTCAGATCGGCGCAGAGCGGCGTGATCGAGACATAGCCGTCGAGGTTCACGGCCGCATCTGTGCCGGGGGCCGTGGCGCGCTGCTGATCGGCGCCCCTGACCCAGAGGAACCTGCGGCCCGACGGCGATCTGTGCGGCTCCACGCCGAAGCCGTCGCCGGTGCGAAATCCCTGCGGCGCGGCACGAAGGCCCTTGACCTCGGGGGCGGCGCAGGGCGGAAAGTTGACGTTGTAGAAGGTCCGGTAATCGCCGTCGCCCCAGAGATCCGCGTCGATGATCGCGCGCACCGTGCGTTCGCCCCAGCCGCGCGCCGCCTCGAACCCGTCCGCGAGCTCGCGGTTGCCGGGGCCGTAGAACTGGCTGAGCGCGATGGCGTTCACGCCCTGCAGCGCCCCCTCCATGGCCGCGCCGATCGTGCCGGAATAGAGCACGTTCTCGGCGGAATTGTTGCCCCGGTTGACCCCCGACAGGATCAGGTCGGGCCGGGCGGGCATGATGTCGTGGAGCGCGGCCAGCACGCAATCTGCCGGCGACCCCTCGACGGCCCAGCTTTGATGCGCGTGCTCGCGGATGAGCGTCGGATGCACGTAATTCACGCAATGCCCCACGCCGGATTGTTCGAAGGCCGGCGCCACGGTCCAGACCTCGTCGGCGATCGCGGCCGCGATGTCCGAGAGGGCCTCGAGGCCCGGTGCGTCGATGCCGTCGTCGTTGGTGATGAGGATGCGCAAGTCGGGGACCTTTCGTGGGATCGGTGGTTTCTAGGTCAGGCGGAGGCTCCGGGCAAGCCGGCCCCGAGCGTCGAGAGAAGCCGGGTCGCCTCCGCCTCGCAGGGTGCCAGAGCGGCGCGATCCTCGCCCGGGAAGAAGCGCGCGCGTGTCGCGGTGGGCATCGGCCGCGGTGACGCGATCTCGACGCGGGGGCCGGTGCGCGCCGTCTCGGCCTGCCAGCACCGGACGAGCGCCATCTGCGCGGCCTTCGACGCGCCGTAATGCCCGAAGAACTTCTCCCCCGCGCGCGGATCGTCGAAGAATACCGCCATCGATCCCGCGGCCGCGTTCAGAAGCGGTTCGACCATCGGGATGAGGGTCGCCGTGGCGGTCGCGTTGACGGCGATGCTCTTGGCCCAGTCCTTGGCGGCGAGGTGCCCTGCCGGGGCGAGCGGGGCGGCATGCACCGCCGTATGGGCCCAGAGGTCGACCTTGCCCCACCGGTCGTAGATCCCGCGGCAGAGATGCGCCATCGCATCGGCATTCGTCACGTCCATCGGCGCAAGCGTGGCCTGCCCGCCGCGCGCCTGGATGCGATCGTCGAGCTCTTCCAGCGCGCCGGTGGTGCGCGCAACGGCGACGACATGGTGGGTTTCGCTGAGGGTTTCGGCGAGCGCCGCGCCAAGGCCGCGGGACGCGCCGGTGATGAGGGCAATGCGAGTCATGCGCTGCGTTTGGGACGCCCGAGCAGATTGGTCAAGCGTCGTCCGCGGGCTGCGACAGCGCCGACGGCGCGCATCGCTACTCCGCGGCGGTCTTCATCCTGAAGCCCTGTTCGATCCGGTCGGAGGGCGTGACGGGATAGTCGCCCGAAAAGCAGGCGTCGCAATATTGCGGCGCGTTCGCATTGCGGCCGCCCGCTTCGCCCACGGCCCGATACATCCCGTCGAGCGAGATGAACCGCAGGCTGTCGACACCCAGATGGCTGCACATCTCGTCCTCCGACATGGACGCGGCGAGCAGCTTGTCGCGCTCGGGCGTATCGACGCCGTAGAAACAGGGCCACGCCGTGGGTGGCGAGGCGATGCGAAAATGCACCTCCGCGGCACCGGCATCGAGCACCATCTCGCGGATCTTGATCGACGTGGTGCCGCGCACGACGGAATCGTCGACAAGGATCACCCGCTTGCCCTTGATGAGCGCGCGGTTGACGTTGAGCTTGAGGCGTACGCCCATGTTGCGGATCTGCTCCGTGGGCTCGATGAAGGTGCGGCCCATATACTGGTTGCGCACGATCCCCATCGCGTAGGGAATGCCCGATTCCTGGCTGTATCCGATGGCCGCGGGGGTGCCGCTGTCGGGCACGGGACAGACCAGATCGGCGTCGACCGGCGCCTCGCGCGCAAGCTCCACGCCGATCTCGCGACGCGTCTCGTAGACCGAGCGGCCCCCCAGGATGCTGTCGGGGCGCGAGAAATAGACGTGCTCGAAGATGCAGAAGCGCGGGCGCTGCGGCGCGAAGGGCTGGTGCGACGAGATTTCGCCGTTCTCGATCACCACCATCTCGCCCGGCGCGACCTCGCGTACGAACTCCGCCCCGCAGATATCGAGCGCGCAGGTCTCGGACGACAGGATGTAGCCCTCGCCCAGACGGCCCAGAACGAGCGGCCGCACGCCGAGCGGGTCGCGCACGCCGATGAGCTTCGTCCGGGTCATGGCCACGATGGAGAACGCGCCCTCGACGCGGCGCAGCGCGTCCTGCATCCGGTCGGGCACCTTGCGCTGCAGCGACCGTGCCATCAGGTGGATGATACATTCGCTGTCGGAATTGCTCTGGAAGATCGAGCCGCGGTCGATCAGCTCCCGGCGCAGCGCATCGGCGTTCACGATATTGCCGTTATGCGCGATCGCCGCCCCCCCGAGTGAGAACTCGCCGAAGAAGGGCTGCACGTCGCGGATCTGGGTATTGCTCTTGGCGCCGCTGGTGGAATAGCGCACGTGCCCGATCGCGAGGGGTCCGGGCAGCGTATCCATCAGCGATTGCTTGGTGAAGTTGTCGCGCACGTAGCCGAACCGTCGGGCGGAGTTGAACCCGTGGTCGGGATGGTACGAGACGATGCCGCCCGCCTCCTGACCGCGATGCTGCAGCGCATGCAGGCCCAGGGCCACGAAATTCGCGGCATCCGTCACGCCCGAGACCCCGAAGACGCCGCATTCCTCGCGCAGCTTGTCGTCGGAAAAGTCGAACGGAGTTTCAGGGGGTAGGGCGCGCATGAGCGAAGCTCCCGAATCTGGGACGGCAGATGGGGGGTATCTATGATGCCCGCCGCGCGCTGTCACCCTCGCACGAGGGAGGCGGGCTCAGTTTATCAGGGCAGGCACCATCGAGACGACCAGAAGAGTCGCCATGATCCAGTTGAAGGCGCGAAGCCGGGCGCGCGACGTCAAAAGTCCCCTGATCCGCCCGCCGAGGGCCGTCCAGGTCGATATGCAGGGCAGGGAGACGGTGCCGAACGCGCCCGCCACGATCATCACCGAAAGCGCCGATCGGTCCGCGGCATAGATCGTGATCGCGCCCAGAGCCAGCGCCCACGCCTTCGGATTGACCCATTGGAAAAGTGCCGCCTGCACGAACGTGAGGGGCCGCGTGCCGGACGTGGCCTCCGACGGCGGGGCCGCCCTGGCGATCCGGCCTGCAAGGTAGAGCAGGTATCCGACGCTCAGCACGGTGAGGATCGTGTAGCTCGCGGGCCAGGCGTCGAAGACCCGCATCACCCCGAGCCCCACGAGCGAAATCATCACCACGAAACCCGCCGTGATCCCGAGCATGTGCGGCAGGGTCTTGCGAAAGCCGAAATTGGCGCCCGACGCCATTAGCATGAGATTGTTGGGCCCGGGCGTCACGGTGGCGACGGTCGCATAGAGCATGAGGGCGAATGTCTGTTCGTGGTTCATGGGCGCCAGCATGATCGTTTCGCGATGGCATGTGCTGGCGGAATGCGGCAATCCTAGCGACGGAAACGACGGAGATCGTTGTGTTGGACGAATTCGACGACAGGATATTGCGCGAACTGGGCGCGAACGGGCGAATCAGCAACCTCGCATTGGCCGAGCGTGTGGGGCTGTCGGCGTCGGCCTGCCTGCGCCGTGTCTCGGCGCTCGAGGCGCGCGGGGTCATCACGGGGTATCGCGCACGGGTCGATCCGGGCAAGCTCGGGATCGGGTTCACCGCCTATGTCTCCGTGGGCCTGAGCCTGCATACCAAGGCGGCGCAACAGGCCTTCGAGGCCGCCGTCGCGCGCGCTCCCGAAGTGGTCGAATGCCACAACACCACCGGGGCCTTCGAATACCTGCTACGCGTCGAGGCGGCCGATCTGGCCGCCTACAAGCATTTCCATACGGAAGTTCTGGGGACGCTCCCGCAGGTGAGCGCGCTCACGAGCTACGTGGTGATGGGGAGCCCCAAGGACCTGCGCGCCTAGCCGCCGCAGACGCCCACGAGTTGCTCGTACTGCGCCACGACCCAGCCCGGCGCGTCGTTCGGCAGGGCATTGTCCAGATCGTCCGCCGAGCGTGCGAAGATGGCGGCCGTCCGGCTGTTCTCCACCATGGGGATCGGCTCGGCGGCGGCGATGCGGTCGTAGACGACCATCGCGACCGCCACGAGCAGGACGCCGCGCACCACGCCGAAGAGAAACCCGAGCGCCTGGTCGAGACCCCCGATCGCCGAGTCGCGCACCGCCCCCGAGAGGAGCGGCGTGAAGATCGACACCAGGAGCAGCGCCACCGCGAAGGCGGCGGCGAAGGCCGCGATGATCGAGAGCTCGCAGGATTCACCCAGGAAATCGCCCACGACCGGCAATTCGCTCACCAGCGGCTGCACGGGAGGGGCGAGGACGAAGGCCGCGATGGCGGCGACGATCCAGCCGACGATCGCCATAGCCTCGCGCACGAAGCCGCGGCTATAGGCCAGGATGGCCGAAATCACGATGACACCGGCCACGATGCCGTCGACGAGAGTAAAGCCTTGCATGGATGCCTGTCCTTATCCGGCCCCGAACATGTCGCCGACAAGGGTGGCGAGATCGGGATAGCTTTTGAGCGTCATCCCGGACCTGGCCGTCCGTTTCGCAGCGACGGGCGCGATTGCGGTCGAAAAACCAAGTTTCGCGGCTTCTTTCAACCTGTTTTCGGTCTGACCTGCGGGACGCAGCGCGCCCGACAGGCTGATTTCGCCGAAAACCACCGATTGCGGCGGAAGGGCCACATCCTCCCGCGCGCTCAGAAGCGCCAGGGCCACGGCCAGATCGGCGGCGGGCTCGCGCACCCGCAGGCCGCCCGCGATATTGAGATAGACGTCGAGCCCGGCGAAGGGAATCGCGCAGCGCGCCTCGAGCACGGCCAGGATCATCGCGAGCCGCCCGGTATCCCAGCCCACGGCAGACCGCCGCGGCTGCGCATGCGGCGTGGGGGCGACGAGCGCCTGGATCTCGCACAGGACCGGCCGCGAACCTTCGATGCCCGCGAAGACCGCCGAGCCGGGCGAGGGGCGTTCGCGGTCTCCGAGAAACAGCGCCGAGGGGTTCGCCACCTCGGCAAGACCGCCACCGGTCATCTCGAAGACGCCGATCTCGTCGGCGGGCCCGAACCGGTTCTTGACGGCGCGCAGGATCCGGAACTGGTGGCCCCGCTCGCCCTCGAAATAGAGGACGGTGTCGACCATATGCTCGACCACGCGGGGGCCCGCGATCTGGCCGTCCTTGGTGACGTGGCCGACGAGCACCACGCTGATCCCGTGACGCTTGGCGAAGGTCGTGAGCTCGTGGGCCGCGGCGCGCACCTGACTGACGGAGCCGGGGGCGCTGTCGACATTGTCGGCCCACATCGTCTGGATGGAGTCGATGATGGCAAGCTGCGGCTTCTCGGCCTCCAGCGTGGTGAGGATCTCGCGCAGGCTGGTCTCGGCCGCGAGCTTCACATCCGCGCGCCCCAGCCCGAGCCGTTGCGCCCGCATGCGGACCTGCGCGCTCGCCTCCTCGCCCGAGACGTAGATGACCTTGAGCCCGGATGCCGCGAAGGCGGCGGCCCCCTGAAGCAGCAGCGTCGACTTTCCGATCCCCGGATCGCCACCGACGAGCACGGCCGAGGACGGCACCAGCCCGCCGCCCAGAACGCGGTCAAGCTCCGCGAGGCCGGAACGGGTGCGGGGCGGCGGCGCCTCTTCGGTCGCAAGGTCGGTCAGGAGCATTCCGCGTCCGCGCTTGGTACCAAGCGATTTCGACGCGGGTCCGGTCGAGAGGCCGGCATCCTCGACGATCGTGTTCCACGCCCCGCAGGCGTCGCAATGGCCCGACCATTTGGCGTGGGCCGCGCCGCAGGCGGTACAGTGAAAGCTGGGGGATCTTGCCATGCGCCCTTTTGTCAAAGCCTGCAGGGCGGAGCAAGGTCACTCGGCCGCCATGGGTTTCGCGGAGCCGAGCGCGATCACGTTGTCGCGGGGGCGCGAGAAGCCGAGCTCGCTCAGAAGCTCGCCGTATTCCTCGATGAATTTCGCAAGACGGCCATGCTGCGCCTCTTCCGCGGTGGCGATCGCGTCGCGCTGCTGGCTGAATTCGCGGCACGCGGTGCGCGCCGCCTCGAGCCGGATCTCGAACTGGGCGATCTCCTCGTTCCGCTGGGCGAGGAACCGGCGCGCGCGCGCCACGGCCTCGTCGCCGTAGGTCTCGGCAAGATCGCGGGAGGCATAGGACATCTCGGCGGCGGTCTCGAGGATGGCGGGTTCGAGATGGCCCAGATCGGGGTGCCGGCGCAGATAGGTGATGCGCTCCTTCACGGCGTCGAACTGTTCCGACAGGGTAAAGGCGTCGCCGCGATCGGCCGCGTGGCAGATGCGATAGGCTTCGGCCACGTCCGACATCGAGATGCTGAAATCGCGATGCGTGCGTTCGAGCGTCAGCACCCGCATCCCCGAGGGCAGAGAGGCGACGAGGGCCAGAAGGAGGATCGCCAGTCCCGCCTGGATCGCGAGCCCGGCACCGGGAAAGGTGACATCGCCGAAATGAAGCGGCATCTCGAGCACCGGAAGCAATCCGAACGCCCCTGCCAGCGTTGCGCCGCCGATCAGGGTGGCCGCGAGGATCACGACCGCGCTGGCCGTCCATTGGAGTCCGGTGACAAGAGAGCGGCGAAGATTCCTGGCGGCGTGCGACATTTTCAATCCCTCATACGAGACATAAGCGGCAATCCGCTTACGAAGGGAAGAAAATTCGGCTCCCCCGGTTCCGGGTATAACCTCCCCATGGTTAACGCGTGGTTTCGGCGTCACAGGTGGGGCCGTGCGAGGATCGCGCGAGGGCGCAGGCCGGTCAGACGTAGCTTCGGCGATACCGCGGCCCGAGGCTCGTGAGGATCTCGTAGCCGATGGTGCCGGCCGCTTCGGCCAGATCGTCGACGCCCTGATGCGCGCAGAGGATGTCGAGATGCGACGGCACCTCGTCGAGATGCGTAACGTCCACCGTGAGCAGGTCCATCGACACCCGCCCGGCGAGCGGGCAGGGCACGTCGCCCGCGAAAAGGACGGCATTGTCCCCCATCGCCCGGATTAGCCCGTCGGCGTAGCCCGCCTGAAGGGTCGCGATCCGGGTCGGAATCTCGGCCACCCAGGTTGCACCGTAGCCGACCGGCTCGCCCGGATCGACGTCGCGAACCTGGATCACGGGTGCGCTCAGATGCACGACCGACCGCGCATCGGCATGCGGCAGGCCGCCATAGAGCCCGATTCCGGGGCGCGTCATGTCGAAATGATAGTCCGGTCCGAGCAGGATGCCGCCCGTCGCCGCGATCGAGCGGGGGACATGGATGCCGTCGGTCATGTCGCGAAACTGGCCGAGCTGGCGCGCATTGAGCGGGTCGTCGGGATCGTCCGCGCAGGCGAGGTGGCTCATCAGCAGGCGGGGGCGCTGCTGCACGACGATCTCGCGCGCGGCGCGCCATTCGCTCGGCTCGAGCCCGAGCCGGTTCATCCCGGAATCGAGCTGAACCCCGAAAGGATGCGTCGGCAGCGCCTCGAAATGCCGTGTCAGCTGTTCGATGGAGTTCAGCATCGGCACGAGCGCCAGATCGCGGATCATCTCGGTATCGCCCGGCATGTGCCCCGAAAAGACGTAGATGGTGGCGCCGCGTCCGAGGGCGTTGCGCAGCGCCGCGCCTTCTTCGGCCTGCGCGACGTAGAAGCTGCGCGCGCCCGCCCGGGCGAGGGCCTTGGCCACACGGTCGACGCCAAGGCCATAGCCGTCGGCCTTCACCACGGCGCCCGTCTCGGTCGTGTTTGCCGATTGCGCGTCGAGCGCGCGCCAATTCGCCACCAGGGCGCCCAGATCGATCCGAATCCGCGCCGTTCCCATTCTCAGACCTCCGGAGCCTCGTGTTTGCCGACGCCCTTCATCCGGGCGCTGACCTTGCGCAGGCGTTCCAGAAACGCGCCGATGATGCGCGGCTCGAACAGCAATCCGGGCCCGAAGCGCAGCCCCAGATTGTTGAGGTTCTCGATGGCGAGCGACCGGGCCGCGCGGGAAAATCCGCCCGTCCGCGCCTCTTCGAACGTGCCGTTGACGCCCAGCGTGTCGAAACCGAACGAATTGGAGAAGAGGAAATGCAGCGATTCCGAATGCATCGTGAGATCGGGCTCGTCTTGCGTCACGCCCAGCGTGCCCGCGGCGGGATCGATCCGCCATGTCATGTCGATATCGTCGGTGCGCACCACGACCGGCTGCAGCACGCGGATCGGGCTGAGCCTCTGGGCCATGCGCATCGCGGCGCGCGAATTGTTGGCGAAGACGCGCGCGCGCCAGCCTTCGAACGCCGCCCGGATCGCGGTCTCGTCGCGGCTCTCGTAGGTCATCGGATCGCTCAGGGGGCGTGCGTAGATCTCGCGCCAGTAGGTGGCCGCACGGGCGGAGGCCTCCGGGTCGGGTGTGCCGTCCGTGACGTCGCCGGGGCGCATGATCCGCAGGTCGAACTCCGCGCTCGCGAAGGCCTCCGCCACGCTGTCGGGGGTGTTGGCCGCATCGTTGAGATAGCTGTTCCGCTCGTGCGCGAAGGCCACGAAACTGGCGAAGGGTATCACCTGCTTTGGATGAAACACCTTGGCCTGTACACGGATATTGTTCAGCTTTTCGCGGGCGGCCTCTTCGCGCCAGGCGCGGTTGTCGCGCCCGCCTTTCCAGGCGGCATAGCTGAACTGCGTCAGCAGCACGTCGCAATCGCCGACGACGTCGTGGATCTCGCGTGCCCGCGCCTCGGTGGCGACCGCGCAATCGTTGAGATTGAGGATATGCCTGTCGCCCGCCCGGATCGACAGCAGCGAATCGTAGAACTCGTCCTTGAGGCACGTGGCCGTGACGCCATCGCCCAGATCGTGCCCCTGCGCGAAGGTCATCTCGGTCAGCGAGAACCCCTCGTTCCGAAGGAAGCGCGCGACGCGCTGGTCCTCGATGCGCTGGAACAGGATCCCGATGCCGCGCGCGCGTATCGTATCGCCCCAGCGCTTGAAGAAGCCGACCGAGAAATGGTCGGGATGCTCATGGCTGATCCAGATATGCGTCGTGCGCGTCAGCAGGTCGGCGATGCGATCCTCCGGCGTCTCGACCAGAAGCCGCCATCCCTTGTGAAAGGCGGGCCCCGCATACCACGGATCGGTCAGTAGACCGACCTCGCCGTGCCGGATCAGCACCGAGGCGTGGTTGACGAATTCGATCTGCATGGCGTGGCTCCGACCCTGGTCGGAGAGAGGTGATAGGCCCATTGGCGCGGATCGTAAATGCCGCTCGCGGATCGAATGCCCGCGCGCTCGGTCAGAAATCCCGGTTCGCGCCTTGCTGCCACGCCTGGGCGAGGTTGCCGAAGCGGGTGAACCGCCCCTCGAAGCTCAGATCGACGCTGCCGATGGGACCGTGGCGCTGCTTGCCGATGATGACCTCGGCGCGGCCGTGAAGGCGCTCCATCTCGTCCTGCCAATTGGCCATCTTCTCCAGCTCGTGATCGCTCGGTTTCTCGCGTTCCTTGTAGTATTCCTCGCGGAACACGAACATCACGACATCCGCATCCTGCTCGATCGAGCCCGATTCGCGCAGGTCGCTCAGCTGCGGGCGCTTGTCCTCCCGGCTCTCGACCTGGCGGCTCAGCTGCGACAGCGCCACGACCGGAATGTCGAGCTCTTTGGCGATGGCCTTCAATCCCTGCGAGATTTCCGAGATCTCGTTGACCCGGTTAGCGTCGCGGCCCGTTCCCTTGATGAGCTGGAGATAGTCCACGAAAAGCGCGTCTAGCCCGTGTTCGCGCTTGAGCCGGCGGGCGCGCGCGGCCAGCTGGCTGATCGGCAGGGCGGGCGTGTCGTCGATATAGAGCGGGCAGGCCTCGAGGCTCTTGGCGGCCTCGACGAAGCGGCGGAACTCGCCCTCGTTCATGTCGCCGCGGCGGATCTGCTCGCTGGGGACCTCCGACGCCTCGGACAGGATCCGCGCGGCCAGCTGTTCGGCCGACATCTCGAGGCTGAAGAACCCCACGACCCCCCCGTCGACGGCCCCTTCGGTCCCGTCGGGCCGCGCCCCCTTGCGATAGGCCTTGGCGATGTTGAACGCGATATTGGTGGCAAGCGAGGTCTTGCCCATCGACGGACGCCCGGCGAGGATCAGCAGGTCAGATTTGTGCAGGCCGCCCAGTTTCTTGTCGAGATCGACGAGCCCGGTGCTGACCCCGGCGAGGCCGCCCTCGCGCTGATAGGCGGCGTTGGCCACGTTGACGGCATCGGTCACCGCGCGCAGGAACGACTGGAAGCCCTGCGTCGCCTGTCCGGCCTCTCCGAGCTTGTAGAGCGCCTGTTCCGCGTCGACGATCTGTTCGCGCGGCTCGGAGGCGACATCGACTTTCGCGGCCTTGGCCGAGATGTCGCGCCCAAGCTGGATCAGCTTGCGGCGGATCGCGAGGTCGTAGATCAGCTGCGCATAATCGCGGGCGGCATAGCTCGCGATCGCGGCGCCCGCGAGACGCACGAGATAGGCAGGCCCGCCAAGTTCGGCGAGGCCGGGCTCGTCTTCGAGGAACGCCTTCAGCGAGACCGGCGAGGCCACCTGGTTTCGCGCGATCCGGGCCGAGGCGACTTCGAAGATCCGGGCGTGGACGGGGTCGTAGAAATGCGCCTCCGAGATGATGGCGGCAACCCGGTCGTAGATGTCGTTGTTCGTCAGGATGGCGCCCAGAAGCTGTTGTTCCGCATCGATATTATGCGGCAGAAGCTCCGCCTGGTCCTGACCGTCGCCGGCCTCTCCGGAAATGCGCGCGATCTCGTTCATGCCGTCCCTTCTTCCCCGTATCTGAGGTCATGGCATAGACCCGCGGGCGCGTCGCGATCAAGGTGTATAACTTTGCCGCAGCGTCGATGCGCCAAGGGTCCGGATCTGGTATCGTCTGGCGCCGGCGGCGCGAGATCGGGTGCCGCGCCATCCGCCTCGTCGCGCCGCCGACAGATCAGCCCGGCGCGTCTGTGGACGAATCCGCCTTCTCGGCCTGTGCCGCCTGCCAGCGACGCGGATCGCGCAAGAACGTCTCGACCGCATCGAGCGTCGCCGCGTCGAAGGATCGCCATGCCCGCGCCTCTGCGAGGACGTCCCACCAGGTGCAGAGCGCATGCAGCCGGACCCCATGATCCCCGAGCGTCGTCTCGGTCTCGGGAAAGATCCCGTAGCTGAAGATGACGGCTGTATGCGCGCAGACCGCTCCCGTTTCGCGGATGGCGTCGACGAAACTCAGCTTCGATCCGCCATCGGTCGTCAGATCCTCGACCAGCAGAACGCGCTCGCCCTCCCGCATCTCGCCCTCGATCCGCGCGTTGCGGCCGTATCCCTTGGGCTTCTTGCGCACATAGCTCATCGGCAGGGCCATGCGCTCGGCTACGAGGGCCGCGAAGGGAATGCCGGCGGTCTCGCCGCCCGCGATGTTGTCGAATGCCTCGAAGCCCGCATCGCGCAGCACGGTGATCGTGAGGAAATCCATCAGGCTCGACCGGATCCGCGGATAGGAGATAAGCTTGCGACAGTCGATATAGGTGGGCGAGGGAAGGCCGCTGGCCAGCGTATAGGGGGCTTCCGGGCTGAAATGCACGGCGCCGATCTCGAGCAGCATGCCGGCGCTCAGCCGGGCGATCTCTTCCCTGGGGGGGAACGAACTGGGGATCATGGCGCGCGGACTCCTTTGCGATACGCCTCCCCCTTAAGCCAAGCGAGCCGTCGGCGCAAAGCCCAGCCCGCCTGCGGTGACGGCAAGCGTCGTGCCGGTGAGTATTTGCGGACAGATGAAGCAGGGACGCTCTTCGTCTTTCACCTGTCCGGAAATACTCACGGCAGAGCGTCGACATTGGTGTGCCCGGTGCCGGCGGCGCGCTCAGCCCGCCACCCGCCAGTGAAGCGGCATGCCCGGATCGAAGACGGTTACGGGCCCGTCCTCGGTATCGATCGCGGCCGGATATTCGACCGGTTCGCCCTTCTCGAGGGTGATGCGCTCCTCGTTGGCGGGCAGCCTGTAGAAGGCAGGTCCGTTGAGCGATACGAAGGACTCGAGCCGGTCCAGCGCCTCCGAGCGGTCGAAGACCTCCGCCAGGATCGACAGGGTGTTGGTCGCGGTGAAGCAGCCCGCGCAGCCGCAGGGCTGCAACTTGGCCGCGTCGAGATGGGGCGCACTGTCGGTGCCGAGGAAGAACGACGCACCGCCCGAGGTCGCGGCCTCGACGAGGGCCAGCCGATGCGTCTCGCGCTTGGCAACCGGCAGGCAATAGTAATGCGGCCGGATGCCGCCTGCGAGGATGTGGTTGCGGTTGATAACGAGGTGATGCGCCGTGATGGTCGCCGCGATGTCGTCGCCGCCCGAACGGACGTAGTCGACGGCGTCGCGCGTCGTGACATGTTCCATCACCACGCGCAGGCCGGGGATGTCGCGCCGGATCGGATCGAGCACCCTCTCGATGAAGGCCGCCTCGCGATCGAAGATGTCAATTTCCGGATCCGTGACCTCGCCATGTACCAGCAGGGGCAGGCCGATCTGCGCCATGTTCTCCAGTACGCGCCGGACCTTGGCGAAATCCCGGACGCCCGAGGCCGAATTCGTCGTGGCGCCGGCGGGATAGAGCTTCACCGCGGTGATGAGGCCGATATCGGCGGCCGCGCGCAGGTCGCGCACTTCCGTTTCTTCCGTCAAATAGAGCGTCATCAGCGGCCGGAATTTCGAACCGCTCGGCTTGGCCGAAAGGATGCGGTCTCGATATTCGGCGGCATCGCGCCCCGTCACCACCGGCGGGACGAGGTTCGGCATGATGATGGCCCGCGCGAAATGGCGGGCGGTCTCGGGCAGGACGGCGCGCATCATGGCGCCGTCGCGCAGATGGAGGTGCCAGTCGTCGGGGCGGCGCAGGGTCAATCGGGTCATGGCACCTGACTAGCGCCTTGCGCCGCGCCGATCCACGCGAAAAGCGCGGCAGGACCCCGTTTGCGTCGCCGTCGGTCGGACTATTTGTGATGGAACAGACAATCGCGGCGAGCGGTTGTGCGGCCAATCTATGTTCGTCCCGGGAGGACCCCCCTTATGCGCAGATCCCTCAAAGCCACCACGGCCATCGTCGCGGGCCTTCATTTGGCGCTACCCGCTCCTCTGCTGGCGCAGGACGATGCGCCGAGCGCGGCCGTCGATGCGCAGGTCGCGCAGCAGGTCATGGATATCTGTGCCGGGATGGACGTCGCCGCATGCGCCGATGCCACCGGCTTGCCGGAGGATATCGTTGGTGCGGCGATGCAGTCGGGCGATGTCATGGCTACCGATCCGGCGCAGGAAGAGGCCGGCATGTCGGACGTGGCGGAGCCCGCCGATGCGGTGGAGCCGGACGCGCAGGCCGATCCGGACGTGGCCAGCCCCGAGGCGGAAACGACGGAAGGGCCGGTGTCGGAGGAATTGACCGAACCGTCAGAGAATGCCGAAGAGGCGATCGACAATGCCACCGATGCGGTGACGCCCCCCACCGAAAGCGTCGAAGAGAGCGCCGAGGAGGTGATGGAAGAGGCAGGCGACGTCGTTGAGGAGAGCCTCGACGATGCGCCGGCGGAAGAGATGGCGCCAGGTGCCGCGGATCCGGGCACGACGTCCACCGAAACCGGGACAGGCCCGGCCGAGGATCCCGCCCTGCCGACCGAAGAGACGCCGGAGGTGACGCAGGAGCCGACCGAGACGGAGCAGGCCACCCCCGAAGCGCCCGCCACCGAGAGCGCCGAGGAGGCGGCCCCCGAGACGCCTCTTGCCGGGCAGGAGGACGAGCCCGCCCCGCTCGAGCAGGCGGACGAGACCGCGCAGCCAGAGCAGGCGGAGCCGGTTCGGACCGGGGAGGAGGACGCCCCCGCCGCGCCCGCAACCGGGGAGCCCCGGCAGGCCACGGGCGAGGCGCCCCAGCCTGAGGCCGCCCCCGAGACGCAGATGACCGATGCCGAACGCGCGGCCCTGCAAGGCTCGCAGGAGGGAGGCGTCGCCGCAGCCGCGGAGGCCGCGGGATCCGGTGCCGAGGTCCAGTCGGAAACGGTGACCGAGCAAACCGCCCGGTCGAGCGGCGAGGATTTCGGATCGGACATCACCGGCCAGGCGGCGGAGGGCGCGGCCGCGCCTGCGCAGGATGCCGAACGGCAGGCCGCGGAAGACGACGATGACGACGACGGGCTCAGCAATCTGCAAAAGGCGCTCATCGCCGGGGCAGGGGCCCTCGCGGTCGGCACGTTGCTCAACAACAACCGGCAGGTCGTCGCCTCTTCCGACGATCGGGTCGTGGTGAGCGGCCGCGACGGCGGCTACGAGATCATCAAGGACGACACAGCCCTTCTTCAGCGTCCCGGAACCGAAGTCTCGACCGAGAGCTTCGATGACGGCTCCACCCGGACGACGGTGTCGCGTCCCGACGGCAGCCAGATCGTGACGATCCGCGATGCCGATCTGCGGGTGCTTCAGCGTGTCCGCGTGACCCCGGAGGGCGAACGCGTCGTGCTGATCGACGATATGGCCGAAACCCAGGCGGTCGACGTCTCGAGCCTGCGCCCCGCGGCACGGCAGACCGAGGACGTGAACATGGATGCGGACGCCCTGAGAGAAGCGCTTGCCGGACAGCAGGCCTTCGACCGCTCGTTCTCGCTCTCGCAGGTCCGCAACATCGCCGAGGTCCGTGAACAGGTCCCCGCCGTCAACCTCGACAACATCACCTTTGCCAGCGGATCGGCCGCGATCACGCCGGAGGAAGCGGACGAACTGGCGAGCCTCGGCCGCTATATCCGCGACACCATCGCGGCGAACCCGCGCGAGATCTTCCTCGTCGAGGGGCACACGGATGCGGTCGGCAACGCGGCCTACAACCTGGCCCTGTCGGACCGGCGCGCGGAATCGGTGGCGCTGGCACTGACGGAGTATTTCGACGTACCGCCGGAGAACCTCGTCGTGCAGGGTTACGGCGAACGGTTCCTCGTGGTGCAGACGCCTGAGGCCGAACGGGCCAACCGCCGCGCGACGTTGCGCCGGATCACCCCGCTTCTCAGGATGGCGGCCGCGAACTGATCATCGCGAGGACGAAGAACAGCGGAGCTCGCATCGGCCCTTGCGGATCGGTGCGAGCTTCGTACATCAAGGATTGAGGCGAAGGACCGCGTCATGACGGACGATCACGACGACATCCCGGCCATCGCCCTGGACTGGATCCGCGAGGGCAAGGGGGCCGCCCTCGCCACCGTGGTCGAGACCTGGGGGTCGGCGCCGCGACCCGTCGGAAGCCAGCTCGCGATCTCGTCCGAGGCCGAAATCGCGGGCTCCGTCTCGGGAGGCTGCGTCGAGGGGGTCGTGGTCGTGGAGGCGATGGACGCCATCGAGAGCAGCGGTTCCCGTATCCTCGATTTCGGCGTGTCGGATGACGAAGCCTTCGCGGTCGGGCTCGCCTGCGGTGGCCGCATCCGGGTACTGGTCGAGCCGGTGGGGGATGCCGATCTCGGCCCGGATCTTCTGGGCGAACTCGTCGCGGCGCGCACGGCACGCCGGCAGGTCGCCTACGAGGTGGATACCGAAACCTGGACCCGACGCCTCGCGTCGCCCCCTGCCCATGCCGAACGCTTTCGCCTCGACCGCTCCGGGTTCGAGGCCAGGGCGCCGTCCTTCGTCGCGATCCACAATCCGCCGCCGCGCATGGTCGTCGTGGGGGGCGTCCATATCGCCCAGTCTCTCATACGGATGGCGTCGCTCGCCGGCTTCGATGCGATCCTGGTCGACCCGCGCGAGAGTTTCGCCTCGGAAGGGCGCTTTCCCGACACCGCACTGGTCCACGACTGGCCGGACGAGGCCTTGCGGGATTACGGGCTGGATGCGCGGACATGCGTGGTGACGCTGACGCACGACCCCAAGCTCGACGATCCGGCCATCGAGACCGCGCTCGGCTCGGACGTGTTCTATCTCGGCTGTCTCGGCTCCACGCGCACGCATGCCAAGCGCGTCGCGCGGCTGGAGGAACGCGGCTTCGGCCCCGACGACATCGCGCGCATCCATGCGCCGATCGGGCTCGACATCGGCTCGCGGTCGCCCGCCGAGATCGCGATCGCCATCATGGCCGAGATCGTCCAGACGATGCGCCGCGGCTGATGCGGTTCGGCCCCGTTCCGCTCGACGAGGCGCTGGGCGTGATCCTGGCGCATTCGCAACCCGTCGCGGGGGGGCGGATCCGCAAGGGGCATGCGCTCGGGCCCGAAGACATCGCCGCTTTGCGCGATGCGGGCCATCGCGACGTGATCGCCGCACGTCTCGAGGCACACGACGTGGGCGAGGACGCGGCGGCCGCCGATCTGGCCCGCGCGCTCGTCCCGGATCCGGGCGCGGTCAACCTGCGCTTGGGACGCGCCGCGACGGGCCGGGTCAACATCCATGCGACGGCCCCCGGGATCGTGGACCTCGACCCGCTGGCGATCACCGCGCTCAACCGGCTCGACCCGGCCGTGACGCTCGCCACGCTGCCGAACCTCGCGCGCGTCGCCGAGGGGCAGATGGTCGCGACGGTCAAGATCATTTCCTACGCCGTCCCCGACCATATCGCGGCAAGCGGCCGTGCGCTGCTCGACCGCGCGCTGCGGATCCGGCCCGTCGAGACGCGGAC
The DNA here is from genome assembly GCA_947489705.1 of uncultured Paracoccaceae bacterium. GTDB lineage: Bacteria > Pseudomonadota > Alphaproteobacteria > Rhodobacterales > Rhodobacteraceae > Palleronia. Next base: position 51,801 of record CANLEQ010000013.1, read on the forward strand.
GGCCACCCTGATCATCACGGATATGGGCCGCGGACCCGGCAAGGGAGAGGCCGCCATCGCACGCCGGCTCGACCGGCTGGGGATCGCGCTCGATCCGGTCGATCTCGTGCCGCACGATGCGGACGAGATCGCGGCGGCCATCGGTCGCGCCACGGGCGAGCTGATCCTGATCCTCACCGCATCCGCCACGTCCGACGTTCGCGACGTCGGGCCCGCCGGGCTTGCCAAGGCCGGCGGCACGCTGACGCGGTTCGGGATGCCGGTCGATCCCGGCAACCTTCTGTTCCTCGGGGATCTGCGCGGCCGACCGGTCATCGGTCTGCCGGGCTGCGCGCGTTCGCCGGCGATGAACGGAGCGGATTGGGTCCTCGAGCGTGTCGCCTGCGGACACATTCCCGACGACGAGGAATTCGCCGCGATGGGGGTGGGGGGTCTGCTGAAGGAACCGCCGTCGCGCCCGCATCCGCGCGAACGGCGCGACTGAGCGCACGGTTCAGCCGAAATCCGGCAGGTATCTCGGATCGAGCTTCTTGCGGTATTCGAGCATCACGCGTTCGAGATCCTCGAACTCGTCCTTCGGCATCTCTGGCGGGGGCCTGTTCGCCCCCCGGACCTGCTCCTGGTCCAGCTCGATCCTGGAGATCAGCGGGAAATGGTCGGACCCGACCTCGGGGCCGCGCCGGAACTGGACCACACCGATATCGGGCGTGGCGTAGAACTGGTCGATCGGGGCGCGCAGAAGGCGTGATTTCGCGTCGAAGCTCGCGATCATGCCCCGGCCTATACGCGGATCGACATATCCGCCCACATGCTTGAAACGGCGCGACGTGTCGGACCAGGCGGCATCGTTGAAATCGCCGACGGCGATCAGCGGCATGTCCTGCTTGCGGGCGAAACGTGCGGAATAGATGATCTGCGCGTCGCGGTCGTCGGTCTTGTTGCCCGGGACGGGCGGGCGGGGATGCAGCCCGACGAACCGGAACTTCTCGCCCGTGCGGGTCTCGAGCTCGGCAAAGAGCGTGGGCGTGTTGTCCGGCGTGAGATAGGTGATGCGCGCCTGGTGCACCTTGAGCCGCGTCGCGAAGATCATGCCGTAGAAGTTGTCGCGCAGCTCGGTGACGATCCTGGGGTAGGGGCTGATATGCTCCTCGAGCCTGTCGTACCAGGTCTGGTCGGTCTCCATCAGGAACAGGATGTCCGGATCGATCTCGGCGATCTGCCTTGCGACCGCGTCGTACTCCTCGTTGGGCTCCTCGACGTTGATCGACAGGATGACGACTTGGCTCCCCGTATCGCGCTTTTCCAGGAGGTCCATTTCCGTCGGCATGACGGGCGTGTAGGGAATGATGCGGATCGCCTGATAGATGCATCCCGCCGCGACGATGCCGATCACCGCCCATTTCCACGATGTCGACAGGAAGGCCGCCGCGAGCAGGACGGCGACGCCCAGAAACAGCAACTGGACCCGGGGGAAATCCCAGGCGCGGACCCACCAGCGATGCGACGGCACGACCGGCAGGGCCGTCGTCACCACGAAGACGGACGCACCGAGCAACACGATGCAGAGCAAGACAAGGTCGATCAAAAGGAATTGCCCCTGAAACGAAGAAGGCGGACTTTCGTCCGCCTTGGAAACCGCTCTACTTGGTCGGTCCGATCAGCATCACCATCTGACGGCCTTCCATCTTGGGAAAGTTCTCGACCTTGCCCAGATCCTTGGTGTCGTCGGCGACGCGTTCCAGAAGATCGCGTCCGAGGTTCTGGTGGGCCATTTCGCGGCCCCGGAACCGGAGCGTCACCTTGACCTTGTCTCCCGCCTCCAGAAACTTGAAGACGTTGCGCATCTTCACGTCGTAATCGTGGACGTCGGTATTGGGCCGGAACTTGACTTCCTTGACCTCGATCGTCTTCTGCTTCTTGCGGGCTTCGGATTCGCGCTTTTGCTGTTCGTACTTGAACTTGCCGAAATCCATGATCTTGCACACGGGCGGATTGGCATTGGGCGAGATCTCGACCAGATCCAGCCCCGCTTCCTCGGCCAGTTCCATGCCGCGGTCGGGCGTGACGACGCCTACGTTTTCTCCGTCGGCACCGATCAAGCGGATCTCGCTGGCCCGGATGCGTCCGTTGACGCGGGGGCCGGTGTCGCGCGCCGGGGGGGCGTTGTGGGGTCTACGGGCGATGGGGGTATCCTCTCGGTCATGATTACAGGCGATCAAGGTAATCCCGCGCAGGGCCCGGTTCAAGCCGTCATGTAAGGCAACAGCGCTCCTTTTCCGCGCAATGCCGCCGGAACCGCCCGGGTCCCGTGCACGTTCCGCATCGACCTCATCATGGACCGGAGATCAGACATGACGCTTCTGCGCAGATCCTCGCTGCTGGCCGCGATCGCCGCAGCGACGCTCATGACCGCCTGTCAGGAAGAGGACAGTTCGGCAGCGGAGACCGAAACGGGCGAGGAGCTGGTCGCGCCCGAGGACGACGAAATGGATGTCGGCGAAAGCGACAATTCCTCGGCCGAACTCGAGGAGGATGCGACGGCGGTCGGCAACGCCTCCAACGAGGCGACCGACGCGGCCGTCGAGGCGGTGGAAGACGGCGAGGCGCCGAGTGTCGCCGCGCAGGACGATGCCGTCGACGCGGCCGCCGAAGAGGGCACCGTCGGTGCGCAGGCTCTCGACGAGGTGCTGAGCGTCGAGGGCTTCGACCGCGACCGCGCCGTCACGGTCGTCCAGGAATCCGACCTCGATGAAGTGCGCAAGGCAAGCCTGACCGAAGAGCTCGAGCAGGTGTCCGACGACGACCCGGACGCGCTGGAGGCCGTCCTTCAGCAAGTCCGCGGCGCGCTCGGGGAGGTACCGCTGGAGGGCGGTCCGGCATCGCCGGAGTGACGCTCCGGCGGATGTCTCAGCCGACGAAGGCCTTTTCGACCACGTATTCGGCAGGTTTGCTGTTCGCGCCTTCGCGCAGGCCGTAACCTTCGAGGATTTCCTTGAGGTCGGTATTGAGCCCGATCGACCCGCACACCATCGCGCGGTCGGTCTCGGGACTCATGCCTTCTTTGTAACCGAGATCGGCAAAGAGCTCGCCTGACCGCAGCAGGTCGGTGATGCGCCCCATCTTGGGGCTCTCCTCGCGCGTGGTGGTGGGATAATAGCGCAGCTTGTCGAGATCCTCGCCCAGAAGCTCGCGCATCATCTCGTCCGACTTGAGATCCTCGATCAGCTGCCGCCCGTATTCCAGCTCGGCAACGTCGCGGCACGTATGCGTCAGGATGATCTCGTCGTAATCCTCGTAGGTCTGCGGCTCGCGGATGAGGCTCGCGAAGGGCGCGATGCCTGTGCCGGTCGAGAAGAGCCAGAGCCGCTTGCCGGGAAGCAGCGCGTCATGGACCAGCGTTCCCACGGGCTTGGGACGCACGATGATCTCGTCGCCGACCTCGATATGCTGCAACCGGCTGGTCAGCGGGCCGTCCTGAACCTTGATGGAATAGAACTCCATCGCGTCGTCCCAGGCGGGCGAGGCGATCGAATAGGCCCGCAGGAGCGGCTTGCCGTCATCCTTCAGCAGCCCGATCATCACGAATTCGCCGGACCGGAAGCGCAGGCTCGCCGGGCGCGTCACCCGGAACGAGAACAGGCGGTCGGTCCAGTGCTTGACCTCGGTCACGGTCTGCGCGTCGGGCAGGGTCTTGGCGGGGGCGGCCTTGGCGGTCGTCATGTCGTTCATGCTGGCACTTCCGGACCTGTCGCGGCCCGGCCTTCTGTTTATCGGTTCTGGTACGAGGTGACAGGCACGGCTCAGCCGCGCAACCGGTTCTGATACGACCGCGCGCGCCAATCGGCCCGGGCGAGCCACTGGTCCTCGGTCTGGCGCAGGGCGAGCGCGTCGTCGATCTCGACCTCGTCGAAGCCGGCCCGCCGGGCCATTGCGTATTGATCCGCGATCACGTGGCCCTTGGCGCGCAACCGCCCGCCATATCCCATGCGGCGCAGTTCGGCGGCGATGGTGAAGCCACGCCCGTCCGAAAAGCTGGGAAAGTCGACGCGGATCATCGGCGCGTCGAGTCGATCGGCAAGTCCCGCCGGATCGGCGTTGGAGGCGACGTCCATCGCCAGGGTGCCCCCGTTCGAGGGCCAGTTCTCGGCCGCGGCATATCCGGCCGCCCAATCGTCAGTGCGAAAGCCGTCATCGGTCACGATCACGCTCATCGGCATCTCCTTTCGCGACGGTATCCCGTCTTCATCTGTCCCAAAATACGCATCGCTCCGCAATCAGCCGCCCGTCCGGACCATCTTGCCGTCCTTGAAGTGGATGCCGCATTCGACCTTCTCCCGGCCGCGCCAGCGGCCCGCACGCTCGTCCTCGCCCTCGCTCACCCGCGAGGTGCAGGGCCAGCACCCGATCGAGCGATAGCCCTCGCGGACCAGCGGATGCCGGGGCAGGCGGTTGTTGACCATGTAGTCGCGCACGTCGTCCTTGGCCCAATGGGCCAGCGGGTTGACCTTGATGCGGCCGTCGGTATCGGCCTCGAAGAATTGCAGCCCGGTGCGCGCGCCGCCCTGGAACCGCTTGCGTCCGGTGATCCAGGCGTCGAAACCGCTCAGGGCCCGTTCCAGTGGTTCCGACTTGCGCAGGGTGCAGCAGGCGTCGGGATCGGTCTTGTGCAATACACCGTCGGCGTCGCGCTGCAGAAGCGCGTCCCTCTCGGGACGCTCCCTGCGCACATCCGACAGCTCCAGGCGTGCGGCCACGTCCTGCTGATACTGGATCGTCTCGTGAAACAGCATCTCGGTATCGAGAAAGATCACCGGCACGGACCGGTCGATCGCCGCAAGCATGTGCAGCAGCACGATGGATTCCGCGCCGAAGGACGAGACGAGCGCGATCTCTCCGACCTGCGGATCCGACAGCGCATGACGCAGCACCGCGGTCGCGCCGTGATGGGCATAACGCGCGTTGAGTTCGGCGGCGCGTTGCGCGGCGGGGGCGAAGGGGGCTTCAAGCGGCATGGGCATTCCCCTTGTCGGGATAGAGGGCGGCCTTGAAGGGCGCCATGCCGAGGCGCTTGTAGGTCTGCAGGAACGTCTCGGACGGATCCTCGCGCAGTTTCAGATACCCGGTGACGAGCCGCTCGATCGCCGGGACGATCTCGTCATAGGCGAAACCGGGCCCGGTGCGGGTGCCGATCACGGCGTCTTCGGTGCCGTCGCCGCCCAGCGTGATCTGGTAGTTCTCCACCCCCGCGCGGTCGAGCCCGAGAATGCCGATATGGCCGACATGGTGGTGCCCGCAGGCATTGATGCAGCCCGAGATCTTGATCTTGAGGGGCCCCACATCGTGTTCGAGCTTCAGCTCGTCGAACCGGGTCGCGATCTGCTGCGCCACGGGGATCGACCGGGCGGTGGCAAGCGCGCAGTAATCCATGCCGGGGCAGGCGATGATGTCCGAGATGAGACCGATGTTGGACGTGGCGAGATCGGCCTCCTTCAGCGCCTCGTGGATCGCGGGCAGATCCGCGCGCGCCACATGCGGCAGGATCACGTTCTGCTCGTGGCTGATCCTGAGCTCGTCATAGGCAAAGCCTTCCGCCAGGGCGGCCATCACCTCCATCTGCTCCGTGGTGGCGTCGCCGGGCGTGTGGCCCTGTTTCTTGAGCGAGATCGACACGATCGCGTGGTCGTCGCGCTTGTGGGGCGCGATGTTGGTGTCGACCCAGGCGCGGAAGACCGGATCGCCGTCATAGGCCGCGCGATACGCGCCCATCGGCTTCGCCTCGAAATCCGGCGGGGCGAACTGGGCCTGGATCTCGCCCAGGATCTGCTGGTCGACGCCGGTGAATTGCGGCCGGATCTCGGCGAAACGCTCCTCGACCATGCGGCGGATCTCTTCGATGCCCGTCTCGTGGACGGTGATCTTGATGCGCGCCTTGAACTTGTTGTCGCGCCGTCCGAGTAGGTTCCAGACCGACACGATCGCCTCGGTATAGGGCAGCAGATCCTCGACCGGCAGGAACTCGCGGATGACCTTGCCGATCATCGGCGTCCGCCCGAGCCCGCCGCCCACCAGCACGCGAAAACCCGTCTCGCCGTCGCGCTCCACGATCTGCAGCCCGATATCGTGCGCGCGGATCACGGCGCGGTCGTTCTCGGACCCGGTGACGGCGATCTTGAACTTGCGCGGCAGGAACTGGAATTCGGGATGGTCGGTCGACCATTGCCGCAGCAGCTCGGCATAGGGGCGCGGATCGGCGACCTCGTCGGCCGCGGCGCCCGCAAAATGGTCGGCGGTCACGTTGCGGATCGTGTTGCCGCTGGTCTGGATGGCGTGCATCTCCACATCGGCGAGCGCCGACAGGATCTCGGGCACGTCCTTCAGCTTGGGCCAGTTGTACTGGATGTTCTGGCGGGTCGTGAAATGGCCGTAGCCGCGGTCCCATTTCTGCGCGATCATCCCGAGCTGGCGCATCTGCCGGCTCGACAGCGTGCCATAGGGGATCGCCACGCGCAGCATGTAGGCGTGGAGTTGCAGGTAGAGGCCGTTCATCAGGCGCAGCGGCTTGAACTCGTCCTCGGTCAGCGCGCCGTCGATCCGGCGTTCGACCTGGCCGCGGAATTGCTCGACGCGCTCGCGCACGAAGGCTTCGTCGAAGTCGTTGTACTTGTACATGCTCGGTGCTCCTGTCGGGCTGGCGCCGGTTCAGCGTGCTGAAGGCGCGGGCTCAGACCTTTTCCTGTTTGCCGTGGGCGTAGTTCGACGGGCCGCGGGTGCGGAACGCTTCGCGGAAATGCGTGGGTTCGGCGCCGTGCGCTCCTTGCCTGGCATCGGCCAGATAGGGGCCCACCGCGATCTGGGGCTGGCTCTGGGCGTGCAGCAGGCGCAACTGCGCATGCGCCTCGTCCTCGATCAGCTCGGCCTCGGCGAGGTCGCGCGTCCACTCGTCCGCATCGGTCAGCCAGATGGCGTCGCCCTCGAGAAGGTGGTTGGCCGTGACGACCTTGGGGGTGAATGCGCGGCTCATAGCGCGGCCTCCTGAACGGGAATGTCTCTTTCGACGGGAATGTCGCCCCGCGGCAGGGCAGCCTGCGCCTCGCGCGGCGAAAGCCCCAGCATGAGGATCGCGGGCCCGGCAAGGTTCGCCTCGCCCAGCGCCGGCTCGAGCCGGTCGAGCGTCGTGGCAAGCGTGCGGACGCAGGGCCGGCCGGCATTCTCCACGATCGTCACCGGCGTCGCGGGATCGGCACCGTGCATCATCAGGCGCCCCTGGATGAACCGCGCCGCCCGCTTGCCCATGTAGATCGCCGCGACTTCACCGGGCCGGGCCAGCGCGGCCCAGTCGTGATCGGCAAAGCCCTTCATGTCGTGGCCCGTGAGGAACCTGACCGACCCGTTGCGGCCGCGCCGCGTGAGGCTCTGGCCGATCCCCGCCACGGCCGCCGAGGCCGCGGTGATCCCGGGCACGATCGTGAAGCCGAGGCCGGCCGCCTCCACCGCCTCGATCTCCTCGTCGAGGCGGCCGAAGACGGTGGGGTCGCCGGATTTCAGACGGACCACCTGTGCGCCGTCGCGGCCATGGGCGACGATCATCTCGTTGATCCGCTCCTGCGGTGTTGACGGACCGAAGCCTTCCTTCCCCGCATCGAGCAGGACCGCCTCGCGCCGCGCGAGCTCGAGGATCTCGGGCGCGACCAGACGGTCGTGGACGATCACGTCCGCCTCGTGCAGCGCCTTGCGTGCCTTGAGCGTCAGCAACTCGGGATCGCCGGGCCCGGCGCCCACGAAATGCACATGGCCCGGCCGCGCGGCGGTCCCCAGATGCGTCGAAAGCAGATCCTCGAGCGCGGGACGGACCGCCGCCTCGCCACCCGCTTCGATCGCGGCGGCGCCCACACCGCCGTAATAGGCGGCCCAGAAATCACGCCGCGGACGGCCGAAGGGCAGGGCGTCGGCGGCCCTGCGGAACGACTTGCCGATCCGCGCCAAGGTGCCCAGAGCGGGCGAGAGACGCTCCTCGAGGTCGCGCTTGATGCTGCGCGCGAGAACCGGCGCGGCGCCTTCGGTGCCGATCGCGATCGTCACCGGATCGCGGTCCACGATGGCGGGCGTGATGAAGGCGCTGTCCTCGAGGTTGTCGACGATGTTCACGAGGGCGCCGTCGGCATGGGCGATGGCGGCGGTGCGCGCATCCTCGTCCGCATCCTCGTCGGCCGCATAGAACAGCTTGGCGCAAAGCGTATCGCCGGGTTCGAGCGCCCGCCCGACGAGCGCCAGCCGGCCCGCCGCCGCCCAATCCACAATCTCGGGCGCGGGCTCGGGCGCGAAGACGGTAATTCGTGCCTCGGTCTTCAGCAGCAGCCGCAGCTTCGACAGCGCCGCCTCGCCGCCGCCCGAAAGGACGATGCGGCGTCCCTCGACGGCCAGGAAGATCGGGAAATGCTTCATCGCGCGGTCCCTTCGTTACGCTTGCCGCTCTAGATAGAACAGAATTCCGGTTCCGTGCAGGGGTGGATCGATATAAGGAACGTCTGTTCGCCGCCATTCCGGCGGTGGAACAAGGGTTCCGATCGTGAAGGAGAATGCGAATGGATGTCCGACTGGATGCGCTCGATCGGAAAATCCTGGCCGCGGTCCAGCGCGATGCGAGCCGGTCGCTCGACGAGATCGCCCGCGACGTGGGCTCGTCCAAGACCCCCGTCTGGAACCGCATGCGCAAGCTCAGGGAGGCCGGCGTGATCGGCCAGCAGACCGTGCTTCTCGATCCGGAGGCGCTGGGGCTCGAGGCGTGTTTCTTCGTGCTGATCCGCACCTCGGAGCATGATGCGGCATGGCAGGCCGCGTTCCTGAAGACCCTGCGCCAGCGTCCCGAAGTGCTCGAGGCGCACAGGCTCGCGGGCGATATCGACTACATCCTCAAGGTTCGGGTCGCCAATGCGCGCGCCTATGACAGCTTCTATCAGGCGCTGATCTCGGAGGTGCGGATCCACAACGTCACGGCCCTCCTGTCGATGGAAGAGCTGAAATACACGACCGAGCTTCCGCTCTGACCCTGCTGGCGGGGGCCATGCGGCGGAATGGGGCGGACACGACAATTTCGGTGGCGGAATCCGCTTAGTCACGTCATCCTGTTCGCGTCCCGGCCGAGAACGAGGCCGGCGTCTCAAACATGTCTGGGAGGACAGCAATGAACACGCTCACGACCACGGCCATCGCGATGGCCATGACCGCGACTGCGACCATCGCCACCGCGCAAGATCAAGCCGGCTGCGATGACGGCGAGATGGTCATCAAGTTCAGCCACGTCACCAATGCCGACAACCACCCCAAGGGCATCGCCGCCTCGATGTTGCAGGAGCGCGTGAATTCCGAGATGGACGGGACCGCCTGCATGGAGGTCTATCCCAACTCGACGCTCTACAACGACGACCAGGTGCTCGAGGCGATGCTGCAGGGCGACGTGCAGATGGCGGCTCCGTCGCTGTCGAAATTCGAGACCTTCACCAAGGTGTTCCGGATCTACGACCTGCCGTTCATGTTCACCGACATCGACGCCGTGGACGCGTTCCAGAATTCCGAGGCCGGGCAGGAGATGCTCGATTCGATGCAGCGGCGCGGACTTCAGGGCCTCGAATACTGGCATAACGGCATGAAGCAGTTCTCGGCCAACAAGCCGCTGGTCGCGCCCGAGGATGCCGCCGGCCTCAAGTTCCGCGTGCAGCCCTCCGACGTGCTGGTGGCGCAGATGCAGGCGCTCGACGCCTCGCCGCAGCCGATGGCCTTCTCCGAGGTCTACGGTGCGCTCCAGACCGGCGTCGTCGACGGGCAGGAGAACACCTGGTCGAACATCTACGGCCAGAAGTTCTTCGAGGTGCAGGACGGCATCACCGAGACCAACCACGGCGTGATCGACTATCTCGTGGTGGTGAGCTCGGACTGGCTCGACGGCCTCGAGGAGGGGACCCGCGAACAGCTTCTGACGATCCTCGACGAGGTCACGAACGAGCGCAACGCCGCCGTCTCCGAGGTCGACAGCAATGCGCGCCAGGCGATCCTCGATACCGGGTCCGAGATCCGCGAACTCTCCGACGAGGAGCGTCAGGCCTGGGTCGACGCGATGAAGCCCGTCTGGTCGCAGTTTGAATCCGATGTCGGCGCCGACAACATCGCCGCCGCGCAGGAAATCAACGACTCGATGTAAACGATACCGCACGGCCCGCGATGGATGCGGGCCGTGCGACCGGCCGAAGCGGGGACTCGTCCGCACGGCCATGGGGAGGCGAGGCCGATGTCACAGCACTACCACCCCACCGGGAGGGTTTCCCGGCTGTTCCACGAATTCGAGGAGACGGCGATCGCGGTCCTTCTGGGCCTGATGACGCTCGTCACCTTCGCCAATGTCGTGCTGCGCTACATCTTCAACACCAGCCTGATCTGGGGCCTCGAAGTGGTGCTGATCCTCTTTGCCTGGCTGGTGCTGCTGGGGGTCAGCTATTGCGTCAAGGTGACGGCGCATCTGGGCGTCGACGCGGTGACCAACCTTCTGCCGCCCCGCGGCCGCTACGTCGCGGCGCTTCTCGCCGCCGCCATGTCGCTCGCCTACGCGCTTTTGCTGCTGAAGGGGGCGTGGGATTACTGGGCGCCCTTTGCCGCGCTGAACCAGACCTCGGGCCGCTGGTTTCCCACCGGTTTCCAGGAGACCCGCGACCAGGCCTTCTACGTGACCGACCAGGTTCCGATGCTCGACATCTTCCGCTGGCTCGAGCCGGCAATCAACATGGGCGAGGAATACGAGAAGCTGCCCCGCGTCATTCCCTATATCATCCTCCCGATCGGTGCGGCCTTGCTGCTCTTCCGGCTGGTGCAGGCCACGATCGGCATCGCACGCGGTCACCGCGAGAGCCTGATCGTCAGCCACGAGGCCGAAGACGACATCGACGAGGTCGCTCACATGAACAGGGACGATTAAGTCATGGAAGTTGCCACGCTTTTCGGGCTTGTCATCGGGTTGCTGTTCCTCGGCGTGCCGATCGCCATCGCGCTCGGGTTCAGCTCGACGCTGTTCCTGCTGGTCCTGTCGGACACGTCGCTCGCCTCCATCGCGCAGAGCTTCTACCAGGCGATGGCCGGGCATTACACGCTCCTCGCGATCCCGTTCTTCATCCTCGCCTCGTCCTTTATGTCGACGGGCGGCGTGGCGCGGCGGATCATCCGGTTCTCCATCGCCATCGTCGGGCATCTTCCCGGCGGGCTCGCCATCGCGGGGGTGTTCGCCTGCATGATGTTCGCGGCCCTCTCGGGATCGTCGCCGGCGACCGTCGTGGCCATCGGCTCGATCGTCATCGCCGGCATGCGGCAGGTCGGCTACAGCCGTGACTTCGCGGCGGGGGTGATCTGCAACGCCGGGACGCTCGGCATCCTGATCCCGCCCTCGATCGTCATGGTCGTCTACGCCTCGGCCACGGACGTCTCGGTGGGCCGGATGTTCCTCGCGGGCGTCATACCGGGGCTTCTGGCGGGCTTGATGCTGATGGCCGCGATCTTCGGCATCGCCGTCCTGCGCAACCTGCCGCGCGGCGACTGGATGGGCTGGGGCGAGGTCTGGGCCTCGGGGCGCGACGCGATGTGGGGGCTCTTTCTCATCGTCATCATCCTCGGCGGGATCTATGGCGGGATCTTCACGCCCACCGAGGCCGCCGCGGTCGCCGCGGTCTATGCCTTCGTCATCGCGACCTTCGTCTATCGCGACATGGGCCCCCTCGCCGCCGGCGCGGCAGGCAGCCCCGCCATGTCCGCCCTGGTCGAGGAGGGGAGCCTTTCGGCCGCCCGCGCGCCCGAGGCCCCGCGCCACTATACCCTGCGGGAAAGGCCCTGGGCGCTCGTGACCGCGTTCTTCCACCGCGACACGCGCGACACCCTCTTCGAGGCGGGCAAGCTCACCGTGACGCTGATGTTCATCATCGCCAACGCGCTGATCCTCAAGCACGTCCTGACCGACGAGCAGATCCCGCAGCATATCGCGGGGGTGATGCTCGATGCGGGCTTCGGGCCGGTGATGTTCCTCGTGATGGTCAACATCATCCTGCTGATCGGCGGGCAGTTCATGGAGCCATCGGGGCTCATCGTCATCGTGGCGCCCCTGGTCTTTCCGATCGCGATCGAGCTCGGGATCGACCCGATCCATCTCGGGATCATCATGGTCGTCAACATGGAGATCGGGATGATCACGCCGCCGGTCGGCCTCAACCTCTTCGTGACGAGCGGTGTGGCGAACATGCCGATGATGGGTGTCGTGCGCGCGGCGCTGCCGTTCCTCGCGGTGCTCTTCGTGTTCCTGATCCTGGTGACGTATATTCCGTGGCTCAGCACGTATCTGCCCACGACGTTCATGGGGCCCGAGATCATCACCAACTGACAGCGCGGCGCGGGGGCGCTGCCCCCGTCGCGCGACGCGCGACTCCCCCGGAGTATTTCGGGACAGATGAACACGCTTGAAGGCCGCGGAGGCGCGGGGCATAGAGCGGCCATGCAGAAGGCGTTGCCGTACCGACAGATCGACGAGATCTTTACCCGTTTCGAGGCAGCCGAGGCCGAGCCGAAAGGCGAGCTCGACCATGTCAACGCCTATACCCTCGTGGTCGCGGTGGCGCTGAGCGCGCAGGCGACGGATGCGGGCGTCAACAAGGCTACGCGATCGCTCTTCGCGCAGGTGCGCGACCCTGAGGCGATGCTCGCGCTGGGCGAGGAGGGGCTGGTCGAGCATATCAAGTCCATCGGCCTCTACCGCCAGAAGGCGCGCAACGTGATCAAGCTGAGCCGGATCCTGGTGGACGAATATGGCGGCGAGGTTCCCTCGTCGCGTGCCGCGCTCGAGAGCCTGCCCGGGGTGGGGCGCAAGACCGCCAATGTGGTGCTCAACATGTGGTGGGGCCATCCCGCTCAGGCGGTGGACACGCATATCTTCCGCGTCAGCAACCGCACGCGGGTGGCGCCCGGCAAGGATGTCGTCGCGGTCGAGCGCGCCATCGAGGACAACGTGCCCGCCCGGTTCCAGCGGCACGCCCATCACTGGCTGATCCTGCACGGCCGCTATACCTGCGTCGCGCGCAAGCCGAAATGTCCGGCCTGCCTGATCGCCGACCTCTGTCCCTTCGAGGAGAAAACGACATGAACTACGACGTGATCGGCATCGGCAATGCCGTGGTGGACGTGATCACCCATGCCGACGACGCCTTTCTCGACCATATGGGCATCGAGAAGGGCATCATGCAGCTGATCGACCGCGATCGCGCCGAACTGCTCTATGCGGCGATGGGCGAGCGCGTCCAGGCGGCCGGTGGCTCGGTCGCCAACACCGTTGCGGGCGTGGGGCGCATGGGGCTGAATACCGCCTTCGTGGGCAAGGTCAAGGACGACGCGCTCGGCCGGTTCTATGTCGAGAACATGGAGGCGTTCGGCACCGCCTTTCCCAACGCGGCGGTCGCCGATGTCGAGGCGCCCACCTCGCGCTCGATGATCTTCGTCTCGCCCGACGGCGAGCGGTCGATGAACACCTATCTGGGTGCCGGCGCCGATTTCGGGGCGGAGAACGTGCCCGAAACGGCGTTCGACGGTGCGAAGCTGCTGTTCCTCGAAGGCTACCTCTTCGACAAGGAGGCCGGAAAGGCGGCGTTCCGCCGGGCCGCCGAGCTTATGCACCGGGCGGGCGGCCAGGCCGGCATCACGCTCAGCGATCCGTTCTGCGCCGAGCGGCACCGCGCCGATTTCCAGCGGCTGATCGCAGAGGACATGGATCTCGTCATCGCGAACGAGGCCGAATGGACGACGCTCTACGAAAGCGATCTGGAAACGGCGCTCCAGCAGGCGAGTGCGGCGTGCCGTACCTTGGTCTGCACACGCTCGGGCGATGCGGTGATCGTCGTGCAGGATGGCGAATGGTCGGAGATTCCGGTCAATCGCGTCGTGCCCGTGGACGCGACCGGGGCGGGCGACCAGTTCGCCGCCGGCTTTCTCTACGGTCATGTCGGCGGATTGCCGGTCGAGACCTGCGGACGGATGGGGGTCCTCGCGGCCGCCGAGGTCATCGGCCATGTCGGCCCGCGGCCCCAGGCCGATCTGATCGAGATGTTCCGCGCGCAGGGGCTGGTGTGAGGCGGATGCTTCGCGACCGTCTCGCCACGCCGTCGAAGATCCGCTAGCTTCGCGGCATGCGCGGCCGATCGCGCGCGCCGCATTCCCGACCCCGGAGACCGCCCATGCCCCTCGCATATGACGACCAGAACATCTTCGCCCGGATCCTGCGCGGCGAGATCCCGAACAACACGGTCGCGGAGACCGAGTTCACCCTCGCCTTCAACGACATCTCGGCCCAGGCGCCGGTCCACGTCCTTGTGGTGCCGAAGGGCGCCTATACCTGTCACGACGACTTCATGGCCAATGCGAGCGACGAGGAGATCCTGGACTTCACGCGCCTGACGGCACGTATCATCGCCGACAAGGGACTGAGCCCGGGCCAGGGCGGGGAGGGATACCGCGTGATCGGCAATGCAGGCCGCGACGGCGTGCAGGAAGTGCCGCATTACCACCTGCACATCCTGGGCGGCCGTCCGCTGGGCCGGATGCTGGAGAAGGGCTGAAGGAAGGCCGTCCGGCTCAGGCCGGACTGGCACCCACGAAGGCCCAGGCCGCGGCGTCGTCCTTCTTGGCGAAGGTCCGCGCCTCGATGGGCAGCAGCTTTCCCATCCACTCGATCATGCGCGATGGCCCCTCGGGCGCGCCCACGACGGCGTATCTGTCAACTTTCCCAAGCGAGCGGAAGCGCGATTTGAGCGTTTCCCACTGGAATGTCGCTCCGGTCTCCGCGCCTTCGAAACTGTCGAAGATCATCAGCATGGAGACCTTGTCGTGGGTCTCGAACTGGTCGTTCATGTAGGCGCCCATCGCCTCCATGTCCTCGGCGGCAACCTCGCCCAGAATGTGGAACGCAAAGACGTTCGGACTGGTGGTCGGTGCCTCGCGGATGGTGGACGTGACGAACATGAATGCCTCCTCTGTCGCCTCCACTCAAACGCGACCGGGCGCTTTTGTTCCCCCGCCTCAGGCCGCGTCGGCGCCCGGCTCCCGCGCGCGGGTCAGGTCGAGGAACACGTCCTCGAGTCGCGGCTCCTCGATCGAGACGTCGGCGATGGTCACGCCCGCGTCGCGAAGGGCCGCGAGGATGTCGCCGGGCGAGGTTCGCGACTTCGAATAGTTGATGGCGAGGATGCCACCGTCGCGCCGGTCGAGTACCACGTCCCGCGGCAGGGTGATGTCGGCAGGGGCGGGGCTTTGGGGCAGGATCACGAGCGTCTTGGTGTCGATCCGGGCGAGCAGCTTGGGCGTCGTGTCGCGGACCAGCATGCGGCCGTTGTTCATGATGGCGATCTCGTCGCACATCTGTTCGGCCTCTTCGAGGTAATGGGTCGTCAGGATGATCGTCATCCCGTCGTCATTGAGCTTGCGGACGTTGCGCCAAAGCATCTGGCGCAGCTCGATATCCACGCCGGCCGTGGGCTCGTCGAGAACCAGGATGCGCGGATTGTGCACCAATGCCTTGCCCAGCAGGAGCCGCCGGCGCATCCCGCCCGACAGGTGGCGCGAATAGGCGTCGCCCTTGTCGGCGAGCCCGATCATCTCGAGGATCTCGTCGGTGCGGCGCTCCGACCGGGGCACGCCGTAGAGCCCGGCCTGCACGTCGAGCGAGGCCCGCGGCGTGAAGAACGGGTCGAGGTTGAGCTCCTGCGGCATGACGCCGATCGCCGCGCGGGACTGGCGCGGATTGACGTCCTGATCGAAGCCCCAGATCTTGACGCTTCCGCGCGATTTCACCACCAGCCCCGCGAGGATGTTGATGAGCGTCGACTTGCCCGCCCCGTTCGGCCCGAGCAATCCGAAGATCGATCCCCGCGGAATGGCCAGTTCGATATCGCTGAGCGCATCCTTGGGTGGCTGGCCGCCGGCGCCGGCATAGGTCTTGGACAGGCCGGAAATCTCGATGGCGTTGTCGGTCATGTCGCCTCCACTTGCCCCGCGGGGCGGGATCGGTATCATCTGGGGCTGACCTAGGCCCCGGCACGGAGCGGGGCAAGTCCGATTACCGCGCACGACAATTCGAAGGAACGTCCATGTCCGAGAAACCCGTCGATCTCGAAGGCGACCTGCCGCCCACCGGGGCCTATGACGACCCCGAGACCGAAGAGGTCACGACCACCCGCGTCAGCTGCGACGGCGGCATGACCCATCCGCGCGTCTGGCTCCAGATCCCGGTCGAACGCGGCTGGGTCGAATGCGGCTATTGCGACAAGCGGTTCGTCCTGAAGGACGGTGCGGACGCCCATTGATCCGGATCGCGGTTCTCCTCGCGCTCGTCCTCGCGCGGATGGCGGCCGCCGCGCCAGATTACGGCCTTCTCGAGAACCGCACCGATCTGCCGCTGGTCTTTCCGCTTCAGGTCAGGAGCGATCCCGGAGAGGACCGGCTCGTCACCCTGCGCGATGCCCAGACGGGGAAGGTCGCGCTGACCGCCCGGCTCGAAGGGGGCGCGTTCTTCCGCGTTCTGGTGCCGCTCGGGACCTATCTGGTCGAGTTCGCCTCGGGCGTGACGTGGCAGGGCGACAGGCCGGTCGAAGGTCCGACCGCGCGCCGCGTGACGATTCGCCCGGCCCTGACATTCGAGGTCACCGGCCCCGCGCGAAAGGCGGGGCACCTCGTCGATCTGCGCGGCGAGGGCCCGCCCGAAACCCGGCCCATCGCCCTCTGCCAGAGCTTCGGCTACGACGTCCATGCGCTGACCGAACTGCGGGACTACTACGATGCGCCGCTCGATCTCGCCGAAGGGCCACGCCGCCCGCCGTCGCGCGAGCTCACCGAACGGCTCTGCGACTGAGCGTGCCTCTGGTCGTTGCGTATCTGTCGTGGCAGAAGGCCCGCGACGCAGAAGGGAGCCGGTCATGGCATTCGGAAAAGGACATCACCTGCACCTGGTCGACGGATCGGCCTTCATCTTCCGCGCCTATCACGCGCTGCCGCCGCTGACGCGGAAATCCGACGGCCTGCCGGTCGGCGCGGTTTCCGGCTTCGTCAACATGATCTGGAAGATGATCGAGGACAATCGCGGCCCCGACGCACCGACCCATGCGGCGGTCGTGTTCGACAAGGGATCGCTCACCTTCCGCAACGACCTCTACGATCAGTACAAGGCCAATCGCGACGAGATGCCCGAGGATCTGCGCCCGCAGATCCCCCTGACGCGCGAGGCCACGCGCGCCTTCAACCTCGCCTGCCTCGAACAGGAGGGGTTCGAGGCCGACGACATCATCGCCACGCTCGCCTGCCGCGCCCGCGACGCCGGCGGCCGAGTCACCATCATCAGCTCCGACAAGGACCTGATGCAGCTGGTGGGCGGCGGCGTCGAGATGTTCGACGCGATGAAGAACGTGCGCATCGACGCCGAAGGGGTACACGCCAAGTTCGGCGTCGGCCCCGATCGGGTGGTCGACGTGCAGGCGCTCGCCGGCGATTCCGTCGACAACGTGCCGGGCGCGCCCGGAATCGGCATCAAGACCGCGGCGCTTTTGATCAACGAATTCGGGAGCCTGGAAGAACTTCTTGAAAGAACGGACGAAGTTCCCCAGCCCAAGCGCCGCCAGACCCTGATCGACCATGCCGACCAGATTCGCCTGTCAAAGACCCTGGTACAGCTCGATTGCGAAATGGCGCTCGACTACGATCTCGACAGTCTCGAAGTGAAGGAGCCGGTGGCCGAGGACCTCATCGGCTTTCTGACCGAGATGGAGTTCCGCACCATCGTCTCCCGCGTCTCCAACACCCTCGGCGTCGCCGCGCCCGCGGTGACCGCGACGGCGCCGCAGGCCTCGGAGACCGCCGGGGAGGCGCCGGATGTCGCCTTCCCCGAAAGTTATGCCTGGGTCCGGGACGAGGCGACGCTTCGCGACTGGATCGCGCGTGCCCATGCGCAGGGCTACGTCGCCGTCGATACCGAGACGACCGCGCTCAACGAGATGCAGGCGCTTCTGGTGGGCGTGTCGCTCTGCGTCGCGGCCGGCGAGGCGTGCTATATCCCGCTGGCGCACAAGGAAAATGCCGAGGCGGATCTCTTTGCCACCGACGCGCTCGCCGAGGGACAGATCGACCAGGCCCGCGCGCTCGAGCTTCTCAAGCCGCTCCTCGAGGATCCGTCGGTCATGAAGATCGGTCAGAACCTCAAATACGACGCCAAGATCCTGGCCCGGCTCGGCATCTCGCTCGACCCGATCGACGACACGATGCTGATGAGTTACGCGATGCATGCGGGTCTGCACAATCACGGGATGGACGCGCTTTCCGAACGCTATCTCGGTCACCGGCCGATCCCCATCAAGGAGCTGATCGGCAGCGGCAAGTCGCAGATCACCTTCGACAAGGTCCCTGTCGAGAAGGCCGTGAGATACGCGGCCGAGGATGCCGACATCACGCTGCGGCTCTGGGATGCGTTCAAGCCGCAACTGCACCGGTCCCGCGTCACCACCGTCTACGAGACGCTGGAGCGGCCGCTGATCCCGGTGCTCGCCCGGATGGAGATGGCAGGCGTCCTGGTCGATCGCGGCACGCTGTCGCGCATGTCGGGCGCCTTCGCGCAGAAGATGGCCGGGCTGGAAGCCGAGATCCAGGAACTCGCCGGGCAGGACTTCAAGGTCTCGTCGCCGAAGCAGCTCGGCGAGATCCTGTTCGACAAGCTCGGGCTGCCCGGTGGCAAAAAGGGCAAAACCGGGGCCTACGGGACCGGCGCCGACATCCTCGAGGATCTCGCGACCGAACACGAATTGCCCGGCCGCGTGCTCGACTGGCGGCAGGTGAGCAAGCTTAAATCCACTTACACGGACGCGCTGCAGGATCACATCGACCCCACGACGGGGCGCGTGCATACCTCCTATTCCATCGCGGGCGCCGCGACCGGGCGGCTCGCCTCGACCGATCCGAACCTGCAGAACATCCCGATCCGCACCGAAGAGGGGCGCCGCATCCGCGAGGCGTTCGTCGCCCCCGAGGGCAAGACGCTCGTCGCCCTCGACTACAGCCAGATCGAGCTCAGGATCCTCGCCCACATGGCCGGGATCGACGAGCTGAAACAGGCTTTCAGGGAGGGGCAGGACATCCATGCGCTCACCGCGAGCGAGATGTTCGGGGTGCCGCTCGAGCAGATGACGCCAGAGATCCGCCGCCAGGCAAAGGCGATCAATTTCGGCGTGATCTACGGCATTTCGGGCTTCGGCCTCGCGCGCAACCTGCGCATTCCCCGCGAGGAGGCGCAGGGCTTCATCGACCGCTATTTCGAGCGGTTCCCCAATATCCGTGCCTACATGGACGACACCGTGCGCTTCGCGAAGGAGCATGGCTACGTGCAGACCATGTTCGGCCGCCGCATCAACACGCCCGAGATCAACGCCAAGGGCCCCGGCGCGGGGTTCGCCAAGCGCGCGGCCATCAACGCGCCGATCCAGGGCACCGCGGCCGACGTGATCCGCCGCGCGATGATCCGCATGGATGCCGCGATCGCCGACCTGCCGGCCACGATGCTGCTCCAGGTACACGACGAACTGCTCTTCGAGGTCGATGCGGGCCACGAGGACGCGCTGATCGGCCGGGCCCGCGAGGTGATGGAGGGCGCGTCGCTCCCGGCGGTGCATCTGAGCGTGCCGCTCGAAGTCGATGCCGGGCAGGGGGGCAACTGGGCCGAGGCGCATTAGTGCTGATCGCCTTCAACAAGCCGATGAACACGCTCAGCCAGTTCACCGACGAGGGGCGCTGGCACGGCCTGTCGCGGTTCGGCCTGCCCAGGGGCGTCTATGCGGCCGGACGCCTCGATCGCGACAGCGAGGGGCTGCTGCTGCTGACCGATGACGGACGCTTGCAGGCGCGGATCACCTCGGGCGACACCGCCAAGACCTACCTCGTGCAGGTCGAGGGGGATCCCGACGAGGCCGCGCTCAAAGCGTTGCGCGACGGGATGATCCTCAAGGACGGCCCGACCAAACCGGCACTGGCCGAGCGGATCGAGGCGCCTGATCTCTGGCCGCGCGATCCGCCGGTCCGAACACGCAAGACCGTGCCCGATGCCTGGCTCCGCCTGACGATCCGCGAGGGGCGCAACCGCCAGATCCGTCGCATGTGCGCGCAGGCGGGCTTTCCCTGCCTGAGGCTTGTTCGATGGCAAGTCGGTGCGCATGCCGTGACGGGACTTGCCCCCGGCGAATGGCGCGAGGAACGGCCGGGGACGACCTAGCCGCGGCGGCATGGGGCGCTTGGTCGCGGGTCAAAATGTTTCGCGCGCGAAACATAGCGGGGGCGATTCCGTTGGGCTGCGGCAATCCGGGGCGCGAGTCCCCGCCCACGACAGACAAGGATCTCACACCATGCCGAGCACACCCATTCCCGGCCAGAAGGCTCCCGATCTCGACGTCAAGCTGATCATCGGCCCCGACTGGAGCCTTGCGGCACAGACACCCGACAAGTTCACCATGATCGTCGTGTTCCGCGGCCTGCATTGTCCGATCTGCAAGAGCTACCTCAAGGAATTTGCCGAGCACCTTCCGACCCTGACCGACAAGGGCGTGTCCGTGGTGACCGTCTCGATGGAGAGCGAGGAGCGAGCGCAGAAGGCCCATTCCGACTGGGAGCTCGGCGACCTGCCGATGGCATACGGCCTGACCGAGGCGCAGGCCCGCGACTGGGGCCTGTACCTCTCGGAGAAGATGAAGGACGGCGAGCCCGACATCTTTGCCGAGCCGGCGGTTTTCTGGGTCCGCCCCGACGGCCAGCTCTATCTCGCCAACATCTCCAACATGCCCTTCGCGCGCCCGCCGGTGGCCGAGCTGGTCGACAAGGTGGATTTCGTGACCGAGAACGACTACCCCGCCCGCGGCACGCACGAGAGCTGACGCACGAGTTCGAATGCCGCGAGAATCGTGGAAGGCGCCTGTCGAGGCGCCTTCTTTGAGCGGCTTTCCCGCATATCCTGATGGAACCCCGCGCAGGACCGGGCGCGTTGCGACGCGAAGGCAATGCCGGAGAGGTGCGCGATGGATATGAGCTGGATCACGGGCAATTACGAAATCTGGAACGTCGCGTTGCAGGCCGTGATGGCGCTCATCTGGATCGCCTATCTTCAGATATTCCTCTTCAGCTATCTGCGTCAGAGACGGCCGGTCGTGCTGATCAACCGCTCGATGGGAAGCTCCAAGAATTCCCGCTGTTTCCTCGCCAATATGGGGGCGGAGCCGATCCATCTCACGGCGATGATCGCGGATGTGAGGATCGACGGAGAAATGCTGCGCACCTTCGTGACCGATCGCGAGGAGCTGCGGAAGGATACACTCACATCGCCGAGCGAGGGGACCAACCAGGGCCCCGTCTCGTCGGGAAAATTCATCGACGCGGGCAGTTACGGGGAGATCGTCGAGCGTGCGCTCAACCATCTGGGCCGGCCGGACGACTTTCCCAAGGTCACCGAACTTTGTGTGACCGTGCTTTGCAGCTCGGGCTATTCCAGCGACATCATCGCCGGCCGGCGGGGATTCAGCGTGGGCGAGATCGACGGCGAACTGCATTTCGTCCCGACGAATCCGACGACCGAGCAGCTCGGTTCGCGGCGGGAGAAGCGCAGGAACGTGCGCATTCTCGAAAAGCAGCTTGCCGACGAGCGTGCGCGTCTCAAGACCTGACGCCCGCGCCTCAGCCGAGTTCCGCGGCGGGAATGACGGGAAAGAACGTCCCGCCCGAGCGCAGGCCGAACCAGTCGCCGCCCGCATGCCTTCCGGTCTCGCCGATCTCGACCAGCCGGTAGAAGCTCTTGCGGTCGATCAGGGCTTCGAGATTGCGGCGCACGAGGATGTAGGGAGCGGGCTCGTCGGTCTGCGGGTCGCGGACGACCCGGATCGGGTGATCGGCATCGGCCCGAACGGTGTCGCCGACATTCGTCTCGAAGACCAGATCCGGACCCTCGCGGGTGAAGTCCACGGCCACGAAGGGGGCGTCCTCGACGCGGATGCCGACCTTCTCGACCGGCGTTACGAGGAAATAGGCGTCGCCCTTGCGGACGAGGATGGTGGAGAACAGCCGTACGAGGCTTTTGCGGCCGATCGGGGTGCCCTGGTAGAACCACGTGCCGTCGCGGCGGATCTCCATGTCGAGATCGCCGCAGAACGGAGGATCCCAGGCCTCCACCGGCGGCAGACCGCCTTTCGATGCGTCCCGCACGCTCTTCTCCAGGCTGCCGGCATCCGGCTTCACGTCCTTTTGTCCAATCGGCTCTTTTGTCATTTGTGCCCGCCGCCATAGGTCGCCATCATGCACGAGGACCTAGACCCCTAGAGGATTTTGTCATGTCGGACCCCATCCTGGACGAGATCGACGCACTGGGCGACAAGCTCGCCGCCGCCCGCGACAGCATCACAACCCGGTTCGTCGGCCAGAAGCGGGTGGTCGACCTGGTGCTCGCGACGCTTCTCTGCGGCGGCCACGGGCTCCTCATCGGGTTGCCGGGCCTCGGCAAGACGCGGCTGGTCGAGACGCTGAGCACGGTGATGGGCCTCGACGGCAAGCGCGTGCAGTTCACGCCGGATCTGATGCCGGCGGACATCCTCGGCTCCGAAGTGCTCGAGACCGGTCAGGACGGCAGCCGCGCGTTCAAGTTCATCCAAGGCCCGATCTTCTGCCAGTTGCTGATGGCCGACGAGATCAACCGCGCGAGCCCGCGCACGCAGTCGGCATTGTTGCAGGCGATGCAGGAAAAATCGGTGACCGTCGCAGGACAGGCGCACCTGCTCCAGGCGCCGTTCCACGTGCTGGCCACGCAGAACCCGATCGAGCAGGAGGGGACCTATCCGCTCCCCGAGGCGCAGCTCGACCGGTTCCTGGTGCAGATCGACGTGCCCTATCCCGACCGCGCGACCGAGCGCGACATCCTGCTGACGACGACCGGAGCAGAGGAGGCGGTGTCGCACGCCGTCTTCTCCACCGACGAGCTCATCGCCGCGCAGCGCCTCCTGCGCCGGATGCCGGTGGGCGACGCGGTGGTCGAGATGATCCTCGATCTGGTCCGTGCCTGCCGCCCCGAGGACGAGACCGCGCCGCAGCCGGTCCGCGACCATGTGGGCTGGGGGCCGGGGCCGCGTGCGGCACAGGCGCTCATGCTGACGGTGCGGGCCGCGGCGCTGCTCGATGGCAGGCTCGCTCCGAACGCCGAGGACGTCGCGGACATGGCAATGCCCGTGCTCGGCCACCGCATGGCGCTGAGCTTCGCCGCGCGCGCGCGGGGCGAGACCCTCGATCACGTCATCGACCTGGTGGTGGATCAGAAGACCCGGGCCCGCGCGGCGTGAACGATCCCGCACTTCTGAGATCCCGGGCGGAACGACTGGCAGCACCGCTGCCCGCACTTCTGGCGGGCGCGCAGCACCTGGCGCGTACTGTCCTGCTCGGCAGCCACGGTCGGCGGCGACCGGGGCAGGGCGACGAGTTCTGGCAATACCGCCCCGCGATGCCCGGTGACGAGGCGCGATCGGTCGACTGGCGCCGGTCGGGGCGGTCCGACGGTCATTTCGTGCGGCAGATGGAATGGCAGGCCGCGCAATCGGTGATGTTCTGGGTCGACCGGTCCCGTTCGATGTCGTTCGCCACGGACGGGGCGCCCAGCAAGGCCGCCCGCGCCTCCGAACTGGCCCTGGCCGCGGCGATCCTGCTCAACCACGGCGGCGAGCGGGTGGGCCTGTCGGATCATGGCCTGCCGCCGCGGACGGGCGCGCTGCAACTCCTGCGGATGGCGCAGGCGCTCGAGGATGACGATGCGACCCCCGCCGATTACGGTGCGCCGCGCGCGCGGGAGATGCCGTCGCGATCGCGCGCGGTCTTCGCCTCCGACTTCATGGGCGACATCACGCCCGTCGAGGGCGCCCTGCTCGAAGCGGCCGACCGGGGGGTCGGCGGCGTGCTTCTGCACGTGCTCGACCCGCAGGAAGAGGCGTTCCCGTTCGACGGGCGGACGATCTTCGAATCGATGGGTGGCACCTTGCGCCACGAGACGTTGAAGGCCCGCGACCTGCGGGACCGCTATCTCGCGCGGCTGGCCGAGCGCAAGGCCCGGCTGCAGCACCTCGCGCGCGTCACGGGATGGCAGTACCACCTGCACCATACCGACGGCCCAGCGACCGCGCCGCTACTGTGGCTCTATTCCGCGTTGGAGCGCACGGGCTGATGTGGATCCTCGGACCCATAGGCTTCACGGCGCCCTGGCTCCTGCTGGGGCTTCTGGCGCTGCCGGTCCTGTGGCTGCTGCTGCGGGCGGTGCCGCCCGCGCCGATCCGCCGGCAGTTTCCGGGCGTCGCCCTGCTTTTGGGGCTGACGGACGATGCGCATCAATCCGACCGGACGCCCTGGTGGCTGCTGTTGCTGCGCGCGCTCGCGGTGGCCGCCCTCATCGTGGGTTTCGCGGGGCCCGTGCTCAATCCGTCGGAGCGCGCGGCGGGTGACGGACCGCTCCTCGTCCTGCTCGACGGCAGCTGGGCCGATGCGCGGGACTGGCCGCGGCGGATCGACCGCGTGGAACAGGCATTGACCGAAGCGGCGCGCGACAACCGCCCCGTGGCGATCGTGACCCTGACCGATCGGCCGGAAGGCGATCTGCCGTTCCGGGCGGCACAGGACTGGGCGGCGCAGCTTCCGGGGCTGACGCCGCGGGCCTGGGCGCCGTCGGGCGTTGCCGAGTGGGCGGCCGGGCTCGAGGGCGGGTTCGACACGATCTGGCTATCGGACGGGGTCGCGCGGGACTGGCGCGCGGCGGCGCTGGACGCGCTCGAGGATCGGGGCGCGGTCAGGGTCTTCCAGTCGCCGCGCCCGATCTACGGTCTGACGCCGCCGGTCTTCGAGGATGGCGCGATCGCGCTCAGCGCGCTGCGCGCGGACGCTGCGGGTGCCGCCGAGATCACCGTCGCGGCCCGCGGGCTCGATCCCAACGGGATTGAACGCGAGCTCGCCCGCGAGACGCTGGCCTTCGAGGACGGGTCGCGCGAGGCGCAACTCGCGCTGTCGCTTCCGCCCGAGCTGCGCAACCGGGTCAGCCGGTTCGAGATCCCGGGGATCCGCTCGGCCGGGGCCGTCGTTCTGACCGACGATGCGCTTAGGCGGCGCGAGATCGCGCTGATCTCGGGGTCGGACGACCGCGAGGGCCTGTCGCTGCTCTCGCCGCTGCATTACCTGCGGCAGGCGCTGGAGCCGGTGGCCGACCTGATCGACGGGTCGCTGTCGGACGTGCTGCTCGCCAATCCCGACGTCATCGTGCTGGCCGACGTGGCGACGCTTCCCGAAGGCCAGGCCCGGGAAGTGGAGCGATGGGTCGAGGAGGGGGGCCTGCTGCTGCGCTTTGCCGGCCCGCGCCTCGCGGCGAGCGATGTGGGGCGCGGCGACGAGGCGCCGCTGATGCCGGTGCGATTGCGCGCGGGCGGCCGGTCGGTCGGCGGCGCGATGAGCTGGGGCGAACCCAAGGCGCTGCGTACCTTCTCGGAGGGCTCGCCGTTCTACGGCCTCGCCGTGTCGCCGGAGGTGAGAGTGAACGCGCAAGTGATGGCGCAGCCCGATCCGACGCTTGCCGAGCGCACGATCGCGTCGCTGACCGACGGCACGCCGCTGGTCACGCGCAACCGGATCGGACAGGGGCAGGTGGTGCTCTTTCATGTCACGGCGAATGCGGAATGGTCGTCGCTGCCGCTCTCGGGGCTTTTCGTTTCGATGCTGGAACGGCTGGCCGTCTCGACCCGGCCGGCGCGGCCCTCGGCCGCGGATCTCGCCGGCACGACCTGGAGCGTCGATGCCGTGCTCGACGCGTTCGGCCAGGTCGACGAGGCGGGCACCTATCCCGGCATCCCCGGCGAGGATCTGGCCGCCGCCCAGCCGGGCCCCGACACGCCACCCGGACTTTATGCCGGCGAGGATCGCCGCGTCGCGCTCAACGTGCTCGGGCCCGACGCGGCGCTGGAGGCGGCCGCGTGGCCTGCGCATGTCCCGGTCGAGGGCCTTGGTATCGCCCGCGAGACGGATCTGAAGGGGTGGTTTCTCGCCGCGGCGATCGCGGTGCTGGCGGGTGACATCCTGGCGTCGCTCTGGCTCGGCGGG
Source organism: uncultured Paracoccaceae bacterium (assembly GCA_947489705.1). Lineage (GTDB taxonomy): Bacteria > Pseudomonadota > Alphaproteobacteria > Rhodobacterales > Rhodobacteraceae > Palleronia. Next base: position 77,997 of record CANLEQ010000013.1, read on the forward strand.
CGGCTGACGGGCCCGCGGGCCAGCGCGGCCGCGGTTTTTCTCGCGCTGCTGATCCCGGTGGGCGAGGCCCGGGCGCAGGACGCCGAGCGCGCGCCCCTGGGGGAATTCGCGATCGAGGCCACCTCGGAAGTCGTCCTCGCGCATGTCATGACCGGCGACGCGCAGGTCGACGAGATTGCCGCGGCGGGGCTCGAGGGGTTGTCGCGCACGCTCTTCGCCCGCACCTCGGTCGAGCCGGCGGCGCCGATGGGCATCGATCTCGAGACCGACGAGCTGGCCTTCTTTCCGTTCCTCTACTGGCCGGTGACGCCGGATCAGCCCGTCCCCTCCGACGCGGCCTATGCCAAGCTCAACGCCTATCTGCGGGGCGGCGGCATGATCCTCTTCGACACGCGCGACGCCGACGTGGCGGGGTTCGGTGCCGCGACGCCCGCGGGGCGCAAGCTTCAGGAACTGGCCCGCCCGCTCGATATCCCGCCGCTCGAGCCGGTGCCCGAGGATCACGTCCTGACGCGGACATTCTATCTCCTGCAGGACTTTCCCGGCCGCCGCATGGGTCGCGACGTCTGGGTCGAGGCCGCCCCGCCCGATGCCGAGGCGATCGAGGGGATGCCGTTCCGCAACCTCAACGACAACGTGACGCCGGTGGTGATCGGCGGCAATGACTGGGCGGCGGCCTGGGCGATCGACGATGCGGGCAACACGCTGTTGCCGGTGGGCCGCGGGTTCGCCGGGGAACGGCAACGCGAGATCGCGCTGCGGTTCGGTGTGAACCTCGTCATGCATGTGCTGACCGGCAACTACAAATCCGACCAGGTTCACGTGCCCGCCTTGCTCGATCGGCTCGGGCAATAGGCCACCCGGCCGGGGTATCGACCCCCGCCGTCGACACCAGATGAAGGACAGGCAGGTTTGACCGGAAGCATCATCTTCGACCCCCTCGCGCCGATCGCCCTGCTGGCGGTACTGGCCGTCCTCGTCGGGGCGACCGTGATCCTGGCGCTCTGGCGCGGCCTCGCGGGATGGTGGCTGCGGGCGCTGGGGGGCCTCGCGCTCCTGGCGGCGCTGGCCAACCCGTCGCTGCAAAACGAGGACCGCGCGCCGCTTAGCGATATCGTCATTGCCGTCATCGACGAGAGCGCCTCGCAGGGCCTGTCGGACCGGCCGGCGCAAAGCGCGGCCGCGCTGGCGCGGATCGAGGCCGAGGTCGCCGCGCTCGACAATACCGAACTGCGCGTGGTGCGCATGGGCGACGGCAACGGCGACCGGGGCAGCCTTCTGATGACCGCGCTGGCCGATGCGATGGCCGAAGAGCCCGAGGCGCGGCTGGCGGGCGCGATCCTCGTCTCGGACGGGCGGCTCCACGACATCGAGCGGGCGCCGGACCTTCCCGCGCCGCTGCACCTGTTGCTCACGGGGCGGGAGGACGACTGGGACCGGCGGCTCGCCATCCTCAACGCGCCGGCCTTCGCCATTCTGGGCGAGGAAGTCGCGCTGCGCCTCAGGATCGATAATCAGGGCGACGTGCCCGCCGAGGAGGAGGGACCCGTCGAGATCGACATCGCGATCGACGGCGGGGCGCCCGCGAACTTCACCGTTCCGGTGGGCGAGGATCTGGAACTGCCGGTGACGCTGCCGCATGGCGGGCGCAACGTCATCCAGTTCAGCGTGCCGGCCGCCGAGGGCGAGCTCACGGACCGCAACAACGCGGCGGTCGTGCAGATCAACGGCGTGCGTGACCGCCTGCGCGTCCTGCTGGTGTCAGGCGAGCCGCATCCGGGAGAGCGCACGTGGCGCAACCTGCTGAAATCCGACAGCTCGGTCGATCTGGTGCATTTCACGATCCTGCGCCCGCCCGAGAAGCAGGACGGGGTGCCGGTGGACGAGTTGTCGCTCATCGCCTTTCCCACGCGGGAGCTCTTCCTCGACAAGATCGACGAGTTCGACCTGATCATCTTCGACCGCTACCAGCGGCGCGGAATCCTGCCGGCGATCTATCTCGACAACGTGCGCCAATACGTCGTCGACGGCGGCGCGGTGCTGATCGCGGCGGGTCCGGATTTCGCGACGGCCGCCTCGCTCTATCGCTCGCCTCTGGGCGAGGTGATGCCGGGCGCCCCGACGAGCCGCGTGATCGAGGCACCGTTCCTGCCCGAGCTGACCGAGCTGGGGGAGCGGCATCCCGTGACGCAGGGGCTGACCGGGGGCGGGGAGACGCCCGAATGGGGCCGCTGGCTGCGGCAGATCGAACTCGACGCCGTGCGCGGGCAGGTGGCCATGACCGGCGCGGAGGGGGGGCCGCTGCTCATCCTCGACCGCGTGGGCGAGGGCCGGGTGGCGCTTCTGGGATCGGATCACGCCTGGCTCTGGTCGCGGGGATTCGACGGGGGCGGGCCGCAGCTCGAATTGCTGCGCCGGCTGGCGCACTGGATGATGAAGGAGCCCGAGCTCGACGAGGAGGCGCTCGACGCGACCGCCGAAGGGCAGGAGATGACGATCACGCGCCGCACGCTGAGCGACGAGGTCGGCGATCTCGAGATCACCGGGCCCGACGGAGAGGTGACGGTCATCCCAATGGAGCAGGTCGCGCCGGGACGGTTCCAGGCGACCTATACCGGCCCCGAGATCGGTCTCTACCGGCTGGCGGAGGGCAACGAGGAGACGGTCATCGCGCTCGGCCCGTCGGCGCCGCGGGAATTCGAGCAGACGGTGGCAAGCGGCGAGGAGCTGGAACCGGTGATCGAGGCCGGCCGAGGTGGCATCCGCGACATCGCGGACGGCATTCCCGATTTGCGCGTGGTCCGCGAAGGGCGGGTCGCGGAGGGCCGCGGCTGGCTCGGCATCACGCCGCGCAACGCCTATCTCACGGCCGATGTGACCACGCGGGCGATCCTTCCGGCCTGGGCCTGGCTGTTGATCGCCGCGGCGCTGACGGTGGGGGCATGGCTTCGCGAGGGGCGGCGATAGGGCGGGCCTGCGCGTCCGGACCGATCGCCGCGTCGGCGATCGCTAGGGCAGGACGAGGCGAAAGCTCTTGTCGCTCCAGCCGTCGGGCGTGGTGCGCGACCGGATCTCGACCGCGTCGACGCCCTCGGGGATCGCGATGCCGGTCTGCGAGCGGGTGAAAGGCTGTTCCGTCACGTGCGGATGCGTGAGGGCGCGGGTCGCCAGAACCTTTCCGTCGGGCAGCTCGACCCGCCAGGCGTCGGCGTAATCCTCCCAGCCGGTATCGGCATGGCGCAGCGTGACGGAAATCGTCCAGCCGCCATGTTCGTCCTTGGCGAAGGCATCCTCGACCACGGCAGGATCGGCGCCTGCGGGCCAGGCGAAGAGGAGGGCGGCGACGAGATATTTCATGTGGCGTCTCCTAGCATGCAGGTGGCGGCGATGTCAGTTCCTGCCGATCAGAATATCGCGAGGGCGCGACATGAATTCGCGCGACCAGACGATCCAGGTCGCGATCGCGGCGCCCGCGATCAGCGCCAGGGGCCCCGCGAGCCAGGCGAGTGCCGCGAGCGCGAAATACATCGCGCGGAGCCCGCGGTTGAAGTTCACCGCGGCGCGGATGTTGAGCTCGGCCGCCTGCGCCGCGCGCGGCCGCGCCGCCGGGTCCGCCGCGTCGTTGGGCACCGCCGCCATCACCACCATGGAATATCCGAAGAGGCGGTTCGACCAGACGAATTTCAGGAACGCGGCGAGCAGGAAGAACGTCACCGGCAGCAGCTTCACCTGCCACAGGATCGCGGGCACGTCATGTTCGCCCAGCCCCTCGGCCACGCCGCGCAGGCTTTCGGCATTGCCGATCAGGGCGAGCGCCCCGCCGATCGCGATGACGCAGGTCGAGGCGAAGAACGACGTGCTCTGCCGCAGCGACGCCAGCGCCTGCGCGTCGAAGATGCGCGGATCGCGCTCGACCATCCGGTTCATCCAGTCGCGCCGGAACTGCATCATCAGGACCGTCACCGAGGGGCGCCGCGCGCCGGGACGCTCGATCCGCGCGCCGACGAGCCACCATGCCGCGACGGTCAGCACGAGCCCCGCGTAATCCCAGGGGCCGAGCAGGATCAGGAGGCTGGACGGGAGGAGATGTGCCATGTACCCCGATATCTCGCACCGTCCGGGGGGCCTCGCAAGTCCGCCTGCGCGGGCGCGTCCACTTGAACCCCCGCCATGTCCGGTCCACATACGAAAGAGGAGGACATCGCCATGGATATGCCCGTACCCAACGCCGCCATCATGTCGCGCAAGGTCGAGGTGGTGCGCCGCCTCAGCGAGGCGCTGCCCGACAATACCGTGATCCACGAGCCCAACGAGACGCGCGCCTACGAATGCGATGCGCTCACGGCATATAAATGCGCGCCCCTCGCGGTGGTCCTGCCGTCCTCGACCGAAGAGGTCGCGACGATTCTCCGGATCTGCCACGAAGAGGGCGTGCCGGTCGTGCCGCGCGGCTCGGGCACCTCTCTGGCGGGCGGCGCATTGCCGACCGCCGACAGCGTGATCCTCGGCGTCGCGCGTCTCAACGAGGTGATCGAGACGAATTACGACGACCGGTATATCCGCGTGCAGAGCGGCCGCACCAATCTCAGCGTCACGGGCGCGGTCGAGGAGGACGGCTTCTTCTACGCCCCCGACCCGTCGAGCCAGCTTGCCTGTGCCATCGCCGGCAACATCGCGATGAATTCCGGCGGAGCGCATTGCCTGAAATACGGCGTGACGACCAACAACCTGCTGGGCGTCACGATGGTGATGATGGACGGCACCGTGACGGAGATCGGCGGCGCGCATCTCGACGCGGCGGGCTACGACCTTCTCGGTCTCATCTGCGGCTCCGAGGGGCAGTTGGGCGTCGTGACCGAGGCCACGCTGAGGATCCTGCCGAAGCCCGAAGGGGCGCGGCCCGTGCTGATCGGGTTTTCGTCGAACGAGGTGGCGGGCGCCTGCGTCAGCGACATCATCAAGGCCGGCGTCCTGCCGGTCGCGATCGAGTTCATGGACCGGCCCTGTATCCGGGCGACCGAAGCCTTCGCGGGCGCGGGCTATCCCGATTGCGAGGCGCTGCTGATCGTCGAGGTCGAGGGATCGGACGCCGAGATCGACGAGCAGCTTGGCAAGATCAAGAAGATCGCCGAAAGCCACGACCCGGTCGAGCTGCGCGAAAGCGGCTCGCCCGAGGAATCGGCGCGGATCTGGCTGGGGCGCAAATCGGCCTTCGGGGCGATGGGGCAGATCAACGACTATATCTGTCTCGACGGGACGATCCCGGTCAACGAATTGCCCAAGGTTCTGGGCGGTATCCGTGACCTGTCGCAGCGATACGGGCTCGAGGTCGCGAATGTGTTCCATGCGGGCGACGGCAACATGCATCCGCTGATCCTTTTCGATGCCAACAAGGAGGGCGACCTCGACAAGGCCGAGGAGATGGGAGCGGACATCCTGCGCCTCTGTGTCGAGGTGGGGGGCTGCCTCACCGGTGAGCATGGCGTGGGCGTGGAGAAGCGCGATCTGATGACCGCGCAGTTCACGCCCGACGACATCGAGGCGCAGCTCGGGATCAAGGACGTGTTCGACCCCGCATGGCTCCTGAATCCCGCGAAGGTATTCCCGCTCGCCTCGACCGAAACGCGACGCATCGCGGCCGAATAGCGTCGCGAACGGATTCCAGGCGGCAGGAGAGAGCGCATGGCGCAGATCGAACCATCGAACGAAACCGAGCTCGGCGAGGCGGTACAGGCTGCCGACGGGCCGCTCAGGATCACGGGCGGCGGCACGCGGTCCTTCGTGCCCGTCGACGGACGCACACTTTCGACCCGCGGCCTGACCGGCATCACCCTCTACGAGCCCGGTGCGCTGACGATCGTGGCGCGCGCGGGCACGCCCTTGTCCGAAATCAAGGACACGCTCTCCGCCGAGAATCAGCGTCTGCCGTTCGAGCCGATGGATCACCGCGCCATTCTGGGCACCGAGGGCGAGCCCACGATCGGCGGCGCGGTGGCCGTCAATGCCAGCGGGCCGCGGCGGATCGTGGCCGGCGCCTGCCGCGACTGCCTCATCGGCGTGCGGTTCGTCGACGGGACGGGCAAGCTCATCCGCAATGGCGGCCGGGTGATGAAGAACGTCACGGGTTACGATCTGGTCAAGCTGATGGCGGGCAGTCACGGCACGCTCGGGGTGCTGAGCGAGGTGAGCTTCAAGGTCCTGCCTGGCACCGCGGCGAGCGCCACGCTGACGCTGCACGGCCTGTCCCCGCGCCAGGCCACGGAGGCGATGGCGCGCGCGATGGGCTCTCCCTTCGAGATCTCCGCCGCGGCCCACCTGCCGGGCGACAGCCCCGCGACGCATCTCAGGCTCGAAGGATTCGAGGCCTCGGTCGCCTACCGGACGGAACGGCTCACGGCGCATCTCGCCGCCTATGGCGACGTTTCGGTCGAGACCGATCCCGGCCGTGTCGCCGATCTCTGGCGCGACATCCGCGATGCACGGATGTTCGCGGGGCGGAGCGAGGATCTCTGGCGGATCTCGGTCAAGCCCTCCGACGGGCCGCGCGTGGCCGAGGCCCTCGACGGTGCGTCCCTGCTCATGGACTGGGCGGGCGGGCTCGTCTGGGCCGGCGTCGAGGCCGGTACCGATCTGCGCGGGCGTCTCTCTGGCATCAAAGGCCATGCCACGCTCCTCCGGGCGGGACACGACACCCGCGCGCGGCTGGGCACGTTCCACCCCGAAGCTCCGCCGCTGGCGGCCATCGCCCGGGGATTGCGCGAGAGGTTCGATCCGCGCGGCATCCTCAATCCCGGCCTGATGGGCCCCGCCACGGCACCCGAACCCGAGAAAGCATGACATGCAGACCCATTTCACGCCCGAACAGCTTGCCGACCCGGCCACCGCGCGCAGCAACGAGATCCTGCGGGCCTGCGTCCATTGCGGGTTCTGCACCGCGACCTGCCCGACTTATCAGGTGCTGGGCGACGAGTTGGACAGCCCGCGCGGGCGCATCTACCTCATCAAGGACATGCTGGAGAACGACCGGCCGGCCGACGAGAAGACGGTGACTCATATCGACCGGTGCCTGTCCTGTCTCGCCTGCATGACGACCTGTCCGTCGGGCGTGCATTACATGCACCTCGTCGACCACGCGCGGGCGCATATCGAGGCGACCTACAAGCGGCCGTGGCGCGACCGTGCGATCCGCTGGATCCTGGCGCGCACGCTGCCCTATCCGGGGCGGTTCCGGCTGGCACTGATGGGCGCCCGGATCGGCCGGCCCTTCGCGCGGCTGATGCCGGACGTGCGGCTGCGTGCGATGCTCGAGATGGCGCCGAAAAGCCTGCCGGCGAAAAGCCGCAACGACGATCCGCAGACCTTTCCGGCCGAGGGCGAGCGCAAGATGCGCGTGGCGCTCTTGACCGGCTGCGCGCAGAAGGCGCTCGATACCGACATCAACGACGCGACGATCCGCGTCCTGACGCGGCTTGGCGCCGAGGTCGTGGTCGCGAAGGACATGGGATGCTGCGGCGCGCTGGTTCACCACATGGGCAAGGAAGACGAGAGCCACGCGGCGGCCAAGCGCAACATCCGTGCCTGGATGGGGGTCAGGGGCGATGGCGGGCTCGACGCCGTGGTGGTGAACACGTCCGGCTGCGGCACGACGGTCAAGGATTACGGCCACATGCTGCGCAACGATCCGATGGCCGAGGACGCCGCCGAGATCAGCGCCAAGGCCAAGGATATCAGCGAGGTGCTGATGGACCTCGTGCCGGGCGACGCGCCTGAGGGGCTGAACCAGGCGCGCGAGGACATCGCCGGCACCGATGCCGCGCACGAGCCGCATCCGGGCCACGGCCCGATCCGGGTCGCCTATCACGCGGCCTGTTCGTTGCAGCACGGCCAGCAGATCAAGACGCATCCGAAGACGCTTCTCAAGCGGGTCGGTTACGAGGTGGTGGAGCCCGCCGACAGTCACCTGTGCTGCGGCTCCGCGGGCACCTACAACCTCATGCAGCCCGAGATCTCGGCGGATCTCAAGGCCCGCAAGGTGCGCACGCTCGAGGCGAAATCACCGCAGATCATCGCGGCCGGCAATATCGGCTGCATGGTCCAGATCGCCGGCGGCACGCAGATTCCGGTGGTGCATACGGTCGAGTTGATCGACTGGGCGACCGGCGGGCCGCGCCCGGCGAAGCTCGGTCAGGCGGCAATGCCGGCCATGGAAGACGCCTGAGCCCCGTTCGCGCCGCCGCGCGGGCGAGGGGGGGTACGGTCGGCCCGCAGGGGCAAAATTCCGGCAAAAATTTTGGTCCGGAAATCTTGAACGCGGGGCCGGATCTTCCCACCTGAGCGATACCGGATGCCGCAACAGGGTCCGGCAAAGCCCGAGCTGCCCGTCCCTGAATGGGAGGGCACGCAACCGTTATCGCTTATGAAAAGGATGACCTCCATGCGTAGTTTCGATCTTGCCCCGCTTTATCGCGCCACCGTCGGTTTCGACCAGATGGCCGACCTCATGGACCGCGTGATGTCCGATACCAGCGGCGCGCAGACCTATCCCCCCTACAACATCGAGAAGACCGCCGACGACGCCTGGCAGATCCAGATCGCCGTGGCAGGCTTCACCGACGAGGAGCTTTCCGTCGAACAGCGCGAGAGCGCCCTCATCGTCACCGCCAGAAAGGCCGAGGAGGACGAACGCCGGACCTTCCTGCACCGCGGTATCGCCACCCGTGCCTTCGAGCGCCGGTTCGCGCTCGCCGACCATGTCCGCGTGACCGAGGCCACGCACGTGAACGGCATGCTCAACATCTCGCTGGTGCGCGAGGTGCCCGAGGCGCTCAAACCGCGGCGCATCGAGATCGGCGGTGGCCGGACAGTCGAGGCGCGCCGGGTCGAGGCCGAGGACGCATAAGCGCGTCAGGTCCGACGTTGCCGGGGCCGCACCGACGGGTGCGGCCCTTTTCGTGTGGAATACCGTTGGAATTTCGGCAGGGTAGGCGCAACAAGGAGCGACGCGCCGATGATCAATGACGATGCCTACAACAATCGCGACCACATTCCGGATGCGGAAAGCTATCCGCCCCGGTGGCGGGAGGAGGCGTCGGCCTTTCGTCTCGCCCTCGGCAAGAGGGCGCTGCTCAACTGGGCCTATGGCGACGACATGCGCCAGATCTTCGACCTGTTCCTGCCCGAGGACGAGCCCAGGGGATTGATGGTCTTCGTCCACGGGGGCTATTGGCGGGCTTTCGCGCCCGAGGACTGGTCCGCCTTCGCCAAGGGCGGGCTCGATGCGGGCTGGGCCGTCGCGATGCCGGGCTATACGCTCGCGCCGGCCGCGCGGATCTCGCGGATCACGCGGGAGATCGTCCAGGCCCTGACCATCATCTCCGAAGCGGTGCCGGGACCCCTGCGCCTCGCGGGGCATTCGGCGGGCGGGCACCTGGTGGCGCGGATGCTCTGCGCCGATGCGATGCTTCCCGCCGCGGTCGCCGACCGGATCGCGTCCTGCGTGCCGATCTCGCCGCTGGGCGATCTGCGGCCGCTGCTCGAGACGACGCTCAACGACGATCTGCGCCTCACCCCGCGCGAAGCCCTGGGCGAAAGTCCCACGCTGCTCGGGCCCGCGCTGGACGTGCCCGTCAGGGTGTGGGTCGGCGGGGCCGAACGGCCGGCCTTCCTCGATCAGGCGCGGGCGCTCTCGGCGGCATGGGGCGTGCCCTGCGACGTCGCGCCGGATCGCCACCATTTCGACGTGATCGACGATTTGAAGGACAAGGACAGCGCGCTGATGCAGGCGATCCTCGGCTGAGAACGCCTTCGACCGCCCCCGAGGCGGCTCACTTCCAGCAACCGACCAGAACGGTCATGTCCCGCAGGCGATCCTCAAAGGTGCCGCGCGGAGGCTCCGCCGCATTCTCGCTTACCTCGGCCTCGATCCCGTTCGCGTCGAGGAAGGCCATCACGGCCTCCGCATCGACGGCGAAGGCCACGTCCTCGGGCAGCGATCGGCGATCCCCGCCTGGACCCGCCGACAGCATGCCCAGCACCGCGCCCGAGCGGTCGACGACCGGCCCCCCGGCATCGCCCGGCCGGGCCGAGAGGGCGAACCGCCAAATCTCCTCCTCGCCGTCGAGGCCGCGCAGATCCTCCAGCGCACCATAGCTGAGCGTCGGTGCCCCGAGCGCGCCGTCGAAGCTGTACCCCGACAGGATCGCCTGCGACGAAAGGCGCGGCACCGCGCCCTGGAACGCCGCATGGGCGCGCGGGGCAAGGGGCCGCGCGGGTTCAATGAGGGCGAGACCCTGCGCCGCGTCGCGCGCGACGATCTGCGCCTCGACGTCGTCGTCGAGCGTGATCCGACCGCATCCGTCGACCGCATCCGATGTCGTCACCACGTCGCCGCGCGGCGTGACGTAGAAGCCAGAGCGGATGATCTCCGGCCGCCGGATCTGCAGGCCCGCCAGAAGGTCGATGCTCTGATCCTCAGACGGCGTGCCGGCGCGCTGGTCCATCACGGTCGCGGGATCCGTCGCGAAACTCGCGGACATCTCCTCCACCACGCGCCGGCGCCGCGCCTCGTCTCCCGCGGGCCAGATGAGGGTGAAGCCCTTGATCTGTCCATTCTCGAGCCGCACTTCGGTCTCGGAAACGATATCGCGGTCCTCGCCGACCAGGGTGAAGCCCGCATCGCGCATGGCGCGGGGACCCTCCTGCGGGACGATCTCGAGCGTCTGCATCACGTCGTAGAGACCGCGCAACGTCGCCCGGTCGCCGCGCTGGCTGATCAGCAGGACCCGGTGGAGCGTGTCGTCCACCGGATCGTAATGCGCAAAGGGCGGATCGTAGCGGTCGAACCGCACCAGCGCGGCGGGCATGTCGACGGCGATGCCGGCCGTCGCGTCGCGCACATTCTCCATCCCGAGGCCGTCGAGGATCTCGTCGTATTCGCGGATCAGGGCCGCGCGCTCAGCCGTGGTGAGCACGCCCGTCGCCGCGTATCCGCGCGCCGATTGCCAGGCCTGCATCGCCGTGCGCGTGCCCGCCCCGAAGGCCCCGTCGATGGCCGCGTCATAGAAACCCGCTCCGCGCAGCGCGACCTGAAGCGCGCGACGCTCGGGCGCCGTGAGGCTGCGTTCGGAGCGCAGCGCCTCGGCGCGCGACTCGTCCGACGCTTCCCGCGCCTCTGCCGGGTCGAGGAGCGCATCATCCCTGAGTGCCGTCGGCGTCGCGGCCGCAGCCCCTCGGGGCCAGAAGCGGCCGCGAAATGCCGTGCCGTCGCTGATGAAGGCATCGGCCGGGATCAGCCGCGCCGCCCGAAGGGTGTTGCGCGTTTCCTGCGCCTCGGCCTCGGAATAGGGCCCGAGGACGATTGCATGCCAGCGCGTCGATCCGAGGCGGAAGCCGCTCACGTCGTCGATGCGCCGCGCATAGGTGGCCGCCCGCTCGATCGCCGCGCCCTCGCTCGGCTGCGCCTCGATCTGGACCCAGCTCGCCTGCTGCGCCGGAGCCGCGAAAGTCGCCATCGTGAAAACCACCGCCAATGCAGCGCGGAGAAGTCCTGTCATCATCGTTCCATCGATCATCTGGTCGCCCGGGGCGGCGCATTCGTGGCAACGTCACCCCGAAAGCCCCGGAAAGGTCAAGAAAGCGTGGCGTTACCGGCGCGTGCGATTGACCCTTGTTGCGCATCTGCCTATGCAGGCGACGCTTCACCCACCCCGCCCGAGGACGCCGAATGAGCCAGCCGCGCTGTTTCCAGGACATCATCCTTGCGCTCCAGTCCTATTGGGCCGAGGCGGGCTGCGCCATCCTGCAACCCTACGACATGGAGGTGGGCGCGGGCACGTTCCATCCGGCGACCACGCTGCGCGCACTCGGGCCCGGACACTGGGCCGCGGCCTACGTGCAGCCTTCGCGCCGGCCCACCGACGGCCGCTATGGGGACAGTCCCAACCGCTGGCAGCACTACTACCAGTTCCAGGTGATCGTGAAGCCGTCGCCGCCCGATCTCCAGGCGCTCTATCTCGGCTCTCTGCGGGCCATCGGGATCGACGCGGAGCTCCACGACATCCGCTTCGTCGAGGACGATTGGGAAAGCCCCACGCTCGGGGCCTGGGGGCTTGGCTGGGAGGTCTGGTGCGACGGCATGGAAGTGTCGCAATTCACCTATTTCCAGCAGGTGGGCGGCCATGACTGCCATCCCGTCTCGGGCGAGCTCACCTACGGGCTTGAGCGGCTGGCGATGTATGTCCTGGGCTACGACGACGGCAACGCGATGCCGTTCAACCCGCCCGACGCGCCCATTCCGCTGACCTATGGCGACGTCTTCCGCGAGGCCGAGGCGCAATATGCCCGCTGGAATTTCGACGTGGCCGACACCGAGACCCTGCTTCGGCATTTCGTCGATGCCGAGGCCGAGGCCGCCCGCATCCTCGCCGAGCCGCAGACCGATCCCCGCACGGGTCGGCACATCGTGATGGCGCAGCCCGCCTATGACCAGGCGATCAAGGCGAGCCACATCTTCAACCTGCTCGACGCGCGGGGTGTGATCTCGGTCACCGAACGTCAGGCCTATATCGGCCGGGTACGGGCGCTGACGCGGGCCTGCGCCGACGCCTTCCTCGCCACGGATGCCGGTGGCCGCGCGGCATGATCGGCAAGATCCTGACCGCAGCCATCGTGATCAGCTCTCTCGTCGTCGCGGCCGCGGTCTATTATCTCCAGGTCTATTACTATTACGACCGCGTCGATCTCGACCCGGCGGCTCTGCGCGCGACGCCGGCGGACGGGGGCGCGCCCGCGCCGGTTCCGGCCACGGATATCCGCGCGATCGACGCCAATTCGTCGCCCATCCGGTTCCGCGCCTGCTTCGACACCGATCTCGGCCTCCCCGAGGCGCGGGAGCGTCTGGCGGCGGCCCCCGGGGCCGAGCCGCTCAACGCGCCGCGCTGGTTCGATTGCTTCGATGCCGCCGCAATCGGCCGGGAGGTCGCCCAGGGCCGCGGCGCGGTGTTTCTGGGCGAGAAGAACGTCGCCTACGGCGTCGACCGCATGATCGCCATTCTCGAGGATGGCCGAGGGTTCGCCTGGCAGCAGCTCAACGATTGCGGCGAGCTCGCCTATGACGGCACGCAAGTGGGCGAGGATTGCCCCCCGCGAGAGGATTTTGAGTAGATGCCCGACCTTTTGATCGAACTCTTCTCCGAAGAGATCCCCGCCCGGATGCAGGCGCAGGCGGCGCAGGACCTGCGCCGTCTGGTGACCGACAATCTGGTCGAGGCGGGGCTGACCTATGCCCATGCCGGCGCCTTCGTCACGCCGCGGCGGCTGACTCTGGCGCTCGAGGGGCTGCTCGACCGCTCTCCCGACACGCGCGAGGAGCGCAAGGGACCGAAGGTCGGCGCGCCCGACAAGGCGGTCGAGGGCTTCGCGCGCGGCGCGGGCGTGGCACCCGCAGATCTGGAGCGCCGCGAGACCGGCAAGGGAGAGGTCTATTTCGCCGTCATCCAGCGCACCGGCCGGCCGGCGGCCGAGATCGTGGCCGAAGTGCTCGAACAGGCGATCCGCGGCTTTCCCTGGCCCAAATCCATGCGCTGGGGCGCCGGCACTCTGCGCTGGGTGCGGCCGCTCCACCGCATCGTTTGTGTGCTGACGCGCGAGGACGGCCACGAGATCGTGCCGCTCGAACTCGACGGGATCGTCGCAGGCGACGTCACCGAGGGACACCGCTTCATGGCCCCGGGCGAGATCCGCGTGACCGGCTTCGACGATTACGCGGCGAAGTTGCGGCGCGCGAAGGTGCTGATCGACCCCGAGGAACGGGCCGGGACGATCTGGAACGACGCCACGAACCTCGCCTTCGCGAGCGGGGCCGAGATCGTCGAGGATCGCGCGCTGCTGACGGAGGTCGCGGGCCTCGTCGAATGGCCGGTGACGCTGATGGGACGGATCGACGAGGGCTATCTCGACCTGCCGCCCGAGGTGCTGCAGACCTCGATGCGCGAGCACCAGAAGTTCTTTTCCGTCCGCGATCCGAAATCGGGCCGGATCACCCGCTTCGTGACCGTCGCCAACCGCGAGACCGCCGATGACGGCGCGACGATCCTTGCCGGCAACCAGCGCGTTCTGGCCGCGCGGCTCGCCGATGCCGCGTTCTTCTGGCGCAACGACCTTACCGTCGCGCGAGAGGCAAAGATGCAGCCCTGGATCGACAATCTGGCCAGCGTCACCTTCCACGCGAAGCTCGGGACCGAAGCCGACCGCACGGCCCGCATCGCGGCGCTGGCCCGCGAACTGGCTCCTGCCGTCGGGGCCGATCCAGACGCGGCCGAGCAGGCGGCGAAACTCGCCAAGGCCGATCTGACCTCCGAGATGGTCTACGAATTCCCCGAGCTGCAGGGGATCATGGGGCAATATTACGCCCGCGAGGCCGGCTTCCCCGACGACGTCGCGACCGCCGTGGCCGAGCATTACGCACCGCTTGGCCCGTCGGATACCGTGCCGACAGCCCCCGTTTCCGTCGCCGTCTCGCTGGCCGAGAAGATCGACAAGCTCACGGGCTTCTGGGCGATCGACGAGAAACCCAGTGGGTCGAAGGATCCCTATGCGCTAAGGCGGGCGGCGTTGGGGGTCATTCGGATCCTCATCTCGAACGATCTTCGAGTAAGCCTGCTTGAGGACCGCATAATCTCGAAGGCAGATTTGCTTGTCGCCGAAAACGAGGATGGTATTTCCGGACCCGATCCGGACAGGTATGGTCCCGACCTCCTCGCCTTCCTCCACGACCGCCTCAAGGTCCACCTGCGCGACGAGGGCATCCGCCACGACGTGATCGATGCCTGCCTCGCGATGCCGGGCAATGACGACCTGACGCTGCTGGTCAAGCGCGCGCGGGCGCTGGGCGGGTTTCTCGCGACCGAGGACGGCACCAACCTGGTGCAGGGCTTCAAGCGCGCCAACAACATCCTGACCCAGGCCGAGGAGAAGGACGGGGTCGAGTATTCCTTCGGGGCGGACGCGAAATTCGCCGATACGGACGAGGAACGCGCGCTCTTCGCCGCGCTCGATGCCGAGGGCCCGAAGATCGAGGCCGCCATGCGGGACGAGGATTTCGCCGCGGCGATGACGTCGCTGGCCGCCCTGCGCGCGCCCATCGACGCCTTCTTCGAAGGGGTTCAGGTCAACGCCGATACGCAGATCGTCCGCCGCAACCGGCTGAACCTCCTCAGCCGGATCCGCGGTCTCTGTCTCGACGTGGCCGATCTCACCCGCGTCGAAGGCTGACATGCGGCATCGTCGGCGCGGTTCCGCGAACGACTCGGGGCCACGTCGGCCGAGTTTCGCCACCGTGGCATAATGACGCGTTAAGCCCCGGCGCCGTGGCCGTTAACGAAGTCGGAATTTCAGAACGTGACGATTTCGAGGCCCGAGTGGGGACTTGTCATGGCTTCGTGTCGTCAAGATGAAGGACGACTGATGCTTGCACAAATATGCCGCGCCGCGGCCCTGTCTGCGGCCGCCTCGTGTGCGGTTCCCGCTGTCGCGACCGCCGATGTCGTGGTCTCCACCAAGGGCACAACCGAGATCTCGCTCGAAGACAAGCTGAGCGGGCTCCTCGGCCCCGAAGCCCCGGAGGTGAAAGCCAGCCGCGCCGCGCCTGCGGCGCGTATGATGCGGCCCCGGCGCTCGCCCGTCGCCGCAGCGCGCACGGAGATCGAATATACCCGGGACTTTCTCGACGCCCAGCCCGTCGCCAGTGGCGATGCGCAATGGAAATGCCTGTCCGAGGCGCTCTATTTCGAAGCCCGCGGCGAATCGGTGAAGGGGTTGTTCGCCGTGGCCGAGGTCATCCTCAACCGCGTCGACAATGCGCGCTTTCCCGATACCGTCTGCGCGGTGATCAACCAGGGAACCGGCCGGAAATATGCCTGCCAGTTCAGCTATACCTGCGACGGCAAGGCCGAGATCGTGCGCGAAGCAGGCGCGTTCCGCAAGGTCGGCAAGGTGGCCCGCATCATGCTCGACGGGGGCGCACGCACCCTCACGGACGGTGCGCAATATTATCACACCCGCGCCGTCAATCCGCGTTGGTCGCGGATTTTCGACCGCACCACGACGATCGGCGCCCACCACTTCTACGACCAGGGATAGGGGCTTTCCACCCCGGGCGGGGCAAGCTATCGGGGCGGGGCGATGCAACAGGACGGCCCGCCATGACCCGTGATCCGAGACTGGCCTTCGACACCCTCGAGGCGCGTGCGGTCGCGGAACGTTCCGCCGAACCGCATGACCGCATCTCGCTGCGCGATCACGTCGTCGAGGTCGAGATCGGCGCCTTCCAGGCCGAGCGTGGCATGACCCAGCGGGTCTGCTTCAACGTCGTGGTGGAGGTGCGCCCGCAGGATGCGGATCCCGCCGACGACGTGGACCGTATCCTGAGCTATGACCGGATCACCGATGCGATCGCCGCCGAGCTGCATGCCGAGCGCCTGAACCTGCTCGAGACGCTGGCCGAGCGGATCGCCGACCGGATCCTGGCCGAACCGCTCGCCCTGCGCTGCTTCGTGCGGATCGAAAAGCTCGACCGGGGAGCCGGCGCGCTGGGCGTCGAGATCGTGCGCACTGCCGCGGCCGATCTGCCCGCGACGCAAGAGGCGCCGGAGGACCCGCGGCCGCTAGTGGTGTATCTGTCGAATGCGGCCATCGCCTCGCCACTCCTCAAGGGCTGGATCGACCGGATCGCAGCACTCGGGCCGGCAATTCTCTGCGTGGGTCCTTCCGACGCGCCGCGCCCGCAGAGCGATATCCCCTCGACGCAACGCCGCGTCGATCTCCTAGCCATCGAACAGAATGCCTGGATCCTTGCCGGGTGCGATGCGCGCTGCGCGGTCGTGGGGAGCCGTACCGAGCTCGACTGGGCGATGCGGCGGGGGCAGCTGACGATCTGGGCGCCCTTCAAGATGGTGGTCGATGCGCCGGTGCCGCCCGCGGCTCTCGCAGCCGACGGGCCCGCCCTCTGTCTCTGGCTGGCGGACCGGGTTCGGGCGCGCGATCTGCTCTTCATCGGCGCGGTGCCGCCGGAGGGGTCCGGCGCGCGCGCGATGGGCGTCGAGGCGGAGGTATTGCCATGAGCTATTATCGCCCCCTTCTGCAATCGGGCCCCGACCGGCCAGACGGTGCCGTGTCGCTCGCAGGCGGGTGGACCTGGTTCACCCATGCCGCGCAGCTGCGCCGCGGCTCGGCGCCGTTCGTCATTCCTGCACGCGAAGTCCCGGCCGAGATCCTCGAGCGCCTGAGCCGTCCGCGGCCGCCCGTGGCGGGCATCGAGACGACATCGCCGCGGCTCATGGCGATCCTCAACACGACGCCCGACAGTTTCTCAGACGGGGGCCGTTTCGAAGCGCCCGACCGTGCGGGGGCGCAAGGCCGCCGGCTGATCGCGGATGGCGCGGACATTCTCGATATCGGCGGTGAAAGCACCCGCCCGGGCGCCGCGCCGGTATCGCCCGGGGACGAGATCGCCCGCGTGCTCCCGGCGATCCGCGCCGCGCGGGCAGAGTGGGACGGTCCGATCTCCATCGACACGCGCAAGGCCGAGGTCGCGCGGGTGGCGATCGATGCGGGGGCGAGCCTCATCAACGATGTCTCGGCCCTGGGCGATCCGGAGATGGGCGCCCTCGCCGCCGGGGCAGGTTTGCCGATCTGTCTCATGCATATGCGCGGCGATCCGGAGAGCATGCAGCGCGATCCGCATTACGACGACGTCCTGCTCGACGTCTACGATTTCCTCGCTGCGAAGATCTTCGAGGCCGAGAGCCACGGCATCCGTCCCGAGAACATCGTCGTCGATCCCGGCATAGGCTTCGGCAAGACGCTGGCGCACAATCTGGCGCTTCTGCAGGGCGTGTCGCTCTTCCACGCGCTGGGCGTTCCGGTCCTGCTCGGCGCGTCGCGCAAGGGGTTCATCGGCACGCTGGGACGGACCGACACGCCGGCGCAGCGCGTGCCGGGCTCGCTGGCCGTGGCGCTGGCCGGCATTGCGCAGGGCGTTCAAATCATCCGCGTCCATGATATGGCGGAGACGCGCCAGGCACTCTGCCTGTGGCAGGCATCGACCGGAGGAATGACATGAGCCGTACGCTTTTCGGAACCGACGGCGTGCGCGGCACGGCCAATACCCATCCGATGACGGCGGAGCTTGCCATGCGGCTCGGGGCCGCGGCGGGGCGCTATTTCCGGCGCGGCAGCAGCGGCGTCCACCGGGTCGTGATCGGCAAGGATACCCGCCTGTCGGGCTACATGTTCGAGACCGCGATGACGGCCGGCTTCACCAGCGTGGGGATGAACGTCCTGCTTCTGGGACCGGTGCCGACGCCCGCGGTGGGCATGCTGACGCCGTCGATGCGCGCCGATGCGGGCGTGATGATCTCGGCCTCGCACAACCCGCATCAGGATAACGGGATCAAGTTCTTCGGTCCCGACGGCTTCAAGCTCAGCGACGAGGCGGAGGCCGAGATCGAGGCGATGGTCGCCGCGGGTGTCGATCCCGCGCGTCCCGCCAATATCGGGCGGGCGAAACGTATCGACGACGGCCGGTTCCGCTATGCGGAGCGGGTCAAGGCGACCCTGCCGCAGGGTCAGAGCCTCAGCGGCCTCAAGATCGTCATCGATTGCGCCAACGGCGCCGCGCACCGCGTCGCCCCGGAAGTGTTGTGGGAGATGGGCGCGGAAGTGGTCGCCATCGGCAACGCGCCGGACGGGCGCAACATCAATGCGGAGTGCGGCTCCACCCATACCGCGACGGCGGCCGCGCGCGTCGTGGCCGAAGGGGCCGATCTCGGGATCTGCCTCGATGGCGACGCCGACCGGGTGATGATCATCGACGAAACGGGGCAGGTGGCGGATGGCGACCAGATCATGGCGCTCTTCGCCACGCGCTGGGCCGAAGCGGGCCGGCTTGCCAGGGATACGCTGGTCGCGACCGTCATGAGCAATCTGGGGCTCGAGCGTTTCCTCGAAGGGCGCGGCCTCAGGCTCGAACGGACGGCGGTCGGCGATCGCTACGTCGTCGAGGCGATGCGCGCGGGCGGCTTCAACCTCGGTGGCGAGCAGTCGGGCCATATTGTCATGACCGACCACGCGACCACCGGCGACGGCCTTCTGGCAGGGTTGCAATTCCTGTCGGCGATGGTCGCGACGGGGCAGCGCGCCTCGCAGCTCGCGGGCCAGTTCGACCGGGTGCCGCAAAAGCTCGAGAACGTCCGCTACGCCGCCGGCAGCGATCCCCTGTCGGCGCCCACGGTCCAGACCGAGATCGCCGCGGCGGAAAAGCGGCTCGGCGGGGCGGGGCGCGTCCTCATCCGCAAATCCGGGACCGAACCGCTCGTGCGCGTCATGGCCGAATGTGAGGATGCGGACCTTCTGAACGAAATTGTCGAAGGCATCGCCGCTCGGATCTCGCAAGCGGGTTAGGTCAGCCCGTCTCTCAACTGCAGCGTCCTCAATCTCTGAACGATTCTGGACCAATAATTGAGGACGGGGGGCACAAGAAAGAGCGAACAGGTAATCCCGACCTGCAATATCGACCGGAGCACGTCGGACATGATCCCCACGGGGACAAAAAGGCGTACCAGAAGCAGGATAAGTACATGTGCGGAATTGACCTGCCACTGAACTTTCCTCCGGCGGCGACCGGAGTCCAGTTGTGTTGATCCGATCCCCAACGTTGGACCGCCCGAAGGCAGAGTTTTCCGGCTTCGATTAGGGTGACAGGCTGGTGATGCC
>CANLEQ010000014.1 GCA_947489705.1 uncultured Paracoccaceae bacterium
AAGATCCGTGTGGAGCGCGGCGCCGTCCAGATCGGTCCGGTAGAGCCCCGCATGCGTCGAGGGCTCCGCGATCTCCAGCTCGAAATTTCCCGACAGCTCCGAGATCGTGATCCGCCCGTCCACCGTCTCGAGGACCGGAAGGGCGCCCGGGATCTCCAGCGCGTTCGACATCCGGGCGCGGTCGTCGAGGCCGTCCTGCACGATTGTCTGGCGCAGGCTGAGGGTGGTGCCCTGCGCCTCGGGCGGGATCGCGACCGGTTCGCCGCCCTCCAGCGTCGCGATCGTCGCGCCGTCGGCCAGAAGCTCGAACCGCGTCTGCGGGGCGGCCCCGTCCGCATCGTAGAGCACCAGGCCCGGCACGACCTCCAGCGTGTCGCCCGCCGAAGGCTCCCCGGAGCCGTCCGCATCCTGCAGAACCCCGATCCGCGGCGCCACCACCCAGACCGCCCCCTCCGCCAGAAGATCCGTGTGGAGCGCGGCGCCGTCCAGATCGGTCCGGTAGAGCCCCGCATGCGTCGAGGGCTCCGCGATCTCCAACTCGAAATTTCCCGACAGCTCCGAGATCGTGATCCGCCCGTCCACCGTCTCAAGGACCGGAAGGGGCGGCAAGCGCCTTGACGTCATCGCCAATATGCTCAGGCCAAGTCCGATATTAAGCTCCATTATGACATCATCCCGGCAAGGATGGATCCATGTCCCCAAGACCGCATGGCAGTACGCTGCTGGTTCTGAAGGAAGGAGGGACGAATATTTCTCATCTGGGCGTCTCCGGAGATCGGAACATGGATCGTACCCGCCAGGCTGCCGGAGGCACCTGCATCCCGAAATTCCGCGGCGGGGAAGATCGGCACGTGCGGTATGGGTAATGTTAGAAGCGAAATCTTTTCGATTGTCTGAGAGCATGGTACGCACCCTCACCCGATCGGATGCGATCCCCCATGATACCGCTTCTCGCCCTACTGGCCTGGCCCTTCGTCACGGCGATCATCTTCGCCCGGTACCGGATTCCGGTGGCGATCATCGTTGCGCTGGTGGCGGGCTATCTGCTCCTGCCGACGGGCTACGGCATCGACTTCCCGCTTCTACCGGCATTCACGAAGGATTCCGTGGCTGCGGTCAGCGTGATCCTCTGCGCGGCCATTGCCTGGAACAGGTTTTCGGGAATGGCGGAGGGATATCGCAGCCTCGCCCTCTCTCCGGACATGGCCAGGATCCAGCCGGGCTGGCTGCCCACGAGTCCCCTTCTGCGAGTGCTTCTCCTCGTCCTCGTTCTCAGCGCGTTCCTCACTGTGCTGACCAATGGCGATGCACAATTCAACGGGGCACGGTGGCTGGCGGGAATGACGCTCTACGATTCGTTCTCGCTGATTCTGGGTGTCATCATGACCATCCTTCCGATGCTGGTCGCCCGCAAGTTCCTCGCCTCACCCGAAGCGCATAGGACCCTTTTGCTTCTCCTGGTCCTCGCGGGCCTTGGCTATTCGCTTCTTGCTCTCTACGAGGTGCGGATGTCGCCGCAGCTCAACCGCATGATCTACGGCTACTTTCCCCATAGCTGGTTGCAGCATATGCGCGGCAACGGGTTCCGGCCGATCGTGTTCCTGTCGCACGGTCTTCTCGTGGGTCTGTTCTTCTCCATGGTGACGCTGGCAGCCGCTGCGCTCATCAAGACCGAAGGACGGGAGCGGCGCGCCTTCGGTCTCTTCTCGCTGGTCTGGCTCGCGATGACCCTTGTCCTGGTCAAGTCGCTGGGCGCGCTCATGATCGCCATCGCCCTGGTTCCGGTCATCCTTCTGAGCGGGCGCCGCGTTCAGATGATCGTGGCCGCATCCGTGGCCGCGATGGTCCTGACCTATCCCATGCTGCGCGGAATGGATGTCGTGCCAGTCGACCGGGTCATTGCTTTTGCCGAAGACATCGATCCCGCCCGGGCCTCTTCGTTCAACACCCGCGTCGTGAACGAGGACCAGATCCTCGAGAAGACTGCCGAGCGACCCCTCTTCGGCTGGGGGGGATATGGTCGCGGGCGTGTCTACGACGAACAGGGGCGCGACATCACGATCACCGACGGATACTGGATCATCATCGTGAGCCAGGGCGGATGGGTCCGCTACCTGTCGGAGTTCGGCCTGCTGACGCTGCCGATCATCCTCCTGGGGCTTCGCCGTCGCAAGGAGGGCGGCATGTTCGAGCCCGCCACCTGCGCCCTTGCGCTGATCCTGGCGGCCAATCTCATCGATCTCATCCCCAATGCGGGGATCACGCCGCTGACCTGGATCCTGGCCGGATCCCTCTGGGGCCGGTGGGAGATCGAGAGCAGCCAGGCATTCGCGCCAGCTCCCCAGTCAGAATCCTCCGCCGCCAAGACCCCACCGGGGCTTGCGGCCGGAGCATTCGCGCGGTCCCGGAGCCTCGACCATGTCTCGGGGGCGGGAACGAAGGAGGCGTCGCCTTACACGCGGCCGACCGGTACCCCCCCACCTGCACGTCCGCGCGGCGAAACCTACGAGCGGGATCTCGAAGACCCGGCCAAGACGCCCCGGAAACTACGCTTCAGCCGCTACGAGACCGAGCGATGATCGCACTTGGCTGCGCCCCCAGAGGCCGGACATGAGCCGGTCCACGATGCCCGTCGGAGCCGTGGCGATCGGCCGCAACGAGGGCACGCGCCTCATCGGCTGTCTCGCCTC
Source organism: uncultured Paracoccaceae bacterium (assembly GCA_947489705.1). Taxonomy (GTDB): domain Bacteria; phylum Pseudomonadota; class Alphaproteobacteria; order Rhodobacterales; family Rhodobacteraceae; genus Palleronia. The sequence continues at coordinate 2,691 of CANLEQ010000014.1, forward strand.
GCTCTCGGAACAGGCCGATCGCGTCGTCTATGTCGATTCCGGCTCGACCGATGGCAGCGTCGCCGCGGCCCGCGCCCGCGGCGTGGAGGTGGTCGAGCTCGACCTCGACACGCCGTTCACGGCTGCGCGCGCACGCAATGCCGGGCGGGCGCGTCTTGGGGAAATCCTGCCGGAAGCCGGGCTGATCCAGTTCGTGGATGGCGATTGCGAACTTCGCGCGGGCTGGATCGAAACCGCCGCCGCACGGCTGGCCGGGGATCCACATCTGGCGGTCGTCTGCGGCCGGCGTCGCGAACGCCATCCCGATGCCACCCCTTGGAACCGGATGATCGACCGCGAATGGGATACGCCCGTGGGACCGGCGCGGGCCTGCGGCGGCGACGCGCTGATGCGTCTTGCCGCCTTCGACGCGGTGGACGGGTTCGACCCAACGCTCATCGCGGGGGAAGAACCCGAACTTTGCGTGCGCCTGCGCCGCGCCGGCTGGCGGATCGAGCGGATCGACGCAGAGATGACACTGCACGACGCGGCCATGACGCGGATGGGCCAGTGGTGGACCCGGGCGCGCCGCGCCGGCCACGCCTATGCCGAAGGGGCGGCCATGCACGGCCGCCCGCCCGAGCGCCACAAGGTGGCTGAACTGCGCCGCGCACTGATCTGGGCGGTGGCGATTCCGCTGGCGATCTGCCTTCTGGCGCTGGCGATCTCGCCCTGGGCGCTTCTTCTTCTGCTGGTCTATCCCGCCCAGATCCTGCGCCTGCGCGCGCGGGGCGAAGACTGGATCTCCGCGCTCTTCATGACGATGGGCAAGTTTCCCGAGGCGCAGGGCGCCGGGGATTACGCGCTGCGCCGCCTTACCCGCCGCGGAGCGAGACTCATCGAGTACAAGTAGAATATCTCACGGGGGTTGCCGATCTCGGTGCGGTCGAAACCGTATCGATCCTGCGGGATCGCGGTCTTCGAGCGTGGCCTCAATGAACCAACCGGATCCCGGTCGGCCGTCAGTTCCTACCCCGCATGGACAACGCGATGGGCCTGTTCAAGCCGGGACGGCATCGTCGTCAGTCTCGATTTTCCGGATCACGCCCATCCGTGCCAGACGTTTGACCCAAGGCCTTCAGATGGTCGATCCGGCGTTGAAACTCGCGCTCGAACGAATGGTCCCCCGCAAAGCGCCGGGCCACCTCGCAACAGGTTGCCAGACGCGGACGATCCCGCGCGGCCTCGCCGACCGCATCGGCAAGGGCGTCGGGTTTGCCCAGGGGCGCGACCCAGCCCGCACCGGACTTGTCCGACAGGGCCTGCCACATGCGGTTCGCATATCCGATCACGGCCAGGCCGCATCCCATGCTTTCCAGATACGTGCAGGAGGGATCCGACTGTCGATGGCAGCTCAGATAGATATCCGCAGTTTCCCGCATGAACGGCACGAGTTCGGTCTCGAAATCCACCGACCCGTTGAGGATGACCCGATCCTGCAGGTCGTATCTGGCGATATCCTCGCGGATCGCGGATCCGAGGCTCCCGCTGCCGAATATGTCGAGCTTGAAATCGACGCCGTCGCTCACCAGCCGGCGTGCGACGGGAATGATGTCTTGCGACCCCTTCATCGGTTCGAGACGGCCGGAATGGACCAGTCTCAGACATGCGCCCTCCGTCACGCGACGATGGCGCGCCGTCATTTCTTCTTTCGTCGCGAGAAGGTCCGCGCCGACACGATTGTCGAGATACATCATCGTGTTGGCGTTCAACGGGCCATACGCGTCGAATGCAGGATAGCCGTTGGCCTGGAGCCCGTCGGCCGATCGGAAGGCGCGCCGCCGCCGCCGCTCCTGCTTCAACGTCCAGAGCATTGAGGAGGCCTTTTTGAAATAGGTTTTCGATCTGTCCAGAAAGAGGATCTGCCGCCGGGTCTCGTGGGTGTATTCGATGGTGAAGACCAGCTTCTGCCCCGATTTTCGACAGATTTCGGCAAGATGCAGGTATTGATGGTTGTCGCCGCTGTTCAACACGATGTCGTGGCCGGAAATATCCTTGGCTTCGATGTCCCGACCCGCAGGCAGAATTTCTACGCCGAAAGGCAGCCGATCGACCTCGTATGTCTGTCCGTAGGGAAAAGCATCGCCGCGCATCGCGAGCAGGCAGGTCACCGGGCCGTCCCATGTGTCGCAGTAGAATTGCATGCCCTCCACGAACTTCTTGTCGATGAAGGGTTTTCCGTCGATGAGGGTTGCAGGGGCGGAGGAAATGACGAGAAGGCTGGGCATGTTGCTTCTTTTCCGCTTGAAAGGGTCCGAATGGTCCTGCCACCGGTGATCTCCACCACACATTCAGGGCATACCAACATGCTCCGCGCCCGCAAGAGCCGTAGCTTGCTCGACCGCCGGGGCGGGGATGCGTGGGCCGGATCGCAGCAATCGGAATCTGCCCGCTCGCGAGGTCCCGGGTCGCACCTTTGCGCAAGAGATGGCCGCAACGTCTCCATTTCGGAGCACAAGCCATGGATACATGCCAGCCGGGAGCCAAAATGAAGATCACGTTTCTGCTGCCCCATGTGCACCATTTGACCGGCGGTCTGCGCGTCGTCGCGCAACATGCCGCATATCTCGCCGAGCGCGGACATTCCGTGACGCTTATCGGGCAGGACAGGGATAGGACGTCGCGATGGCGCAGGTTCCTGCGCCGGGCCATGGGTCGGCCGGTCCCCGCTCGGGAAGCCGGGGAAGAGGATCACTTCTCGGCCAGGGGGCTCGACACGATAGTCTTTCCCGCCGACAGGCCGCCCACCCCGCAGGACCTGCCCGACGCGGATATCGTGATCGCAACCTGGTGGCAGACCGCCGAATTGCTGTCGGACCTGCCGTCCGAAAAGGGGGTCGCCGCGCATTTCGTCCAGGATCACGAGGTCTTTCCCAGCCAGCCCCGCGACCGGGTCGAGGCCGTCTATCGCCAGCCGACCCACAAGGTCGTCGTGGCGTCCTGGCTGGCACGGGTCCTCCAGGAAACCTACGGGCAGCCTTCCCATCTGGTGATGAACGGGGTCGAAACCTCGGTTTTCCACGTGCCGGACCGGACACGCCCGCATCCGCCCCGGATCGGGTTCCTCCATTCGACCGCCATACGCAAGAATATCGGGCTCGCCGTCGCCGCGATGGAGGCGGCGCGGCGCGCGCGGCCCGATCTGCGTGGCATCGTGTTCGGGTCGCATCACCGCCCCGAGACGCTGCCCGGCTGGATCGAGTACGAACAGAAGCCCTCGCAATCGCGCATCCCGCAGATCTACGCCGCCTGCGATGCCTGGCTCTTTCCGTCGACCTCCGAGGGGTTCGGCCTGCCGCTCCTCGAGGCGATGGCCTGCGGTACGCCGGTGCTGGCTGCCCGGGCGGGAGCGGCCGAGGATCTGGTGACGCCCGAAAACGGCCGTCTTCTGCCGCGCGAGGTCGAGGATTTCGCCCGGGCCATCGTCGAGATCGCCGACATGCCGGATGCGGATTGGGCCCGCCTGTCGCAAGCCGCGCGCCTGACCGCCGAAGCCCACGACCTTTACCCGGCCTCGGAGCGGTTCGAGGCGGTCCTGAGCGATATCGTCGCCACCGTCGGACGGTAAGCGACACCTCCCGCGGTGCGGCGAGAAGGCGGCCTTTCGATGTGGAACAACTCCCAACCGGGGGACCTTCCGCTTCAAAGCACTGTCACAGCACCGGAGGCCGACAATGCCCGACGACGATGACACCGACCGCAAGGCCGACCCCAGGACCGGTCCCGGCACGACCGACGATCCCAATCAGGCCAACCGCACGGGCCTGCCGCGTCACTCCGACGAGCGGCCCAACATGCCGCGAAAGACCGGCGATCCGGAAGATCCCAAGGCCGGGCCGGGCTCCACGACGGATCCGAACCAGGCCGATCGGACCTGAAATTTCGCCCCGAAGCGCCGGGACATCGCGCTTCGGGACCTGAGGGCGGGATCACCGGGTCCCCGGCCGCCTAGCCCCGACCGACGGGCCGTAGAGCGGCGGGCGTCGCCTCACGGGCTGGGGTGCCGAGGGCGACCGCTCGGGGAGGGGCGCTTCAGAGCGTCTTCGCCATCGTGTCCATCCATTCGCGATGGCGCCGTTCGTCGGCCAGGGCCTTCTCGAAGAACGCCTTCGACTTCGGCTGGGCGTCGGAATGCCCCGCGGCCCGCTCGTAGGCGGTGACGGTATCGTCCTCGTTGGTCTTCATTGCCTTGAGGATCGCGCCGTCGCCCATCAGGTCGGCCAGCGCGATCTTGCCGGTGGTCAGCATCTGCTTCATGTCGCCCTCGGCGGGCGCTTCCGCACCGGTTTCGCGTGCCATTTCCTGCAGGACGTCGAGGTGCTGCTGGTGATCCTTGCGGAACTCCTGCACCTGCTGGCTCAGGGCCGAGTCCGACAGACGGTCGATCGAACTCTCGTAGGCCGCGAGCGCATCGCGTTCGAGATAGATGAGATTTGTCACCAGATGGTCGATGGTGCTTTCGTTTCCTACTGTGGTCGCCATGAGGACATTCCTTCAGGTGGGACAGGCATATCGGCCATGAGCGTCGATATGCGATCGTATCAATCAAATGCGGATCGCGATGCGGGGTTCCCGGGCTTCGGCGCGGCCGCGGGAATGCCCGTCAGCTACGCCCAAAAATAGTTGACAAAAATAATATACTATTTTCTATGATCCCGGTCGATACGAGGGAACAGCATGACAAAAAAGAAAAATTCACCGGCGGGCCGCCGGAATGAAGGGGTGTGTCCAGGTCGCGGATTGCGCAATCTGCTTGCCACTGGCCTTCTTCTGATGCCCGTGGGCGCCGCGGCCCAGAACGAGATCCAGGTCGTCGACATGTCGGGCGAGGCGCCGGTCGATCTCGGCACGCTGGTCGTCACCGCCGCGGGCTTCGAGCAGAATGTCGCGGACGCGCCGGCCAGCATCTCGGTCGTGCCGGGCGAGGCGATCGAGGGCGAGCGCTTTACCGATCTCACCGATGCGCTTTCGGGCGTGCAGGGGGTCGTCTCCACCGGCATCGCCAACGAGGACGACATCTATATCCGCGGCCTTCCAGGCGATTATACTCTGATCCTCGTCGACGGCCGGCGGCAGGGTACGCGCGAAAGCCGCTCGAACGGCTCGTCGGGCTTCGAGCAGAGCTTCGTGCCGCCGCCCGCCGCCATCGACCGGATCGAGGTGGTGCGCGGCCCGATGTCGTCGCTCTACGGCTCGGATGCGATCGGCGGCGTGATCAACATCATCACAAGGCCCGTGGCCGAGGAATGGACGGGCGAGGTCTCGGCCGGGATCGACATCCCCGAGGACGGCGATTTCGGCGACGAGCAGACCCTGTCCTTCTATGCCAGCGGGCCGGTCATGGGCGACCGGCTGGGCCTGCAGCTCTGGGGCCGGCGGCTCGACCGGGGCGGATCCTCCGTCGACGGCGCCGAATTCGAGGCCGACGAATACGACCTGACGGGGCGGCTCTCTTTCGTTCTCGCGCCCGGACAGATCTTCCACGCCGAGGCCGGCACCACCAAGCTCGACAATACCGAACCCGATGCCCTGCGCCGGAGCGAGAATACCCGCGACCATTACGCCTTGGGCTATGACGGCACGCTCGGCGGCTGGGAGATCGACGCCGACCTGCAGCGCGAGATCGGCGAGCGCACGCGGTTCGGCCGCGAGGCGTCGGATCTCTCCTTCGCCGAGGATACTCGTTCGCCCGAGATCGAGAACACCGTCTTCGATCTTTCGGGCACGCGGCGGCTGTCGTTGGCGGGCGCGCATACGCTGACCCTCGGCTACCAGCGGATCGAGGCGGATTTGGCCGATCAGAATCCCGGCGCCGAAAGCGACGAGGACCGGCTCTTCGCGATCGACCAGCAGGCGTTCTATGTCGAGGACGAATGGCGCCTGTCGCCCGATTTCGCGCTGACGGGCGGGCTGAGGCTCAACCAGCACGACGAATACGACGACAACGTGACCCCCCGGCTCTATGCGGTGTGGAACGCGACGCCCGGCCTGACGGTGAAAGGCGGCGTCTCGACGGGCTTCAAGGCCCCGGGCATCCGCGAGATCGCGCCGGGATATCTTTATACCACCGGCGGGCGGGGCTGCACGCTCGACCCCGATGCGGCGCAGCCCTGCGGCGTCATCGTGGGCGATCCCGACCTCGAGGCCGAGACCTCGACCAATTACGAGCTCGGGCTGCTCTGGGGCAACGACACGCTGTCGCTCGGCGCCACCTGGTTCCACAACGAGATCGAGGACAAGATCGCCAATGCGCGCGTCTATGACGAGGACGGCGATTTCGCCGTCTATCCCGACGATCCCCGCTACGTGCTTTGGTATTTCTACAACGTGGGCGAGGCGCGGATCCGCGGCCTCGAACTGACCGCCGACTGGCGCCCGACCGACCGGCTGAGCGTCCGCGCGACCTATACCAGAACCGACAGCGAGCAGCTCAACGGCGATTACGCGGGGCTACCGCTGGCGCGCACGCCCGAACATCTGGCCAGCCTCAGGGCGGATTACGCGACCGGCATCGCCGGGCTCGATCTCTGGGGGGCCGCGACCTATCACGGCTCCGAGGTCAATGCCGGCCTGCGCATCGGCAGCGACGGCGGCGCGGTCACCAACGACGACGGCGACGTGGTGGCGCGCAAATACGGTGCCTACACGCTGGTCGATCTGGGCGCGACCTACGCCGTCAACGACAGCGTCACCCTCAACGGGGCCGTCTACAACGTCTTCGACGAAGAGATCGACACTGCCGATTACGGCACGGTGCGCGCCGGCCGCAGCGTCTGGCTGGGCGCCACGGCCCGGTTCTGAGGGTCGGCACGCTCCCGCCGCCCGGACCCGTCATCCGGGCGGCAAAAGGCCCGGAGCCCCGTCCACCCTTGAAAATGCGCATCAGATCGGCGTCATCCCGGCTGACAGCCATCGTGCAAAGTCGCCCTCGTCGATCTTTCCGGATGCGAGATCGGTCATCCTCGCGACGCCCTCGATCGTGTCGGGGCGAAACGAGCTGCCATTGAGCCGCAGGAAGGTGACGCTCGTCACGAAGGCCGTGCGCTTGTTTCCGTCCACGAAAGCGTGGGCCTTGGAGATGCCGAACGCATAGGCCGCCGCGATCTCGGCAAGGCGCGCCTCCGTGTAGGCCGCGAGGTTCGTCGCACGCGCGCATCCCATCTCCAGAAGAGCCATGTCGCGCATCCCGGGCGCGCCGCCATGGCGCGAAATCTGCCGGTCGTGGATGACGACGACGGCGGCGAGGGGCACCCAGACGGGCGTCGTCACGCCAGCGCTTGGAGCAGATCCCGGTTCTCGTCCATCACGATCTCGGCCGCGGCGAGCGCATCGGCCACGGACGGATCATGCGCCATGACCTTGAGGCTTCCGTCATCGCCGCGCACGACGAAAAGCGTATCACCGTCCTTCGCATCGAGGATGGTCAGCATTTCCGTTGTCAGCGTCATGACGGCGGAGTTTCCGACCTTCCGGATCCTGGTCTCGATCATGGAGCGTCTCCTTCGTATATATCGAAGTATATACGGTCGACCCCTTTCACGCAAGATCGCCGGCATCCGGTCGGACGGGCCGCGGCCGAAAACCTTCGCGTCAAGCCTCGGGCACGATCCGCCAGTCGGGCGCGCCGAGATCCTCGCGGAAGGCGAAGCGGACGAGATGGGTCCAGACCACCGATTGCCCGCTTTCGAGCCCGTGCCGGTCCGCGGCCTCGATCGCGATGGCAAGCGTCTCCTCCGTCGCGGCGAGCTCGGCGGTGCTGTGCGGAAAGATGCACGTTCCCCGATAATTGTCATGGCGGGTCTCGATCTTGTGGGCGAAATGCTTGCAGAGCTGCCGGAGGTATCGGCTCGCCTGCGGCGTTTTCACGATCGTCTCGGATTTCATCGTCTCGCGTCTTTCCTTATGGTTTTAGTCAGATTAAGGGGGGAGGCATCGGAAGACAATCCAAGCAGTTCCGCGCGGCCCACGCGCACCGGCCTTTCAAGGAGATATCCCATGCTCAGAACCGTCAGCATCCTGGCCTTTGCCCTGGCCGCGCAGGCCGCCACCGCGCAGGAGGTCACGATCGAGACGGCCCGCGGCGACGCCACGCTGCCTGCCGCGCCGCAGGAGGTCGTGGTCTTCGATCTCGCGGCGCTCGACACGCTGGGCGCGCTCGGGGTCGGGATGGCGGGCGTGCCCGATCTGGTGGGCTCCGACATCCTGAGCGACGCCGCGGGCGACGCGGAGATCGTCGGCACGGTCTTCGAGCCCGATTACGAGGCGGTGAACGCGCTCGGGGCCGATCTCGCCGTGATCGGCGGACGCTCGGCCACGCAACTGGACGCGATGGCCCGCATCCTTCCCACGATCGACATGACCATCCCCGGCGAGGATCTGGTCGAGACCGGCCTCGCCCGGATCGACGCCTTCGGGACGCTCTTCGGCCGCGCGGACGAAGCCGCCCGGTTGCGCGCCACGATCGAGGACAAGATCGCCCGCGCGCAATCGGCGATCGAGGGGCAGGGCGACGGCCTCATCGTACTGACCAACGGGCCCAAGGTCTCGGCCTACGGCGCGGGCACGCGGTTCGGCTGGATCCACGACAACCTGGGTCTTCCCGAGGCGGTCGAGACGACGAGCGAGGGCCGCCACGGCCAGCCCGTCAGCTTCGAGTTCATCGCCAGCGCCGATCCCGACTGGCTGATCGTGATCGACCGCGCGGCGGCCATCGGGGCCGAGGGCGCGCGGGCGCAGGCGACGCTCGACAATCCGCTCGTGGCCGGCACCAAAGCCTGGAAAGCGGGGCAGGTGGTCTATCTCGACGCCGCCGACGCCTATCTCAACGGCGGCGGCGCGCAATCGATGGAGCGGACGCTCGACACGCTGATCGACGCCTTCGCCGGCGGCTCCGAAAGCTGAGGCGATGCGACGCGCGGCTCTCGCAGGGCTCGGGATCGGCGCTGCGGCGCTGGTCGTCGGGGCAAGCTTGCTGACGGGCGTGATCGAGATCGGGCCGCGCGCCCTCCTGACCGACCCCGAGGCCCTGCGCGTCGTGGGCCTCAGCCGCCTGCCGCGCACGCTGGCGCTGGTGATCACCGGGGCGGCCATGGCGGTGGCGGGCATGATCATGCAGATGCTGGCCCGCAACCGCTTCATCGAGCCCACCACCGCCGGGACGGGCCAGAGCGCGGCCTTGGGCATCCTCGCCATGACGATGCTCTGGCCCACCGCGCCGCTCTGGGCCACGATGGGGATGGCGAGCCTCGCGGCCATTCTGGGCAGCGCGGGGTTCCTCCTGCTGATCCGCGGTCTGCCGCCCAGCCAGCCGCTGATGGTGCCGCTCGCGGGGCTGATCTATGGCGGCATCATAGGCGCCGTGGTGACCTTCCTCGGCTACCGGTTCGACCTGCTGCAATATGTCGAGGTCTGGACCAGCGGGGATTTCTCGGGCGTTCTGCGCGGCCGGTACGAGCTTTTGTGGCTCGCGGGTATCCTGACGGTCGCGGCCTATCTGGTGGCCGACCGCTTCACCATCGTGGGGCTCGGGCGCGAGGCCAGCGTCAGCCTCGGGCTCGACTATCTCCGGGTCGCGACGCTGGGCCTGCTGGTCGTGTCGATCGTCACCGCGGTCGTCGTGGTGACCGTGGGCATGATCCCCTTCGTAGGCCTCGTCGTGCCCAACGTGGTGAGCCGGCTCAGGGGCGACGATCTGCGCTCCAGCCTGCCCTTCGTGGCGCTTGCGGGGGCCGGGCTCGTCACGATCTGCGACGTGATCGGCCGGATCGTGCGCTTCCCCTACGAGGTGCCGGTCTCGACCATCTTCGGCGTGGTGGGGGCGGTCGTGTTCCTGTGGCTCCTCCATGCCCGCCCGGCCCGCACCTGATGACGGACCATCCGATCCCCGGGCGGCTCCGCCCCGGCGCCGCATTCGCGTGGCGCGGCGCGGCGCGGGCCCTCGCGGCGCGCCGCGTGCTGCTGGCCGCGCTGGCGCTCGGGGGTCTGTCTCTCCTGTTCCTGACGCTGAATGCGCGCGGCAACTGGGGCTTCGTGCTGTCCTATCGCGGGGTGAAGCTCGCCGCGCTGCTGCTGGTGGGGGCCGCGGTCGCGCTGGCGACGATCACCTTCCAGACCATCTCGGGCAACCGGATCCTCACGCCCTCGGTCATGGGGATCGACGCGCTGTTCGTGCTGTTCCAGACGGGCACCGTCTTCGGCCTCGGCGCGGCGGGATTCGCCGCGATCGGCCCCTGGGCGCGGTTCGGCCTCGAACTGGCGCTGCTGATGGGGGCGGCGATGCTGCTCTTCGGCACGATCATGGCCCGCGGGCGGCAGGATCTCCACCGCATGATCCTGACAGGCATCATCCTGGGCGTCCTCTTTCGCAGCCTCACGGGGTTCCTGCAGCGGATGATCGACCCGTCGGATTTCGCGGTGGTCCAGTCGGCCGCCTTCGCGCGGTTCTCGGCCGTCGAGACGGATCTCTTGGCGCTCTCGGCGGGGCTCTCGGTGCTGGTGGCGGCGGCGCTCTGGCGGATGCGCCACGCGCTCGACGTGGTGGCCCTGGGCCGCGAGGCCGCGATCAGCCTCGGGCTGCCCTACCGCCGGGTGGTGCTGGCGGCGCTCTGCCTGGTGGCGGCGCTCGTCGCGATTTCCACGGCGCTGGTGGGGCCGGTCACGTTCTTCGGGCTGTTGGTCTCGGCGCTGGCGCACGGGCTCGTCCGCGATCACCGGCACGCGACGCTCCTGCCGATGGCGGCGCTGGTGGCGGGCATCGTGCTGGTGGGGGGACAGATGGTGCTCGACCACGTCTTCCAGGCCGCCGCGACCCTCAGCGTCGTCGTCGAATTCGCGGGCGGCCTCGCCTTCCTGTTCCTTGTCCTGAGAGAGTCGCGCCGATGATCGAGATCGAGAATGTGAGCCACGCGATCGGGTCCGCCGCGATCCTGCATGACCTGTCGCTGACGATCCCGAAAGGCGGCGTCACCGCGCTCATCGGGCCCAACGGGGCGGGCAAGTCCACGCTCCTGTCGCTCATGGCCCGGCTCGAGCCGGTGCAGACCGGCCGGATCCGCGTCGACGGGCTCGACGTGACCCGAACGCCCACCGGCGAGCTTGCCCGCCACCTCGCGATCCAGCGGCAGGACACGATCATCGCCACACGCCTCACCGTGCGGCAGCTGGTGGGCTTCGGCCGCTATCCGCATCACCGCGGCCGCGCGGGCCCCGAGGATCGCGCCCGCGTCGAAGAAGCGATCGCCGCCCTGCGCCTCGAAGGGTTCGCCGACCGGTTCCTCGACACCCTCTCGGGCGGCCAGCGGCAGCGCGCGCTCATCGCGATGAGCGTGGCGCAGCAGACCGACTACCTGCTGCTCGACGAGCCGCTCAACAATCTCGACATGGCCCATGCCCGCGGCCTGATGGAGCTTCTGCGCGATCTCGCGGACCGCTCGGGCCGCACCATCGTCGTCGTGCTGCACGAGGTGAACTACGCCGCCGCCCATGCCGACCGGATCGTGGCGATGAAGGATGGCCGCATCGCCGCGCACGGTACGCCCGAGGCGCTGCTGACGGCCGAGACGATCGGCGTCCTCTTCGGCGCGCCGGTCTCGGTCGGCACCCATGCCGGGCGTCCCGTCGTGCATCATTTCGGCTGACATACGGGTCCATTTGCCGGGGAGGCGGCGCCTTGTGGCACTCATTCGCTGACGGGGTGCGGTCGCGCCTTGTCCTGCGCGGGGATCGGCGGCACATCTGCGCCATGCAAGATCCCGCCCCCGCTAGGCCCGCGCGCGCCACCTCTCCGTTTCTCTGGATCGCCGGGATCTGCGCCGCGGTGGAGCTGGTCTTCTGGGTGCTGGACCTCCTGCCGGGCGGGGCGGTGTCGCGATACTGGATCATCGAGCAGCTGGGCTTCTGGCCCGGACGGCTCGGCCAATGGCGGGGCGGCGACATCCGGCCCGTCACGATGTTCGCCACCTATTGGGTGGTGCATGCGGGGTTCCTGCACTTCCTGGGCAACATGGCGATCCTCGCCTGGCTGGAGCGGCGGATCTCGCGCCAGTTCCGGGCCGGCGCCGTGTGGGAGATCTGGGCGGCCTCTGTCCTGGGCGGGGCCGTCGCCTACAGCGTCCTGCTCCCGAGCCTCGCGCCGATGGTCGGCGCCTCGGGCGGGGTGTTCGGTCTGGTGGGGGCCGTGGTGGTGCTCAGCCACCGCGACGCCATCGCCCGCGGCGTGCGCTTCGCGGCCATTCGCACGGCGCTTCTATGTGTGGGGCTGGCCGCGCTCTCGACGGCCGATTACCTGCTGCGCGACGCGATCCTGGCATGGCAGGCGCATCTGGGCGGGTTTCTGGGCGGCGCGCTCATGGCCGCGCTGTGCAAGACGCAAGGCAGGATGCGTTGATCCGCGGCGAGAAGGGGGGATCAGTGGGTGATAGGGTCGGACGTGTTCGGATGCGCCGCCACGGGCCGGGTCTCGCCGAAGCTCTGGGCGGCGAAGGCGAAGACGAGCATGACCGAGGTGCCCACACCGGACAGGATCAGCAGCGAAAGGATCCATCCCGCGCCGAACCACAATGCGAAACCGCCCGCACCGTAGGCAAAGACGGCGGCGATGACGACGAATGCCAGTGCCATGATATCCTCCCTCGTGTTCAACCTTCCTCCGAGAATGGCCCTCAAAATGTAACCAAAGTCTTAATATCGTATAGGTTGTATAAATACTTCGCGACAACTTTAGGCAAATGACATCCGGGTGTCCTGATTCCGTCTTGAGCCGGACCTGTGGCGATGCTTTCGTTAACGCCGAAGGGAGAGTTCCCATGTCGTGGATTTCTTGGCGCGCACGCCTTTGGCGACAGATCCCCGGCGCGGGTCTCGTCGCCCTTGCCCTGATCCTGGGGCTTTCGCCGGCCGCGATGGCCGGCACCGCGTCATTGGTGCCGCAGAACGCCGTGGTCATCCGCGACGATCACGGCGGCAAGGTCGTGACGCGGATCCGCGAGATCGGCGCCCTGCGCCGGTCGGGACGGGACGTGCGCATCGTGGGGTCGGTCTGCTACTCCACCTGCACGATGCTGATCGGGCTCGAGACCGCCTGCGTCTCGCCCGAGACCGAGTTCGGGTTTCACGGGCCGTCGCAAGGGGGCCGCAAGCTCGATCGCGCGGCGTTCGAGCGCGCCTCATCGATCATCGCGGCCCATTATCCGCCCGTCATCCGGGCCTGGTACCTGCAGACGGCCCGCTACGAGATCGACGGCATCCACCGCGTGAGCGGCGCCGACCTCATCGCGCTCGGCATGCGCCGCTGCTAGGCGGCGGCCCCGCGCCGGCGCAGCCGCGCCAGCAGGGCCAGCGCCGCCACGAGGCCCAGCCATGCGGACGGCAGCGGAACGGCCGGTAGATCGGGGCGCGGCGTGGGAGGGGGCGTGCCGCCCTCGTCGTCCGGGTCGCCCCCGGTTCCGCCACCGCCACCGGGAAAGAAGCCGCCCGGAAAGGTGGGGACGGGCGGCGTGCGGCGCGCGCCGCTGTTTCCGCCCACGGGCCCGATGAACGGTTCGCGGACGGAGGGTACGTAGACGGGTCCGACGGGCATATCGAACGTCTCCGCGGCATCGCCGTCGAAGAGGTTCGTCACCATCTCGAGACCCTCGAGATAGGGACAGGCCGAGGCCGCCGGGTCGCATCCGCCGACCATCCGGCCGGTCTCGTCCATCGACAGGGCGGGGATCGCGCCCGGCTCCACCAGGAATGCGCCCAGATCGGTGAGCGTGTAGCCCCCCGCGCCGAGGCCCTTGTCGTATCCCATCCCGAGATCCGCCACGTCCATGCCCGCCGCCGCGGCCAAATCGTTGGCCTCCGGCTCCAGCACGAAGAAATGGATCTCGCCGCCGCGCGGCCCGTAGGCCAGGATCCGGCCGCGGTCGTCGATCTCGACGGCGCCCGTCAGCGTCACGTCCTCGTAGGCCAGGATCAGGTCGTTGAGATCGACCATGCCGGCGATCGTGTCCCACAGGAACGCGCGTTCGCCCCGGTCGGTCGTGATCCGCCCGACGATCTCGGAGGCGTCGTTGATCGCGAGGGCCACGCCCGAGATCGCGCCCCCGGGCAGCGTGTCGAGATCGCGCACCCCGTCCTCGGCGCTCCAGAGGACGGGGCGGTCGCGGCCGTCGACCGAAAGCGCCCGGCCGACCAGCCTGGTCTCGGGGCCGAAGGCGGTGATCTCGGCCAGGCGCATGTCTGGCGCGTCCGCGAGGTCCAGCAGGCCGGCCTCGGGGTCCCAGACGAATCCGCGCGGCCCGGTCGCATCTTGGGCCAGGCCCGCGACGCGACCCTCCGCGTCGATCGCCCGCGCGTCGAGAAGGACGAGGCCCCCCTCGGGGGCGATCCGGTCGTTGAGGTCGACCAGCCCCGTCCCGGGCTCCCAGAGAAAGGCGCGCGGCCCCTCTGCCGTCTCGCCCCGGCCCACCACCTGGCCCGCCGCGTTGATGTCGCGCGCCACGCCCGCCACGGCCCCGCCGGGCAGATCGCCGAGATCGGTGACGCCCGCCGCGTCCCACAAGACGGCATGGCGGCCGCCCGGCACGTCCTGCGCGCCGACGATCTGGCCTCCTGCGTTCGAGGCATGGGCGACGCTCGCGAGAAACCCCGAAAGCGTGCCCAGATCCTCGGGCCGCGCTCCGCCCGGCGCGATCCGGAATCCGCGCCGGACCGGCAGCGCGCCGGCGGTGCCGGGATCGGCGAAGATGGCGTTGAGGCCCCGCGCGCTCATCGGGTCTCCTCCGGCCGCGAGAATCTCATCGACCGAGACGGCGCCGGCCGCGGTGGCCGCGCCGAAGGCGAGGGGGAGAATCACGGCAAGGAGGCGGTTTCTGAACATGATCGCCGCCATAGCGCGATCGCCGGGTTCGACGCACGCGTTCCGCGTGTTTTGCCGAAAATTGTAGATAATGATGGGACATTCCTCCGATTGTTGCGATCCGGAGCCCGCAAGGACGCAAGGAGGCCAGCTCCGATGCCGCCCTCGCGGGCGGACGCGGCGGGGAATGTCGCAAGGGAAGGTGCATGTCCGGTTCGCGGTCCGGACGGTCGCGGGGGGCATCGGCCCCCGATCAGCCTCCGATCAGGCCCATCGACAGGATCGACACGAAGCTGATCAGCAGGACGTTGAGAAAGACCACGATCACGAAGGGCAGGACGTGGCGCGACAGCTGCGCCACCGTCGATCCCGAGATCTGCGACGCGATGAAGAGGTTGAGGCCCACCGGCGGCGTGAACATCCCCATCGCCAGATTGACCACCATGATCACCCCGAAATGGATCGGGTGGAACCCGAAATTGACCGCGATCGGCAGCAGGATCGGCGTGAAGATGAGGATCGCCGCCGCCGCCTCGAGGAACATGCCCGCCACCAGAAGCAGCAGGTTCACCAGGATGATGAAGACCCACCAATTGTCGATCGCGCCGATCACGAAATCCGACAGGGCGAGCGGGATCTGCAGCGTCAGGATGACCCGCCCATAGAGCCCCGCGGCCGCGATGATGCTCAGGATCACCGCCGAGGTCACGGCGGAATCGCGCAGCACCCCGGGCAGCTCGGCGAGGCGCAGCTCGCGAAAGATCACCCCGCCCACGATCAGCGCATAGACCACGGCGACCACGGCGGCCTCGGTGGGCGTGAAGATCCCGCCATAGATCCCCCCGAGCACCAGGATCGGCATCAGCAGCGCCAGGATCCCGCGCTTGAAGGCGACCCAGATCTGCGGCCACGTGCTGGGCTCCTCGGCAACCATCGGATGGCGCCGCGCATAGATATACGCATAGATGATGAGCGCGATCGACACGAGGATGCCGGGCAGGATGCCCGCCAGGAACATGTCGCCCACCGACACGTTCGCGGCCACCGCATAGAGGATCAGCGGGATGCTCGGCGGGATGATGACCCCGAGCGCGCCCGCGGCCGCCTGGTTGGCCGCGGCGAAGGACGTGCCGTAGCCCTTGGCGATCATCGCGGGGATCAGGATCGAGCCCACCGCGGCCGTCGTTGCCGTCCCCGAGCCCGAGATCGCCGCGAAGAACAGCGACGTGACGATGGCCACCATGGCGAGGCCGCCGGTCATCCCGCCCACCAGCGCGTTCGACAGATCGACGAGCCGGCGCGAGATGCCGCCGCCCTGCATCAGGTATCCGGCCAGGATGAAGAACGGGATCGCCAGCAGCGGGAAGGAATTGACCGCCCGGATCATCTCCTGCGGGGCGATCAGCATGGGCATGAGGTCGCCCTGCCAGATCGTCGCGATCGCGGCGAGGCCCAGGGCGAAGGTGACCGGCACGCCCACGACGAGGAAGGCCACCAGCAGCACGAAGAGAAGCGTCGCCATCGGGATCAGGCCTCGCGCGTCTTGCGCAGCTCATCCGCGAGGATGGCCAGGGCGTTGAGGATGATGAGGCCCGCCCCCACCGGGATCGCCGCATAGAGCCAGGCCATCGAGACCCGCGTGCTGGGCGCGGTCTGTCCCACGACGCGGCCGGTGATCGAGATCCCCTCGCTCAGCAGGACCCAGGCGAAGACGATCGAACAGATCGCGATGACGAGGTTGAGCACGCGCGTGACCTTCGGACCCCCCAGCCCCGTCAGGATGTCGACCGAGATGAGGGTGCCGTGGCGATAGGCATAGGCCGCTCCCAGCATGGTCATCCACACCATCGCGAAGCGCGACACCTCCTCGGAGAAGGTGAGCGGGCTGCCCATCACGAACCTCGCGAAGACCTGCCAGGTGATCAGCACGGTCATCACCGCCAGAAGCGCCGCGAGGATCCAGCCCACGAGCCGGTTGAGCGCGTCGACCCCCCGCACGATGAGGCCTGTTGCTTGCGTCATGGATCCCTCGCCTTGCTCACCTCCCTCGCGGAGGGTGCCTGGGCCCCCGGGCGCGGACCGCCCGGGGGGATGCGTCGCCTATTCGGCGGGCTCGAAGTTCTGCGCGGCCGCGACGAGATCCTCGCCCACGGTCGGGGTCCATTTCTCGATGACCGGCTGCACCTTCTCGCGGAACGGCGCGAGGTCGGGATGCGTCACCGTCATGCCGAGCTCGGCCAGCTGGTCGAGATATTGCGCCTCGAGCCGCTGCGACGCCTCGCGCTGCACCGGAAGCGCGGTCTCGGCCGCGTCGAGCACGATCTGCCGGTCTTCCTCCGAAAGCTGGTCGAAGAGCTGCCCGCTCATCATCAGCGGCGCCGGCGAATAGACGTGCTGCGTCATGTTGAGGTAATCCTGCACGTCGTAGAAATTGACGTCGTAGATCGTGGCCAGCGGATTTTCCTGGCTGTCCATCACGCCCTGCTGGAGCGCGGTGAAGACCTCGGTCCAGGCCATCGGCGAGGGGTTGGCGCCAAGCGCCTCCCAAGTGTCGACCTGCACGCGGCTTTCCTGGGTGCGGTGGTCGATCCCCTGGAGATCCTCGGGCGTCTCGATCGGGCGGACGTTGTTGGTCTCGTGGCGGAAGCCGTTCTCCATCCAGGCCAGGATCTGCACGTTCGACTGGTCCTTGAGCTCCTGGGCGAGCTGCGCGCCGTGTTCGCTGTCGAGAAAGCCGTGGGCGTGTTCGTAATCCTCGAAGATATAGGGCAGGTCGAACAGCATGAAGGAATCGACGAAGCCGCCCATCGGGCCCGTCGAGGTGATGCCCGCATCGATGATGCCGAAGCTCATGCCTTCGACGACCTCTCGCTCGGCGCCGAGCGCGTTGTCGTAATGTGGCCGGATCAGCAGGCGGCACTCGGAATTGACTGCGAGCTCCTCGCCGAATTTCAGCACGCCGATGCCCTGCTGCGATTCGGGGCCCAGCGGCAGGCTGACGTCGAAGATCCGCTCGGCCGCGGCGGGATCGCAATCGGTGCCCTCGGTATAGGCCTGCTGCGCCATGGCGGGGGCCGCGAGCGACAAAGCGGTCGTGCCCGCGAGAACGGCTAGGATACGTGGCATCTCGAATATCTCCTCCTGGACGGTTCCGGACATTTCTGCCCATCGATCGGCGGCCGCGGATCTCTTTCCTCCCGGACAGCCGTGATATCGCATGCACGGTAATGACCGAATCACCCGAGTGTCAACAGATCGGGTAATTGTTGTTTTTACTGGATTTTGCGGATCTTTCGTGCCAGAAATTTTTCTGAGATGGCACAAGACGTGATCACAGATGGGCATGAGCCCAATGCGGAACCCGACATGGGCCCCGGTGCCGAACCGGGCATGGAGTCCGGTGCCGAAGCGTCCCGCGGGGGGTGGTCGCAGATCCGCCCCATCGCCTTCGAGGACGGCAAGACCGCCCAGGCCCAGGTCTACGAGACGCTGCGCGGCGCCCTCATGAGCGGGCATCTGCGCCCCGGCGAGGACATCAGCCTGCGCCAGGCGGCCGCGACCTTGGGCACCAGCGTGACGCCGGTGCGCGAGGCGCTGCGCCAGCTCGAGATCGAGGGCGGGCTCGAGGTGCACGGCCGCAACCGGACCTGCCGCGTGCCGCTGGTGGGGCCCGAGGCGCTGGCCGAGATCCGCGACATCCGCGTGGAGCTCGAGGGGATGGCCACCGAGCGCGCCGCCGCCCTCGTTACCGCGGCGCAGCTCCGCCTCGTGACCAATGCCTGCCGCCTGATGGAGCGGGCCGCCGGGACCGGCGATGCCGATCTCTACCTGGAGAACAACTGGCGGTTCCATTCGCTGATCTATCGCGCGGCGCGGCGGCCGCGGCTTCTGGAGATGATCGAGCGGCTCTGGCTCTCGACCGGGCCGCTGGTGCGGCTGGCATTGTCGAAGCCCGGCCATCTCGACCATTCGATGGAATGCCATTGGCTGGTCGAGCGGGCGCTGCGCAGCGGTGACGCGCCGGCCGCGCGCAGCGCCATCCTGCGCGACATCACCGGGGCCGCCCGCGACCTCGAGGACGTGCTCGAGACGACACCCACAGATGCGAGGAGACCGCGATGACCCGATCCCACCGGACGACGACCGAAAGGCGCGCGCCATGACCGGACCCGAACGCATCGGCGTGCTGGGCGCGGGGCTGATCGGCCAGGCCTGGGCGATCGTCTTCGCCCGCGGCGGCCACGACGTCGCGCTGACCGATATCGACGCGGGCGTCACCGCCGCCGCGCGCGACCGCATCGCCGCCACGCTGGAGGATTTCCGCGCCGCGGGCCTCATTGACGACCCCGCCGCGATCCTCGCGCGCATCGCCTGCCACGACGACGTGGCCGCGGCGATGGCGCAGGCGACCTACGTGCAGGAATGCGGCCCCGAGAACGTCGCGATCAAGCGCGACATCTTCGCCGAGCTCGAAGGAATGACATCGACGGGTACCATCCTGGCGAGCTCCACCTCGGGCATCGTCGCCTCCGAGTTCAACACCGGCATGCGCGACCGCTCCCGCGCGCTCGTGGCGCATCCGGTCAACCCGCCCTCGATGGTGCCGCTCGTCGAGGTGGCGCCGTCGCCCGACACGGCCGAGGAGGCGACCGCCCGCACCATGGCCCTGATGGAGGCGGTGGGCCAGTCGCCGATCCTGGTGCGCCGCGAGATCGAGGGCTTCGTGCTCAACCGCCTGCAGGGCGCGCTGCTCAACGAGGCGCTGCGGCTCTTCGGCGAGGGCTATGCCTCGGCCGAGGATATCGACCGCGCCGTGCGCGACGGGCTCGGCCGCCGCTGGGCCTTCATGGGCCCGCTCGAGACGATCGACCTGAACGCGCCGGGCGGTGCGGGCGATTACGCGACGCGCTACGGGCCGATCTATGCCCGCGTCGATGCGCGCCGCGACGGCGACCCCTGGGACAGGGCGGTGATCGACCGCCTGGTCGCCGAGCTGCGCGAGGCCCGGCCGCAGGACGCGCTGAAGGAGCGCCAGAACTGGCGCGACCGCCGGCTGATGGCGCTGACCGCGCATCTCGACGCCGCCGGGACGCAAGACACCTGACAGGACGGGAGGAACATCCACATGCCGCAACCCAACAAGGTCATCATCACCTGCGCCATCACGGGGGCGATCCACACGCCCTCGATGTCGCCGCATCTTCCGGTGACGCCCGGGGAGATCATCGACGCCGCCATCGCCGCCGCCGAGGCCGGCGCCGCGGTCCTGCACCTGCATGCGCGCGACCCCGAGACCGGCAAGCCCACGCAGGACCCGCGCGCCTTCGAGGCGTTCCTGCCGCAGATCAAGCAGGCGACCAACGCGGTCATCAACCTCACCACCGGCGGCAGCCCGCATATGAGCGTGGAGGAACGGATGCGGCCGGCGACGGAATTCAAGCCCGAGCTCGCCTCGCTCAACATGGGGTCGATGAATTTCGGGCTCTTCCCGATGCTGGACCGGTTCCAGGACTTCGAGCACGACTGGGAGCGCGAGCATCTGGAGAAAAGCCGCGACCTCGTGTTCAAGAATACGTTCCGCGACATCGAGACGATCCTTAAGCTCGGCAACGAGAACGGCACCCGGTTCGAGTTCGAGTGCTACGACGTGAGCCACCTCTACAACCTCAAGCATTTCGTGGATCGCGGCCTCGCGCGCACGCCGCTCTTCGTGCAGACCGTGTTCGGCCTGCTGGGCGGGATCGGCGCGCATCCCGAGGACGTGGCCCATATGCGCCGCACGGCCATGCGCCTCTTCGGCGACGAGTATCGCTGGTCGGTGCTGGGGGCGGGCGCGGCCCAGATGCGGATCGCGGCGCAATCGGCGGCGATGGGCGGCAATATCCGCGTAGGCCTCGAGGATTCGCTCTGGATCGGCCCCCGGAAGCTCGCCGAGAGCAACGCCCAGCAGGTCGAGAAGGCCAGGACCCTGCTGGAAAGCCTCTCGCTCGAACCCGCGACGCCCGACGAGGCGCGCGAGATCCTGTCGCTCAAGGGCGCCGACAAGGTCGCCTTCTGAGGCCGGGGGGCGGTGCGCCGCGCCGTCCCCCTCTTGCCCGAAATTCCGCTATGCGGGACTAAACCGCCGTTCCACGCCGGGAATACTTCGGCAGACGGTGCGTTATACGCAGCCCATCCCGCATGTTCATCCCGAGCAGTGTGAGGTTTGCGGCTCCGGCCACGAGTTCGGTGGCTTGCACTGCGTAGAACGTCGTATCGAGATCACCTATTCTTGCCTTCACGGACAAGAACAACGCTGCGGGGATCAGGATCAGTACGCCGTTCCCCGCGATGATCCGCATCCGCCGCATTTTGCGCCCGACGATCCCGCCCCTGCGGCCACTGGACCGGATTGCGCCGGTCGCGCCGGTGGCCGCAAGGGCCGGGACGAGCAACAGGAACCCCCAGGGAATTGCTGTCTTTACAGCGACGATCTGCGCTGCGTTGCCGAAGAGCTCAGCGATGACGGTCGATACCCAGAATGTCGCGATCAACAAGGTCGCGATGCTTCCGGCGATGGGATGGACGAGTTTGGACATGACGCGGTTCCGTGATGTGCCCGGCCCGAACGAATCGTGGGCCCGCTAATAGAATAGCATGCTATTCTTATTTGCATAGCTTGCTATTTCGTCTTACCGTTCTGGCATGCCCTTTTCGCAGGACACCTCCGCCGGCTACCTGATCAACGACCTCGCTCGCCGGTTCGCGGCCGCGCTACAGGCACGGATCAAGCCCATGGGCCTCTCGACCGGCGTTTTTCCGATCATGGTCCAACTTTGGGAGAAAGACGGGCTGACCCAGGCCGAACTGGTCCGCCGGATCGGGATCGAGCAGGCGACGATGGCGAACACGCTGGCGCGCATGCAGCGTGACGGTCTCATCGAAAGACGGCGCAGCCCTGCCGACGGACGGGTTCAGGAGAACCGGCTGACCGACAAGGGCAAGAGCTTGCACTTTCCCGCCATCGAAGCCGCGTTGGCGGTGAACCGATCGGCTCTTTCAGGGCTGTCGCCAGAAGAGCGCGATCAGTTTCTGGGCCTCCTATCCAAGGCCATCCAGACATTCGATGGTGAGGAACGGGTACAACAGGCTAGAAGGGTATAGCTGCCGTCTGATTAGCGGAAGAATGGGCCCGAAGCCGCCATCGGGGGCTTCGGGAGAAATCTCCGCAAGGGTTCCCTTCAGTCCTTCAGCAATCCCAGCAGGTACTGCCCGTAGGGGTTCTTGGCGAATTTCCGGCCTTGCGCGCGCAACGTCTCGTCGTCGATCCAGCCTTGCGCATGGGCGATTTCCTCGGGGCAGCCGACCTGCTGGCCCTGGCGTTCGGACAGCGTGCGCACGAAATTGCCCGCATCGAGAAGCGATCCGTGCGTGCCGGTGTCGAGCCAGGCGAAGCCGCGTCCCATCTGCGCCACGTCGAGCGTGCCCTCGGCCAGATACATCTCCAGCAGGCTCACGATCTCGAGCTCGCCGCGATCGGATTTGGTGACGCCGCGGGCCCGTTCGGGGGCGGTGCCGTCGAGGAAGTAGAGCCCCGTCACGGCATAGTTCGAGGGCGGTACCGAAGGTTTCTCGATGATCGCCTCGACCTTGCCGGTCGCGTCGAAATCCACCACGCCGTAGCGTTCGGGATCGGCCACGCGGTAGCCGAAGACGGTGCCGCCGTTCTTTTTCTCGTCGGCGCGGGCCAGCAATCTCGGCAGGTCGTGGCCGAAGAAGATGTTGTCGCCGAGCACCAGCACCGAGGGCGCGCCGTCGAGGAAGTCCTCGGCCAGCAGATAGGCCTGGGCGAGGCCGTCGGGGCTTTCCTGCGTGATCCAGGTGAAGTTCAGGCCCCATTGCGACCCGTCGCCGAGCGAGCGCTTGAACTGGTCGGCATCCTCGGGCGTGGTGATGATGGCGATGTCGCGGATCCCCGTCAG
Organism: uncultured Paracoccaceae bacterium; assembly: GCA_947489705.1. Lineage (GTDB taxonomy): Bacteria > Pseudomonadota > Alphaproteobacteria > Rhodobacterales > Rhodobacteraceae > Palleronia. Next base: position 25,530 of record CANLEQ010000014.1, read on the forward strand.
CATCAGCACGCTGATCGGATAATAGATCATCGGCTTGTCGTAGATCGGCATGAGCTGCTTCGAGACGCCCATGGTGATCGGATAGAGCCGCGTGCCGGAGCCTCCGGCCAGAATGATGCCCTTGCGGTTGGTCATGTGGTCTTTTCCTTTGCGGATATCTGGCGCGCGCGGACGTTTCGCGCGCGAAACGTTTCAGCCGGCGAGATCCGCCACGATGTCCTTCAGCGCGGCCTTCCAGTCGGCGGGGGGGATGCCGAAATCACGGGTCAGCGCCGAGCAGTCGAGCCGGGAATTGAGCGGCCGAGCCGCGGGCGTCGGATAGTCCGCCGTGGGGATGCCGTTGACGGTGACCTCGCGCCCCGCGAGCGCGAAGATCTCGCGCGCGAAGCCCGCCCAGGAGGTCGCGGGCGCGCCCGCGTAGTGATAGGTGCCGCCGCTTTGCCCTTCGACCATGCCGCGGGCGATCGTCACCAGCGCCCCGGCGATGTCGCCCGCGGGCGTGGGCCCGCCGATCTGGTCGTCGACGATGCCGAGCGTGTCCCGCGTCTCCGACAGGCGCAGCATGGTCTTGACGAAATTGCCGCCATGCGCGGAGAAGACCCAGGACGTGCGCAGGATCGCGTGCGGCCCGCCCGCCGCGCGCACCGCCGCCTCGCCCGCGAGCTTGGTGCGGCCATAGACGTTGAGCGGGGCCGTGGCCGCGTCGGGGCTGCGCGGCGTCTCGCCCGAGCCGTCGAAGACGTAATCGGTCGAGACGTGCAGGAACGGGATCCCGCGCGCGGCCGCGGCGCGGGCCATGGCGCCGGGGGCCGTGGCGTTGACGGCGCGGGCGAGATCGGGCTCGTCCTCGGCGCGGTCGACGGCCGTGTAGGCGGCGGCGTTGATGATCGCATCGGCCCCCGTCTCGGCGATGAGCGCGGCGCAGGCGGCGGGATCGGTGAGGTCCGCCGCCTCGCGCCCGAGGCAGGTGGTCTCGGCAAGGCCCGAAAGATGCGTGGCGACCTGTCCCGTGCGGCCGAAGACGAGGATCTTCATGACTTTCCGAGCCTTTCGCCCACGCCCTGGCGATCCTGAAGCGCGCGCCACCATTCCTCGTTGTCGAGATACCATTGCACGGTCTTCTCGAGCCCCTCCTCAAGCGTCACCGACGGCCGCCAGCCGAGTTCTTGCCGGATGCGCGTGGGGTCGATCGCGTAGCGCTGGTCGTGGCCGGGGCGGTCGGTCACGTGGGTGATGAGATCGGCATAGGGCCTGTCCCGGGGCCGCAGCCGGTCGAGGATGCCGCAGATCGTGGTGACGAGGTCGATGTTGCGTGCCTCGTTCTCGCCGCCGATATTGTAGCCGCGCCCGACCTGGCCCTTCTGCAGGACGGTCAGCAGCGCGTCGGCGTGATCCTCGACGAAAAGCCAGTCGCGCACGTTCGTGCCCTGCCCGTAGACCGGGATCTCGCGATGGGCCAGCGCGTTCAGGATCACCACGGGAATGAGCTTTTCGGGGAAGTGGTAGGGCCCGTAATTGTTCGAGCAGTTGGTAAGCAGCACCGGCAGGCCAAACGTCTCGCCCCAGGCGCGCACCAGGTGGTCGCTCGCGGCCTTCGACGCCGAATATGGCGAGTTCGGGGCATAGGGCGTCTCTTCGGTGAACATGCCCGTCTCGCCCAGGGAGCCGAACACCTCGTCGGTCGAGACGTGGTGGAAGCGGAACGTGTCGGGGCGTCCCTGCTCCTCCCAATGGGCGCGCGCGGCCTGGAGCAGGTTGTAGGTGCCGGTGACGTTGGTCTCGATGAAGATGCCCGGCCCGTCGATCGAGCGGTCGACATGGGATTCCGCGGCCAGGTGCAGCACCGCGTCGGGGGCGTGCTCGGCAAAGGCGCGTGCCAGCGCGTCGGGATCGCGCAGGTCGGCCTCGACGAAGGCATAGCCGGGCGCATCGGCCACGGAGGCCACGTTGGCGGGGCAGGCGGCATAGGTCAGCGCGTCGAGGTTCACCACCTCGTGGCCGTCGGCGATGGCGCGGCGCACCACGGCCGAGCCGATGAAGCCGGCACCGCCGGTGACGAGGATCTTCATGTGGCGCTCCATTCGAAATGCGCGGGGATCTCCGACAGGGTGGGCGCCTTGGCATCCTTCTCGGACAGGATCGGGTCGCGGCCCTCGAGGCCCCAGTCGATGGCGATCTCGGGATCGTCCCAGACCACCGCGCCGTCGCAATCGGGAGCGTAGTAATCGCTGCATTTATAGACGATCTCGGTGTCGTCCGCGCGCGTCACGAAGCCGTGCAGGAAGCCCGCGGGGATCAGCAGCTGGCGCCCGTTCTCGGCCGAGAGCTCGACCCCCGTCCATTGCCCGTAGGTGGGGCTGCCGGTGCGGATGTCCACGGCCACGTCGAGGAGCGCGCCGCGCCCGCAGCGCACCAGCTTGGCCTGGGCGTGGGGGGGCGACTGGTAATGCAGGCCGCGTAGCGTGCCCGCCCGGGCCGACACCGAATGGTTGTCCTGCACGAAATCGAGCGTGATGCCGGCCTCTTCCATGCGCTGGCGGTTCCACGTCTCGGCAAAGAAGCCGCGGTCGTCGCCGAAGCGGCGCGGCGTCAGGATCAGCACGCCCGGAAGCGCGGTCTCCTCGATCTGCATGTTTCCCGTATCCCTTGTTTTGCGGTTGGCCCTTAGCAGGTCGCGCGCGCGCTGTCACTTGACCTTCGAAGGGTGCGGCCCGACAAGCGCGCGACCATGTCCCATGCCGCCCCTTCCCGCCCCGGCCGTCTCGTGGCCGTCGTCGTCACCCATGACCGGCTGGCGCAGCTCAAGGTGACGCTGGCGCGCCTCGCGCAGAGCCCCGAGACGGATCTGGCGGCGGTCCTGGTGGTCGACAATGCCTCGACCGACGGGACCGGCGACTGGCTCGCCGCGCGCCGCGATCCGCGCCTGCACGTCCTGCGCCTGCCGCGCAACGTGGGCGGGGCCGGCGGGTTCGAGGCGGGGATGCGCCACGCGGCGACGCGGCTCGATCCCGACTGGATCCTGGTGATGGACGACGATGCGCGGCCCGCGCCCGGCGCGCTCGCGGCGTTTCGCGCCGCGCCGCGCGACGCGGACACCGCCTATGCGGCCGCGGTGCGCTATCCGGGCGGGGGGATCTGCGAGATGAACCGCCCCGGCCTCAACCCCTTCGCGCGGCCGGGCGCGCTCTGGCGGACCGTGACGGGCAAAGGGCGCGACGGCTATCACCTCGGGGCGGCCGATTACGAGGGCCGCGCCCTGCGCGCGATCGACATGGGGTCCTTCGTCGGGCTCTTCGTGCCGCGGCGCGCGACGGAACTGGTGGGCTATCCCGAAGCGGCGCTGTTTCTCTATGGCGACGACGCGATCTATTCGCTCAGGATGCGGGCGGCGGGGATCGCGATCCTGTTCGACCCGGCCCTGCGCTTCGAGCATGATTGCGCGACCTACACGCCCGGCCGGGGCGCAGCACGGATCGCGCCGCTCTGGAAGGCGTATTACATGTTCCGCAACCGGCTGATCATGTATCGCCACGCGGCCGGGCTCGCCTTCTGGATCTTCGCGCCGGTGCTGATCGCCAAATGGCGCGGCGACGCGCGCCATTACGGCGCCGATGCGCCGCGGTTCCGCAAGATCCTCGCCCGGGCGGTGCGCGACGGGATCCGCCGGCGCACGGGTCTCACGCTCGACGAGGTGCGCGCGCTGGCGGCCGCCGAGCCCGCCCCTATTCGTTCAGGATCCGGCGGTGATAGCGGCCCATCAGCAAGAGCCCCATCGCAAGGCAGCCCAGACTGACGGCGAACACGTAAGCCACCGAGACGTAATCGGCGCGGTAGGTCGCGTAGACCCCCCGCCGCATCAACCCGGTGATGTGCAGGAGCGGGTTCCACCACAGGATCGCGGCCACGTTGGGCGGCATGTCCTCGTAGAGGAAGAAGATCCCCGAGACGATGAAGATCGGCCGCATGGCGATCGACCAGATCTGCTCCCAGGCCTTGAAGAGCCCCGAGATCACGCAGTTGAACGCCCCCACCCCGGTGCCGAGCAGGATCGCGAGGGCGAGCGCCTGCACGACGGGGGCGAGTTCGACCACGGTGCGCGTCTCGGTCAGCACGAAGATGCCGGTGAGCAGGATGTAGGTGACGAGCAGCCCGGTTAGTGCGTTGAGCGCCGTGCGCGCGATCATCGCGTCGAGCCAGGTGACGGCCGGATAGAACAGCAGCGCGCGCGAATAGCTCACGCTGCGCGCGACCGCGTTCGAGACCGACATGTAGATCTGGAAGGGCAGGTATCCCGTCGCGTAGAAGAGCAGGAAGGAATTGCCGAGCGACGGCGTGCGCACGATGAGCGAGAAGCCCAGCGACAGGATCAGGATGCCGCCCAAGGGCTCCAGGATCGCCCAGAGATAGCCGCCCGGAGAGCGTCCGTAGCGTGACGTCATCTCGCGCAGGATCAGCGCCATGATCGACCGCAGGGCCGGAAAGCTGCGGTTCACGCGCCTGAGCTTGGGACGCGCGCGCGGGCCTCCGGGGGGAAAGACGGGGATGCGGGGCATGGGGGCGGACCGTTCGCGAGACTGGCAATTGCGCCGCTCAATATGTAAGACGCCCGCAGGAAACACAAATCACGTCCAGGGCGGGCAGATCCCATGAACACGTCGAACGACGGTGCCGCCGCGCGGAACGACACTGCCCCCAAGCAGGCGGAGGCCGCCGCCCCCGAGGGCGAGACGCCCCAGACCCCGAAGGGCGCGCAGCCCCAGACATCCAAGGGCGAAAAACCACGGGCTCCCGAGGGCGAGAAACCCCAGGCTCCGAAGGGAGAGAAGCCCAAGGGACCGAAGGGCGAGGCGCCCCAGACCCCGAAGGGCCGCGTCGAGACAATACCGCCCGCCAGGGACGGCGGCGGCCGGGCGAAGGTCGCGGGCGGGGCGGGACAGGGCGGCGGCGGCAAGCCCGCCGGCTCCGCCGATCTCGACGGGTCCCAGCAGCCGGTGGCGCGGCCCGCCCGGATGCAGCGGCGCCATTGGGGCCTCGGGATCAGCTTCGTGGCGGTGGTGCTGGTCCCGCTCCTGGCGACGATGCTCTATCTGTGGATCTTCGCGGTCGACCAGTACGCCTCGGTCACGGGCTTCACCATCCGCCAGGAAGAGGGCGGCGGCGCGTCGGAACTGCTGGGCGGCCTGGCCTCGCTCGCGGGCTCGCCCGTCTCGTCGGATGCCGACATCCTCTACGAGTTCATCCAGAGCCAGGAGATCGTGCGCGGCATCGATGACGAGCTCGACCTCGTGTCGCATTACACGGCGCCCTTTCCGGGCGATCCGGTCTTCACGCTCTGGCCCGATCCCACGATCGAGGACCTGCAGGCCTATTGGCAGGGCAAGGTGCAGATCACCTTCAACCAGAGCACCGGCCTCATCGAGGTGCAGACGCTGGCCTTCGATCCCGAGATGGCCCATGCGATCAACCGCGAGATCGTGGCGCGCAGCCAGCAGATGATCAACGATCTGAACCTGCAGGCGCGCGAGGACGCGATGCGCTATGCCAATGCCGATCTGGAAGAGGCCCGCGATCGCCTGCGCACCGCGCGCGGCGCGCTCACCGCGTTCCGCACCCGCACCCAGATCGTCGATCCCGAAGCCGACATGCAGGGCCGGATGGGGGTGATGACGAACCTCCAGCAGCAGCTCGCCGAGGCGCTGATCGAATACGACCTGCTGCAGCAGACGGCCAACGCGCAGGATCCGCGCGTGCGCCAGGTCGAGCAGCGTATCGAGGTGATCCGCGGCCGCATCACCGACGAGCGCGAGAGCTTCACGAGCGACGACACGCGGATGGGTGGCGTGGGCGAGGATTACCCCTCGCTCATCGCCGAATACGAGGGCCTGGCCGTCGATCGCCAATTCGCCGAGGAGACCTATCGCGCGGCCTTGGCCGCCGTGGACCTCGCCCGCGCCAAGGCGCAGCGCCAGAGCCGCTATCTCGCGACCTACATTCCGCCCACGCTGCCCGAGATGTCGGAATTCCCCCGCCGCGGGATCATCAGCGCGATGACCGGGCTTTTCCTGGTGCTGCTCTGGTCGGTGATGGCGCTCGTCTATTATTCGATCCGCGACCGTGGGTGAGGGGCGGGACAGAAACGGTCCGGTGCATGACCTACGCCCCGTAGGGGCGACGGACCGTGTCAGCCCCGGACGGGCGGAGCCCCGGAGCGCCGGGATCCCGCGATGATCGTCTTCGAGAACCTGACCAAGAGCTTCAACCTCAAGGGCTTCCGGCAGGTCGTCATCGACAATCTCAACCTGGTCCTGCCGACGGGCCATTCGCTGGCGCTGATGGGGCGCAACGGGGCGGGCAAGTCGACGCTCATGCAGATCATCGCGGGCACGCTGCAGCCCGATACGGGCCGCGTCGTCTCGGACGGGTCGATCTCGTGGCCGGTGGGGCTCGGCGGGTCCTTCCACCGCGATCTCACGGGCGCGCAGAACGTGCGGTTCCTGGCGCGCGTCTACGGCGTCGACACGCGGGAGCTCGAGGATTTCGTCGAGGATTTCTCCGAGCTCGGCAAGCATTTCCACATGCCGATCCGCTCCTATTCGAGCGGCATGCGCTCGCGGCTGACCTTCGGGACGTCGATGGGCATTCCCTTCGACACCTACCTGGTCGACGAGGTGACGGCGGTGGGCGACAAGGCCTTCCGCCGCAAGAGCCAGGCGCTTTTTTCGGAGCGCATGAAGAACGCCTCGGCCATCCTCGTCAGCCACAATACCGACGATCTGCGCAAGTTCTGCGATGCGGGCATCGTGCTGGAGAACGGGCGGCTGACATTCCTCGAGGATCTCGAAGAGGCGATCGCGATGCACGAGGACAATATGGGCCGCCCCAAGATACGCAGCGCCTGAACGATCCGGATACCGGTGCGCCTGTCGATGCTCCGGCGTGCGGCGCCCTCACCGGCGCTTAGTCATTTTGTCCAATCCTCAAGGCCCGGACAGCACCCCCGCACGGGTTCCGATGCAGGAAAACGCGGGTTTCGGGTTGGAGGGAGGCCCTTTCGACGATGAAGTTTCTGATCGATCCGCTGCGCCGCGGTCTTGAAGGGGCTTCCAAGGCGTGGCGCCGCCGGAGCACGCCGTCCCACGACCTGGAAGAGGCGATCGCGCGCAATGCCGAGGCGCACGACATCCTGAGAAGTGCCCTTCTCACAATGATGGAAGCAAGGATCCAGACGCCGCGCGAGGCGAAGGATCGAACCGATGAGGACCGTGATGACATTTGCTGATTTCGCTCACGAACTGAACCATCGCTCGGCAATTCTCGCGTCCCTGGCCACGATTTTCATCAGCGTCGGCTTCGTGCGTCTGGCGCTCAAGGAAAAGGGACTGATCCGGCACCTGGCAACGGGGCTTCTTCTCATGCACATGGTCGTGTTCCTGCGGACGTTCTACTGGGATGTGGTGCAGTACTTCACGGGCACCGTCGCCTGGGAGGAATGGAGCGAACTGACGGGCGGGAGGGCGGTGAACGTGATCTTCAACGCCATGGTTGTCCTGGCGGCATATCACAGCCTGCGTGCCCTGAAACTGGCCATTCCCGAAGATGTCAGGTCCGAATATTCCCTGATCGGCGCGGCATTCTATCCCAGGCCCGGTTTCGGCAAGAGGCTGCGGAAGCTGCGGCGGAGCCGGTCGGCGCGCAAATAGCGGTAACGCCGATCTTCGATGACCCCGCGGGGCCTCGGCACGAAAGCCGCGGCCCCGCAACGCCATGCACGCATGGTTTGCCGCACGGACCTTTGACGATTGGTCGGGACCGAAGGGGCCGGGGGAGGGGAGGGCGAATGCGTTTCGCCCCCGCCGCATCTCATCCGGCCATCTGGGAAACGCACCGGGCCTGGCCGGTCTGCACCGCCTCCTCCATGAAGGCGAGAATGTCGCGCGCGGAGGCCTTCGAGATGTCGGTCTCGCCGCCGCCCCGCCGGGCCTGGAAATCGCGAAAGGTGCAGTCGGGCGCGCGGGTGAGCGCCATGTCCCAGTCGGCAAACCGGCGCCGCGCCACGGGCCCTTCGTGAAGGACGCGCAGATCGTGGTGACGCGGATCCTCGTCGATCCGGGCGCGCAGCTGGTTCACGCTTTCGGGCGGACCCTCGACATACTGGACATAGTATTTCCCCTCGCGGTGGAGATAGCCGGTGAGCGCGTCCCTGTGGTTGCGGTTCTTCGCCTGCAGATAGATCAGGGCATCGTCCTGGGAGCGGGGCGGAGCCTTGGCGGTGGATACGTAAAGCCAGCACATCAACGTTTCGTGTCGCATTATCAGAGGCTTACCTTTCATCATGGGAAGTCTGAACTGTTCGGCGCCCATGGATAATTTTCCGTTAAGAACGCGCTCCCGGAGCCGGACGCGGAACGGTCCCGTCCACCGGCCGTTCATTCTTCCCGGCCGTGCCGCCGACGGTCAGGTCCCCGGGCAGGCATCGCGCTCGCCCCGGACTCGCGGTGTCGATCGTGCGGAAGGCGCGTGCGGAACGGGTGGGCGGGATGCTCGTTGAGAGGCACCAATCAGGAGAGCGACCATGAGCCTCAAACGCATACTCGGAACAATGCTCGCCACCCGCATGGCCGGCCGCGGCCGCCGGCGCGGATCGTCGGGCCTCATGTCGATGCTCGGCGGTCGCCGGCGGCGCGGCGGCAAGATGGGGCTCGCGGCGCTCGGCTACATGGCCTACCGCGCCTATCAGGACCAGCAATCGAGAACGGCCGGATCCGCGGGCACCGCGGGTGCGGGCGGATCCTCGGGTGCCGCGCACGGCTCGGGGTCGAGCGGCGGGCTTACCGGCATCGTCCAGGACGTGGTCGACCGCTTTTCGGGCGGATCGCAGCCCGGTGCGCAAAGCGGTGCCGCGACCGCCGGGGCCGGCACGACCGCCGCCGCCGGGACCACCTCCCCCGCGCGCGAAGCGGAGGAGGACATGCACGAGGAAGCCGATGCCGCCGAGCGTCTGAGCGACCAGAAGGCGCTTCTGCTCATCCGGGCGATGATCACGGCCGCCTATTCCGACGGCGCGATGTCGACGGAGGAGCGCCAGAGGATCATGGGCGAGATCGAGGAGGCGGGAGGCGACGCGTCCGATCGCGAGGTCATGGAGCGCGAGATCGCCAATCCCAAGCCCCTCGACGAGTTGCTGACAGAGGTGAACGACACGGAGACGGCCGAGGAATTCTATCTCGCCTCGCGTGCGGCGGTGGATGGCGAGACGGAGGCCAACCGCGCCTATCTCGCCGAACTGCGCGACCGCTTCGGCCTGTCGCAGGAGCAGATCGCCGAGGTCGAGGAACTGGCGACGTAAGGGCCGGGTCCGCCCCCCCGCGGGGGTCAGGAGCTGGGCGCCGACCACCAGATGCGGCTTCCCGAGCCGTCGCGCAAGCTCACCGGGCCGGGAGCGATGTCGCCGGGCCAGGCCAGCGTCCGGGGCGTCGGCCCTGCCCGGATCGTCGCGAGCGCCACCTCTCCCGCCCAGAGGCTCACCGCCACGAGCCCCGCGGGGCAGGCGACGGCAATTCCCTCCGCGCCCGCCCTCACGTCGAGCCGCGGCGCCTCGGCCAGAAGCGGGAGCACGTCCGGCCCCAGCCGCAGATCGGCGGCGGTCCGGCCCGCTTCGGTCGCGTACCAGTGCATGTCCTTTTTGTCCGGACGGCCGCGGATATGGATGTGGTGGGGCCAGATCAGGTCGGGCTGGGCCGCGTCGCGGGTCAGATGGGGGCCGGCGACGAAGATCATGGGCGGCGCCGTCTCGCCGGGCGGCAGGGCACCGCCCTCGTAATCGAGAAAGAGACGGGCCGTCCGCGCCGCGTCCGCGCCAGGCACGCACGCGGCGTGACAGCGATACCCTTCGATCCGGGCGCCTCCCGCCACGCCTTCGGGCACCGACATCGCGATGTCGCGGACGGGTTCCGCCCCCCCTTCGAGCCGCAGCCGCAAGGTCGCCCCGCGCCGGTGGGCGGCAAGCGCCACGCCGCATTGCAGATCACCCGTCCCGCCCGGAACGGTCACGGGCGGGCCGAGCGGCAGGCTCCGGCTCATGGCGGGGTCGTGGAGCGCGATCCGCAGCGTGGGGATGCCGGGCATCTGCCATTCGCCCAGATCGCCCAGCTGCACGCTCGTCGCCGGGCCGGGATCGGGGGCCAGCGGAAACGCCAGCGGAACCTCGTCGAGGGGCGGGGCCGCGTCGAGCCGGATCAGCGGCCGGGCGGCGGCCCCCCGGCCCGAAGCGCCCGTCCCCGCCACGCCCGTCCCCGCGCGCAGGTCGAGCCCGGGCGCGCCGCGCACGAAGACGCGGCCCCGCCGCACGAAGATGTCGGACACCGCCCCGCCGAGCGGCGCGGCCCCTTTCATCCCTATTGCTCCGCCCATCGCCTCCCATCGGCCGGTGCGCTCCACCGCCCCTTGCCGACGCCGGGTGACCAGGGCCTGGAGCTTGTGGACCCGGGCACGCTCGTCCGGGGGCAGCCGGTCGATGAAGGCCGTCATGCCCACTTCGGCGCCGGCATCGGCATAGCCGCGCGTCCGGGGGTGGCGCACGGTCAGGCCGGTCTCGCAGAGCACCTCGCGGCGATCGCCCCGCGCCAGGGCGATCGCCACGTAATCGATCCCCCATCCCAGATTGTTGTCCCCGAAATCGAGCCGGCCGAGCCGGTCGAGGACGGGCCGGGTCAGCGCCCAGACGATGCCGTCGGTCTGGGCCACGTGATAGAGCGTCCCGCCCGGCACCCGGTCGAGCACCGCCGCCCGGAGCGGATAGGGGGTCCAGTCGACCGCGGGCGCCCAGATCCCCAGCCGCCGCCGGCCGCGCAGCGCCGCGCGCAGCCGCGCGACGAGCCCCGGCCAATCGTCCGAGAGGGCATCGACCTGGATCTGCAACATGACGTCGGCATCACGGGCGAGTTTCAGGGAACAGGCGAATTTCGGCCCGAAATACCAGTCCTGCGGCACCTTGACCCAATCGCCCGGGCCATGCTCGTCCCGGTTCGCGCGGTTGGAATAGATCACGCTCAGCCGGTCGCGGCGGCGCAGGGCGGGGACGACGGCACGGGCGATGGCAAGGGCCGCCTCGTGCTGTCCGTCCCACGAGATCAGCACCACGTGCAGGCCGGGCGCACGCCACGCCGCGCGGATCTTTCGCAACAAATCGTCCTCCTTCGGGAGCGGCGTGATCGGAACGCCCGTTATGCCCTACCCGTCCTCCTCGCGAAAGGGAGCGATGCCCTCCAAGGTGGCATCGAAAAGGAGCCGCCCGCGGCGGCCGGACCCTTCGGCCCGGAGAAGCCCCCGGCGACGGGCGCGACAAGGGACCGCGCGACGGCGTAAGCCCGCGAGACGCGCAAGCCCTCTTCTCGGCGGGTTGACCCCCGGGGCCGGGCGCGGGCATATGCCGGCCTGTTCTTTCCGGATATTCCAGCAGCAGGTCGTCCCTTCATGCCCCCATCCACACCCGCCCCCGGCCGCCGCTTCGTCATCATGGGGCTGCCGCGCAGCGGGACGACCTATCTGATGACGCTGCTGAACGCGCACCGGCAGGTCTATTGCTCGGGCGAGCAGTTCAATCCCTATGCGGTGGTCGACATCGCCGACAAGGACAACGCCTTCTCGACGATCGCGAACCGCGATGCCCGCCCCGGCCAGCACATGAAGGACTTCTTCGACAAGGCCCTGGCCGGCAAGCACGAAAGGGTGGGCTTCAAGTTCATGCTGGGCCACAACATCCGGGCGCTGAACCTGATCCTCGAGGATCCCGACCTCACGCTGATCTACGTGCATCGCGACAACAAGCTCGCGCAGGTCTCGTCCTGGATCAAGGCCTCGAAGACCCGCAACTGGGCGCAGAACCGGGTGGACGAACACATCTCGCGCAAGATCGACGTGGCCCCGCGCAAGATCAGCCAGCACTGGCACGACTACGCCACCATGGACCGGCTGTTCACCCATATGTTCAACGGCTTGGCCCATCACAGGATGCGGGTCGAATACCGCGAGATGTTCGCGCCGGGCTTCAATGACGGGCTGTGCGACTTTCTGGGCATCGCGCGCGACGGCGGCATGAAGAGCCCCCTGGTCAAGCAGGGGTCCAACGACATCCTCGACCGCTTCGAGAACCCCGAAGCCATCCGCACCTATTTCACCAGGATCGGCCGCGCCGACTGGCTGGAGCCCGAATTGTGAGCGCATCCGACCGGCCTTTGCGTGTCCTCTACTACAACTGGGTCGATTATCTCGATCCCGAACGGCGCGGCGGCGGCGTCACCGTCTATCAGCGCAACCTGATGGCGGGGATGGGGCGCCGCGCCGATATCGACCCCGCCTTCCTCTCGTCGGGCATCGTCTACGACCTGCCGCGCCGCGCGCCGCGCTGGGAACGGATGCGGCTCGGCCCCGCCACCGATCGCGACCGGCGCTACGTGCTGGTCAATTCCGGCACGATCGCGCCGGGGCACCATTCCTTCGGCCATCCCGAACAGATCTCCCACGGTCCCACCGAAGAGGCCTTTTGCGACATGGTCGCGGCGACGGGTCCCTACGACGTGGTGCATTTCCAGAATTTCGAGGGCATCCCGGTGGGCGTGCTCGCCGCCCTCAAGGCGCGGTTCCCGGGCATGGCGCTGGTGGCGAGCCTGCACAATTACTATCCCGTCTGCCCGCAGGTGAACCTATGGCAGCGGGAGGCGGCCCATTGCGTCGACTACCTCGACGGACGGGCCTGCGTGGGCTGTCTGCTGCATCAGCCCGCCGCGCGGCTGGTCGTGGCGGCGCATGGCCTGTCCTACCGGTTGCAGCGGCTCGGGATGCGGCCGGGATCGCTGGCCTTCAGCCTCTCTTTCGGCACCGCGATCCGGGCGGGGCATCGCGGATCGCAACTCGTGGGCCGGCTGCGCCGCCGCGGGAGGCAGGACGATTCCGCCGCCGCACCCCGGATCGCGTCCGATGTCGCCCCCGACGTCACGCCGCGCCGCTCGGAGACGTTCGCCGCGCGCCGGCACGCGATGATTGCCGCGCTCAACGCCCATGCCGACTTGATCCTGGGCGTGTCGGACCGCGTCTGCGAGATCGCGCAAAGCTACGGCATCGCGGGGGGCAAGCTCGTCACCTCCTATATCGGCACGGCCGAAGCCGCGCGCTTCGCCGAGACCGCGCCGCGCGGGGACCTGCCGGGGCCGGACGGGATGCTGCATCTGGCCTATCTGGGCTACATGCGGCGCGACAAGGGGTTCTTCTTCCTGCTCGACGCGCTGGAATCGCTGCCGGCCCACCTTGCCCGCCGCATCCGGCTCAGCGTGGCCGCGGGCCGGGGCGAGCCTGCGGCGATGGCGCGGCTCGAAGCGCTCGGGGAATGGCTGGGCGGGGTGGTCCATCACGACGGCTACAGCCATGCGGGGCTCGACGCTCTGCTGGCCGATGTCGATGTGGGCATCGTGCCGCCGCTCTGGGAAGACAACCTGCCGCAGGTCGCGATCGAGATGCATGCCCGCCACGTGCCGCTGCTCACGAGCGATCGCGGCGGCGCGAAGGAGCTTGCGAATTGCGCCGCGATGACCTTCGCCGCGGGCGATGCGGCGTCCCTGCACGAAAGGCTCGCGGCGATCCTGCACGGCCGGATCGACATGGAGGCCTATTGGGCGGGCGCACGCGCGCCGCAGGGGATGGACGCGCATCTCGACGCGCTCGCGACGCTCTATCGCGGGCTCTAGCGCCGAGGCGCCATCCCCAGGCGCTCGCGTACAAAGGGGCTCTCGGTCCAGGGCACGGACACGCCCCGCTCGTGGATCACGTCGCGCCCTTCCGAGGTCAGCGCGAGATAGCGGCGATATTCCTCGGCATCGTTGAAATGCTGGCGCCGCGCGACCTCGGCGGCGGCCTTGCGGCGGAAATCGGCATTGTACTTGAAATGCGCGAAGAGAAGCTCGCGCGGCGCCAGGCGGGTACCGGCCACGTAATGCAGCCCCGCCGAGAGCCGCATCTGCGGCCCGTAGCGCAGCAGCGCGTATTTCTGCGCCACGAAGAGCTCCATCCGCGATCCCGGGATCAGCCGGTGGCGCAGCGCGCTGGTCCAGGTGGGCCGGTCCGAGAACGGGCCCCGCCCGGGCACGTCGGTGAGGAAGGGATGCGCCTCGCAGAACCCCGCCTGCGCGAAGGGGCCGGCGGCGCGGAAATCGGCCCGCGCCAGCGAGCCTTGCGGATACATGTCGAGCATGAAGATTCGCGCCGCGTCGACCCCTTCGAAATCGGGCTCCGACAGCAGCTCGGGAAGGCTCTGCGTCTGCGGGTCCTGCCAGACCAGGAACTCGTCGGCATCGGCGACGAGCGACCATTTCCCGGGCCGGAACGCGGCCATCAGCGCCTCCTGCCAGGCGGTGCCGTATTGCGAATGCCGGTAATCGGTATCGACCGAGAAGACGGCGACGTCGGGCTGGCTTGCGAGATATTCCAGCGTGCCGTCGTCGGACAGGTTGTCGGCGATGGCGAAGGCCGTGACGCCCAGGCGGCGGTAATGCCCGAGGAAATGTTCGATCATGAACATCTCGTTGCGCATGGCGGCGATCACGGCCACCGGCGCCGCGCGCAAGGCCTCCACGCGGGACGGATCGCTCACCAGTTCCAGCGCGTTCGAGCGGTATCCCAGGCGGATCTCCTGATAGCCGGGCCAGATCTTCGCGGGGGCGATTTCGGCACTTTCGAGATGCGCCGCCGCATGGGCCTGCGCCTCGGGCGCGTCGAGATGGGTGAGCTTGACGGGCCAGACCCGGCTCGCATCGAAGCCGCCCTGCCAGGCGGGCACGGGGATCGCACCGGGATGGGGGCGCCGCCGGATCGTGACGGGCCAGCCCGCGTCGCAGACCTCGATACCGCGGAGCCGCAGCAGATCGCCCAGAAGCTTGTCCTCCATGAACGAGGCCGCGATCAGGGCCTGGCCCTCGGGGCTTGCCGCCGCCTCAAAGGCCGCGTCCATGGCACGGCGCGACAGGGTGTAGCCCGACCCCCCGTCGGCATAGACCGAGGGCTCGGGCGAGCGGTCGAGCTCGAACCGGCCGCGCAGGCTCGCGGATTTGGCCATGTGCCAGCTGCGGTCGAGCTGCCCCGGCACGCGGGTGAGGGTGCGGCCGTGATAGTCGAACCGTGCATGGGCCGGATCGTCGAAGACCGCGTCCACGTTGAGGAAACAATCGTCGTCGATCTTCATCATGTGGGTATGGGCGGTATGATCGCGGACCCAGGCGATGGCGGCCAGCGTCTTTTGCGGCAGGCCCTCGTAATCGTCGGGTGCGTCGAGTTCCACGAGCTCGCCCGTCCGGGTGCCGGTGCCGCCGCCCACCACGACGATATGGGGAATGCCGCGGGCCGAGAGCCGCGCGAGCCATCCCGAGCGCAGGGCGGGAATGCGCGTGTCGAGATGCGCGCGGCACGAGAAGACGACGACGATCGTGTCGTGCGGCGGCGCGGGCGTCTTCGGCGCCGGATCGGGATAGAGCGCGGGCAGCGCGCGGGCTACGGGCCGGGGATCGACCACCGGGGCCGTGCCGGGACAGGCCATGTGCCGCAGCAGATCCACGGGTGCGGCCTGCGCGGGCGCGGCCACCCCCGCCGGCCCGAGCCGGGCGCGCGCCCAGCGATCCCTGTCGGGATTGGCCGCGAAGGGGGCCAGTGCCTGCGCGATCTCGTCGGGAGCGGCCCCGGGGTCCGACAGGAGGTCGAAGGCGGCGCGGGCGGGTGCGAGTTCGGGCGGCGGCGGGCCGAGCGCCTCCCAGAATTGCCGCGAGAGGCCATAGGTCGCGATCGCCCATTCCGCGCTCTCTTGCGGCCGTTGCTTGGCGAGGCGGGCAGCGGCCCCGGTCAGGCGGCGGCAGGGCGTCCGGCCCCAGTAATCCGCGGCGCGGGCTTCGGTGAACGTCCTGAAGGTGGCGACGATCTCTTCGCGGATCGCCTCCGGCACGTCGTCGCGTGCGAGCGCCTGCTCGAGAATCCACGCGAAGGGGGAGGTCGCGATCCAGTCGGGGCAGGGCTCGGCCAATGTCGCCAGCGCCGTGCCGAGCGCGTCCCAGGCGCCGAGATCGAAGAGGAACGGCAGCGCGGTCGAGGCCGTCCAGGGCGTGTCGAGCCCGCCCCGGTCGGCGATCCCCGCATCCCGCGCGGCCGCCAGAAGCGGGGCAGGGTCGCGCCCTTCGAAGGTGAAGGCCTCGCTCAGGCGCAGGAAGAACACCGGCAGGAGCGGGCGCGGCAGGGCCGACTGGGCGAGGAGCATCGCCGCGTCGGCCGGCGGATCTGCGCGCAGCCCCTGGCTCACCCGGGCCACGGCAATATCGAGGATTCCGGTCTCGGGGGCGGGCGGCTCGGCCGGTACGGCGGGGGCGGGGGCGCCGGCATTGGCCTCGGCGAGGAATCCGCGCAGCCCGTAGAACGCCGCCAGATCGACGAGCGCCGCCTGCGCGGGTGCCGAAAGCGCGGGCTCGAGCCGGGCGAAGCGCACATGTTCGATCACCAGCATGGCGGCTTCGGCATCGCCGCGCAGCCCCGGCTCGGCCAGCGCGGCCTCGATCCGGGCCAGCATGTCGTCGCGCGTGATCTCCAGCGGCGCGAGGGCTGCATCCCCGCCGCCCCGCACCACGGCAAGGCGCAGCATGTCCGTCTCCCGCCAGAGACGGCCGGGCAGGGGCGCGCTCAGTTCGCACGCCTGCCCGCGGGGCCGGACGACGAGGCGGGGCGCCTCGGCCCCCTCCACCGAAAGCCGCAAGCTTTCCCCGGCCCCCGGCACGCGCCCGCGCAGGATCAGCCTGTCGTCGAGGACGAGCCGCCCCGGTGGCACGGGGGCCTCGTGCGGGGTCACGCGGAACGTGGCCATGTCGATCGCGCCCTGCGGATCGGCCATGGCGATCCGGCCGAGGCCTTCGAAGGTGCGGCCGGGCTCGATCTTCCGCCAGATACCGCGCGTCGCGGCAATGGCGGGGAAGGCGCAGATCTCGCGTCCGTCCCGGGTCGCGACGATCCGCTCGGCGGTCAGCGTGACGCGGATCTCGATCGGGCCCGAGGCGTCGTCCAGGGGCAGGTGAAGCGGCGTGTTCCATACGCCCCCCACCCGGTCGTTCACGGCGATCCGGCCCGCATCGCCCTGCAGCGAGAGGTGGAAGACCACGTCGCGCCCCTCGGCATCGAGCAGCCCCAGATTGGCATAGGGCACAGCCCCGTCGATCTTTGCGGTGAAGCTCAGGGTGACGCCGGAACGCACGGGCACGCGGATCATGTGATCCACGTTGTCGCGGGCGGCGGGCGGCCTGATGTCGAAGAGACCGGCCAGAACGGCGCGCGGGGTGCGCATCGCGCGCCGCGTGTCGAAGATCCGCTCCAGCGACAGGGGCATGTCGGGATCGAGCTCCGCCCGCGTCGCCGCTCCGCCCCCGAGCCCGCGGCGCAGGATCGCCCCCTGCAGGCGCGCGAGGAACCGCAATCCCGACCGGGTCGGCAGCGGGCCGGGCGCGCGCGCCAGCGCCTCGTGCAATGTTCGCGCGAAGAGCCGCCGCTGCCAGCCCGCCGGGAAGGTCGCCGCGAGCGCCGGAGGCACGGCCCGGACCCGGGCATCGTGGACGCGCACGATCCAGCCCGCATCTGGGGGGGCCGGGCGAACGGGCGCACGGGTCACCCCCGCCCATCCCAGCGTCGCGATCCGCGGCTCGGGGCCGGCGGCGGCCAATGCCAGGCGCCAGGCGGGGGACGGGCCTTCGCTACATGCGGCGCCCGCCGCGCGGAGGGCGTCGCGCTCGAATATCATGGCCGGCAGGACGGGGCGCAGCGCGATCAGGTCCGCCGCCGCGAAGGGGCCGGCACGCGGCGACGCGACGCGCGGGTCGTCCGGCGCCGCGGCGAAGGGGGCGTGATACGTGCCGTCGGGATCGAGATGCGGCATCACGCCCAGCCGCGCGCCGCCTGTCAGCATCGCGTCGACCATCCGCTGCAGTGCGCCGGGCATCACGATGTCGCCCGCATCGAGGATCTGGACGAACCGCCCCCGCGCCAGGGCAATTCCGCGGTCGCGGGCCGCATCGGCCCCGCCCGGCACATCCTCGGCCACGATGCGGGCCTCGGGATGGGTGGCGGCGATGGCCCCTGCCGTCCCGGCCGCCGCGGGCGGGACCACCACCAGCACCTCGCGGCCGGGGCCGTGCTGGGCGGCGAGGGCTGCGAGGCTCGCGGCCAGATCGCCGGTGACCCCGTCCCACGCGATCACCACCGACAGCGGCAGCGCGCCCTCCAGCTCCAGCGCGAAGGAGCGCGCCACGTCGGGATCCCAGTCGGGGCTGTAGACGAGGCCGCGCGCCGCGAGATAGGCCGCCGCCGCCCGGGCATAGCGGGCGCGCCTTTCGGGATCGCGCAGCGCGGTCGTCCGCTCGAAGAGAAGCCGGCTCGCGATCCGGGTGAAGGCCGCGTCCGCATGGGACTTGTCGCCTGCGTCGATCACCGATTTCAGATCGTCGAGGACGGCGAATTGCTGATCCACGCGGTCGTCGTCCTGCGCGGTGATCTGGCCCGCCCGGCCGCGCGTCTGGAGATAGAGCGGCTGGGGCAGATGCGCGATCCGGTCCGTGCGCGCGGCCGCTCGCCAGTAGAATCCGTGATCCTCGAACCAGGTGCCTTCGGAAAACCGCAGGCCCTCGATCAGGGACCGGCGATAGAGCTTGTTCCAGGCCGATGCGAAATGCCGCGCCACCGCGCGCCAATCGTCGAGCGGATAGCTGCGCACGCCCACATGGCCCGCGAGATCGCCCGCTCCGTGGATCGCGGAATGGATCGTGCCGTGATCGGGCGCTCGGTCGTCTTCGTTGCGGAACCGCACGGCGCAGGCGATCCAGTCCGCGCCCGAACGTTCGAGCGCGCGCGACATCTGCCACAGGAAATCGGGCGCCACCTGGTCGTCGCCGTCGACGAAGGCCACGAGATCGCCCCGCGCGAGGTCGAGCCCCGCATTGCGCGCGCCCGAGAGGCCCCGGTTGCCCTGGACGATCAGCCGGAACCGCGGATCGTCGCCGATCGCCGCGCGCGCGCGCGCCTGCGTCGCGTCGGTCGATCCGTCGTCGATCACCAGGACTTCGAAGCGGGAATGGGTCTGCGCGCGCAACGCGGCGATGCATGGGGCGACGTGATCCTCGACATCGAAGACCGGTACGATCACCGAGATCAGCTGCGGGTCATTCTCGCGCGACATGACGCTTCCTCTAGGGGGTCGGATGCGCGCAGGACAAGGGCAATCTTGACGCGCCCCGGTCGTCCCTGCGGCATGGCTGGTCTGGCCCGGCGCAAGCGCATAAGGTGCGCGCCACCGGAAAAGGGGAACGGATTTTCCATGCTTCTGAGCTTCGACAGGCGGTTTCTCTTCGTGGCCAACACCAAGACCGCCTCGACCTCGATCGAGACGGTGCTGCGCCCGCATGCGCAGATCAACCGGGCCGAGACGCCGCAGCGCAAGCATGTCGGCCTGTCGGTCGCGCTGCGCGAATACCAGGGCGATTTCGAGGCGGCGGGCCGGGCGCCCGGCGAGGTGCTGAAATTCGGGGTGATGCGCGAGCCGCTGGACTGGATCGCGTCGTGGTACCGGTATCGGCGCGGTAACGCCGTCGAGAGCCCGCTGCCCCCCGGAATGAGCTTCGCCGAGTTCTGGGAGCGGGCCGACTGGAACATCCGCAGCCCCAAGGGCGACCCCTATCTGCAGCGGCGCATGTTCTGCCGCAAGGGCGCGGTTCTGGCCGACATCATCATTCCGTTCCCGCGCGTGGCCGAGACCTTCGCGCGGATCTGCGCGGGCCTTGGGATCGCGGTGGGGGAGTTGCCGCGCGAGAACCGCTCGCGCCTGCGGCAGATCGAGGGGCTCACCCCCGCGCTCGAGGCGGAGATGCGCGCCTTCTATGCCGCCGATTACGCGCTCTGGGACCGGCTCGACGAGATCAACGCCCCCGCGCTCGCCCGCCTGGACGCGGGCGAATATCGCACGGACTAGGCGCGCCGGGCCTTCAGAGGGGCGATTTGGGAAAGACCGGCGGCGGCGTCCCGGTCTCGAAGGCGGTCTTCAGCAGTTCCGCGGCATCCATCGCCTCGCGGATCGTCACGTCCATGTCGAGATAGCGATAGGTCCCGAGACGGCCGAGGAACGTCACCCCGCGCGCCTCTTCGGCCGCCTTCACGTAATCGCCCAGCAGCGCCTTCTCCTCGACGAGGCGGATCGGGTAGTAGGGCGTGTCGTCGGGCCCGCATTCGCGGGAGAATTCGCGAAAGCAGATCGTGTCCGCGTGGTCTTCCCAGGGGGCGAAATGCTTGTGCTCGGTGATGCGGGTGAAGGGCACGTCCGCGTCGCCGTAATTCATCACCGCGCATCCCTGGTAGTCGCCCGTCGCACGGAACGGCTCGAAATCGAGCGTGCGGTAGCCGAGCCGCCCGTGACGATGGGCGAAATAGGCGTCGAGCGCCCCGGTCCAGAGCACGTGGTCGGCGCGCGCGGCATGGGCCTCGTCGAAGGGCGTGGAGAGATGCACGTCGATATTGGGGTGGTCGAGGATCCCCTCGACGAGCGCGGTATAGCCGTGTTCGGGCATGCCCTGAAAGCGATGCGCGAAATAGTCGTCGTCGTAGTTGAACCGCACCGGCAGCCGCTTGAGGATCGCGGCGGGCAGCTCGCGCGGGGAGCATCCCCACTGCTTCTCGGTATAGCCCTTGAAGAATGCCTCGTAGAGTTCGGGCCCCACAAAGCGCAGCGCCTGCTCCTCGAAGCTCTGCGGGTCGTCGATCGAGGTGTCGGCGCGCCCTTCGATGAAGGCGCGGGCCTCGTCGGGGCGCAAGGTCTTGCCGAAGAACTGGTTGATCGTGTGCAGGTTGATCGGCAGCGAGAAGACCGCGCCCTGCGACGTCGTCTTGACCCGGTTCTTGTAGGGTTTGAAGGGCGTGAAGCCGGTCACGTACTCCCAAACTTGCGGATCGTCAGTATGGAAGATGTGGGGGCCGAACGTATGGACCATCACGCCCGTCTGCGCGTCGCGCGCGGTGTGGCAATTGCCCGCCACGTGGTCGCGGGCCTCGATCACCGTGACCTGGTGGCCCGCCTCGGCCAGCGCGCGGCCCGTGACCGCCCCCGAAAGACCTGCGCCGACAGATAGAACCTTCATCGCCCGTTTCCCCGCGTTTTTGGCTTTGCGCAGCCCTAGGGGCGTTGCCGGTCTTGTGCAACGCGCGCCTTGCGGGCTTTCGCGGTCCGCCGCCGATCCCCCGCGGCACGGGCCGCCCCCGGGGTGGGA
This sequence comes from uncultured Paracoccaceae bacterium, assembly GCA_947489705.1. GTDB lineage: Bacteria > Pseudomonadota > Alphaproteobacteria > Rhodobacterales > Rhodobacteraceae > Palleronia. The sequence goes on from CANLEQ010000014.1 coordinate 46,847, forward strand.
CGGCCCGCCTCGATGGCGACCCTCAGGTCTGCTCGGTCTGGGCGCCGCTTCCCGGACGCGCCTTGCCGAGATCGGGCTTCTGGCCGTAGGGCTTCATCTTTTCCTCGACCGAGAATTCCGAGCGTCCGTCGAGCGAGGGTCCCGAGGTCCAGCGTCCTTCGGGCGTCGGCTCGTCGAGGGAGGTGTTGAGGAAGTAGTAGCTGTCCTGCATCCGCTCGTGCTCCTCGGGGGTGGAATTCGGGATCGGCAGCTGCTGGTTCCAGCCGCCGAGCTCCTCGATCACCGCGAGCCATTGCTGCTGGTGCATCGTGTCGCGCGCGATGAGGAACGACAGCATGTCCTTCATGCCCGCATCGTCGGTCATGTTGTAGAGCCGGCTCGCGAGCACGCGGCCGCCGCTCTCGGCGGTGGCGTTGGCCATCATGTCGGCGGCGAGATTGCCCGTGGCATAGACATGGCTCATGTCGAAGGGCACGCCGTTGGCGTTCACCGGCATCGCCGAGAGGCCGGAGCTCAGGATGTGGCGCGGATTGGCGCCGCCCATGATCGCGTGGACCACCGGATCCTTCGCCGCATCCTCCTGTACCGAGACCGGCGCCCCTTCGAGGTTGAGCGCCACGGCATGGCCCAGGAACTCGATATGGGAAAGCTCCTCGGTCGCGGTCATCATCAGCATGTCGCGGTATTTCGCATCGCCGCGCGCGCCCATGGCCTGGAAGAAGTACTGCATGGCGACGCGGATCTCGCCCTCGATGCCGCCGATCGCCTGCTGGAGATACTTGGCGAATTGCGGATCGGGCGTGTCGACCCGGACCTCGTATTGAAGCTTGCTGGAATGATGGAACATCGGTCGTCTCCGATAAGGGTTGCGTCGTTAACCAATCACCACCGCACCTGTCTGTTCCGGCCATCGCCAGGCGTCGGGGCGAAGTGACGCGACGTACCGGGTCTCTCGGAAGGCGCCTGCGAAGCACCTCGCACGGGTCCCTCGGGCGGTGCGGATCACGGGTGACGGAAGGGCCGCGTTAACCTTCCGTTTACCACGAGGGCCCATCCTGCCTCGCGCATCGGATACCGGAGGCTCCGGCGGATATGGGGGGCGGATGCCGAAAGATCGCGTGAGACAGGGCCTGGGCGCGAAGCTGCGGGCCTGGTGGTCGACCCCGTCCGAAGGGGCCACGTTGCCGCGTGCCGCGCCGGTCGAGCGTCGCGGTGCGCTCAAGACCCCGACGCCGCGCCGGCATGGCGGCGGCTTTTCGGAGGATTACGAGGCGGGCCTGCGCGAGCTCGAGGCGCGATCGGTGCCGGTGGACGTCGAGGCGCAACCGGCCTTCGCGCCGCGCCATCAGCCCAATGCGCGCCTCTCGGCCGAGGCGAGTGCCGGCGGCGGGCTCGTGCGCCAGCCCGACGGCAGCCTGCAGCCGCATTACTGGGGCCACCGCGAACGTCTGCGCCAGAGGTTCCTCAAGGGTGGCCATGCGGCGATGCCCGAATACGAACTGCTCGAGCTCATGCTCTTCAACGCGATCCCGCGGATCGACGTGAAACCGCTGGCCAAGCGCCTGCTGGGCGCGTTCGGCGATCTCAACGGGGTTCTCGCCGCCTCCGAGACCAACATCCTGCGCATCGAGGGGGCCACGCCCAAGGTCTACCTGCAGCTGCGCATCATCGAGGCCTTCGCCCACCGGATGGGCCAGAGCCGGATCATGAACCGGCAGGTGCTGGCCTCGTGGTCGGACGTGGTCTCCTATTGCCGGACCACCATGGCGCACCGCAAGGTCGAACTCTTCCGGGTGCTCTTCATGGATCACAAGAACGTCCTCATTGCCGAAGAGGAGCTTGGCGAGGGGACGATCGACCACGTGCCGGTCTATCCGCGCGAGGTGGCGCGCCGCGCGCTGGAGCTGCATTCCAACGCCATCATCCTGGTCCACAACCACCCCTCGGGCGATCCCAGCCCGAGCCATGCCGACGTCGCCATGACCGAGCGGATCATGCGCGCCTGCGGGGCGCTCGACATCACGGTGCACGACCACATCATCGTGGGCCACGAGGGCGTCGTGTCGCTGCGTGCCGAGGGGCTCATCAGCCCCGAGCCGCCCGCCTGAGCTAGGCGCCGCGCGGCGCGGCGAGGATGATGCCGGCGCCCGCGAGGCAGAGCGCGGCCCCGGCGAGATCCCAGAGGTCCGGCCGCTGCCCTTCGGCCCCCCACATCCACAGGAGCGAGGCGGCGATGTAGACCCCGCCATAGGCGGCATAGGCGCGGCCGGCGAACCCCGCCTCCACCTGGGCCAGCAGCCAGGCAAAAAGCGCGAGGCTCGCCATGCCCGGCAGCATCCACCAGGCGGAGGCGCCGCGCCACCAGGCCCAGATGGCGAAACAGCCGGCGATCTCGGCCAGGGCGGCGAGCGGATAGAGGACGGAAGAGACCGCGTTCGGCGCCATCACGCCTGCGGCCGGTCGTGGTCGGTCAGGCATTCCGCGTGGTCCTGCAGCACTTCGAGTACCCGGCAATCGGCGACCCTGTCGTGGCGACATTCGCCGATCATCCGCCGCAGTTCCGTCCCCAGCGCCTCGAGGCGGGCCAGCCGCGCCTCGACCTCGTGCAGGCGCCGCCGGGCGATCGCGTCCACCTCGGCGCAGGATCGCTCGGGATTGTCCGCGAGCCCCAGCAATTCGCGGATCGCCTCGAGCGTGAAGCCCAGCTGGCGGGCGTGCCGGATGAAGGCCAGCCGGTCGAGATCGCCCGACGCGTAGCGCCGCTGCCCGCCCCGGCTGCGGCCCGGCTCGGGCATGAGGCCGATCTCTTCGTAATAGCGGATCGTCTGCACCTTGGTGCCGGTCCGTCGGGCGAGCGTGCCGATCGCGAGCATGGTCTGGTGTCCTTCTCATATCTACAGCGACTGTAGGAAAAGGCAGCCCCCCGGACAAGACGGACGGGGGCTTGAACCTACAGTTGCTGGAGGTCCTATCTGCCCCATGCAGACACACCTCGAGGCTGGCGGAGACCGACATGAAGGATGGCGCGGCGGAACAGGTCGAATGGCGCGTGACGGGCATGGATTGCGGCGCCTGCGCGGGCAAGGTGCGCGGCGCGGTCGAGCGGTTGCCGGGCGTCTCGGAGGTTGACGTGGCCCTCATGGCCGAGCGCCTGCGCCTGACCCTCGACGAGGGCCGGACCCCGCGCGCGCGGGTGGAAGGCACGGTGCGCGCGATCGGTTTCGGGATTTCCGCCAAGGGAGCGGCGCCGGAACGGCCCGAAGGCGGCTTCGTCCTGCCCGAGGGCGCGTTTCCGGCCGCGACCGAGGAGGCGGCCCCGCACCAGGACATGACCGCGCGCGGCGTCGAAGAGACCGCGCCGGCCTGGTACGCGACGCCGAAGGCCCGGTTCGTGCTTGGCACCGGCGCCCTGCTCGCGGCGGCCTCGGCCATGCGGCTGACCGCCTCGCCAGAGGTGGCGCATTGGGCGTTCGCGGCGGCCACGCTGATCGGGCTCTTTCCCGTCGCGCGGCAGGCGCTGGCCATGGCGCGGGCCGGCATGCCCTTCACCATCGAGATGCTGATGACCATCGCCGCCACCGGCGCGCTGGTGATCGGGGCGGCGGGCGAGGCGGCGCTGGTCGTGTTCCTCTTCGCCCTGGGCGAGATGCTCGAAGGGGTGGCCGCGGGCCGGGCCCGCCAGGGCATCCGGGCGCTGGCCCGGCTGGTGCCCCGGACGGCGCGGCTCGAAACCGCGGGCGGCACGCGCGAGGTGCCGGCCGGCAGCCTCGATGTGGGGCAGGTCGTGCTGGTGCGGCCGGGCGACCGCGTGCCGGCCGACGGCACGGTGATCGAGGGCATCTCGGGCGTCGACGAGAGCCCGGTCACGGGCGAGAGCGTGCCCCGCCTCAAGGAAGAAGGAGCCGGGATCTTCGCCGGCTCGATCAACGGCGAGGCGGCCTTGCGCGTGCGGGTCACGAAACGGGCCGAGGACAACACCATCGCGCGCATCGTCCGCCTGGTCGAGGAGGCCGAGAGCGCCCGCGCGCCCACCGAGCGGTTCATCGACCGGTTCAGCCGCGTCTACATGCCGGCGGTGGTGGGGGCGGCACTCCTGGTGGGGATCGTGCCGCCGCTGGCCTTCGGGCAGGATTGGGGCAGTTGGAGCTATCGCGCGCTGGCGCTTTTGCTGATCGGCTGCCCCTGCGCGCTGGTGATCTCGGTGCCCGCCTCCATCGCCTCGGCGCTCTCGACGGGCGCACGCCACGGCCTGCTGATGAAGGGCGGCGCGGTGATCGAGGCGGCGGCGGGGATCACCCGTGTCGCCTTCGACAAGACCGGGACGCTGACCCAAGGACGACCCCGCGTGAGCGATGTCGTGCCGCTTTCGGCCAGTACGGGCGAGGTGCTGGCGCTCGCCGCGGCGGTGGAGCGGGGGGCGAGCCATCCGCTCGGCCGGGCGATCCTCGCGCGCGCCGAGCAGGACGGGCTCGACATGCCCGCCAGCCGTGCGGCCCGCGCGATCCCCGGCCGGGGGGCCGAGGCCGAGATCGACGGCGCGACCGTCACCGTCGGCGCGCCGCGGCTGGCCCGGGAGCGCGGGGTCGCTGTCGCGCAGATCGAGGCGCGCATCGCCGCGCTGGAGGACGCGGGCAAGACGGTCGTCGCGGTCTGGCGCGCGGACGATCTTCTGGGGCTGATCGCCCTGCGCGACGCGGCGCGCGCGGATGCCGCGCAGGCCTTGGACGCGCTTCGGGCGATGGGGATCGCGCCGGTGATGCTGACCGGCGACAACGCGCGCACGGCCGCGGCGATCTGCGACGAGCTCGGCATCGAGTATCGCGCCGGCCTGCTGCCGGAGGACAAGGTGGCGCAGATGCGCGCGCTGGCCCAAGCGGGCCGGGTCATGATGGTGGGCGACGGGATCAACGATGCCCCGGCCCTCGCCGCCGCGCATGTGGGGGTGGCGATGGGGTCGGGCACCGACGTGGCGCTCGAGACCGCGCAGGCCGCGATCCTGCGCGACCGGGTCGCCGACGTGGCCGGAATGATCCGCCTGGCGCGGGCCACGATGGCCAATATCCGGCAGAACGTGGCCATCGCGCTGGGGCTGAAGGCCGTGTTCCTCGTGACGACGATCCTCGGGATCACCGGCCTCTGGATCGCGATCCTGGCCGATACCGGCGCCACCGTGCTCGTCACGCTCAACGCTTTGCGCCTGCTGGGCTTCCGCCCCGAACGCCCTCGCGATGTGGCATAGCCCCGCTTGATGCGAGAAAGGGACGCCCGTCGCACCCGTCGCGGCCCCGGCGGAACGCTGTGCGGCCGCGACGGGCGCATGCAAACGCACGGCCTAAAGATGGCGCGATCCGGAACGGCGATCCCGCCGGCATGCGACGGAAAGCCTTGCATTCCGTGCGCGTTTCGCCACATCGGCACCAAACGCAACCCGGAGACATGCCATGCTCACGACCACGCGCCTTTCCCTTTCGCTCGGAGCCGGGCTTCTTCTCGGCACCGCCGCCACGGCTCAAGACGCCACGTTCGGCCCGCTCGTCACGGCCGCGACGCTTGAACCCGATCTGGCGCAGGTCGAGGTGCTCGACATCCGCGACGACACCTATGCCGACGGCCATCTTCCGGGGGCGGTCAACGCGCCCTACGGCCTCTTCCGGGGCCCCGCCGACAATCCCGGCCAGGTCCCGGGCACGGAGGAGCTGAGCACGATCCTGGGCGATCTCGGACTCGAGCCGTCCGACCGGGTGGTGATCGCCTATCAGGGCGAGGATGTCAGCGATTTCGGCGCCGCGGCACGGGTCTACTGGACGCTGAAATCGAGCGGTTTCGAGGATATCTCGATCCTCAACGGCGGCATCAACGCCTGGACCGAAGCCGGGTTCGACCTGTCGGAGGAGGCCGTCGAGGTGCAGCCCTCCGACATCGAGCTGACCTGGAACGACCGCTGGACCGCGACCGCCGAGACGGTCGAGGCGGCGCTCGAGCAGGGCGACACGCTGCTGCTCGACGCGCGTCCCGAAAGCTTCTGGAACGGCGAACAGGCCCATTCCGCCGCCGCCAAACCCGGCACGATCCCGCAATCGGAATATTTCGAGCATGCCGGCTGGTTCTCGGACGGGCCGACCATCGTCGATGCGGAGGCCGCCGTCGCCCTGGCCCAGGAGCAGGATTTCACCGGCGCGGAAGAGATCATCTCGTTCTGCAACACCGGCCATTGGGCGGCGACCAACTGGTTCGCCCTGTCGGAGCTGGCGGGCATCGACAACGTGAAGCTCTATCCCGAAAGCGTGGTCGGCTGGTCCAATGCCGGCTACGAGATGGCCAACGTGCCCGGTCCGATCCGGACCATGTGGAACAAGGTGAAATCGGCGTTCTGATCGCCTGAAAAGGAGGCGCCCATGGCCAGTCCCGCGATACCGGCGCCGCAAAGCGGTGCGCCCTCAACGGGGATCCGCGCCGCCCTGGTCGCGGCAGCTCTGGCCGTCGCGCTGGCCGTGGGGCTGATGGTGGGGGTGCGCTACGGTCTGCTGATCCTTATCGGCCTGGGCTTCGGCATCACGCTCGAGGGGTTCCGCTTCGGTTTTGCCGGGCCCTGGCGGCGAATGATCACCGAGCGCGATCCGGGCGGCCTTCTGGGCCATCTGCTGGCCATAGCACTCGTGGCCGTGGTGGCCATCCCGCTGCTCTCGGCGTCGGGTCCGGAGCTCATCGGGGCGCATGCGCCGGTGGGGCTCGCCATGATCGGCGGGGCCTTCGTCTTCGGCGCGGCGATGCAGGTGGTGCTGGGCTGCGGCTCGGGCTCGCTGGTCAATGCGGGATCGGGCAACGCGGTCGGCGTCGTGGCCCTGCCGTTCTTTGCCATCGGCTCGTTCCTCGGGGCCTACAACCTCGTCTGGTGGACCTCGCTGGGATCGCTGCCGGTCGTGGCGCTCGAGGGCACCGGCGGGCTCGCGATCACGCTGGCGGGCCTCGCGGCGGTCGCGGCCTTCGTGCTGTGGCTGGCGCCTGCGGAATTGCGCCGGATCCCGCGCCGCTATGTCTGGGCGGCGACGTTCCTGGCACTCTTCGCGCTTCTCAACATCGTGGTCGCCGGACAGCCCTGGGGCGTGGTCTACGGGCTGGGGCTCTGGGCCGCCAAGGGGGCGACGGCGCTCGGCATCCCGACCGAGCCCTCGGCCTTCTGGGGCCTGCCCGCCAATCAGGCACGGATCGCCGAGAGCCTTCTGACCGACGTGACCTCGCTCACCAATCTGGGGCTCATCGGCGGCGCGCTGCTGGTCACGGTGTGGCGCGGGGATCTCACCAAGGCCCTGCCGCAGATGCCCGCCCGCGCCTGGGCCGCGACGATCGTGGCGGGGTTCCTGCTGGGCTATTCCTCGCGCCTCGCCTTCGGCTGCAACGTGGGCGCGTTCTTTTCGGGCATCTCCACCGGCTCGCTGCATGGCTGGGCGTGGTTCGCGGCCGGATTCGCGGGATCGGCCGTGGGCGTGAAGCTGCGCCCGGGTCTGGGCTTCGGGGGCTGAGATGACGCGCAGGACCACCGCCGCGATCGTGCTGGCTTTCGTCGCCGGCCTTCTCGCATTCGACCTCTCGGCGTCCGAGCCGCCCGACATCTATGCCCAGCCCCCCGCGATCGCGCTCGGATCGGGGGCCGTCGCCTCGGGCGCCCATTGCGCGTCACTGCCGACGGAGTGAGCGCGCCGCCGGCGCCTGCCGGATCTGCACCGCGACCCGTTCGACCGGATCCTGCTGGCCCAGGCCCGCTGCGAAGGGCTCACCCTGGCGACGGCCGACGCGCAGCTGTTCGCTATGGCGCGGACGTCCTGCGGATCTGATCGCGCCCGGCATGTGGAACCGTGCGGGCAGGCCGCGCGCTTCGACAGGAGCTTGGCCCCCGACGAAAGGACGTGCGCCCCGTGACCCAGGATCCACCCGCGCCGATCCTCGTCTTCGACGTGAACGAGACGCTGCTCGACATCACCACGCTCGAACCGCTCTTCGAGCGTCTCTTCGGGGATGCGCGGATGCTGCGCGAATGGTTCGCGCAGCTGGTCCTCTATTCCCAGACGATGACGCTTTCGGGGCTCTACACCCCGTTCGGGGAACTGGGGGTGGGCGCGCTGCGCATGATGGGCGAGATCGGGGGCGTGGAGATCGCCGACGCCGACGTGCACGAGATGCAGGTGCGGATGGGATCGATGCCCGCGCACGGCGATGTCGCCTCCGGCCTCGAGCGGCTGCGCGATGCGGGCTACCGCCTCGTCACGCTGACCAATTCGCCGCCCTCGCACGCGCCCAGCCCGCTGGAGAAATCGGGGCTCGACGGCTATTTCGAACGATCGTTCAGCGTCGATGCGGTGGAGCGGTTCAAGCCAGCGCCCGAAACCTACGGCCTCGTGGCGCGCGAGATGGGCGTCGAGACCCGGGATCTCTGCCTCGTCGCGTGCCATCTTTGGGACACGATCGGGGCGCAGTCGGCCGGATGCCGCGGCGCGTTCCTGACCCGGCCGCACAATGCGTGGCTTCCCGCCACGAACGTGCCGCGCCCCGACATCGTCGCTGCGGACATGGCGGATCTGACGCGGCGGATCATCGCCCGATGGCCCCTCGAGGCGGATGGCCGAGAAGGCTGAGGCGCGATCAGGCAGACATCGCCGCGCGGGCGCGAGACATGCCGCGCGCCAGAAGCGCCTCGGCCGCCGCCGCATCCTCGGCCTCGGCATAGACGCGCAACTCGGCGGCGTTGCCCGACATCCGCAGATGCACGATGTCGCCGCCCGGATGGACCATCCGCACCCCGTCGGTCAGATCGAGCGTGACGCTGTCGCCGTCCCAGAAATCGGCGCGCGCGGCCGCGTCGTCCTTCAGCGCGTCGATCCAGGCGATTGCGCGGGCCCGGTCCACGTCCTGCAGCCGGTCGGCGGCGGTGACACGCGCGGGAAGATCCTCGATCAGCGCGGCGAGGCTCGTGCCCCGCGCCTTCGCGGCCATCAGCGGCACGATCAGCGGCAGCACCGCGTCGCGCGTCAGAAGCGCGTCGACGCCCAGGGCGGAAAAGCCCAGCAGGAACCCGCCATTGGCCTCGAACCCCACGACGGCCTTGCCCGCGAGATCGGCCATGCCGGCGATCACGAAGGGCGATCCGATCCGCGTGCGCCGCACGGTCTCGAAGCCCAGACCCTCGATCAGCGTGTTCGAGGTCACCGGCGTCACCACACAGCGCGCGCCCAGGTGCCGCGCCGTCAGCGCGCCCAGCGTATCGCCGGGGATGACCCGGCCCGCCGCATCGGCCAGGAGCGGCCGGTCGGCATCGCCGTCGGTCGACAGGATCGCGTCGAAGCCCTCCGCGGCCCAGGTCGCGAGATCGGCGCGCGTGGCCTCCGAGACGGCCTCGGTATCGACCGGAACGAAGGCGTCGGAGCGCGCAAGCTCGGTCACGCGCGCGCCCATGTCCCGCAGAAGACCCGCCAGGAGGTCGCGTGCGACGCTCGAATGGGCATAGAGCCCCAGATGCAGCCCCGACAGCGCCTCCGGCCCGAAGGCGTCGAGGTAACGCGCGGCATAGGCGTCGCAGGCCGCGCGGTTCGTCTCGGGATCGACCTGCGGCACCGGCGGCAGGGCCGGCACCGCGCCCTGCGCGGCCTCGACGATGGCGGCCTCGTGCGATTTGGTGATCTCGTGCCCGCCGCGGGTATAGAACTTGAGCCCGTTGCGATCGGCCGGGATGTGACTGCCGGTGACCATGATGGCACCCGCATCGACCTGCTGCGCGGCGAGCGCCAGAGCGGGCGTCGGCAGCGTCCCCATAAGCACCGGCAGCGCCCCCGCCCCCGCCACGGCCCGGGCGGCAATGCGGGCGATGGCGGGCGACGAGCCGCGCAGGTCCTCGCCGATGAGGACGGTCGTGCCCGCATCGCAGGACGTGACGAAGCCCGCGACATGACGGGCCACCAGATCCTCGGTCAGGGCAACGACCAGGCCGCGCAGGCCGGACGTGCCGAATTTCGGGGCCTCGATCGGATCACGTTCTGGCATAGACGTCCTCGTAGCGCACGATGTCGTCCTCGCCCAGATAGGAGCCCGTCTGCACCTCGATGAGCACCATGGGCAGCTTGCCGGGATTTTCCATCCGGTGGACGGCCCCCAGCGGGATGTAGACGCCCTCGTTCTCGGTGGCGAGCTTGACCTCGTCGTCGACGGTGATGCGCGCGGTGCCCTCGACCACGATCCAGTGCTCGGAGCGGTGATGGTGGCTTTGCAGGCTGAGCGCGGCACCGGGATGGACCACGATGCGCTTGACCTGGAACCGGCCGCCGATCACCAGGCTCTCGTACCAGCCCCAGGGGCGGTAATCGCGCGGCAGGGTCTTGGCCTGCTTGTGGCCGCTCGCATGGAGCTTCGCCACGGCCTGCTTGACCTCCTGCGCGCGGTCCTTGTGGGCCACGAGGACCGCGTCGGGCATGGCCACCGCCACGATGTCGTCGAGACCGATGCCCACGATCGCCTGGTCGGGGTTTTCCGAGCGCAGCAGCGAATTGGTGCAATCCATCGCGATGGCGGGGCCCGACAGCGCCATGCCGTCCTCTTCGGTCTCGCGCCAGACGGCCTTCCAGTCGCCCAGATCCGACCAGTCGCCCCGATAGGGCATGACCGACAGGTTCCGGGCCTTCTCCATCACCGCGTAATCGACCGAGATCGGCGTGATCTGCGACCAGGGCCCGGCATTGAGCCGCAGGAAGCCCAGGTCGCGCCGCCCCTCGGCCACCGCCGTCTCGACATGGTGCAGCACCTCGGGCGCATGCTCGGCGAAGGCCGCGCGCATCACGTCGGCGCGGAAGAGGAAGATGCCGGCATTCCAGAGATAATGCCCGTCCTCGATCATGCTCTGCGCGGTCTCGAGATCGGGTTTTTCCACGAACCGGGCGAGCGGGCCCGGGCGCGTGGCATCGGGGGCGCCTTCGAGCTGCAGGTAGCCATAGCCCGTCTCGGGCCGGTCGGGGGTGATCCCGAAGGTGACGATCCGGCCCTCGCGGGCGGCGGGGGCGGCGGCGGCGATGGTGTCGGCGAAGCCTTGGGTGTCGGGGATCAGGTGATCGGAGGGCGCCACGAGAACCAGCGTCTCGGGGCCGTTCTCCATCGCCTGCAGCGTGGCGGCCAGCACGGCGGGCGCGGTATCGCGGCCTTCGGGCTCGATCAGGACGGGGCCGGGATCGATGCGCTGCGCGGCCAGCTGCTCGGTCACGACGAAGCGGAAATCCTCGGTCGTGACGATGATCGGCGCGGCGAAGCCCGGGCCCGCCAGCCGCTGGGCCGAGGCCTGGAAGAGGCTCGTCTCGCCGATGAGCGGGGCGAATTGCTTGGGATAGCTCGCCCGGCTGAGCGGCCAGAGCCGCGTGCCCGACCCGCCTGACAGGATGACGGGGACGATATCGGTGTTCGGGGTCTGCGGCGAAGGGAGCATGAAAGGGTCCTCGAAACGTGGCAAGCGGTCCCGGCCGCGGGGCCGGTTGCAAAAATCGGCACGAGGGCCGGCGGGTCCCGGAATGGCCAAAGATCCCGCGAGGCGCGCAGGCGGTGTCCATCTCGCCGGCGGCGCCGACCGTCTCTTGGTGTCGTGCTATGCCGAAACGGGCACCACTTGTCGAGATCGCGCAACAACAAGCTGCGGATATGGTGAATGAAATGCCCGCGCCGCCCCGCCGCGCGCTTGCGGCTTTTCGCCTCCGGCGAGATCGGCTAGGGACGGCGCGAAACGGGATAGAGATCCGGAATGTCAGGCCTCCGAGGTGGATTGAAACGGCTGGCCGCGCGCGGCATCGCGACGGGTCACGAGATCGCCATGCCGGTCTTCGACGGCACCGACGCGGCGCGGTGGCGGGTGCGCGACGCCGGCACGCTCCGGCTCGTGGCGTTGCGCGCGGGGCTCAGGCTCGGAACCTGGGAGCGGGCGGAGCGGCTGATCGTAGTGCTCGGCCGCGATGCCGACAACGTTGCCGCGTTCCTCAACAGCCACCCCCAGGGGCGCGTCGTGCCGTCGTTCGATCTCTTGGCGCTGCGGCGCGCGGCCCTCGCCCCCGCGCGCCTCGCCGCGCTGATCCGCCTGCATGCGAGGGCCTTCCGGGATACAGGCGGCCGCTGGGACGGGCGACGGATGGGAACGGCGCCCGCCGGCGACGAGCGGGCGGTTCTCTGCCTCGGCATCGGATGGCCGCACGGCTTGCCCGAGGATGCGGGCGATCTGCTGGCCGATCTGGCCCGCGCCATCGCGCCCCGGCGGCTCGGGATCGTCCAGGCGGGCGAGGGCGGGGGCGATCTGCGCGCGCGCGTCGCGGACGGGGACTGGCTCGATCTGTCGCCGGCGGCCCTGAGCGGGGATGCCGGCGCGCGCGGCGCGCTTCTCGATTTCGCGGGCCTGGACCGGGGCGCGATGCCCGGCGATGCCGAGCCACCCTCGGAGATCTCGGTCGCGCGCGTCCATGTGATGTCGTGCCTGTCGGTCGCCCATGACCTCGCCTTGCTGCCGCATTTCCTCGACCATTATACCGGTCTGGGCGTGGTGCCGGGCAACATCCACGTCATCCTCAACGCGCGCGACGCCGACGCGCCGGAGCTCTACCGGGCGCGCGAGATCCTCGTCGCGCGGGGCATCGCGCCGGGTACGCCCTGGATCGGCCCCTATTCCAGCACCGAGATGTGGGAGCGTCGCCGCGCCCTGCACCGCGCGCATACGGGGCCGGGCGATTGGGCGATCAGCGCCGATGTGGACGAGCTTCACGTCTATCCCGAAGGGCTGGCCGCGACGCTCTGGGCCCTGCGCCACCACGAGGCCGACTGGCTGCAGGGGCCGATGATCGACCGCGTGGCCCCCGGCGGCCGGCTTGCCCCCGTGGAGGCCGACCTGCCCCTCTGGGACCAGTTCCCGATCGAGGGCGACCTCATGTGCCAGATCAGCCGCCGCTCCGAGCTCAAGGATGGCGGCGGCACCGTGAAGGCCATGCTGATGGCGTCGCATCTGCTGCCGGGCCTCGGCGGGCACGGGGTGATCCGGGCCGAATGCGCCGCCCGCGCGAACGAGATGGCCACGGCCGCCGGCATCGATATCGAACATCCCAGATCGGCGCTCGAGCGGTCGCTCCACCGGGCCTGGAAATGGCAGCCCGGGCCGCTCTGGGGCAGCAATATCGGCGGCCATCCGCGGATCACCGACCCGGTCTTCCGCTTGTCCTTTCCGGCCTATGTGGCGCATTTCAAATGGCGCGACGTGCTGGTGGAGGAACTGGCACGGCGCCGCGCCTCGGGGCTGCAGACCGAAGCCGCGACGCGCTATTCCACGCAATTGCAGGATTTCCTCAAGGATCGCGGCACGATCGATCTGGGCCGCATGGCGATCCGGCGCGCCTGGCACCGGCCGCGCGACTGGGCGGCGCAGCTCGACCATCTGCGCGCCGAGGCCCGTCGCCGCGACGCGCCCGAGGGGCGCTATCCCCGGGCGCTCTGGCAATGGCCGCGGGCGGAGCCGGGCTGGCGCGTGCGGCAGCTGAGCTTCGGCTCGGCCAGCGGCATCGGCCATTTCCACAGCTATTACGACATTCCCGTCCTCGACGCCGCCGAGACGCGGATCGCCGCCGTGCGCACCGACATTCCCCAGCGGCCGCCCGATCCCGGCGACCGGGTCACGGTGGGCACCGTGGGCCTCGACGGGACCGGCTTCACCGAGATCGCCGAGACCCACGCCTGGAGCTGGCAGCAGGGGCCGATGCTGCAATGGCTGCCCGGAGACGAGGACAGGCTGATCTGGAACGATCGGGAGGGGGCGGATTTTGTCGCCCGCATCGCGTCGTCCGATGGGGGCAACGCGCGCCGACTCGACCGGCCGATCTATGCGCTGTCCCCGGACGGGCAGGCGGGGCTCAGCCTCGATTTCGCGCGGCTCGACGCGCTCCGGCCGGGCTACGGCTATGCCGGGGGCCGGGCCGACCTCGACGATCCCGCGCCCGAAGGGGACGGGATCTGGCGCGTGGATCTCGAGACCGGCGCGGCACGGTTGATCCTGCCGCTGGCGCGTGCGCGCGAGGCGCTGATGGCCATCCTCGGGGCCGAGGAACGGGCCGAGCATCAGGGGGCGGGCTATGTCTACTGGTTCAACCATTGCAAGGTCGCGCCCGGGGGCGGGCGTTTCACGGTCAAGCTGCGCTGGCGCCGGCCCGGCGGCGGCTGGAACGGCACGATGGGCGTCAGCGTCACCTGCGGCATGGACGGGACCGATCCCCGCGTCATCGCGCGCGCCACGTCGCACGTGATCTGGCTCGACGACCGGCAGCTCTATTTCTGGAACCAGGGGGCGGGCTACGTGGCGCTCAAGGACGATGCCGAGGCGAGCTGGCCGCGCGAGACCGAGATTTTCGATCGCGGCATCTTCACCGCCAACGTGCATCTGCGCCATATCCCCGACGATCCCGCCCGCATGGTCTTCGACACCCCTTACGCGGAGGATGTGGGCCTAAACCTTTTCGACCGCGAGACGGGCGAGGTCGCGCCGATCGCCCGCTGGGGCGGGCATGTGCCTGCGAAGGGGCAGTTCCGCTGCGACCTGCACCCGGTGCCCACGCGCGACGGCGGCCGCATCGTCGTCTCGTCACCCGCCGACGGGATGCGCCAGATCTACGTGGCGGAGCGGACATGACGGGCCCCATCGTTCTCACCGTCCTCGTGCGCGACGAGGTCGACATCCTCGGCGACATGCTGCGCTGGCATCTCGACCACGGCGTCGACCATGTCATCGCGATGGATAACGGATCGACCGACGGGACGACCGAAACCTTGCGCGATTTCGAGGCGATGGGCTGCCTGACGCGGATCGACCGGCCGTCGGAGCGCTATCTCCAGGATGTCTGGACGACCGAGATGGCGCATCTGGCGCATGAGGATCTCGGCGCCGCCTGGGTGATCCCGTCGGATGCCGACGAGTTCTGGATGCCCGACGATCCGGGCACCACCTTGCGCGATGTGCTGGACGCGGTGCCCAAAGACGCGTCCCTCGTCACCTGTCCGCGCCACAACCTTTCGGCACCCTGGAACGAGATCGAGACGCTCGGCTGGCGTGCGGCGCTGGTCTGGCGTGCCACGCGGCCCGCGCCCGTCACGCCGGCACGGCTGCGCGCGGCCGCGCCGCTCGAGGCACCCTTCGCCCAGGGGTACATGGCCCCCAAGGCGATCCTGCGGCCCCGACGCGTGACCCGCATCGGGCGCGGCGCCCATCCCCACGACATCGACACCGACGGGGCCGGGCCCGTCCCTGCGGTGCCCGTCACCATCCATCACGCGCCGTTCCGGTCGCGCGCCGAGGTCGCGGCCTCGATCGCGCGGATCGGCACGGCCATCGCCGCCGATCCCTCCGCGGGCCCAGACGTCTCGGCCAAGTATCGCCGCTGGCACGCCATGGCCGAGACCGCCGGGATCGACGCGGTGATGGCCGAGATCATGCCGGCCCCGGAAACGATCGCGCGCGACCGGATGGCGGGGCGGATCCGCGCCGACAGTCGGCTCTCGGATGCGGTGCGCCCGCGCGGGGCGGGTCCTGCCGCGCGGCTGGCGCTGTCGGGGGCGGGGGCGGGCCCCGACCGGATCTGGCTCGATCCCGCAGGGCCCCCGGTGCCGGTCCTGCTTGCCGGGGGCACGGAGGAGAGGCGCGCCGGGGTCGCCCGCCGGCTGCGCGATCTGGGCGTGCGGGCCCTCGACATGCCGCCCGAGGATCCGTTCGACTGGCAGACCCGGATCGCGGCGATCCTGCGCGCGATGGGCCCCGAGCCTGAGGAAGATCCCGCGGGCGCGCTTCTGGCCGAATTGCGCGCCAGCCAGCGGATGCACGAAGGCAACTGGCACGGGCTGGTGCTCGACGCCCCGGTCGTGGCGGGCGCCTTGCCGGTCTGGCGGGCGCTGCGCGCGAGCGGCGATCTTTCGCCCGCGCTGATCCTCCTGTCGGATGCGGACGGATCCGACGCGGCCACGGCGCTCGAGGCGCGAAGCCGCGACATGCCGCGCCTGATCGCCCGGAGCGACGAGATCGTGCGGGCCCCCGCGGCAAGGCTGCACGAGGCGATGGCCTGCCTCGGCCTCTGGGTGCCGATCTCGGTGGCCCTGGCGGCCGGGCCCGGCACGGCCGACGAGGTGGCGGCCGATCCCGCGCTCCTGCGCGCGGCCTGGGGGATCTAGCGGCCCAGCAGCCGCGCCAGGATCCCCCGCGGCGGCGGCGGCGCGGGATCCGGAGCCGGAGGGGGCATAGCGCCGGCCGCGGGGGCGGCTTCGAGCGCGTCGAACCGGGCGCGCAACGTCCCGATGGAGCGGTGCACGGCCGGCAGCAGCGGCAGGGCCGCGTGCAGGTCGGTCTGTTTCGCAGCGATCCGCGCGCCCCAGTCCCCGTCGCGAAGGGCGCTGTCGCCTTCGGGCACCGCATCGTCGTAGATCCGCCGGGCGAGATCGTGCCAGCGCCCGGGCGCCTCTGTCTCGGCCGTTCCGCGCGCCCGGCGCAGTGACGGGTCGAGATGCCGCGTCTCGAATTCGACCAGCCTTTCGGGATCGGGGGCGAGACCCAGGTGATCCGCGCAGGCCGCGATCGTGCGGCGGGGCGCGTCGTAGAGCGCCGCATGGCGCAGCACCAGGACCGGCCCGGTTCCCAGGGCGGCGAGGACCGTATGCATCGTCACGGCCCAGAGCGCGCACATGGACTCGGTATCAGTGATGACGGGAAACCCGTGCGGGCGGCGGGCGGCCCGCTGCACCTGGCTCAGCGCCACGTCGGCAGGCGGGCGGATCACCAGGATGTGCCTCCCCTTCCAGCCGAGATCGCCGAGCACCGCGTTCCAGAACGGCAGGAGCGTGGCCATTCGCGGATCCTTGAGCGCGGCCCGGGACTGCCCCTCGAACGCCCGCGCCAGCAGATCGGCCGCCTGATCGCGCCAGGGGCGCAGATCGGCGCCGCCCGGATCGAGCGCGGTCGCGTCGAACCCCCAATTGTCCCACGACGCCCCCAGATGCGTCAGCAGGCGGTCGTTGAAGGCGACGATGTCGCCATGCTCGAACTCGCCCTTCGGGTTGTCGGGATTGGTGTGGTTCTGGAAGTGCCCCAAAGGACAGCCCGCATGATGCAGACCCGCCGTGAGGAGCGACGTCCCCGAGCGGTGCACGCCCAGAACGAATGTCATCTGCATCTCTTGGCTCCTCGGCATCGCCCCGCGCGTCGCCCCCTCATAAGGGGCCCTGCGGGCGGGGGACAAGGCAGGGAGGCTCAGACCATGCCGTCGGGCACGGGATAGGGGCGTTCCTCGGGGCGACCGGAATTCCACAGCGGCCGACCCGCCGCGACCTGCGCCATGTGCCAGCCGACCCAGGTAGTGCGATAGATCCGGCGGATCTCGGGCGTCTCGCCCGAGCTTATGGCCCCCGCTCCCGAGGTGGTGAGCGACGCACCGTGGCGGCGGCCGAGCGTCAGTACCCGATTGAGACGCAGGATCGACTGGCCTCCGTATTCGAGCCGGACGCGGTGGATGATCTCGCGGTCGGCGCCGATCCGGACGCTGTCGAAGAGGCCGATCCGGTCGAAGACCTCGCGCCGGAACAAGGTCGAATGGGGACAGGCCTCGACGATACCCCCATAGGGCGGGATCTCGATCATGCCGTCCTGGAAGATTCTCAGCCATTTCGACATCGATACGGCAATGTCGGGGCGTTCCCGCATCACGGCCATCTGGGCGGCCAGGTGGTCGGGCGTCCACATGTCATCGGCATCGCAAAGCGCGATGAAGTCGCCGCGGGCCGCGGCTATACCGAGATTCTTGGCCGGATAGGTCCCCCCGTTGCGTGCGGTGCGCAGCACCCTCAGGCGCGGCTCGTCGCGCGCGAGAGCCTCGAGCCGCGAGAAGGTGCCGTCGCCCGAGCAATCGTCGACGACGATCAGTTCGAGATTGCGCCAGGTCTGCTCCATGATCGACCCGATGGCCGTCGCGACATAGGTCTCGGCCTCGAAGGCGGTCATGACGATGCTCACGAGGGCGTCGTCCTGCGGGATCGGGTCCCGAGGGGCCATGCGGATCCGGTCGAACCCGCCCGATGCCGAGAGCGTGACGCCGAAGGCCTCCAGTGCCGCCATCTGGGAGGCGTGATCGCCAGTCCGGGCAAGCGCGAAATTACTGCGATAGGCGTGTGCCAGCGGGGTGCAACGCGGCCAGGAGGCGATCCGGTCGACCAGGGCCTCCGCCCCGGCCAGATCGCCGCGTGCCAGAAGGCAGGATATATGGAGCCCGTTGCCCACCACGCCGCCGCGGCCCTCCCCGGCACCGCATGTCTTCAGGATGGTCAGGGCTTCGTCGGGATCGTCGGCATGAAGGATACGCGCCCGCGCGATCCCCAGCTCGAAATCCGGAACATGGCCTTCGCGCCTGGAGATGAGCGCGAGCGCCGCGTCGAGTTCGCCGCATTTCCGCTTGGCAAGGGCAAGGCCCACCAGGGCCCTGTCGGTGCTTTGGGCGCTCCGGCCGCGGGGCTCGTCGAGGAAGGCCGAGAACTCCGCCTCGACCCGGAGGACATCCTTGCATGTCAACGCATGCTCTCCGAGCGCCAGCCGGCCCGCCTGCCGCGCCACCACGTCCCGCGAGGCCCGCAGATGCATCGCCATCCGTAGCGCGCCCCTGCCGAACGGGGGCCGCAGGGTCGCCGCCACCCGATCGACGCGTTCGGCAATGTCGCCGACGTGCCCGAGCGCGTCGATCGCGGCATCGGTCGCGGGGGCAGCCAGATCTGGCGCATCCTCCCAGTGGCGCGGCAGACCGGCCAGCATGTCGGGACCGGTTTGCCGTGCCGGATCAACACGCGGGCGGGATCGCCGCCAGAAAGCCAGCCGCCCGGGCAAGGCAGTACGGAAAGCGAGGGGGGGGATCTTCATGGTGGCGATCCTATTCGGGAGGTCCGGAACCTGGCAACCGGACGGCCCGGCGATCACGAGGCAGACCGGGATTGTCCCGTGCCACGGCCCCGCCAGAGCAAGGAAGCCGTTGCGTTCCCCTCCGGAACGGCGCGAAGGCGCGCGTCCGAAGCGCCGTCATGTCCTGACGAGATCCGCGTTCTCCAGATACCATTGGTAGGTTTCTCTCACGCCCCTTTCGAGGTCGATCGCCGCTTTCCACCCCATCCGAGCCAGCCGGCCGGTATCCATGAGCTTGCGGGGGGTGCCGTCGGGTTTTGTCGGGTCGGTCTCTATCCGGCCCTGGAATCCCGTCACGCCGGCGACGAGTTCGGCAAGCTCCCGTACCGAGATGTCCGTTCCCGTGCCGACATTGATATGACTCAGCATCGGTTCGGTATTGGCATCGTAGACGGATTTCTCCAGGTCCAGCACGAAGAGAGAGGCGTCGGCCATGTCGTCGACATGGAGAAACTCGCGCCGTGGCGTGCCGCTGCCCCAGATCGTGACGCAGTCCTCGCCCGAGCGCGCGGCCGCGTCGAAGCGGCGGATGAGGGCGGGCAGGACATGGCTGTTCTCGGGGTGGAAATTGTCGCCCGGCCCGTAGAGGTTGGTCGGCATCACGCTACGGTAATCGGTGCCGTATTGCCGGTTGTAGCTCTCGCAAAGCTTGATCCCGGCGATCTTGGCGATGGCATAGGGCTCGTTCGTGGGCTCGAGCGGTCCGGTCAGAAGCGCATCCTCGGCCATCGGCTGGGGCGCCGCGCGGGGATAGATGCACGACGATCCGAGCTGCAGCAGACGCGTGACGCCGGCCGCATGTGCCTCGTGGATCACGTTGCACGCGATCATCAGGTTGTCGCGGATGAAGTCGGCCGGGTAGGTGTCGTTGGCATGGATCCCGCCCACCTTGGCGGCCGCCAGGATCACCACGTCGGGGCGGATCTCGTCCATGAAGCGGGCGACGGCCGTCTGGTCGCAGAGATCGAGCTCAGCATGGCTACGAGTGACGAGGTCGAGCGGCTCACCCGTGTCGCGGCGCGCCTTGAGCCGCCGCAGGATCGCCGAGCCAACCATACCGCGATGTCCGGCGATGTAGAGTTTCATATGTGTCTTCCCGAGCGCACTGCGACCTCATCCCGCCGGATTTGTAGATCTCGCCGCATGATCTTTTACCTATCTTGCGGTGATGATAGACGCCCTACAATCAAGCCAACTTCCTCACATCGAAAGAGAACCCGATGCCGGACAGCGAGATCGATCCAATGGTGTTTCTAGTGTCTTATCCCAGAAGTGGCCAGCACTTCTCGCAGAAGCTCCTGGAGAACAGTTCCGGCAGAGACGAATATTGCGAATACTACAATTGCTGGGAAAAGGATTGTCCTGCCCAAAAGTTTCCCACGCGATTCAGAGTGCCATGCTATAGTGGAAAACGGATCCAGAAGAACCACGACTTCGAGGGCGATCTCCCCTACGCGAAGCAGTTCAGATACGCCGTCCTTTACAGAAACCCCGTCCTGTCGATCCAGTCATTCTACGAATGGTGCCTGCGAAATCTTAAAGGCGTACAGATCTACAAGGGCCAGCAGAAGATTGTTGTACCGGACAGCATCGATGCCTGGAGGGTGTTCGCCGAACAAAAGGCAGTCTACTGGCGCGATTTCGTCCAGAAATGGGTTCTGAAAAATGCACGGGCGAACGTTGGTCATTTCCCTTACGAGAGTCTGGTCTCAGACACAGACGAAATGCGCCGTTTCGTCAAGTTCTGCACGCCATCGGTAACCGATAGCCGTCTGCAGAGCGCGATCGACACGCAGGTGACAAATCTTCAAAGCGGCAACAGATCGTTGCGCGATGCCCAGAGCTTCCGTTACCCCGCGCCGGAAATAGCAGACAAGATCAGGGAGGTAACGGGGCCCAGCTTCAATCGACTGTATCCCTAAGGGTTTGGTTGGGATCCGCACCGCCCGGTCAGATCTCTATGCTCACCGGCAGCGCGATCCCGTGTTCCTTCAGCAACGTGTGCCGCCGCGCCGTACGAAGATCCTCGGCCACCATCTCCGCGCACATCTCTCGCGCGGTGATCTCGGGCTCCCAGCCGAGCCGCTCGCGGGCCTTTGTAGCGTCACCTAGCAGTGTCTCGACTTCGGCGGGTCGAAAATAACTCGGATCGATCCGCATTACCACATCGCCCTCTTTCAAGAGCGGGGCCCGGTCGCCTTCGACCGCGGCCACGGTGGCGATCTCGTCCACGCCCTCGCCCGTGAACTCGAGCGTGATGCCGAGTTCGGCGGCTGCCCAGGTAATGAAGTCTCGCACCGAATATTGCTGGCCCGTGGCGATGACGAAATCCTCGGGCGCATCCTGCTGCAGCATCATCCACTGCATCCGGACGTAATCCTTCGCGTGGCCCCAGTCCCGCAAGGAATCGATATTGCCCATGTAGAGGCACGGCTCGAGCCCCATGGCGATGTTGGCGAGCCCGCGGGTGATCTTGCGGGTCACGAAGGTCTCGCCGCGGCGCGGGCTCTCGTGATTGAAGAGAATGCCGTTGCAGGCATACATTCCGTAGGCCTCGCGATAATTCACGCAGATCCAGTAGGCATAGAGCTTGGCCACGGCATAGGGACTGCGGGGGTGGAACGGCGTCGTCTCGGTCTGGGGCACCTCCTGTACCAGACCGTAGAGTTCGGAGGTGGAGGCCTGGTAGAACCGCGTGGTGTTTTCCATCCCCAGAAAGCGGATCGCCTCGAGCAGGCGCAACGTTCCCAGCGCGTCCACATCGGCGGTGTATTCGGGCACCTCGAAACTCACGGCGACATGGCTCTGGGCGCCGAGATTGTAGATCTCGTCGGGGCGCACCTCGGACAGGATGCGCGTCAGGTTCGAACTGTCGGTAAGATCCCCGTAATGAAGACGGAGTTTCGGGGCAGGCTCGTGCGGATCCTGATAGATGTGATCGATGCGGTCGGTATTGAAGAGCGACGCGCGCCGCTTGAGGCCATGCACCTCGTAGCCCTTGGCGAGCAGGAGCTCGGCGAGATAGGAGCCGTCTTGACCGGTGATGCCGGTGATGAACGCGGTCTTGGTCATGGGTGAAATCCGATTGTAATCTGCAGGCGATGCTGGCCCTCGCGATACCATTGCCGGTAGCAAGGCTCGAAAGACGGTACAAGGCGCATCGGGGCCGGGCCTTCGAGACGTCGACCATCCGGCACTCGGACGACCCGCCTGGAGAGCTCTTTCCGGCCACCGCGCGAGGGCGTTTAGAGATTTCTTGACACCCCCCTCCATATTTCCAATCAACGGCCGCATGGACGAGGCACGATCGACACCATCTCCAGCCGCTTGCCGGCCGGCCGTCGCGGTGATCGGGGTGACCCCCGTGCAGGAACTCTTTGCGCAGCTTCTCGTCGCGGAGGAAGATGCGGAACGGAGGGCCCGGGACGCGGCCATGACACGCGCGCGCGACGCCGAAAAATACGCGGCCGCGGAAATGCAGATCGCCCGACAGGCCGCACGGATCGAGGCGCTGGAAGCCGAACTGGCCGCGCAGCGGCGCAACCCGGCCTGCGCATGGCCGGTATCGCGCATTTTCGCGCGGCTTCTCAGATCCCCGCGGTGAGACTTCGTCTTCATCTGGCCGGCGATTATGCGTATCGCCAGCCGCTCGCGTATCCCCATATCCGCATGCTTGTCGAAGACCGCCTTCATTTCGTGGATCGGCTCGAGGCCGCCGATATCGTGATCGTCGCTCATCCGAAGGATATCGCCGCCCACGGTGCCGATCTTGCCACCCGGATGGCACCGGACCAGAAACTGGTTCTCTTATCAGAGGAGCCTTTCTGGGACACGATATGGGGGGACGACCCGCGGGTTCGAAATCCCGTCGCCAATACCGAAGCAGGCCCCCTGCCCTATACTTGGCTCAACCATCGGACGTCGAAGATCTTCGAGTTCGAACGCATTCCGTACTTCCTGCTCACCGATCGGCGCTATTTCAACCGCTATGCCCTGCGCTTCGCCCGAAATGCGAAGCGCAGCGCAGCGGAATGGCGTGCGCATTTCGAAACGCTGGAGGACGTCGTCTTCATGGCCGAGAAGCGCCGCAATCCGAAATTCGACCGTGCGCTGCCGGACGGAACCGTCTTCGGCCTGGCAGCCCTGCGCACGCGCATCGCGCTCGCCTGTTCAGGGCCCCATATCCGCCGCGTCGGTCATGGCTGGCAGAAAGCCCGGCGCAGGCAGGCGCTCGACGACTGGCATCTCGAAAAGCTATCGACGCTGGACGCATGCTGCCGCATCCTTTCGGCAATCGAGAACACGCACGATCCCCGCTACGTGACCGAAAAGATCTTCGACGCCTTCGCCATCGGCGCGCTGCCACTTTACATAGCCGGGCCCGGTCACCGGGTGCACGATATCGTGCCGGGCGAAAGCTTTCTGAACCTTCACGACAAGACGCCCGAGATGGCAGCAGAAGCCGTCTTGTCCGTCCGTATCGACGCCGAGCGCATCGAGGCGTTTCGCGCAGCCCAGACCGCGCTCGCCGATCTGTTCGGTCCGGGCCCCGCCCTGGCGGCGGAACGAGCCCGGTTGGGCCGAAGCCTCGCCGAGGAGCTTCTTGGCATTGCTCAAATGCCTGCAGGATCGACCATCGTGCCGGGGTGAGGCGTTCACGCGACGCGAAATCCTAGTCCCTCGCGTTTGGCCGAATACCCTTCAGGATAAGGCGCCCCACCATCCGGTAAGGAGCCATGATGCGCCACGACCGGGACATGTACATGGATTTCAGATGATCCTGCGCCTCTTCGACTTCCTGCCGCAGGCGCCCCAACTCACGCTGGCTTTTTGCCAGCTTGGCCTTTTCCGCGTGGACTTGGTTTCTCATGTTCCGAAGTCTCTGAAGGGAGAAGTCCTTCTTGAGCTTGCTGCGTTCGTGATCGAGGACCGCTAGAGCGGCGGTTGCCTCCTCCCCGAGCGGCCGTGATTCGGGCGGAATTTCCATGAGGGTGTTGAAAACGGTTTCATAGGCGGCGATGCGGGACTCCCAGCCGAAACGTTCCCCGATCCGGTCGGCCATTTCCGCTCGATCCGGGCGCAAGCGGGCCAGTTTCGATATCGCCTCGGCCAAAGCCGTGGTGTTGCCGATCTCGACGCTCGTACCCAATGGACTCCCGTCTCTCAGCAACTCGTCCAGAACTCCGGTACGAAACCCGACGACCGGGGTGCCGCATGCCAGCGCCTCGAGCGTGGTGTTGGAGAACGTCTCCTCGAGCGAGGGAACGGCGACGATATCGGCGCAATTGTAGAAGCGTCGCAGGCGGTTGCGGTCCTTGATACTGCCCACGCGGCGCACCTCGAAAGGCAGATCGGCCTCGGGCAGGGGATCGTTCGAGGCAAGCAGCACGATGATCCGCAGGTCGGGCTCGGCGCGGTGGAGCTTCCACAATGCCTGGCAAAGCTCCTTGTGGCCTTTGATGCGGCTATTGAACGAGGGCAGGTAACCGATCACCACGGCGTCCTTGGAAAGACCTTCGAACTCGGGGTCCAGCGGGGTGGGGTCGGGATAGAAGGTGTCCACTTCGACGAAGTTCGGCAATTTCACACGTGGCACGTCGCGGGCCAGTGCGGAACGGCCGAGAATGTCCATCGAATGGCCGCTCAGGGCGATGAACGTGGTGGCCTCGAAGTTCCAGGCCGCTTTCTTGGCGGCAAGGGTCAGGCGACTGTATTCCGTCTCGGCATCCACCGGGAGTTGCGGGCACCCGGAACATTCCCGCGTGAAGCCGTCACAATCATGAAAGAAATGGCACCCCCCCGTGATCGGCTGCATGTCGCGCAATGTCACCGCGACGGGAACGCCCAGCCGCGTCAGCCTGGCGATGTTGCGCACCGACAGGAACTTGGCCGACCAGGTCAGGTTGATCAGGTCGGCTCCGGCGACCACGGCTTCGAGCGATGCGTCGGAAATGGCGTCGTCGTCGAGCGTGAAGGTCGTGAATCCCGTGCGGCGCGAAGGTTCCAGATGGTTGAAGTCGACGGAATAATCGGCCTTCATCGCGACCACCGCCGGAAGGTAGGTCGGCATTCGTTCAAGCTCGGATTCGCGAGTGACGAAAACCGAATCGAAACCGCGGCGTAGCAGACCCTTGTGAATGTTGCTCGAGGCGTTGAAGGCGCCGCCCTCCCCCAGGGCGCAGAAATGCACGATCCGCTTACGCGGAATTTCGAACCAGGCATCAACGGAGGAGAAAGCTTCCAGTCGCGCCGCAGTCGAGAAGGCCGCGCCGCGGGCATCGGCATAGGCCGCGTGCGGAGCGAAGACGGCATCGGCATTGCCGATCATCGCCTCGATCGCGTCCGATAGCGGCAGAAACTCTCCGTGCGGAACGATGATGGCCGCGGCCGGGTCCGGATCGCCGACGGTCTCGGGAATGCCGCCGGCATCCGTGCCGATGACCGGCAATCCGCTCGCGATCGCCTCGATCATCGCCACGCCGAAGGTCTCGGTGCGCGGCACCGGATCGTCGCTCACCGTGGAGGGCAGGACGAAGAGATCGAAGCCCGCAATGAAATCCGGCGAGGCCCGGAAATCGACGAACGGAAGGAATCTCACCCTGTCGTCCAAACCGAGCTCTCGGGCCAGGGTCTCGAGCGCAGGCAGCTCGGCATCCATCCGCCCGTAGACAATCGTCAGCGTGAAATCGAACCCGGGCCGGCGAGAGGCGAGCTCGGCCAGCGCCCGCAGCAGGATGTCGTGTCCCTTCCACGCGATGAGACGCCCCGTACTCAAGATCTCCAGCGGTCGGGTCCCCGTCCAGAAATCATCGGATTTGCGGTGCCGGGCGAAATTCTCGGATACGGCGTTGGGAACGGTGAAGACCTTGGCTGCAGGCACGCCGTTGTCGACCAGCAGGTCGGCAAGAAACCCGCTCACCGCGGTGAAGGCCACCTTCGGCGAAAGGGAACAATATTCGCGGATGTAACGCGTATATCCTGGGTTTTCACCGATCGTGAAAACGTCGACGCCATGACACATGTTGATCCAAGGGCGGTCGCGTTGCGCAGGCGTCAGACGCTTGTAGAGCCACCATCCGTTGAGAGCGAAATGGGCGACGATCCGGTCTGGATCGAGGCGTTGCCAGGCCAACGCATAGAGGCTTTGAGCCACGGTCTTGGGCAGGCTCGACCATGGCAACGTCAGGACATGCGCGAAAGATCGGGTTTCGGGATCGACCCGTCGATCGCAGAGCATCACATGCAGATCTTCGGGGTAGGTCACGGAAAGATCGACGAGCAGGTCGTGAATGAAGGTTTCGGACGGGCTGGAGAATTCGCGGGCGAAATGGAGATGGACCGCACCGCCGCGGGCAGCCGCCGCGGTGCTCGCATGGTTCAGCGCATGGAGAAAATCCTGAACCGCCTGGGCTTCGGCCGTATCGGTCTCGACCAGACGCAACGTATCAAGGGCAACGTCGAAATGCTCGGTCAGCGCGAGAACGTTCTTGAACTGTCGCGTATCGTCGAGGTTCAGCCGGTATCCCGAACGGTAAGCAAGGTTCCAGATCGTGGCGTTCCGGATGGCGTCCGACAAGAGCGAGGCCGATCGGGAGAACCTCCTGGAGAAATCTATCAACTCCCGCGCGTTATGTGTGTTGAAGTTGGAGGTATAGAGCTTGCGGGCCTGGTCCGCGTCGAGCTCCGGGAATGCGGCCAGGATCAGCTCGCTCGATTCCTTGATGATCCTGTTGCGCCCTTCTTCGGTGCTGCCGGCCGAAAGCCCGAGAGTGGAGTAGAAGACGAGCGCTTCGGGAATGTGGACGAAGCGCAGCCCGGCGGCATAGGCGGCCCGGTTCCACTTGGCGTCGGCCACGACCTTCAGCCGCGGATCGAACCCGCCAAGACGCTCGAAACAGTCGCGGTGCATGAGGAACGTATTGTGCTTGATGCCCAACTGGGACAGGAACAGTCCCGAATTGGGCATCGTGACCGAGACGCTGTCGGTCTCGGTTTCGTAGTCGCAGAAGCTGATATCGCCCCCGCTCTGCCGCAAGACGCGCACGCTTCTGTCCACAAAGTCGGGATAGAGCCGGTCATCGGCGTTCAGCAGCGCGACATAGGTGCCCCTGGCCCTCAGAAGACCCTTGTTCATCGCGTCATAGATGCCGTCATCGGGTTCGACGACAAGGCAGTCCACGACCGTCCGGTGGCGATCGATCAGGTCAAGCGTTCCGTCGGTCGAACCGCCGTCGATGACGATGTACTCGATCGGACCCGCGTAATTCTGTTCTGCGACCGAACGAATGGCCGCTTCGATGGAGGCGGCGGCATTGAAGGCGACCGTGACGATCGAGACTAGAGGCAGGTCGGGATCTCGGGGGGGGCGACGCGGCTCCGCCCGTTCGTAGCCGATGCTGCCGCAGGCGAGTGATGGCATCCGCAGCGCTTGGGCGATGAACTCTGATACAGGAGATTTGCTGTTGGGGGGCATTCGGTCTCGTTTCTGGAGAACTTCGTTTCCCGGCGACTGAAAATGGGAAACCCTGAAATTCCAGGGGTGCGAAGCTAGGAAAGAACGGGGTCTCGCCCTTGGTCGGTGGTGTTCAGCGCGTCGCGCAAGGCCCATGTGAAACGGCGCCGGTTGATTTTCATTTCCTTGAGCTTGTCCAGCGAATTCGCCACCTCGTCGAACAGAAGGTCGATGATCTGCCGGCGCAAATCCGTTTCGATATTGGTATAGTAGAAGTCGTTCTGCAGCCTGAAGATGGTGTCGTAGCCATACGAGGTCATCAAGGCATGGGTCTCTTCCCGGTTCTTCTCGAACGTCTCGATCTGCAGAAGGCCCCGATTGCGCGACAGATAGGTTTCCGCGCCACGGAGCGCGGCGAGCTCGTGGCCCTCCACGTCGATCTTGCACACGAAGGTCCGCCCCTCATCCGACACGATGGCATCGAGGGGGATACATTCGATGCGTTCGATGCGCTCAGGAGTGCGGCTGCTGGAATTGGTGGTCACCAGCGCGTTGTTGCCGGCCAGATCGCCATAGACGGCGAACTCGACACTGTCGCGCCGGTCGGAAAGCGCGATGTCGTGCGCGGTGATCTTCCCGTGATCCTGTAAGCTGCGGTTCTGGTTCAGTACGCGAAACGTCTCGGCCGACGGTTCGAAAGCATCTATGGTTTCGAGAATATCGAGACTACCGAGATGGACTGCATAAAGGCCAATATTGGCGCCGA
The DNA here is from genome assembly GCA_947489705.1 of uncultured Paracoccaceae bacterium. Lineage (GTDB taxonomy): Bacteria > Pseudomonadota > Alphaproteobacteria > Rhodobacterales > Rhodobacteraceae > Palleronia. The sequence goes on from CANLEQ010000014.1 coordinate 75,038, forward strand.
TATCCAGAAACCGGGTGGCTCCAATCAATTCTGCAAGCCGCTTCAGCGCACGGATCTGCGTGTCCTCGTAGAAGAAGGCGTAATCGAGCCGCTGCTTGGATTCTGCGGAGTATGTTCCATATATGGTTGAAATTTGCGTCACTAGGCCCAGACCTCTCCCTGAAACGGACGCGCCGGAATTCCTCGGGGGAAGCCCGGCTTGCGCCCCTTCGTAGGATTTATGGCAAAGGTTCTTGGTGAACCAGCCGTTACTTGGACGGGTCCGCGCAGATCGGGGTAGCCGTTGCCAGATTGCCCGGCGGGTCGGTCGCACCTGTGGCAGTTATTGAAGGATTTCAAGAGATTTGCTGGTCAGATCCAGGAGAAATCTTCATGTCCCAATCCCCCAACCTCTCTTTGCCTTTCATCCAGCCTTCCCAGGCACAAAAGCACGTCACCCATAACCTGGCGATCGAGCGGCTCGATGCCCTGGTTCAGATGAGCGTGAGCGACCTGCAAGCCGCCGCCCCTCCTGCCGATCCACCGGAAGGCGAACTCATGGTTGTGGCCACCGGTGCGACGGGGGAGTTCGCGGGAGAAGACGGCAAGCTCGCCTACCGGACGAACGGTGCATGGCTCTTCATCACACCCCGAAACGGTTTCAAGGCATGGGTCGAGAGCCTGGGGGCATTCTATGTCCATCGGAACGGGCTGTGGTACACGCTCTCGAGTATGGGCGACGATACTGTGGCGGGGCTTGGCCTCAATACGACCTGGGACATGGCCAACCGGCTGTCCGTCGCGTCACCCGCCACGCTCCTGACGCACGAAGGCGCGGGGCACCAACTGAAAGTCAACAAGGCTTCCGCCGAAGAGACGGCGAGCTTGCTGTTCCAGCAGGACTTCTCCGGCCGTGCGGAAATGGGCCTCGCGGGTAACGACGATTTTTCCCTCAAAGTCAGTGCCGACGGCGCCGCGTGGTCGACCGCCCTGACGGTCGATGCGGCCACGGGCGACCTGGAGGCGGGAAGGATCGATGCAGTCGCAATCACCGGCGAAGCGGTACAGTCCGCACCCACCGACACGACGCCGGGACGTCTGATGCGCGCCGATTGGGGTTATGGGCCGGCGAATGTAGTGGGCACGGTTTCCGAAGTGGAAGGTGTGCCCACGGGCGCTGTCATCGAGTCGGGCCAGAACGAGAACGGCCATTACGTCCGTTATGCAGACGGCACTCAGATCATGATCGTCCGCGATGTCTCGAAAAGCGCCGCGATCGCTGCAGGAGCGACCCTGTCGGGAACCTGGACATACCCAGCTTCCGCCAGCAACATCCTGCATGTGTTTGCCACGGTGCGAACCTATGCAAGCGTTTCCGCAACGGAATTTGCGGCCCAGAATATCTCCACCGCGGCCACTCCCTTCGGTTCCAGCGCCGCTTGGGCGGTCTTCGCAAAATCTGCCACCAATGCTGTGCGCGTGGATATTACGGCTATCGGCCGCTGGTTCTGAAAGAGGCACGGATTTGCTGGCGGGATTTCCGGCTGGCAGGTCCCTCTACCGGCAAGGCTTGGGCCTCGCTCATTCCCAAGCGTTCGCGGGGTCCTTAGCATCGTGACGGTCGAGAGCCACCGCGGTCAGTCGTTTGTGGTGATCGACCTCGACCGAAATTCGTTCGATGCAGCTGCGTAAGTGAAGGGCTCGACAGGCTAGTTCGGCCTACATTACAGGCCCCATTCCCTCCATGACCCGCATCAAGGCCGTTCGCGTCTATCCCACGGAAAGCCCGAGCAAGGCCAATGAATGCGCGCATGGCATTTCCGTTTGAGGGAAATACAACTTCAAGCGCCACAGTGAAACGGTCGTTTTGATGCCGCCCTTACGATGCAAGAGTTTGCGGGAGAGGCAGTTGATACGAGCTTTCGTTGGAAAAACTCCGCACTCGCAGGGCCCGAGCGGCAATCTTCGCACGCTCCGAGAAACCGTAAGGAAAGCATCGTCAGCAACGGTACTAAAGTTAGTTTTTCGTTCTTATTATAACGATAGACCCTTAATTTATAATAATAGTGAACACTGCTCTGGCCAAAAGCTTTTGCGCCGGGGAAACGCTGGGCTCTGGTTGATCTTTGGTGTCGGGGGCGAGCAGCGCGAAGCTCACATGTCACGACGGGCAGACGTCGGACGGCACGGATCTTCGGCCGGACAGGGGCATACGGCACCCTACCCGGCTTTCCCGTGGATCATCTGCTGGAGGGAAAAAACGGTCCGTACGGGCCACCGTGTCGCGGCCCCTGATGACCTCAGTCCGTCGAAAGGGGAACGCGTCCGACGCTGTCATAGCCGGTGAAACCCGCCTCGCGGACGTCTTCGGCGGTGTAGACATTGCGCAGATCGCCCATCCGCGGGGTCGTCATGGAGCCGGCGATGCGCGAAAGGTCGAGCGCGCGGAATTCGTTCCATTCGGTCAGGATGACCAGAAGGTCGGCCCCCGCGCTCGCCTTGTAGGGATCATCGTACCATTCGACATTCGGAAGCAGCGCCTCGCCCTCGCGACGGCCTTGCGGATCGACCACGCGCACACGGGCGCCGCCGCCCACCATGGCGGGTACGATGGTCAGGCTCGGCGCATCGCGCATGTCATCGGTATTGGGCTTGAAGGTGACGCCCAGCACGGTGACGGTCTTGCCGTTGAAGCTGTCGTCGCAAAGGTCGCGCAGCTTTTTCAGCATGCGCCGCTTGGTATCCTCGTTGGCCTCGATCACGGTTTCGGTGATGCGCATGGGGGCCGCGTGCTCCTGGCCCATTCGGGCCAGGGCCATCGTGTCCTTGGGAAAGCACGACCCGCCGTAGCCCGGCCCCGCATGAAGGAACTTGTTGCCGATCCGGCCGTCGAGGCCCATGCCGCGGCTGACCTGCTTGACGTCGGCGCCGACCTTCTCGCAGAGCGCCGCGATCTCGTTGATGAACGTGATCTTCGTGGCGAGGAACGCGTTGGCAGCGTATTTGATCATTTCGGCGGATTCCAGATCCGTCACCATAATCGGGAACTCCCGCAGGAAGAGCGGTCGATAGATCTCGGACATGACCTCTCCGGCGCGCGTGCTCGTCACGCCCACGACGACGCGGTCGGGGCGCATGAAATCGTCGATCGCCGCCCCTTCGCGCAGGAATTCGGGGTTCGAGGCCACGTCGAAATCAAGATCGGGATTGGCCGCGGCCACCACCTCGGCCACGCGGGCATTGGTGCCGACGGGCACGGTCGATTTCGTGACGATGACGACATAGCCGCGGGCCTTCTTGGCGACCTCCTCGGCCGCGGCCATCACGTAGGTCAGGTCGGCATGACCGTCGCCCCGCCGGGTGGGCGTGCCCACCGCGATGAAGACGGCCTGGACATCCTTCAGGCCCGCTTCGAGATCGGTGGTGAAGGACAGCCGCCCCGCCTCCACGTTGCGCACCATGAGCGGTTCGAGACCGGGTTCGTAGATCGGCACCTCGCCCCGTTCCAGACGCTCGATCTTGGAGGCGTCGCGGTCGATGCACACCACGTCATGTCCGAAATCGGAAAAGCAGACCCCCGAAACCAGACCCACATAGCCCGTGCCGATCACTGCGATACGCATGCCGTTTCTTCCTTGTCGTCGAAATCCCGCGCTTCATGCGCAGCGGGATCATGGGGTGCAATACGAAAATGCCCGCGCAGGCCATGGCAGGGCCCGCGCGGGCATTTCCAGTCCGGCAGATCTCAGAACGTGTCGGTGATGGCGTCCGCAAGGCCGGTCGTGCTGCCGACGCCGACGAGCTCGAACGAGGTATCGCCGAAATCGAAGACCACGTTGCCGGCGGCGTTCACCGAAGCGAATTCCTGCACGATCTGCTGATCGGTGAGATCGGACCCGGTCAGGGACTCGCTCAGGAACAGCTCGTCCTCCTCGGCGAGGGAGAACCCGAAAATCCTGTCGTTGCCGCCATTGCTGAAGAAGACGAAGGTGTCGGAATCGGCGCCACCGTAGATCACGTCGTCTCCTTCGACGCCGCCGATCGTGTCGTCGCCCGTGCCGGCATAGATCGAGTCGTTGCCCGCGCCGCCGTAGATGAGGTCATCGCCCTCACCGCCAGACAGTTCGTCCCAGCCGGTGCCTCCGTAGATCCTGTCGTTGCCGCTGAAGCCGCCGATCGAGTCGTTGCCCGCGCCACCCGTCAGGATGTCGTTCCCCGCAGCACCCCAGAGTTCGTCATTGCCGCCCTGCCCGTCCAGGGTGTCGTCGCCGGTGAAGCCGCCCAGAGTGTCGGCACCCTCGCCGCCATAGAGCATGTCGTCGTCCTTGGCGCCCCAGAGCTCGTCGTCGCCGTCCCCGCCATTGAGCGTGTCGTCGCCGTCGTAACCGCCCAGCGTGTCGTTGCCGTTTCCGCCGTAGAGCGCGTCGTTGCCCTTGGCGCCCCAGAGTTCGTCGCTGCCGCCGCCGCCGTAGAGCGTGTCGTTGCCGTCGAAGCCCCCGAGAATGTCCTGACCGGAACCGCCCGAAAGAATGTCGTTGCCGCGCGCGCCCCAGAGCGCGTCGTTGCCCGCGCCACCGTCGAGGTCGTCGTCGCCATCGGCCCCGCCGAGCGTGTCGTTGCCCGCGCCGCCGGAAATCTCGTCATTGCCCGCGGCCCCGTAGAGACCGTCGTCGCCCTCGCCGCCCTGAAGCGTGTCCTCGCCTGCATTGCCGACCAGCAGATCGTCGTCCTCATTGCCGAAGAGCAGATCCGGTCCGTCCCCGCCATAGAGCCGGTCATCGTCCTGGCCGCCGATGAGATAGTCGGGCATCGCGGTGCCGCGGATGGTCACCGACGTGTCGATTTCCGAAAAGAGCGTGACATACTGGCTTCCGTCCATGCTGAACCGCGTATCGGCCGTGGTGGCGTCGATCGTGATCGGCTCTTGCGAGAACAGATCCTGAAGACCCTCGACGCTGTCGTCGTCGTGCAGAGGCAGGAAACCGTTGTAGAATTCGTCGTTGCTCCAGCTCACGTCGGAGATGGCCCCGACCAACTTGCCGTCGAGCCGGAATTCCATGCCGGTGACCGTACCGAAGATCGGATCTTCGAATGTCCCGCCAAAGTTGGATCCGAGGATCGAGACCTGGTATCCTGAATCCCTGTTGTAGCCCACCAGCCGGGTCGAGCTGAGCGAGCCTCTTTCGAGTCCCTCTCCATCGGTTTGCATACCATTGAAGATGAACTGCGAGTCGGGGCCGAAATAATCGATTCTCATAACAAACACTTTTCCTTTGGCATCGGGATCTCGGGACACGCGATACGCCGCGATTGTCCACTTGTTTCCACTTTATTCCCTTCCGGGCCTTCACGAAAGGGCCAATCTTCCAAGCCGCTTAACGGCGCGAACGTTCGGAAGACCCTGCAGGGTCGCGGGAAAGGATGTCGCGGGAAACGATCCGCTTGCGTTGTTGGACCGGCACGGGATCGCCGTCGCGAGCGCGGGGGGAGAGGACACCCCTCTTCGGGGGGCTTTGGCGGCCTGCCCGCCATGCAGGCCCCCTACTTCTCCCTCGCGCCGCGCGGGCCCGATCTCCGCGCCGGTCGCCCGGCCGCCTGGGCGGCGTCCGGATCAGACGATTTCGATGGCCCCGTCGAGGCCGGAGAGGCCCGAGACGCCCATGAGCGTGAAGCTCGTGTCACCGAAATCGAAGAGCACGTCGTCGCCCCGATCCGTGGCGAATTCCGTGACGATCTGATCCGCGTCGCGGTCGCCCGACCAGAGATCCGCATAGAGCCGCAACCGGTCGTTCTCGCCGAGCGAGAAGGAGAAGACGTCGTCGTTGCCGTTGCCGGAGGTAAAGACGAACGTGTCGGCGCCCGTCCCGCCAAAGATCACGTCGTCGCCGCCATTGCCGCCGATCGTATCGTCCCCCGAAGCGGCATAGACCGTGTCGTTGCCCGCCCCGCCGTAGATGATGTCATCGCCCACCCCGCCGGTCAGCTCGTCCCGGCCCGCGCCGCCGTAGAGCTCGTCGTTGCCGTCGAAGCCGCCGAGCATGTCATTGCCATCCTGACCGTGCAGGACGTCATTGCCCTTCCCGCCCCAGAGCTCGTCGTTGTCGTCGCCGCCCCAGAGCTTGTCATTGCCGTCGAAGCCGCCCAGCGTGTCGGACCCCTGAGCGCCATAGAGCATGTCATCGTCGAGCGCGCCCCAGAGTTCGTCGTCGCCATCGCCGCCGCCGAGCGTGTCGTTGCCGTCGAAGCCGCCCAGCGTGTCGTTGCCGGCGCCACCATAGAGCGCGTCATCGTCGAATGCCCCGTAGAGCCGGTCGTCGCCACCGCCGCCCGACAGCGTGTCGTTGCCCGCGCCGCCACCCAGCAGGTCGCGGCCGCCCCCGCCCCGGATCATGTCGTTGCCGGCACCGCCATAGGCGCTGTCGTTCCCCTGTCCCGCCGAGATGTCGTCGTCGCCGCCGGCCGCCACGATCACGTTGTTCATGTCGTTGCCGGTGATGGTGTCGTCGCCGTCGCCGGTGGTGAGGTTCTCGATGATCGTGCCCTGTGCAATCGCGAGATTGCCGATCTCTCCGCCGACATCCGAGAATGTCGTGTCCCAGAGCGTCACGCGATCGCCCGCATCCGAGAAGCTCAGATCGATCCTGTCGGTCCCGTCGCGATCATAGATGGTGAAGGCGATGTCCTCGTCCTCGGTCAGGAACCCGTTCGGGGCCCGCGCGCCGCCCAGCACGTCGAACCAGGTGCCGAGATAGCCCTCGAGATCGCTCCCCGGTCCCCAGACCGTATTGCCGGACGTGGCCGCGCTGCCATCGGGCGTGCCGTAAAGGTCCTGGATCGCGAGGATGTCGGCCATCATCGGCGTGATGAGCGCGCCATAGGTCGCATCCACGCTCGTGTTCTTGGTCTGGCTGAAATAGGACATGACCGACACTTGCCAGCTGTCGTTCGAAAAGCGCTCGTCCTCGCCGTAGACGGCCGAGGCGTCGTAATTTCCGGGATGCCCCAGCCCCAGCGCATGGCCGATCTCGTGGATGTAGATGGAGAAGGAATAGCTGTCGATGCCCGTGCCGTAGGTGTCGAGCCAGTCCGTCGAGATATTGACGATGCCCGAAATGGCCTCGCCCGTATCGGGGTTGTAGCTCGTGATGCCGCCGATGGCGCCGGGCTCGTCGTCGTCGAAGGTGATCTCGGCGTCGTCGCCGGTCTCGACGAAGGTGATGTCGGCGACCCGCTCCCATGCCTCGAAGGCCCAGCGGGCCAGCTTCTGGCCCTCGGCGGTGAGATCATCGAGATCGACCGTGATCGTGCTGTCGAAGGAGGCGCTGCTGCCGCCGTTGTCGTTCCAGTAGCCGTCGGTCAAGTAACGCGCGATGTCTTCCAGCGACCCGGCACTGGAGGCCGCGGCCAGGTTCGAGGGGCCCGATGGCACCGCGATGGCAGAGAAAGTCGCGTTGGAAGTCCGGCTCATTCGGAAGGCTCCTTTGAGAGGTCTGAAACAGACTGGTCCCGAAACGTTAAGGAAGTATTATTCAGATTAGGACCCGAAGCCCCCTCGCCTGCCCTCGGGGAGGCGGCGAATTCCCCCAAGACGCCGCCGCGCCGACGAGGGGGCGGGGAATTCCGGCCGTCGAGGGCCGCGGTCTCACCGCCCGTAATAATCCCGGTACCATGCCACGAAGGCCGCGACGCCGGTTGGCAGATCGGTCGAAGGCACGTAGCCGGTGAGCCGGTGCAAGAGACCCGCATCGGCCCAGGTGGCGGGTACGTCGCCTTGCTGCATGTCCATCATGTTGCGGATGGCCGGCCGGCCCAGGGCGGTCTCGATCGCGGCGATGAAATCGTCCAGGGGCACGGCGCGGGAATTGCCGATATTGACCACCCGGAAGGGCGCCACCGGCGAGAGGCTGTCGCCCTCGGGCACCGCGCCGTCGAGGGTGCGCGCGGGCACCGCGTCGATCAGCCTGCGGATGCCTTCGACCAGATCGTCGACATAGGTGAAGTCGCGCGCCATCCGGCCGTGGTTGTAGACGTCGATGGGCCGGCCCGCGAGGATCGCCTCCACGAACCTGAAAAGCGCCATGTCGGGCCGGCCCCAGGGGCCGTAGACGGTGAAGAAGCGGAACATGGTCGTCGGCAGGTCGTGGAGATGGGCATAGGAATGGGCCATCGCCTCGGTCGCCTTCTTGGTGGCGGCGTAGAACGACATCTGGTGATCGGCGCGATCGGTCTCGGCATAGGGCATGTCGGTATTGGCGCCGAAGACCGAGCTGGTCGAGGCCAGGAGCATGTGGCGGGGGGGATGTGCGCGGGCTGCCTCCAGAAGCTCGAACGTGCCGGTGATGTTGCTCTCGAGATAGGAGCGCGGGTTCTCCAGCGAGTAGCGCACGCCCGCCTGGGCGGCGAGATGCACGACGATGTCGGGCCTCGCATCCGCCATCAGGCCCTGCAGGAGGCCGGGGCTTTCCACCCGCCCCTCGATCGCGCGGAAGCCCGGATCCTGCAGCAGCATCGCGTGGCGCCGCCGCTTCAGGGTCACGTCGTAATAATCGGTCATCGCGTCGAGACCGATGACCCGGATCCCGTCCGCGCGCAGGCGCCGGCACAGATGCATGCCGATGAAGCCGGCCGATCCGGTGACGAGAGCGGTGGTCATGATCGGATCCCCCTGCCTGGACGCGCATTTCGGCGCGATCCGTCCCGCCCCGAGGTTCAGCCCTTATTGCGTGCCGCCTTGTTCCGACACCACCCCAGAAACGCGCGATCGGGGGCCGCGAGCCTCTTGCGGCCGGACGCCTCCCACCAGGCGCGCCATTCGGCCTCGAGGGCGTGGACGTCCCATCCCGGCAGATGCGCGCGTGCGGCTTCGAGCGTCTCTTCGGACATCGGGGCCGGACCGGTCCCGGGGGCGGGGGCGGTCCGGCGGGGGCGCACCCGCAGCCGGTCGCCGGGCAGTTCCTCGAGCGTGTAATCGGGCAGGTGGTCCTCGGCGATCATCCGGCGCAAGGCGGCGCGAAAGACCCGGAGAGGCGCCGTCGATCCCGCCTTGAGATGCAGCACGCCCACGCCGATCTGCCAATCCGGCTGACGACCGCAATGCTTGCGCGCAAGTTCGTAGACCCGCCGCTCGAGCGGCTTCCTGAGCCGGAAATAGTCGCGGCTGAGCGTCAGCACCGATTTCGACAGGACCGCCCGATAGAGCCATTCGCTGAGCGTGACGCTCACCGACATCATGCGCCCGCCGCGTGACTTGCGCACGACCTCCCACGCCTCGATCAAGCCGAAGCCCGCGGTCGTCTCCTGCCCGCCGGTCTCGATATTGGTGGTGATGCGGGTGCCCGCCAGACGCTCGAATGCCTGGACGAGCCGCGCATAGCTGTCGCCGGACGTGTCGCGATTGGTCGCGGTCAGAAGGTCGTGCGCCCGGAGCCGCAAATGCCGCGACACGGTGCGCCCCGCATTGATCGCGGCCATGAGCTGGCTCACGCAATAGATCAGGATGTCCTTGTCGTGGATCGTGGCCCGGCCGCGCACCGAGGGGGTCACCGTCACGTCGGTGCCGTTATGCGTGTAGTTCAGGATCCGCCGGTCGGGCTTCGTCGCGAGTGAGAAGATCGGATGTTCCATCGTCCCGAGATCGTTCTTCGGCCGGGCCCCGAAAACGTCGCATACGAAGAAATCGCCGGGAGGGCCCCCGGCCGCCAGATCGTTCATGTGTCACTGCCTCGTGCCGCTCGCGACCCCCCGCGGATGACGTCGTTTCGGCGCGCCGGCCTTTCGGGGGTTCAGTGACACCCTAGACATATCCACAGGCTTCCGTCCAGCGCACGGCTCGGCGGATCGGAATCGGCAGGGCGGCGGATCAGAGTCGCACCTTCGGCGTATCAGAGTCACCTCTTCTCCGGCTGTTCTCGAAATTCCGTTACAGATCAACCTACTGATACGACTCCGAACCACCGAACAGGATCGGTAACAATTCAACTAACTAAATCTAACGATAAATAAGATGCATTCCGCGTTGAACGAAGCTCCCACGGACGGAAAAGGCTAAGAATTTGCAGGGAAATACAGAGTGTAGATACCTAGTGTAGCGCGAATTAAGGCATGTTGCATTTTTAAGATAACATGTGCAAAATAAGCGAACATCATAGAGCTATTCTTTATTCAGCGAGCTTCGCCATGCCATCGGACAAGACCTTGCCCCCCTACTTCGCTCTCGATCCGAAAGCCGCCGTGGCAGCTCTCGCAGAGCCGGCCGGAACAGAAGAATTCGCGGCGATAGCGGCGGCCTGCACGCATAGCCGTGACGATCTTGCCGCCCGCGGGATGACGTCCGATCCGACACGACAGCTGAGACTCTTTTCGACATGGGAGATCACCCGCTACCTGATCCCGGTGGCGCAGGGGCATTTCCGCAGAGTCCTCAAGCAGAACCCCGACCTGCCACAGGGGCAATCCCAGACCCCCGGTGCGGCCAAGTGGTTCACGCTCGAGGAAGTGCTGCGCCTCAAGGCGCATTTCGACCAGGAAGGCGTAAGATCGAAAGGGTACCTGCCCTATCGACCGGAAGGTCGGCCGGCCAAGATCTGTGCGGTGGCCAATCTGGCGAGCGGCGTCGGCAAGACGACCACCGCCGCCCATCTGGCGATGTCGGCCGCGCTCGATGGCTACAAGGTGCTGGTGATCGACCTCGATCCCCAAGGGGCCATGACGTTGATTTTCGGTGCCGGGATCGCGGATGAATGGCAGACCGTCTTTCCCCTTCTGGCGCGCCACTACGCGCAATATCTGCGAGCCGACAACCAGCGCAGGCTCGATCGCGGCGACACGCCCATCCCGCTCGACGATACGCTGGGACAGTCGGTCGCGATCACGGCCCAGGATCTGGTCCGGACGACCCACTGGCCGCATGTCGATCTGATCGGTGCGCAACTGAACCTGGCTCGGGCGGAATTCCAGATGCCCGCCTGGCGGATGCAGGGCCGAGGCTGGAAGCCGTGGGAGGCGCTCGCCGAGCGGCTGGACGCCGACGGGATCCTCGACGCCTATGACGTGGTTATGATCGATACGCCGCCGGCGCTTGGCCATCTGACGATCTGCGGGCTTGTCGCGGCCGATATCGTGCTCGTCCCGCTCGGCGCCTCGGCTTCCGAGCTCGAGGCTTCGGGCCGGTTTTTCGACATGCTGCATATGACATTCGAATCCATCGAAGAAACCGAGAACCTGGCGGCACGTGCGCTCGGACGCGAGGAGACGCGGTTCCACTGGGATGCGGTACGCACGGTCATCACCCGCTATGACGGCGCCCAGCAGGCCGAATGTGCCGCGTTGATGGAGGCCCGTCTGGGGCGCGCCCTGTCGCCGCATCGACAGGGCCGCACCGCGCTCGTCGGTTCCGGGGAAGGTCAGTTGCGCGGTATCTACGAGGCCGATTACAGGGATTTCAATCGCGAGACATATGTGCGCGCGCGCGAAACATTCGACGCCACCTATGCCGCCTTCAAGCAACTCCTGATCGGAGCGTGGCATCGTGACCTGACCGAAAGCGGATAGCTTCGAAGCGCCGGAAAAGGGTCGAGCTATCTACTCGCCCTTCCTTGGACCACCGACAGGGGCATATGCCGGTGACCTCCGTACGGTGAACCTACAGGCCCGAAACCTCGTCGGGCCAAGAAGGGCGCCTTTTCCATGAGGTTCACGAAATGGCAAAGCGTACACGTCCCGCCCTCCCCTCCGCTGATCCTGCGGATGCGGGCCTACCCCTCGCGCAATCACCGGACGAAAAGGACGATCTGCCGAGCACCATGCAGGTCAACGACCACATGATCGTCAGCCTTCCGCTCGATGCCGTGGATACGAAATATCTTATACGCGACCGCCTCGGTCTCGACCCGGAGGCGATGGACAGCCTCGTGGCCAGTCTCTTGTCCCGCGGTCAACAGACTCCGATCGAAGTCGTCGATCTCGGTTCCGATGCCGAGCCGCGCTTCGGGCTCATTTCAGGATGGCGGCGTCTTCAGGCGCTCAAGCGGATCTCCGAGGCCGGCGTGAAAGATGTCGAGGTGCTCGCCTTCCTGCGTCAGCCGGAACAGGCCAGCGACGCCTATCTCGCGATGGTCGAAGAAAACGAGATCCGCGTCGGGCTCAGCTATTACGAAAGGGCCAGGGTCACCCTCAAGGCCGTGGAGCAAGGGGCATACCCCGACAAGAAGGCCGCATTGCAATCCTTGTTCTACGCCGCTTCCCGCACCAAGCGTTCCAAGATCCGCAGCTTTCTCACCGTGGTGGAGGCGCTCGACGGAACCATATCCTTCCCGGAAGGGCTCGGCGAAAGGCTGGGCCTGCACCTGTCCAAGGCGTTGCAGAAGGATCCCATGCTCGGCTCCCATCTTCGCAACGCGCTGAACAATGCACTGGCGACCGACAGCGCAGGAGAGCAGGCCGTCATCGTCAAGCAGCTCATCTATCGGACAGATGCTACGGGCGTTCCCCTGCCCATGTCCGCGGATACGCGCCAGCTGGGGCGCGGGCTTTCCTATACCCGATACAAGAACGGCAACGTCCTGCTGAGCGGCGCGGATCTTCATCACGGCCTGTGGCACGATCTGATCGACTGGTTGATCGCACGGCAGCTCAAGGGAAGCTGATCCGCAATCCCGGATTTGTACCGCGGTACAATTGCGACCACGTTCCCGGTTGTACCGCGGTACAACCGGCAAGGCTTCACCGCGAAGGTCGATCCGTCGGAAAGGGTGGGATTGTACCGCGGTACAATCGTCCGCCTCAGGTCTTTTCGGACGTCCGGACGGAGCCTTCCCGTTCCCAGCGTTGGAAGAGGTCTTCTCCCTGTGCCTCGATCCAGTCGAGAAAGGCGCGATCCTTCGCGGAGGTCACCGCGATCTGCAGGGATTTGCCCCTGGTCACCATCGTTGCCCGGCCTTCGGCGATGGGCTGCGGTGCGGGAGAGGAGGATCCAGAGGGTTTGGTTCGCAACGCGGACAGCGCCGCGGCGAAACGCTCGGCGGACGGACCGACGCCCTGCGCCGCCCGGATCGCCGCCTTGCGCTCGCGGGTTTCGGCACGGCTGCACAGATCCGCCATCTGCACCCATTGCCTGCGGCCGATCCCGTGGGCGGGGCCGATCGCGTCGATCAGGTCGTCCGGCACGTCGCGCAGGACGGCGGCCATGCGGCTGATCTCGGGCCGCGGAATCCCCAGCATCTCGTCGATGGTCATCGGCCGCAGGCCCGTGGCGCGCAGCTGCTGCACGAAGACCGCCTTTTCGATGAAGCTCGTTTCCAGGCGCTCGTTGTTCTCCAGCCCCTGGGCGATGATCGCTTCTTCGTCGTCGAGCGTCCCGATGAGCGCCCGGACCGGAATCCCGAGTTCGCGACATGCGGCGATCCGGCGTCGCCCATAGATCGGCTCGAATTCGGGATCCCCCGAGGGCGTCGCCCGCAAGAGGACGGGGATCTGCTGGCCGGCCTCCCGGATCGAGGTGGCGAGCCCTGCGATATCGGCGCTCGCGTCGAACCGGTCGGCATAGCGGGATTTCCCGATGCGATCGGTTTCGACTTCCTGGATGGACTGGCTGCGCAGATCGTCGAATGTCTCGCGGAAGCGTCGGACATTGGGGCTCGAGGATTTCGGATGCGCACTCTGGGGGGCATCGCCCGCAAGCGCCTTGCTCATTCCCGTCGACAGAAGTCCCTTACGTGCCATGTCCGTTCCTCCCCCAGGCTTGCTGGATCAGATCCTCGAGCTCGCCGGTGACGCGGTCGACGGAATCCCAGGCCCTCTGATAGGTCTGCCGATGGAAACTCGCAGGATCCACCTCGATGATCGATTCCGATGTCGTCGCCGCATCGGCGATGGCGGTCGAAAGATAGAACTCGTTCGTCATCACGGCGCTTTCGAGGATCGAGCGAAGATAGCCCGCGACCTGGACCGACGGTTGATCGGTGGGATTGTAGCGGGTGACGAGATACTTGATCCAGTCGTAGGGTCGCTGTCCCTTGCGCTGTTCGATCACGCCCATCATCTCGCCCGTCATGCCGAGGAATGTCCCGAGGCTCATCACGTCGACGAAGGAGGCCGTGACCGTGACGAGCAGCGAGGTCGAGGTGAAGAGGGCGCCCATCACCGCAAAGGACATCTGCGGAGGACAGTCGAAGAGGATCACGTCGTAATCGTCGCGGATCTCGTCGAGCGCCTCTTCGACGCGCAGGAAGAAGGGCGTCTTGCGCTGGTCGTGAGCGGCGGTCTCGTGCTCGAATTCCATGATCTGCATGCTCGACGGGATGAGGTCGAGCCGCGGTATATGCGTCTTGCGCACCACATCGCGGATCGAGGCCTGCGCGCTTTGCGGATCGCCGGCCTCGGGGTAGCGGATGGCGTGATAGAGCGTCTGCATGTCCGGCTCGCGCTCGGGAATGATCCCGAAAAGCTGCGTGAGGCTCGCCTGAGGGTCGAGGTCGATCGCCAAGGTGCGATAGCCGCGCATGGCGGTGGCCTGGCTCAGATGCTGGGTCGAGGTGGACTTGCCGACGCCGCCCTTGAGATTGATCGCGGCGATGACGACGGGCGGCTCGCCGTCGCGGCGGCACGTGACCTGGCGGGGGTCGAGCTTGCCCTGGGCGATGAGGTGGTCGCGGATGGCGTGGATCTCGTCCGCCGTGAAGTGGCGCCGGGTGCCGCGCAGCATCGTGCCTTGTGGCAGATCCTCATGGGTGCGCAGGATATGCCTGAGCGCATTCTGGTTCACCCCGATCCAGTGGCACGCCTCCTTGAAGGAGAAAGGGCGCAGGGTCCTGATCCTGGCGGGCTCGAGAAGCCTGTCGCGATGTTGCACGAGTTGCTCCGCGATGAGCGTCGCGTGCCTGTCGAGCGTGCTCGATCCGCTGATCCCCGTCATTTCTCTGCCTCGCGATGCTTTCGTGTTTTTCCCCGGTTAACACGTTTCTCCCCGCACGCCACGAAAAATACGTATATCCTTGATTTTCGTGCGACGCATTGAGGGGGCGCCGTACGCTGAGAAGGGCACCTCTTAACCTGTGATGGCGGATACAGCTGGCATGAACCGCGCTGCGAAAGGGATCTCCATGGCCGACAGATTTGCCGATTTGATGCCGGGGCTGTCTTCGCCCCCGACTGCCATCGTGTCGATCACGCCGGATGACGACAACGACCTCGCTCAGGCCACCCGTGCACTCAACGTCTCGGCACCGGGCAACATTCGCGTTACGATGCTCGAGGGGCAGATCGAGACGATTTTCGTCGGAGCGGGAATCGCCTTTCCGCTGCGGGCGGTGCGCGTCTGGGCGACGGGCACGGATGCAGGAGGGATCAAGGGTCTCTACTGAGCTGAACCCGGGGATTGCCGGAGAGATTCGGGGCGCATCGCCGGTCTCGCCCCCAGTTTGCCGCATTTCTTGTCACTTCTGCGGGGAATCCGCCCCCAAACCGTGCAGACCCTGCAATTTTACCATTGAAAAAGGTTAAAAAAAGCGGGCCGGGCGGGAAGATTGGGGTTAATGGCATTGCCGCACACACAGAAGTGCGTTAAGTCCACGTTAACTCCACTCGAATGTTTTGAGGTTAAGTATGCGTACAATTAAAACTCTTCTCGCGGCTGCTGCGATCGCGACCGTTCCCCTCGCGTCCCACGCCATCACCGTCGTGACCAATCTGGACGATGCGCCTGCGGTCAACAATCTGTCCGACATGCCTTTCGTCTTCGGTGGCTTCACCGAACGGGGAGAGCAGGGTGGATCCTACAGCTACAACTTCTTCAACGATCTGGACACTCCGGTTCTGTTCGGCACGACGGCTTTCGCCGGCCCGAACATCACGGACGGCATCACGCTGACCTTCAGCGACGGCACGGTCCTCGATCTGGGGTCGAACAGCGAAAGCTCCGCCGAGATCCGCTTCGACCAGGGCGAAGCGTTCTCGCTGGCTCTCGACTACAGCGAAACCGGTTCGGATCCGCTGGGTCGCTTCGGCTTCGCCATCAACGTGGCCGCCGTTCCGCTTCCCGCGGGCGCGCTCCTGCTCACCACCGCGCTTGGTGGCGGCATGGCGGTTGCACGCCGTCGCAAGTCGAAGGCCAACAAGGCCTGATCGACGCGCATCTCAAAAGGATGGCGGGATTTTTTGATCCCTTGTCTTTAGATCAAAGAAGCTCCAGCGAAATTTTTCGCTGGAGCTTTTTTATTCAGTCGTTCGACAGAACGGCTTGTTCTACAGTATGGGCAATGGGCAAGGCGGCGGTCCTGCCCCGGCCGAACCTGGCCTTCGGGCTGAACTCCTTCAACGTAGCTTGGTCGAGCAGGGATTCCGCCAGCAGTCGCTTCAAACGGCCATTCTCCTCCTCAAGCGCCTTCAGTCGCTTCGTGTCGGACACCTCCATCCCGGCGAACTTGGCCTTCCTGGCTTAGAACGTCGCGCTACTGATGCCGTGCCGGCGGCACAGCTTCGCCGTCTTCCTGCTCACGCATAATGCCGATGATCTGCTCCTCGGTGAACTTCGATCTCTTCATGGTCCAGTCCTCTCGTTTGATCTGATCCCCGCAAACTGGACCGTTTGAAGCTGGAGTGTTCCGCTACGATTTCCCGGCTGGAAGAGGAACGGAA
>CANLEQ010000015.1 GCA_947489705.1 uncultured Paracoccaceae bacterium
CTTCATCTCAAAATCACCGTCAACCACTTTTTTCTCTAAGTGGCCCGGAGACCCGTCAAATCCGCCGCTGGCGTCCCAACCGCGCCTCAGCGCCGCCGGTGAGGGGCTATCTAGGGATATCACAAACACCCCGCAAGCAGATTCGTCACAAAAACACCGAAAAACATCCAACACCCTGAAACCCGTACCTTTTTCAGACACCCCGCAACCTCGACGCACATGTTTCCAGCCATGATCCGAAAGATCCCACGGGAATCGCTCACCACACATCGCAAACGGATCAGTTCGACGGAACGCGAACTTCCTCTTCCCCCGTCTGCGACCGATCAAGTGCGTCCTGATTGACCTCTTCCTGTGACGTCGTGTCGAAATGGCCGACATCTGGGGATGCGGTCTTCAACCTGACATATCCCAGGACGCGGTTCTCCCGCTTGGGGTCGATGACGAGCGACTCCCCCTCGTATACGGCGAAGTCCGTCAGCTCCTGGATGTTGGTGAAATGACTGATCACGAGGAGGGGACCGTCCGCATCGATGCCGTCCCAGCCGGAGACCAGATCGCGCAGATTCGTGACGTTCGGCGCCCCCTGGAGCGACAGCAGCAAATCGGCGCTTTCGTAGGTCTCGACGGGGATCGAGCCGAACGTGCCAGGTGCGGCGGAGTCGTAACCCGTCCTGATCTCGTCGAATGTCTGCTGGTTCCGGCACCATTGACCGACATAGATCTTGCCGAACCGGATGTCGTTGAGGGCCAGCAATGCACCAAAGGCGCGCATGTCCTCGCGTCCCTGTTCGGATAGGATCCGCTGATTCTCGCAATCCTGCGGTGCCACGTCCGGCGCGTCGAGCTTGTCCCAGTTCGTGGGACCGTGCCGCATGAGGAAGACGACGTCGTCGCGCTGGAACATCTCGGCGAAATTCTGGAGCGGCTCGAATCTCAGCGTGTTTCCGACGTCGTGGACGCCCACGGTATCGCCATTCTCCAGCGGTACGGACATCTCGCCGACGAACTGGCTGACGGGATCGACCATCTCGGGGGTCGGATCGGACAACGCGGCCGTGGCCGCGAACGCGACCAGGGACGTCGAATAGAGATATGTTCGCCAAGACATCGGCAGTTCCTTGTATCGCCGCGGCCTCGAGCCACGGTTCGGGCAATCGAATGAATGAAAGAAGGCGCGAGGCGCCGGACAAAAAGGCCGTCCGATCTCCCGTCTGTCTATTTCATGAGCTAGCACGCGTACCTCGCAGGCAAATCACATAAACGCGCGCCCTTCCGTTCCCACGTCCTTTCCTCCTCGGACGGGGCAAGGTCATCGCCGACCCACGACGCAGGATCTTGTTTAAGGGAGGGTTAATCTTCGGCGTGACATAGTGCCCGCGCCACACCCCGATCCGCAACCGGAGGAGGAGGATGCGCCCCGCACCGGCATCGTGACGGAGGCAAGGCGCACCGCGATGCCGGCAGCGACTCGGGCTCGATGGCGGCTTCCCCGCCGCCCCGGAGCCGCATCGCGCCGCCCGCGAAACCTTCGGATACCATTGCGTTTCAATACATCGTGATTGGAAAGCCCCTTCCCGCCCGGCTTAGGCGCCAAAGCGCCCGGATCAACGGCACACAACCGCGCAGGTCTCGGAAATCAGGTGGATCGCAGGGCGCCGCTTCCCGTTATGGAGGCACGCAGCCGACAACGGCTTACCAACGATATCTAGGAGACATACAATGCTACGTACCACCATGATTTCGCTGACCGCTGCCGCCGCTCTTGCCGCACCTGCCCTCGCGCAGGACGATTCCATGACCATCGTGGAGACCGCCCAGAATACCGACGGCTTCTCCACTCTCGTGCAGGCGATCGAAGCCGCGGGACTTGCCGAGACCCTGTCGGGCGAAGGGCCCTTCACCGTGTTCGCGCCGACCGACGAGGCGTTCGCCGCACTTCCCGAAGGGACGCTCGACAACCTGCTGATGGAAGAGAACCAGCAGCAGCTCGCCGACATCTTGACCTACCACGTCGTTCCCGACGCAATCATGTCGAGCGACATCGACGGCGAGACCACCCTCGAGACCGTGAACGGTGCCGAAGCCACGATCATGACCGATCCCGGCCTCACCTACGAAGGCGCCGAAATTACCGATACCGACATCGAGGCCAGCAATGGCGTTATCCACGTCATCGACAGCGTGGTCCTTCCGCCCGAGGACTAAGTCGGACTTTCGCGGTAAAACGGGGGCGTGCGGGTTCGCGCGCCCCTTTTTCGTGCCGGCAGGGGATCCGGCGATCCGATCTCGACGCCCGTCGCGGCATATGTTCAGGATGGCGCGTCCCCAGTTTGCCGGAGCCCCCAGCCCATGCTGATCGCGATCGCCGTCCTCGCCTATCTCCTCGGGTCCGTTCCCTTCGGGATCGTCATCACGCGGATGTTCGGGCTGGGCGATCTGCGAAAGATCGGGTCGGGCAATATCGGTGCCACCAATGTCCTGCGGACCGGAAGCAAGCCCGCGGCGCTGCTGACGCTGATCTGCGATGTCGGCAAGGGGGCCTTCGCAGTCCTGCTCGCGCACACGCTCTTCGGCGCGGAAGCCGCCGAGACCGCCGGTTTCGCGGCCTTTCTCGGGCACTGCTATCCGATCTATCTGGGCTTCAGGGGCGGCAAGGGCGTGGCGACGTTCCTCGGCACGACCCTCGCCCTGGTCTGGCCCGTAGGGCTCGCGGTCTGCGCCACCTGGATCGTCGTGGCCGCGATCTTCCGCATCTCGTCGCTCGCCGCCCTCGTCGCCGCCGCGCTCAGCCCGATTTTCGCCATGCTCTTGGGGCTCGAGGGCTTCGCGGTCGGTCTGGGCGGCATGGCGCTGCTGATCTTTCTGCGGCACCGGCCCAACATCGTCCGCCTGATCAACGGAACCGAGCCCAGGATCGGAAAGAAGCCCTGAACGAGATCCTTGCGGCCTTCGACGCCCTGCCACCGGGCGCGTTCGGCGGCACCTATGAGGGGCGCCGCTATCTCGTGGTAAAATCGGGTTTCGCCGATGGCCGGAGTGCGAAACTCGTCGCCGAGGAAGCGGGCGGAGGCGATTACGTCAGCCTCAACCTCTATCGCCTGTCCGATGGACGGGCCCTCATCCGTCCTTGCGAAATGCCGCGCGAAAAGGTGGTGCGGTTCGTGCTCGGACTGAAGGTTCGGTAACGCGCATAGAGATCGCGTGCATCGGCCGCCCGGGGGAACTCACCGCCGGGCGACCGATCGCCTGCAATCAGCAGGCCGCGGTATATTGCTGGCCGCTGGGATACTGATAGACGCACTGCCCCTGCTGGCGCGACTGGCCGATGTAATTGCCGGCCGCGGCACCGGCGGCACCGCCGAGAAGGGCGCCGGTCACCCGGTCGTCGTCGCCGGAAATGGCTGCACCGGTCGCGGCACCCAGTGCTGCGCCGGTCAACGCACCCTGGTTCGGGTTGTTCTGCATGTTGCAGCCGGCCATCAGGCCGATCACCGGCAGGGCAAGTAGGATCTTGTTCATTCTGGTCTCCCGAGAGTGAGGTTGTTCCGCACCCTGAGAGAGCTACGCGCGGATGCGCGGGGCGGCAAGGCCGGACAGGGGCATTCTGCGGCTTTCCGCCGTGAAACCTCGGGTCAATAGGCGTGCGATCCGAACACCTTGGTGACGTCGCCCCCCCATGCGCCGTGATAGAGTTCCAGAAGCTCGTCGGCGGGGATGCGTCCGGTCTCGACGCTTTCCTTGAGCGCGTTGAGAAAATGCGTCTCGTCGGGAATGAGGCCGCCGGCGCCCGGTCTGGCACGCGCGGCCAGCCCCGCCTGGGCGATCTCGACGCTCTGGCGGGCGATGTCGTGCATGCGGATGCCGTCGACCTCCGCGGCGAGACCGTCGACCGACGCCGCGATGCGGAGCGCCTCGCGCTGCTCCGCGGTCCAGCGCTTGCAGAGGTCCCACGCCGCGTCGAGCGCGCCCTGATCGTAGGTCAACCCCACCCAGAAGGCCGGCAGCGCGCAAAGCCTGCGCCACGGCCCGCCATCGGCGCCGCGCATCTCAATGAAACGCTTGACGCGGGCCTCGGGAAACACCGTCGTCAGGTGATCGGCCCAGTCCGACAAGGTCGGCTTCTCGCCCGGCAATGCCGGGAGTTCGCCCTTGAGGAAATCGCGGAACGACTGGCCCAGCGCATCGACATAGCGCCCGTCGCGATAGACGAAGTACATCGGCACATCGAGCGCGTACTGCACCCAAACCTCAAACCCGAACCCCTCGTCGAAGACGAACGGCACCATGCCCGTCCGGTCCGCGTCGAGGTCGCGCCAGATGCGCGAACGCCACGACTTGTGCCCGTTGGGCTTGCCCTCGAGGAACGGCGAATTGGCAAAGAGTGCCGTCGCCACCGGCTGAAGCGCCACGGCCACCCGCATCTTCTGCACCATGTCGGCCTCGGAGGCGAAGTCGAGATTGACCTGCACGGTGCAGGTCCGGCGCATCATCTGCTGGCCCATCGTGCCCACCTTCCGCATGTAGCCGTCCATCAGCTTGTAGCGGCCCTTGGGCATCAGGGGCATCTCGTCATGGGTCCAGTGCGGCGCGGCGCCGAGGCCGATGAAGCCCACGCCGATATCGTCGGCCACGGCCTTGACCTGCGCCAGATGGTCGTTGACCTCGTCGCAGGTGCCGTGGATCGTCTCGAGCGGCGCGCCCGACAGTTCGAGCTGTCCGCCCGGCTCGAGGCTGATATTCGCCCCGTCCTTCTCCAGACCGATAAGCTTGCCGTCCTCCGCGACCGGGTTCCAGCCGAACCGGTCCCTCAGCCCCGCCAGCATGGCATGGATCGAGCGGTCCCCCTCGTAGGGCAAGGGCGCCAGGGTGTCCTTGCAATACCCGAACTTCTCGTGCTCGGTCCCGATCCGCCAGTCTTCGCGGGGCTTGCATCCGTCTGCCAGATATTGCGCGAGCTGGTCGGGATGGTCGATCGGGCCGCCGCCGGATTGAGGAATGGACATGGGGCCTCTCAGCGTCTGGGTCTGCGAGGGGAATTGGCCGAGCCACCGGGGGAAGTCAATGCGGCAGCCGCTTATTGCCCGATCCCGCCCGCTCCCATACCAGGAAGCTTCCGGCCCGGGTCTTCGACGAGCCCCTGATCGCGGCCTCGTAATCCACCCCCTCGAGCGGGGCCAGCGCGTCGAAGATCTTGGCCGCGCCCACCGCATCGCCCGGGATATGGAGCGCCGGCCCCTCCTCGGGCGTCATCACCCAGAAGATGTCGGATTGGTACGGACCGTCGATCGTCGTGTCGATATGGACGCGCACCAGGTTGTCGACCGACACGGCGCCGCCGCCATCGGCCGAGAAATACGCGATCTGCCGTTCCGTCACCTCGACCACGCCCGGCCCGCCGCCGAGGACAGGGCGGCGGGCCCGCGACAGCCCCTCGCGCGCGATGGCGAGCCCGCCGAGGACGAACGCCACCCCCACCCAGCGCATGATCCCCGGATCCGTGACCGCCCAGTAGAGGCCCAGCGCGGCGGCCCCGAGGCCGATGCCGGCCTCGCGCCAGCGCAGGATCGCCGCGACGGCGCCGGGACGCAGAAAACTCATGCCCAATCCCCCAGCCGCGTCTGCCACAGGGTCAGCGCCGCGACGGCGGCCGTGTCCGCGCGCAGGATGCGCGGGCCCAGCGAGACGGGATGCGCCTGCTCCATCGCGGCGAGCCGGGATCGCTCGGCGTCCGAGAACCCGCCTTCGGGCCCGATCAGCACCGCCCATGGCCCCTTCTCGACGGGCAGTTCCGCGCCCTGCCCCGCCAGCCCCTCGTCGCAGAACATCACGCGCCGCTCCGCCGGCCAGTCGGCCAGGAGACGGTCGAGCCGGGCGATCTCGGCCACCTCCGGCACGAAGGTGCCGCCGCATTGCTCGGCCGCCTCGACCGCATGGGCCTGCAACCTGTCGCGGCGCACCCGCTCGGAATTGGTGAAATCGGTCTGCACGGGCAGGATGCGGCGCGCGCCCATCTCGGCGGCCTTCTCGACGATGAAATCCGTCCGCGCCCGCTTGATCGGGGCAAAGAGCAGCCAGAGATCGGGCGGGTCGCGTTGCGGCGCCACCTGCTTCGTAACGCGCAGCAGACCGGCCTTCTTGCGCGCCTCGACCACCTCGGCATCCCAGGCACCGGAATGCCCGTCGAACACCTCGATCACCTCGCCCGCATCCTTGCGCATCACGCCGAAGAGATAATGCGCCTGGCCCTGGTCCAGAGGAACGGTTTGATCCCGGCCGAGCGCGTGATCTACATACAGGCGGATTTTCGAGGGCATGGGGCGAACGCTATGGCAAGGTCTGACGCGACTGAAGGGCAGGTGGCCGATGCCGTCAAGGGCAACTGGGTCGACCGGCTGGCCCCCGAAAGGACGCGTCCCTATCTGCGCCTCTCGCGCGCCGACAGGCCGATCGGCACCTGGCTGCTTCTGCTGCCCTGCTGGTGGGGGCTTGCCCTGGCGAGCGCCTCGACGGGCCGGTTCGGATTGTACGATCTCTGGATCGGGCTCGGCTGCGCCATCGGGGCGTTCCTGATGCGCGGCGCGGGATGCACCTGGAACGACATCACCGACCGCAACATCGACGCGTCGGTGGCACGCACGCGCTCGCGGCCCATCCCGTCGGGACAGGTCACCGCGCGTCAGGCGCTGGCCTGGGCGGTGGCGCAATCGCTGGTCTCGTTCGCGATCCTGCTGACCTTCAACGGGGCCGCGATCTTTCTGGGCATCCTCGCGCTCGCGCCCGTCGCGATCTATCCCTTCGCCAAGCGGTTCACCTGGTGGCCGCAGGTCTTTCTGGGGCTCGCCTTCAACTGGGGCGCGCTTCT
The DNA here is from genome assembly GCA_947489705.1 of uncultured Paracoccaceae bacterium. Lineage (GTDB taxonomy): Bacteria > Pseudomonadota > Alphaproteobacteria > Rhodobacterales > Rhodobacteraceae > Palleronia. The sequence goes on from CANLEQ010000015.1 coordinate 6,866, forward strand.
GGCCTGGACGGCGCAGACCGGATCGCTGGGCTGGCCAGCGGTGATCCTCTATCTCGCGGGGATCGCCTGGACGCTCTTCTACGACACGATCTACGCGTTCCAGGACATCGAGGACGACGCGCTGATCGGCGTCAAATCCACCGCACGGCTCTTCGGCGACAGTGCGCGCGGCTGGCTCGCGGGGTTCCTCGCAGGCGCGGCCGCCCTGCTCGCTCTCGCTATCGTGATGGCGCTTTCGGGCGAGGGCGCGGCACTTCTCGTGGCGCTCGGCGCGCCCCTGGCCTTCGCGCTGCACATGGGCTGGCAGATGCGCCGCCTTGATACGCTGGACACCGCGCGCTGTCTCACGCTCTTCCGGTCCAACCGGGATGCGGGTCTGCTGGTTGTGCCGTTTCTTGCCGCCGCCGCCGCGCTGTGATTGCGGCCCGCCCGCGCGCCCTCTAAATCGGGGAACACCTCAGCGATCAGACGGGATACGACATGCGCCTCAGATCCGCCCTGCCCCTTATCGTGGCCTTTCTTCTCGCCGGCGGCGTCGCGGTCTTCGCCGCGACCATCGCAGTCAGCCAGATCGAGGAACGCTCGACCACCGGGATCCGCAGCGCCCTCAAAGAGGCGGATCTCGACTGGGCCGAGGTCTCGGCCGACGGGTTGCGGTTGCAGTTGACCGGCACGGCCCCCGACGAGGCCGCGCGGTTCCGCGCGCTCAGCGTGGCGGGGCAGGTCGTCGACGCGGCCCGCATCGCCGACGCGATGGAGGTGGAACAGACCACGCCGATCGCCGCCCCGGCCTTTTCGGTCGAGATCCTGCGCAAGCAGGACGAGGTGACGCTGATCGGACTCATCCCCGCCGAGACCGACCGGCAATCCCTGTTGGACCGGATCGGCCGCGCGGCCTTCAACACCCCGATCGTCGATCTTCTCGAACAGGCGAGCTATCCCGTGCCCGAGGGCTGGAACGCCGCAGTCGATTACGGCGTCTCCGCCCTCGACGAGCTGAGCTCGGCCAAGGTCTCGATCCGCAAGGACGCCGTCGCCATCACCTCGATGGCCGAAAGCGAGGCGGCGCGCGACCGGCTTCAGCGGCGCCTGAAGGGCATGGCCCCGCGCGGGGTCGAGGTCGCGCTCGACATCGCGGTGCCGCGCCCGGTCGTCTCGCCGTATCTGCTGCGGCTCAACCGCGACGGCGACGCTACGCGCTTCCAGGCCTGCACCGCGCCCGACGCGGAGGCCGCGGCCGCGATCGTCGACGCGGCCCGCCGCGCCGGCGTGGCCGAGGACGCGACCTGCCGCCTAGGCCTCGGCGTGCCGAGCCCGGACTGGTCCGAGGCCGCGTCGCGCGCGATCGACGCGCTCGGGGCGGTCGGGGCGGGCCGGCTGACCATGTCGGACCTCTCGGTGCGGCTCGAGGCCGGCGAGGGACAGGATGCCGACCAGTTCCAGGACGTCGCCGCCGCGCTCGAATCCGACCTGCCCGCCGGCTTCGCCCTGACGGCCGTCCTGCCGGAGGAGGGCCCCCTGGAACCCGAGCTCGGGCCCGCCGAATTCACCGTGACACGCAGCCCCGAAGGCCTCGTCCAGATGCGCGGCCGGGTGGAAAGCGCGCAGTCGCGCGACGTGGTGTCGGCCTTCGCGCAGTCGCTCTTCGGCGTGGAAGAGGTGGCGGCTTCGCTCGAGGTCTCGCCGCAGGTGCCGCAGGGATGGGGCCCGCGGATCATGGTCGCCCTCGACAGCCTGTCGCTCCTGAAGAACGGCGTCGTCGTCGTGACCGAGCAGGATCTGACGGTCGACGGCACCTCCGGCTTGCGCGATGCCGGCGACGAGGTCGCCCGGATCCTGACCGCCAAGCTTGGCGAAGCGGCCCGGTTCGAGATCGACGTCGCGTATGACGAGCGCGCCGATCCGACGCTCGGACTGCCCACGCCCGAGGAATGCGTGCAGCAGATCAACGCCGTCCTCAAGAACCGCCAGATCACCTTCGATCCCGGTTCCGCCGTCATCGATTCGCAATCCCGCGAAAGCGTCGATTCCATCGCCGAGATCGTGCGCAAATGCGAGGGCGTCGCGATGGAGGTGGGCGGCTTCACCGACAGCCAGGGCCGCGAAGAGATGAACCGCAATCTGAGCCAGCAGCGGGCCGAGGCGCTCCTCACCGCGCTGATGGCGCAGCGGGTCCTCACCTCGGACCTCGTCGCGCGCGGCTATGGCGAAGAGAACCCGATCGCCGACAACGGCACCGAAGAGGGCCGCGAAGCGAATCGCCGCCTTGAATTCAAGCTTCTGGACGGGCAAGACGATTCCGCGGCGGACGCGGCGGAATCCCAGGACGAAGAGCAGGCGACCCAAGCGGAATGAACCGGACCGAATTCGTCATCGCCATCGCCTTCATCCTGTTCGTGGCCTTCGCACTCGGATGGTTCGCGAACTGGCTGGTCCACCGCCTCACCCGGGTGAGCCAGGCGGATCTGGGCGAGCTCGACAACATGGCGCGGATGATGCAGGAGGCCGAGGATACCCGCGACCAGGCGATCGCCTATATCCAGGAACGCGAGGCCGAGATGGCCAACCAGCTTCACCAGACCGAGGCCGAGCTGCGCGCCACGATGGACGGCCTGCGCGAGGCGCGCGGCGAGAACGAACAGTTGCGGGACTATATCGAGCGGCAGAACGCGGCCCGCTAGGCCGCAGGCGATCACCAGCGCCCGAGCGCCGCTTCGTCCGCCGCCTTGGCTGCGACCCAGTCCGCCCCGTCATCCCGCACTTCCTTCTTCCAGAAGGGCGCGCGGGATTTAAGGTAATCCATCAGGAAATCGGCCGCCTCGAAGGCCGCGGCGCGATGCGGCGCCGCTGTCGCCACCATCATGATCCGCGCACCGGGGCGCAGGATGCCGTGCCGATGGATGACGAGCACGTCGCCGAGCGTCCAGCGCTCCATAGCCTCGCGCGCGATGCCCTCGATCGCCTTCGCGGTCATGCCGGGATAATGCTCGATCTCCATGTGGCGCAAACCGCCATCGTCGCGCACGAGCCCGGAAAAGCTTACCACAGCGCCCACATCGTCACGGCCGCCGGCGAACGCGTTGAGCTCGGCGCCCGCGTCGAACGCGTCGGACTGCACGCGGACATCCATGGCTCAGCCGCCTGTCATGGGCGGAAAGAACGCCACTTCTCGGGCCGCGCCGAGCGGTGCGTCGAAGGATGTCAGGTCCTGGTCGACCGCCACCCGCAGCGCCGCGAGATCGGCGAAGGCCGCGGCATAGCGGTCCTCGCGCGCGCGCAGCTCTTCCACCAGATCGGCCACCGTCGCGGCATCGGTCTCGATCCGTTCGCGGGGCAGCCCAATCCGTTCGCGCACCCATGCAAAATAAAGTACATCGAGCGTCATGCTGGCTCCCGCAGGAACGGCAGCGCCTTGCGGAAATAGTCCCAGCCCGTGATCAGGGTCAGCGCCGCGGCGGTCCAGAGCAGGACCAGCCCGACGAATCCCGTCACGTCGCGCATCTGCGCCAGCCACAGAAGGCCGACCTCGTCGGCGATCGCGCCGGTCATGATCCCGTCGAGGGTCTGCGGGTCGAGCTCCGCCGCCCGCGTGAGCATGTGATGCAGGAAGATGTCGCGCGCGAAGAGGACCGCGATGGCGATCATCTGCGCCGTCGTCTTCCATTTGGCGAGCTTGGTCACCTGCAGGAGCTTCGCCTGCCCCCCGAGGAACTCGCGCAGCCCCGAGACGAACACCTCGCGAAAGACGATGAACGTGGCCGGCAGGACCAGCCAAGGGGTCATCGACGAATAGCCCACGATGACCAGCAGCGCGATGATCACCATCGCCTTGTCGGCGATCGGGTCGAGCATCGCGCCGAACCGGCTCTCCTGTTTCCACGACCGCGCCAGATAGCCGTCGAACCAGTCGGTGATCGCCGCCCCGAGGAACAGGACCAGTGCGAACCAGTCGGCCCAGGGCCTGTTGAAGTAGAGGAACATGACCGCCACGCCGGGGGCGGCCAGGAGGCGCAGGACGGTCAGGGCGTTGGGCAAGGTCCATTTCATACCGAACAGATAGACATACCGTCTGCCGGGGGAAAGGGCACAGAGAGGAACCTGTTCGCCGCGCCGCTTTTTTCCGCATCCCCCTTGCCGGGGCTCCGCCCGTTCGGGCCTGAAACGCTCCACCGGAGCGTTTCCCGGACGGCCCTCACCCCCTTTCGTGGAAGTAGTCGTAGATCTTTTCGGCGAGCCCCTCGCTGATTCCGTCCACCGCCTTGAGATCGCCGAGATCGGCGCGCGCGACGGCCTTGGCCGAGCCGAAATGCGTGAGCAGCGCCCGCTTGCGCGTCGCCCCCACGCCCGGCACGTCGTCGAGCGGCGTCGCGCTGACCGCCTTCGACCGCCTGGCGCGGTGGGTGCCGATCGCGAAACGGTGCGCCTCGTCGCGCAGCCGCTGCACGAAATAGAGCACCGGGTCGTTGTGCCGCAGCGCGAAGGGCCGCTTGCCCACGCGGTGAAATTCCTCCTTGCCGGCATCGCGGTCGATGCCCTTGGCGACGCCCACCATCGCGATGTCCTCGACGCCCCGCTCGCGCATGATCTCGGCCACCGCGCTCACCTGCCCCGCGCCGCCGTCGATCAGCAGCAGATCGGGCCAGAGCCCCTTCGAGCGATCGGGATCCTCCTTCAGCAGCCGCTTGAACCGCCGGTTGAGGACCTCCTTCATCATGCCGAAATCGTCGCCCGGCGTGATCTCGTCGCCGCGGATGTTGAACTTGCGGTACTGGTTCTTCATCCACCCGTCGGGCCCCGCGACGATCATCGCACCCACCGCATGGGCCCCCTGGATGTGGCTGTTGTCGAAGACCTCGATCCGCTGCGGCGCCGCGTCGAGGTCGAACGCCTCGGCCAGCCCGTCGAGCAGGCGCCCCTGCGTCGCCGTCTCGCTCATCTTGCGGGCGAGACTCTCGCGCGCGTTTCTGAGCGCGCCGGCCACGAGGTCCTTCTTCTCGCCCCGCTGCGGCACCTCGATCCGGACCTTGCGCCCGATCTTGTCGGCCAGCGCGCCGGCCATCAGGTCGGCATCCTCGATCTCGTCGCTCAGAAGGATCATGGCCGGTGGATCCTTGGTGTCGTAGAACTGTCCGACGAAGGCCTGCAGGACCTCGGCCGCATCCGCGCCCGCGCCCGTGCGCGGATAGAAGTCGCGGTTGCCCCAGTTCTGGTTCGCGCGGATGAAGAACACCTGCACGCAGGCCTGCCCCCCTTCCATGTGGAGCGCGATGACATCCGCCTCGGCCACGCCCTGCGGGTTGATCCCCTGCCCGCCCTGCACATGGGTCAGCGCCCGGATCCGGTCGCGCAGGGCGGCGGCGCGCTCGAACTCCATCTCCTCGCTGGCCTTCTCCATCTCGCCGGCGAGCTGCGCCTGGACCTTGGTGGTCTTGCCCTGCAGGAACTGCTCGGCATCCTCGACCAGCCCCGCGTAATCGGCCTCGCCGATCTTGCCGACGCAGGGCGCGCTGCACCGCTTGATCTGATAGAGCAGGCAGGGCCGCGTGCGGCTCTCGAACATCGAATCCGAACAGTTCCTGAGCAGGAACACCCGCTGCAACTGCGTCAGCGTCCGGTTCACGGCCCCCGCACTGGCGAAGGGGCCGTAGTAATGGCCCTTCTCGGTCTTTGCCCCGCGATGTTTCTTGATCTGCGGATAGCCGTGATCGCGCGTCACGAGAATGTTCGGGAACGACTTGTCGTCGCGCAGCAGCACGTTGAACTTGGGCTTGAGCTGCTTGATGAGGTTCTGCTCCAGCAGCAGCGCCTCGGTCTCGGTCCGGGTCGTCAGGAACATCATCGACGCCGTCTCGCGGATCATCCGCGCGATGCGGGGGCTGTGCCCGGTGGGCTTGGCGTAGTTCGATACGCGCTTCTTGAGGTTGCGCGCCTTGCCCACATAGAGGACCGCCTGCCGCGCATCGAGCATCCGGTAGACGCCCGGCGAATTGTCGAGCGTCTTGAGATAGGACTGGATGCATTCGTGGCCGATGATCTCGGGCGTGTCGGTCATGGGGCGGGTCTCGTGATTCTGGGATGCCCTGCAAGATAGGCGGGGCGGCTTCAAGGCGAAAGGCGTCCCCCGAACCTGTGGACAAGTCTGGGGGCAAGACTGTGGGACGTGCGAAAAATCGTTTGGTTCTGGCCCCTTCGTTACATTGCCCGGAAATTAGGCTCCTCCGCAAGCCATTGATAATGCTATATTTGTTTTTACCGGACGCCAACCCATTGGGATCGTTGCGTGTTCCTTTACAAAAATGTGACGGGTGGGATAAACGGTCGCGCCGATCAGGGCGCGGGGCGCGCAGCGCCGCCGAGCTCGAGGATCTGACCGGTGATCGCGGGCATCTCCACGAGATAGCGCAACGTCGGCAGGAGCACGCCCGGCACCGGATCGAGGCGCCTGTCCTGCGCCGTGGGATCGGTCTCTTCCGCGCCGCCCCGGATGCCCGCGCCACGCCGCGAGGGGACGATCGCGTTGACCCGGACGCGCGGTGCCATCTGATGCGCGCCGATCCTGGTCATCGCCACCAGCGACGCCGCGGCGACCGCCATTCCGGCATGACGCGGCGCCGCAATGTCCGGGACCTGGTCGATGACGTGGATGATCTGCGCCATGGCGCGCGGCTCGCCCGTCGCATCCCGCTCCGGCGCGGGCGCCGCTGCCGCGAACCGCGCCCCGAGCGTGAGCGCCCGGTCGAGCGGTTCGATCACCGTCCGTTGCCAGGCCGCCGCATCGGGTGCGTCGAGCGTGTCGAAGGCTGCGACCGAACTCACCGTGACCAGCAGGTCCCGTCCTGCGGGATCGCCGCCGCGAAGGACATCCGCCCCCATCGCGCGCAGATCGGCGACCACCGCCTCGATCAACGCGCCGTCGTCGCCGACCACGAATGCCCGCATCACAGCATGACCAGCCGCGCGAGGTAGAGCGCGTAGCCCGCGCAGAAGATCAGCCCCCAGACCCGCCCCATATACCAGTCGCGGAACACGAACGGCGCGAGCAGCAGCGACGCGGCCAGCATCACCCACAGGTCAAGGACAAGGAATTCGCGGTCCACCGGGATCGGCCCCACCAGCGACGCGATCCCGATGATCGCCAGCAGATTGAAGAGGTTCGAGCCGATCACGTTGCCCAGCGCCACGTCGGCCTGTTTGCGGAACGCCGCCGCGACCGTCGTCGCGAGCTCGGGCAGCGAGGTGCCCACGGCCACCAGCGTCAGGCCGATCACCGCATCCGACAGGCCGAACATCTGCGCGATCTGCGTGGCCGCGTTGATCAGCAGTTGCGCGCCGATCGGCAATCCAACCAGCCCCGCGACGAGGAAGGCGATGATCTTCCACCAGCGCATCGACGGGTCGGCGCCCTCGACCTCGGTCACGTCGGCGAGGCTCCTGCGGGTGGCGAGGCTCTCGCGTACCTGATCCCCGAGAATGAGCGCGAGCGCGCCGAGCAGGATCAGCCCGTGCCACCAGGTGAGCGGCCCGGCAAAGCTCAGCCCGATGAACAGAAGCGTGCCGAGGATCATGGTGACGAAGCTCTTGCGCGTCTCCCGGCCCTCCATCGACAACCCCACCAGCAATGCCGGAATGCCCAGCACCAGAAGGACGTTGGCCGTGTTGGAGCCCACCACGTTGCCGAGTGCTATGCCCGGCACGTCGTCGAGCACCGCCTGCACCGAGATCAGGAGCTCGGGTGCCGAGGTGCCGAACGCCACGACCGTCAGGCTGACGATCAGTGCAGGAAGGCCCAGCCGGAGCGCCAGGTTCACGGCCCCGCGCACCAGCGCGTCGCCCGCGAAGATGAGAATGACAAGGCCGACGGCCGCCCAGACGAAGACCATTCAGCGCTTCCCCTTGCCGCAGGAACAGGGCGCCTTGCCGATGCGATACCGGCCGCAGCCGTCGCATTTCATGGTCTGCAACTTCTTCTGCCCCGGAAACCGCAGCCGGCCCATCATGGCCAGCACCAGCATCCCGATCAGGAACAGGGTGACGATCTTGATCACGGGCTAGAGCCCGAACCGCGCGAAGGCCGCGCGATCCTCGATCCCCGAAAGCGCGTCGGCGACCACGCTCGCCCCGAACCGCGACAAAAACGGCCGCCGCTGCTTGTAGGTGACGAACCGCGTCTTCTTGCCGAAGCGTTCCTTCATCACCGGGACGATGTGGCCGATCCCGTCGATCAGGCCCATCTCGCGCGCCCGCTCGCCGACCCAGACCTCGCCCGAGAAGAGCCGCGGATCGTCGGCGAGTTTCGGCCCCCGGCGGGCCTTCACATGGGCGATGAAGCCGTCGTGGATCTGGTCCTGAAGGTCGCGCAGACGGGCCACGTCGTCGGGGTTTTCGGGGCGGAACGGGTCGAGCATGCTCTTGGACTTGCCGGCGGTATAGACGCGCCGCTCGATGCCGTAGCGTTCGATCAGCCCGTTGAGCCCGAACCCGGCCGAGATCACGCCGATCGATCCGAGGATGGAATTCGCGTCCGCATAGATCTCGTCGGCCGCGACGGCGAGCCAATAGCCCCCCGACGCCGCGACATCCTCGACGAAGGCCACGACAGGCACGCCCGTCTCGGACGACAGGCGCCGGATCCGCGCCGCGATCAGCGACGATTGCGCGGGGCTGCCGCCGGGCGAATTGATCACCAGCGCGACCGCCCTGGGCCTGCCCCGGCGAAACGCCTTCTCGATCAGCGGGGCGAGGCCCGCATCGCTCAGCCGCACGCCGGCACCGGCCGAGGCGATGATGCCCTGGAGGCGGACGATCGCGACGACGGGGTCCTTGGCAAGGAACGGGATCATGTGCTTCATGGGTCTCGATCTAGGGGCGACGGGCCCGCCCGCCAAGGCCGGAAGCGGTCGCGGCGGGAAATGAGCACGATCTTCCCGGCGCAAGCGGCGCGGGGCCGGATCGCGGCGACAAAGGCTTGGCCCCATGCTCCTCATCACGATCTGGCCGATCTTCGCGCTGATCTGCCTCGGGTTCTGCCTTGCGCGCGGCGGCGTTCCGGGCGCGGGCTTCTGGCCTGCCGCCGAACGGATCAACTACGTGCTGCTCTTCCCTGCCCTGCTGGTGGCCAATCTCGCCGATGCGCCGTTGAGCGATCCGGCGCTCTTGCGGCTGGGCGGGGCGGTGACGGGCATGATCCTCGTCGCGGCCCTCGCGCTCGGGCTTGTGCGACGGATTCGGGGCACGCCGCCCGCGCGGCACGGGCCCGTCCTTCAGGGGGTGGTGCGGTTCAACACCTATCTTGGCCTCGCGATCACCGCCGGCCTCTTCGGCGACGCGGCACTCGGCCGGGCGGCCGTCCTGCTGGCCGTGGCGGTGCCGCTCGTCAACGTGCTGTCGGTGCTGGCGCTGACCGGCGGGGGCGCAGGTCGCGGCCCCTGGGCGCTGATCCGGCCGATCCTCACCAATCCGCTGATCCTGGCCTGCGCGCTCGGGATCGCCATTTGCCTGACGGGCCTCGGCCTGCCCTACGGGCTCGAGAGCTTCCTGGGCTTTCTCGCGCAGGCGAGCCTGCCGCTCGGCCTGCTCTGCGTGGGGGCGGCGCTCAGGCCGCGCGCGCTCGGGCTCGAAGTGGTGACGCTGGCCGGGATCTCGGCCCTGCGCCTTCTGGCCATGCCCCTGCTCGCGGCGCTCATTGCGCGGCTCTTCGCGCTCGGGCCGCACGATGCGGCGATCCTGGTGATCTTCGCCGCGATCCCGACCGCGCCCACCGCCTATGTCCTGACGCAGCAGCTCAAGGGAGACGGCAGGCTGATGGCGGGCCTCGTCACGGCCCAGACGGTGGCGGCGCTTGCCACGATCCCGTTCGTGCTCGGGATGCTCGGCATCGGCTGAGGATCAGTCGCGGATGCGCCAGCCGGTCTTGAAGATCCAGCCGATCGTGGCGATGCAGAGGCCCGAGAATCCGACGATCGCCAGCAGGCTGATCAGCACCGGCACGTCGGCAAGCCCGTAGAACGACCAGCGGAACCCCGACACCAGATACACGACCGGGTTGAGATAGGTCACGGCCTGCCACGCATCGGGCAGCATCGAAACCGAATAGAACGCCCCGCCCAGAAAGATCAGCGGTTGCAGCACCAGAAGCGGCACCAGCTGCAACTGCTCGAAATTGCGCGCCCAGATGCCGATGATGAACCCCAGCAGGCTGAACGACAGGCAGGTCAGCATCAAGAACGCCATCATCCAGACCGGATGCCGGATCTCGAGATCGACGAAGAAGAACGCGGTGACGAGGATGATGAGCCCGATCGCGAAGGATTTCGTCGCCGCGGCCAGCACGTATCCGGCAGTGATCTCGGCGAAGGAGGCGGGCGCGGACAGAAGCTCGTAGATCGTACCGATGAATTTCGGAAAGTAGATCCCGAAGGCCGCGTTGGTCACCGATTGCGTGAGCACCGTCAGCATGATGAGCCCCGGCACGATGAACGCGCCGTAGCTCACGCCCTCGACCTGGTCGATCCGGCTGCCGATGGCGGCGCCGAAAACCACGAAATAGAGCGAGGTCGACATGACGGGGGCCACCACCGATTGCAGCAGCGTGCGGAAGGTCCGCTTCATCTCGAAGACGTAGATGGCCTGGATGGCGGTAAGGTTCATCGCGCGTCTCCCTGCGTCAGATCCACGAAGATGTCCTCGAGGCTCGATTGTTCGGTCCGCACGTCGCGCATCTGAAGCCCCGCGGCCTGGAGGTCGTTCAAGAGCTTGGTGATGCCCGTCCGGTCGCGGCGGCTGTCGTAGTGATAGACGATCTCCGAGCCGTCCCGCCCGACGCTCAGGTCGTAGCCCGAAAGCGCCTCGGGCACCTTCTCCACATTGGTCGAAAGCTCGATGACGAGCTGCTTGCGGCCCAGTTCGGCCATCAGCTCGGCCTTCTCGCGCACCAGCCGGATCTCGCCGCCGGCCATGATGCCGATCCGGTCGGCCATGAGCTCCGCTTCCTCGATGTAATGCGTGGTGAGGATGATGGTCACGCCGTGCGATTTGAGATCGCGCATCGTCTCCCACATCTCGCGGCGCAGCTCGACATCGACACCTGCGGTGGGCTCGTCGAGGAACAGCACCCGCGGCTCGTGGGCCAGCGCCTTGGCGATCAGCACCCGGCGCTTCATGCCCCCCGACAATTCCTTGGTCTGCGCGTCGCGCTTGTCCCAAAGGCTGAGCTGGCGCAGGACGCGTTCGATATAGGCGTCGTCGCGGCCTTTGCCGAAGAGCCCGCGCGAGAACATCACCGTGTTCATCACCGTCTCGAACGGCTCGAGATTGATCTCCTGCGGGACGAGCCCGATCAGGGCGCGCGCCGCGCGGTATTCGCCGATCGTGTCGTGGCCGCCGACGCTGACCTTGCCCGAAGTGGCGGTGGTGATGCCGCAGATGATCGAGATGAGCGTCGTCTTGCCGGCCCCGTTCGGCCCGAGGAGCGCCAGGACCTCGCCGTCGCGGATGTCGAGCGACACGTCCTTGAGCGCGCGGAAACCGCCGTCGTAGGTCTTGTTCAGAGTCTGGACGGAGACGATCGATGACATGGCGGATCCCGGAATTGCGACCCGCCACACCTAGCGGTGCCACCCTGCCGTGGAAAGGGCCACGGGATGCACAAGGCCCGCGGCCCGTTCGCACAACGCTGGAGCCCGCCGCCGCGATATGCGACGGCTGGCGCATGGAATGCGAGGCATTGGTGATAGGCGGCGGCCCGGCGGGCCTGATGGCGGCGGAAACGCTGGCAAGAGCGGGGTTTCCCCCGCTGCTGGCCGAGGCGATGCCGACCTTCGGTCGCAAGTTCCTGATGGCCGGCAGGTCCGGCCTCAACCTCACGAAGGACGCCGGACCTGCGGATTTCGATCGGGCCTATGGCGACGGGGCGGGCCCGGTGCCGGATATCGTGCGCGGTTTCGACCAGCAGGCCGTGCGCCGCTGGGCCGAAGGGCTCGGGTCCGAGCTCTTCGTGGGCTCCACGGGGCGGGTCTTTCCGACCGCGATGAAGGCCTCGCCGCTCCTGCGCGCCTGGACCGGGCGGCTCGGGGATCTGGGCGTCCGGCTCCGGACCCGCTGGCGCTGGACCGGGATCGAGACAAGCGGCAAATGTTTCGCGCGCGAAACATTTCGCGCGGGGTTCACCTTCGAGACGCCCGATGGCGCCGTGACGCTGCGCCCGCGGATCTGCGTTCTGGCGCTCGGCGGTGCGTCGTGGCGGCGGCTCGGCTCTGACGGGGCATGGGTGCCGTGGCTGCGCGAGCTTGGTGTCGCGGTCGACGATTTCGCCCCCGCCAATGCCGGGCTCGACGTCGACTGGTCTGCGCATATGGAGCCTTTGCTGGGCGTCCCCGTGAAGGGCGCGGCGCTGCTCGCAGGCGGCGGGACGCATCGGGGCGAGTTCGTGATCTCGCGCCGGGGCCTCGAAGGCGGCGGGATCTATGCCGCGAGTCGCGCAGTGCGCGAGGGTGCTGCGCTCCATCTCGATCTGGTGCCCGACCGGGATGTCGGGAACGTCGCCGCGCGCCTGGCATCCGCCCGCGGATCGGTGTCGAACCGGCTTCGCAAGGGCCTGCGGCTCGACCCCGCGCGGCTGGCGTTGCTGATGGAATTCGGCCGCCCGCTGCCCGCGGGACGGGATCTCGCACGCCTCGTCAAGCACCTTCCCGTGCCGCATCGCGGCTTGCGCCCGCTCGACGAGGCGATCTCGTCGGCGGGCGGCATTGCATGGGACGCGCTCGACCCGGATCTGCAGCTGAAGGCGCTGCCCGGGGTTTTCGCCGCGGGCGAGATGCTGGGCTGGGAGGCGCCGACGGGCGGCTACCTGCTGACGGCCTGCCTTGCGACCGGGCGGCATGCGGGGCACGCGGCCGTTCGTCTTCTCGGAGACTGAGAAGAACCGCTTTTCCTTCGCCCCGCCCGGCGGATAAGAGGGCGGCATGGCCCGACGTTTCGAAGACATCTATGCCGCCGCCGTCGAGAACGGCGATCTCGAGGCAGACCCCGCGCAGGAAGGCGTCCTGCCGGAATTCACGCGGATCGCCGAGGCGCTGGAGCGACCTGCATCCAAGCGCGGCTGGTTCTCGCGCCGCGCGGCCCCCGAGGCCGCGACCGGGCTCTATCTCTGGGGCGGTGTGGGGCGCGGCAAGTCGATGCTGATGGACCTCTTCTTTCGCAACGTCGACATCGAGGGCAAGCGCCGCGTCCATTTCCACGCTTTCATGCAGGAGGTTCACAAGGGGATAAACGCGGCCCGCGAACAAGGCGTCGACGACGCCATAGCACCGGTGGCCGACGAGATTTCCGAAGGGCTGCGGCTCCTCTGCTTCGACGAGATGCAGATCGGCGACATCACCGACGCGATGATCGTGGGGCGCCTCTTCGAGCGGCTCTTCGCGGATGGGGTCACGATCGTCTCCACGTCGAACCGGGTGCCCGACGACCTCTACAAGGACGGGCTGAACCGGCAGCTCTTCCTGCCCTTCATCGACCTGCTGAAGGCGCGGATGGAGGTGGTGGAGCTGGCCTCGCCTCGCGACTGGCGGCAGGACCGCATCGCCGGGTCGGATCTCTATTTCCACCCCGCGGATGCCGAGGCGCGCGAGAAGATCGACCGGCTGTGGGACCGGCTGGCCGACGGCCCCGGAGAGGCGCTGGAGCTGACCGTGTCGGGCCATTCGGTCACCCTGCCCCGCTATTCCGGCGGCGTGGGGCGCGCGCGGTTCTGGGATCTCTGCGGCAAGCCGCTCGGCGCCGCGGATTACCTCGCCATCGCCGAGCATGTCCGGGTCCTGATGCTCGAGAACATCCCGCGGCTCGGATCGGACAATTACAACGAGGCGCGGCGGTTCGTGACGTTGGTCGATGCGCTCTACGAGGCGCGGACGCGGCTGATCGCGTCGGCGGCGGATGTGCCGGAGAACCTCTATATCGAGGGGACCGGCTCGTTCGAATTCGAGCGCACGGCCTCGCGCCTGCGCGAGATGCAAAGTGCCGAGTGGGGCGCCTGAGGATCGGGGGCGCGCCGGCCTCCGGCGGTCGGCCGTGAGTATTTGGGGACAGATGAAACCCGGGGCGCGGCAGGCTCAGCCGTGGTCGCGCAGGATCCGGCCCGCGAGATAGAGCGATCCGCAGATGAGGATGCGGGCATGGGGCGCGCGGGCGGCGATGTCGCGGATCGCGGCGAGCGGCGTCTCGGCGGTGCGGGCGGTCATGCCGAGAGCGGTGGCCGCGGCCGCCGTCGCCTCGGCCGGCAGCGTGTTCGCCTCGCCGGGGATCGACACCGCGGCGAGGCTTGCCGCGTGCGGAGCGAGCGGCGCGAGATAGCCCGCGATGTCCTTGGTGTTGAGCATGCCGCAGACCAGGTGCGTCTCGCGCGGGGTCATGCCCGCAAGCGTCGCGGCGACGGCGTCGCCCGCGGCCGGGTTATGGCCGCCATCGAGCAGGATCTCGGCGCCGGGTGCCGCATCGACGCAGGGCCCGTGCGTCAGCCGCTGCATCCGGGCGGGCCAGACGGCATCGCGCAAGGCGGCCTCGATCGCGGGCTCTCCGGCGCCGAGCGCGCGCAAGGCGGCGATCGCGGTGCCGGCATTGTCGATCTGATGCGGGCCCGCGAGCGCCGGGAGCGGCAGATCCAGGAGGCCCCGTTCGTCCTGGAAGGCGAGGCGCCCGTGCTCGACCCCGACATGCCAGTGCTGTCCGTGTGTCTCGCACCCGACCCCGAGACGGGCCGCGCGATGCTCGATCACGTCGAGTGCCGCGCCGTCCTGCCGCGCGACGATGGCGGGGACCCCGCGCTTGAGGATGCCGGCCTTTTCGCCCGCGATGGCCGCGAGCGTGTCGCCGAGATAGGATTGGTGGTCGAGCGCGATGGGCGTGAGGATCGTCAGAGCGGGTTCGGCGACGACGTTGGTGGCGTCGAGCCTTCCGCCCAAGCCCACTTCGAGCAGCGTGTAATCGGCCGGTTCGCGGGCGAAGGCCAGCAGCGCCGCGCAGGTCGTGATCTCGAAGAAGGTGATCGGTGCTGCGTCATTCGCGGCCTCGCATTCGTCGAGCAGCGCGGCCAGATCCGGCTCGGAGATCAGCGATCCGGCCACGCGGATGCGTTCGTGGAACCTCGCCAGATGCGGCGAGGTATAGGCGTGGCAGCGCGCGCCCTGTGCCTCCAGCCCCGCGCGGATCATGGCGAGCGTCGAGCCCTTGCCGTTGGTGCCCGCGATGTGGATCACCGGGGGCAGGTCTCGCTCGGGATGGCCCAGCCGGTCGAGCAGGCGCCACATCCGGTCGAGCGACAGGTCGATCACCTTGGGGTGCAGTGCCATCAGCCGGTCGAGGATCGCGTCGGATCCCTCGCGCGCGCGGGTCAACGCGGCTCAGCCCGCCTTGGAACGCTGCGCCGGCTGCTCGGGCAGCGGCGCGTCGTCGGCGACCGTCTCGGGGCCCGGAAGATCGCCGGCCACCGCGGGCGGCATGCCGCGCAGCATGCGCAGGATCGTGATGAGCTCGTCGCGCATCACGCGGCGGTCGGTCACCCGGTCGAGCATCCCGTGGTCGAGCAGGTATTCGGCGCGCTGGAACCCCTCCGGCAGCTTCTCGCGGATCGTCTGTTCGATCACCCGCGGGCCCGCGAAGCAGATGAGCGCCCCGGGCTCGGCGATCTGGATGTCGCCCAGCATCGCGTAGGAGGCGGTGACGCCGCCCGTGGTCGGATGGGTCAGCACCACGATGTAGGGAAGGCCTGCCTCCTTGACCATGTCGACGGCGACGGTCGTGCGGGGCATCTGCATCAGCGACAGGATCCCCTCCTGCATGCGCGCGCCGCCCGCCGCCGAAAAGAGGATCAGCGGACGCTTGAGCTCCACCGCGCGTTCGGCGGCGGCGAGGATGGCGTTGCCGACATACATCCCCATCGAGCCGGCCATGAAGCTGAAATCCTGGCCGGCGACGACGACGGGCACGCGGCCGATCTCGCCCTCGGCGACCAGCATCGCCTCCTTCTCGCCGGTCTGGCGCTGGGCCTGGCGCAGGCGGTCGGGATATTTCTTCTGGTCGCGGAACTGAAGCGGATCGGCGGGGGGCGCGGAGACCGAGACCTCCTTGAAGGCGCCGGCGTCGAAGAGCACCCGGAACCGGTCGCGCGGGGTCAGGGCCATGTGGTGGTCGCAATTGGTGCAGACGTTGAGGTTCTCGGCCAGCTCCCTGTGGAACAGCATCGTTCCGCATTCGTCGCATTTCGTCCAGAGGTTCTCGGGCACTTCCCTCCGGGAGAAGAGCGAGTTGATCTTGGGACGGACGTAATTGGCAATCCAGTTCACTCAGGGCGCTCCATCGAGGTTCCGTGTCGTGTTAACGTATCGGAGCCGGGATACGCGGCGGCCGTGAAAAATGCAATCAGCGGCTCAGGCGCCAGCGCAGCGCCGCCCAGACGACGATGACGAGCGCCAGATCCGCCATCAGGAGCGGCCCGGTGATCGTGACCTCGCTGGCCGCATAGGGCGTCACGAAAAGCGCGAGGCCGGTGATCGTGCCCTGCGTCGCGACGAGCAGGATCGCCACGATGTTGTTGGCCAGGTGCAGCCCCCAGGCCGCGCCGATGGAGCCCGTCGCATTGGTCAGGTCGGCGGCGATGAGGCCGAAGAACGCCGTCGAGCCCACGACGGCCCACGAATTCGAGCCCATCGTGATCGGGTCGTAATGCAAGAGCCCGAACAGAAGCGAGGGCACCAGCATGTAGATGAGCGGCGTGGCGAAGCGCGCGGCGAGCTGCTGCATGAGATAGCCGCGAAAGAGCAGCTCTTCGGCGCCGGTCTGGATCGCGACGGCCAGAAGCGACAGCGGCAGCAGCGCGAGCCAGAGGCCCGGCGGCACGTTCGAGAGCGCGTCGAACCCGGTCGACCACACGCCGAGCGTGACGCCGTAGATCGCCATCGCGATGCCCAGCGCGGCCACGAAATGGCGCAGCACGATCCGGCCCGGCCCGAAGAGCGACGCGACGCTGCGCCGGTGCAAAAGGCGCACCGCCGCCATCGGCGCCAGCAGCATGCCGATGAAGGTCGAAAGCAGCAGGAACGTCGTGGCCGGCGTCACGGGATTGGCGAGGCGCGCCATCACCGTCATCGCCCGGTCGAGGCCCAGCGCGAAGACCAGGGCACCGGTACTTAGCGCGACCCAGAGCGTCATCACGAGCGCGATCACCACGAGCCCCAGCAGCAGCCGCCAGATCTCCGGACGGCGTCTGGCGGGCGCGACGAACGCCGTGAATGGCAAAGCCTTCGTCATGGGGGTTTTGCGGTCCTCGGTCGGGTGTCTGCGGACCCTAACCGTGCCACCGCCCCGGTGCAATTCGTCAATTGGCGCGCGCCCGGGCCGCCGCCTAATGCCTTGTCGAAGGACGCCGCGTCACCTATGCGGGAAGCCAGCCCACGCCATCCGACGGAGTCCGCGCCATGCTGCGAAACAAGCCCGACAAGTCCAAGCTCCCCTCCCGCCACGTCACGGAAGGGCCCGCGCGGGCGCCGCACCGGTCCTATTACTACGCGATGGACCTGACGGAGGAGCAGATCGACCAGCCCTTCGTGGGCGTGGCGACCTGCTGGAACGAGGCGGCGCCCTGCAACATCGCGCTCAACTGGCAGGCGCAGTCGGTCAAGTCGGGCGTGAAATCGGCGGGCGGCACGCCGCGCGAATTCACCACCATCACCGTGACCGACGGGATCGCGATGGGCCACGAGGGCATGCGCTCCTCTCTGGCCAGCCGCGAGGCCATCGCCGATACGGTCGAGCTGACCATGCGGGGCCATTGCTACGACGCGCTGGTGGGGCTCGCGGGCTGCGACAAGTCGCTGCCGGGCATGATGATGGCGATGATCCGCCTCAACACGCCGTCGGTCTTCATGTATGGCGGCTCGATCCTGCCGGGCAAGGTGCCCGACGGCGCCGACGTGCCCGAGGATTTCGCGACCCGCGACCTCACGGTGCAGGACATGTTCGAGGCGGTCGGCCGCTATCAATCGGGCGAGGTCACGGACGAACAGCTTGCCGTTCTGGAACGCGTGGCCTGCCCCTCGGCGGGGGCCTGCGGCGGGCAGTTCACCGCCAACACGATGGCCTGCGTCAGCGAGGCGATCGGCCTCGCGCTCTTCAACAGCTCGGGCATGCCCGCCCCCTACGAGAGCCGCGGACAATACGGCGAAGCGTCAGGCGCCGCGGTGATGAACCTGATCGAGAAGAACATCCGCGCCCGCGACATCGTCACCCGCAAGTCGCTCGAGAATGCGGCGCGGGTCGTGGCCTGCACCGGCGGGTCGACCAATGCGGGCCTGCACATGCCCGCGATGGCGCACGAGGCGGGGATCGATTTCGACCTCTTAGACGTCACCGACATCTTCCGCGACACGCCCTACTTCGTCGACCTCAAGCCCGGCGGGCAATACGTCGCCAAGGATCTCTACGAGGCCGGCGGCGTGCCCGTCGTCATGAAGGAGCTGCGCCGCGCGGGCCTGATCCACGAAGACTGCATGACCGCGTCGGGCCGCGCCATCGGCGAGGAGATCGACCGTGTGGAACGCGAGGCCGACGGCCGGGTGATCTATCCCGTGGACACGCCCATCACCAGGACGGGCGGCGTCGTGGGTCTCAAGGGCAACCTCGCCCCCGAGGGCGCCATCGTGAAGGTCGCGGGCATGTCCGAGGCCGAGCAGGTCTTTACCGGCCCTGCGCGCGTCTTCGAGAACGAGGAAGAGGCCTTCGCCGCCGTCAAGGCGCGCTCCTACAAGGAGGGCGAGGTGCTCGTCATCCGCAACGAGGGGCCCGCGGGCGGCCCCGGCATGCGCGAGATGCTGGCCACGACCGCCGCCCTTTCGGGGCAAGGCATGGGCAAGAAGGTCGCGCTGATCACCGACGGGCGGTTCTCGGGGGCGACGCGCGGCTTCTGCGTGGGCCATGTCGGCCCCGAGGCGGCGCATGGCGGGCCCATCGCGCTGCTCCAGACCGGCGACGTGATCACCATCGACGCGATCCGCGGCGAGATCAGCGTCGATCTCGACGCCGAGACGCTCGATGCGCGGCGCGCCGCCTGGGCCGGCCCGCGCGACACGATCTATGCCTCGGGCGCGCTCTGGAAATACGCGCAGCTCGTCGGCGATACCCGCAAGGGTGCGGTGACGCATCCCGGCGGCAAGGCCGAGAAGCACGTCTACATGGATCTCTGATCCCCGGCCGGGGGGCGCGATCTTCGCCCCCCGCTCCTGCCTGACGCCGCGTTCGCGGATGACAGGCGCGCCGTCGCGGCGCACACTCCACCCCAACGGGCGAGGAGACCGCGATGACCCACTATCCCCACCTTCTGGCGCCGCTGGACCTCGGCTTCACGACGCTCGCGAATCGCGTGCTGATGGGGTCCATGCATACCGGCCTCGAGGAGCGGGGCGACTGGAACCGGGTGGCCGAGTTCTATGCCCTGCGCGCCCGCGGCGGCGTGGGGCTGATTGTCACCGGCGGCATGGCCCCGAATGCCGAGGGCGGTGTCTTTCCCGGCGCCGCGGGGCTTCATGGCGCGGAGGACATCGCCAACCACCGGATCGTCACGGACCGCGTGCACGAGGCGGGGGGCAAGATCGCGATGCAGATCCTGCATGCCGGGCGCTATGCCTACGGGCCCGATTGCGTCGCCCCCTCGCCGATCAAGTCGCCGATCTCGCCGTTCCGTCCCACTGAACTCGACGAAGCGGGGATCGAGAAGCAGATCGCCGACATCGTGACCGCGGCCCGCCGCGCGCGCGAGGCAGGCTATGACGGGGTGGAGATCATGGGCTCCGAAGGGTATCTCATCAACCAGTTCCTGGTCGCCCATACCAACCGGCGCGAGGACCGCTGGGGCGGTACGGTCGAGAACCGGCAGCGGCTCGCCGTCGAGATCGTGTCGCGGGTCCGCGCCGCCGTGGGGGCCGATTTCATCGTAATCTACCGCCTGTCGATGATCGACCTGATCCCCGACGGCCAGAGTTGGAACGAGGTGGTGACGCTTGCCCGCAAGATCGAGGGCGCGGGGGCCACGATCCTCAATACCGGCATCGGCTGGCACGAGGCACGCATCCCCACCATCGCGACATCCGTGCCGCGCGCCGCGTTCTCGTGGGTCACCGCCAAGCTGATGGGCGAGGTCGGCATTCCCGTCGTCGCGTCGAACCGCATCAACATGCCCGACGTGGCGGAGGGGATCCTGGCGTCGGGGGCGGCCGACATGGTGTCGATGGCGCGGCCGTTTCTGGCCGATCCGGACTTCGTCGCCAAGGCCCGCGCGGGCCGGGCCCATGCGATCACGCCCTGCATCGCGTGCAACCAGGCCTGCCTCGACCACACGTTCGGGGGCAAGCTCTCGACCTGCCTGGTCAATCCGCGTGCCTGCCACGAGACGGAGCTGGTCGTGACGAAAGCCGCCGCGGTGAAATCCGTGGCCGTTGTGGGCGCCGGGCCCGCGGGGCTCGCCGCGGCGCTGACGGCGCGCGAGCGCGGCCATCGCGTCACGCTCTTCGAGCGGTCGGACCGGGTGGGCGGGCAGCTCAACCTTGCCAAGGTGATCCCCGGCAAGGAGGAATTCGTGGGCCTGGTGGAATATTACGCGCGATCGGTCAACGAGACGGACATCGCGCTGCGCCTCGGGATCGAACCCGACGCGGCCGAGCTTGCGGCATTCGACGAGGTGGTGATCGCCACCGGGGTCGTTCCGCGCGATCCCCTGATCGAGGGCGCGGATGCGGATCACGTCGTGAGCTATGTCGACGTTCTGCGCGGAAAGGCGCGGGTCGGATCGCGGGTCGCCGTGATCGGCGCGGGAGGCATCGGGTTCGACACGTCGGAATTCCTGGTGACCCGCGGCCATCCGACGGAGGATCGCGATGCGTGGCTCGCGGAATGGGGGGTGGGCGATCCGGCCAGGCTGCGCGGCGGGGTGTCGCCCGAGGGGCCCAACCCGCCCCCGCCCGCGAGGCAGGTCTGGCTGCTCCAGCGCCGGGCGGAGCGGTTGGGCAAGCGTCTGGGAAAGACGACCGGGTGGATCCATCGCGCGGGGCTCGGCATGCGCGGGGTGCAGATGCTGGGCGGCGTGCGCTACGACCGGATCGACGCCAGCGGTCTGCACGTGACAATCGACGGCGAGGCGCGGGTGATCGAGGTCGACACGATCGTCCTTTGCGCGGGCCAGGAGCCGGAGCGGAATCTGGCGCGCGCGCTCGAGGCGGCCGGGATCGCGCACCACGTCATCGGCGGCGCCGACATCGCGGCGGAACTCGACGCGAAGCGCGCGATCGATCAGGGCACGCGCCTCGCCGCCGCGCTTTGAGCGCGGGTCAGGCGGCGACCTCCGTCGCCCGGGAGATCCGCCAGGGGGGCAGCCGCAGGATTGCCGTGATCCCCCCTTCGCCCTGCTGAAGGTCGAAGCGGCCGGCATGCAGCTCGGCGATGCGGCGCGTGATCGGCAGACCGAGGCCGAGTCCCCCCGCCTGCCGGGTATAGACGTCCTCGCCCACGGAAAAGGCGTGCCAGATCGTGTCGAGACGATCCTCGGGTATCCCGGTGCCGTCGTCCCTGACCGTGATGGCGAGGCCGCCATCCTCCTCCTCGACCGCCGAGACCTGAGACCATGTTCCGCCATGCGCCCCGACATTGTCGATCAGGCAGATGAGCGCGAGTTGCAGCAGGTTCGGATCGCACGCCATCTCGAGCGCGGGAATATCGCCCGCAAGCTGCATCTTCTTGCCGGTGAGCCTGAAGATCGTGTCGAAGCGCGATGCCGCGCCGGAGAGCATTTCCGACAGGCGCACATGCCCCTCCCCGAGGCTGATATCGCCCGAGGCGAGTTCGGTGAACGACAGGATGCTGGCGATGATCCGCCCCAGATGCTCGCTCGAATCGCGGATCGCGCCGACGATCTGTGCCTGGTCCTCGTCGGAAGGCTCGATGAACTCGCTGAGGCCGATGATGCCGTTGAGCGGGGTCCGCAGCTCGTGGCCGATCAGCGACAGGAATTCCTGCTGCGACCGCTCGACGATGTCGTGGAGCCGCTTCACATGCGCGGGATCGGGCTCGGACGGGACCTCGTAGAAGCGGGCGGCCATCGCGGCGAGATCGACGAGATGGGCGATCTGGTCTTCGCTCGGGGGCGCGTGCGGCACGAGGTCGAGGACGCAGACGGTCCCGACGCAGAAACCGTTCGACAGGATCACCGGCACGCTCGCCGAGAACCGGATATGGGGCGGGTTCGCAACGATGGGGTGATCGCGGAACCGCGGATCGTCGTGGGTGTCGGGCAGGATGACGGGCGCGCGCGCGGCGACCGTGAAGGCGCACATCCCGTGGCTGCGCGGAACCTCCTCGAGATCGGCGCCGTCGATCCTGACGAAGGCCTGCGTCTCGCGCGAGATCAGGGTCAGGAACGCGATCGGCGCGTCGAAGATGCGCCTGGCAGACGCGGTGAGATGCGCGAAGAAGGGATCCTCCTTGCGCCGCTCGATCTGCAACTCGTCGATCAGCCGCGCCCGCGCCTGATCGTTGGACGGGATCGGATATGGCTTCTCGCCGGACATGTCTGACCTTTCGCACTTTGCTCGCCCCGGCTGACTGCGCCGCGGCGCGTTAAAGTCGGGTGAATCGTAGTGTTCACCGTTTCCGCCACGGCGATGATCCGGCGATCATCGCGATATTGTCCGACCCCCACCGCAATGTTGCCAGATTGTCCCGCCATAGCCCGGCGCCGAGAATGCCGAGAAGCGAGGTGGGACGAGATGGACAGATTGACGGAGATGGAAGCCTTTGCCGCGGTGGTCGACCAGGGCGGCTTCACCGACGCGGCGCGGAAGATGGGGATCTCGAAATCGGCCGTGTCGAAACATGTCTCGTCGCTCGAGGCGCGGCTCGGGGCGCGGCTTCTCAACCGCACGACCCGAAGGGTGAGCCCGACCGAGATCGGGCTGGCCTATTACGACCGGGCGCGGCGCGTGCTCAACGATGCGGGCGAGGCCGACAGCCTGGTCACCTCGATGCAATCGGCGCCCTCGGGGCTGTTGCGGATCAGCGTCGCGACCGATTTCGGCGTCAATCATCTCAGCCCGGTGCTGGGCGAGTTCCTGAGGGATTTTCCGGATATCACGGTCAACATGATCCTCAACAACCGCTACGTGGAGTTGATCTCGGAAGGCTTCGACATGGCGGTGCGGATCGGCGAGCTCGAAGACAGCAGCCTGCGGGCGCGCAAGCTCACCGAGACGTCGAAGCGGATGATCGCCTCGCCCTCCTATCTGCAGAAATACGGCCGGCCGATGAAGATCGACGATCTCAACGATCACAAGCTGCTGCATTATACCAGCCAGTCGAACGGCGCGGTCTGGAAGCTGACCGCGCCGTCGGGCGAGAAGCGCCAGGTCCGCACCGGCGGGTGGCTGTCGGTCAATGACGGGCAATCGCTGCTCAATGCGGCGATCTCGGGGCTCGGCATCGCCTATCTGCCGTCGTTCCTCTGCGCGGCCGCGCTGCGGGAGGGGTCGGTGGAAGAGGTGATGCCCGTTCCGAGCCGGGAGACGCACGGGATCTATGCCGTCTATCCGCCGGGACGCTTCACGCAGCCGAAGGTTCGGGCCTTCATCGACTTTCTGGTGCATACCTTCGCCGACAAGGGGCCCGACGACTGGTAGCGATCACTCCGTCCGGACGATCTCGACCCGGCGATTGGCGATCCGCCCCTCTTCGGTGTCGTTGGGGCCCCGCGGTGCGAGATAGCCGATGCCGCGCGCGTCGATCTGGTCGGGCGGTATGCCATACCTGTCGATGAGAGCGCGGCGCACCGACCTCGCGCGCCGCTCCGACAGGGCGATGTTGCCGTCGAGGCCGCCTTCGGAATCGGTATGGCCGACGATCGCGAAGCTCTGCGCGGGATTGTCGGCGAGATAGGCGGCGACCGCGTCGAGGGCCGAGATCCCGGCCTCGTCGAGCGTCGCCGCACCGCTCGGGAACGCGAGCGCGTCGAGCGCGGCCCGGCCCGACCCTTCGAGAGCGGCGGCAAGATCGCCGGCCGGCGCGCCGCGGGATTTCGACGAGGTGACGAGCGCCGGCGCCTCCGCGGCCACGGGATCGACCTCGGTCGCCTGGACATGGGCGGTCTCTCCGGACCGGCTCACCATCAGCGACAGCAGCGCGCCGTCGCCGCGCTCGGCCAGGAGATAGCGGTAATTGCCGAGATCGACATACATGCCCGGCGCGGGCAGCGTGTTCGACGCGAACCGGAAATCGTACCCGCCGCACGGCGCGTCGCGGCATTCGAAGACGGTTTCCCAGCCGTCCCGCTCAAGCTGGGGCCGCAGGAAATCGACGATCTGGAGCGGCGTCATCATCTGACCGCGCAGGCGCCACGCGGTGCGCCGGAGCCGGCCTTCGGCCTCGCGCACCGGCACGCGCGCGCCGTCCCAGGGGCCGGCGGGGAAGGCGAGCGTCGTGACGCCGCCCGGAACCTCCGCCGAGAGGACGGCATTGCCGGGCAGCGACAAAGGCGCCGCGGGGAGCGCCTGCGCCGAAAGGCCGAGCGCGAGGAATGCGGCGTAGATCCTGATCATCGCCTCCCCGGAGGGCGAAGATACATATGGCCTCGCATGCCGGTCGCCCCCATGCATCGTCGCTCCATCCGCGCGCCGCCTTCACGGCCGTATGCGGTAATGGTAACACGCGCCCCCGGTCATGCCCAACGCACGATACATGGCATTCGCGGCATCGTTGGCGCGCGTGACCAGAAGCACGAGCGTATGCGCATCGTGGTCTTCGGCCCATCGCGCGGCATGGACGAGACAGGTCCGGCCGCAACCCTGCCGCCTGTGCCGCTTGGTGGTTTCGAGGGCGTGCACCATTGCGATACCCTCGTGGACGGCGACGAAGATGGTGCCCGCGGGCTGATCCTCGGCCCGTCCGAGGATCGTCATCTTGGGGCCCGGCACGCGCTCCATCACGCGTAGGCGGGCGGCGCCGATGCCGCCCAGCGCCCAGATCTCCTTCTGGATCTCGAGCGGCGGCCAGACCGAGAAGCCGGTCGACGGAGGGGGGGCGATCGCGCTCAGATGGCGCACGGGACATTCGTAGACATTGGTCGGATCGAGGGTGAGATACGTCCGCTCGGTCAGGCGTCGGTCGAGGTCCGTCTGGCCGCTGCGAATCTGGAAGAGAGCCTGCTGGCCCGCATCGTCCATCGCACGCTCGGCCATGTCGATCTCGCGCTCCGTCACGTCGCGGCAGGTCGAGGCCGCCGACACCCGCTTGCCACCGCCGCCGCCGTCGCGCAGCGTCCAGGGGCCGAGCGTGCGGGTCGCGACCGGGGGCCAGGTCGCGGCGAGGACGGCGTCGACGCAATCGGGCGAAAGGGTCATTCGGTGCCCTCGGGGAAATGGGTGCGCAGGGCCTCCATCGCGGCGTCGAGCGCCTCGGGATCGCTGCCGCGCACCACGACGTTCACCCCGAAGCCGTCATCCCGCGCATAGGGATAGGAGCCGACGCTGACGGTCGGATTGTCCTCGGCGACGCGGCTCAGCGCGGCGGCGATGTCGCCCTCGCCGCGGGTCACGCCGAGGGTGCGGCTCTGCATTCGTGCGCCGCCCTGCAATCGCGGCAGCAATTCTGCCAGCATCGCCTCGAAGATCGCCGGCACGCCTGCCATCACGTGGATGTTGCCGAGCGTGAATCCCGGCGCCGCCGAGACCGGATTGTCGATCAGCACCGCGCCGTCGGGGATCCGCGCCATGCGCAGCCGCGCCTCGTTGAGCTCGGTTCCGCGGCTGTCGTAATGGGCCTGAAGAATGGCGCGGGCGTCGTCGCGCACGCCGATCGCGGCCCCGCCCGCCGCCGCGATGCAGTCGGCGGTGATGTCGTCATGCGTGGGCCCGATGCCGCCGGAGGTAAAGACGTGGTCGTAGCGCCCGGCAAGCTCCCGCGCCGCGTCGGTGATCGCGTCGGACCTGTCGGCGACCACCCGAACCTCGACGAGGTCGATGCCGTGCTCGGTCAGCCGGCCCGCGAGATGGTGCATGTTGCTGTCGCGGGTGCGGCCCGACAGGATCTCGTCCCCGATGACCAGCATGGCGGCGGTTGGATTGGACATTGCGTCGCGGCTCCTTCTTTGGGCGACCCCGAGACCTTGCCAAGCGCATTCACCCGGTGCGGAACCGACATCCTTGCTGCATGCAACGTGTGTGCGCCATACTGCGTTCCAAAAGGGCTGCGAACCGTCGGACTGGCCTTCGGGCGCCGTGGGGCCTATATCAGGCGCGTTACCACCGCAGGAGCCCCACGTGGACGAAACGAACCGCGGCCGTCTGACCCGGGACGGCATCCGCATCCACCACCCCGACGACTTCGCAGGCATGGCGAGGGCGGGGGCGCTGGCCGCGCGGATCCTCGACGATCTGATCCCCCATGTCGTGCCCGGCGCCACCACCGCGGCACTCGACCGGATGATCGAGGATGCGGTGAAGGATGCCGGCGCCACCTCGGCGACGATCGGCTATAAAGGGTACAGGCACGCAAGCTGCATCAGCGTGAACCACGTGGTCTGTCACGGCATCCCGGGCGACAAGGTCCTGAAGGACGGCGACATCCTCAATGTCGACGTGACGGTGATCGTCGACGGCTGGTTCGGCGATACGAGCCGGATGTACGTGGCCGGCAAGCTCTCGCGCAAGACCGAGCGGCTTCTCGAGGTCACGCATGACGCCCTGATGAAGGGGATCGCGGCGGTGAAGCCCGGCGCCACTTTCGGCGATATCGGGCATGCGATCCAGTCCCATGTCGAGGCGCAGCGCATGTCCGTGGTGCGCGACTTCTGCGGTCACGGGCTGGGACAGGTGTTCCACGCGCCGCCGAACGTGCTCCATTACGGGCGCCCCGGAACCGGGCCGGAACTCGAGGAAGGCATGTTCTTCACGATCGAGCCGATGGTCAATCTGGGCCGCCCCGAGACCAAGGTGCTGGCCGACGACTGGACCGCCGTGACGCGCGACAAGTCGCTTTCGGCGCAATACGAGCATTCGGTCGGCGTGACGGCGACCGGGGCCGAGATCTTCACCCTGTCGCCCGCGGGCCGCTTCCATCCCACTTATGGGTGAACGCGGATCGCGCGCGGTCATCTGGACGCTGTCGGCCTCGAACTTCGTCATCGGAATGGGGGCGTTCGTCCTCATCGGGCTGGTAACGCCGATGTCCGACGACCTGTCGCTGTCGGCCGGACGGGTCGGGGCGGCGATGACCACCTATGCGCTGGCCTATGCGATCCTGTCGCCGCTGATGGTGTCGGCGACGGGCGCGCTCGGCCGCAGGCGCGTGCTCACCATCGCCATGAGCATCTTCGCGATCGGCAATCTGGGCACCGCGCTGGCCCCGTCGGAACTCATGCTGCATCTCAGCCGGGTGGTCGCGGCGGCGGGCGCGGGCATGTTCACGCCCGTCACCTCCTCCGTCGCGTCGGCGCTGGCCCCGCCCGAGGCGCGGGGGCGCGCACTCGCCGCCGTGGTCATCGGCCTCACCGTGGCGCAGGTCCTGGGCGTACCCGCGGGCAGCTTCATCGGCTACACGTTCGGCTGGCGCGTGGGCTTCGCGATGGTCAGCGCGCTCGCGCTGCCGTGCCTCTGGCTCATCTGGACGCGGGTGCCGAAGGGGCTCGACATTCCGCCGGCCTCCCTGCGGGTGCTGGCGAGCACGCTGATGACGGGGCCGGTCGTGCTGGCCATCCTTTTCACCTCCACCTTCCTCGGGGCGATCTACGTCCTCTACACCTATCTCGCGCCGTTGCTGGAGCAGACGATGGGTTTCGGCCGCAACGGCGTGACCGCGGCGCTCGTCGTGTTCGGCATCGGCGCGGTGGCGGGCAACATCATGGGCGGGCGCATGTCCGACGCGCTCGGACCGGTGCGGACGCTGGTGATCCTGTGCGTCGCGCAGGCGATCATCGCGCCGGCCTTCTCGTTCCTGCCGGTGCCGGGGCTCTGGATCTTCGGGCTGCTGGGGCTCTGGTCGCTCTTCGGGTGGTCGTTCATGGCGGGCCAGCAGGTGCGCATCATCGGATTGCTGCCCACCGCGGCGCCGGTGATCCTGTCGCTGAACGCGGCGGCGATCTATGTGGGGGCGGCGACGGGATCGGCCATCGGGGCGGCGGTCCTGCACAGGTTCGGGATCGACGCGCTCGGGATCGGGGTTGGAATCGGCGCGCTGGTGGCCCTCCTCCATATCGGCATGTCGCGCTGGATCAGCGGCCGCTAGGCGCTCCGCCGCGCGAGGGTGATCACCGTGTCGCCGTATCGGCGCTGATCGAGAAGGCTCAGCGCGGGCGGCAGGATCGGCGGCGCGGACTCCTCCCAGACGACGACCGCTTCGGGGGCAAGCCAGCCCTGGTCGAGCGCCGCCTCCATCGCCCGCTCGCCCATTTCCTTGCCGTAGGGCGGATCGAGAAAGACCAGATCGAAGGCGCGCGGCGCGGCCCCGAGCCGCGTGGCGTCCTGCGTCGCGACCCGCGCCTCGACCGCCAGGAGCGCGATGTTGCGGCGCAAAATCGCCTGCGCCTTGCGGCCGTTCTCCACGAAGGTGACCGAGGCGGCGCCCCGCGACAGCGTCTCGAGCCCGAGCGCGCCCGTCCCGGCGAAAAGGTCGAGCACATTGGCGCCCCGCACCGGATCGCCGAACCGCCCCGACATGAGGA
Source organism: uncultured Paracoccaceae bacterium (assembly GCA_947489705.1). Taxonomy (GTDB): domain Bacteria; phylum Pseudomonadota; class Alphaproteobacteria; order Rhodobacterales; family Rhodobacteraceae; genus Palleronia. Next base: position 35,604 of record CANLEQ010000015.1, read on the forward strand.
CGTTGAAGAGCGCCTCGCGCACGCGGTCGCTCGTGGGGCGCAGATGGGCGGCCGGATCGCCGCTTCCGACGGGCGAGAGCGGCCGGCCGCGATATTGCCCGCCGATGATCCTCATCCGCGGAGCAGCGGTTTCAGATCGGCCGCGACATCGGCGATCAATTCCGCGGGCGGCGACTTGCCGGCCTCGATCAGGCGCTTGCCGATCATGTAGGCACGGCCGTCGTTCATCGCGTCGACGGCCAGCAGCGTCCCGCCGCGATAATACCAGTGCGAGAGCTCGCCCGGCCCGCGGCCGGCCCGCGCCACCACGCGGTCATGGCCGTGATTGAGCCCGGCGATCTGGAGCTTGACGTCGTACTGGTCCGACCAGAACCACGGCGCGGGCCGGTAATCCTCGTTCGCGCCGAGCATGTTGCGCGCCACCTGCTCGCCCATGTCGATGGCGTTGCCGACCGATTCGATGCGCGTTCGCTGACCGCCGATCTCGAGCGCGGCGCAATCGCCCGCGGCCCAGACATGGGGGTCGGAGGTTCGACCCTGCGCGTCGACGGCGACGCCGTTGTCGACATGAAGGCCCGCTTCTTCGGCGATGGCGCAACGGGGCAGAAGGCCGATCCCCACCACCGCCAGATCGCAGGCGATCCGCGTGCCGTCGTCGAATTCGGCGCCCGTCACCGCCCCGTCGCCGGTGAGCCCGACGAGCCCGACGCCTTCGCGGATGTCGACGCCGTGCGCGCGGTGGAGCGCGCGGAAATATTCCGCCGTCTCGGTCGCGGCGACCCGGCCGAGGATGCGTTTCGCCGTCTCGATCAGCGTCACCTCGACGCCGAACTTGCGCGCCACCGCGGCCGCCTCGAGACCGATATAGCCGCCGCCGACGACGAGCATCCTCCGCGCGGGCGCCAGAGCGGGCTTCATGCGGTCGACATCGGCGAGGGCGCGGATCGTGAAGACGTTTTCGAGCGCCCCGCCCATATCGTGTGGCAATTGCCGCGGGACCAGCCCGGTGCAGATCGCGAGTTGATCGTAGCGGAGCACGTCGTCGCCCACGCGCACGGTCCGCGCGGCGCAATCGAGATCGGTCGCGGGCTTGCCGAGCCGCAGGGAAATGCGGTTCTCGTCGTAAAAACGCTCGGGCCGCAGGAACAGGCGCTCGCGCGCGACCTCGCCGGTGAGATAGCCCTTGGAAAGTGGCGGACGCTGATAGGGCGGGACGGGTTCGGCCCCGACGATCGTGAGCTCGCCCTCATATCCCTCCGCACGCAATCGTCCGACCAGCGCACTCGCGGCCTGGCCGGCGCCCAGGACGACGATATGTGACATCTGCGCTCTCCCGATCTGGCGAAGGTCCGGGGGCCAGCCTATAACCGCGGGACCCCAGACAGGCAATGAGCCGCAAAGGAGCCGTCATGACCATATCCCAAGGCGATACCATCCCCGACGCAACACTGGTCCGGATGGGCGAGAACGGGCCCGAAGAGGTGCAGTTGTCGGAGCTGACCCGGGGCCGCAAGGTGGTGATCTTCGGCCTGCCGGGTGCCTTCACCGGCGTCTGCACCACCGCGCATGTCCCGAGCTTCATCCGCACCCGCGGGGATTTTGCGGACAAGGGGATCGACGAGGTGATCTGCATCGCCGTGAACGATCCGTTCGTCCTCAGGGCCTGGGGCGAGGCCACGGGCGCGGATCGGGCCGACATCACCACGCTGGGCGATCCCGCCGCGGAGTTCACCAAGGCGATCGGCATGAACTTCACCGCGCCGCCGGCGGGTTTCTACGATCGGTCGCGGCGCTATGCGATGGTGGTCGAGAATGGCCGCGTCGTCACGATCCATGCCGAGGAAAGCCCCGGCGTCTGCGAGACATCGGGCGGCGAGGCGCTCCTCGCCACCCTCTGACGGATCAGGTGAGTTCTTCGTCCTCGCGCACGTGGTTTTCCTCGGTCGCCGTGCCGATCGAATGGGTCGGCGTGGCGGGCTCGGGCTGCATGTGAAGCGTGCGCGTGGGGAACGGGATCGGCACGCCCTGCGCGTCGAGCGCCTCTTTCACGCGCCGCTTCATGTCGGCCTGATAGGCGAAGTAATCGGCCGAACTGCACCAGACGCGGACCAGGAAGTCGCAGGAGAAATCGCCCAGGTTGTTGATCTGGATGAAGGGTTCCGGCTCGGCCATCGAGCGTTCGTCGGACATGATCGTCTCGCGGATCACCTTTTCCGCCTTGCCCAGATTGGCCCCGTAGCCGACGCCGAAGGTCCATTCGGCGCGCCGCAGGGGATAGACGGAATAGTTGACGATCGTGTTCCCCCAGACCTCGGAATTGGGGATGATGATCTGCACGTTGCCGATGGAGGCGAGTTCGGTGAAGTTCAGCGAGATGTCCTTGACGGTGCCCATCTGGCCGTTGATCTCGACGAAATCGCCGTTCTTGATCGGGCGGAAGAAGATGATCATCACGCCCGCCGCGACGTTCGACAGCGTGCCCTGAAGCGCGAGGCCGATGGCGAGACCGGCGGCACCGATGACGGCAACGACGCTCGTCGTCTGAACCCCGAACGTGTTGAGCACGAAGAGGATCGAGAAGCCGATGATGATGTAGCGGACGATGTTCCCGAGGAAGTTGAACAGCGTCTCGTCGAGATGGGCGTTGCGCCCGCCGACCGACCGTACGCGGCGCCCGGCCCAACCGGCGATGAAGAAGCCCACCACCAGGATGAGAATCGCGGCGAGGATGTCGCCCAGGACCGAGATCAGGAATTCCAGCGACAGCAGGTCGGCGAGCGACGTGCCGTTCATCAGGGGATAGGTCAGAATGTCTTCGATCATCTGAAAAGGTCGTCCATCTTGTGCGCCAACTCTATATCGAGCGGCGACAGACCATCCACGTCATGCGTTGTCAACGTGACGTCGACGGTTCGGTAGACGTTCGACCATTCGGGATGGTGGTTCATCTTTTCCGCGCGGATGGCGATCTGGGTCATCCATCCGAAGGCGGCCGCGAAATCGCGGAATTGAAACGTCTTGGTGATCGCGTCGCGTTCCGCAGCGAGGGACCAGCCGTTGTCGAGAAGCGCGTTGAGGACGGTCTCGCGCTCGAGATCGGTCAGGGCATCGGTCATTCGGGCTCTCCTTGCGGTTTTCGGAACGGGCCAAAGCTGGTCAGGACCTCGATCTCTTCGTCGACGGCCGCACGTTCGGCGGTGAGGTATTGCGCGACCGCGCGCGAGAACCCCTCGTCCGCGATCCAGTGCAGCGAATGGGTCTGCACGGGCAGATAGCCGCGCGCCAGCTTGTGCTCGCCCTGCGCGCCCGCCTCGACGCGGGTGAGGCCGTGGGCCAGGGCCCAGTCGATCGCCTGGTAGTAGCAGAGCTCGAAATGCAGGGCGTTGTGATCCTCCACGCAGCCCCAGTAGCGGCCGTAGAGCGTGTCGCGGCCGATCAGGTTCAGCGCGCCCGCGACCGGGCGCCCTTCGCGCATCGCGAGGATCAGAAGGATGTCGTCGCGCAGACGGTCATGCGCCAGTTCGAAGAAGTCCCGCGTGAGGTACGGCGTGCCCCATTTGCGCGCGCCGGTATCCTGATAGAATTCCCAGAACGCGTCCCAATGGGCGGGTTCGATCGCGTCGCCCGTGAGATGCACGATCTCGCCCCCGAACATCTGGGCGGTCTGACGCTCCTTGCGGATGTTCTTGCGCTTGCGGCTGGAAAGCGAGGCGAGGAAGCCGTCGAAATCGCCGTAATCGCGGTCGAGCCAGTGATATTGCTGCCCGGTGCGGCGCAGAAGGCCCATCTCCTCGCCCGCCTCCGCCTCCTGTTCGGTGCAGAAGGTCAGATGAACCGACGAGAGGTTGTTGTCGCTCGCGATCCTGAGCGCGCCCTGGAGGAGCGCCGACCGGCCCGCCTCCTCGAAGCCCTCGCGGACGAGCAGCCTGCGGCCCGTGGCCGGCGTGAAGGGCACGGCGACCTGCAATTTGGGGTAATAGCGGCCGCCCGCACGCTCGTAGGCATGGGCCCAGTTGTGATCGAAGATGTATTCGCCCTGGCTGTGCCCCTTGGCGTAGAGCGGCGCGCAGGCGATCAGCATCCCGTCGATCCGCGCGGCGAGGTATTGCGGCTGCCAGCCGGTTCCGGGTCCGACGGAGCCCGATTCCTCGAGCGCCAGAAGGAAGCGGTGCGTCGTGAAGGGGTCGATCGGCCGCCGGGTCGCGGCCTCGGGACAGGCGCAGGCATCCCATTCGGCCGGATCGATTTCCGACAGGCTGGCATGCGCGGTCAATTCTAGGAGCTGCTCGGACATATCTGCGCTAACTGGGCCGTTCGACGAGGTCTTCAACCCGGACGGAACCCTTCGAAGGTGATGTTGGACGCGATGCGACGTGCCGCCGCAGCCTCGGCCGGGGATCTGATCGTCCAGCAGAGGATCGGCACGCCGCGTCTCCCGAGTTCGGCGAGGCGCGGGGTGTCGAGATCCCGGCGGTCGTGGCTGACGAAGGACGCGCCCACCCGGTCGAAATCCGCGATGCGCCCCAGCGCGCGGCGCCGGGCGGGCGGAATGTCGTCGGAATACCCGTCTTCGGCCATCGACGTGATGCCGCGCGGGATGGCGGGATCGAGCCCGGAGAGCGCCGCGATCGCCTCGGGGTCGAACGACATGATCGCGATCGGTCCCCCATGCCTTTGCAGGGCCGCCGCGGCGCAGCGCCCCGTGGCCTGCGCGAGCGCGGTCGTCCGGCTCGGTTGCGCCTTGATCTCGATCAGCACGGGCACCCGTCCGGCGACGAGGTCGAGGATCTGGGAAAGCGGCAGGATGGTGTCGCTTCCCTCCCCGAGGCGAATGCGCGCAAGATCCCGCGCGCGGCGTTCGACGACGGGGCCTGTCTCCCGCGTCAGCCGGTCGAGGCGCGCATCGTGAAAGACGACCGGCACGCCGTCGGCACTCGGCTGGACGTCGAGCTCGATCCCGTAGGACGCCGCGATGGCCGCGCGGAACGCGCCCGCGCCGTTCTCGATCACTCCGGCTTGCGCATCGTGCAGGCCGCGATGCGCGAGGGGCCGGTCGAGAAACGGGAGCGGCAAGGTCATGCGATCTGGAAGATGCCCTCGATCTCGACCATCACGCCCATCGGCAGCGAGGCGGCACTGACCGCGGAGCGCGCGTGTCGGCCCCTGTCGCCCAGCGCCTCGACGAGGAAGTCCGAGGCGCCGTTGACGACCTTGGGCTGGTCGGTGAAATCGCCGGTGGAGTTGACGAAGCCGGTGAGCTTGACCACGCGGACCAGCCGGTCGAGATCGCCCTCGCAGGCCGCCTTGACCTGCGCCAGGAGGCTCAGGGCGCAGTTTCGCGCTGCGACGGCCGCATCCTCGATGGTGGCATCCTGGCCGAGCTTGCCGCGGATCAGCGACCCGTCCTCCATGCTGATCTGGCCCGACACGTGGACGATATCGCCGACCACGACGTAAGGCACGTAATTGGCCGCGGGGGCCGGCGCCTTGGGCAGCGTGACGCCCAGATCCGACAACCTTTGTTCGATCTTGCTCATGTGGGAATGTATCCTCAGCTTTCGCGGAATGCGCGGTTGAAATAATCGGCGAGCGGGCGGACCAGATAGGCGATGGGCGTGCGGTCCTCGGTCCTGAGGAACGCCTCGACCGGCATGCCGGGAATGAGTACGCGGTTCTCAGGCAGCCGGTCCATCTCGCCCGGCTTCAGCGCGATCTCGGCGCGGTAATAGTTCCGCTGGCTGGCGTCGTCGACGAAGCTGTCGGCCGAGATCTGCAGCACCTCGCCGAAGAGCTCGGGCGTGGTGCGGGCGTCGAACGTGCTGAACCGCAGAACGACCTCCTGCCCCACATCGACCTGATCGACATGGATCGGGTCGATCTGCGCCGCGATGATCAGGGGGCGGTCCTGCGGCACGATATAGGCGACGGGTTCCGCGGGGCGGACGACGGACCGCTCGGCAAAGACGGTGAGGCCGTAGACCACGCCCGAGACGGGGGCGGTGATCTCGGCCCGCGCGAGCTGTTCGCCAAGACTGTTGACCTCTTCGCGGACCGAGACTTCCTGCACTTCGAGGTCGCGCAATTCGGTGATCGCATCCTCGCGGCGCTGGGTGTCGAGGGTCAGGATCTGGGTATCGATCTCGGCGATGCGCTCGGCCGATTCGGCCGCATTCGCGGCAAGCTCGCCCACCTGCCCCTGAAGCCGGGCCTCCTCGCGGCGCAGCGACAGGACGCTGCTGGCCTGGGCGAGGCCGCGGTCGAACAGGGTCTGCTGATCGCCGAGTTCCTCGCGGATCAGGCCGAGCTGCGAGTTGAGGGCCTCCTGCTGGGAGGTGATCCCCTCGATCTGGCGCGAGATCTGGGTGCTGCGGCCGGCAAGCTGGCTGGCGAGCTGGGCGGTGGTGTCGCGGCGCGCCGCGAAGAGGCTCCGCTGTCCTTCGAGCAGTTCGGCGGCCTCGGGACCCGCATCGACCAGCGCGTCCGGAACGGTCAGCTCGTCGGCGCCGTCGCGCTCGGCCTCGAGTCTCGCGCGGCGGGCGAGCAACTCGTGGAGCTGGCTGCGCGCGGTGGAGAGCCGGTTGCCCAGCAGCACGGTGTCGAGCCTGATCAGAACCTCCCCGGCATCCACCTCCTCGCCCTCGTCGACGAGGATCTCGGTGACGACGCCGCCATCGGGATGCTGGATCACCTGCCTGTTGCGCTCGACCTCGATCCGGCCCGAGGCGATGATCGCCCCCGAGATCTCGGTCATCGCGGCCCAGCCTCCGAACCCGCCCACGAGAAGGACGAGCGCCGCGAGCCCCAGGATGACCGGCCCGCGGGCCGACCAGCCGCGCGCACGCGACGGCGCGGGCGGAGCACTGGCCTCGGTCGCGGGAACGCGGTCCGGCTTGATCCTGGCCAGTTCCGTCCTGTCGGTCACGAGATGCCTCCTTGCGGGCTCTTCTGGATCTCGGCGTGGTTCTTGACCATGTCGCGCAGCACCTCGTCGCGGGGGCCGAAGGCGCGGCGCATTCCGTTTTCCATCACCAGCAGCTTTTCGCAACTCTGGATGGCCGAGGGGCGGTGCGCCATGATGATGACCGCGCCGCCGGCATCCTTCATCACCTTCATGGCCTGGTTGAGCGCGAGCGACCCCTCGTTGTCGAGGTTCGAGTTCGGCTCGTCGAGCACCAGCAGCACGGGATCGCCGAACATCGCACGGGCGAGGCCGATACGCTGGATCTGGCCGCCGGACAGGCGGCCGCCCGCGCTGCTGACCTGGGTGTCGTAGCCGTTCGGCAGCTTCAGGATCATCTCGTGCACCGCGGCCTTGCGCGCGGCGGCGACGATGTCGGCGTCATCGGCATCGTCGCGCATCCTGGCGATGTTCTGGGCGATGCTGCCGTCGAAAAGCTGCACCCGCTGGGGCAGGTAACCGATATGCTGGCCGAGCGTGTCGGGCTCGTACTGGTCGAGGGCGGCACCGTCGAGCCGGATCTTGCCGCCCGCCGTGCGCCAGACGCCGACGATGGCCCGCGCGATGGTCGACTTGCCGGACCCCGAGGGGCCGATGATCCCGAGCGATTCGCCGGGATTGACCTCGAACGACACCATGCGCACCGAGGCCTGCGCCTGGCCGGGCGGAATGATCGTCGCCTGGGTGACCGACAGCTTCGCGGCCGGCCGCGGCAGGGAGGTCCGCGCGGGTTCTTCGGGCACCGTCGAGAGAAGCTGCGCGAGATTGCCCCATCCCTGGTGCGCGCGCTGCCAGAGGGTCCATTGCCCCAGCGCGAGGTCCACGGGGGCGAGCGCGCGGCCCAGAAGGATCGACCCCGCGATCATGCCCCCGGGCGTCATCTGGCCGCCGAGAACCAGGTAGGCGCCGAGGCCCAGCATCGCCGATTGCAGGAACAGGCGGAACGTCTTGGTGAGCGCGGTGAACCGCCCGCCTGCATCGCTCGCCGTGATCGTCTCGGAGAGGGAGCGGTCGCGCAGCGTCTGCCAGCGGTTGAACGTCGCCTGCTGCATCCCGAGCGAACGGACCATCTCGGCCTCCTGCCGGATCTGCTCGGACATGCGCTCGGCGCGGACCTGCGCGCCGTTCGCGGCCATCACCGGGCCGCGCGTCGTCACCTGGTTGAGCGCCGCCACCCCGATCAGCAGGATCGAGCCCGCCAGTGCCAGAATACCGAGCCACGGATGCAGGATCGCGATCACGCCCAGAAAGATCGGCGTCCAGGGCATGTCGAAGAGCGCGGTCAGCACCGGCGTCGACAGCAGCCGCTGCACCGATTCGAGGTCGCGCAGGTTGTTGGTCTCGGCATCCGCGTCGGGCATGATCGCGGACTTGCGCACCATGGCGGCAAAGACGCGCCGGTCGAGCCGCGACTGGAACCGCGCACCGATCCGCGCGAGGATCCGCCCGCGCGCATAGTCGAGCAGCCCCATGATCAGGAACAGGAAGGCCATCAGCGCCGTCAGCGCGACCAGCGTCGCCTCGGACCGCGACCCGAGGACGCGGTCGTAGACCTGGAGCATGTAGAGCGGGCCCGTCAGCATCAGCAGGTTCACGAACAGGCTGAAGATCCCGACCGTCCAGAAGAGCGAGCGGCTCTCGGAACGGGTGCGGGCGAGCTCTTCTCGCCCCTTTTTGGTATCGGTACCTGTCGCCAAGATGGATCCCCTGAAAGTCGTCGGCAACACCGTTGCGTGCCCGGATGTATTCTGCCTCTATTTACGTTCCTAAAACCGGTACAGTTTTATTTCGACGAAAACGAGGGCCAATGGATGCGCGTTTCATACCTGATCTGGTTCGCGACGGCGTCGTGTGCGGGGGCCGCCGCGGCGGGCCCGTTCGACGGTTTGTGGCGTGCGAACCCGACGGTGGAATGCGTCTACCGCGAGGGCGCCGCCGGTCCGCTCAAGATCGAGGACGGGATCCTCTTCGGCACGGAGAGCCGGTGCGAGATGACCATGCCGGTCAATGTCCGCGACATGGACGCGACCCTCTACGACATGGCCTGCGAGGGCGAAGGCGAGAGCTGGACCGACCGCGCCATGTTCCTTTCGGCCGCCGACGGGGGGCTCTATCTCATCTGGAACGGGTACGCGTTCAAATACGAGCCCTGCGGCGAGAAGGCGGCCGTGGGGACGGTCGCCACCGCCGACGAGCTCGGGATCACGGGCGTGATCGATACCGGCGACTAGCGCCCCTTGAGCATGTCGGTGAAGGCCAGCGGCCCCGCTTCGCCGCTCAGCCGGGCGCGATAGACCGGGATCGATTCGGCGACGCGCATGGCGTAGTTCCGCGTCTCGTCGAAGGGGATGTTCTCGATCCAGTCGATCACGTCCACATCGGGATCGCGCGGATCGCCGTTCGCCGCGATCCACTGCGCCGGGCGGCCCGGCCCCGCATTGTAGCCCGACGAGACGAGGACGGGACTGTCGCCGAACCGGTCGATCAGCCCGGCGAGATAGGCGGTCCCGAGCGTGGCGTTGTAGCCGGGATCGCTGAAGAGCCGGTTGGCGGAATAGGGCAGGCCCAGACCCTGAGCGACCTCGCGCGCCGTGCCGGGCATGAGCTGCATCAATCCTCGGGCGCCCACGCCGCTGGCGACGCCGGGGTCGAATTCCGATTCGCGCCGGGCGATCGACAGCGCCAGCGCCATGTCGACCGGATTGTCGATCACCCCCATCTCGACCACCGGATAATAGGGGCGCGGCAGGGTGATCCCCGCCTGCGCCGCGCGCTTGGCGATCATCACGGCGATATGCGGCTCGCCCAGATCGAGGATCAGTTGGCTCAGCGTTCCGATCTCGTCCGCCGCGAGCCCTTCGGTCAGATGGGTCACGAACCTCTCGGCGAGGTCGCGCTGCCCGGCCGATTGCAGGGCCAGTGCGGCCTCGAGCACGGTACTGCCGCGGAACGACGCCTCGTGCAGCGGCGGATAGGCCTGCCGTCCCATCAGCTCCGGATCGAGGGCCTGGCCCAGCTTCTCGGCGGCCAGCAGCCCGTAGAAGCTCGTCTGGTACTCGGCCCCGAGCGCATAGGCCTCCCGCGCCTCCGGCATCTGGCCCAGCGCCTCGTAGGCGCGGCCGGTCCAGTACCCGCCCCGCCCCAGCGAGATCGGCGTCTCGACAGCGGCGGTGAAGCGCCGGAAATGGGCCAGCGCGCGCTCGGGCTGGTCGAGATAGCGCAGCGCGAGAAATCCCGAGAGCCATTCCAGGTCCGCGAAATCGGCGCCTTCCTCCAGCCAGTGGCTCGAGGCGACCGCATAGGCGGTGTCGGGGTCGCCCGCGCGCATCTGGCGACGCGCGAGGTCGCGGCGCTCGCGCGCCCAGTGGGCGGGCCGGCCCAGCGCGGCTTCGGATACGCTTTGCCGCAACAAGATCTCGACCGCTTGCGCGCGGTCGCGGCGGGCGATCGCCGCGCCGAACCGCTCATGCGCCACGCCCGGATCGGATCTCAGCGCCTCGGGCGTATCCGCGGGAACGCCGCCGGCCCGCGCGGCGAGGCGGATCGCCGCGCGCCGGCGGTCGGTTTCCGGCACGTCGCGGTCCATGGCGCGCCGCATGGCCGCATCCGTGCCGTCCCAGAACATCTGGTCGAGCCGCGCGGGATCGAGCGCGCCGAGCGTTTCGGGATAGAAGGCCAGCAGCGTGTCCTCGACGCGGGCCAAGAGGGGGCGCGAGACCCAGGCCAGCGCAGCCTGCGCCTCGGCGTCGCCCGCACGCCCGAGCCGGCGATAGGCGCGGATGAGGGCCAGGGTGCCCTCGCCCGATACCGGCTCGGCGCCGGCGAAGAAGGCCACGACATCGCGGGCCGTGGCATCGTCGGCGATGACCTGCGGCACGCTTTCCTCGGAGCGGCGCCGCAGCAGGTCGAGGCCGGGCCAGTCGGGATTGCGGGAGAGGAAGGCGAGCGCCTCGTCGAACGTGCCCTGCCCTTCGCGCAGGCGCAGCCATTCGATCACGTCGCGCGCCACCGGCCCCGCCCGGCCGGCCGCATCCAGCGCGTCGATGAAGCTGCCGCGCGCGAGATCGTCGAACGCATCGGCGAGGCCGAAGGACGGGTCGCTCTCCACCGGATCGAGGTCCGCGGACTGGGCCCAGATCGCCGGCACGAAGAGCAGCGGCACGAAGAGGGACAGGAGACAGGAACGCATCATCGGCATCGATACCCGGCCCGCCCCTTGCAGCCAACTCACGAACTTGGCAACAGATCGCTCCACGGATAGGGTGCGCCGGTGCGGCCTCATGCAGTTCCACGAGGGAGATTTTCAAGATGTTCAAGGGATCCTACGTCGCAATGGTTACGCCGTTCAAGGACGGCGCGCTGGATCTCGACACCTTGAAGGCGCTGGTGGAGTGGCATGTCGAGCAGGGGACGGACGGGCTCGTCCCCGTGGGCACGACCGGCGAGACGCCGACGCTCAGCCATGAAGAACACCAGACGACCGTGGCCGAAGTGGTCAAGGCGGCCGCCGGGCGGGTGAAGGTCATCGCCGGGTGCGGGTCCAACAACACGATCGAGGGGATGGGCCTCATCCGCCATGCGGGCGAAGTCGGGGCGGATGCGGCGCTGGTCGTGACGCCCTATTACAACAAGCCGACGCAGGAAGGGCTTTATCAGCACTTCAAGACGATCCATGACGCGGCCGACGTACCGATCATCATCTACAACATTCCCGGCCGGTCGGTGGTCGACATGACGCCAGCCACGATGGGACGCCTCGCCGAATTGCCGCGCATCGTCGGCGTCAAGGACAGCACGGGCGACGTGGTGCGCGTCAGCGAACAGCGCGCCACCTGCGGCAGGGATTTCGTGCAGCTCTCGGGCGAGGATCCAAGCGCGCTGGGCTTCAACGCGCATGGCGGCGTCGGCTGCATCAGCGTGACGGCCAACGTCGCGCCGAAACTCTGCGCCGAGTTCCAGCACGCGACGCTGGAGGGCGACTGGGCCCGCGCGCTGGAGCTGCACGACAGGCTCATGCCGCTGCACGAAGCCATCTTCACCGAGCCGGGGCTCGTCGGGGCGAAATACGGCCTGTCGCTTCTGGGCAGGTGCCGCGAGGAGGTGCGCCTGCCGCTCGTGGGGCTGAGCGAGGGGACCAAGCTCCTCATGAAGGACACGATGGCAGCACTCGACCTGCTGGGATAGCCGGCGGGGCGCCGCTGGACAGTGCCGGTCGCGCCACCTATCTGCATGCCATGGCAAATGCGAAGGACAATCCGAACTACAAGGTGATCGCCGAGAACCGGCGGGCGCGCTACGATTACGCGATCGAGGACGATCTGGAATGCGGCATCGTGCTCCAGGGATCCGAGGTCAAGTCGCTGCGCACCGGGCAGTCGAACATCGCCGAAAGCTATGCCGCCGTGGAAGACGGCGAGCTGTGGCTCGTGAATTCCTATATCGCGCCCTACGACCCCGCCATGTTCGGCCACGAGGATCGACGGCGGCGCAAGCTTCTGGCCAACCGCCGCGAACTGGCGAACCTGTGGTCAGAGACGCAGCGCAAGGGCATGACGCTGGTGCCGCTGGTCCTCTACTTCAACCATCGCGGCGTCGCCAAGCTCAAGATCGGCATCGCCAAGGGCAAGCGTGCCCCCGACAAGCGCGAGACGGCCGCCAAGCGCGACTGGCAGCGCCAGAAGCAGCGCCTGCTCAAGGATCACGGCTAGCGCCTGCGGGCATTGCCTTGGCGGACGGGCTTGTTTAACCGGGATCGTGTCTGCGAAAGCTGCGAGGATCCGAAATGAACGACGATTCCGAAACGCTGGTCTCGACCGACTGGCTCGCGCGGCATCTCGACGATCCGGATCTGCGCATTCTCGATGCGAGCTGGTATCTTCCGGATGCGAACCGGGATGCCCGCGCGGAACATGCCGCGGGCCACATCCCCGGCGCGCGCTTCGTCGATATCGACGAGATTTCCGATCACCTCTCGGACCTGCCGCACATGGTTCCGCCGCCCGACGAGTTCGCCGCCGCGATGGGCGCGCTCGGGATCGGCGATGCCGAGCAGGTGGTGGTCTATGACGGCGCGGGGATCTTTTCCGCGGCGCGGATCTGGTGGCTTTTTCGCCTGATGGGCAAGCGCGAGGTGGCCGTGCTCGACGGCGGCCTGCCGAAATGGCGATCCGAGGGACGCGCCCTCGAGGATCGCCCGGCCGACATGGCCCCGGCAACATTCACGCCCCGGCGGCAGGACGCCCTGCTGCGCGACGTGACGCAGGTTGCCGCGGCCGTGAAGCTCTCGGGTCCGCAGATCGTCGATGCCCGCTCGCCCGCCAGGTTTCGCGGCGACGCCCCCGAACCGCGCGAAGGGCTTCGCGCGGGTCACATTCCCGGCTCGCGCAACCTGCCCTTCGGAGAGCTCCTGCGCGAGGACGGCACGATGAAGGATCCGGACGCCCTGCGCGCCGCCTTCGCCGCCGCAGAGGTCGATCTCGAAGAGCCGATCATCACGACCTGCGGATCGGGCGTCACGGCGGCCATCCTGGCGCTGGGCCTCGCGCGGATCGGGCACGACGAGTGGTCGCTCTACGACGGGTCCTGGTCGGAATGGGGCAGTTCCGGCGATCTCCCCGTCGCCAAGGGAGAGGCATGACATGCTCAACGATCTGAAAGAACAACCCGCCGACAAGATCCTGATGCTCATGCAGGCCTTCCGCGAGGACCCGCGCGAGGACAAGATCGACCTCGGCGTCGGCGTCTATCGCGATGCGGACGGCAACACGCCGATCATGGCCGCGGTGAAGGAGGCGGAAAAGCGCCTCTGGTCCGCGGAGACCACGAAATCCTATACGGGGCTGGCCGGAGATCCCGAATACGGGCGCGCGCTGGGCGATCTGATCCTGGGCGACGCGGTCGCGCGGGATCGTCGCGCCGCCGTCGCGACCCCGGGCGGCACCGGTGCCGTGCGTCAGGCGCTGGAGCTCATGCGGATGGCCGCGCCCGGGGCGCGGATCTGGGTCTCCGATCCGACCTGGCCCAACCACCTGTCGATCATCAAGCATCTCGAACGGCCCAGCAGCCCCTATCGCTATTTCGACGACGCGACGGGACAAGTCGATTTCGACGGGATGTGCGCCGATCTCGACGCCGTGGCCGAGGGCGATCTGGTTCTGTTGCACGGATGTTGCCACAATCCCACCGGCGCCAACCTCACATCCGAGCAATGGGACAAGGTCGCCGACCTGATCGAGGCGAAGGGCGCGATCGCCTTCGTCGACATTGCCTATCAGGGCTTCGGCGACGGGCTCGATGCGGATGCCGAAGGGGTGCGCAAACTGGCCGCAAGGCTGCCGGAAATGTTGATCGCGGCAAGCTGTTCCAAGAATTTCGGCATCTACCGCGAACGCGCCGGCCTTTTGATCGCGATTGCGCCCGATGCCGCGGCGGCCAAGACGGCGCAAGGCACCCTTGCCCATCTCAACCGCCAGAACTTCAGCTTTCCGCCCGATCACGGCGCGCGGCTCGTCACTATGATCCTGACCGACGGGACGTTGCGCGCGCAGTGGCAGGAAGAGCTCGAGGAGATGCGGCTCGGAATGCTCGGGCTGCGCCGACAGCTTGCCGACGAGCTTCGCCAGCGGTCGAATTCCGACCGCTTCGACTTCATCGCCGAGCATCGCGGGATGTTCTCGCGGCTCGGCGCCACGCCCGAGCAGGTCGAGGCGATGCGGCGCGACAACGGCATCTACATGGTGGGCGACAGCCGCATCAACGTGGCGGGCCTCAACGCGCGCACCGTTCCGATCCTGGCCGCCGCGATGATCGACGCCGGTCTCTGACGTCGACGCCAGGATGCCAAAAGGCCGCGCCCGGGATCGGAGCGCGGCCTTTTTTTCGTCGCTTGGACAGAAAAGACCCCGACGCGGAGGGAGGATCGCGCCGGGGTCATCTTCACGCTCGGGACTGGGGAGGAGGTCAGCCCCTGGTGAATTCCGGATAGGCTTCCATGCCGAGCTCGCTCACGTCGAGCCCCGCGATCTCTGCCTCTTCGCTGACCCGCAGACCCATGACGGCCTTGAGGATAAGCCAGACGACGATGCTGACCACGAAGACGAAGATGCCGATCGCGACAAAGCCGATGATCTGGGTGATGAAGTTGGTGCCTTCGGTGTAGAAGGGAACCGCCAGCGTACCCCAGAAGCCCGCGATAAGGTGGACCGGGATGGCGCCCACGACGTCGTCGATCTTGAGCTTGTCGAGCAGCGGGACGGTCACGACCACGATGATGCCGCCCACGGCCCCGATCCAGAGCGCGCCGAAGAGCGTCGGGTCGAGCGGACCCGCGGTGATCGACACGAGGCCGGCCAGCGCGCCGTTGAGCACCATTGTGAGGTCCGCCTTGCGGAACGAGAAGGTCGACATGAGCAGCGCCGCGACCGCGCCGGCAGAGGCCGCCATGTTGGTGTTGGCGAAGATACGGCCCACATCGGTGATGTCGCCGACGGTGCCCGCGGCAAGCTGCGAGCCGCCGTTGAACCCGAACCAGCCGAGCCACAGGATGAACGTGCCGAGCGTCGCCAACGGAAGGTTGGAGCCCGGAATGGGCACGACGCGCCCGTCCTTGCCGTATTTGCCGATCCGCGCGCCCAGCACGATCGCACCGGCCAGAGCGGCGAACCCGCCCGCGGCATGGACCAGCGTCGATCCGGCGAAGTCGGAGAAGCCCATCTCGCTCAGCCAGCCGCCGCCCCACTGCCAGGATGCTTCGATCGGATAGATGAAGCCCGTGAGCACGACGACGAAGATCAGGAACGGCCAGAGCTTGATCCGCTCGGCGAGCGTGCCGGACACGATCGAGGCCGTGGTGGCGCAGAACATCAGCTGGAAGAAGAAGTCGGACGCGACCGACGCGTAGTCGAGAGATGCGTCTTCGGCCGCGAGGCCCACGGGCTCGAGCGCGGCGGGCGAGAACAGCGTTCCGAGATACCCGGAAATGATCCAGCCATCGCCCGGATACATGAGGTTGAAGCCCACGAACCAGTACATGAGCGAGGCGATCGAGAAGAGCGCGATGTTCTTGGTCAGCTGCGTGGTGGCGTTCTTCGACCGCACGAGGCCGGCTTCGAGCATGGCGAAGCCCGCCGCCATCCAGAACACCAGAAAGCCGCCGATCAGGAACAGCAGCGTCGTCATGATGTAGGGACCGATCTCGTCGAAACCGGGTGCCGCGGCTTCGGTCGCTTCGGTGACCTCCTGCGCCGCAGCCGCGAGCGGCAGGAGCACGCTGGCGGCGGTCGCAGATATGGTTGTCGTCAATTTCATTGGTGTCATTCCCTTCTACGGCCGCGCCTAGATGGCGTCTTCGTCGGTTTCGCCGGTCCGCACGCGAACGGCGCTTTGCACGTCGAGGACGAAGATCTTGCCATCGCCGATCTTGTCGGTCTTGGCCGTGGTCGCGATGGTCTCGACCACCTGATCGACCATTCCGGCGCTCACGACGATCTCGAGCTTGATCTTGGGCACGAAATTGACCGCGTATTCGGCACCGCGATAGATTTCGGTATGGCCGGATTGCGAGCCGAAGCCCTTGATCTCGGTCACCATCATGCCGCGCACCCCGATGGTGGTCAGCGCCTCGCGGACCTCCTCCAGCTTGAACGGCTTGATCGCTGCAATGATGAGTTTCACGTCTCTGTCCCCTGTGATTGCGCGGATCGACCCCTCGGCGGGGCGTGTCGCCTCACAAAGCGGTCCAGCCGGGGCGTGATCAATGTCCGGCAGGCAAAGCGGATGGGCAAAGTCGCGTCATTCGCACAATTTTTGCACAAATCTTTACGTGCGCCTAAAAATTGAGCGAAAGAGAATCGCCCCGGGTCACGCAAGCGCGTTTCGGACGCCAGTCTAAGACGCTATGATCGCGCCCAAAGAGCAGACAAACAAAAGGACCGGGCCATGGCCAGCTCCGGCAACGGCAGACGCCCCCTGACGGCGCACAAACGGCCTGCGCGCCGCTCCGCGAAGGCGGCACCCGCGAAAGCGCGGCGTCGCAGGCATGCACCGCGATCGACGCGGCGCGGACCGATCGGCTGGGCGGCCGGCTTTGTGCGATGGATGTTCCGGCTCGTCTTCGGATTGGTCGTCCGGGGCGCCGCGATCGTCGCGCTGATCCTCGCCGTGGCAACGTGGTATCTCTACACGACGCTGCCGCCGGTGGGCGAATTGCTCGACGGCCGGGCCCGCGGGTCGGTCACGATGCTCGACCGCGACGGGGACGTGTTCGCCTGGCGCGGCGAGCAGTTCGGCGGTCAGATCGACGCCCAGACGATCTCGCCCAACCTGCGCAACGCCATCATCTCGACCGAGGACCGACGGTTCTACAGCCATTTCGGGATTTCCCCGCGGGGCGTCGCAAGCGCCGTGCGTATCAACCTTCGCGAGGGGCGCGGTCCGCTCTCGGGGCATGGCGGGTCGACCATCACGCAGCAGACGGCCAAGCTTCTGTGCCTGGGCGAGCCCTACGATCCGGACGTCTGGGAGAACGAGACCGAGTACGAGGCCGATTGCCGGCGTGGATCGCTCTGGCGCAAGGCCAAGGAGGCCGTCTACGCGCTCGCCATGGAGGCCAAGTATTCCAAGGACGAGATCCTCACGATCTACGTCAACCGGGCGTTTCTCGGGGCGGGGTCGCGCGGTTTCGAGGCCGCGGCCCAGCGCTATTTCGGCAAGTCCGCGAACGACGTGACCCCTGCCGAAGCGGCCATGCTCGCGGGTCTGCTCGTCGCGCCGACGCGCTATGCGCCCACCAACAATCTCGAGCGCAGCCAGAACCGCGCCAACGTCATCGTCGGCTTGATGGAGCAGGAAGGATACCTCACGGCCGAGGAGGCCCGGCGCGCCCGCGACAATCCCGCCGAACTTTCGGCCGCGGCGGAGGCCCGCGCGGGCGGCTATTTCGCCGACTGGGTGATGAGCGACGCCCCCGATTTCCTCACCTCCAAGACGACCGAGGACGTCATCCTGAGCACCACCTTCGACCCGGCGATCCAGCGCGCGGCCGAAGGCGCGCTTCGCGACGTGTTCGAGAGCAAGGTCAGCCCCGATTCGGAAGCCCAGGCCGCGATCATCGTGATGAGTGCCGACGGCGCCGTGCGCGCCATGGTCGGGGGCCGCAAGTTCAAGGGCGTGGCGGGCCAGTTCAACCGCGCCATCATGGCCAAGCGCCAGACCGGGTCGGCCTTCAAGCCGTTCGTCTTCGCCACGGCACTGGAATTCGGGTTCTCTCCCGACGACGTCATCGTGGACGAGCCGGTCTCGTTCCAGATCCCCGGATCGGGCGAGTGGTCGCCGTCGAACTACACCCGCGATTTCGCGGGCGAGATGACGATGGCCACGGCCCTCAGGGACAGCCGCAACGTGCCGGCCGTGAAGATCTCCGAAGCCGTGGGCCGCGAGGCCGTGCGCCAGGTCGCCTCGGATTTCGGGATCGAATCCGATCTGGCGGCCGGGCCGGCCTTGGCCCTCGGCGTGTCGGAATCGACGCTTCTGGAGATGACGGGCGCCTATGCGGGCATCCTCAACGGCGGCACCTCGGTCGAGCCCTACGGCCTTACGGATCTGCGCCTTCAGGGCAGCGACGAGCCGTTGATCGGCCAGATCGGCGGGCTCGGCGAGCGCGTCATCACCGAAACCGCCGCGCGGCAGCTGACCTGGATGATGAGCCGCGTGATCGAGGAAGGCACCGGGCAGCGCGCGAAGCTCGCGAATCGCGAGGCGGCGGGCAAGACGGGCACCACGCAGGCCGCGCGTGACGCGTGGTTCCTGGGCTTCACCGCCGATTACGTCACGGGCGTCTGGATGGGCTATGACGACAACACGCCGCTGACGGGGGTCACCGGCGGGGGACTGCCTGCGGATATCTGGCGCGAGACGATGGAACGCGTGCACGAGGGCATTCCGCCCCACCCTCTGCCGATGGTGGCGCCCGCCGGCCGGCTTCAGGACCCCGCGGCGCCCGCCCCCGCGCCGGGATATGACGGACGCGTGAGCGAGGCGCAAAGCGGACAGCCCCGCAAGATCGGCCCTGCCCCGCAACAAGGCCCCGGCAACGTGGCCGAGCAGATCATCAACGACGTGTTGGGGACCATCTTCGGGAACTAGCCGGGGGGGGCGGCCCGGGAAGCACGTCGGTCACGCCGCCGGCCTGCCGAGGCTATCGGGGCGTATCTCGATCGGAGAGGGCGAAGGGCCGTCGGGAGGTGGCGAAAGCGACGCTGCCCCGGCCGGGCCCCACGGCGTGAACCGTGGGGAACGATGGCAGGGCGAGCAGTTGCGGCAACCCTTGGCTAGCCTGCAATCCTGCCGCGGAACTCACCGAGAACGGCATCGTAGACAGCGCGCTTGAAGGGCACGATCTGCTCCGCCAGCCGCTCCGGCTCGACCCATTCCCAGGCGCTGAATTCCGGATCCGCGGTTGCGATGTTCACGTCGTCGTCGCGGCCGGTGAAGCGCATCAGAACCCATTTCTGCTTCTGGCCGCGATACTTTCCGCCCCAGATCTTGCCCAGAAGCTCGTCGGGCAAGTCGTAGGTGATCCAGTCGGACGTTTCGGCCTCGATCGTCACCAGATCGGCGGTCACGCCGGTTTCCTCTTCCAGCTCGCGAAGCGCGGCCTGGCGCGGCGTCTCGCCCGGGTCGATCCCGCCCTGCGGCATCTGCCACGCACCGGCCGCGTGGTCGATCCGCTGCCCCGCGAAGACGCGGCCGCCCGCATTGACGAGCACCACGCCCGCGCAGGGACGGTAGGGCAGATCCTCGGCCCGCACGCTCATTCCTGCGCGGGCCCCATCGCGGCGAGCCCCTTGAGGATGTCGATGGCGTAGGCCAGCTGGTAATCCTCGTCGCGAAGTCGTGCAGATTCCTCCGCGGCCTCCTGTTCCTCGCGGATGATCCGCTCTTCGTCCTCGTCGACGGAATCGTTGTCGAGGGCGCCGCGCAGATCGGCCTCCGACCGGCTGAAGGGGGAACGCTCCTCTTCTTCCGCCTCGTCTGCATTGGGATCGATGGCCGGTTGCTGCACCACGATGTCCGGCGAGACGCCGAGGGCCTGGATCGACCGGCCCGACGGCGTGTAGTACCGCGCGGTGGTCAGGCGCATCGCCCCCTCGCCCCGCAGCGGCATCACCGTCTGGACCGAGCCCTTGCCGAAGCTCTTGGTGCCCACGACGATCGCCCGCCGGTGATCCTGAAGCGCGCCGGCCACGATCTCGGAGGCGCTGGCCGAGCCGCCGTTGATGAGGACCACGATGGGCTTGCCTTCGGCCAGGTCGCCCTCGGTGGCGTTGAACCGATCGCTGTCCTCGACCTCGCGGCCGCGGGTCGAGACGATCTCGCCCTCGTCGAGGAACGCGTCGCTGACCTCGATCGCCTGGTTGAGCAGACCGCCGGGATTGTTGCGCAGATCGATGACGAAGCCGTTGACGTTCTCCATCCCGCCGGCGGCCTCGACCTGAGTCGCGAGCTCCTCCTCGAGCTTGGCGAAGGTCTGGTCGCTGAAGGTGATGACCCGCAGCACGACGGTATCGCCCTCGATCCGGGAGCGCACGGCGGTCAGTTCGATCGTGTCGCGAATGATGGAGACCTCGAAGGGCTCGTCCACGCCCTCGCGCACGACCGTCACTACGATTTCCGAGCCCACCGGACCGCGCATCATGTCGACCGCATCGTCGAGCGTCAGGCCGAGCAGGGATTCCCCGTCGACATGGGTGATGTAGTCGCCGGCCATCATGCCGGCATCGTCGGCCGGCGTGCCGTCCATCGGCGACACGACCTTGATGAAGCCCTCTTCCTGCGTGACCTCGATCCCGAGGCCGCCGAACTCGCCGCGGGTCTGGGTGCGCATCCGGTCCGCGTCCTCGGGCGAGAGATAGCTCGAATGAGGATCGAGCGAGGTCAGCATCCCGTCGATGGCCGCCTCGATCAGATCCTGCTCCTCGACCTCGGTCACGTACTGGGCGCGGATCCGCTCGAAGATGTCGCCGAAGAGGTCGAGCTGCTCGTAGACGTTCGAGCGGTCGGCGTTCTCCTGCGCGATCAGCGGACCGGCGATCTGGGTCGTGAGCAGCACGCCGGCCACCGTGCCGCCGATAGCGGCCATAGCGAATTTTTTCATGAGCCTCGTCCTATTCTTGCGCAGGGGCGAACCATTCCGCCGGATCCACGGGGGCGTTCCCCTGTCTTACCTCAACATAAAGCGTTTCTTCGGCCGATTGGCCAGAACCGCCATTCGTTCCTCCGCCCGGCATCAGACCCAGGGGCGCACCGGCAGGGACGGTGTCTCCGGGCGCACCATATACCGACCCGAGGCCCGCCAGAACCATCAGATAGCCGCTCCCGGGCTCGAGAATCATCACGTTTCCGTAGTCGAGGAGCGGCCCGCGATACCGGATCGTCGACGTGGCGGGTGCGGTCACCAGAGCGTCCGGCGCGGTTGCAAGAACCCATCCCGGCCGCGCGATGCCGGCGGCGTCGCGGGTATTGAACGCCGATTGCAGATCACCCGCAACAGGCAGGGCGAGATCTCCCCTGAGCCCGGCGAAATCCGGCGCGCCACGGGATGCGACATTCTTTGGCAAGCCTGCCGCGAAGGCGGCGAGTGTTTCCGAGGATCGCCCGAGCTCCTTCAGGCGGGCCTCGAGCGCAAGTTCACCCTGCGAGACGGGCCGGCGCGATGCCATCGCGGCCCCGAGCGAGGCCCGGGCGTCCTGCGCCCCGCGCAGGCCCGCCACGAGATCCGCACGCGCGGCCTCGCGAACCGTGCGCAGGTGCTCGATCCGGTCCAGATCCGCGCGCAGGCTTGCGACCCGATCGGCGATCGCCGGCGTCACGGCATGCAGGAGCATACCGGCCCGCGCCGTGTCCTCGGGCCCGGCGGGATGCAGGAGCAGCGCCGCCTCCGGAGCGGCCCCCATGGCCTGGAGCGCGCCGAGAAGCTGGCCGAGCTGCGCGCGCTCGGCTGCGAGGCGGCCTTCGATATGCGCCTCGCGCGCGGCGGTTTCCCGCAGGGCATCGCGCACAAGGGCGAGGCCCTCCTCGTATGCCCTGACCGAGCGCGTGAGTGCGGCAACGCGCTCCGAGGACGACCCGGCATCGCGCAGAGCCACGGCCGCCTGGTCGAGCGCCCGGGCCGCCCGGTTTGCGGTATCCTCCGCTCCGGGTGCCGCCGCCCCCTGCAGGGGCAGGGCGAGGCATCCGAGCACGAGGGCCAGCCGCATCATCGGCGGATCAGGCTCCGCCCCGTCATCTCGTCGGGTTGCGGGATCTGCATCAGATCGAGAAGCGTGGGCGCCAGATCGGCGAGACGCCCATCGGCAAGCGTCGCGCCCGTCGGACCGCCGACGAGGATCACCGGGACGAGGTTCAGGGTATGCGAGGTATGCGGGCCACCGGTTTCCGGATCGACCATGACCTCGCAATTGCCGTGATCGGCGGTGACGATCATCGCGCCGCCGGCTTTCTCCAGCGCATCGAGCACGCGGCCAAGGCCCCGGTCCACCGCCTCGCAGGCCGCGATCGCCGCATCGAGATCGCCGGTATGGCCGACCATGTCGGGATTGGCATAGTTGCACACGATCAGGTCAAAGCCGGCCTCGATCGCCGCGACGAAGCGGTCGGAGACTTCGACGGACGACATCTCCGGCTGCAGGTCGTAGGTGGCGACGCCGGGCGATTTCGGCATCGCGCGTTCTTCGCCCTCCTCCGGGTTTTCCTTGCCGCCGTTGAGAAAGAACGTGACGTGGGGGTATTTCTCGGTCTCGGCCACGCGGAACTGACGAAGACCCTGTTTGGCCACCCATTCGCCGAGCGTGTTGACGAGCTTGCGCTTGGGAAAGACGGTTTCGAACCAGTCGTTGTGGGATCGGGAATATTCGACCATCCCGAGCCGCGCGGCGAATTGCGGCCGATCGGGGGTATCGAACCCGCAGAAATCCGGATCGCCTAGGGCCG
Source organism: uncultured Paracoccaceae bacterium (assembly GCA_947489705.1). Lineage (GTDB taxonomy): Bacteria > Pseudomonadota > Alphaproteobacteria > Rhodobacterales > Rhodobacteraceae > Palleronia. The sequence goes on from CANLEQ010000015.1 coordinate 58,549, forward strand.
AGAGGATCTCGCGTGCGCGATCCGCCCGGAAGTTCAAGCAGAAGACGCCATCCTTGGCCTGCATGCCGTCGTAATCCCCGATCACCGTCGCGGGGATGAACTCGTCCGTCGTATCGTTTGCATAGGCCTGATCGACGGCGGCACGCGCGGTGGGGGCCCGTTCGCCCTCGGCGCGGACCATGGCGGCATAGGCCGTGGATACCCGCGCCCAGCGATTGTCGCGGTCCATCGCATAGTATCGCCCGATCACCGTGCCGATCCGTGCATTTAGCGGCAGGCGATCCTCGAGCGCATCGATGAAACCGCGTGCGGAATCGGGCGCGACGTCGCGCCCGTCGGTGATCGCATGGACCACGACCGGCACGCCGGCATCGGTGATGATCCGGGCGGCTGCCACGATGTGGTCGATATGGCCATGGACGCCGCCGTCGGAGACCACGCCCATGAGATGCGCCGCACCGCCAGAAGCCGACAGGTCCGAAACGAAGCCGCGAAGCGCCGCGTTCTCGGCCAGACTTCCATCCTCGATCGCCAGGTCGATCTGGCCGAGATCCATGGCCACCACCCGACCTGCGCCGATATTCGTGTGTCCGACCTCGGAATTGCCCATCTGGCCCTTGGGAAGGCCGACATCGGGCCCGTGCGTGATCAGCCGGGCCGCGGGTCCTGCGTCGCGGATCCGGTCGAAATTCGGGGTGTCGGCAAGCGCCGGCGCATTCGCGTCGGTATCCTCGCGCGCGCCCCATCCGTCGAGAATGCAAAGAACGACAGGCTTCGGTGCGGACATGAATGAGACCTTTCGGGCGTTGTTCGGGCCGAACCCTAACGCCGGCCGGGCCGGTGGGAAAGCACCCTAATCTCGGTGATAGGGTGTGCCGGCGAGGATCGACGCGGCACGATAGAGCTGCTCGGCCAGCATCACGCGGACCAGCATGTGGGGAAAGACCATGCGCCCGAACGAGAGGCATTCGTCTGCCCCGTCCCTGAATTCCGGATGCAGCCCGTCCGCGCCGCCGATGACGAATGCCACGTCCGAGCGACCGTCGTCACGCCATCGCGACAGCATTCCGGCAAGGTCGCGCGAAGATCGCGGCTTGCCGCGCTCGTCCAGAGCGCAGATCAGCGCGCCGTCGGGTACGGCCTTGCGCAACGCGTCGGCCTCGGCCTCGGGCCCGGCCGCCTTGCGTGGATCGACTTCCGCCTCGAAGAGCGGGCCGAGCGACAGGGGGCGCCCCGTCCGGTCGAACCGCTTGGCGTAATCGTCGATCAGGGTCCGCTCGGGGCCGGAGCGGATCCGGCCCATGGCGGTGATATGCACCCGCAAGTCAGGCGCGCCTGGCGGCCTCTTCGGGGGACAGCCACATCTTTTCGAGCTGGTAGAATTCGCGGACCTCGGGCCGGAACACGTGAACGATCACATCGCCCGTGTCGATGAGGACCCAATCGCCGCCATCCTTGCCTTCGATCTTGGAACTGCGGCCGTGATCCTGCTTCAGGCGATCCACCAGCTTGTCGCTGATCGACGTGACCTGGCGGGACGAACGCCCCGAGCAGATGATCATGAAATCGGCCATCTCGGACTTGCCGCGCAGGTCGATCTGCACGATGTCCTCGGCCTTGTCGTCGTCGAGAGAGGAAAGAACATGCTTGAGCAGGGCCTCCGGCTCGAGCATGGGTTGAGCAATCCGCGCAGTCATGTGCGGATTCGAAGCAGCGTCGATCGCTGCATTCTGGCTGAGAGACAGGACATCGTCCTCCTTCACAAAGCGCCGTCATGCCACGACGCAGGCATGATCTGAAGATAAGCATGCTATATGCGGATTCCAACACCGACGTGTCGGCGCGGTCCCGAATTTCCGGGCGCGGGGCTTTTGGCGGGGCGAGCCCTTTTCTCGCGCGCGACATCGGGCCTGAATTGGCCTAGAATGGGCGGCGAGAGGTGCGGTGGCGTCACGGGATCGCCCCTGCCCCGAGAAACGACAGGCGAGATTTCGGGCCGCCGGTCGGGGAGTGGCACGCGATGGCGGAACGGCGAAACCCGAGGCTGGGCTGGACGATCTGGTCGCGGGCGATCAAGGGCGTATTCCTTGCATTCAACGACAACAACCTCGGCCTGATCGCGGCAGGGGTCGCATTCTACGGGATGCTGGCGATCTTTCCCACGCTCGCCGCGATCATCGCGATATGGGGGTTTTTCGCCGATCCCATCGAGGTCGCGGACCAGCTCGACCTTCTGCGCGGGTTCGTCCCGAGCGATGCCTTCGCGATCCTCGACACGCAGATCACGTCGCTCGTCACGGCCAACAGCAGTGCGTTGGGGTGGACCACGCTCATCTCGCTCGCGGCCGCGCTCTGGTCGTCCCGCGCGGGCGTCGCGGCGTTGATCCGCGGGCTGAACGCGATCTACCGCGAGCGCAACCGGGTCGGGGTCCGGCAGATGGCGGCGGCGTTCGGCGTTACCTTCCTGCTGATCGGCGTCGCCCTCGTCGCGCTTTGCTGCGTCGTCGTGCTGCCCATCATTCTCGCGATCCTGCCGCTCGGCCCGGTCACCACGTTGCTGCTCGCATCGGTGCGCTGGGTGGTCGCCCTCGCCGTGGTGGTGATGGCCCTGGGGGTCATCTATCGCTACGGCCCCAACCGCAGGGGCGCACGCGCGGGATGGCTCACGCCCGGGGCCCTCGTGGCGATCGTCATCTGGGGGGCGATTTCCTTCGGCTTTTCCTACTACATCGCGAATTTCGGAAACTACAACCAGATCTACGGCACGCTGGGCGCGGTCATCGCATTGCTGATGTGGCTCTATCTCAGCGCGTTTTCGGTCCTGCTCGGCGCGTCTCTGAACGCGGAACTCGAGGTCGAATCGAGCGCAGCGCGCGGCAACGCCACGACGCGCCCGGACGAGGACCCCGCCCCCGCCGTGCCCGACACCATCCTCGACGGCTAGAGAAGCGGGCGGACGCGGGGCGCGAGCTCTGGCATGAGCGCGATTTCCCGCAGGGTTTCGCGATCGTTCAACCGCAACAGGCCGTCGGACCACGTCGCGAGATTGCGCTCGCGCAGCTTGGCCAACGTCTTGTTGGTGTGCACGAGCGAAAGTCCCAGCGCGTCCGCGAGATCCTGCTGGCGGAACGGAAAGGCGAGTATCCCGTCCTGCACGAGGCGCAATTCGAAGGCGCGGTCATGGATGTGGACCAGGGCCCATGCGATCCGTTCCAATGCCGATCTCTGGCCCACGGTGGTCAGGGCCTCCCCGAGGAAATGCTCTTCCTTGCAGACGAGCCAGGTGAGATCGAAGCTTCGCGACGGATGCGCCCGGAAGAGTTTCCATAATTCGGACCGTCGGAAGACGCACAGGGTCATGTCGGTCTTCGCCTCGACCGAATATCCAAGATCGTCGAGGATCGCCCCCTGCATGCCGACCAGATCGCCGGGCATGATGAAGTTGGTCACCTGCCGCCGACCGTCCTCCAGCGACTTGTAGCGGATCCCCATACCCTTGAGAACCGTAAACAATTGCGGGCTCTTGGAATGTTCTATGAGGATCGGCGTTCCGGCTGCGACGTCCAGTTCTCCTGCCTTGAAGTTCTTGATGAAGGTCAGCTCGTCCTCACGCAGATCCTCGAAGCAAGGCAGGGCGCGTAACGGACACTGACGGCAATCCACGGCCATATGAAATTCCTCGTCAGCTATGTCACAGATTAATCGACACCGTTGCAGTTCATCGCAGCTACGGTATATCACGCACCGTTTCAATCCTTACAGGGAAGGGCACGATGCCCAGAGTTCTAGTAGTTGAAAAGTCGCCACTCGTCGCGACCGACATATTCGAGACGGTTCAGGAGGAGTTTCCGCATCTCGACGTGCTGACGGTCAATTCCATCGAGGCGGCCGAAGCGGCGCTGCTGCAGGCGGATCTGGTCGACTTCTGCATCGTGTCCGGCTCGACCACGCGGGAGCGATTGGTACGCCTCGCCGATGCCCTCGACGGGCATCGCATCGGGACGATCACGATTTCCGACGACGAAACCGTGCGCGCGGTCTTCGACCCTCGAACTGTGCATATTTCCAGTCCATTCACGTCGGACATGCTGATCGAGGCGTTGCGTCAGGTCAGCCGCGGCGCCGGAAGGCCCGAGCCGCTGTAAGGCCGATCACGAACGCCTGCGCAATACTTGCGGCGGTCATCACGCTTGGCGAGCCTGGGGGAGGCACTGCGGACCTGCGAGGATCGGCCATCGCCGCGGCGCGTTCGGCCGGAACGATGCGGGGAGGAATTCTCGCGACTAGAAGCACGAGGAGGCCGAGAAACACGAGAAATCCGCCCGCCATGAGATTGGCATTCAGCGCACCGTAGAGATTGGCGACATAAAGCCACAGAGCCGCACCGAAGAACACGGCACCTAACAGCAGGAAAAGTGCACCGAGCGTGCCGTAGACGGCACGCCTGGCAAACATCTTGGCCATCAGTTGCGCGCGAATGACGTAGTTGGCGAACATTCAGCGGCGCGTCATGAAGCCGACGATCACACCCACAAGTGCCGCAATTCCCAGCGCCGTGGTCGGGTTCTGGCGAACATAGGCCTCGACCTCGTCCATCTTCTCGTCGGCATGTCCGCGCATTTCCTGTGCCCGAAGCTCAGCCTCCGTCCGGACGGAGTTAGCGCGACGGCGGGCTTCGTCGGCGTAGCCGCGACCCTTCGCCTTGCCCATATCGGTGATGGTCTCGGTGAGACGCCTGATATCGGCCTTGAGAAGGTCGACCTGCCGCGACAGGTCCTCGGTCGAAGGATTGGAATCCTTCATCTTCGTCGTCTCAACCATCGGACATCCTTTCAGTCACGTTGTCTCGCGAGAGCAAACACCGCCCGAGCCGAAAGTTCCAGACTCTCGTGCGATTTTTAATCCTTGACGACGTGATCGTCCCCGTCGACGGCAAGGCTGGACGATTGAGTGTTTTCCTTGCGGTCACGTTCCGTCTCGCGCTTGCTGACGAGCGCGAACACCAGAAATGCCAGTATGGTAAACAATGCCAGGAGCGGGATAAGCCAAGAGAAGTCCATATTGCACCTCCTTGCAACATGGGACTGTAACATCGCGGCCGCGCTTCGGGTTCCGGAACCTGCGCTGGATCGGGTGGGTTGAGGGGAAAAGGAGAAAGCATATGCCCCTGTCTGCGCGCGACCTATTGAACAGCAAGGCGAAAACGCAAGACGGCGCCTTTTCGATCAGCCAGATCTATTTCATGCCTGAGACCTGGCGTCTGCGTCACGTCGTGTTGGATCTGGGAGGCTGGTTTCACTCCGAAGAGGTTCTCGTGAGCGTCGAGAGGTTCGCGATGCCCCAGGGTGGCGAATGGCCCTTGAGGATGGATCGCGAGGAACTCGAAGGTGCCCCGAAGATAGACGACACGTCGTACGATTCCACGTCTCTTCCTCCGCTTATCGTGGGGCCATTCGGCAACACGTTCTCGCCGCTGATGTTCGCGGCGGTGCAATCCGAGCAGGCTACATCCGACGTCCCGCGCTCTGCGTCGACGGAAGCGCAATCGGATGGGTCGGAGCGTGTCGCCTATATGGACAAGGTGACGGATTGGCTAGGCCTTGAAGTGTTCGGGGATGCCGGTGCGTTGGGCCGAATCGAGGACCTGCACGCGAATGACGCGCTGGTGATGACGCATGCGGTGCTGGATGACGGAACCGAGCTCGCGCTGTCGCGATATCGTCGGATGGCCGATCAGGGTCACGCGCTCTTCGACTAGGGCGCCGGTGCCCCGGCCTGGACCGCTTCGATCTGGCCCCGCCTCTCGGCGGCGGCGCGCGCGGCGTTGACCAAGGCGCGAAAGATCGCCCTCTGGCGATGCGCATAGAAGAGATGCTCGGGATGCCACTGAATCCCGAGGGCGAAAGGATCTTCGCGGCGTTCGATCGATTGCACCATGCCGCCCGCATCGCGGGCAGCCACCTGCAATCCCCGTCCAAGGGTCGATACCGCTTGTGAATGGAGGGCGTTGACCTTCATCGGCGCGGTTCCGGTATGGCGGGACAACAGCGTTCCGGGCAGGATCTCGACCCGCTTCCTGGGGAGGATCGTCCAGTGCCGGTCGCTTTTCTGATAGGTGTTGTAGGCGTCCTGATCGATCCGCCCGCCAAGGGCGACATTGATCATCTGCGAGCCGCGGCAGATGCCCAGAACGGGTTTGCCACGCTCCAATGCGCGGGTCACGAGCGCCTCTTCCATCGCGTCGCGCCCCGGATCGAGGCGTGCCGAAGACACGATCTGGCCCTGATAGAGATCCGGCGAGATGTCGTCGCCGCCCCCGATGATGATACCGTCGACCTTGTCCACGTCCGCGGGTTTTCCGGCGACCCAGCGCACAGCCCGTCCACCGGTCAGCCAGAGATTGAACGCCACCAAGGGAAAGATGCGCCAACCGGAGCGTTCCGAGGTGGTCACGCCGATGAGGGGCCTCGTCACAGGAACGCTCCCGAAGGGCCGATGATCTCGCCCGAGATGCGCGCCCATTGTCCGGGCAGATGGATCCGGCCTCGATAGGCTCGCCATTCCTCGCGCAACCTGTCGAGCAGGGCCCGATCGGCCGCGATCCGTTCGATCGCACACCAGCGGCCCCATTCCAGCGAGAGCGACCAGTCCGGATCGTCGATCCGGCAATCGGGCAGCCTGTAGTGCCACGCGGGACGACCGGCCTTTCGCGCCATTTCCGGCACGGCGGCGACGACCCGATCGTGATCCAGATGCTTCAGGATCGGCAGGACGTCGAGCGCCCGGTTCCGGCTGGGCGCATGGGTAAGGTACGCCTCGATCAGCTGCTCGAGCGTCCAGGCGTCCGCTTCGGGCGCCGCGAGGGCGTCCACCAGCTCGGCCGAGTACGGATCGACGAAGGGAAGGACCCGGCGCGCGGTATCGATCGCCATGTCGGCGCGCAGCCAATCCTCCACCAGCGCGAATGTCTGGAGCGTGGGCAGGATATCCGGGATCGTGGTGCCGGCGAGGGCGACGTTGAGATGCACGCCGAAGCCCAGCGCGATGCCGTCCTGCGTGCCGAACGCCCCGGCCTCAGCCATCGCCGCGTTGAGCCGTTCGAGGTCGCGGATTTCCGTGGGGAGGATGGGATCGCTCACATACTCGACCGGAATGACGGCGCGCCCCAGATCGAGCCCCGCCCGTTTCACCGCGCCCCCCGCCCAGTCGCGCAAGGCCGTATCGAGAAGGACGTCCATTCCGCCGAGACACGTGTCCTCGACCCGCCATTCGTATTCCGCAACCTGGCGCCTCGACCCGCCCAGCGTCTCGACGATGAGCCGGGTCACGGCATCCTCGGTCAGGCCGGAACACTCGACCTCGATGCCCACGCGCCGCGGCGATCCGTCGGCGGTCTTATCGACGGGAAGAGCTGCCACACCCATCGGTCAGACCAGCTCGTCCGGAATGCCGGGAAGCAGCATGCCGAACTCCCGCGCCTGCTCGACATCGTAGGGCAGCAGGTACGTCTGACGGTTTTCAGGCTGGCGCACCGCATCCGTCTCGGCCATCTCGCGGATCTGGGGGACGAGCGGAGCGGAGTAATCCGGCGGATGCTTGCGGCACCAATGTCCCACGGCGCGGTGGAGCACCTCGGAGGCGAAGTCGGGATCGTCCACGAACAGGCCGGCCTCCGTGTCCCAGTGCATGGAGCGCCCGTTCATGTTCGCGGAAGATACCATCACCGCACGGCGGTCGAAAACAGCCAGCTTGGCATGCACATAGATGAGGGGCGATCCGTGGAAGCAGGCGCGACCCCGTTCCTTGCCGGGGGGGAAAGGCCGCGGCTGGGCCGGAGAAGCAAAGAACGCCCGATCGCCGAATGCTGCCGTCACGATGTCCACGCATGTCGCCTGAAGATATTCTCCGAAGCGCGAATCCGCCTTGGTGCGATTCTCGAAGGCCACGTCCTCGGGCGCGGCGGGCAGGACGAACAGAACTTCCAGATCGGCATTCTCCCGTCCGGCCGCGGCGATCTCCTCCGCAAGCTGGCGGTCGCGAAAGAACTGCGTCTCGAAATAGATCATGCGGCGTGCGCCGCGGACCCCTTCGACGGTCTGATCGTAAAGCCCCGAGAGCATGGGCTCCGGGCCGAAGGCCGCCATCGGATCGGTTCGCTTCGTGGAAAGCGTCAGGCGCAAACCCTCGCTCTGCTCGCGCAGCGGCGCCGTCCCTTCCGTGACGGCGACGAATGTCCGCAGATGCGCCTCGGCGGCCGCCGCAACCGGCCCTTCGATCATGACCTGCAGATCGTGCCAGGTTTCCTCGCCCGGGCGATGGTGGCGGCGCGTGTCGTAGCGGCGCGGATTGAGATCGAGACCTCCGATATAGAGCGTCTTGCCGTCGATCACGGCAAGCTTCTGGTGATGCGACACGGGATGAAGGGGGAACGGGCCGCGTTCATGCTGTTCGATCCGTCCCTCCCCGTCGAACCGGAGCCATTCCCGCAATCCCGGGAGATCCCGGAACCGGGCCCGGCGGATCGCGGGTTCCAGGCCATTGAGCATGTCACAGACTTCGGTCAGTTCCTTGCGGACCCTCGGCCACAGGATCCCGGCCGTTACCCATCCCACCCGCGCGGGATGCATCGCCGCGCGCGCCGAAAGCCGGTGCCCCGCATCGCCTGCCAGCTCGGCGACGGCCTGCATCTTGCGCAGCGAGGACCATGTCAGCTCGTGCATGTCCGGCGAGACGATCGGATCGAAATCCGACAGCGTCAGATCGACGGTCACGCCGCGCTTGAGAGCGTGGACCAGCAAGTCGATCCAGTCGTCGCCGATCGCCCTCGCGGCATCCGACCTCAGGAGGGTCATCGGATCGAAGATCCGGAACCCCATGAGAATCCGGTCCTCCGCGGCGAGCACGGCCTCCTCGAAAGCCGGATAAGCCTCTTCGGCCGTGATCAGGAAGCGCGGCGACGTCACAGCTCGGCTGCAAAATTGCTGGTCTGAAAGCTCAACACGACGGAATAAATATCCTCTTCGTGCTGGACATCCATCTGGCCGTCGAGCTGCATGACGAATGCCGACATGAGCTGGCTGCCCAGTCCCGAAGACAACGTCGCCTGATCGCCGTTGACCGGGCGCCCCAGCGAATTCGAGCATCTGACGTCGACAAAGCCGTTATCCTCCGAGAGCGTCAGTTCGATCCACGGAACGTCGGCCCCGTCGGGTTTGCCAACATACTTGACCGCATTCGTCAGGGCTTCAGTTACCAGCAGCGAGAGCGGAACGGCCTGATCCGGGTAGAGCGCGACAGGCTCGACATCAATCACCAAATCGACCCCCTGATCGGCCAAGTCCGAGGAATCCACGATCTGCGAGACGAGGTTCGAGATCAATTGCGCGCTGTCCACCCGCGACAGGACGTTGGCGCGATAAAGATTTCTGTGGATCGTCGCCAGCCCGAGCACGCGATCCTGCAATCTGCGCAACAACTCTTTCGTCTCGCCTGACCGCGCCTTGCGAAGCTGCATGTTCATCATCGAAGAGATCAGCTGAAGGTTGTTCTTCACGCGATGATGGACCTCCTTCAGGAGGACATCCTTCTCGTGCAGGCTGTTCTCGAGATCCGCCTCGTCGCGCACGATCCGTTCGGTGAGCTGCTCGAAGGATTCGACCACTTCGCGAAGCTCGCTCGGCAGATCGCCCGGATTGGGATAGGGCAGGATGCGCCGCGTGGTGGTGAAGGCGCGGATCCTCAGGCGCAACCGGCGTATGTGGCGCACGACGAGGCGGTGCACCGCGAAATAGGCAACGCCGATACTGACCAGCCACATCAGAAGCGGAAAGAGGATTGCGCTCACCGCGGTCAGTCCGCCCGTCCGGATGGCCGAGGCACGCCAGATCGAAACGGCGTAGATCTCGCCCGGTATCATCGGGGCGATCGTGTAGATGTTCCGCTCGCCCTGCCGCGAGACCGACTCGATATTGATCGCCTCGTCCGTCATGAAATCCGTGATCTCCACGTCCGCGGGAAGGTGATCATCGAGACTTTCGATGGCGTCGGACTTCAGAAGGCTCAGGACATCGCCGGAACTCGAAAGCGTCAATGTACCGATGGGTTGTATCGCACCGGGCTCGTCGGCCTGCAGTCTCAGGGGCTGTTGCGGAACGGACAACCCGACATATCCGTCCGGATTGCCGACGGGCCCGACGGGCTGAACCACGGTCACCACGGGCGAGCGGCTGACGACCCCGTTGATCGACGCGAAGAACAAGGAGCGCTCCTGGAGGAACCGCTGGAATATGGGCAGGTCCGAGATGTCGGTGTCGACGGCGTCGGAGGCGCACTGAATGATGCCCTCTGCGTCGATATATCCTGCGAAGGAAATATTCTCGAACCGCTCGGTGAAATCCTCCATACGTGCCGAGCAATCAGCCGGGTTGTCGATCACCGAGGGTATGAGGTCGGCCGCGATCTGCGCCGCACCACGCAGCTGGACCAGCATCTCACGTTCCTCGTTCACCGCACTGATCGTCGATCCGATCAGCGCAGACCGCGCGACGCTATCCGCATTGTCGATGACCCGGTAGGTCTGCACCATCGCGATGACGCCAATGGGCAGCAGGGCCAGGCCCAGAAGCGCCACCAGACGGACGTCCAGACGATCCAAACCGTCGATCCCGCGTCCACCCGGAAGCATCGCTCAACTTTGCCGGGAATGGGATGTCGAGATCACCGAATCGTTGGTCGTGTCCCGGATGACGGGATCCTCGTCCGGATCCAAACCCATCAACTCTGCCAACTTGCGCCGTCCGCGATTTGCCCGGCTCTTGATCGTCCCGACGGCGACCCCGCACATGTCGGCGGCCTCCTCGTAGGCGAAGCCTGACGCGCCGACGAGCATCAGCGCCTCACGCTGTTCGTCGGGGAGCTTCTCGAACGCCTTGCGGAAATCGTTCATTGCCAACCGCCCATCGTGATGCGGCTTTTCCGAGAGGCCCGCTGCCATGATACCGTCGACATCGGCGACTTCCCGCTTCGCCTTGCGGCGTATGGAATAGAACGCGTTGCGCTGGATCGTGAACAGCCACGCCCGAAGGTTCGTGCCGGGCTGGAACTTGTCCATGTTCTTCCAGGCCTTCTCGATCGTGTCCTGAACGAGATCGTCGGCCGCGGCCGAGTTCCGCGTCAGCGACATCGCAAAGGCTCGCAAGGCACCGAGATGCTCGACCAACTCGTCGCGAGGGTCTTTGACTTCACTCATTTACTTGGGTCCTTGCGGCTCGTCACCATTGTCCTTGGACTTAAGCTGGTCGAGCAGCTTTTTAAACCTGTCGGGCACTTCTTCAGAACTGTCCTGTTGGTACACGCGCCGCAGATTCTCGTCGATCTGGCGCATGACACTAGACGTTTTCTTCTCGGATGTCATGAGGTATTAACGTGCCCGCTGATCTAGGAAAACTGATGATTCAGTTGGAACAAACGCCAAGCTTGGGCGGTTGTTCCGGAGAAATTCAGGGACACTCATCGAATGACAGCACAGAAAAAGGCGATCGATCTGTCGGATATGATCGCGCCGGAGCTTGCCTATCTTCGCCGTTACGCCCGCGCCTTGACCGGCTCGCAAGGGACCGGCGACAACTACGCCGCCGCCACGCTCGAAGCGATTCTTCAGGATCCGTCCATTTTCCAACGCGACATCGGACCCAAGGTTGCACTGTTCAACGCATTTCACAAAATCTGGTCCACTGCGGGCGCCCCGACCGCGGATACCGAAGATCCCCGGTCGCGCATGGAGAGCGCCGCACTCGACCACATGGTCGGATTGACCAACAACACGCGCGAAGCGCTTCTCCTCTCGACGATCGAAGGGTTCAGCTTCGAGGAGGTCGGCGTGATCATGGGGATCGATGCCGACGAAGCGTCGAGCCTCGTCGACATCGCCATCGTCGAGATGGAAAAGTCGATGTCAGGTCACGTCATGATCATCGAGGACGAGGCGATCATCGCGATGGATATCCATTCCATCGTGTCCGAGATGGGTCATCACATCACCGGTATCGCGCGCACGCGGAGCTCGGCCGTGGAGCTCGGCGCGAAGGAGCGTCCCGATCTCATCCTCGCGGACATTCAGCTCGCCGACAATTCCAGCGGCATAGACGCCGTCAATGACCTTCTCGGCCAGTTCGGCGATATTCCCGTCATCTTCATTACCGCATTCCCCGAACGGTTGCTTACCGGGGACAAGCCTGAGCCGGCATTCCTGATCGCAAAACCCTATTCGGAAGAACAGGTGCGTTCCGCAGTGAGCCAGGCCATGTTCTTCGCCAGCACGGAATCGCTCAAGAGCTAATGTTCTGATCAACTTGCGCGCAGCCGCGGAGTTTGCGCGGGGAGCTACGAGGAAGGCGGACCTCGGAGCTCCCGCCGCTTCAGCGGTGACTGCAAGAGCGAATGGCATGCGGATCGTACTAACCCTGTCCGCACTGACCTCTCCGTTTTTTAAGACTTCCACTCTCGGCATCGGCACAGACGTCCCGTAAATCGGGACAGAAGCATGGTTGCGCTGAACGCAAATCTGCCGATCAGAATCGGACAGACCATCTCGCCCCGCCCAAGCGTTCAACGCTCGCAAGTGATCACCGCCTCGCAATGAGAATGGCGCATGCAGGGCCACCACCGCGCGCTTCGGCAATCCTGACGACTGTGGTTTCCTTACGGAGCCGGCGCTGCCTTCTGGGAAGCCCCGCACCTTCCTCCAGTTTAAGGTAAAGTCCGCCCCGTCGAGGAAACGGTCAATGAAGCGATTGAATAGCCCCGCGTCTTCTGGACGCCTTCTTCGCTAATTTTGAGGCAAGGAGGCCATGATGAGCAGCGGCAAGTTCAGCGACGAGTTCAAGCGGGATGCCGTCGCGCAGATCACCGAGCGGGGCGATCCGGTCAGGGAAGTATCACAGCGCCTCGGGGTCAGCCCGTATTCGCTCTACGCCTGGGAGAAGAAGTTTGCGCAGGCGTCATCGAGAGAGGCCGAGAAAGACACCGAAATCCGGCGCCTGAAGACGGAGCTGGCGCGGGTCTGTGAGGAGCGCGACATCCTATAAAAGGGCGAGGCTTGTCCGCCATTGGTCCGAGGACGATACCGAGCGCGTATTTCGCCAAGGGGGAGGCATGCGCCCGCCACCGGGCCGAGGGCCATGCCGAACGAGTGAGATACGCGTTCGTGGCCGAGCATCGCGGGCAGTTCTCCGTCCGGGCGATGTGCCTGTGCCTGCGCATCCAGCCGAGCGGACTCGCAGCGTGGTCGAAGGCGCCGTCGAGCAAGCATGCCCGGGAAGACGCCCGCCAGACCGAACTGCTGAAGGTGGCCTAGGTCGAAAGCGGCAAGGTCTTTGGGCACCGCAAACTGCACGACGATCTTCTCGCGCAAGGCGAGGACGTCTGCCTGAACCGCGTCGCACGCCTGACCAGGCTGACCAGGCTGGCCGGGATCACGGCACGGATCGGCTACAAGCGCCGCCCGGGCAAGTATGGCGGCAGGCCCTCGGTCGTGGTCGACAACACCCTGGATCGGCAGTTCGACGTGGCGGCGCCGGACACGGTCTGGGGTTGCCCATTGTGGCGCCATTGGTTCGAGCCCGATGGGCGACGACATAACCTACATCCGCACCCGGGAAGGCTTGGCCTACCTGGCGGTAGTCATCGACCTGTTCTCTCGGCGCGTGATCGGATGGTCCATGCAGTCGCGCCAGACGACTGACGTGGTGCTCCAGGCTCTGCTCATGGCCACATGGCGGAGGAAGCCGAAGGCCAAGGTGCTGATCCACTCCGATCAGGGAAGTCAGTTCACCAGCATGGACTGGGCCGCGTTCCTGAAAGCCCACGACCTCGAGCATTCCATGAGCCGTCGCGCCAATTGCCACGACAACGCCGTCGCCGAGAGCTTCTTCAACCTGCACAAGCGCGAGAGGATCAAACGTCGCAGGAAACGCGGGGCTATTCAATCTGGCGCAGGCAGTCGCGACCGAGACCCGAGGAGCTGATATAAGTGCGCGGGCGCTCGGCGCGTCGGCGCGTGGACAGCGCCGTGTCGATGGCGGCGGACACGGCTTCGGCAATGGACGGGCGTGACGCGCCGGCGCCGTAGATGCAGCCCGAGCCATGGTTTAGGTCGATCATCGCTCGCGCTCCCAGAACCCGCCGACCTGCGCGATGCAGGTCAGCTTGTGGAACTACGCGTCCGTCAGCCGGGCGCTGTCTCCGAACCGCGCGAGCTTCTCGTGGAGGCTGTCGCAGAATTCGATCTCGAAATCGGTGACGGCGTTCTCGGTAGCCGCCTCGAGCAGAGGTTTCCAGCTGCAGGACGCGGTGTCGTCGTTCAGGTCGATCATCGCGCGCTCCCTCAGAACGGAACGGGGTCGTCGAGGCCCGTGCCGGTGCGCTCCTTGCGCGCGGCCTGGTCCTGCATGCTGTCGATGTAGCCGGTGACCGCCGCCTCGATCAGGCGGTCGATGTCCTCGGCGCTGCGGTGAAAGAAGGGCTCCATGAGCCCGAGGTCGGTGAGCGCTTCGGCGAAGAGCGTCCGCGCATCGCGGATCGCCTGCGCCTCGCGCGCTGTCTTGTCGATCATGCCGTTGTTCCTTTGGGCAATGGCGCTGCCCACGTCCTGACAGCGGCGCGAGCAGAAGCGGTGGTAGGGGTGGCGATCCCAGCGGAGGCCGTGGCAGTAGCCGAAGCCGCGCGCCTCGCGGGCGCAGACGGCGCAAAGCGCTACCCGAGCAAGAAGGTCGCGATCGGGTCCTCGGGCGGCCAGCCCGCCCTTTGGAGCTTTTCGGACTGGAGCACGATCCAGCGGGAGATCGCGTTGCTGGCATGGCTTCGAGGTCGGCGAGGCCGAGGCTTGCGATGGGGGCCTGCAGTCTTCCTCGGGCCTCGAGCCATCGTCCGATCTCCAGCGCCGCCTCGCGCGTCACATGCGCCTGCCATTCATCCGGGGTCATCGGCCCGGCAGGATCGCGTCGGGCCTCGGGCGGGGGCGAAGGCCCGGTTGACCTCCGCCGCCTTCCTGCCGACTGCGCCTCACCCATTGAGCCAAGCGGGCATGCCGGTTGCGGGCGCCCCGCTCGGCGCGGACGGCGGGGACGCAGGCGGCTGCTGGGCGGGCGGTTGCTGCGGGGGCTGCTGCGGAGCCGGAGCCTGAGCACCCCAGGCCGGAGCCGTGGCCGGCGCTTGCGGCTGCGCCCCCATGCCGGCGTGGGCGCCTGCCAGCCTCGCGCCGGCGCGCCCGCGGCTTTCCGCGGCGGGGCGTTGACGGGCTCCGGGGGCACGGTTTCGCCGCGCATGATCGCGGCGTGTTTCGGCTCGTCGGGCAGAACGACGTTCGCGATCCGGTTCTGGTCGCGGTATTGAGGGTTGGAGGCGGGCTCCACCATGATCCGGGCGGCAAAGACGATGCCGTCGAGATGCTTGAGCCCGGGCAGCACCCGCTTGGCCTTGGCGTCGGGGTTTTCGTCCCTGGGATCGAGCCCGAGAGCGCTGTCGACCATCGCCCGAAAGGTGGATTTTGAGATCTTCTAGCCGATCGACTGGCCCTTCTCGTCGACCTTGCCGCCCGCCACGGTGAAGCTCTGCCAGAACTTCCGCCGGGCATGCGGGCCCTCGAGGATGGTGAACTCGCAGTCCAGCATCTTCGCATCGCTCGACTGCGAGGCCTTCAGGAGCTTGGCGTCCATCGGCGTGGCGCCGTCGACGCCGCCGGGGCGGACGGTCAGGCGGACCTTGGCGAAGGTGCCGTCGGGGATCAGCTCGCCGATGGGGGCCATCTGCGGCTGGGCGTCGTAGAGATCGTAGCTCATGGGTCTGTCCTTTGCGTCTGGATCAAGAAGGGGTGGCGGGGTGAGCGGGGGCGCGGCCGTCGATCTTCGCGATCAGCGCACCGAGATCGGGCGGCTCGGTCGTATCGAGGCGGCCGGAGCGATCCTTGGCGGGAAGGCCCCAGGGGTTGCCGGAGCGGCAGACGAGGCGGCGCTCGGCGGAGGTCTCGTCCAAGGTCGAGTCGCCCTTGGCGTCGCGGCCGAAGAGCTGCATCGAGACGACCTGATCGACGATGCCCGGCAGCTCGCGCCCCGCCTTGGTGCCCTCCATCTGCGGCTGCCAGGTCGTCGCGCCGAACTCGTCGGTGACCTTCTCGAGCACGCCGACGAAGATCACCGTCTTGCCGCGGGCGTGCTGGAGGTGCTTCAGTGCCTGGATCACCTCGCGGCCCAAGAGCCCGTAGGCGCCGCGGACATCCGGCTTGCCGGTCCGCTCGGAGAAGGCCTCCGGCTGCTGGCGGGCATAGGCCATGGCCTGCCGCGTCAGGTCGGTGATCGAGTCGACAAAGACGATCCGCTTCCGGGCAAGGAAGTCCTCGATGCCGGTGCCGAGATACTGCTGCTGCAGCCAGGCGTGATACTCGGCGCCGTACCAAGACTGCGGATGCTGCGCCGGGTCGTGCCTGCCGATCAGCACGGCGAGGTCGCGGAAATCGGTGAAGCTGCGCACCGGGATCGAGTCCCCACGCCAGTCCTGCACCGATTTCATGCCGGCCTCGAGGTCGAGGCAGACCGTCTCCATCGGCGGGCAGCGTCTTCAGGAGCGTTGTCTTGCCGACGCCGCGCGGGCCGAAGATGGCGAGGGACGTCTTGTTCTCGGCAGCCGAAAGGCGTTCGTCGGCGGTGATGATGCGGAAGGCCATGGGGTTCTCCGGGGTGTGAAATCAGGGGGCGCGGCGGCGGGGGTGACCGGGTGCCGAAGGGGAACCTGCCCGGCGTTGCCGCTCGGGCGTCCCGCCGCCGCGCGTCACCGGTCTCAAGCCTCGAGCCGGAAGACGGGTTTGCCGGTGGTCTCGCTGCGCGCGTCCGCGAAGCCCTCGCGCATCGCCGCGGGCCAGGCGCCGAAGCGCCGCTCGGACACGCGGTAGGCGATCTCGAGATAATCGGTCGGGTTGTCGCCGGCAGCGCGGATGCGTTCGGCCATGGCGGCGAGCCGGTCCTGATCCCAGGAGACCTTCTTGGGCAGGTCGGCGACGATCACGACGCCATCGTCCTCGACCCGCACGGTGCCGCTGGTCTTCCCCTGAGCGGTCCGCTTGGCCTCGGCGGCGGCCTCGTAGCGCTGCGCAATGCCGGCCTCGAGCCGGTCGCGCAGCCGCTTCACTCGAGCGCTCTCGGCGAGCGCCGTCGTCTGCAGGTCCAGCAGCATCTCGGGCGGCAGCGCCGCGATGTCGCCGAGGGCGAGGCGTTCCAAATCGTCGAAGCGGGGAGCGTTGTCGGGGTGCGGCATGGCGGGGTCTCCGTTGGAGGGGAATGGCAGGGCCTTCACGCGGCGCGCTCTTCGAGGAGCAGCGCCGAGAGCATGGCGTTGGCGGCCTTGGGTCTCGGGCGGGCGGCGGTGATGTAAGCGAAGCGGTCAGGGCCCACGCGCTCCTGCACGAGATGGACGAGGCCCTTCTCGAAGGCGCCCAGCGCGGCCTAACCGAGGTCGGCAAGCTGACGGCGTTCGGGCTCGGGCAAGGTCGAGATCACAGGCGTGACGTCGATCCCGAGAAAGCCGCGGCGATACTCGAGCCGCGCGTCAGCCTCGGCCTGAGCAATCCAGGCGTAGAGCTCGACGTCCGTGAGTTTCGGCATTGCCACGCGGGCGCCGATCGGGGTTGCGGCGACCATCAGCATACCCGTGCGGCGCGCGCGGGATCCGCGGTCAGACGGCGGGGCCTGTGGTCGACGCGTGCGACCGCCTCGCTGATCTTCAGTGCAAGCTGAAGCTGGCTCTGCTCGAAGGCTTCGATTTCGGCGAGCCGATAGAACACGCGCCCGCCGAGCTTGAGGAAGGCCGGCCCCTGGCCGGTGTAGCGCCAGCGTTCCAGCGTCCGGTGGGAGATCCCCCAGCGCCGGGCCAGCTCCTTCTGGTTCAGGCAATGCCTATGCAGCATCGGTGTCTCCTTTCGTGTCATCGTTGAGGAGACAGTGCGAAATTCCGCTGTGGGATGTCGTCAGATCGGCGGGGGATACGGAGGGGGATCAGTCGGCCCTTGCAGGACTGGTGTTTGGCCGCTGGCGGGGCGCCGTCATCCCCCACCATCCATCACTCGTCCCCCTCCCGATCCCACGGGGGACCGGGCGGCAGGGGATCGGTCAGTCGAGATTCAGACGGTATCCGCCGCGCCGGTCTGAGCGGATCAGATGCCGCCAGTCCTTCTGCGACTCGAAGACGTCGGCCATGCGCAGGCTCTTCGAGCCGGCGCGCGACAGGATCGCCTTGCCGTTCTGCCATGGCGCCCCGGCTTGCGCCGCCTCGTGCAGCGCGCGCACGACTTCAGCCTGGATCGGGCCAGCTTGAACTTGCATCCGTTGCAGCGGACTTCGAAGTAATCGACCGAGTGGATGAAGGTCGCCTCCTCGATCGGCTGTCCGCCCGGAGAGAAGCCGGTCTCGATCTCGAAACGGTCGCGTTCATCGCGCCTTAGAAGGAGGTCGCCGATCATGACGAGGACGGGCTTCGCATCGCCCCAGGTCTCCGCGTAGTCGCCTTAGGCGTCCGAAAGCTCTCGAGATGGACTTCGCCGCACCGGAAGAGCTGGAACACATCACGGGCGTGGAGATCGAGCAGGCCGCTGTGGCAGCTTTGCTCCCACGGCACCCTATACGGCTCGCCCCTCTCGTCCTCCTCAATGTCACCGAACTCGATGGGCACGCCGAACACGCGCACCGACAGTCGAAGCTTGTCGTTCTCCGCGAGGTAGATCAGGTCGGCCTCGGTGATCTGCCACCGCTCGAGGATCTCGGGCAGCGTGAAGTACGATTTGTCGATGTGCATTCGTTGCCCTCCACGCCGATTCCCGCATAAGATGTTTACCTTCTGTTCTTATTCGCTTGACGGGCCTCGATCAATCCTATTTCATCCACAGATGGGTGGGGATGACATGACCCAGCACCCCACGCTTTCCGACCGCCTCAGGGCCCGGGCCAACCAGCTTGGCATCAGTCCAGCGTTGTTGCACAAGTCTGACGACGGAGGATTCACTTTGCGAATCCACGCCGTTAGACGCGCCGCATGAGCAAGCCA
>CANLEQ010000016.1 GCA_947489705.1 uncultured Paracoccaceae bacterium
GATTGAGTTCCGCGACGGGCTCCGCCAACTTCAACCGGCCGCCTGATCAAGCGTCACCAACTTTTGCCCATATCTCAGAAAAAAACGCAGAAGATAAGGAGACGCCACCACCCTTCCCAGCGTCAGGCGCCATCAGATACAGCCCGTACTGGTACGAGATCGCTGTGAAGTACCTGCCAGCCGGATCGAAGAGACCGTGCACGACGTTGGTCGCAGACAGGTTTAGGGCCAACTTGAGGGAGTATAGCGTCCCGTTGAACCATCAATCTCTGCCTGCGAGGTGGATCAAGTTCTGCCAGAACGCGAATCCCGCGTTCTAGCATCAAGGCGGGAGTTGGACCCCGCACCATGACAGCTAGAGGCAATGAGACATGTCTATCTACAGTGACCATCAGGCCCACTATGAGAAGGCGTCTCGGCACGCCGCCCTGTACGATAAGCGTCGCGAGACTGGTAAGGGCGGTGGCCACGGCCTTGCGCTCCTAGGCGGCGCGGCTGTCTTTGTCGCGCTCTATGTGCTGGTCCACGTCCTGAGCGTGGCAAGCTCTTGGATCGTTTCGCTATGGCCCTTCTGATCCCAAGACATCGACACCTAACCGCACTCGGACCCTATGATTTCCATTCTTTTGTTCGTCGTCGCAGGCAGTGGAGGCTTGTCGGCCGAGTTTGCGACTGAGACCGCTTGCCAGTCCGCGGTACTGTACCCTCAGGTCTGGAAATTTGCGTGAGACGCGGGGCGTGAGCTCGTGCTGGGGCGCGCCCCAGCACGAGCTGCCCATTCTGGTATTCCATGGAGTTGCAACACAACCATGGAGAAGAGCGAATGTGTCCTATCCAACAGCAGCGCGACGAGGTGCGTCGTCTACGGGACGAAGAAGGCCGGCGGACCGCAGAAATCGCCCGCTTATTCGATGTCAGCCCAAATACTGTTCGCCGGGCTTGATCGCTCCACAGCGGCCACTAGCTGTCCTACGGGGATGTGGCAGCAAGACATAAGGGAACCTCGACCGGCTCGGGGATGTGCGACCTCCGACCGTAGGTTGCCAATTTCGGGGGGTCATTCGCTAGAGGCGCTAAACTTGGTGAGCCGGCGGAGATTACTAACAAGTTGGCGCTGAACCGTATCGTTAGGCTCTGACCAGATCTGCGACAGCGCTTTTACAGCTTGATCTACATCCCACGGCCATGCTGCTCGACCGTCGACCTGTGTAAAGGGGCCGTCTGTCTCGGTAAGGACTCTTCCCCGCGGCATCTTCGCCGCCAACGCCCTCCCCTTGTTGCCGGCCAACATGGCTGGGCCAACGCTGAACCAGCAACCAAGGTCCACTGCGCGCTCAAGCTCGCGCTGCGTTCCCGAAAACCAGTGCAGGATCGCTACACCGGCGCCGGGCTCTTTCGCTAGCGCATCAAGGACTTGGGTGGCTGCGCGACGGCTGTGGATTGTCATGATGCGGCCCCCCGCGAGGGTGCACAGACTGAGCACGCGGGAGAAGACTTGCTCTTGATCCGGCCAATATTGTCGGTATTCCAGACCGCCATCCAAACCGATTTCACCCACATACCGCACCTGCGGCAGCAGGCGCTCAAACAGCGGAAGCTCGCCCTTGCGCTCGTGCGCGATCTGGGGGTGGAGTCCGAGCGCGGTTCTAATCCGCGGCGCATCCTCTGTCAGCGCCGCGGTTCCGGACCAGGCTGATGGCGTTGTTGTGACAGAGAGAACGAAGAGCTTGCGAACAATACACTCACGCGCTGCGGCGTGCGGGTCTGGATAAAGATCCAGGTGTGCGTGAAAATCTATCACTTGACGTCGTAAGCCTGATGAAGCGCGCGAAGCTCTCCAAGACCGCGCCCAAGCATCCCGACGAGGGCTGAGCGATTAGCGATGAATTGAGATGTCAGCGCGTGCCCGAGCCACGTCTCGACGCTGTCGGCCCGAGCGGCCGCGAGCGCAATCGCCACCGAGCGGACGTCGTCGAACGCCGAATGCTCCGCATCATTCTTTCCGATCGGTCCGTAGACGTAGGCGGTCGTATCCTGAGTGGCATCCCACGCGAGGAATGCCGCCCGGCGGACCTGACAAGGAACGCATCGCCCGCATTGGCGATAATTGAACCGCTGAAATCGACCACAGCTCGTCGAGCGCGCGGCTTCCGCTACGAGTAGTCCTTGGTCGGCGCAATCCCTGAGCATTTCGCCCTTAGTTTTCGTCGCGTAAGGGTTGGTGATCTTTACCCGGAGTCCAGCCACATCCAGCACGCCCTGCAGGCGAGCTAGGAATTCCGGATGAGCGGTGCGGGTGCTGAGACTTCCTAGCCGCCCGCCGGTGAGAGGCGGATTGATGGCAATGAAGCCATTCTCGCACACGAAGAGTGGTACATCCGCGCCATCCCGATAAGCTTTTAGGGCGGTGGCTGCAATCACGCCAAAGGTAATAAAAATGAGCGATCTCGCCCGTTGCGAGGCTTCTTGCACGCCCGGTGTGTTCACGTTGTGGTTCAGCTGGAGGTGATGGAGACCGCCCCCAATCTTTGAGGCAAAGTCGACCTGCTTATCGGCGTCGCCCCGCACCGTTTGGCTGATCGCGAACGGCTTGCGGCCCGCGGCGGCTAGATCAATCGCTCCGATCAAGCTGTCGAGTCCGCCGGATAGAAGTGCCACGCAGTTCTCAAGCGGCTGAACCGGCTTGCGGGGCGGCGCGGGCAGCATCCCGCCCTCGTGAAATCGCAAAATCCAGCGGTCGGTTGTGAGGAACGCCAACGCTTCGGCCAATGCCTGGGCTTGCCCAATCCAGAACGGCGCGTCCGCTACGGCAATATCGAGCTCGATCTCACGCGTCCACCCGTCCGGGCTCTGGTCGCGCAACGCCGCGAAGTCGGCAGTCACCACGCTCAGCGCGATCGACAATAGATCCCAGGCCCGTGGGGCTGGATCGAGACCTCGGCGTTGGATCTCGGCTTTCGCCGCAGCGCCAGCGCTTCCTTCTACCTCTCGCCGCGGCTGGCCGTAGAGTACGACGCGCATGATATCGTCGCCGCTCGGCAGTTCCGCCCCGTCTGGACCACAGGCCAGCCTCATTCCGCGTATCCTTCAAACACGTCGAATGTCTCCCCCAGGGCATCTCTGACAACTTGACTGATGCGGCCGCTAGTAAGGCTGCGTCCGGTGTCGCGCATCTTGCGAAACGCAGCCGCCACGCTCTGCTTCACGTAGTCCCGCACTTCCTTAAGCCGCGACAGAGCCATCACCGCGCTAGGCGCCCTCTCGACGATCGTCTTGCCGACATCGAGCTCGAAGCGACGGAAGACGTCAATTGCCGTAAAGCGCTCGATCGCGAAGGAGCGCTGCTCAGGGTCGAGGTTTAGTAGATCCACGTCTGGGAACCGAGTAAGGAGCTCCGTCAAGGCGTCCCGGATCGCCGCTCGCTCGGCTTCGGCGTCCTGAGTTCCGTCTGCTGGCCGGACTGCCTCCACGACGGCGTCCATTACCTCTTGAACATTTCGGCCTGCGAGCAGCGCTGGATCGAGCGCGCTGCCTGGCTCGGCCGGCTGCCCCCCGGCAACGCGCGCCAACGCTCCTCCGAGTGCACCCGCGGTCGCCGCCGTGCCACCGAAGCGCCGAGTCGCTGTTGCAGCTCCGCCGTAGCCGGACCGGATGTAATGGCCAACGCTGCGCCGCATGTCGCGGCTGTCGCCCGATCGGGCGAACTCGCCTAGCGCACGACGCGCACCGAGAAAGCGGGCAGGCGGCGCGACTGGCGGCGGCGAATATTGAGGGACCGCAGCGCCATCAGCAGCTGGCGGCTCTCCGCCTTCCGCCTCAACACCTGGCGCATCGCCCGTGGGCGGTGCCGGCGTCCAAGACGGAACCATTGGGACGCCGCTGCCTGGGCCTCTGCTAGATTGCGACGTTCCCATTTTCCCTCTGCCTCTTGATCGCGATC
Source organism: uncultured Paracoccaceae bacterium (assembly GCA_947489705.1). Lineage (GTDB taxonomy): Bacteria > Pseudomonadota > Alphaproteobacteria > Rhodobacterales > Rhodobacteraceae > Palleronia. The sequence goes on from CANLEQ010000016.1 coordinate 3,941, forward strand.
TTAACCGGCTTCGACACCTTCCCACGATCCCAGATATCAAAGACTCCCTTCGACCAAGGCTGATCTCCAATCTTCGGCACGATATTTGCCTGGATTTGCGCGGCGGGTCGCTCGCCGAGGAATGCGGCAAGTCTTGCACCCTGCGGTGGGTCGGCGTCTGCCACGACAAGGCAGGCTTCCAGAACAGCTGGCACGCCCCACTCCTGCTCCTGCCGCGCACGATCCAGCAGCCGATCCATAATCACGGTCGTTTCAGTCCGAGGCACTCCCAAAAGCCGGTCCTTCAGGCTCGACGCCATCTCCGGATGCTGTAGGAGCGCCGTTAGAAGCTCGGCCGCCTCCGAGGAAAGCCGGTCCTCAGGCGTGATCAGCGGCGCATGCTCGCGGCTCACATACAGCGCTCCGCGCAGGTCGGTATCGGCGATTGCCGGCGGCAGCGTCAGCCACTCGGCGAAGAATGGATCGTCGAACGGTGTCGGAAGTGATTGATCTTGGCCCGCGATCGCCTTCTCCTCCCATTCAGCGAGGAAGGTCGGCTTCCCGGTGTCACTGGAGCTTACCTGCCCCATCAATTCTGCAAACGCCTTCGGGCTTCCAAGGCGCTCGAACAAGAGAAGCTTGGCTAACACCGCCTCGTCGACGCCGACGCCCTGCGCGTTTGAGATCGTCATGCGAATTGCGAGCGCATTGAGAAAGCGCTTGATCAGGCGTGGATTGCCCAGGATCCCTGAAGCCGTCGTCATGAGGGGCGCTAAGCGGTCGGCGGTGTCGAAGCGGCCGACTAGCTCAGCTGGCAAGGGTTGGTGTAGCGACTGCACGAACCCGCGGTCGACGCGCTTGCCCGCCCACGTTTGTCGCAATTGGGCGACGACGCCGCTGCGGATCTTCTCCTTTACGTCCTCCGAAAGGTCGCTGTTCTCCACGAACAAGAGCATCATGTAAGCGCGCACTTCCTGGGTGCCCAAGGGCGGCACGCGAATTGGCACCTGAATAAGTTTGTCAAAGTAGCTAGTGACGAGGAGGTCGTCGGGGACTCCCTCAAAGTGCCGCCGCACGGCATGTTTGATCATGTCGTTGTCGGCGGCGATCACGAAGGCAGTGTTCTTTAGGAACAGGAACAGTCGGATCGCCTCGAGCGTCGAAATCGTCGTCTCGGGCAAGCAGCGATCGAGATCGTCGATCAGCACCACCAGCGTGACACCGAGTTCCTCGAGAGTCTCCTCGAAGTTGTCGCGGAGAGCCTGAATCTCTTTAGGCGGCGAGGTCTCTTCCTCAGGCTTCAGCAGGCCGCTCGCTGTGTTGGCGACTTCTCCTGCTTTGCCCTTCGCCTCGTCGACCAGCTTGCCGTCGACACCGCCCGAGATGAAACGCTGACCAAGGCCCCACACGTCGCCGATCAGGCCACCGGGTGGCAGACCTAGCGACATCGCGACCGTTGACCCCGCGACAAGTTTGGCAGCCCGTAGCCAGTTCACGCGTTTGACCAGCGCTCTGACCTTATCGATCGCCTTGCCACGCGCCTTGGCCTCATGCTCCAGCTTGGTCGCGATAACGTCCATGAGGGCGGCACGCGCGTCGTCATACCCTTGGTAGAGCCAGGCATTGAATTCAACGAAGACAAACTCCCGTTCATCTTCCTTACGAGGGCGGGTAGCTAGCGACGTTTGGGTGAGCTTGATTATCGAGGATTTTCCGATGCCCCAAGCGCCGGACACACCAATAGAGATTGGCCGTCCTCGGGCCTGAACAATGATCTCCGCCACCGTGTCTGCGACACCTGAGAAGTTCAAGAAGTCGCGTTCAGTCTCATTATCTGGCCACATCGGCTCTGCTCTATCTCCCGCTCGGATTGCATCGTATGGGCACCCAACAAGCATGCCAAAGAGAACAATAACAGAACTGAAGGCAAGCGCTACATGTCCAACGCAGTTTCCATCGCATCGGAGCGGGCGCAGGCCGCTTTGTCCTCTATGCTAGCCACGCCGGATCAGTGCCGGAATCTTGGGTAAGGAAGCTTGCGTGAGGTACGGCAACCGCCCCTCTCCCCATCCATCGCCGTCCAGCAGCGATGGATTGCGGACAGTCCGATAAGTTGGCTATATGTGTGCGTTCCGTATGTTAGAAACCCGGAGGGTGCTGCGGCAACGGAGCCATCTGCGATAGAAGCTGGTCCAGCGGCCGCCCTATCGTCTGACGCGCCCTGCCGAGCGAAAGGAGCCAGATGGCATTTGACCCAGAATAGAGGCCCGACGTGGGACGCCCTCGGCGCGATGTGCCGAAGGATAGCGGCGGCCACAAAGCAGTCGAGGCCGATGCAAGTCATTGCGAGCGAAACTCCGGCGCGCAACTGCTGACGGTGTGCCACAAAACGGTTTATTCGTATCAGACTCCGGTCTCACTCGGTCCGCACCGGCTGATGCTGCGCCCGCGCGAGACGCGGCCTCAGGCTCATTTCACACAAGATTGATGTCACGCCTGAAGCAGACATCGCATGGTCGCAGGATGTGGCCGGAAATGCCATCGCTTCGGCGACCTTCAACTTTCAGACCGATCGGCTGGCGATCCAAAGCCGGTCAGTGCTGGAGTTGGGCGCGCCCATGTGGCCGGTCTTCCCGATTTCCGCCAGCGCCGTCGAGTACCCGTTCTTCTATTCCGATGACGACTGGACGGACCTTGGCGCGCTCACCCAGCCGCAGCACCAGGACGAGAACGGTCTTTTTCGCGGTGGGTGGAAGGGTTCGTGGCTCAGCGGCCCACGGACACGCTGTCCCTTCTCAAGGACATCAGTAACGGGATCTCAGACCAGATTTCTTACCAGTGCCGTGACGAGGAGGGGACGCAGCCCCCGCTGCAGACCCTCAACCGGAGATCGGGATCGTGCCGCGATCTGGCTAACGTGCTTGTCGAGGCCACAAGAATGCTCGGGCTCGGAGCGCGCATCGTCTCCGGCTATCTGTTCGACCCGGAGAACGAACTGACGGGCTCTGCGGGCGCAGGCTCCACCCACGCGTGGGTGGAGATATATCTTCCCGGCGCGGGCTGGATCACATTCGACCCGACAAATCGTAGTTTGGGGGCGAAAAACCTCATTCCGGTGGCGGTCGTACGCGACCTCGACCAAGCGGTTCCCGTGGCCGGGAGTTTTGCCGGAATGTCCGACGCGCTGATCGGTATGAGCGTTGAAGTTCGCGTCTCGTTCAGGTGACGATTCAATCGTCGAGGAGAGCTGTGGGGCAGTAACCACCCTCCCCACGCGCGGACCGTCACGGAATTCTGCAAGCGCACCGGACGCCCGGCTGTCGAAACATTGAACCATCAGATGGCCGTCGTGTTCTTCCAGTCATCCACATTGGCACTGCCGTGCGTATTTCCCGCCTGAACAGGATAAAGAATGCTTCGTATAGCCTCTCTCGCCGCGGCGGCCGCCAGCGTTGCAGTTGCCGGCTATGCCGACCCCGATCCGGCCGCGGTCGATCCCGTCTCGGAATCCGTCGGCGAAATGGCAGTGCCGATGGCGGGCGGGGGAATCGATCGGTCGCAAGTGGACAACGCGTTGCGGTTCGAGCCCATACAGAGCTTCGACGAGATGTTCTTGCGGGACGACGTCGTGTTTCTCATGCGCCATGGCCCCACGGATTGGGATAAACTTGACGTGAAGAACGTCGCCCCCACCGATTGTGACAATCAGCGCGTCCTCTCCGAACAAGGACGCGAGCACATGCGGGACCTCGGTGCCCTTCTCGCGTTCAACGACATCAAGTTCGGCAAAATCTTCGTCAGCGAATGGTGCCGCAATCAGCAGACACTGGAGGAGCTCGAGGCGGGTTACGACGAGGTCAAGCCGGGCATCTGGGGCAACATCGAAGTCGAAACGTTGCCAAGCGCCAATCTTCTTCTCTCCCTGCAGGGTGCACCGAATGTTTCCGGCCTGCGGGAGCTCGTGTCGGCATGGGATGGTAGCGAAGGGGATGGACCCGCGCTGATCATCTCTCACTTCACCAACATTCAGGAACTGACGGACTTCTCGGTCTACGAGGGAGAAGCGCTGGTTCTGGACCCCGAGCGGGACAATCGCGTCCTGGGCTACCTGCGCCTGAAGACCGCATCCCCCGACGTCGGCCACTTCAGCATCGAAGACCAGACCGCAATCTACAACGATGACGGTACGATGAACACAAAGGCGGCTGTGGTGGTGCCGGAATCCGAGCGGCGGAGCACAGAGAACTGATCCTCGGCGTGTGCGCGTCGGCTCGAGCCTTGGAGCCAGGCTGTACTCTCCGCTCGGTTGCTTAACAGCAATGTTTGGCAGCGCCTCGTTCAGAACCGCGAGAGCGGCCTCATCGAATCCCCTTGTCACGCATCGGGCGATCGTCCCCGGTCAGGGTAGCAGGACGGCAGGGAGGGCGGACCAGAGCGGCGACCAGGCGATCGTCGCTGCCAGAAGCAGGGCAAGCGACAGCCACAGGGTGACCCGTGCGCTGCCGCTCAGGCTTGCGGCTTCGGTTTCGGAGGATCCGAACACCGCGGGGCTCAGAACTCTCAGGTAATAGAACAGCGACAGCACGGTGTTGGCGACGGCAAGGATCGCCAGCCATGCCAGCCCCGCTTCCAATGCCGCGGTGAAGAGCACCAACTTTCCAAAAAAACCCACCAATGGCGGAATGCCGACCAACGAGAGGAATGCGACGGCCAGCGCCACCACCGGACCCGGGCGACTACCAAGAAGACCGGCGTAATCGGTAATCGATGTGCGCCCTCGCAACTCGGCCACCGAAGCGAACGCGACGATGTTGGCGATCCCGTAAACGCCCATGAAGGCGATCAGCGCCGGCAGTGCCTGTGGTGCGAGACCGGCCACCGCAACGGCCATCAGCGCGTATCCGGTCTGGCTGACTGAGGACCAGCCGAGGAGGCGGCGCACGTCCTCCTGCCAGAGCGCCGAAAGGTTGCCCACCGTCATCGTCACCGCCGCCACGAGGGCAACCAGAAGTCCCAGCGCCTCGATTCCGGGCGCCAGAGCCACGACGCGGTAGAGCGCGATGGATCCCGCGATCTTGGGCACGACTGTCAGAAAGGCGGCGGCGGGGACGGGCGCGCCCTCGGCGACGTCGGGCACCCATGTATGAGCCGGCACTGCCCCCATCTTGAAGAACAGGCCGGTCAGGATCAGCGCGAGGCCGGTCAGGGCGAGCGGGCTCTCGGGGATCGAGCCGGACAACTCGGAATAGGCGGTGCTGCCCGCCGTCCCCATGACGAGAACGACGCCGATCACCAAAAGCGCATTGGCCAGCGCCCCGACAAGGAAGTACTTCATCCCCGCCTCGAGCGAGATTGCCCAGTCGCGATGATAGGCCGCCAGCACGTAGCCGGTGACCGAGGATAAGAGCACCCCGATGACGAGCTCCATCAGGTCCGCCGCCCCCGCCATCGCCATGGCCCCAAGCGCCGAGAACAGGAACATCGCGTAGACCTCTCCGTGCCGCCGGTCGCTCGCGAACCAGCGCGGCGACATGCCGATGCACAGCGCCGTCAGCCCCACGATCAGAAGCCGAGCCCAAGCCGTGGCCCCGTCCAGGGCAAAGGTCCCGGAGAATGTCAGCCGGTAGGCCACGGCCTGCGCATGAGCGATTCCCGCGGCGACCGCCAGTCCGGACAGTGCCAGCGCGGCGCACCAGCCATGGTGGCGCTGCGCCAGGACCATCGCGAGCAGGAGCACGGTCACCGCCGTCAGCAGCACCGCCAGTTCGGGGGCGAGATCGCCGATAGGCATCTCAGCCCCCCGCGCCGGAAACCGGGATCAGCAGGCCCGCGTCGATCAGGCCCAGCAGCCACACGGGCCAGACACCGATCAGGACGATCAGCGCCAGAAGTGCGGTAAGAAGCGCAACCTCGACGCCGGCGAGGTCGGTAAAGTCGGCACGCTCTTTCGGCAGATCCCCGAAGAACATCTGCCGCAGCATCCGCAGGAACAAAGCTGCGGTGATGAGGATCCCCAGAAGGCCTATAGCGGCAAGCCATGGATATACTGCGAAAGCGCCAAGGAAGATGTGCAGCTCGGCCACGAACCCCGCCAGCCCCGGCAGGCCCAGCGAGGCGAAAGCCGCCAAAGTAGCCGCCCCCGTCAGACGTGGGGCGGGGCCGGCGAGGCCGCCAAAATTGGGCAGGTGGTAGTCCGCCGTGCGCTGCCAGACCGCCCCCGCGATCAGGAACAGCGCCCCCGTGATGAGGCCATGCGCGATCATCTCGACCACCGCGCCGGTCAGGGCGAGCTGCCGCGCCGCCTCGGACCCCAGCGCCGATCCCGCGACCGCGATCCCGAGAACAGTGTAGCCCATATGGTTGACCGAGGTGTAGGCGATGCGCCGTTTCATGTTGTCCTGCGCGAAGGCAACGATGGACCCCCATAGGATCGAGATCACACCGACGATCCCCAGTGGCAGCGCCCAACGAGCGAAGGTCTCGGGCATCATCTGGAGCGGGATCCGGATCAGCCCGTAGGTCCCCATCTTCAGCAGCACGCCCGCAAGGATAGCCGAGGCCGGTCCGGGCGCATTCACGTGTGCGGGCGGAAGCCAGGTGTGAAACGGGAAGATTGGCGTCTTGATGCCGAAACCGATGACGAAGGCCAGGAAGACCAGCCCCGGCACCAGGCCGGCGGCGGCCAGCGGCGGACTGTCGATCATGGCGCGCATGTCGAAGGTCAACGTCGGCATGTTCAGTGCCAGCACGATGATCCCGATCAGGATCAGCAGGGATCCCGCAAGCGTGTAGACGAAAAACTTCAGCGCCGCGTGCTGCGCCTCGCCGTGCCCCCACCGGCCGATCAGGAAGTACATGCCGACGAGGCTCAGGTCGAAGAAGACGTAGAACACGATCAGGTCGAGTGTCACGAACAGTCCGATCGACACGCCTGCGAGGAAGGCCATCCAGGCGTAGTAGGCGCGCGCGTTGTGCAGGTCGATCGGCCAAGCGGTGGCGACGACGAACAGAAGCGCGCTCATCAAGGCAAGCGCCAGCGACATGCCGTCCACGCCCACGCGCCACGCGATGCCAAGCTCGGGCACCCAGGGAACCTCGGCGACGGCGCGAAAGCCTTCTCCGCCACTTATCCATACCACGACCAACGCCAGTAGCGACAGTGCCGCTGCCCCAGTGGCGGTCCAGCGCGAAACCGTCTCGCCCAGTGGCGCGACGGCCAGGGTCCCCGCAGCGAGAAGGGGGATGAGAATCGCAAATGTCAGCACGTCAGCCTCCGAGGATGAGAAGCGCCACGGCCAGCGCAAAACCGGCCATGATGAATGCGTAGTAATGGTGGGCGAGGCCGGTTTGCAGCCGGCGCAGATCGGCGCCCGCCGTGCCTGCCAAGCGCCCTGAGCCGCCGGGGATCAGATCGCTCAGCCGTTCGCCCAGACCCGCCCCAATTGAAGCGAGGGCCGATGTCCCGGCGACCACTGCGCCAATTGCGCCGCGCCACATCCGCCCTGTTCCCTTCGTCGCCCGTTCCGCCGTGCCGGACGCCAGCCCGTCGATGATATCGTCGTCGGCGCGTGACAGGGTGCGCGAGAGGATCCCGGCCAGCGCTGCCGCACCGCTGGGGATGACATCGATCACGCCGTCATCGAACCGAGCGGCCGCTTGCGCGAGGGCATGGAAGGGACGGATTGAGCCGTGCTGATAAAGTGCCGGCAGGCCCAGCCACTCTCGCGCCGGTGCCTCCTGTCCGCTTCTTGCCACGTGAAGCCCGGCGAGGACGCCCAGAGCCACCGCTGTCAGCGATGCGATCAGCCAAAACCGCGACCCCTGCGGCAGGTCGGCCCCGACCCACGACGCAGCGGCCTCGTGTACCGCAGGCAGCCAGAGCGCCGACATCAAAAGCGTCGCACCTGATAACAGCGCCAGACCGCCCATCTCGCCGGGGAGTGTCCGCCCATCACGCGTCTCGCCGGTGCCGAAGGCCGCGACCGCGACCGCGAAATAGGTTGCGTAGGCGGCGCTAAGTCCTCCGGCGAGGATCGCGCAGGCGGTCCAGAAGACGCCTGCGTGCTCGATGGCCTTGATCATTTCCTCCTTGGTCCAGCCACCCGAGAGCGGCGGCACGGAAGCGAGCGACAGTGCCGCGATTGCCGTCAGCGCAGCGGCAAAGGGCACGGTGCGCGCCAGTCCCATCTCGCGCAGATCAAAGCTGCCCGTCACGCGATGCCGGATGCCAGCAGCGCAAAACAGCGCGGCCTTCGTCGCCGCGTGGACGATCAAATGCAGGACCGCGACGCCGGGATAGCCCGCGCCTACGGTCGCGATCATCAGGCCCATCTGGGCCGAGGTCGAGCCTGCCAGCAGCTTCTTGGCATGGGTCTGCCGCAACGCCACGACACCGCCGAGGATGGCCGTCCCAAGGCCGACCGCCATCGCCGTCTCGCCGAACCCGGGTGCTGCCGATAGCTGCGGTTGCAACCGCGCAAGGATGTAGGCCCCTGCCGCCACCATCGTCGCCGAGTGCAGCAGCGCCGAGACCGAGGTCGGTCCGTCCATCGCGCGGAACAGCCACGGCGCGAAGGGCACCTGGCCGGCCTTGGATACCGCCGCCAGCAGGATACCGAACGCCGCCAGTACCAGCGGACCGCCCTGCAGCGCTCCGAGCGCATCGTAGCTGGCGCTGCCCGTCGCGGCGAAGGTCGCCATAACGGCGAGGAACAGGCCCAGGTCCCCCGCCCGCGTCAGCACGAACGCGAAGTTGGCCGAGAGCCCCGGTGCCTGCGACCGCCATTTGTGCCCGATCAGAGCCCAGGAGCATGCGCCGACGATCTCCCACCCGATCAGGAGGGTCACGAGATCGGCGGCAATCACGACGAGTTCCATCCCGCCGGTGAAGACCAGCATGAGTCCGACCAGGCGCGGTAGTCCCGGTACCTCTTCGTGGGAGGCCGCGAAGATCGTGATGGCGAGCAGGATCGCGGGCACCGTGATCGCAACGGCTTGGGCGAGCGGGGGCAGGGCTGCCTGCAGCACGAGCGCTTCGGACCACGACGCCCTTCCACTCTCGCCGCCCGCCATGACTGCCAACATCACCGTCGCCAAAGCTCCGACCGCGCCAACGGCTCCCACCCGCATGCGGGAGCCGCCCATGGACCAGACGCCGAGGCCCGCCAGGACGGGCAGATATGCCAGTGCCCAGATCACTGCTTCAACGTCCCGATGCTCTCGGTCATGTCGGCCTGCCGCTTGCGGTAGACCGCAACGATCAGCGCGAAGCCGATCGCCATTTCGATCGCCATCACCGCCATGACGATGATCGCCAGAAGCTGGCCCTCGGGCATGCCGCCAAGGGACAGCGACCAGAAGCCGATGATTGCCAGAAGCGCGCCGTTCAGCATCAGCTCGAGCCCCATCATCAGCATGACGAAGCTTTGCTGGCTAAGCGCGCCATAGAGCCCGATGCCGATCAGCGCGGCGGCTCCCAGGAGGATGATGGTCAGGGTCATCCGTGGCCTCCGTGGTGGTGATGGCCCTCGCCGCCGTTGTCGGGCTTCCGGCCCGCCGGCTCGCCATCCGGAGAGAGGCCGGGAGGGCGCGAACCCTCATCGGCGTTTCCAAAGCGGCCTTGCCGGGACGACAGGATCACGGCGCCGACCATGGTCGCCAGAAGGGTCACACCCGCCGTCTCGAAGATCAGCATCGAGGGGCCCAGCAACTCGTGACCCAGTTCGGCCACGACGTCGGCATCCGAGAGAACCGGGTTCGAGGGCGGTGACGACAGCAAGACGGCCGCGCCGAGCCCGAGTGCCGCCACGACGCCTGCGCCGATGGAGAAGCGGTGCTGGTGGACCATCGACATGGGATTAAGGCCAGCGGGATTCATCATGAACATGACCATGAAGATCGCCATGACCATCATTTCAACCGCCATCATGAAGACTGTCGCGACCCCGATGTAAGGGGCCGAGAGAAGCACGCCGATGCCGCCGACCGCGATGAAGGACAGCATCAGCGAGAAAGATGCGCGCACCATGGAATCGACGCGGAACACGCGCCATCCGGTCCAGACGGTAAAGGCGGCGAGCAGAGTGACGAGCAGGTCGGTCATAGCGCGATCACTCCCGATATGGCGAGATGCAGGAAGGACAGCGGCAGAAGTACGACCCAAAGGATCGTCAGCATCCGGCTTGGCGTGGTGCGTGCAATGCGGCGGCCCAGCCATGCGAACGCCGCCACCAGCGCCGCCGTCTTGATCCAAAGCCATACAGGACCCGGCAGCGCCGGCCCCAGCGGCCCGCCAAAAAACACCGTCGCCGCAAGCGCGGAGGCCGAGACCAGCATCGCCGCGCGCGCAACCTCCCAAAGGGCGCGGGCCGAACCGCTCTCATCGGCCGAGGTGCCGGTGGCGATGTCTGCTGCGTCGGCGAAATCCATCGGCCCTCGCAGCGTCAGCGTCAGCACCACGATGGCGAACAGCGGCAGGCCCAGCGGCTGGCGGGCCACGTTCCAAATCTCGCGCTGGCTCTCGACGATGGCGAGCAGGGACAGGCTTTCGGCCGGCAGGGCGGCGGCGATCAGGACGAACATCGACGGCAGCATGACCGGCAGGGCGATGGCGACGTAGCGGTAGGCGCCGATCAAGGGGAACGGCGCGTTAGGAGCCCAGCCGTGTAGAAACACCGTGACGATCGTCAGGGCCTCACAGGTGCCCCAGATGACGATGCCGACCGGGCTGTCGAGCAGCGCGTGGCCGGGGGCGAAGGGCACGACGGAAAGGCCGGCGGCGGCGAGAGCGAGGTACCAGACGGGTGCAAGGTCGCGATTCAGCCGATCCGGCGCTTCGGTCTCGATCCGTTGCCGCGCGAACTGCCCGGCAAGCTGCGCAATCCGCCCGTCCATCGCGACGACGAGTACCGCTCCAAGCCCCAGCGTTCCGAGGACAGCAAGGGCAAGCAGGACGATCATGCGGCCTCCGGAATTGGCGCGGCGCGCAGGATTGATGAGGGGGGGAAGGACGCCAGAACCAGCATCGCCTCGGACCATTCGAGGCCCGGGAGCAGCTCTGACAGGTCTGTCGCGGCGACGGCGGGACTGTCGCCCGCAAGGAAGGCGGCAAGCCGGTCGCGCGCATTGCCAGCGTCCTTAATCCGCCCCAGATCGCGCGGCACGGCACCGCGGACCCAAAACCCGCTAGGGCGGCGCCCACGGATCGACCGGCGGGCCGGCTCGTCCAGACCCAGAAGCGTCAGCATTCGCGCCGCACACAGCTCAGGCGCGTCGGCATCGGCCGGCTGGGCGAAAGGCGGACTCTGCACCGACGCCGCGACGATCACGTCGCCCTGAAGCGTCACCTCCAGCACCAGCCCTGGCGGCAGCATCGGGGCGAAGGGGCCGATCCGCGCGGTGTAGCGGTCAAGCTGAAGCCCGTCGCGAATGTCCTCACCGGTCATCGCCATCGTGCGGCCATAGGGCGTGCCGCCCATCATCCCCTTGCCGCCCTGTCCGTGCGGGCCGACGCCCTTCCACTCGTTGGGCGGCTGGTCGGGCAGGTGGTCGCTCTCGTCGGCCTCGCCCGCGCGAAGGTCGCGCCACGTCGCCGCGATCCGTTCCGCCACGGCGTCGGCGGTCTCCTCGGCGATCGTCCAGCGCAGCGTCACGCGAGGATGGGGAAGCTGGTCGTGGACCCGGCTCAGCGCCTCGGCCGCGGTGCCTGGCATGTCGCCCGCAACCAGCAGAATGCCAGCATCGCGCGGCGTCAGCGCCCGACGCAGCCCCTGGCGCGCCAGAAGCCGCTCCACCGGCGCCTGCCAACCGGGCCCGATCGCGGCAAAGACCGACGCGGGGTCGGGTGAGGAAAGACCCATCACTGCCAACGGAACACCCCCTCGCGCCAGCCATAGAGGATGCCGACCGACAGGATCGCAAGGAACATGCCCATCTCGGCGAGCGCCTTGATGCCTTCCGAGACGAAGACCACGGCCCAAGGATACATGAACATCATCTCCATCTCGAAGGCGATGAAGACCAGCGTCATGGTGTAGGGGCGGAAGTGATAGCGTTGCCAGGCATGCGCGTCGGGCGTGCCACCGCCCAGGAAGGGAACCGCCTGCGGCGCGGTGGCACCGGCAGGCTGCTGCGTCGCCCGCACGAAAAGCGCGGCAAGACCCGTCCAGCCCAGGATTATGATCAAGGTCTGCAAACCGCTGCGCCCTTCTCGCTACTACAGAGCCAAGTGACGGGAGTTGCAGTAGGTTCCGACGCGGTATTCAGGGGCGACAGGAGCGAGAAACCTTACAGCGCTGGAAGGATGGGTGCGACTATGAACCCGGACGCGGCGCGTCCCTGTCCGGACGACAAGGTCAACCGCGCCAACGACGCAGTTCCGCTTTCCCCATAGGACACGGCCAGACCCCGCTGCTTCCTCCTTGTCAGGTTTTCAACGTGGGCCGCCACCGCGCAGGACGCCGCCGTCATGACGCGGCCCACATCGAAAAACCTCCGACGAAGCAGCCGTTCTACGCCCGCGTGAGTTTCTGCTAGCCTGAAGCAGTCGCCCCGGCGTCGTCCGGATCCACCGACCAGGCGTCTTTTGTAGCCTCGAACCCCTCCCAGGCGACGTAGGGCACGATCAGGAGGGCTGCCACGGGGTCGGCCCACCACCAGCCCAGCCACTGCGTCAGGCCAATCCCGATCAGTACCACCACCGTCTGGTACTGGCAGATGAGCGTGTCTTTGGCGTCATATTTGAGGGCGGGCGACTCGAGCCGATTACCGTAGCGGAACTTGCCCCAGGCCAGAAACGGGTTGACCACGAGCGAGACGAACAGGATGGAAATGCCCCACCAGTTGAAGCCCGGGGCCTCTTGCGAGATAAAGGCGGACACCGCCTCGTATAGGATCGCCGCGACCACGATCCAGAAGGCGCAGGCGACGACCGAGAGCGCCACCTTCTTGCGATGCAGGACCGTGCGGCGGTCCGCTCCTTTGCTCTCGCCGCGCAGACGCCAGATCAGCGTGCCCGCCGAGGTGGCCTCGACGGTGCTGTCGAGCCCCCAGCTGACCAGCGCCGCGCTGCCCGTAAGCAGACCTGCGGTCACAGACACGACAACCTCCAGTACGTTGTAGACGAGGCTGGCGATCTCGACGCGGATGCCGCGCCTCAAGTTCGTCTCTCGATCGTTCTGCTTCTCTGCCATAGAAAGCCTCTGGCGTGGTGGGATGCCTGGAAAACCACGCTGGTGTTCCGATTGTTCCGGTTCAGAACTTCTGCGGCGTCGGGTCGTTGGTATCTCTCAACTGCGGAGAAATCTTCACCCGCACACTCATTCGGCCTCTACCCTTTAGCCAACCAGCCATCAGACACTTGCAATCAATGTCCTCAGCCATTCAGTTCTGATGAGCATGATCTTCTCCCCTTTCCGTCGCCTCTTCATGGCCGAAGAGGTCTGCGTTCCGATGAACGTCACGGATACTTTCGAACTCCAGAGTCGAATGGGTCACGCCAAAGCCGTCCTTCAGCGTAGCTTTTATCTCAGCCTTCACCGTTTCAATTCGGCCCCAGCCCCCTTCGGTGAGGACCACATGGCAGTCGAGGGCAACTTCGTTTTCCTGCATCTGCCACAGATGCACGTGATGAACGTCCTCTACCCCCTCGACGGCGCGCACCGCCTTGAGGACAGCCTTGCTATCGATGTCGGGCGGGCTTCCGAGCATGAGTGTCCTGATCGGGCCGCCGATCTCGGTGAAGGCGAGGTATAGAATATACAGCGCGATGCCGATCGTGATCACCGGGTCCACCCAGCGGAGATCGTAGAGGATGATCAGTGTCCCGCCGACGATAACAGCGACGGAAGCGAGCGCGTCCGAGAGGTTGTGCAGGAAAAGGGCGCGGATGTTCACGCTGCCTTTCTGCATCGAGTAGGTGAGCCAAGCCGTCAGCGTATCTACCGCCAAGGCGACGCAGCCGAGGATCACGACCGTCCAGCCTGCGACCTCCGTCGGCTCGATCATCCGCATCACGCCCTCGTAAATCAGGTAGAAGCCGACCAGGATCAGGGTTGTGTAGTTGATGAGCGCCGCCACGATTTCGATCCGGCCGTAGCCGAAAGTCATGCGCTCGTCCGCAGGGCGCCGTGCGATTTTTCGCGCGGCGAATGCGATGACGAGCGAGGCCATGTCCGAAAAATTGTGCAGCGCGTCGGCGATCAGGGCGAGACTGCCGGACAGGATCCCGCCCACGATCTGTGCGACGGTCAGAAGGGCGTTCGCCCAGATCGCAATGGATACCCGCTTGTCGCCGGACTCGGGGTCGATATGTGCGTGACCATGATCATGAGGCATCGGATGTGGCTCCGCTATTCCGGGTTCCTGTGCTGTCGCCGCCGTCGTCGCTGCCCAGGATAGTGCCGAGCCCAGCAGAGACCAAGACGAAGAGAGCGAACCCCCCGACGAAGGCGAGTGTTGAAGCGCGCGTGTCGCCCGCCGCGTCATGTGCCTCTTCCAGCATGTCCTCGACGGCAGCGACCGTAAGTAACCCCGCCACGAAGCTCAGGGCGACGTATTTGGCGGCGTCCGGTGCACTCCGAAGCAGGAACCACGCGAGCAAGGCTGCCGCCAGGCAGTAGATCGGAAAGGACAGCGAGACGAGGATGCGGCGCTTGCGGGGCACGTCGTTCTCCCTGAGGTTCGCCACCACCGAGTACCCTTCCGGAAAGTCGGCGAGCACCTGACCGGCGGCGAGCACCACGGCCAGTGATGTGGCCACGGCAGAACCCGACCCGATCATCAGGCCGTCACCGGAAAGATCGACTGCCACGGCGACGTAGATCATCCACATGCTGCTGCTTCCGCCTCCGCTCTTTGAAGAGGTCATCTTCTCGATCAGCGTCTCAGTGCCGACATAGGCGGCGCCGCCTGCCGCGAAGGCCGCGGCAATCCACCAGCCTGCAAGATTTTCCAGAGCCTCGGGCATCAGCTCGATCGCGACGACACCGATGACGATGCCCGATGCGGCATGCAGCGCAAGATTGAGGAGCCTCGGAGTTGAGCGGAAGAATTCGGCCACCATTCCGCCGGCGAGGTTACCCAGGCCCGGAAGCAAAGCGAGTCCGATGACCAGCCAAAGATTGTTCATACATGCTCCTCGCCAAGCCGGAGCCCGGGATAAACGGCGGGCTTCTCCAAGCTTTGGTGGCTCGCGTCAGCCATGCCGCCCGTATGCGACGCACGGGCTTGAAGAGCTGTTTCCTCAATCCCGGGAATCGGGGGCACCGAGCCCCTTCGGATCCGGCGAACCCGGGTATTCATCCAGTGGCGGATCACCCGGGAATAGAGCCAGGCTCTCCCGGCACCGAGTGCCTGTCGGTGCCGCACGTAGAAGTCATCCGGAGTATCAAACATGCCGAGGTCTGCACTGATCCCGGTCTTCTGGATGAATGTGTCGCCGCCGGTCCAATTCACTGGCGCGGCTGAGAGGCATTCTGTTCCGACCCCGTACCCGCAGAGGGCTTGGAGGCTATTCGCGAACCTGTTCTGCAAGACCGTCAAGTATGCCTGATCCAGGATGAAGCCTTCGAGGATCACCCGGCTATCTGCATGCTCCACCTCCACCCAGGAGTGGAGTATCTTGGCCGGTGCCATCGGGTACACGAGCTCGGGCACCACGCCCCGCTGGAGCGCCTTTCGGATCGTGAAGCCGTGCAACCGACAGCGGATGCCGGCACCCCGAAGAAGCGCCATCAGGAGAGTGGCCTTCGTATTGCACTGGCCGTACCCGTCCGTCAGCACTTGAGAGGCCGGAATGTCATCCGCCCGGTTGTAGCCGAACAGGATTTCGTTGCGCACGAATTCGTAGATCAACCCGATGCGCGCGTGCGGAGGCATCTCCTTCCATCCCCGCGCGCGATCAGGGCGGCAACGGGCTGAGCCTGGAAATCCAGAAGCCGTGTGGCGGCAAGCAAGGGATCTGTGGGGCGCATGGCATCACTCCTCGAATCGGTCGAGAGGTGGTTTAGCTGCTACAGCTACTGTAGCTTCAAGCCCCAAATCAACGTTCCGGCGTGCGGGCCGGAGCTAACCGATCATGCCAAGTGCCGGAAAGATCTCGAGCAGCCAGTATGCCAGCATGCTGATCCGGCCGGTCATCACGCCGAGTCCCATCAGCACCATCAGCCCGCCGGCGATGCGATAGAGCCAGCGACCCGCCGCGCCTATCCGCCTGAGCTTGCCCGATATCTCGTTGGTAAAGAGTGCGACCAGCAGGAACGGCACGCCAAGACCAAGCGAGTAGATCGCCAGAAGCGCCACGCCGTCCGTACCGGACGTGGCACTTACGGTGAGTATGGATCCCAGCACCGGCCCGATACATGGCGTCCAGCCAAAGGCGAAAGCCAGCCCCAGCAGATACGCCCCCACCGGGTTGCCGCCCTTCGTCGCGACATCTGGTCGGGTGTCACGCATCATAGCGGGGACTCTGACAGCACCCATCATCACGAGCCCGAACAGAACAATCAGCGCGCCACCTGCAATGCCCAGCTCGTTCTTCCAGCGCAGCAATACTCCGCCAAGAAGGCTGGCTCCGGCGCCGAGCGCCACGAACACCGTGGAGAACCCCAGAACGAACCACAGGCTCAGAAGCAGGCTGCGCGCGCGATCGGCGAAAGCCGTCGCCTCACCCGCTTTCAGCCGCGGTTGGCCCGCGATGTAGGACATATAGCCGGGAGCCAGTGGCAAGACACACGGCGACAAGAATGAGACTGTTCCGCCCAGAAAGGCTGCGATGATGCCGACACCAGAGATTTCGAACATGTCGTTCCCGCCTTTTTCAGCAACTCGGATGGCCCAGTATGCAAAGGATCTAAAGCTGCTACAGCCTCGAAGGGGTTTTCTATGCGCTCCGCGGGACCGCGAGGATGATAACGGTGCCCAGGAGGCAGACCGCCGTGCCGATCACGTCCCACCTGTCGGGGCGATGTCCTTCGGCGAACCACATCCACAGGACCGAGGAGGCGATGTACACTCCGCCATACGCTGCGAAGGCGCGCCCCGCGACGACCGTCTCAACCTGAGCCAGAAGCCAGCCGAACACCACGAGGGAAACGATACCCGGGGCGAGCCAGAAGCCGGATGCGCCAAGCCGCCACCACGCCCAGATGGCGAAGCAGCCGGCGATTTCGGCAAGAGCGGCCAATGGATAAGCTACGGCGGCAGGCATCTCAGGCGCCGATGCCGGCATGGTCAGTAAGGCATTCCGAGTGGTCACGCAGTACTTCCAGAACGCGGCAGTCGGCGGTCTGGCCCCCGCTGCACTCATGAACCATGCGCTTCAGTTCCGTGCGTAAAGCTTCCAGCCGTGCGAGGCGCTGCTCCACTTGTTTCAGTTGCCGCCGTGCTATGGCGTCTGCCTCGTGACAGGGGCGATCGGGCTGGTCGCTTAGATCGAGGAGTTCCCGGATCGCCTCAAGGGAGAAACCGAGTTGGCGCGCATGTCGGATGAAGGCCAGCCGGTCCAGCTCCGGATTGCCATAGCGGCGTTGTCCCCCTGCTGTGCGTCCCGGCTCCGGCATCATTCCGATCTGCTCATAGTAGCGGATCGTCTGAACCTTGGTTCCGGTCTTCTGTGCAAGGCTGCCAATGGTCAGCACGTGTCCCTCCGCGATGCTCTAGCGGTAGTAGGTTCCAAGATCCGAATTGGCAAGCATACGAGCCGAGTCACAGGTTGGTGAAGCTAAGGAAATGCCGCACATTCTCGCTTGAACCTCCAGTAGCTAGAGGATGTACGAGCGCCCAAGATTAACGGCTGCGAAAGGTGGAGGACCTTGAGAATCTCTTTTCTTCAGAAAATTCTCTGGGCGGTGGTGGTCCTCACGGTGCTCGCTTCTGTTTGGTTGCTGCTCTGGGTCGATTATCGTGCTGACCAGGCGGCCAGCGGTGCGCCTGCCTTCTATGCGGAGTTCGAACTGACCGACCACAGAGGCATGCTGCGTACGCAGGAAGATTTCGCGGGCCAATGGATGCTCGTCTTCTTCGGCTTCACGAACTGTCCGGACATCTGCCCGACGACGCTCGCCGAGGTCGCCGCCGTCATGGACGGGCTTGGCGAGGATGCGAACCGGGTCCAGCCGCTTTTCATCTCGGTCGACCCCGAACGCGACACGCCCGCGGCGCTGGCGGATTTCGTGCCGCGGTTCGACGCCGGGATCATCGGTCTTGCCGGAACGCCTGATCAGATCGAGCGAACCGCCGACAACTTCAATATCTACTATGAGAAGTCGGAAGAGGCCGCATCGCAGGGTAGCTATGCAGTTGGCCATTCCTCGCAGCTCTTCCTGTTCGACCCATCCGGCGGCTACGTAAAGGCATGGCAATACGGAACCCCGGCCGAAGAGATCCTCGCCGATCTGCAGGAGCGCGTCTCCCGATGATTGCGAAGGTCACCGGCGAGGCCGCGTTGGCGGCCGCTTGGCTTGTAGCGCTTGCTGCGACCCTGTCCGTGCTGTTTATCGGGGAGGTGCTGGGTCAGATGCCCTGCCTGCTGTGTTGGTATCAGCGCGCCTTCATGTTCCCGCTGGCGATCGTCCTGGGCCTCGGCCTTTGGTGGCAGGATGCTCGCATCGGGCGCTATGGCGTGGCGCTCAGTCTCGGCGGTGGGGCCGTCGCCCTCTGGCATACGGGTCTCTATTTTGGCATCATTCCAGAGCCCATCCAACCCTGCACTGCGACCGGCCCCTCCTGCACCGATGAAAACCAACTGATCCTCGGGGTTCCGATTCCGCTTCTGTCGCTTCTGGCCTTCACGCTGACCGCCTGCCTGTCCGCCCTTTCCTTGAAGGAGTCGCGCGCATGACCCGCCGCCCCCTGATCCTGTCCGTCCTTGTCCTGGGCCTTGCCGTGTTCGCCGCGGCGGCCTGGTATGCCAGCCGCTCCACCCCCGTGACCTCGGCCGCAACCATACCCTCGGAACAGACCGAGGCGCTGTTGCGGCCGTATTCGCCGATCCTCGGACCCGATGAGGCACCCGTCACCATTGTCGAATTCTTCGACCCCGCTTGCGAGGCATGCCGCGCCTTCTATCCGGTGGTGAAAGATATCATGTCCGAGCATGGCGACGCGGTACGCGTGGCAATCCGGTACACGCCGTTCCACGGCGAAGGCTCCGAGGAAGCGATCCGTATATTGGAGGCGGCGCGGATGCAGGGCATCTTTGAGCCGGTGCTTGAGGCCATCCTGCGCGAACAGCCGCAATGGGCGTCGCACGGCGCGCCCGAGCCGGGGCTGCTGTTGAATATTGCCGCCGGTGCCGGCCTAGATGTCGAGGCTGCGCAGGCGCAGATGAAAGCACCTCAGACGATGGCGATCCTGAACCAGGATCGCGCCGACGTGGAGGCCATGGGCGTCCGCCAGACCCCCACGTTCTTCGTGAATGGCCGGCCGGTGGACCCGTTTGGCGAGGAGGCGCTGCGGACGCTGGTGGCCGAAGAGGTCGCCGAAAGCGGCCGGTGAGAGCAGTAGCTCATACAAAGGAGAGACTTTATGATGGATCGCATGACTCTCGCCGCGCTGGCGGCGCTTGTTGCATTTTCCGCGCCCGGGAAGGTGTTCGCCGGATCGGAGGATGTGGTGGTGGAGCAGCCGTGGGCGCGTGCATCCATCGGCGTGAGCCGCCCCGGCGCGGCCTACATGACTGTTCTGAACAAAGGCGAAGAGGCGGTGACGCTGACGGGGCTTTCGACGCCGCTCGCCAAGATGCTGGAAATTCATCGGAGCTCGACGACCGCCGAGGGCCTGAGCACGATGGCGCCGGCGGGGGAGATCACCATCTCCCCTGGCGAAAGCGTGGCGCTGGAACCGGGTGGGCTGCACGCGATGCTGATGCGGCTGCAGACCGCCATGATCGAGGGCGAGACCTTTCCCCTGACGCTGGCTTTTTCGGACGGCGGCGAGGTCACGGTTGATGTGCCGATCCTCGGCATTGCGGCGCGCGGGCCGGAGGGCTGATGCGGAGGCGCGCTGTACTGAAGTTTGGCGCGGCAGGCGTCGGCGCGTTCGGCCTCACCCTCGCCGTCGGCTGGTGGCGCGCGGACGGCCCCGGCGCTCTTGCACCGGTCGGTGAACGCCCTTTGCCTCTATCGGAGATGGGCTTCCGACTGACCGATCACGAGGGGCAGTTGGTCGAACCGTCCGACTTGATCGGACAGCCGTCCCTGGTGTTCTTTGGCTTCACCTACTGCCCTGACGTTTGCCCGACCACGCTCTCCGACATTTCCGGGTGGTTGGATGCACTGGCGGAGGATGCCGACCGGCTGAACGTCGTCTTCATTACCGTTGACCCCGAACGGGACACGGTCGATGCGATGGCCGAGTATGTCGGCTACTTCCACCCAGCCATTCGCGGCTGGACTGGCCCGGAAGACCAGGTCGCGCAAGCGGTTGAAGACTTCCGCGCCACATATGAGAAGGTGCCGGCAGAGGTCGGAGGATACACGATGAACCACACGGCGAGCGTGTTTCTGTTCGACGCAAGCGGCGACTTTGCCAGCACCATCGACTATCACGAGCCGCGGGAATACGCGGTGCCGAAGATCCGCCGCGCAATAGAAGAGACGTCAGAGGGGGCGACATGAGGTTGAGGTATCTGGCAACAGGAATGGCTGTTGTTGGCGGGGTTTCGGTGACGGCCGCCGCCTTGTTTGGCGGTTTTTCGAAAGAACCCGTGCCGCAAGCTCTAAGCACGGTCGGTGTTTGGGCACCCGCCCCGATCAAACCGCCCTTACCATCACTGGCCCCGATCCCGGGCGGTTTCGCCGTTGCGCAACCTGCCATCGCAGTCACGTTCCCGCCGCCGGCGCTGCCCGCCGCTGCGACGATCGAGACATCGGTTCCCACAATCGAGTTGCCACGCAAGACGTGGTCGCGCAAAATAGCATCAGGGGAAACGCTCGACGCCGTCCTGTCCCAAGCTGGTCTTGCTGCGGCGGACCGCGCCGAAGTCGCTCTTGCAATTGGCGTCGAATACGATCTCCGGCGGTTGCGGCCAGGGCACGAGCTCACGGTCGTGACGGCGCCCGATGGCAAGCCACAGCGCGTGGCGCTCCTCGTGGATGACGGGATACGGATCGAAGCCACCTTCGGCGAACGCGTCGCGACCCAGGTCGTTGCCCCGGAGACTGACGTCGTGACCCTTGCAGGGGAGGCCCGGATCGATAGCTCGGTTTCCGTCGCTCTCAGTGACGCAGGAATGCCCGCGCGGTTTGCGGTCGATCTGGCAGAGATGCTCGGAGAAGCGGTGGACTTTCGGCGCGACCTGTCCGGAGGCGAGACCCTCCGCCTGATGTGGCGGGAGGCCCGCGTCGGTGAAGAGAGGATCGGTGAGCCCGAGATCACCTATGCCGCGCTCAACCTCGGCGACAGCGCGTTCGAGGTCGTCTGGCCCGAAGACGGCTCGGGGCGCGCCACCATCTTTCGCGACGGCGAGGTCGAGCGTGTTTTTGCCCAACCGGTCGAAGGCGCACGGTTGAGCTCCGTCTATGGGCGCCGGACCCATCCGGTATATGGCGACACGCGGATGCATACCGGCGTCGACTTCGCTGCCGCGCGCGGCACACCGGTATTTTCCACGGCAGCCGGGCGCGTCCGTTTCATCGGCCGACGCGGCGGCTATGGTCGCGTCGTCGAAATCGCCCACGGGTCTTCGACCATGACCCGCTACGCCCACCTCAGCGCCGTGCCCGACGGGCTTGGGATCGGCGACCGCGTCGCTGCGGGCGATATGATTGGCCGCGTCGGGGCCACCGGTACTGCCACGGGTCCGAACCTGCACTACGAGGTGCGCGTGGACGGCCGCCCGACCGACCCGCTTTCGGACGACCGGCTTGCAGATGCGGCAGAGGCCGCGGAAACCGAATCGATGTCGATGGAGCTGCTCGAAAGGGCGCGGGCACAGATTGCGGCGCTCAAAGCGGGCAGGGACCCTGATAGAACTTGAGCCGCGTCCCGGTTCAACGCGGTCCGGGCCGGCTGTCCGGCATCGCCGGCGTGCCTAAACGTCCTCCTGGTCCGCGAGGACAGCCAGAAAATTATGTACGCGAGTGATCAAGCTGAGGACGACCCGTCCGGCGTGGCAACGATCGGTGAAGGAGCAGTGATGCGACAAGGCAGACCCGCAAGACCGGCAGGTATCTCGGCCCTGCTCGCTGCTCTGCTGCTCGATCAGCTTTCCAAGGCGGTGGTGACTGCAAACGCCGAAGGCCTGGCTGGCGGCCTGCCAGTGTTCCCCGGCTTCAATCTTGTCTTCCACCGCAACGATGGCATCACGTTCGGCTTGTTCGGGCAGGTCCCATGGTGGGCGCTGGCCGGTGTCGCCCTCACTGTCACAGCATGGCTTTTCTTGATGATGTGGCGCACCACGCGTGCATCGGAGGCCACGGCCTACGGGCTCATCGCAGGTGGCGCGCTCGGCAATGTCATCGACAGAGTTCGGTTCGGGGCCGTGACGGATTTCTTGGATCTCCACGTAGGGACCTACCACTGGCCCGCGTTCAACCTCGCCGATGTTGCCGTCATAACGGGTGCGGCAGTTCTCGTTCTGTCGCCGGTCTTTTCGAGCCCAGTCCGCACGTCCTGATCGATGGCAGCCAATAACGTATATCAGGCCGCGCGCGGAGGTGCGCTGGCAGCTCCTTTCTTGGCTGCCATCGCCGCAGGCGCTGTTGCGGTGCTGGCCCTACCGCCGTTCTCTTATCTACCGGCGGTCTTGGTTGCCTGGTCGGCGCTGTTCCTCGCGCTTCGCGGACGCGGCGCTCGCACCGGCTTCGCCCTTGGCTGGATGTTCGGGATTGCGCATTTCGTTATCGGGCTCTGGTGGATCACCGAGAGCTTCATGGTCGAGGCCGAGACATTCGGACCGCTTGCCATACCGGCCGTAATTGGACTGGCTGCTTTACTGTCCGTCTTTCCAGCTCTGGCCTGTTCCATCTTCGCCCGTTTGGGTGCTAAAAATCTTGTCGCCGCCGTTGCATTCGCCGCCTGCTGGACCGGAGCTGAATGGCTTCGCGGACATGTCTTGACCGGCTTCCCATGGAACCTGGCAGGATATGCGCTGACGGATCATGCCGCCTTGCGTCAGATAGCGGCCCTCGTGGGAAGCTACGGATCAAGTTTCCTGACCGTGCTCGTGGGCGTATTGCCCGCCGTTGCATTCTCTATGTGCGGCCGCGCCCGCGTCCTACCGTTTGCGGCGATGGCCGGACTTCTCTGCGTCGTCTGGAGCTTTGGTGCGCTGCGCCTTGCCATAGCGGAACCCGGACGCACTGGCGTCCAGGTCCGAATCGTCCAGGGAAATGTCGCACAGCAGGACAAGTGGGACCCGGCGCAGCGTGCGGACATTGTTGCGCGCTATCTCGACCTCTCGGCGCAGCCGGGTGATCCCGACCTGATCCTCTGGCCCGAAACCGCGTATCCTGGCTTTCTCGACGAGGACTTGGATGCACAAAGCCGCTTCGCCGACACGCTACCGCGGGATGCGCTGCTACTGACGGGCGTCCTTGATCGCGACGCCGATGGCGTCCAGACCGTCTACTATAACACGATACAGGCTTATTCCGACGGGCGCGGTCCGGCGGCGAGCTACTCCAAGCATCATCTGGTCCCGTTCGGTGAGTACGTTCCATTCCGCCGCTGGCTGCCGTTCGAACGCATCGTCGAAAGTCTCGGAGAGATCGCGCCGGGTCCCGGCCCCCGGACTCTTGCCTTGCCAGGGGTTCCCCTTGTTGGTGCGGCGATATGCTACGAAATCATCTTTCCCGGCCACGTGACCGAGGACAACGTCCGTCCCGCTTGGATCTTCAACGCGACGAATGACGCCTGGTTCGGAATGTCGATGGGTCCCGAGCAGCATCTCGCTTCGGCGCGAATGCGCGCCGTTGAAGAGGGCCTTCCCGTTGTCCGGGCAGCGAATACCGGGATCTCCGCCGTGATTGATGCAACCGGCGCAGTGCTTGCGCGGCTCGATACCGCACAGACGGGAATCATCGATGCGCCGCTTCCCGGCGCGAGTGCTGCAACGTTCTATGCCCGGTTCGGCGACTGGACGATGCTGGTGCTCCTGATGCCATTCATCGGCCTCTGTTGGCTCGGCCGCGAGGGAGCGGGCGGCACCGATATCCGCGCGCAAGCGACAACACGCTGGCTCGTGACCCCGTTTGCGGGAAACCGCGCGCTCGCAGTTCTGGCCGGTCTCATGGTCGGACGCTCGCGCGGAGCGCGCCGCGCTCTCTTGGGGAGCAGGAGCAGGTTCGCGCGTTATGCGCGGCTGGCGCATCCCCACTACCATGTTCCATTAGGCGCGCCTCGTCGGATGAGCATGGCTCGCCGGACATGGCCATGAAGAAGCTCTTTAAGGTCTTTTTGTGGGCATTCCTCTCGATCGCTGGTCTCGCAGCTGCTGCCACAGGTCTGAGCTGGTACTTGCTGTCGGGCTCTGTTCCCGATTACGACGAGGACTTCAGCGTATGGGGCATAGAGAGGCCAGTCGAGATTGTGCGGGATGCTTCCGCAGTTCCCCATATTTCCGCCGAATCCAGCGCCGATATCTACTTCGCGCTCGGTTTCGTTCATGCCCAAGATCGCCTTGGGCAAATGCTCAGGGCGAGACAGGCTGGCAATGCCAAGTCAGCGGCGCCGCAATCTCTTGAACTCGCTCCCAATGTTGCGACGGCCCTCGAGGCCTATGCGAATGGCGTCAATGCCTGGATCGAGGAAGTAGCAAAGGGAGGACGCGGCCGGGGTGCGCCCGAGCTACTTCTGCTTGAACGGACCATCCGCCAGTGGCGGTCTTCCGACAGTCTAGCTATTGTGCAGGCGTTTCTTGCCAGTTTGCGTCCGCAGGACAAAGCGGCTGATCCGCACAGGTCCGGCGCGGAAATCATCCCGGACGACCGGCCACAGAGTCCAGAGCTTTTTCTTGATCGGCCGGACGCGAGGCTGAATGCTTGGGCCTTGCCAGCGGACCGGACGGTATCCGATGCCCCGATCATCGCCACCGACGTCACCGGATCCTTGTCCTTGCCTTCTCAGTGGTACTTGGCCGACATTCAACTCCCGAGCGGCGCCGTTATCGGCGCCACGCTGCCCGGCGTGCCGTTCATAATAATCGGTCAATCGGAAAGTGTTGCCTGGTCTTTCCGCTCGGCTGCATGGCTAGCTTTGGATGATGCCGTGACACGGGCTGAGATTGGCGCCGAGGGATTTCTGACCGCGCTCAGCCGGCTGGAGCGATCGTCCGGTGCAGAAAACGCTGCAAAGGCGGTCGCCGGCCTTTTGCCTTCGGGGCTGCAGGTGGTCACTGCCGACGGCGAAGCGTTGGCGAGTTGGCCGAAAGATGTTTCTGGCAAGGCGCCCTACGCAGGGGCTCCGGATTTTCGCGGCCTCCGCCGAGCCATCCTGGACGAGCGCCAGTCAATTTTCTCTGTTGATGGCGTCATTGCCGCTCAGCAGGACAGCGTCAGCGCGGCCGCCCGCTTTCTCCTGCCTCTGATGGCGAAAGAACTATGGTTCAAGGAAGACCCGCTTGAGACTGAGCCGAAGCCGGCAAGCCATGTCCGCTCGGACATCGTGAACCGGCTCGCTCGCTGGAATGGTGAGATGGACAGGCAGTCGGCCGACCCGCTCGTCTTTTGGGCTTGGGTTCGGGCTTTACAGCGGCGTGTTCTGGAAGACGAGTTTCCGGGGATGGAGAACCTTTGGGCCCGATCCGACCCGGAATTTTTGTACAACGTTCTGACGGATCGTGATGGGCGTTCGATCTGGTGCGACATCCGCCAGTCTGGAAGAATTGAGACGTGCGACGAGATGATCCGCGCGGCTCTCGACGACGCCTTGGAATGGCTTGTGGAACGGCACGGGCCCGACCCGGCCGAATGGTACTGGGGCTCGGAACATGCGGTCGTTATGGAGTGGTCGGCAACCGATCCAGGCGGTGTCATCGCTGACATTGCCGGTATCGTGGAACCTGTTTCCGGAGGCCCATACACTCAGAAGTCGACGCAATTCAGCTTGCGGGATGCAGGGCCGTTCGACAGTCGCTACGGCACGAACTTCCAAGCGGTGATGTCGTTTGCTGATGACGACCATTCCTATTTCATTGCACCTGCCGGACAATCAGCGCATCCGCTTTCGAGATTCTACGACAATCTTTTCCCCATGTGGATGTTGGGGGATTACCTGATTATGAACACAGATAATTCTATCGCCGGAAGCGCTGCCGCAGGAACCTCCCGACTGTCACCGCTGACTTGATGCCCGTCGCCACAAAACAGATTGGCGCCTTGAGACGGATTTCGTCCCGGCGTACCAATGGAGAAGCTCTACCCAAGATCCTGACCGGTAGACGCGTTCGACCGATCTCAAGACAATCTGGCGACGTGACGGGTTGCCGAAATCTGGCACCGTCCACTCCAGATCGACCAACTCACCACGCTTTTCACGAAGCCCGTGGTCCGGCGCAACGTCGTGCCGGACAGCACCTTCATAGGGGTGGACGAGCCCCCTAATAAGACGACTGTCGCGGAGATCGAGGTGGCAGTCAGGCTTCCGCCATCTTGGGATACAGGACCACGCGCGCTTCCAAAGGCACCTGTTCGTAAAGCAGTTTGATATGTTCATTCGTCAGGCCCGCGCAGCCGTTCGAAACCGCGCGGCCAATGCTGGCCACGTCCGAAGTGCCGTGAATGCGAAGAAATGTGTCGCCGCGCCCTTCCTGGAAAAGGTAGACCGCCCGGGCGCCTAGCGGGTTGTCCGGGCCCCCTGGCACTCCATCGGCATGCTGGGCGTACTTTTCGGGCTCGCGCTCGATCATTGCGGGCGTCGGCGTCCACGAAGGCCATTCCTTCTTGGCGCCGACGTAGTACTGGCCGGCCTCGTAAAGGCTATCGCGGCCGACGCGGATGCCGTAGCGCCATGCCTTGCCGTCCGGCATGGTCCAGAAAAGCTGGAAGTCGTCGGGGAACACGTGGACCTCGCCCGGCGGAAGCGGGTGGTGCAGTGTGACGAACGTCGGCTGCAGGCGGGACGGCAAAGTCTGCGCATGCGCTGGCAGACCAGCGATAGCGGCTCCGAAAGTAGCCATGCCGGCCGTAATTACATCGCGACGTTGCATTCCAATGGTCCTCTTCGTATTTTTCTCGCCCGTTGAGTCGGGCAACGTAGGCCGCCGTAGACAGAAGGGCGTGCTTTTTCAAACAAACGTGAATGACCTCGGCGATGGCGTGACAAAGGGCGGTGTCCGCGGGGTTAATTAACGGGTAGGCTCCGGATCGCTGTTCGCAACGCTCCGTGGCGTTGAGAACCGTCAGGGCAGAGACTTTTACGTCGCTCTTGCCGATTTCCCGAGTGCGTCAAGGCGACGATGCCACGAGGGAGGTAAAGCCATGGATATGGAGTGTTCGGGCGAGTCTGCACTTCCGCCTGATTCCGAACACTCTATGATGTCTCGGACACCCGCCTCTCGCCCTTGTGATGTGGGATCTCCTGCCTCCGCGGGTAAGGCGGACGCTGGATGGCCAGCAGGCAAAGAGCAAGAGGCGACATAAATGAAAAGAACTCGGGCGTTCCTGATCGCGATCGCCTTGACGGCGCTGACCGCTTGCGGCGAGCAAAGCAAGTTCAAGGACTATGACGGCCCAAAGGTGACGCGCGTCCTCCTGTTTAAGTCTGAGCGCAAGCTCTATCTGATGCATCAGAATCAGGAGCTTGTAAAATACGACGTAGGCCTCGGCTTCGCACCAGAAGGCCACAAGGAAATAGAAGGCGACGGCCGTACGCCCGAAGGGCACTACTTGATCGATAAACGCAACCCGAACAGCAAATTCCACCTGTCTGTTGGAATTTCATACCCCAACCCAGCGGACGTTGCGCGCGCAGAAGCCCTAGGCAAGTCTCCGGGGGGAGACATCTTTATTCATGGACGCGGACCAACCTACTGGAAGGGCGCGCCGGTCGATTGGACCTTTGGGTGCATAGCGGTCACCGATGACGAGATCGAGAGGATCTACGCCATGGTCGCAGATGGCACACCAATTTCCATCTATCCGTCGCGGGCCGATATGGAGGCCGAACTGACGGCGCTGCGGGAGGGTGAGGGGGCCGCTCGAATGGCGGTCCAATCCGACCTGCCCTCACAAGCCGACGTACTGGTGGGAGCGCCACTTGTACAGGCGGGTTCAAAGACGGTGAATTCTCCAGATCCGCAGGCGCTGCCCCAAAGCGCGGCGGCTGCTTCTCGCTTGGCCAACGCTCGCTAGCGTCCGCTGGCGTACGAATGGCGTGCCGTGTCCTCTGGTCCTTCCGGTAGGTTCTCCACCAGTAGAAAAGGCGCAGGCCAATGGCAGTGGCGCGAGGCAACCACAGAAGAAGCTCGGCGCGCTATCTGTTGTGAGGCCCCACACCTACTCCGGAGCCGTCTCTCCTGGCAGAAGTTCCGGCCCTACCACTTGATCGAAGGCCTGGCTATCGGCCAGCTCGCCGACCTTCACGACGGTGAGGCCGAAGACGATTGCGATGAGTCCTACGAGCACCATACCCACCCCAATGTTACGAGAGCGGCGGCGGCGGTGAAGTTCGTGTTCGGTCCGTATGGCCATTAGAATACCCTTGAATTCGGCGGGGCCGCCGTTGACACGGCCCCTTGTGTCATACTCATGCCTGTTTCGCGGCGACGGCTGAGGTCTCAACGCTCCGGGTCACTTTGGCGTGGCCCTCGCGACCGGGCTTGAAGCCCAGCAGGCGCAGCGCGTTGAGCGTGACGAGCACCGTAGCGCCCGTATCCGCGAGGATCGCGATCCACAACCCGGTGATCCCGAGGATGGTGGTGACGAGGAATACCCCCTTCAGCCCCAGCGCAATCGCAACGTTCTGCCGGATGTTGGCCATCGTCGCCCGGGCAAGACGGATCTTGCCAGGCACGTCGCAGACGCGGTTGCGCAGGATCGCGGCGTGCGCGGTTTCCAGCGCCACGTCGGTGCCCGATCCCATCGCCACGCCCACATCCGCCACGGCAAGCGCCGGAGCGTCGTTGATCCCGTCGCCCACCACCATCACCTGCGCCCCGCGGCCGAGCATCCGCACCTCGGTCACCTTGTCCGCAGGCAGCAGTCCGGCGCGATAATCAATACCGAGGCCCCCGGCAATGGCCGCGGCCGCGCGGGCGTTGTCGCCGGTCAGCATGATCGGAGCGATGCCCATTTCCCGAAGCTGGCGCACGGCGTCCGCAGCATCAATGCGCGGCTCGTCCCGCAGCGCAATCAGGCCAAGGGGCGTCGCCCCGCGCCAGACGATCACGACCGTCTTGCCCTGAGCCTCGAGCGCCTCGCTCTGCGTCCGGATCTCGTCGCTCAGCACGCCGCCCTCCTCGGCGAGTCGGGGTGAGCCGACAGTGACGACAGCACCTTCGATCACCGCCTCGGCGCCCTTGCCCGGGATCGCGCGCGCCGAGGTCGCGGCCGGCACGGCCACGCCGTCGCTGTCGGCCCGCGCGAGGATGGCCTTGCCCAGCGGGTGGCTGGCTCCGGCTTCGACCCCCGCCGCCAGCCCCAGCACGTCGGACCCTGCGAACGGCACCACGTCCGTCACGCGCGGCCGGCCGTGAGTCAGCGTCCCGGTCTTGTCGAAGGCGACATCAGTAACCCGCGCCGCCGCCTCGATCACAGCGCCGCCCTTCATCAACAACCCGTTCCGCGCGCCCGCCGACAGGGCCGAGGCGATGGCGGCCGGGACCGAGATCACAAGCGCGCAGGGGCAGCCGATCAGCAGCAGGGCGAGCGCGCGATAGGTCCACTCGCCCCACGCCTGCCCGAAAGCCAGCGGCGGCACGATGGCGACCAGCAACGCCGCACCCACCACGGCCGGCATATAGACCCGGCTGAACCGGTCGATGAACCGCTCGGTCGGCGCGCGCGCACTTTCGGCCTCTTCCACGAGGCGAACGATCCGCGCGATCGTATTGTCCTCGGCCCGCTTGGTGACGCGCACGCGCAGCGCCGCCTCGGCGTTGATCGAGCCGGCGAAGACCTCCGCCCCGGGTTCCTTCAGGCTCGGCACACTCTCGCCCGTCACGGGGCTTTCATCGACGCCCGAGATCCCCTCGATCACCTCTCCGTCGGCCGGAACACGGTCGCCGGGGCGGACCAGCACGACCTGCCCGATCCGAAGGCTGTCGGCCGGAACTTCGCGCGTGCGCCCCGACGTTTCCAGCAGCGCCGTCTTGGGCACGAGGCGGGCCAGCGCCCGGATGCCGTCGCGCGCCTTGTTCGATGCGAGTCCCTCGAGCATCTCGCCCACTGCGAAGAGGAAGACCACGAGGGCCGCCTCTTCCGCCGCCCCGATGAATAGCGCCCCTCCGGCGGCGAGGGTCATCAGCATCTCGATCGTGAAGGGCATTCCCGCCCGCGCCATGGCCACGGCGCGCCGGGCGACCGGGAACAGGCCGAGCAGGGTGGCAAGGACGAACGCCCATTGCGCGACCTGCTCGGAAAAGACCAGATGCACTGCCCAGGCCGCCGCGAGCAGCGCCCCGGTCCCGAGCAGAAGCCGCCCCTTGGATGTGGCGTGCCACGCGGGCGGCGGCGCATCGGCGGCGGGGGGCGCCGTTGGCGCGTCATCCTCGGGGGCGGCTGGAAACGCGCCGTCGGGCAGCACGAAGCCGCCTTTCGGTTTTTCGGGCGCGGCACCCTTGGCCGAGATCCCGAAGCCGATGGCGCGCACCGCATTCTCGACCCGGTCGGTCGAGGTCCGGCTTTCGTCCAGCGTCAGGCGCAGGCGCTCGGCCATGAGCGCCACGTCGACGCCCTCGACCCCCGGCAACCGCTCGACCGCGCCGCGCACCTTGCCCGCGCAGGCGCCGCAATCCATGCCCGTCACGCGCCACTCGTGCTGACTTGTGCCTGGGTTCGCCATAGTCTGCCTCCGTCGCATCCTCACCAATCGGTGAGAGATACGACCTCCAGCTACTATAGCTTCAAGCCCCCTTCTTCATTTTCTTTACCCAAGCCAAACGTCCAGGAACAACATCAGGACGAGGCCGATCGCCAACCCCAGGGTAGCCTTCTTCTGATGACCGCTTCGATGGGTCTCTGGAATGATCTCGTGGCTGATCACGTAGAGCATCGCGCCCGCGGCGAAGGCGAGACCCCATGGAAGAAGCGGCTTCGACACGGCGATGATACCCGCCCCAAGTAGACCGCCGACAGGCTCTACCAGCCCCGTCAACGCGGCGATGCCCCAGGCTCGGAGCCTAGGGTAGCCCTCGCCAAGAAGAGACACCGCAACGGCAAGACCCTCAGGAGCGTTCTGCAAGCCAATCCCGATGGCAAGCGGCAGGCCGCCTTCCAAGCCGCCCGACCCGAAGCCGACGCCGACCGCGAGACCTTCCGGAAAGTTGTGGATCGTGATGGCGATGATGAAAAGCCACACGCGCCGGAGTGAAGCTGCCTCCGGTCCTTCGCGTCCTATGCTGAAATGCTCGTGCGGCAGCATCTCGTTCATCAGTGCGACAGCACCCATGCCGAGCAAGATCGATACACAGACGATGGCGGCCGGCACTGCCCCGTTGTCGTACTGCACCTCGGCGGCATCGAGCGCAGGAATTATCAGCGAAAAAAACGAGGCGGCCAACATCACGCCGGCTGCGAAACCCAATGAGAGGTCTCGCATTCCTCGCGAGGGCATGCGCCCGAACAGAACAGGAAGCGCTCCGGCCGCGGTCAGGGACCCGGCGGCGAGACTGCCCAGAAACCCGAGCATCACGGGGGAAAGATCAGCCACGACCCACTCCAAATAAGCCTTTCTCGACGTAAACTGCTTCTGCGAGTGATTTGCAACTGTGAGGGACTTGTGTTCAACATATGCCGCCATCCTACCGGGCTCGTGACCCCAAGTTGTATGGATAGACGTAACGACAGCACTGAAGGCCGCGCCCGGTTATTGGCGGTGACGCCATGGGACGACGATCGGGCAACGTCAGACCTTAGGGACGCACCCGCGCGTTCTGTCAAAGCGGCTCAGGCCGCGGCTCAGACCTCTACGCTGCAGCATTTATGTCGATTTGATGGCGAGATATTTCTAAACATAGTTCCATCGACTATCACGAACCTCAGAATTCGCGGTTCGAAGATCCGCTTCGCAGCAGAAGAAACCTCAGAGGGGGGCGACATGACGTTGGGGTATCTGGCAGCAGGGCCGGTTGTTGTTGGCGGAGCTTCGACAACGACCGCACTGTTCTCGCCTGGCTTCGCGATAGAACCCTGCTGCCAGTCCTCAGCACAGTCGCAGGCGCAGTCCACTGCCTCGCGTACAGCAGACACTGCCAAGAAGAAATCTGATCCGCCCCCCCCTGGCCTGCCGCCCTTGCACTTGCTGCCCCTGACCTTCTGCCCCGCTCGCCGCTCCAATCAATCAAGCCACCAACGGAAAGATTGCCCAATGCATGATGCAACACACTCGGATGCCCTGCTCGCTGTTCGGTCGGGGCGCGATGCCAGTCACTCCGCTTTCCCGCATGAAGCCGCGGTCTGCAGGGGCAGGACATTATCCGTTCTGGCCGCCCTTTTGGCTCTTGCTGCTTGCGCCGCTCCAATTGAGCCTGTGGCCGTGGAACCGCCGGATCTGACCGAGCGCTTGGCCGCCATTGCCGCTCCGCATCAGGATTTACAGGCCGTGCGCCTGCGGCCCGAGGATGGGTGCTACTGGTACGCCCACGTCGGACCCGTCGAGACCACGATGCTGCCACTTCGAACGGTCGATGGCCGACCCATCTGCGAGCCTCGCCAAATTCCGGCTTTAGCGGCGGGATGACCGGGCGCTCTGAAGCGTCCTGTGCTCTCCGTTCCAGAGCTTCTGCTGTTCAAGTCGCGGCGGAAGTCTACCCTTCGAAAGTGCCTGGAGACGGAGCGCGGGAGACGTCCCAGTCATGCGCGGTCATGGGGCCATCGCCCTCGGCCGGATATAGAACCGCGGTCGACCCGATCTCGACTTGTTCGTAAAGATCATTGATGTGGGGCATGACCATACGCACGCATCCAGAGCTCGCCCGACTGCCGATCGACCATGGCTGCGGCGTGCCGTGGATTCGCAGGTAGGTGTCCCGTTCTCCGACATAAAGATAAAGGGCCCGCGATCCCAACGCGTTGCTGGGACCCGGCTCCATCCCGTCCTCGAATTGCGCGTAGGTCTCCGGTTCCCGGCGGACCATGGCCGCCGTCGGCGTCCAGTGCGGCCATTCTACCTTGCGCTTGATCGTATAGGTTCCGGGTTCGTAAAGGCCGTCCCGGCCAATTGCCACGCCGTAGCGCATGGCTGTCCCGCCCTCTTCAATGTGGTAGAGATAGCGGGCCACCGCATCGACATGAATGTCACCCGGCACGAGGTCCGGCCGCGCCTCCACCCGCTGTGGCAAGAAGCGTGGGTGCAGCCCCCAAGGATTCGTCGTTGCCGGATCATAGTTCCATGGCGTCACCTCGGCATCCCAAGTCGCTTTTTGCGACGCCGACGGCCACGTACTTCCAAGGGCCGGTGCGGAAACGACAGGCGAGAACAAGGCCGCAGATGTCGCGATGAAATGGCGTCTGGTCAACATGCGGTCACCGTCCTTCTCGAATTGCTATGTGTTTCCCCGCCTCGCGAAGCAAGTCACGATCCCAAGGGAGGGCCAGCGGCGGATTTGTCCAGACACGACGATGTGACAAGGCGACGCCATCCGCTTGCGTGGTGCGAGGCACTCCTGATCGGTTGGAAACCTCCTGCGGCCGCTACAGCTATGCTGCCGCGAGGCGGGTGAATGCGACGAAGCCGACGAAAAGAATGGGTTGGTGAAGCAGGTAGATGGGCAGCGTCCGCTGGCCCACCCATGTCAGTCCCCGGACAATGGCTCCTCTGGCCGCGGGCGGCCTTGCGTCACGTAGCTGCCGCCGGGACAGGTAGATTCGCGCGCACACGATGCCCGCCAGCGTCACGCCGAACCACGGGAAGACCGGAACGAAATCATTCGCCAGCGGTGGGTCGGAGGCGAAGCCGATCCAGGCCAAGATTCGAACATCGAAGGCCGGAGTTTCAAAAATCAGTGGCGCGGCAAGTATCGCAAGCGACGCAAGGGCAACCGCGACGACCGGAAGGCGCAGGAAAGCCAGTCCGAGCACCGATGCCAACGCGATGGCGTGCAGGACACCAAAGTAGATGAAGCCTTGCGGAAACAGAAAGTACGTGACGACCGAGATTGCGACCGCGGCCGCGACGAGCTTGGTGAGACGCCAGATAAACTTTTCCCACCGGGCTTGGCGGATGTGGGCCAGGACAAGGCTTACGCCAGCCAGAAACATGAACGAACCAGCCAGCGCACGAGCGAAGACCGTTACCGGTCCGCTGAACATGAGAGACGCCGGAATGAACCCGAAGAAGTTCAGGTCCCAGCCGAGGTGGTAGACGACGACACCGATGATGGCCAAGCCGCGCCATACATCGACGAAGACATAGCGCGCGGTCGAGGCAGACCCGGTTCGGCCCTCAGCCCCAGCGGGACGTGCATCTTCGAAGATCGCCGACATCAGTTATTCGGGCCGACAATCAGCCAATCAGATGCCGGGCGTCTCGCTTTTCGAGTCCCATGCTCCCACCGCCAAGCTCCGAAAAGGGCTTGGCGGAGAGTCAGCCAACCAAAACCATTTTTGATCGCTCGCATCACGCCTTCAAACATTGTCACTTCTGCCGGTCGAGCGCCCCGCCCCGCCGTTGCGCCCACGCGCAGTCGTCGAAACAGCGGCATTTTCGAATCGAGGAGGGCCTTCATCAGGTGCTCACCGGACATGACATAGGATCCGAGTAGCGCCAAGTCGCTGTCCCGCGCCGGCGGATTCGATGGTGCCAGATGCGGAAACGGCACCCCTGCCCCCAAGCAGGGCTGACAGCGCAGTCGCAATCCCGTCCTTCTGAAGATCATGTCGCCTCTGCTGTTGCGGGGGCGAACGTAGCCTCAGTCTGCGGCGGAGGCCACCCACAGTTCCGACCGAGGTATCTGCACGCCCTCGGAGAGAAGCGCGTCAAGGGTGCGCGCGTCGCGACCGTAGACGTCGTCGCGGTACTCCATCCCGCCGCTCGGCTTTGGAATCGCGGTGCGATAGACGAGGTGAACCGGCAGCGGCTGGTTCAGGTCGACCCGCGTATTTTCGTCTGAGTTCAGGTGCCTGTTGAAGGTGCCGGCCGGATCAGCGACGCCGTCCAGCGTCAGGAGCGCCTGCCCGAACTCGTATGGATCGTGCAGACGGATGCAGCCATGGCTGAAGGCGCGGACATTCTCCTCAAACAAGCTTTGCGCAGGGGTGTCGTGCAAGTAGATGGCGTATTTGTTGGGGAACATGAACTTCACCAACCCAAGCGCGTTCTCCGGCCCTGGTTCCTGACGCATGGAATAGGGGAAGCTGCTGGCCGAGAACTGCGAGAACCCGCGCCCGCGATCAACGACCTGTCCATTTGAGTTGATCACCTGCAACTGGCTATGGGCATAGGGGTCGCGGCGCATATCCGGCAGATACTCCTTCACGGTGATTGAACGCGGTACATACCAGTACGGATTGATCACCATGTGGCTCATGGTGTCCGAGAATTCCGGAGTCTCGCGATCAGGCACGGCCTTGCCGATGATCGACTTGGTTTCGAAATAGACCTCGCCATCGACGATGATCTTGGTCCGAAAATCGGCTAGGTTCACCCAGACATGCCGGTCGCCCCGATCACGGTTCATCCAGCGCTCGCGCTCCATCGCGACGAGGATCGATCCCAGACGCTCCTCGGGCGACGCGTTCAGCTCCTCGAGTGTCTTGCCGCCGACGATGCCGTCGATCTTGAGGCCGTGATCGGCCTGAAAGCGTTCCACTGCTTCGCGCATGGACGCGTCGAACGTCCGCGTGACGGATCGGCCGAGATAGCCCATGGCCGCGAGCCGGTCGCGCAACCGCACTACTTCGGCGCCACTCGCGCCTTCTTCGAGACGCGCGGCCTCGACCGGCGCGCCCCAGGCGTCGGTCTGCACGACATCGACCAGACGAAGCCGCTCGCGCACGAGGCGGGCATATTCCAGGCTTTCAGGTGTCAGGCCTTCCATGAAGGCGCTCGGCCGTTCCGTGGCCAAACCACGCAGCAGGTCCAGCCGGTTGTTTTCAGGCGGGGTCCGCTTGATATGCGAGACGACCTTGTTTGGCTCGAGGATTCCCGTGGAAATGTCCGAGGCGAAGCGCAGGAAGATGCGCGACAACTCAACCTCGAGATTGCCACGCGCCCGCGCATCGGTGGCGTTGCCCATCATCGTGCGAAGCCGCTCGACGTCGTAGCGTTCCGCGGGAAGACCGTGCAACTCGGCCTTGGACACCGCTGTCAGCAATGCCTCGCGCCGTGCGCGGTCACCTGAATCGGCGTCGGTCCAGAGCGCCGCGTACTTGGCGTCGCGGTAGAAGGTTGAAAGCGCGTCGTCCCCGGCCGCTGCGACGGCGACAGCTTGCGTGAAAGGCGTGACTTGAGCCGCGGTCGAAACCGGAAGGGCGAGCATGCCGATAACGGCTGGCAAGGCAAGACGTTTCAAGATCGCTACGGTCATGTTGTGTCCTTGATTGGCATCTCGGAAGAACCCCTTGGGAGCCGGAAGGTTTCGGACAAGCTGTCAACGGCCAGAGTAATTTTCGGCCATTGGGCGGCCTAGGAGATGGCCACTTTGGAACTGGGCGTGGCGCGCGCCGATCTGAAAGCTTTTTGCTGCGGCGAAGCGTGCTGGAAGCGCGAAACGGATCTTGATGGGGACTGCCATTTAGGGCTCGATCCGGAATTCCGCCGCGCGGCGCTCGGACGGCCGGAGCGCGGACTACGGCCCGATTGGCCGATTAAACATTCCAGATCGGGCTTGCCAAGCTGCAGGGCGACTACAGCCGGCAGGCGCGCCGCATCAGCAACGGTGGTATCACTCCAGCCCTTGACCCTCCAGTTGGTGGAACCCCTATCTCCGGCTTATGTCGGGATTCGGAGGTCGTTATGAGTGAGCCACAGCAGATCAGGTTTTCCATCGAAGGGATGTCCTGCGCCTCGTGCGTTGGCCGCGTCGACCGTGCGCTTTCAGCCGTTCCGGGTGTCCGGGAGGTGAACGTGAACCTTGCTTCCGAGACTGCGCAGGTCCGGTATGAAGGTCACGCAACGCCAACGAGGCTCGCCGAAGCCTTGCGCGACACAGGATATCCCGCGCGTACGCAGAAGGTAACCTTGAACATCGAGTCGATGTCCTGCGCGTCCTGTGTCGGCCGGGTCGACAAGGCTTTGGCCGCCGTGCCGGGGGTCGTCGAGGCATCCGTCAATCTTGCATCCGAGACCGCCACCGTCACATATCTCGAGGGGGTGACGACGCCGCAGGCGATTGCCGCAGCCTCAGGCGAAACCGGTTACCCCGCAAAGATCGCGGGCGGGGAGGCGTCCGAGGACAACACCGCTCGCAAAGACGCGGAGGCGCGCATCCTCCGTCGCGACGTATTGATTGCCGCTGTTCTCGCCCTCCCGATTTTCCTGGTCGAAATGGGCGGGCATGCGATCCCGGGCTTCCACGAGTTGGTCACGCGCAGCATCGGACATCAGACAAACTGGGTGCTGCAATTCCTCCTGACCACCGCCATCCTCGCGGGGCCGGGACGGCGGTTCTACGCCAAGGGATTTCCGGCTCTCTTCCGCGGCGCGCCCGACATGAACTCGCTTGTGGCGCTCGGCACTGCCGCGGCGTGGCTCTTCTCGGTTGTCGCGACTTTCGCGCCCGGCCTGCTACCGGATGGCACCCGGGCCGTCTACTACGAGGCTGCGGCCGTGATCGTCGTGCTGATCCTGCTTGGCCGCTGGCTTGAGGCCCGCGCCAAGGGGCGCACCGGCGCCGCAATACAAAAGCTCCTCGGGATGCAGGCTAAAACCGCGCGCGTCGAGCGAGACGGGGAGACGGTGGAACTTGCCATCGAAGAGATCGCCGCGGGCGACGTGCTGATCGTCCGCCCCGGCGAGCGGATTGCCGTCGACGGCGAGGTGATCGACGGCACCAGCCACGTGGATGAGAGCATGATCACGGGCGAGCCGATCCCGGCCGCCAAGGCCCCGGGCGACCCGGTCACAGGCGGCACGGTGAACGGCGCGGGCGGCTTCCGCTTCCGGGCGACGCGGGTCGGCGCCGACACGACACTTTCGCAGATCATCCGCATGGTCGAAGAAGCGCAGGGGGCCAAGCTCCCGATCCAGGCTCTTGTGGATCGCGTCACGCTCTGGTTTGTGCCGGTCGTGATCGCCGTGGCACTGCTCGCCATCCTGGCCTGGCTGGCTCTCGGACCCTCGCCGGCGCTCGGATATGCGCTGGTGGCCGGTGTCTCGGTCCTCATCATAGCCTGCCCCTGTGCCATGGGCCTCGCCACGCCGACCTCGATCATGGTCGGGACCGGACGGGCTGCCGAGATGGGTGTGCTCTTCCGCAAGGGCGACGCGCTGCAGGCTCTTTCGGGCGTGTCGGTCATCGCGCTCGACAAGACCGGCACCGTGACCGAGGGCCGGCCAGAACTGACCGACCTCGTCCCTGCGGAGGGGTTCGATCGGGCCGAAGTTCTGGCGCTCGTCGCCGCCGTCGAGGAGCGCTCGGAACATCCGGTGGCCGAGGCGATCGTCCGCGCCGCCAGGTCGGAAGGCGTAGAGCTGCCCGAAATCGACGAGTTCAGCTCGATCACCGGCTACGGCGTGAAGGCGCGCGTGGCAGGACACGAGGTCTTGGTGGGTGCTGACCGGCTCATGGCCCGGGAAGGGGTCGATACCTCGGCGCTTGCCTCGCGCGAAGCCGAGCTTGCCGGCAAGGGCCGCACCGCGCTCTTCGCCGCCATCGATGGTAAGGTGGCTGCGCTGGTCGCCGTGGCCGATCCGGTGAAGCCGGCGAGTCGCGCCGCGATTGCCGCGCTGCATGAACTGGGCCTGAGGGTCGCCATGATCACCGGCGACAAGCGCGAGACCGCAGAGGCCATCGCCCGCGAGACCGGGATTGATCACGTCGTGGCCGGCGTCCTGCCCGACGGAAAGGTTGCCGCGCTCGATCAACTCCGGACCGGCGACGCCCGGATCGCCTTTGTCGGCGATGGCATCAACGACGCGCCGGCGCTCGCCCATGCGGATGTAGGCATCGCCATCGGCACGGGCACCGACATTGCCATCGAATCTGCCGACGTGGTTCTGATGTCGGGCGATCTGCGCGGGGTGGTGAACGCCTATCAGGTCTCGCGCAGCACGATGCGCAACATCCGGCAGAACCTGTTCTGGGCGTTTGGCTACAACACGGCGCTGATCCCAGTCGCGGCGGGCGTGCTCTACCCGGCACTCGGCGTCCTTCTGTCGCCAGTATTGGCGGCGGGTGCGATGGCGCTGTCGTCGGTCTTCGTGCTGAGCAACGCGCTGAGACTGCGGCGCCTGCGCCCTACGATGGACGAAAAGGCAGAGGCGCGGCGTGGCACCCCTGCCCTCGCCCCTGCCGAATAAGGAGATCAAGATGAATATTGGAGACGTGGCCACCCGTTCGGGCCTGCCCGCGAAGACCATCCGCTACTACGAGGATATCGGGCTCGTCCGCCCACAACGCGAGGCCAATGGCTATCGCCGCTTTCGGGAGGCGGACCTGCACAAGCTGAATTTCCTCGGCCGCGCCCGGTCCTTGGGCTTCTCGATCGAGGACTGCCGCAGCCTCCTTGCGTTGTATGAGGACGCGGACCGTGCCAGCGGAGACGTCAAGCGCGTTGCCGAGCGGCACCTTAGTGCGATCGATCGCAAGCTCGCCGAACTTGATGCCATGCGGGGCACGCTGGCCCATCTGGCTGAAGCCTGCTCGGGTGATCAGAAGCCTGATTGCCCTATCCTTTTGGACCTGGCGTCGGCGCCGGAGGGCTGAGGCGCCGCTTTTCAGTCTCTGGAAAAATGGCAAGGGGTACGCTTGACCTTCCACCAGGTGGAAGCCCCATATGCTCCTCATGACGGCAATATCGAACGTTCACCAGATCGCGAACGCGTTTCGGTGGAACTGCGACCCACGACAGGATAGGTATCTTTTATGAAGTTCATCGCCCGCCTGATGCTCGCTGCCGTCCTCGCCGCTTTCGCGGCGAGCGCGGTTGCGTATGCAGCAGACTCGGGCGAGATGGCCGCCGCCATGGTTCTCTCCGACGATGCGATGGAAATGTCGGACTGCGCCACCCCCTGCGGCCATTCCGATGCCGGCGGGTCGGCGGCCGTGTGCGACATTGAGTGCGGCGCGGGCGGTTTCGCCGCGGTGCTCGCGCCACAGACGCAAGGCGTCTTTCACGCTCCGCGGAAGATACTCAACCCACCTGTCGCGCAGGCCTCCGACGGCCTGGCCGGCCCCCCGGCCAAGCAGCCACCACGAATCCTCGTCTGATCTGACGTGCCGGCGCGCAAGAGCGCTGCCGGGGCGTTACCCTGCGCATCAAGGCCGCTGGCCTGCGATGTGCGACGCTCGCCCGCGCACGGCGCTATTCCGGCGCCCGCGGAGGACCCAGATCCGATGAGGAATCTTCATGTCCCGCAAATCACTACCGGCGCTGTCGCGTCGCATGTTTCTCATAGCCTCGGGAGCCGCTGCCGGAGCACTCGCTCTGCCGCCGGGCGTGCTTGCCGCCGAGCCGGAACATCCAGCCGTCTCCACTCTCGCCTTCGACGGCGACGCCTTGCTTGCAGGGGGCGCGAGCCTGATCCGCAGCGATGACGGCGGACAGTCCTGGGCCGAACTGCCGGCTCCCGGCCCCATCCTGACGCTCACCACACATCCCGACCGGCCGGGCCTGGTTCTTGCCGGTCTCGCCTCTGGGGGCGTCGCTCTGTCGGAAGATGGCGGCCGCACCTGGGAGAGCCGCGCGGACGGCCTTCCCGCAGGCGAAGTAGACGCCGTGGCCGTCGCCTCCGGTCAGTCCGACATGATCTATGCTGCGGTCCGGGGCGACGGCTTGTGGAAGAGCGAGGATACCGGCCAGAGCTGGAGTTTTGCGATGGACCGTCCGTGGCTCGATGAGGCCGAGCAGGACCTTCTGACGCTCGCCTCCGTCGATCTTGCCACGGGTATGGGCGGCATCTGGATCTACGCCGGCACCGAGGCGGGCCTGACCCGTGTTCCCGACTGTTTCTGCCGCTGGCAGGACGTTCAGCCGGGCAATGCGATGGACGCTCTCGTTTCCGGCGACGCGCCACCGTCCGAGGCACCGCTTCCGGCGGGCGAAGCGGTGCGCGCCTTGGCCAGCGCTCCGTCGGCGCCGGAGACACTTTATTCCGCCCTTTCCTCGGGCATCTGGACCTCCCGTGATGGAGGCGTGGTCTGGTCGCACCTGGTGGACAGGCCCGCCTCTGCCGTCGCCGTGCATCCGTCCGACGCCATGCATGTGGTCGCGGTGCTCGATGGCACTCTGAAAATCAGCCGCGACGGCGGCGCAACCTGGACCGCGCTCGCGGTCGACTGATGGAGCATCCAATGAAAAAGACCTTTGCCTTCGCCTCGCTCGCTGCCCTCGCCGTCGCAGGAGCCGTCTCTTTCACCACGCTGTCCGCCGCGCAAGGCACGGAAGAACAACCTGCCGTCGTCGACGCAGAGACCGCGGTTGCGGTCGATCCTTCCAAGGAGATCACGATCTGGCGCGATCCGAACTGCGGGTGCTGCGATGCCTACGCCGATTATCTCGAGGGCCAAGGTTACCAGGTGACCCGCATCGACGATCGAGACTTCGCCAAGACATCGGTCTCGGTCGGCGTGCCGGAGGAGGGCCTCGGCTGCCATCTCGCACAGATCGACGGCTACTATGTCAGCGGTCTCGTGCCGGCCGAGATCCTCGAGCGGCTGCTGACTGAGCGCCCGGACATCGACGGCGTCACACTGCCCGGGATGCCGCAGAACGCGCCGGGTATGGCGGGCAAGAGCGGCACGCTGAAGACCTACGCCTTCGATGATGGCGAAGTCAGCGTCTATTCCAATGAGTGAGTGCATGATGGGAATGATGAACGGGCCGATGATGGGCCTCATGATGCTCGGCGGCGGGCTGGTTCTGTTGCTTATCCTGGCGGTCCTGGTCCTCAGCCTCGTGGCGCTGGTGAAATATGTTAGGGGGGCGAGATGAAGCGCGGCGGTCTCATCGTCACGACCGCGGCTGTTGTTGGACTCGCGGCCATCGCCGCGGTCGCGCAGCAGCAAGGCAACGAAGCTCCAGTAGAAGGGGTGACGTTTCTGGGGGAGCCGGTAACGGCCGAAGAGATCGAAGCCGGGCGCGAACTCTACGCCGAGACCTGCGCGTCGTGCCACGGCACCGATCTGGAAGGTCAGGATGAGTGGAAGCGGCGGCTCGAGTCCGGCCGGATGCCGGCCCCGCCGCACGACGAGACGGGGCACACCTGGCACCACTCGGACCAGGACCTGTTCGCGATCACCAAGGGAGGCGTCGAGGCGGTGGTGTCCGACTACGAGAGCGACATGCCAGCCTTTGACGGCATCCTGAGCGACGAGGAGATCGAGGCGGTTCTCGGCTACATCAAAAGCACCTGGCCCGAGCGCCAGCGAGCCTTCCAGGCCGAGATCACGGCGAACGAGGAAGAAGGATCGTGAGCGCCGACGGTAATGCTGGTGTCGCAGGGCGACGGGGACGGCTGCTGGTCTTCCTCCCGCTGGCAGTATTCGCCGGCCTCGGGGCGGCCTTCTACTGGGGGCTCTGGAATGATGACGATCGGCTCCCCTCGCCGCTGGTCGGCAAGTCGATTCCGGAGTTCGAGCTGCCGCCGATCGAGGGGCGCGATGACGGACTGTCTTCGGCGGATCTGCGCGGCCAGGTCTCCATCGTGAACGTCTGGGCGTCCTGGTGCGTGCCCTGCCGGGTGGAGATGCCGCTTCTCATGGAGCTGGCCGAAGACGGCAGCGTGCCGATCTACGGGATCAACTTCAAGGATGACGGCGACGAGGCGTTGGCGTTCCTGGCCGAGCTTGGCGATCCCTATACCCGGATCGGCGCCGACCGGTCCGGCCGTGTCGCGATCGACTGGGGGGTCTACGGCCTTCCGGAAACCTTTGTCATCGATGGCAAGGGGCGCATCGCCTACAAGCATGTCGGCCCGTTCGACCGCACCTCATTGGAAGAGGATATTCTTCCGGTCGTGCGGCAGTTGCAGGCGGAGGTCGGATCGTGAAGCGGCGTGGCTTCCTCACCGGTGCTGCGGCCCTCGCCGCCACGCCCGCCAGGGCCCGTCCGTTGATGCCGCTCTACAACACGCCGCGCAGGTTGCTCTCGCCACCGTTCGTCGACGGAGGCGGGCGGGAGCTGACACTGGAAGCCTTCCGCGGCCGGGTCGTGCTCCTGAACATGTGGGCAACCTGGTGCCCGCCCTGCCGGGAGGAGATGCCGACGCTCGACCGCCTGCAGGCGAGACTCGGCGGCGACGACTTCCATGTTCTGCCGCTCTCGATCGATCGGGCGGGGCTCGACCCCGTGCGGCGCTTCTACGACGAGATCGAGATCCGGCACCTCGACATGTATCTCGCCGAAGAGCTGCGGGCGATGCTTGCATTCGGCGCGGTCGGTCTGCCGACAACCATCCTCATCAATCGTGAAGGGCAAGAGATTGCCCGGCTCGTGGGGCCCGCCGAATGGGACAGCCCCCAAGCCGTCGCGCAATTCCAGTCCGTCATCTCAAGCGGGAGAAACTGAGCCATGACTGAAACATCGACCAACGCCGCCACTCTGGCGACCGCTGCGCGACCTTCAGGGCTTCGCATCCCCTTCGGCCGGCGCGGTCTTATTCTTTTTGCCATGGCAGCGATTGCCGCGGGCTCCTGGCTGAACTGGGGTTGGCTCACCGCCATCGGTGCCGCCCCGTTGATCCTGAGCCTCGCGCCCTGCGCCGTGATGTGCGGGCTGGGCATATGCTGCATGAAGAGCGGCTCGAAATCTTGCGGAAGCAAGAGCAATCCGGCCGGAGAGCCGGACCCCCTGAGGGACTGAAGAAACCAAAAGGAGACGACCATGAAAACGACAACGAAATTTGGCTTCCCCGCAGCCGCACTGGCGGCGCTTCTGGCAACGGCTGCCGTTGCGCAAGAGGCTGGCGACAATGCGACCGATCAGTCGATGCAAAACCAGGACTCCATGTCCGGCAACATGATGGGCGGTGACATGTCCGACATGGAAGGCATGGAAGGCATGGAAGGCATGCACGACATGATGCAGATGATGGAGAAGATGGCACCGATGATGGAGAAGATGGGGCCGATGATGGAGGCTTGCATGGAGATGATGCAGGAAGCCAATGAGACCGACGCGCCTGCAGCAGAGCCGCAGGAAGGCTGAAGCCGCACACCCGCCCGGACACGTCCGGGCGGGTGACATCATGGAGTGGGAAGAATGACCGAAGACCCGAGATCCCGTCGTCTGAAGAGCATCCAGCTCGCGATCTGGGCCGGCTCGGCCGCCATCCTGATGGCGGTCGCCGGTGCGCTGGTCTGGCGCGCAACCACGCCGGACCCTGCGCCCCAAGTGGCGTTCGTCGGCGAGGCCGACATCCGGTCGGAGTTCACGCTGACAGACCATACCGGTCGTGCCGTGACCGACGCGGATTACGCCGGAGATTGGCAGCTCGTGTTCTTCGGGTTCACAAACTGCCCGGATATCTGCCCCACGACCCTGGCCTACATGGCGAGCGTGCTCGATGAGCTCGGGCCCCGGGCAGAGGACGTTGCGCCCCTGTTCATCACCGTCGATCCGGCGC
This sequence comes from uncultured Paracoccaceae bacterium, assembly GCA_947489705.1. Lineage (GTDB taxonomy): Bacteria > Pseudomonadota > Alphaproteobacteria > Rhodobacterales > Rhodobacteraceae > Palleronia. Next base: position 48,740 of record CANLEQ010000016.1, read on the forward strand.
GCGACACCGTTCCGGTGATGGCCGAGTACGTCGCCGCCTTCCATCCCCGTCTCGTCGGACTGACAGGGACCGAGGCACAGGTGGCAGAGGCGGCGGAGAACTTCCGGACCTGGTACGAGCGGGTCGAGGACGAGACGGCACCTGACGGTTACATGATGGCCCACCAGGGATACATGTACCTGATGCGGCCCGACGGCGGGTTCGAGGCGGTCTTCCAGGAACAGGAGCAACCGCCCGAGGAATTGGCCGAGACGATCCTCGGACATATCGAAGACGAGAAAGGCGCGACATGAAGCTGCCGATACTTGCCCTGCTTGCCACAGCACTGCCGCTTGCGGCCCATGCCGACGTCACCGTGAGCGATCCCTGGGTGCGGGCGAGCATCTTGGCGTCCCGCCCGGCTGCGGCCTACCTGACATTGGTGAGCGACGGGGATGACCGCCTCCTCGAAGCGTCGACGCCTGTCGCCGCGGAGGTCACGGTTCACGCCACGGAGGTGGATGAAGCGGGCTTGAGCCGCATGAACCACGTCCCGACGGTCGAGCTTCCCGCCGCCGAGGCTGTGACCTTCGCGCCTGGGGCGATGCACCTGATGCTGACGGGTCTCTCCGAGAAGCTGGTCGAGGGGACGAGCTTTCCGCTGACGCTCAGGTTCGAGACGGCCGGCGAGGTCACTGTCGACGTGCCCGTTCTCGGCGTCGGTGCGAGCGGGCCGGAAGGCGGGCAGCGATGAGAACCGTTCTTCTGGTGGCGCTCCTGAGCCTTGCTGCGCCCGCATACGCCAATCATCCGGAAGAGCGGCTGGACGAGACCATGGCCGAGAGGGAACCCGCTTTCGAGCCCACCGGCCTCGGGCGGTTGCCGAAGCTCGACATCCAATCAGCGGATGGCGAGCTCGATCTCGACGCGCTCGAGGGCCGGATCGTAGTGCTGAGCTTCGTGTCCGATGGCTGCGGCGACCCCTGCGCCGATCAGCAGGCGATGCTCGCCGAGGTGCAGGAGGCGATCGATGTGACGCCGATGCGCGACATGGTGAGCTTCGTCAGCGTGGCCTCGCCGGAGGTCTCTCCAGAAGGGCCGGACGCCGCGAACTGGATCGCTGCGCGACCGCAGGAGGCCGGGGATGCCGACGCGCTCGCGGCTTCGTTCGCCGCTCTGTCGGATCGCGATTGCAACGCGCCGATGGTCCACGTCATAGACCGCGGCGGCCGGCATGCCGGCATCTTCCATGGAACCGCTTTCGGACATGTCAGCATGACACTGTACATCAACGGCCTGACCAACGCCCATCCGCACGAACCGGGCATGTTCGACCGCGTTCTCGGGATGTTCCAATGACGGCAGCGACAGTACCTGCGTGGCTGCCCGCGATACGGCGGTACATCGTCTTCGCCGCGGTCGCCCACCTGGTGTGGGAGTTCGCCCATCTGCCACTCTACACGATCTGGCTCACCGGCACTGCGGGCGAACTGGCCTTTGCCGCGATCCATTGCACGGGAGGCGACCTTCTGATCACGCTCAGCACCACCATGTTGGCGCTGGTCCTGTTCGGCACCGCTGAGTGGCCCCGGGTGAGGACGTGGCGCGTGCTTGCTGCCGCCGTTGTCTTCGGCGTCAGCTACACGATCTTCAGCGAATGGCTGAACATCGAGGTGCGGCAGGCATGGGCGTACAGGGATATCATGCCGGTCATTCCAGTCATCGACGCAGGACTCAGCCCGTTTTTGCAATGGCTGGTGATTCCGACAGCAGGCTACCTGTGGGCAATCCGGCGACTGCCTTGGCAGACTCCCGCAAAGAGTGCCAATGCTTGATCTTTCACTCCTCGGGCTGACTGCCGCGCTGTTGGCCGGGGCGATCTCCTTCGTCTCTCCTTGCGTCCTGCCGCTCGTGCCGGGCTACGTCTCCTACATTGCGGGGCGGACGGTCACCGGTACTGCAGCACCATCGCGCGGGCATGTCGTCTGGCTGAGCTTCTGCTTCGTTCTCGGGTTCTCGACGATCTTCATGGCGCTTGGCGCCTCGGCGACGGCTATCGGGCAGGCGCTCCTGCAATGGCGTTACGAGCTGAACCTCGTCGGCGGCGCGATCGTCGTCCTGTTCGGCCTGTTCATGATCGGGGCCGCTCGTCTTTCGGCCATGGAGCGCGACCTGCGCTTCCATCTCGACCTGCCGGGTGGGCAACCGGTCGCCTCCTACGTGCTGGGGCTGGCTTTTGGCTTCGGCTGGACCCCGTGCATCGGCCCGATCCTGGGCGCCATTCTCACGGCCAGCGCAGCAAGTGCGACCGTTGGAGAGGGCGTGGCACTCTTGGCAGTCTATTCTGCGGGTCTTGGTGTTCCGTTCCTCGTCGTCGCGGCCTTCACGGACAAACTGGCAGGCAAGCTGCGCGGCATCGGACGCGTTGGCCGGCGCCTCCACCAAGCCTCGGGGGCGATAATGATCCTGATGGGCATTGCCATGATGACCGGACGCTTGAGCGCCTTGTCCTATTGGCTGCTCGACGCCTTTCCCGTCCTGGGGCAGATCGGATAGGCGGATGCGGTTCTATGACAGGCATATTCTTCCGCGACTGACGCATCTGGCGATGCGCCAGGATCTGTTGCTCCCCTACCGCCGACGGGCCGTCTCCAGCGCGAGGGGGCGCGTTCTCGAGATCGGCATCGGGTCGGGGTTGAACCTGCCCCTGTACCCCGATGCAGTAGATCAAGTTGTCGGTGTCGACCCTTCGCCCGAATTGCTTAGCCTCGCCGACGCCGCATCTCGCAGTAACCTTCGTGAAGTGGAGCTCATCAAGGGCACCGCCGAGAACTTGCCGCTCGAAGACCGGAGCGTTGACTGCGTCGTCACATCCTGGACGCTCTGCAGCGTTTCAGATCCCCGACAGGCGCTCTCCGAGATCCGGCGCGTTCTCAAGCCAGGCGGCATGTTCAGCTTCGTCGAGCATGGTCTGGCGCCGGAGGCGCGCGTGCAGAAGTGGCAGCACCGGCTGACGCCGATCTGGAGCCGCTGCGCCGGAAACTGCCATCTCGACCGGGCCCCCGCGGCGCTCGTTGAGAAAAGCGGCCTTCGGACCGAGCGGCTCGAGACCGGCTATGCGGCCGGCCCGAAGCCGATCGTCTTCATGTATGAAGGCCTCGCTCGGCGCGAATAACAATCGCGACTAAGCGCGCTCGCCGATGTGATCCTACTGAGAAACCCGCCAGCGATGCGAACCGGAAAAGGCCCCGCGCGGTTCAACAGCCCTGAAATATTCCCCAGGCTCATCCGCATCTACCCCGCCGCCACAATCTGCCGCAGGCTCCCCCATTTCGGGAGAAACCTCGGGACGTCTCGCTGATAGTCGAGATAGTCGGATCCAAACTTCTCTGTCATCCGCCGCTCCTCCCGAAGCGTCAGCCGTACGTAAACGGCCACGATGATCGGCGAAAGAATGATCGTCGGAATGGTTGGCCAATGAACAAGCTGGCCGGCGATCACAAGAAACAATCCGGTGTATTGCGGATGACGGACGAGCCGGTACACGCCGTGTCTAACAAGATCATCTGGGTAGCAGTATACCTTCACCCACCCTTTTGCGATCAGGAACAAGCCTGGGATGATCAAAGCATATCCCATGACCATCTCCACTGTTGCGCCGACGGTGCCGTAGCCCAGCAATGTCGCCCAGAGATGACCATTGTGATGCACGAGCGGGGCATCGACCGGCAAAGCCCCGCTCAAGAAGTAGAGAGTCAGCGGGAAGCCGTACATCTCTGCATATAGGGCGATAGCAAAGGCCTGAACCAGGCCAGCACCCGCCCATTCCCGCCAGTTGGCCGGAGCGAAGAGATGGTAGAGCGCCCATGCGGCTACGGTGATGGCAATGGCTGCGTATGGCCACATACTCAGCCATTGATGATAGTCGATGTTCATATAGCAATCCTTCCGGATCCTTCGCAGGTCGGGGACTCAGGCCTTATTTATCAGGGCCCTTCAGTCCCGCGCCACGCGGCCAACATATTCGCTTAGCTGGACGAGGCGGGCTCTTCGTGCTGGACGCGCGTCTGGTCGATGTTTGGCCTTTCTTCAGGCCGCTGGCGATAAAGTGCGATCAAAATGATCCCGATGCCTGCCATCACCATCGGGGCGGTCAGGAGCATCCCCGTCGTGAGCCATTCACCTGCAATGAAGCCGATATGAGCATCCGGCTCGCGAAAGAATTCCACGAAGAGCCGCGCCGCGCCGTATCCCGCCAGCATCGATCCGGTCACGACGCCAGGCCGGCGGAGCGCCTCGGTGCGGTGCGTGAGGAAACGTAGGGCGGCGAAGAGGAGAACCCCCTCGAGAGCGGCCTCGTAGAGCTGGCTCGGGTGTCGCGGGAGCTGGCTCGGATCGTGCGGGAAGATGAATGCCCACGGCACATCTGCCGCACGGCCGTAGAGCTCGCCGTTTATGAAGTTGGCGATACGCCCAAAGAGTAGTCCGATCGGTGCCGCCGCAGCGATTGCGTCCGCGAGCGGAATGACTGGAAGCCTATTCTTCCAACTGAACAGGGCGAGCGCCAGGAACACCCCAAGGAGGCCGCCGTGGAACGACATGCCGCCATGCCAGACCTTGAGGGCGTCCAGCGGGTTCGCGAGGTAAAACGCACTATTATAGAAGAGGACGTATCCAGCGCGACCGCCGATCACGACCCCCAGGACGATCCATACGAACAGGTCGTGCATCTGGGTCCGCGTGGCCGGCGCGCCGGCCGGTCCCCACAAGCGTTTATTTTCCAGCAGCCGAACAGCATACCACAAGCCGAAGGCCAAGCCGGCCATGTATGCCAAGCCGTACCAGCGGATTGCTACTGGACCGAGCTCAAACAGCACCGGATCGACGTTGGGGAACGGGATGACAAAGGGAATCATGGGGTCTCGCGATATAAGAGTGTTGGCCTCACCTAGACGGGCAGCGCCATAGAGCTTCCGCCAACGGCAAGGCGAGGAACCGTTACGTAGGGGAGGATGACCCGCGTTCGGGGATTGGACCCGCAACATTGCGCAGGCCCATGTCGAAGCGGCGGCCTACCGCCACGTGGCGGATGATGGTCCGCGGCACGATGGCCCTCCGAGCAGGTGAGAGCGACGAGATTCAGCATCCGATTGGCCTGCCGGGCCTCTGTGGCACCATCAGTTTCATAACACCACTTCAGACGCCCCAGGAGCGGACCGGGCCGCAATCCATGTGCACGAAGTTCGAAGAGGTGTAGCGGCCGACGCCGCCCGCGGCGACGGCCGAGGCTGCACGATACATCTGGTTGACCGATCGCGACTTGAGCCGCAGGTCGTTTGCCTCACCCTTCAGGTGGCGGGAGTTCTTCGCCACGCCCGACGACCGGGCGCGCAGCATCGCGTTGGTCTCGGGGCTGCGGTAGCCCGAGATCAGCATGTAGGGCTCAGTCGTGTCGAGAAGATTGTGCGCGGCTGCGGCGATGTCGATCGTACGGGTGTCGATCGCTTTCACCTGATCGTTCCGCCAGTCGCGCATGAAGTGGTTGATCTCGTTCAGTGCCTCTTTCATGTAGTTGCCCTCGACCCAGTAGATCGTGTTGATGGCCTCCCCGGTGCGGCCGTTATACATCCGCACGCGACGGACATCGCCGGCGCCGCGCAAAAAGCCGAACGCATGAGAGTAGGTCGGTGCCGCAATAACGCTCGTTGCGGCGAATGCGCCGAGCAGCGTCCGGCGAGTGTGGCCGTTGGTCCCGTTTACCATGAAGAGTGTCGTCCCGTTTCTTGAACTTGCATATTTTGTCGCGTTTGCCGCGACTGTCCGGTCGACGAAGCCGCGGTCGGCTCCGTCGCACCGTCGCTCATTACAGCTCAGCGCGATGCCGGCTCTTCTGCTTTGTTTATTGCCTCGTTGCTTGGCGCCGTTGCGACTGCCAGCGACGCAGTGGCGTCGGCATTCGAGGCCGCGTCTTCGCCGGACTTCGCCTTTTTGTCGCAGCTTTTCATCACGCAAAGGCCAAGCCCGCACATGACAAGGCAAGGCGCGAGGGAGATCAAAAGCGATAGCCCACCCACTGCGACAAACGTCGGCCCTCCAAGCCAGAGAGCGGGTATTGCGAGCAAAACGCCGGCGGCCGCCATGCCTCTCCATCCTCTCAGATGGTGACGGGCAAAGGTCTTGATGTCTTGACCGAAGGAGGTCTCACGGAGGTTCGGATCTGTGTTTTCAGTCATTTTGGCGTCCTCGGATGTCGAAGTGCGTGGCATTGGGGAATGATGGCATCAGTCGCAGGCTAACCGAGTGCGGTACGAGCCTGTAATATGCGGAGTGCCAGAAGCGGGTGAGGCTGCAGGACGGCCAAGTTTTGTATACCGAACGGCCGAAGCCGCGGTGATGCCCGTCAGTCTGCTTGTGGGTTATGAACGCGGGCCTTAACCCGGCGCGCCGCAACCATTCGCGCTGGCTTAGAGGATGATGCTTTTCGGAGGTTGAGCGAGCGGTCGTATTGCCAAGCCGCGCGCGAGGGTATCCCCAGGAGTTACCGAAGCTACCGAGGCCGAACCATTCGTGAGATCGCTGCTGGCGGCCAGATCAACTGCCTGACATCCAGTCGGGGAATGGCAGACGCTACCCGTGTCGGCGTCCATACTGCACCCAGTACAATCCTCGGTAGTGTCTGTCGCAAGTGATGCAGAGGCGAACGACATCTCCATCGTCGCCATCGAACTCGTGTCACCCGCTTGAGCCACTGTCCCGAAGAGCCCAAAGATCATAGCTGCCGCCAAGAGGAGGACTCTGATCTGGTGCAGGAAAGTGGAGACCGTGCGCATGTGATCAAGATACAGTTGCCACAGTGAAGCGCAAGCCGCCCCTGTCATGCCGGCGGCAGGCCGCCGGCATGCTTGCAAGATCAGCTCTCGACCGGGAGACCGGTGGATTTCCACCCGCCGAGGCCACCTTCGATGAGGTTGGCCTCGTAGCCCATCCGCTGCAATGTGTCCGCCGCCAGCGCGGCACGGCCACCCGAGGCACAGAGATGTGGACACGGCCGGAGCCGCGCAGGTCACAGGGAGCCACCATGTCACATGACCACGGCCGCATGGACACGGAATCCGGCGACCGGAGGGCCTCGATCGCAGTCTGGGCCAACGCGCTTTTGACGGTGGCGCAGATCGTCGGCGGCATCCTGTCGGGCAGCCTCGCTCTTAGATCGAGCCCCAGAAGTGCCCGTAGGCCGCACCCGAGGCCATGGCGATCGGGGCGCTGGGGATCGGGCTCGCCACCACCGCGAGCGTCATGAGGCCCACGATCACGATCGGTCCGGCTGCCCCGGCGCTTTTGACCAGACGGTCGCGGTCAATCTCGGATGCGAGACTGGGCGGCCCCCATAGACCCAAGGCGCCAAGGCCAAGGACTGCGACTAGGGAGAGCAGGATCAGAGGGCGCTTCATCCTAAATCTCGCTTGTAGCTGCTTTTCATTCCCTGCGAGCCCCGGTTCCGCTGCGGGCGCAATCCTACCTATGGTGCAGAAAGACGCTCTTCTACCGCGTAGCCCGCCCGTTTGACGGCTCGCATAATTTCCTGCTCGTCGGCCGTGCCCACGACTGCCAATTCGCTTTGCTTGAGATCAACCAGCGCACGCTCCACTGACGCGAGCGCCTCGACGGACTGGATCACGCTCTTCGAGCAGTGTCCGCAGGTCATACCAGAAACCTTGTATCGCTGCATCGCCTTCTCCTTCGTTCAAACCTTTGTTCGGTTCTCATTCGTTACTTGTTCCCAGGACCAGCCGCTGTAGCGGACCAGCCCGAGCACGCCAGCACGAGACAACGCCGTGCTGGCTCTGTTTCCTATGGCCGCCGAAGATATTGCCGACACAAGAGCGCTCTCCGACGGGACGCTAGGCTCACTGAACCTCGGAAACAGCCTGATCACACGCTTCGGCGCAGCGACGGCGGGCCTCGGCGCAGATCCGGCAATGCTCGTGCTTCTCCGCATGGGTTTGGCACTCGTCACCGCAGCGCCGGCACGCTTCAGCACAGGCTCTGATGGCGGCAGCCAGCACCGCCTCGTTCGAGCCGGAAGCGGGGCCGGTGGCCCCGCCGTTCAGTCGGCAGCTTGGAGCTCGACCTTGATCCAGCCGGGCTCGCGCTTGTCGAAGGCCTCGTAGGCTGAAATCGCGCCGGTCATGGGCTCCATCTGGGTGAGGATCTTGACCGGGTCGATCGCGCCGGTTCGCACCAACTCGACAAGGTAAGGGCCGTATTTGCGGTGCGGGCAGTTGCCCATCTTCATTGTCAGGTTCTTGTTCATTGCCTGCCCGATCGGGAAGTCGGTCATGTTGCGCGGATAGACCCCGATGATCGACAGCGTGCCAGCCTTGGCCAGCGCCTGGACGCCCCATTGCAGCGCCTGGCCAGGTGCATCTTTCGGCACCCAGAGGTCGCCCTGAGGGTTTTGTTCGGGCGCGAACGTCTCGACCTGCTTCTCGAACGTCTCGGACTGTTCCTCGGCCTTTTCGGCTGCCGGACCATGATCTGCGTGCTGCGCATCGACGCCAACCGCATCGATCACCCGGTCAACTCCGATGCCGCCGGTCAGCTTAACGATTGTCTCGACCGGATCCTCTTCATCGAAATTGATGCACTCGGCCCCCTGCCGCCGCGCCATGTCCAGACGGTCCGGCAGACGGTCAACCGCAATGACGCGGCTGGCCCCGAACAGCTTGGCCGACGCGATGGCGAACTGGCCGACGGGACCGCAGCCGAAGACGGCGACGGTGTCGCTCTCCTCGCTCTCGGCCGCCTCGGCGCCGAAATGCCCCATGGAAAAGATGTCCGAGATCATGATCGCCTGCTCGTCGGGCACCTTGTCAGGCAGCTTCACCAAGTCGATGTGCGAATAGGGAACCCTTGCCTTCTCGGCCTGCAGCCCGTGAAACGGACCGGTCGGCGCAGGGCCGCCGGTTCAGCTCGATCAGGTCTTCTTCCTGGCTGCCCGTGAAGGTCTTTTTTCCTTAGTGTCAGCAGCACTCGACCCCGCGCCGGCGCTTTCTCCGCGTCCGGATGCTTGTCCCGTAGACTCCTCCTCTTGCTCGCCTTCTCCAGACTCCTGGATTGAAAGCTCTTCCTCCGCTTGACGCCAATGCTCTTCGTGGCTCCTTTCTTGCCGGCCCTCTCTCTCCCAGATTTCGTATGCACGCGCTTTGATTCGCTCTTCGCGACTTTGATCCATCTTATTCCTCCAGAAGCTCGCGATGCGGCCGCGGCTGCACAGCTGACAGCACCGGTTGGCGCGAAGGCCCTCGTCCTTCAATTCGTGAAGAAGCGAATACGCCGACGCTTATGTAGAACCGGGAGAGACCGAGCGCGTTCCATCTACGGCGCGCTTTACGGTTCGTATCTCGACTATCGCGATTGCGGGGTCAGCGACCCCTTGGAGTCCGAGTTCGGCCCCAATCGCCGCCTTGCAGACCTCGGCAAATGGGTCGGTCAAATTCGCACCATCTGCCGAAGGCGGCCGGGGAACCCGGCACGACCCCTTCGCCGAGCCCGCGGCGAGACCATCGCATCCAACCTTTCCAGAGAAATTCACGGCATTGCAGCTCCCCCGCCCGTTCCCGCCACCCCGCTAAGCTGCTCAGCCAAAGACGTTTTCGGTGCCAGCCGTGCGTGTCATGGGGGTCGCGGAGGACGGCCTGAGGCCGCCAGGAGAATCAGGCGCGCCCAGGCCGCAACGGCCGGTAACACCGCCTTCAGGGTAACCGCCGGGGCAGTCACGAACCAGCAAGGTCTCGCAGCGGCGTCGTTTCGAGCGAGGCTTGGGCGGAGGTGATCGTCATGAGCGGGGACTTCCGGGCGCGGCGCTTAACATGACCCCTTCGCCCATAAACCGCCGCCCTTTGCTGGCTCTCGTCATGTCCAGTAATGTTGCATTATCGGGCATAGCGAGAGCAGGCGCAGGAATGGCGCGATCGCTTCAGGTTCATCGCCGGATCCGCCCGGAACCGGCCCTCTCGTCGCGGAAATTCCCAGTTCATCGGTGGACTGGCTTCTTGCTCGGTCTCCGGACTCGTCTTGAGCCGCCATCCGGCAAGGCCTTCGCTCGCGCTGGCCCCGGCTGCTTGGCGCATGCCGACGCCATGGCGTCGGCGCCCCGCTGGTCCGATAATGAACCTATAGTCCGGTAATGAAACAAGAACGTGAATGCTGTCTTATCAACGGGTTACATTCCACCCGTGGAGCAAGAACGACAACATGTCGCTGCACCTTCGGAATGCCGGATTTCATGAGACGCAAGGGCTTCCCCGAGAAACCGTCCGGGGTTCATGAGACTCGCCAACCGTATTTATGAGACTGGCGGAGTCGGGGTTTGTGAGACTGGCGCCGTCTCGCGGCGGTTTCAGCGACCAGACGTGCCCTCTCGTTGCGCTCAGCACGCCAGGACCGCGCGGAGATACGTCGCCGCGTCGAGAGCGGCCATGACCTGAGCACCTCCCGGACCCGCCCCTGCCCTTCGGCATCGCTTGCGAGCAGGACCTCGATCACGCGGCGCACCGGATCCTCCACGAGCCGACCGATACCAACCGTCGAGGCGAAGGCCTGCAGCAGCGAAGCCTGAGCCAGCCCCTGGAGGCCAGGACGGACGGGCTTTGTCAGGACCGGCGCCACCTGATCGTATTCCGGCACGAGTGTGGACAGGGCCTGTCGTATGATCGGTGCGGTGAGGAAGGCGTGGTAGTCTCTCCGGGCCTGCAACGTCATGCGCGGTTGCTCGGCAACCGTCGGTGGCGATGCACGGCGGTGCCGCACGGTCAGGACAGCGAGCATCTCGGGTGCCCCCGGGCTCCCGTGCGTGTCACCGCGCGCCCGGCCATCGAGAACAGCGGCACCTGCCCGGCCTGGCGACCGAGCACCGAGATGCGATCCGCAGTAAAGATCTCCGAGCCGGAAACCAGTTGATCTCGGTGACCCAAACTTTTCGCTCGATCTCCACGCCGCCGTTCGGCAGCACTCCCTGCCTACGAAGATTAATTCGCCCGCAATCTACCCCGCCCCCGGCGAGTTTACCGAACTTGATGAAGGAGGGCTTCTTACAGACGTGGCGGACGCCGCAGGGAAAAAGAACCTGCGGGTCCTGTTCGTGGCACTCCGGGAGCTCACCGCTGCTTCTGGGAAAATATCCGCGGAGCATCCGATCCCCCTACTGGGCTTATATGCCGCCATTAGGCGGCACCCCTCGCCTGCCAAGATCGATGCGACAGCGATTCATCATGCCATCTGTGAGCTGCATGCTCTCGATGATAAAGGGCTTCTCTCCGACGTGTCGGCCGCCGCAGGTAAGAGGGACCTCGGAAGCATGTTCCTTGCCCTTCGCGAGCTGAACGCCTCGTTCTGGGTGGACATCCGTGAAGCGGCCGAGCCCCCTGCCCTACCGCCCTTCAAGTCGCTGGCAGATCTGAAAGATCAAGAGGTCGTAGTATGCGGCATCTTCGAGGGCGCCGGACAAGCTGAGATTCAGCGCCACGTCGAGCTGCATGGGGGGACCGTGCCTGTCTCCAACCCTTCTCCTGCCCTCCGGTCACAGTTCAGAAAGGCCCTTCAGTCGGATTCTAGCTAATCGACATGTTAATTTTGCCTAAGTGCTTGGTTCAATAGATGTTCTCGCGATAACAATTCTCCTGGCACATCTACCGACGCCCATCCCCGACGTGTTGGCCCGCTTGCTGCGACCTATCTCTTGTGTCTGATACTTCCATCTACCTTCGCCATATGACGAAGGTGCGTACCAGACGGACGAATGTCATCATGATGACATTCGGGTGCCCGCACCTTCTCACCTGTCGGCCAGCTTTTTGTAGACGCCCGCATGCTCCTCTAGGCTATCCAGCCCGCTTGCGTAGGAGCTTTCCCTGATCCTTGTCGGCAGGGAATCCCTTCTTCGTCATGCTCGTTCACTGTCGTTCGTAGCTTGTTGCCCGCTCTTCCCGTCGCTTGACGATATCCCGTGAGGATATTCCCGCCCCTGCCCGCTTCAGCTTCGGAAGGAGTCTTATTACTTTCTCTAAGCACCCTTCGCCATATATTTCTCTAGAACCGCTCTCAAATCTTCGACCAGTTCCTCGGCGTTCTCATCAGTGACATGAACCCCTGCCACAGAGATCGACATGCCTTTGCTGTTCGGGCGGAGCGTCATCTTACCTTTTGAGAGATCAGCCGTCTGGTGAGGTTTGGGCGCGACCGCTTTTTTTGTTGCCTCCGCTTTCAACTCGGAGCCATCGCCTTTCTTTAGAGCGTCGAGCGCCTCTTCAATCTGACGGAAGGTTGCGGTTGCTGGATCTAGCATCGCCAGAAGTTGATCTTGATGCTCGAGGCAATGCTGGCCTCGACTGACGTATGTTCGCGGGCGCCCTACCCTCTCGGAAACCTCCGCCTGCGATAGATTGGAAAGCTGTTTCCGGATTGCTCCGATGGCCAGAAGCTCCTCCAGCGTGGAAAGTTGAACACGCATGGTATTCTCGAAGTAGCGCTCTTCCAGATCAGACAGGCTGAGGTTTGCGATGTCGACCGACACGAAAGCAAGGACCGGACGCCCCAGTTCCTTGCAGGCAGCTACCCTCCGTCGGCCAGACTGTAGAACGAAGTGTTCACCCGTGGACACCATCATCGGATTCTCAGGATCAGGCTTCCACCGTGAATCAAGTGGCCGCACGCGGACGGGCTGGGCCTGCCCACTCTCTCGAACATTGTCGACTAGACGTTTGAAGTCCTCATCGCTCTCCCAGTTGCCATAGCGATCACTGCCAACTTCATCCGTGATCTGATCGGGAGATACTTCGATGGGCATCCGTCCACGCAAGATCTCCTGGCGCAGCGTCTCGATAGCAGCGTTCGCGGCTGCCGTCTTTTCTGCGATCTCCGCTTTGAGGGCGTCGACGTCTCCCCCTGCCTGCTGAGCGAGCTGCTCCTTCAGCTGGGCAATCTCAAGCTTTAGTGGTCCGACGACCGTGTGCTGCCACGCTGCGGGGATTCGCTCCCCATTCGGGTCCTTGTGATCGTCGGTATCAGCGGCCGCGTAGGGCGTGCTGTCCAGCTTCATTCCTCGCCGCGCCATCAGTTCCACTCCCTCTTGATGAATTCGTCCGCGTAGCCTCGATGCGTGTAGTCCGGCCAGACCAGCTGGACCAGACGATCATTCACCGCGTTCGCATTGTCCGTGAAGGCCTTTGCTGATGCCCGCCGCGTCCTTGGGGCGTCATACTCGTAAATCGACTTGTACTCTTCGGCCGCGTTCGCGATTGCGTCCGATCGCGTGTACCAGACTTGGCTGACGTCTTGGGGGCAATGCCTGTAGAGATCCGCTAGGTGGGCCACGTCTCGCTCGTTCGATTCCTGCACGATGGTCGGGAGCACCGTATGCCGCCCAGCACCAAAAGTCTCGCTGTCATCCAGAACCGAAAGGTAGTCATCGATCCCTTTCATGTATGTCGTCAAAGTCGACAGGTCGAACCCTTTCATAGTTTGCGGCACTATGACGTTCGTAGCCGCGACCAGACCGTTCAGCTGCATCACCGTTAGCGAGGGTGGCTGATCTACGACGATCACGTCCAGACTTTCGGTAAGTCCACGTGTGTACGCATCCATGTCGAAGGCGCCGTAGTCATCCCGCAGGTTGTCCGAGGTCGTTTCAGGAGGGAAGCCCTCATCCCAACGTTGGATGGCATCACGGAGAATGCGGTGGACCTTTTCGCCGGATCGAGTCGCCATGAAGAACATCGATATGTCCGCGTTCGGGATATCGTCACCACCAGGTATTAGACGGATCGCAGGCCAAGGCGTCGGCTGCCAGATCGCATTCAGTTCCTCGGCACTCCTCCGATTCAGCGAGTGGGTCCCCGGCTCCTCGACCCCCATGAAACTCGCGACAGTCTGGGTGTCAGGGTGGAAGAGCTGGAGGTCCGTGTCGGCGAAATAGAGGCTAACAGTGCTCTGGGGGTCTGCGTCGATCACCCCGACGCGCAGCCCGTAGTTCAACGAAATGTATTGAGCGAAATGCGCGGATGACAATGACTTCCCGGTGCCGCCTTTCTGAGCCCCGAAGGTGACGACGGGCAGGGGGTCGCTAGGCTTACGCCAGTTGAGTTGCACCCGAGAGCCATCCTGAGAAGCCGGTAGGGAGCTCAGCATGGCTCGGATCAGTAGCATTTCGGAGGGTGTGTAGCGCTTCTCGCGACCCTCCTTGATACCTGTCGGAAGCAGCGACTCACGATCCTCAAGGCGCTTCAGACGGTTTGAGAGATACTGACCATCGACCCCAAAGAACCCCGCCATCTCAGTGATCGAGAAGCGCCGTTCAACCCGCGATCTCATCGTGAGATCACGCTGTAGCTTCGATTGCATTCCATACATGCCAGCGAGCACGCGCCTTGAAAAGTCGTGAAGCATTCACTGTTCCTTTATCACGGATGCCATGTGTCCACGCGTGGACATGCTATGTTTCATCTGACCGCTGAAGCTCAACCTTGCATTCAAGGAGGGCTGAGTATGAGTGTCCACGTGTGGACATTCTGCACGTTACCCTCATCGACAGCCGTTTAATCCACTGCCACCGAGCCGCTTACAGGATGTCCACGCGTGGACATCCTGTAAGCGGCTCCATCCAGCATCACGCGAGAGCCGTGTCCGTTCGCTTCAGAAAGCTTTTCAGCAGAGACCGTTTGACTTCAGTGGTGGGGGGTAAATCTCTCAGAGCGGCTTCTACAGAGCGCTGGAACTGCTGCTGGGTAGACGGGCGCTTCCAGTTTGGATTCCAGGTCTGCCGCAAATTCTTCCGAAGGTGCTCCAGGATCCTGTGAAAATCTGTTCGCTTTCCCAATATCCGCAAGACCTCAGCATGTTCGGCAACCTGTTCACGCGTGGGCGTGACATCGAGGTTCTTCCATGTTTCCCAGATCCAAGCTTGGACATCGGGCAGGGCAGGGGGGTGAGACGTTTGCGGCTGTTTAGCGTTCTGAGACAGAAACCTGTGAGTGCGCTCAACCAAGTCTTCTGAGGCTGGGACTGGTTGAGACCACGATAGCCCTCTGGCTTGTTGCTGCCACTCATCGATTAGGTCATCCACCACCTGTGCAACGGGTTGGTCTACCGAGACATCTTGGAGAACTGTCGCCTCGTGTGATGCGGTGGTGGTTTTGTTAAAATCCCTGTTGTTCTTCTTGCATTCGGAATGCTGAACGCCGCGTTCGGAAACGTGGGCAGGAGAAGGGCTCTCAGACTCGCCTGTGCACGTGTTGTCGGGCAGACCACCGGACCTGAGTTGCTCTCGGAACCTGGCGTAGAACGTCACGGTAAACTCGCACCGATCATGGAAACCCTTGCGGACTAGCTGCTTCACTTGCAGCACGCCGAGCTCGCGCAGTTCCTTGACGTAGCCGGATATCGTGGAGCGGGCCTTGCCGAGCATCGCACCCAACGTGTCGAGATACATGGAGCAATGGCCAGTAACACCATGTGCCATTTCGCAAAGTGCGATGAGCGTGAGCTTCGCTCCGCTGCTGACCGGCAACGTCCAGATCACTTTTTTCGGTAAACTTGTGAAGCCGCGTTCCACGGCAAAATTTATACTTGAGAGGTCCATCCCGGCACAACCTATCGTTCACGCAAGAATATTCTTCTTGCGAGCTGTCGCCTCGGCTGGTAGAAGAAACCTGTCACCGGTTGTTCTTCGACAGCCAATTATATCGGAAAGTCCCGCCAGTTTGCCGCTGGTGGGCTTTCTTTTGTGTTGGGGGTTACGGTGCCTGCTGCATACTCTCTGTCCCTGCTCGATGCCGTCTTGATGCGGGTTGGTGAACGTTATGCACGTAGTGATGCCGCAATTCTCACCGTCGATCAACACCATTAATTGTTCACGCGTGGATCATCTCGCAGGGTATTGATAAATATAGGGTTTTTATGCCTTGTGGTGCGGGCAACCGGTAACACAAGATCTGGGCCTGCGTGCAACTGAGTGAGAATCTGAAGTGTTTAGGAAGGGCAGGGGGGCCGGATTCGACTCGAATCTGGTCACGATTCGGATATTTGGCTCCGATCACAGCCCGAGGAACACCTCGTCCAGGATGCCACCATGAAATGGCGCCCGACCGGAGTCAGCTGCCCTGGCACGCGAAGTGCGATCCTTCGAGTATATGACGAAGGCAGTCCATGCCTCCCTGTGTGGCAGGTCTTGATGCCGCAACGGGGATGGAAGACCTGCCGCCGCGCTCCGAGCGACTGTTCTCCGACCTGGATCATCAGGAAGCCCCGAGACGCCCGCTGGCTGCAATCCTTCGGGATCCTGTGCAGGTTGCGTGTCGGCAGGAGAGGGAGGTCCTGAGCCGCTACCCCAACCGGGTCTGCAATGATGGCATCGAAGGGGATACCGAGATGGTTGACGCCGTGATGTCGGCAGCTCGCAACCGCGAAGGCGTGCCGGATCCGATCTACGAGATGAGCACGCTGCTGAACTACTCTGTCGAAGACGTTCGTAAGGGGATGCGGGAGCGGCTGAATGTGTGCGCACGTGAGCAGGGGCCCTCGGAGCGGCAGTGGGAGCAGCCTTCCGGGAAGCGACTGGGTACTGCGCCGTGCAGGAAGACGGGACGCTGGATTTCACAGAGATTTCCCGCCCTTGGATGGCCACGCGAAGGAGCTTGAGAAGAGCGCACTTAAGCTCGAGCCCCGCCAAAAAGTCCAAGATTCAAAAGGCAGTCCGCCAGCTCAACTCGTCTGCCTTTTGCACGGGCAAGCTCGAGTATGCCGGGAACGCATCATCAACATATGGTCCCAGCATGGCCATATCAGTGCACCCGAAGATTTCGCTTATGGGGTCTCGAAGGCAGGCGTGGCATACATGACACGGCAGATCGCCGCGGATTACGACTCGCGCAACATCGTGTGCAACGCGGTGGCGCCAGGCAAGATCCTCACCGGGAAGGGCGGGCGCGCCGTCGAGCAGCGGTGGCTTGACTACTCCACCGCCCGTACGCCCTGGCCTCGGCTGGGAACACCGATTGACGTGGCAAACGCGGCACTTTTCCTGGCGAGCGACGAGGCGACCTTCCTGACAGGACATAACCTGTTCGTGGATGGCGGCTGGATGGCGGCTTGAGGCTCGAAGGTCTCGTCTCGGATGGTGTCCTCATCCCCAGGAGGATACCTTCGGAGTTGAGTTCGGTGTCCTCATCCGCGACGTGACACACAACGCCCTGAGCGACGGCTGGTGCGGCGAGAATCGTCAGGACCAAGGCGGTCGGTCTGCTGATGTGCATTCTAGGCACGGTTGGCACCTCTGACCTCGGCTTAACATAACGTTGATTCTCGGTCGCAAGGGTGTAGCCGGGTGGATTCACATCCGAAGTGCAAATTCTGTATGTAAACAGAAGCTTGCACGGAGGATACGATGGGACGCTCTTACCTGCACCTGAACCTGGAAGAACGACGGAAGATCGCTCAGTGGCTCGAGGCACGCATGCCGGTGCCGGAGATCGCAGATCGCCTGAGCCGCGCCCCCTCCTCGATCTATCGTGAGCTCAAGCGCAACTTCTACGATGACAAGGAAATCCCGGAGCTGAACGGTTACTACGCGATGAACGCTCAGGACATGTCCAGGCGGCGCCGCGCGATCCACCGTAAGATGGTCATTCACCCGCAGCTGAAGGTCGCCGTCGAAGATCGGCTGAAGGCCGGCTGGTCTCCCGAACAGATCGCCGGGAGGATGCGCGTCGAGCGCCACCCGATCCGGGTCAGTCACGAGACGATCTACCGGTTCGCCTATTCGAAGGATGGCCGCGCCGAGGAGTTCTACCGCCACCTCCCCGAGCACCGCAGGCGCCGCCGTCCGCGGGGACACCGGCGACACAGCCGCACGCGCATCTTCGACGACCAGAGTTTGTCGCGCAGGCCCGAACGGATCGCCGATCGCGTCGAGTTCGGCCACTGGGAGGGCGACCTGATGCTGTTCCGCAAGGAGCATGGCAAGATCAACGTGACCTCCCTGGTGGAACGCGTCAGCCGCTACACCGTCGTCCTGCGCAACGAGGATCGCCAGTCAAAGCCGATCATGGAGATGCTCATCCATGGGCTCGCCCCCCTCCCCGCGGAGGCCCGCCAGTCGGTCACCTTCGACCGCGGCTCCGAGTTCTCCGCCTGGGAGCAGCTCAAGCTGGGGATCGGCATGGACAGCTGGTTCTGTGATCCCCAGGCGCCGTGGCAGAAGGGCACCGTAGAGAACACGAACAACAGGCTGCGAAGGTACCTGCCCCGTTCGACCGACCCGACGGCGCTGACAAATCGATATTTGAGGTCGATTTGCCAGCGCCTCAACACCACGCCGCGCAAGTGCCTCGGGTACCGGACACCGGCAGAGGTCTTCGAAAGCAACCTCGTAGCCATACGCCACCGGCTGGATTAACACGTGAATTCAGAGATTTGCACTTCGATGAGAGTCGACACTAGGCGCACCGTGTCCCCGTCGATGATCATGGCGGCTGTGACAGCAAGAATGGCTGCACAAGGCATGCGGCAGGCTCCAGGTTTTCACCTTCCGTTCCTGTCCTTGGGAGCCGATTTGCGCAAGGGATTGCGGAACGTCCGGTGCATTTCTCCATGCCCTGCTCCAACCAACAACGTCCCGCAATAGAGATGAAAGCAGGCTTCCTGTCAGGGTGATTAGCCTGAAAGGAGGTGAGAACAATAATCGACTGGACATCGCGCCGGGCTGAAGCTTGGGCGCTATTGAGGAAGGGCGGTCTCTCCGCCAAGATCGCCCGCGCCTTCCTCATTCAGCACGGGATCATCTAGCGCCCCCACGCCTCAGCCCCTTCGAGGGCTGGGGCACCTCTATCGCGATCGGCATCATCATGCCACGAGAATTGGAGGCACTCATGCCAGACTTCACCGCTCACCAGCATCCCGTTCTCGCCGTCCCTTGCAGCGACAGCCACGCGACCGCGGGCTCCCGATCCCCGAAAAGGAAAGCATCTGTCTTGACGCGCAAGGTATAAAGGTGCGCGATGAGCCTGACCGGACCGGAGACCTCCAACTATCGGAGGTCCGGTCGGGCGGCGTTGACGCTAGGAATTCCCCTTCCCGACCTACTTGAAGGCAAGCGGAGAACCCTGCCGAGCGAGAGCTGCCGTTCGTTCTCGCTGCAGCGAACGACCGGAAGGAGCCCTTTTTGACGAATGCTGCCGAGCGACTGGACGGCCGCTTCGGCGGACCCGCAGCTTAGCGAGGTGTTCTCCGTTCGGGTCTAGACATACTCCGTAATGCGTTTCAACAAGGCGACACCGGCACCTGATAGAACGCCGCAAGAAGACGTAAGCTCTTGACGACGCCCGGTGTCGAGCGGGTGGGGTCCTGTTATGTGACCGTAAACTGCCCCATCATGCCCGCATCCTCGTGTTCGAGGATGTGGCAGTGATACATGAATGGTGTCTCTTCCGAAGCCAGCTTGTCGAACCTCAGCAGGATTCCGGTCGGACCCTGCACACGGACAACATCTTTCCAACCGATCTGCGCCGAGTCGACCGGCCGTCCGTTCTGACTCACGCCTCACGATAATTGTCACACGCCTCAACACCCTTTGCGACCACGTCGAGAAGTGCGTCCACATCGTTCAGAAGGACCGTGATGCGCGGGTTGCTGATACGGTAACGGATGAAGCGCCCTTCGCGGTCGCTGGCGACAAGCCCGCAGTCCAGCAGGCACCTCAGATGGTTGGAGACGTTGGGTTGCGATAGTTCGGTCCGCTCGACGATCTCGTGAACGGCCAATGGCTCGTTGCAAAGTGCACCGAGGATGGCCAGGCGGCTCGGGTCCGCGAAGCCGCGGAACAGCTTCGCCCGTCGCTCGATGGTCGCGCTCTTGCGGTCATCGACGATTTGGGCCATATCACTCCTCGCTGATACGTTGTTCTTCAATTCATTCTAGCAGGAATAGCGCGACCATGGCCAACACCGAAAGTGCCGGACCGACGGCAGATGTTCCGCCCGTCCGTTACCGGGTTTCCGGTATGGACTGCGCGAAGGATGCCGCGCAGATCGAGCGGGCGGCGCAGTCGGCCGGAGTCGCGGCTGACGATGTGAAGGTGTCGGCGGCGACGCACATCATGACACTGAGCGCCCCCGAAGCGCGCCTGCCGGACATCGAAAAGGCCGTTGCGGTGACCGGCTACGGCTTCGACCGGATCGAAGGCGATGGAGACATTCCGCCGAATCCCGCCCATCAGGACCCGGCCTACCGACGCGCGCTCTGGATCGTCGTGATCCTGAACGTGGGTTACGGTGTCGTTGAAATGATCGGCGGGTTCATCGCCGGGTCACAGGCCGTGAAGGCCGATGCGCTCGATTTCATCGGCGACGGCGCGATCACCTTCCTTGGCCTGCTGGCCATCGGCTGGAGCCTCGCCTGGCGGGCACGGTCGGCCTTGATCCAAGGCATCTTCCTCGGCCTGCTCGGCCTTGGCGTCCTCGGCACGACCATCGTGCGAGTCTTCGAACGGACGACGCCGGATGCAGGTCTAATGGGCCTGCTTGGCATGATCGCCCTTGTCGTCAACGTCATCTCCGTTCTGCCGCTGCTGCGGTTCCGCAAGGGCGACGCGAACATGCGGGCCGTCTGGCTATTCTCGCGCAACGACGCCATCGGCAATGCGGCGGTTGTCGTTGCCGCCGGTCTCGTGGCGTGGCTGGGCAGCGCCTGGCCGGACCTCATCGTCGCCTTCGGCATCGCCGGACTGTTCCTGCACTCGTCTTGGGCAATCATCCGCGATGCGCGGGCCGATCTGAAGGCAGCGGCATGAACAGCCGCGTTCTGGGCGGGCTCTGCGCGATCGCGGCGTTCGGCCTCGATCAGGGTACCAAGGCGCTTGCGCTGAACACACCGGCGCTTGAGCGCGGCGTCGAGGTTCTACCCTTTCTCAATCTCGTGCGGGTTCTGAACGATGGAGTCAGCTTCGGTATGCTGGGCGGGATCGTGCCTTGGTGGGGTCTCATCGCGCTTGCTGGCGTGATCGTGGCATGGCTGCTGATCTGGTTGTGGCGCGCGCCGGACAGGCTGACGGCTGCCGCTCTCGGTCTGATCATCGGCGGCGCGCTCGGCAATGTCCTCGACCGGCTGCGTTATCAGGCCGTCCCGGATTTTCTGGATTTCCATTACGGAACATACCACTGGCCGTCCTTCAATCTTGCGGATGTGGCGATTTTCTGCGGTGCGGCCCTGCTGTTCTGGGACAGCTTCCGCTCGGCGCAGAACAAGCCCGAACGTAACCACCGAGAAGAAAACGTTACGGGGAAATAATCGATGTCCAGCATTCCATCCGCAAAGGGCATCGACAGCACGCTTGCCCTGCTGCGCAACCCATATGAGTTCATTCCGGACACATGCCGCGATCTTGAGGGCGACCTGTTCGAGACCCGCATCCTCTTTCAAAAGACGATCTGCATGACTGGTGCCGCAGCTGCGGAGGTCTTCTATTCCGAGGATGGGCTCGTGCGCGCAGGCTCGATGCCGAAGCGTATCCAGAGAACCCTGCTCGGCGAAAAGGGCATCCAGGGGCTCGATGGCGAGGCCCACCGTCATCGGAAGCGGATGTTTATGTCACTCATGGCGTCGGAGCGGATCGAAGCTCTCGAAAACACGACGCGGGACCTGTTGGACCGCTACGCACGGGACTGGCAAGCGGCGGAGAAGGTCGTTCTCTACGACGAAGTGCGCGAAATCCTCACCAGAGCTGCCTGCGCCTGGTCGGGCGTGCCGCTTCCCGAAGCGGAGGTCGAGACGCGGACGGCGCAGATGACGGCGCTCTTCCAAGACGCCGGGGCGGTCGGCTGGAAGCACTGGGGTGCGCGTCTGGCGCGGCATCGCGCAGAGCGTTGGGCGGCCGGGATTATCGAGCAGGTGCGCGACGGAAGCCTTCAGCCGGGACAGGAAAGCGCCGCCCATGTCGTCGCGATGTGGCGGGACCTGGACGGAGAGCCGCTGACCCCCCGGGTGGCCGCCGTGGAGTTGCTGAACGTCGTACGCCCGATCGTCGCGGTCTCTGCGTTCATCGCCCAGGCGGCGCATGCCCTGCATCGGCATCCCGAGTGGCGGCCAAAGCTGAAGGAGGACGAGGGACAGCTCGAACCTTTCGTGCAAGAGGTCCGCCGTCTGTATCCGTTCTTTCCCGCGGTCGCGGCACGGGTGAAGAGCGATTTCGAGTGGCGCGGATATCGCTTTTCCAAAGGGTACAGGGTTCTGCTCGACCTCTACGGCACAAATACCGACGCTCGTTCGTGGGACGCGCCGCAAGAGTTCCGGCCCGAGCGGTTTCAAGATCGGGAAGACAACCCCTACGACTTCATTCCGCAGGGCGGTGGCGATCACCATAGGAACCACCGTTGTCCGGGTGAGTGGATCGCGATCAGCCAGATGAAGGCGTTTTGCAGTTTCTTGGTGAACGCCATCGACTACGAAGTGCCGGATCAGGAACTGGATCTGGAAACCGGAGAACTGCCCCCCATGCCTAAATCCCGGTTCATCATGCGCAATGTCAGGCTTCGCCAGTAGCGTCGGCCTCGTCCGGATCGACCGAACGCGCATCTTTGGTGGCCTCGAACGCCTCCCACGCAACGTAGGGCACGATCAGAAGCGCCGCGACCGGATCGGCCCGCCACCAGCCCATCCATTGCGTCAGACCGATCCCGGCCAACACCACGATCGTCTGATACTGGCAGATCATGGTGTCCTTGGCATCGTACTTCAGGGCGGGCGCATCAAGCCGTTTGCCATAGCGATACTTGCCCCAGGCGAGGAACGGGTTGACCACGAGCGAAGCACCCAGGATCGCGATACCCCACCAGTTGAAGCCCGGCGCCTTCTGCGAGATGAAGGCGGAGACTGCCTCGTAGAGGATCGCCGCGACGACGATCCAAAAAGCACAGGCTACCACATAGAGCGCGACCTTCTTGCGATGCAGGACCGTGCGCTTGCCGGCACCGTCCTTCTCACCCTTCAAACGCCAGATCAGCGTCCCGGCTGAGGTGGCTTCGACCGTGCTGTCGAGGCCCCAACTCACCAATGCCGCGCTGCCGGTCAGAAGTCCCACGGTGACGGATACGACGACCTCGATGATGTTGTAGACGAGGCTGGCGATCTCGACGCGGATGCCGCGCGTCAGATTGGCCTGCCGGTTATCTTGCTGACTGCTCATAACACCTCATAAACGCGGAGCCTGCAGCAAAAGTTCGAGGCGGGAATTGATTGCCTTGCCATTAGTGTTGCGCCACGAATCGAAAGCCGATGTTGTTCTTTTCCAAGCTTCCTTAGTAGAGGCGAGCTTGCCCCTCATACATGAATACGAATGGCCTCGGACCTGTCGCGTAGCCGGTGTCGAGCCGCTCGATCCGAAACCCGCTCTTCTCGACAAGGGCGTTCGTCGGGCGGTCAAGGTGACAGTTCCCGGCGCAACGCTTCCAGGCAGGCGTGAGCCAGCGCTGCCAGCGCCGGACACGGGCTTCCGGCGCCAAACCATGCTCGACGAAGCGGAAGATGCCGTCCGGCTTGAGAACGCGCCGGATCTCGGCGAGCGCCTTCTCCGGCTCCGACACGCTGCAGAGCGCCCAGGTGGCGACGACGCAGTCGACGCTGCGATCCTCCAGCGGCAATGCTTCGGCCACGCCCTCGATCATCTCGGCCGCGGGCATCAGGCCATGGGAGGTTTGCGCGGCCCGAGAGAGGAGTTCGGGCGACGGGTCAACACCGATGATCTGACGCACGGCCTCGGGGTAGAGCGCAAGGTTCAGGCCCGAGCCGATCCCGATCTCCAGCACACGTCCATGCAGCCCGGAGGCGGCGCGGCGCCGGTAG
The DNA here is from genome assembly GCA_947489705.1 of uncultured Paracoccaceae bacterium. Taxonomy (GTDB): domain Bacteria; phylum Pseudomonadota; class Alphaproteobacteria; order Rhodobacterales; family Rhodobacteraceae; genus Palleronia. Next base: position 72,608 of record CANLEQ010000016.1, read on the forward strand.
GGAAGAAGTTGATCCTGGCCCATCGCCAGATGCGTCAGCCGAGGGAGGATATGTTTCTCGTACAGTCGCATCTGTTCACCCGATCCGCGCAAGGACAGGGAAGGTGTCCAGCAGCCAGTAGGCCAGTGCGCTCAACCGCCCGGTCATCATCGCCAAACCCATCAGGATCATGACGCCGCCCGCAGCCTGATGCAGGCGGCGACCCCAACGACCGATGCCGCGCAGCCTGCCGGCAATACTGTCGGTGAACCCCGCGACGACCAGAAACGGGATCCCAAGGCCGGCCGAGTAGAAGGCAAGCAATGCGACGCCCTCGCCAATCGTCGCGCTTGTCGCGCTGGCGGTTAGGATGGCGCCGAGGATCGGCCCGATGCACGGTGTCCAGCCGAAACCGAAGGCGAGTCCGAGCACGTAGGAGGCGACCGGTTGCCCGCCCGGCAGGTCGAGATGAAAACGCAGGTCGCGCTCCATGGCCGACAGGCGCGCTGCCCCGATCATGAACAGACCGAACAGGATCACGATCGCGCCGCCGACGAGGTTGAGTTCGTAGCGCCACTGCAGCAGCGCCTGACCGAGCGCGGTGGCAGAGGCCCCAAGCGCGATAAATATCGTGGAGAAGCCAAGGACGAAACAGAAGCTGAGCCAGACGGCCCGCCCCTTCGAAGGCGCTGCACTGCCGGTGACCGTACGTCCGGCAACGTAGGATACGTAGCCGGGCACGAGCGGCAGCACGCAGGGCGACAGAAAGGAAACGGCACCGGCCAGCAATGCCGCCATTAGTCCAAGAGCGGAAAGTTCAATCAAATCCACATCTCCAAACTGATCGGTAGACCGCCACCACGTGTGCGCACGGAGCGGAACGGCTGGCGCGGTCGTCGTGCTTTTCCATGTCCTATTGCTTACGTTCGTCAATAAGAGCGCTTATCTGCGCAACGGCTTCGGGGCTGTTCCATTCGGCCGGGCCTGCGAGGCGCCCGCGCTCGCGCCCAATGCGGTCGATCAGAATCGTTGTCGGCAGGCCCACCACGGCCAAGGCCAGCATCGCGCGCGTATCCTCCGCGATATAGAGATCGAGGTTGCGAATGCCGGTCTCTCGGTAGAAGCGGCGCACAGGTTCGAGACCGGCCCGATCGATCGACAGCGGCAGAACATGAAAATCCGATCCGCCGAGGCGCGCTTGCAGCGCGTCGAGCGTCGGCATCTCCTCGCGACAAGGCGAGCACCAGGTCGCCCAAATGTTCAGAAGCACGACACGTCCCTCGAAGTCCGCCAGCGTCAGATTCCGTCCATCTCCATCCACGAAAGGCGGCGACAGGAGATCACGCGGAGTCCCGTGATTAGGGATCGGTGGTCGGGCGGAGGCAGGGCTTGCCGCAAGCGCCAAGACTCCGGCAAGGACGTCACGTCGCCTCACGGGTCGCTCTCAGCCTGCAACCGGCGCACGACCGGCAGAATGTCCTCCTCAAGCGAGGCCTGATCAAAGGGGCCGACATGCTTGTATGCAATGCGCCCCTCGGCGTCGATTATGTATGTTTCCGGCACTCCATAGACGCCCCAGTCTATCGCAACGCGGCCTGATCGGTCCGCGCCGATGCGGGTGAAGGGATCGCCGAGCTCTTCGAGGAAACCCAGCGCCTCCTCGGCATTGTCCTTGTAGTTGATACCGTAGATCGGAACGGTGCCCGCTTCGGCAAGATCGACGAGAAGCGGGTTCTCCGTGCGGCAGGGGACGCACCACGACGCCCAGACGTTGACGAGAGAAACCTGGTCTAGCAGGTTCGCCGAGGCTAGGCCGTCCTGCCGCCCTTCGATGGGCGGGAGCGCGAATTCCGGGATTGGTCTTCCGATCAGCGTCGAGGGCAACCGGTCGTCGTTGTTCCAGAGGCCCCAGTAGAAGACTACGCCCAGCAACCCAAACAGAAGAATAGGCAAAATCATGAGCGGCCGTCCGCTCCGGCGCCGCTGTTCTTGGTTATCCTTCGAACTCATAGCCTGCCATCAATGCTTGGAAGGAATAAGGTATCAGCAACCGCTGATATGAAGCAAACCGTCGCCGATCACAATGCCGAACGATGGGGGAGGCTTGGCCGCGGCTTCGCAGACCCGAGCCATACTTACTGTCTAGATTCTTAAGAAATCAGCGAAAGGTCGGTATCTGAAGAGGCCGTTGAATTCAGACCTCTGAACGGCCCCTTCGTCCGCACTCCGGCCGTCTGTGTGCCGCGCGGCGAACGTCCGCACCGAGCCCGGTTCCATCATGACGTCTCGACGTC
>CANLEQ010000017.1 GCA_947489705.1 uncultured Paracoccaceae bacterium
TCTCCGTCATGGACACCTGGGACGACATCGTCACCGCTGCTGTGACGCCTGGAACTTCTTCGCACAGGACCAAGACCGCGTCCGATCCATCACGAACCGGGACTACGTCAAAGCAGTCAATGGTTAGGGCCGTTGGTATGAGACCGGGCAGCGGAGCTTCGCCTCCGGGGCCCATTTGTTTCGCGCGCGAAACAAATGGGCCTCCGCGCCTAGCCGCCAGCGTTCGCGTCGTCGCCCTTCGGGGCGTCCGGGTCACACGGGGCGAGCGTGAGCGGCGCCCCCGTCTCGGCGCCGATCTCGCGGCAGGTGCCGTCGGCACAGAGGGTCCAGCCGCCCGTCGTCGCGCCGGAGGCGGCAAGGGTCAGAGACGGCACCTCGAGCCCCCCGGGCGAGACCCACCAGCCATCCTCGAGCCGTGCATCCGGCCCTGGCTCCATCCCCGCGCCCGATCCCTTGAGCGCGGAGCCCAGCAGGACCAGGTGATCCGGCGCGACCTTCCAGCTTTCCACCCATGCGGTGCGTTCAACCGAATGCGTCCAGCCCAGCGTGAAGACGGGCTGCACCAGACCGAGCACCAGCGCCCCCGCGGCAAGGCAAGCGCCGCTCATGCCGCGGCCGCGCGCCGCCCGCCAAGCCAGATGAGCCCACCCGCCGCGGCGGCGAGCGCGAAGCCGATCTCGTCCGTGACGGGCATCGCGGCGATCAGCGTGAAGGCCGCGACCATCGCGAGGCCCCGGACCGGCCAGCCGATCGGGCGACCGAGCCAGCCGATCACGGCGACGCCCCAGAGCGCGATGGAAAGCACGGTCTTGAAGATCACGTAGAGCACCGCCGGCCAGAACCCGATCGCCTCGGCCAGCGGCCCGCCGGGCTGGAGCATCAGGACCGGCGTATAGACCGCCATGAACGGGATCACGAAGCCCGCCGCGGCGACCTTGATCGCCTCCATCGAGATCTTGAGCCCCCCCGCCTTGGCGATCGGGGCGGCCGCGAAACAGGCCAGCGCCACCGGCGGCGTTAGGTCCGCCAGAATGCCGAAATAGAAGACGAACATGTGGCTGACGATCAGCGGCACGCCCAGATCGAGAAGCGCGGGCCCCGCGATCGACGACGTGATGATGTAGTTGGGAATCGTGGGAATCCCCATTCCGAGGAAGATGCAGGTAATCATCGTCAGGACCAGCGACAGGAACAGGTTCTGCTCGCCGATCGACACGATGAACTGCCCGAACGTGTTGGCGGCACCTGTCAGGGTCATGGTGCCGATGATCACGCCCACCAGCGCGCAGGCGACCCCGACCGAAAGTGCCGTGCGCGCGCCCTCGGCCAGGCTGTCGCGGATCAGGCCCAGCGTGGCGCGCCCCCCGTGCGAGGCCGCGCACCACGCGATCAGCACGGCGAGCGCCGCGAAGAGCACATCGGTGCCGTATTCGAGAAACGCCGCCGTGACGAGACCGAGCGCGATCCAGAAGGCCGTCCGCACCGCCCCCTCGGGCAGGCCGAGCACGATCGAGCCGCCGAGGATCATGAGCACGGTGAGCCCCAGCCCCACCGTTCCCGCGAAAAGCGGCGTGTAGCCCCCGAAGAGCAGGTAGACGAGAATGACCAGCGGCACGAGCAGCATCCACCGGTCCTTCACCGCCTTGATCGGCGACGGCAGATCGGCGCGCGGCAGCCCCTTCAGCGCGAATTTCCCGGCTTCGAGATGGACGATCCAGAAGGCCGAGGCGAAATAGAGGATCGCGGGCACAATCGCCGCCTTGACCACTTCGATGTAGGGCACGTCGATCGTCTCGGCCATGATGAAGGCCACGGCCCCCATCACCGGCGGCATGATCTGTCCGCCCATCGAGGCGGTGGATTCGACGCCGCCCGCAAAGGCCGCGCGGTATCCGAATTTCTTCATCAGCGGGATGGTGAACTGCCCCGTCGTGACGACATTGGCCACGCCCGAGCCCGAGATCGTGCCCATCAGACCCGAGGACACGACCGAGACCTTGGCGGCCCCGCCCTGCTTGTGGCCGAAAAGTCCCATCGAGACGTCGGTGAAGAGCTGGATCATCCCCGCCCGTTCGAGAAACGACCCGAACAGGATGAAGAGGAAGATGTAGGTCGACGAAACGTAGATCGGGATGCCGTAGATCCCCTCGGTCCCGAAGGCCATGTGGTCGATCACCTGCTCGAACGCATAGCCGCGGTGATTGAGCGGAAAGGGCAGATACTCGCCGAAGAGGCAATAGGCCAGGAACACGCCCGAGATGATCGGAAGCGCGATCCCCATCATCGCGTATCCCGCCGCGAAGACGACGAAGAGCGCCACGACGCCCACCGCGATGTCGGTGGCCGTCGGCCGCCCCGCCCGCAAGATGAGGTCGGTATATTCGATCCACTGATACGCGGCGACGGCAATACCCGCGAGCGCCAGCGCCCATGCGAGCGCCCTGAGGCCCCCACCCGCGTCGCGCGCATAGGCGATCAGCGGAAAGGTCAGGAATGTCAGGAAGCCGACATGGACCGCGCGCACGATCTGGCTCGGCATGTCCACCAGATGCGCGGCGGTCGCGATCTGGAAGAGCGAGAACACCACCGCCGTCCAGAACAGAAGGCGCCCCGCCCCGCCCCCGGGAAACGTGACGCCATGGGTCTCCGCCGGAACCGGCGGGGCAGCTTGATCGGTCATGTCGCTCTCCGGTGATTGCAACGGCGGGCCCGGACCGGCGCCGCGCGCCCCTTGAGCATGCGGCGCCGCAGATCAGGCGCGGATCACTCGATCAGCCCTTGCTCCCGATAATAGCGTTCGGCGCCGGGATGGAGCGGCACCGGCATCCCGGCGAGCGCGTTCTCGAGCGCGATATCCGCCGCGGCCTGATGCGACGAGGTCAGCGTCTCGAGATTCTCGAAAAGAAGCCGCGTCATGTCGTAGGCGAGATCGTCGGAAACGCCCGCATGGGTGACGAGATAGTTCGAGATCGCGGCGGTCGACACGTCCGCCTCCTGCCCGTCATAGGTGCCGGCGGGAATCGTCGCGACCTGGTAGGGCGCACCCAGCGATTCGACCAGATCGGCGGGAATCTCCACCACGGTGATCGGCACCGAGGCAGACAGGTCGCGGATCGACGCCACGCCGAGGCCCGCCGATTGCAATGTCGCGTCGAGCTGCCGGTTCTTCATCAACTCGACGGATTCGGCGAAGGGCAGGTATTCGGTCTTGCCCAGATCGTCGTAGGACATGCCCGCCGCCTCGAAGATGGTGCGCGCGTTGAGCTCGGTTCCCGAGGCGGGCGCGCCGACGGAAACGGCCTTGCCGGCGAGATCGGCGAGTGTCGCGGCACCGCTTTCCTCCAGCGCGACAAGCTGGACGTAATTGGGATAGATCGCGGCAATGCCGCGGAGCTGGTCGAGCTTTTGCGGGAAGCCCGCCTCCTCGTCGCCGTCCCAGGCGGCGGCGACGCTGTCTCCGAGCGAGAAGGCGATCTCGCCCCGACCCTGCTGGAGCAGGTTGAGGTTCTCGACCGAGGCCTTGGTGGATTGCACCTGCGTGCGCGCGCCGTCGATATTCTCGGCGTAGATGTTCGAAAGCCCCACCCCGAGAGGATAGTAGACGCCGGACGTGCCGCCGGTCAGCACGTTGACGAAGTCCTGCGCATGAGCCGCCGGCGCGGCAATGCCCATCACGCAGGCGATGGCGGTACCGCGGAATGCGGCGGTCAGATATGTCATGGTTCCCTCCCTCGAAACGCGATCCGGCCGTTCAGCCGGTGGCGGCGAAACGGCGGCACGAGAGTTCCGACTATAAGCGACATCCGCGGCTCAGCCAGCGTTTTCTCGCGACGGACCGCCCTTCCCGCGCGAAATCCCGCGAGCCGGCTCCACGGCCGTACCGCACCCCTGCGCAACGGGCGTCACGTCTGATTTTCGAGTTGAATCGTCGGCGGATCCGCGCGGCGGACCCGGTCAGGCGGGGTCGCAGACCTGCTGGCCCGTGGCGTCGCGCAGCGGCGGGCCGGTCGGCACCTCGGCGGCTTCGAGAGCGATGCCGTAGCAGCCATTCTCGTCCTTGATCAGGAAGGCGGGGTCGACGCCCGGCGGCAGGGCGGCGAGGGCCGCTGGCGAGGCATCGTTGACCTGGCCGGGCTCGTCGCCGGACATCATGCAACTCGCAGGGGCGGCTGTCACCAGCGCCATCATCGCCAAAATCTTCACCGCGGATCCCCCACAAGGTCTGTCATGAAACGCCGTGGACGCTAGCAGAGCGGGCCGGCCAGTCAAGCACGGGGCGCCACGGATGTTCGCGCAGCCGTATCGCGGGGTGGCGGCGATGCCCCTGTCCGCCTTCGACCTGCTTTTCACTTGCCTCACGCTGTCCTATACGGAACGACAGACAAAGTCCCGCGCGGGACGGCAGATGGGACGAGAATGATGACCGACACTCCGCACGAGACCGACGTGACCTTCATCAAGGCGCTGGCCGAGCTTCTGCGCGAAAACGATTTGACCGAACTTCGCGTGAAGCGGGAATACGGCGAGGATGACAGCCTCGACGTCCGGGTCAGCCGCGGTCACGTCCTGCCGCCGCCGCAACCGCCCGCGAACCCGGCCCCGGCGCCGAATACCATCCCGGGCCCCAAATCAGTCGATACGCCCGCCGATCCCGCGAGCGAGGCCGACGCGGTCACCTCGCCGATGGTGGGAACGGCGTATCTCGCCCCCGAACCCGGCGCCGCGAACTTCGTCGGCCCGGGCGATGCGGTCCAGGAAGGACAGACCCTTCTGATCGTCGAGGCGATGAAGACCATGAACCACATTCCCGCACCGCGCGCGGGGGTCGTGCGGCGGATCCTCATCGAAGACGGCGCGCCCGTCGAATACGGTGCGCCCCTGATGATCCTCGAATAGGGCGCGGCAATGTTCGACAAGATCCTGATCGCCAACCGCGGGGAAATCGCGCTCCGGGTGATCCGCGCGGCCCGGGAAATGGGCATCGGCACGGTCGCCGTCCATTCCACCGCCGATGCCGACGCGATGCATGTGCGAATGGCCGACGAATCGGTCTGCATCGGCCCGCCCTCGGCCGCGCAGAGCTATCTCAGCTTTCCCGCCATCATCTCGGCCTGCGAGGTCACGGGCGCGCAGGCGATCCATCCCGGCTACGGTTTCCTGTCGGAAAACGCCAATTTCGTTCAGATCGTCGAGGATCACCAGATCATCTTCATCGGCCCGTCGGCCGAGCATATCCGCATGATGGGCGACAAGATCACCGCCAAGGAGACCATGAAGGCGCTCGGCGTGCCCTGCGTTCCGGGCTCCGAAGGCGGCGTCGCGGATCTCGAGGCCGCGCGGCAGATCGCCGGCGACATGGGCTATCCGGTCATCATCAAGGCGACGGCCGGCGGCGGCGGGCGCGGCATGAAGCTCGCGCGCGCGGCCGACGAGCTTGCCAGCGCATGGCAGACCGCCCGCTCGGAGGCGAAGGCCGCGTTCGGCAACGACGAGGTCTATATAGAGAAGTATCTCGATACCCCGCGCCATATCGAGATCCAGGTCTTCGGCGACGGCAAGGGCCGCGCCGTGCATCTGGGCGAGCGGGATTGTTCGCTCCAGCGGCGGCACCAGAAGGTCTTCGAGGAGGCCCCCGGCCCCGCCATCACGGCGGAGCAACGCGCGCGGATCGGCAAGATCTGCGCCGATGCCGTGGCGCGCATCGGCTATTCCGGGGCGGGCACCATCGAATTTCTCTACGAGAACGACGAATTCTACTTCATCGAGATGAACACGCGGCTGCAGGTCGAGCATCCCGTGACGGAGGCGGTCTTCGGCGTCGATCTGGTGCGCGAGCAGATCCGCGTCGCCGCCGGCCTGCCGATGGAGTTCGAACAGAACAAGCTGGTCCTCAACGGCCATGCGATCGAGGTGCGGCTCAACGCCGAGAAGCTCCCCTCCTTCCGGCCCTCGCCGGGGCGGATCACGCAATACCACGCGCCCGGCGGGCTCGGCGTGCGCATCGACAGCGCGCTCTACGACGGCTACCGCGTGCCGCCCTATTACGATTCGCTGATCGGCAAGCTGATCGTCCACGGTCAGGATCGCCCGGCGGCCCTCGCGCGCCTGTCGCGCGCGCTCGGCGAGCTGATCATCGACGGGGTCGACACGACCGTGCCGCTCTTCGATGCGCTGCTGAGGGAGCCCGCGATCCAGAGCGGGGACTACACGATCCACTGGCTTGAAAAATGGCTCGAGACGAACCTTCAGTAAGCGGCGGCCAGCCTCTCATCACGCCCCAGCTTCTGGTTCAGGCCTATGTCCAGGGCGTCTTTCCGATGGCGGACGGGCCGGAGGCCGAGGATATCTTCTGGGTCGATCCACGCCTGCGCGGGGTCCTGCCGCTGACCGGGTTCCGCATCTCGCGCTCGCTGCGGCGCCGGATCCGGGCGGAGCCGTTCGAGATCACGATCGACCGTGACTTCGACGGGGTCGTCGCGGGCTGCGCGGCGCGCGACGAGACCTGGATCAACGCGACCATCGCGGAACTCTACACCGAGCTGCACGTCGCAGGCGTCGCCCACTCGATCGAGGTTCGGGAGGACGGCGCGCTTGTGGGAGGCGTCTACGGCGTGGCCCTGGGCGGGGCGTTCTTCGGCGAATCGATGTTCTCGCACCGGGCCGACGCGTCGAAGATCGCGCTGGCCTATCTCGTCGACCGGCTGCGCCACGACGGCTACACGCTGTTCGATACGCAATTCCTCACCGACCATCTCGCGCGTCTGGGGGCGATCGAGATTCCGCGCGACGCCTATCGCGCGCAGCTCGACCGCGCGCTGGTCGGCGCGGCGCGGTTCGACGCCTCGGCCGAGATCCCGTCACCCGATCAGTTGTTGCAGCGCATGACCCATATGTCGTAGCGGCGATGCTCCAGCGCGCTGAGCGCAGGGGCCGCGGCCACCATCCAGCCGGCGAATTCCGGCTGTTCCTTGCCGGCCTCGCGGATGACGAGATAGGCGAAGGCATCGCCGGCGGGATTGTCCTGCGGATAGCGGCATTCCCCCAGCGTGACCTGAAGCCGCCCCAGCGCCGCCGTCTCGCCCTGGGCAAGCTCCATGTCCCGCACGTCGCCCGTCATCCGGTCGAGACCGCGCAGCACCACCGACGATCCGGTATCGGTGCGGACTTGGCTGGTGGAGCTGCCGCGATATTGCGCCCAGGCCGATGCCGGCAGCAAGGCGAGCACCAGCGCAAGCGCGCGTATCATTCCGGGGTCCAGGCTTCGTAATCCGCGCGCGGCTTGGGCTGTTCGCGGCGGATGGAGCCTGCGGGCGCATAAGCCGCGGGCGTGCCGGTGAGGTTGGGCAGATGCGCCTTTTCCCACGACTTCTTGGGCAGCGGCCGCTCCAGCGGGGTTTCCTCCCACGTATGGTGCAGCCAGCCATGCCAGTCGGGGCTCACCCGGCTGCCCTCGACGAGGCCGTTGAAGATGACCCACCGGCGGCTGCCGTCCGCGTTGCGATAATAGGCATTGCCGGCATCGTCCTCGCCGACCTTCGTGCCCTTGCGCCACGACCAAAGACGCGTGTTGAGTGTGGCCCCGTTCCACCAGGTCACAACACTCAGAAACTTGTTGAGGATGCTCATATGCGCGCTCCGCTTGCTCTGCCCGACATATGGCGTATCGCTTCGTCCGCGTCCAGTGGGCGACGCCCGCCGGGCGACACGGGGATGACGGGCGCGCCCCGCCAACCGCGGCGCATGTCTCACGAAAAACGGCGCGCCCCGGTGGGAACGCGCCGTCGAAATTTCGCCGTCGGACCCTCTGGTCAGGCCGAGGCCGTTTCCTTGCCCTCGGAATGGATCATCAGCGGGGCGGCGTCGGAATTCACCGCCTCGTCGTTTACCACGACCTCTTCCACGCTGTCCTGGCCCGGCAGGTCGAACATCGTGTCGAGCAGGATGTCCTCCATGATCGAGCGAAGGCCCCGGGCGCCGGTCTTGCGGGCGATCGCGCGCTTGGCGATGGCGCTGAGCGCATCCTCGGTGAAGGTCAGCTGCGTGTCCTCGAGCTCGAAGAGGCGCTGGTACTGCTTGACGAGCGCGTTCTTGGGGCCCGTCAGGATGGTCACGAGCGCTTCCTCGTCGAGATCCTCGAGCGTCGCGATCACCGGAAGACGACCGACAAATTCCGGGATCAGGCCGAATTTCAGCAGATCCTCCGGCTCGAGCTCGCCGAACATCTCGCCCACACCGCGGCTCTCGGCATCCTTGACGTCGGCGCCGAAGCCGATCGCCGAGCCCTTGCCGCGCTGCGCGATGATCTTCTCGAGGCCCGCGAAGGCGCCGCCGCAGATGAAGAGGATGTTCGTGGTGTCGACCTGCAGGAATTCCTGCTGCGGATGCTTGCGGCCTCCCTGAGGCGGTACGGACGCGACGGTTCCCTCCATGATCTTCAGGAGCGCCTGTTGCACACCCTCCCCGGAGACGTCTCTCGTTATACTGGGATTGTCGGACTTGCGGGTGATCTTGTCGACCTCGTCGATGTAGACGATGCCGCGCTGCGCCCGCTCGACGTTGTATTCGCTGGCCTGCAGCAGCTTGAGGATGATGTTCTCGACATCCTCGCCGACATAGCCCGCCTCGGTCAGCGTGGTGGCGTCGGCCATGGTGAAGGGCACATCGAGGATCCGCGCCAGCGTCTGCGCGAGCAGCGTCTTGCCGCAGCCCGTCGGGCCGATCAGCAGGATGTTGGACTTCGACAGTTCGATGTCGGACTTGCCCGCGTGGTTGAGGCGCTTGTAGTGGTTGTGCACCGCGACCGAGAGAACCCTCTTGGCGTGCATCTGGCCGATCACGTAATCGTCGAGCACCTCGCAGATCTCCTTGGGCGTCGGCACGCCCTCGGACGATTTCAGGCCCGCGGTCTTCGTCTCCTCGCGGATGATGTCCATACAGAGCTCGACGCATTCGTCGCAGATGAACACCGTCGGTCCGGCAATGAGCTTGCGCACCTCATGCTGGGATTTGCCGCAGAAGCTGCAGTAGAGCGTGTTCTTGCTGTCGCCTGAATTCGTCGCCATCGCTTGTCCTTCCGAGGCCTCATGCCTCGCATCTGGTGTCGCGAGGGCCACGTTTCCACCCCGGCCCGCGCCTTGTCCTGACCTCTGGCGATAAACCTAGGACAGGGAGTATGCGCCCGCAATCTCAAAAACCCCGGCGCAGGCGCGGAACTCGCCGCGCCGGGGACCGGCGATCTAGGCCGAGGGATCCTCGCCGCGCGGGCGGTTCTCGACGATTTCGTCGATCAATCCCCAGGCCTTGGCGTCCTCGGCCGACATGAAGTTGTCGCGCTCGAGCGCATCGACGACCTTTTCCAGCGGCTGTCCGGTATGCTTCACATAGATCTGATTGAGGCGATCCTTGAGCTTCTGTGTTTCCTGGGCGTGGATCATGATGTCGGTCGCCTGACCCTGATATCCGCCCGAGGGCTGGTGCACCATCACGCGGCTGTTGGGCAGCGAGAAGCGCATGCCGGGCTCGCCGGCGGTCAGCAGGAGCGATCCCATCGACGCCGCCTGCCCCACCACGAGGGTCGAGACCGGAGGCTTGATGTACTGCATCGTGTCGTAGATCGAGAGGCCGCTCGTCACCACGCCGCCGGGGCTGTTGATGTACATGCTGATCTCTTTCTTGGGGTTCTCGGCCTCCAGATGCAGCAACTGAGCCACGATCAGCGACGACATGCCGTCATGCACGGGGCCGGAAAGAAAGATGATCCGTTCCTTCAGAAGGCGCGAGAAGATGTCGTAGGCCCGTTCCCCGCGGCTGGTCTGTTCGACCACCATTGGGACCAGGTTCATGTAATGCTCGATGGGGTCTTGCATGGGGGCTGCCTTGGATTGTCTGGATTGGGTAACGCCGGATGGGTTGAGGGAGTCTTAGTATCGCGCCCCGGCAGTCGCAAGGGCGCGCCATCTTCGCCATGCGTCCTCACCATGCGGCGCGCAGGACCTCCGCCAGCGCGTCGGGGTCGAGGGTCACGGGATTTCCGCGCATCGACGACGAATTCGAGGCGGCCTCGATCACGCCGCTTCGATCGGCCCCGGTCAGCCCCATCGCGCCGAGACCCGGCAGGCCCTGCGCCCGCGACCATGCGTCGAGCTCACGCCCCCCCAGGGCCGCGTCGATCCAGGCCCCGACCTCGGAGAGCCGCGTGGACATCTCGCCCGTCGCGCGGGCGCCGTTGGCGCGCAGCACATGCGTCAGCAACGCCCCGCAGACGGCCCCGTGCGGCGCGCCGCAGACCCCGCCGATCGGCCCGGCAAGCCCGTGCACCGCCCCGAGCCCCGCATTGGCGAGCGCCAGCCCGCCCGACAGGCTGACCCATGCCATCGTGTCGCGGGCCTGCGCATCGTCATCCTCCATCAGCCGCGCGAGCGCCGAGAGGCCGGGTCCGATCGCGGCGCGGCAAAGCGCGTCGGTGAGCGGATTGGCCTTCGCGCTCAGATAGGGCTCGATCACCTGCGTCACCGCGTCGAGCCCGCTCGCAAGCGTCACGGCGCGGGGCGTCCCGTCGGTGAGCGACGGGTCGACGATCGCCAGATCGGCCAGCATGCGATCGTCGCGCAGCGAGACCTTTCGCCGCGCCTCCGGCACGCCGATGACGGCGTTCTTGGTGACTTCCGCCCCGGTTCCGGCCGTCGTGGGGATCGCGACGAAGGGAAGCGGCGCGACCTCGAGCGGCATTGCGCGCCCGACGACCTCGAGATGATCCATGACCGGGCGCGGCGAGGGGATGAGCGCCGCCAGCGCCTTGGCTGCGTCGATCACCGCGCCGCCGCCGAGCCCTACGACGACGTCCGGCGGTGCTGCGCGCACCGCGTCGAGACCGGCCTCGATCAGCGGCAGGTCGGGCTCTCCCGCCACCGAAAACCGCGCCACGTCGCATCCCGCCCGCGTCAGACCCTGCGCCATCCAGTCCGACCGCCCCGGCGATGCGCCCGTGACCAGAAGCACGCGCCGGCCCATCGCCGCGATATCGTCGAGCGCGGCGCGCGCCCTGCCACGCCCGAAGCGGATCTCTCCCGCCGTGCGAAATCCGAAAGCCTGCATCTGCGTCCCTCCCTAGCCCGCAGCATGGCGGGCGCGGCCCAAAATGGCCAGCCCGGCGCGGCGCGCCGCCGGTTCCGCGCGAATTCCGCACCCCCCCTCCATTTTCGAGCCGAAGGCGCTATGGTACCTTCCGAACCGAGAGAGGAAGGGGCCTGAAATGTCCGAGACGCAGAGCACCACATACGACCTTTTCGTCGTCGGCGGAGGCATCAACGGGACCGGGATCGCGCGCGACGCCCAGGGCCGGGGGCTCAACGTGGCCCTGGCCGAGATGGGGGACCTGGCAGGCGCGACCTCGTCGAAATCGACCAAGCTCTTTCACGGCGGGCTGCGGTATCTCGAATTCTTCGAAGTGGGGCTCGTGAAAAAGGCGCTGGTCGAGCGCGAAACCCTGCTCGAGGCGATGCCGCACATTTCCTGGCCGCTGCGCTTCGTGCTGCCCTATTCGCCCGACATGCGGTTCGAGGGCGACACGCCCACCTCGCGCCTCCTGGGCTTCACCATGCCGTGGCTGAGGGGGCGCCGCCCGTCCTGGCTCATCCGGTTCGGCCTGTTCATGTACGACAATCTCGGCGGTCGCAAATACCTGCCCGGCACCGCGACGGTGGATCTCGGAACCGCGCCGGAAGGGGGGCCGATCCGGGACCGGTTCCGCAAGGCCTATGAGTACAGCGATTGCTGGATCGAGGATTCCCGACTCGTGGCGCTCAACGCGCGCGACGCCGAGATGCGCGGCGCGAAGGTCATGACCCGCACCAAGGTCGTCAGCGCCGAACGACTCGACGGGGCATGGCAGGTCACCGTCGAGGATGTGGAAACCGGCGAGCGCCAGACATTGCGCGCCCGCGCCCTGGTCAATGCGGGCGGCCCCTGGGTCGAGAACATCGTCAAGAACACCGTACGCATGAACAGCTCGGAAGGCGTGCGTCTGGTGCGCGGCTCGCATATCGTCACCAGGAAGCTCTACGACCACGGCAAGTGCTATTTCTTCCAGGGCGAGGACGGACGCATCGTCTTCGCGATCCCCTACGAGACCGACTTCACCCTGATCGGCACGACCGACAAGGATCACGGGCACGATCCGTCGGTGCCGGCCGTATGCTCCGACGACGAGGCGCAGTATCTCTGCGACTTCGTGTCGAAATATTTCGAGAAGCCCGTCACCCGCGACGATATCGTCTGGACCTATTCGGGCGTCCGGCCGCTCTATGACGACGGCGCGAAATCGGCGACGGCGGCGACGCGCGACTATGTCCTGAGCCTCGATGCGGGGCCCGCGACCGACGGGGGCCTCGGCTCCGAGCCGCCGCTTCTCAACGTCTACGGCGGCAAGATCACGACCTATCGCAAGCTGGCCGAACAGGCGCTTGCCAAGCTCAAGCCGTTCTTCTCGCAGATGCCGGAGAACTGGACCGCGGGCGTCGCCCTGCCCGGCGGCGACTTTCCGGTCAACGGCGTCAGGGATCTGACCGAGGAGCTGCGCAAGACCTATCCGTTCCTGGACGATTACTGGTCGGGGCGCCTCATCCGCGCCTACGGCACCGAGGCCAAGGTGATCTGTGGCGACGCGAAATCCGCCGAGGATATGGGCCGCGCCTTCGGCGGCACACTGACCGAGGCGGAGGTCGACTGGCTGATGGCGCATGAATATGCCCGCACGGCCGAGGACATCGTCTGGCGCCGGACCAAGCTCGGCCTCAGGATGAGCGCCGATGAGATCGCCGCGCTCGACGCCTTCATGGCCGAAAGGCGGCAGACGCAGCACGCGGCGGAATGAGCGCCGCGGGGGCCGGCGCCGGTCCCCGCAGGCGGGCATCGCTTGCACCTAGGGCCGGGTCGCGCCACCCTGCCGCAGATACGTTCAGGGAGGGACCATGACCCATATTCTCGCCATCGACCAAGGCACCACGTCCTCGCGCGCGATCCTCTTCGACGCGGATATGCGGATGACGTCTTCGGCACAGGAAGAGTTCGAGCAGCATTTCCCTGCCAGCGGCTGGGTCGAGCACGAGGCCCCCGATCTTTGGCAGACGACGTTGACCACCTGCCGCGCGGCGATCGAGAAATCCAACGTCGCCCCCTCGGACATCAAGGGCATCGGCATCACCAATCAGCGCGAAACCGTCGTCGTGTGGGAAAAGGAGACCGGCCGTCCGATCCACCGCGCGATCGTCTGGCAGGATCGTCGCACCTCCGGGATTTGCCAGGACCTGCGCGCGGAGGGCTACGAGGAGCAGGTCACGAAGAAGACCGGCCTGCTGCTCGATCCCTATTTCTCGGGCACCAAGCTGAAATGGATCCTCGACAACGTGGAAGGGTCGCGCGAGCGCGCCCGCCGGGGAGAGCTGCTGTTCGGGACCGTCGATACCTGGCTGATCTGGAACCTCACGGGCGGTCGGTCGCATGTGACGGATGCCACCAATGCGTGCCGCACCCTGCTCTACGACATCCACAAGGGCCGCTGGTCGACCACGATCGCGGGCATGCTCGACATCCCGATGGAGATGCTGCCCGAGATCCGCGATACCGCCGCCGATTTCGGAATGACGGATGCGGATCTTTTGGGGCACGAAATCCCGATCCTGGGCGTTGCGGGCGATCAGCAGGCCGCGACGATCGGCCAGGCCTGTTTCGAGCCCGGCATGTTGAAATCGACCTACGGAACGGGCTGCTTCGCGCTTCTCAATACGGGCGACACGCCGGTCACGTCGAGCCACCGGCTCCTTACCACGATCGCCTACCAGTTCGAAGGCAAGCCGACCTACGCGCTCGAAGGGTCGATCTTCGTGGCCGGGGCGGTCGTGCAATGGCTGCGCGACGGGCTGAAGATCATCGGCAAGGCCAGCGAGACGCAATCTCTCGCCGAACAGGCCGACGCGGGACAGGATCTGGTCCTTGTGCCTGCCTTTACCGGGCTGGGCGCGCCCTACTGGAACGCCGATTGCCGGGGCGCGGTCTACGGGCTCACCCGCAATTCGGGGCCGGCGGAATTCGCCAAGGCGGCGCTCGAATCCGTGGGCTACCAGACGCGCGACCTGCTGGAGGCGATGCAGGCCGACTGGGCCAGCGGCGAGGAGCCCGAGACGCTGCGCGTCGATGGCGGCATGTCGGCCTCGGACTGGGCGATGCAGTTCCTGAGCGACATCATCGGCGCCAAGGTCGATCGGCCCGAGATGCTCGAGACGACGGCGGTGGGGGCGGCCTGGCTCGCGGGAATGCGCGCCGGGCTCTATCCCGATCAGGCGGGCTTCGCCAAGCGGTGGAAGATCGACCGCACGTTCGAGCCCGCCATGGACGATGCCGGGCGCGACGCCAAATACGACAGATGGAAACGCGCGGTCGAGGCGACGATGGGCGTCTGATCCGCGCCGGGGATCGGCCGGGGACCCGCGTTCCCGTCGGTCCGGGATCGTGCGCGACGAGCCCGAAAGAGCCCGCCTTTTGCGACGTAAAAAAACGCCGCCCGGACGATGGTCCGGGCGGCGATCTCGTTGCGGGCATCTGCCCGGGCGTCAGAGCTTTTGCAGCAGGCTGTTCACCGATTCCTTGGCGTCGCCATAGAGCATCCGCGTGTTCTCCTTGAAGAAGAGCGGGTTCTCGATGCCGGAATAGCCGGTGCCCTGGCCACGCTTGCTGACGAAGACCTGCTTGGCCTCCCAGACATGCAGGACCGGCATGCCGGCGATCGGGCTGTTCGGATCGTCGTTGGCGGCCGGGTTCACGATGTCGTTCGAGCCGATGATGATCACGACATCCGTGTCTTTGAAGTCGTCGTTGATCTCGTCCATCTCGAGCACGATGTCGTAGGGCACGCGGGCCTCGGCCAGAAGCACGTTCATGTGGCCCGGCAGGCGACCCGCGACGGGGTGGATGGCGAAGCGGACATTCTTGCCCTGGTCGCGCAGCTTCTTGGTGAGCTCGCTCACCGCCTGCTGCGCCTGGGCCACCGCCATGCCGTAGCCCGGCACGATGATGACGCTGTCGGCCTCCTCGAGCGCGGAGGCCACGCCGTCGACCTGGATGGCGACCATCTCGCCCTCCATCTCCATCTGCGGGCCGGACGTGCCGCCGAAGCCGCCGAGGATCACGGAGACGAACTTGCGGTTCATCGCCTTGCACATGATGTAGCTCAGGATCGCCCCCGAAGAGCCCACCAGCGCACCTGTCACGATCAGCAGGTCGTTGCCGAGCGTGAAGCCGATCGCCGCCGCGGCCCAGCCGGAATAGGAGTTCAGCATCGAGACCACGACGGGCATGTCCGCGCCGCCGATGCCCATGATGAGGTGGTAGCCGATGAACCCCGCGATGATCGCGACCAGAAGGATCGTCCAGATGCCGGCGCCGTTGAAGTAGAGGAGCCCGAGGATCAGGCAGAGGATCAGCGCGCCGAGGTTCAGCATGTGACCGCCCGGCAGCTTGGAGGGCTTGCCGTCCACCTTGCCCGCGAGCTTGCCGAAGGCGATGACCGAGCCGGTGAAGGTCACGGCACCGATGAAGATCCCGAGGAACACCTCGACCTTGAGGATCGCGACCTCGACCGCGTCCTTCATCCACAAAAGCTCGCCGAAGCCGGTGAGGTCCGCATCCGCCGGGATCGGAGGGATGCCGCCGGGGACGACCGCAAGATCGGCGCCCGGGGGCGGGATGGCACCCGCGCTCTTGAGGTCCATCACCCCCTGCAGCATCAGCTCGGCGTTGAGACCGATGAAGACCGCGGCGAGGCCCACGAAGGAATGGAGCGCCGCCACGAGCTGCGGCATCTCGGTCATCTGGACCTTGCCGGCCACGTACCAGCCCGCGAAACCGCCCGCCGCGATGGCGATGACGATCAGGAAGACGTTCTGCACTCCCGGCCCGAAGATCGTCGCCAGCACGGCGAGCGCCATGCCGACGATCCCGTACCAGATCGCGCGCTTGGCGCTTTCCTGATCCCTGAGCCCGCCCAGGGACAGGATGAAAAGAATGGTGGCGACGATATAGGCCGCCGATTGGATACCGATTCCCATCAGACCCCTCCCCTTACGACTTGACGAACATGGCGAGCATCCGGCGCGTCACCAGGAACCCGCCGACGATGTTGATCGACGCAATCACCACAGCGATCAGCGACAGGATCACCACGAGCCAGTTGCCCGACCCGATCTGGAGCAGCGCGCCGAGGATGACGATGCCCGAGATCGCGTTCGTGACCGCCATCAGCGGCGTGTGCAGGCTGTGCGCGACGCCCCAGATGACCTGGAACCCTACGAAGCAGGCCAGCGCGAAGACGATGAAGTGGCTCATGAAGCTTTCGGGCGCATAGGCGCCAATCAGGAACATGAGGATCGCGCCCACGGCGAGAAGGCCGACCTGGCTCTGGGTCTGCGCCTTGAAGGCGGCGACTTCGTCGGCGCGCTTCTCCTCGGGGGTCTTCTCCTTCTTCTTTTCCTGCTTGGGCTTGGCCGGAGACGGGCTTTCGCGCTTGGGCGGTGGCCACGTCACTTCGCCGCCATGCGCGATCGTGCTGTCGCGGATGACCTGATCGTCCATGTTGTGGTTGACCTTGCCGTCCTTCTCGGGCGTGAGGTCTGCCATCATGTGACGCACGTTCGTCGCGTAGAGCGTGCTGCTCTGCTTGGCCATGCGGCTCGGGAAGTCGGTATAGCCAATGATGACGACGCCGTTATCGGTGACGATGCGCTTGTCCTTCTGCGTCATCTTGCAGTTGCCGCCCTTCTCGGCGGCGAGGTCCACGATCACCGAGCCGGGCTTCATCGCGCGGACCATTTCCTCGGTCCAGAGCTCGGGTGCTTCGCGGTTGGGGATCAGCGCGGTGGTGATCACGATGTCCACGTCGGGCGCCTGCTCGAGGAAGAGAGCGAGCTGCTTTTCGCGGAACTCGGGGCTCGACGGCGCGGCATAGCCCCCCTCGCCCGAGCCGCCGTTGTCGTCGAAATCGAGGAACAGGAACTCGGCGCCCATCGACTCGATCTGCTCGGCCGTCTCGGGGCGCACGTCGAAGGCGCGCACGATGGCGCCCAGCGACGTCGCCGTGCCGATCGCGGCGAGGCCCGCGACGCCCGCGCCGACGATTAGGATCTTCGCCGGCGGCACCTTGCCCGCGGCGGTGACCTGGCCCGTGAGGAAGCGGCCGAAATTGTTCGCGGCCTCGATCACGGCGCGATAGCCCGCGATGTTGGCCATCGAGCTCAGCGCGTCCATCTTCTGCGCGCGGCTGATCCGGGGGACCATGTCCATCGCGATGAGCGTGGCGCCCTTGTCGGCGGCCTTCTTCATCAGCTCTTCGTTCTCGGCAGGATAGAAGAAGCTGATGAGGGTCTGGCCCTCGCGCAGCTTGTCGACCTCGGCCTCGGAAGGCGGGCGGACCTTGGCGACGACGTCGGCGGCCTCGAACACCGCGTCGGCGCTGTCGAGCACCTCGACGCCGGCCTCGCGGTACATCTCGTCGGTGAAATCGGCCTTCGCGCCGGCCCCCGCCTGGATCACGCAGTCATGGCCCAGTTTCTTCAGCTGCTCGGCCGAAGCCGGCGTGAGCGCGACCCGCGCCTCGCTTTCCTGATGTTCGCCAATGGCCCCGAATTTCATCCTGACCCTCCCTCCTAAAACGTACATGCGCTTGCGACATGCCTAACCCGCGAAAAATCGTTCCACAAGCGCCCCGGGCCGCGCTTGCCTTTCGGGCGCGGCCGCGCCACCCTCGCGCGTCCGACATCATGCAACGGGGAACGCGAGACGCCATGACGACCGACTGGACCGCCACGCGCGCGCTCTTCGACCTGCCCGACGGGGTGGCCTATCTCGATGGAAATTCCCTCGGGCCGCTGCCGAAATCGGTTCCCGCGCGCCTTGCGGCGATGCTCGGGGACGAATGGGGCCGGATGGCGATCGGCGGCTGGAACCGGGCCGCCTGGATGCAGATGCCCGCGGCACTCGGCAACCGGATCGCGCCGCTGATCGGCGCGGCGCCAGATACCGTGACGCTTGGCGACACGCTCTCGATCAAGGTCTACCAGGCGCTTTCCGCGGCCCTAGAGATGCGCCCCGACCGGCGGAAGATCGTCAGCGATACCGGCAACTTCCCGACCGATCTTTACATGGCGCGCGGGCTCGTCGACACGCTGGGCCGCGGTCACGAGCTGGTCGTGGTCGATCCCGAGGAGGTCGCGGCGCATCTCGATGACGACGTCGCCGCCTTCATGCTGACGGAAGTCGATTACCGCACCGGGCGCAAGCACGACATGGCCGCCCTCACGGCCCGCGCGCACGAGGCCGGGATCGTTGCGATCTGGGATCTGGCGCATTCAGCGGGCGCATTGCCCATCGACGTGACCGCCTCGGCCGCGGAATTCGCCGTCGGATGCACCTACAAGTACCTGAATTCCGGACCGGGCGGGCCGGCCTTCATCTATGCGCGGCCGGATATCGCCGGCACGATCCGGCCCGCCTTGCAGGGATGGCTGGGGCATGACGCGCCCTTTGACTTCGATCTCGACTATCGCCCCGCGCCGGGGATCGCGCGGATGCGGGTGGGCACGCCGCCCGTGCTGCAGATGGCGGCCCTCGACGAGGCGCTGAAGGTCTGGGAGATCGCGGATATCCACGATGTGCGCGCCCGCGCGATCGCCCTCGGGGATCGGTTCATCGCAGGCGTCGCCGCCACCTGCCCCGAGCTTTCCCTCGCGACCCCGCGGGAGCCCGGGCAGCGCGGCAGCCAGATCTCGTTCCGCCATCCCGAGGGATACGCCATCATGCAGGCGCTGATCGCCGAGGGCGTGGTCGGCGATTTCCGCGCGCCGGACATTCTGCGGTTCGGGATCACGCCGCTCTATCTCGGGACCGACGAGATCGACCGCGCGGTCGAAATCCTCGCGCGGATCATCGCGACCCGCAGCTACGACGACCCGGCCTTTCGCGCGCGAAACGCCGTCACCTGAAGCTTCAGTTGCGCAGGACCGTTCCGCGGCGCGGACAGACGGTATCGCGGCCGTCGATCTGCCACGTGACGGGCCAGCTCTTGCGGCCGCCGCCCGGCAGCGGGGTATAGAGCTCGAAATGCAGGTGGGGCTGCGCGGAGAAGCCCGTATTGCCCGAAAGCGCCAGAACGTCGCCTACCGCCACCCGCGCGCCCGGGGCGACGCGCGCGCTCGCGGGCAGCATATGCGCATAGGCGGCGACCGACCCGTCGTCGTGCTGCACCAGGACCTTGTTGTCCTGCCCCAGATATTTCCGCGAGCGGCCACCGACGCGGCTGTCCATTTTGACGAGGATCACGCGCCCGGCGCGTGCGGCGCGGACGGGCGTGCCCTCGGGCATGCCGATATCGACCGCCTGGTTCGCCTCGCCGCGATGGGAGAACCAGCCGTTGCAGGATTGCAGGACCGGCAGTGCCCCCTGCCGGAACGGCAGCGCGTAGCGCGCCCGCGGGTCGGGCCGCGCGTCGTAATCCCCCGGAATCCATTCGTAATCGTAATGATAGCGCCACTCGCCCGGCGCGTCGGGCGTCAATATGACGAGCTGGCGGATCTCGCCGGGGCGAAGCACCGCGCGGTCGACACCCCGGGCGTTCATGTTCTCGAGCCGCAGGGCGATCGCCACGGAGAGCGGTGCCGCGTCGGTCGCGTTGCGCGCCATCAGCGTCGTGGTATCTCCCTGCCGCTCGGCGCGGATGCACAGGGGACCGTAACAGGTCTCGCTCGTCTGGGCGGCGGGTGCGGGAAGCGCGCAGAATGCCATCCACAGCATCGTCGCGCCCGCGGCGGCCCGCGCCGTCACCGTCCTGCGCCGCACATGTCGCTGGCGAAGATCAGGCAACGCGGCCGACCCGGCGCGTGGCGGCACCCCGGGCCCAGTCGCGCACGGCGTCGCCGAACGCCCCGAAGAGCGCGCGGGATACAGCGTCGCGCGCCGCGTCGTATTCGGGATGCCACTGCACCGACAGAGCGAAGCCGGGGGCACCGTCGATATAGGCGGCCTCGCAGGTCCCGTCGGGGGCGTGGCCGTCGATCACGAACCGCTTGCCCGCCTCGATCACGCCCTGACCGTGGAGCGTGTTGGTCATGACCTCGCGCGCGCCCATCAGGCGGTGAAAGGGGCCGCCTTCCGTGAACGTCACCTTGTGGCGCAGCGCGAACTTCTCCGCGATCGTGCCGTCGGGCGGCATGCGGTGGTTGTCGCGGCCCGGCAGGTCGCGGATCTCGGGGTGGAGCGTGCTGCCCATCGCGACGGCGACTTCTTGGAAACCCCGGCAGATGGCGAGGAACGGCTGACCGCTCTCGACGCAGGCCCGGATCAGCGGCAGCGCGACACGGTCGCGCGGGCGATCGAACGTGCCATGCGCCGGGGTCTCGGCATGGCCGTATTCCTCGGGATGGACATTCGGGCGGCCGCCGGTGAAGAGGAAGCCGTCGCAGCTCTGCATGAGATCGTCGACGCGGACGAGCGCGGGATCGGCGGGGATGATCACGGGCAGCGCATCCGCGACTTCGGATACCGCCTCGCTGTTCATCCGGCCACCACCGTGAACTTCGTAGGTGTCGTTGATCAGATGATGATTGCCTATGATTCCGACGACCGGTCGCTTCATCTCGACTCTCCTTGGATGGAGACCGTCTAGCAGATCGCCGGCAGGAGGCCAACAACCCCTCCGGGAGCGGCCCTGAACGTGTTGCGGATGGGCCGCCGGTGGTACGACGGGCCCGGAATGCCGGGCCCGTCCGAAGGTCAGGCTTCGCCGGTGAGACCTGCCGCCTGCAATCCGGCCATGCCCGCCTCGGCGTCGTTGTCGGACGTATCGCCTGTCACGCCCAGCGCGCCGATGACCTTGCCGTCGGCGTCTCGGATCAGGATTCCGCCCGGAACCGGCACGACCTGCCCGCCGAAGACGCCATTGGCCGCGTCCATGAAATAGGCCTGCTGCTCGGCACGCTTCATCTGCTGCGTGCCGGTCATGCCCAGCATCACGGCGCCATAGGCCTTGCCATGCGCGATCGCGTAGCGGCCCGGCGCGGCGCCGTCGGTGCGCAGGAAGGCGAGCGGGTGACCGCCCGCATCCAGAACGATGGCCGAGAGCGGCTTCAGCCCCTTCTCATGGCCGGCCGCGAGGGTCTCGGTCACGGCCTTGAGGGCCTGGTCGGTGGTGATCATGTCTTATCCTTTCGCCTTGAGTTCCTGACGGCGCGCATGCAGCACCGGCTCGGTATAGCCCGACGGCTGTTCGCGGCCCCGGAAGACCAGATCGCATGCCGCCTTGAACGCCACGGTGTCGAAGCCCGGCGCCATCGGCGTGTAGGTCGGGTCGCCGTCGTTCTGCCGGTCCACGACCTCGGCCATCTTCTTCATGGTCTCCATCACGCGGTCCTCGGAGACGACGCCGTGATGCAGCCAGTTGGCCAGCGCCTGGGAGCTGATGCGACAGGTGGCGCGGTCCTCCATCAGGCCCACGTCGTGGATGTCGGGCACCTTGGAACAGCCGACGCCCTGATCGACCCAGCGCACGACGTAGCCGAGGATGCCTTGCGCGTTGTTCTCGATCTCGGCCGTGATCTCGTTCTCGGACCAGTTGGTTCCCGCGGCCAGGGGCAGCGTCAGCAGCTCGTCGAGCGTCCGGCGCGGTCCGCCCGAGGCGATCTCGTCCTGCACCGCATGCACGTCGACCTTGTGGTAATGCAGCGCATGCAGCGTCGCGGCCGTCGGCGACGGCACCCAGGCACAGGTGGCACCCGCCTTGGGGTGTCCGATCTTCTGCTCCAGCATGTCGGCCATGAGTTCGGGCATCGCCCACATCCCCTTGCCGATCTGCGCGCGACCCTTGAGCCCGCAGGCAAGGCCGATATCGACGTTGCGATCCTCGTAGGCCTTGATCCAGGCAGAGTTCTTCATCTCGCCCTTCCGGACCATCGGGCCCGCCTCCATCGAGGTATGGATCTCGTCGCCGGTGCGGTCGAGGAAGCCCGTGTTGATGAACGCCACGCGGGATTTTGCTGCCCGGATGCATTCCTTGAGGTTCGCGGACGTGCGCCGTTCCTCGTCCATGATGCCGAGCTTGACCGTGTTCGCGGGCAGTCCGAGGATGTCTTCGACACGCGTGAAGATTTCGTCGGCGAAGGCGACCTCTTCGGGGCCGTGCATCTTGGGCTTCACGACATAGACCGATCCGTGCTCGGAATTGCCGCCCTCGCGCGCGAGGTCGTGCATCGCGATGAGCGTCGTGAACATCGCGTCCATCAGCCCTTCGAACACCTCGTTGCCGTCGCGGTCGTGAATGGCGGGGTTGCGCATCAGGTGACCCACGTTGCGGATCAGCATAAGCGCACGCCCCTTAAGACGCAGCTCGCCACCATCCGGCGCGGTGAAGGTGCGATCCTCGTTCAGGCGTCTGGTGAAGGTCTCGCCGCCCTTGGTGACCTCCTCGGTCAGATCGCCCTTCATCAGGCCCAGCCAGTTCGCATAGGCCAGCGTCTTGTCGGGCGCGTCGACCGCGGCAACGCTGTCCTCGCAATCCATGATCGCGCTCATCGCCGATTCAAGCTGGATATCCGCAATGCCCGCGGCATCGGAGGCGCCGATCTGGTGATCGCGGTCGATCCGGAGCTCGATATGCAGGCCGTTCTTTTTCAGGACGATCGCAGTCGGCGCGTCCGGTGCACCGCTATAGCCGACGAATTGCGCGGGGGTCTCGAGCGCTACGGCGTCACCGCCCCCCGACGGGATGCCTTCGAGCTTGCCGTCGACGATC
Source organism: uncultured Paracoccaceae bacterium (assembly GCA_947489705.1). Taxonomy (GTDB): domain Bacteria; phylum Pseudomonadota; class Alphaproteobacteria; order Rhodobacterales; family Rhodobacteraceae; genus Palleronia. The sequence continues at coordinate 22,829 of CANLEQ010000017.1, forward strand.
CGGTATCCCGAAAGGTCGGCATGGCTGCCGGAGGCGAGCGGCGCCGCGTCGTCGAGCACCTCCTTCGCACGTGCGATCACCCGGGCGCCGCGGTCGGGGTCGTAGTCGCGGCCCTGCGGCAGGTCGCCCAGCGCGTCGGTTCCGTAGAGCGCATCGTAGAGCGAGCCCCAGCGGGCATTCGCCGCGTTGAGCGCGTAGCGCGCGTTCATGATCGGCACGACAAGCTGCGGCCCCGGAACGTCGGCGATCTCGGGGTCGGTGTCGCGCGTCTCGATTGTGAAGTCGGGCCCTTCCTCGACGAGGTACCCCATCTCGCGCAGCATCTCGACATACCCGGCGCGATCGCCGACCTCGCCGCGATTGTCGCGGTGCCACGCGTCGAGCTTGGCCTGCATCTCTTCGCGGGTCTCGAGAAAGGCCGCGTTCCTCGGTCCGAAATCGTGGACGAGGTCCGAGAAACCCTGCCAGAAGGCGTCGGCGTCGACGCCGGTCCCTGGAAGCGCTTGCTCGTCGATGAAGCTGGCGAGTTCGGTGGCGACGCTCAAATCGGCGCGTTTCGTACGGTCGGTCATGTGCTCTCCCTGTCAGGTTCGGTTGTCCGGGCGGCGCCGCGGCACCGCACCGAGCAGTATTTCACGTCCGCCCAGTCCCGGCGCCACTTCTTGCGCCAGGTAAAGGGCAGACCGCAAGTGGCGCAGATCTTGCGCGGCAGCTCCGCCTTCGATCGGCGCCGCGGCATCTATTCGGTGGCGGACGCCTCGGATCCCGCTCCGGCGGTCGGGTCGACGACGCCCTCCTCGTCGCCGGGCTCGTTGCCCTGCGTGGTGATCCAGAGGGTCAGGCCCACCAGGAGGACGAGGGCAAATACGATCACCGAGATCATGCCGGTCAGCGGCGTCCTGTGGCGGCGTTTCTCTTTCTCGATGTTGGTTTTCGGCGCAGACATTGCATTCTCTCCGCATTTCGTTGTGGCCCGCTTGCCGGCGGGTCGGTCGCTGCCTAACCTAGCGCGCTGAACGGATTCCCCAAGCCTCGAAAGGCAATGTTCATGAAAGACGCCGCCCCTCGCGCCGTCCACCTGTCGGAGTACAGGCCCTATTCGCATATTGTCGACGAGGTATCGCTGTCGTTCGAGCTGGACCCGACGGCCACGAGGGTGATGTCGCGGATCGCCTTCCGCCCCAATCCCGACGGGCCCGGCGGGCCGTTGCGGCTCGACGGCGAGGGGCTGGAGCTGATCCGGGCGACGATCGACGGCGCCCCCGCGCCCGTGGAGGTCGACGCGACCGGCCTCAGCGTCGAGGTGCCCGATGCGCCCTTCGTCTGGGAGGCGGAGGTGGTGATCGACCCCTCGTCGAACACCGCGCTCGAGGGGCTCTATATCTCCAACGGCATGTTCTGCACGCAATGCGAGGCCGAAGGCTTTCGCAAGATCACCTATTATCCCGACCGTCCCGACGTGATGGCCCCGTTCACCGTCCGCATCGCCTCGGAATTGCCCGTCCTGCTCTCGAACGGCAATCCCGGCGCGCGCGGCCTCGGCTTTGCGGAATGGGTCGATCCGCACCCGAAACCCGCCTATCTCTTCGCGCTGGTGGCGGGCGACCTCATCGCCCATCCCGACCGGTTCACGACCATGGAGGGCCGCGACGTCACGCTCAATATCTGGGTGCGCCCCGGCGACGAGGATCGCTGCGCCTATGCGATGGACGCGCTCAAGCGGTCGATGGCCTGGGACGAGCGCACCTATGGGCGGGCCTACGACCTCGACGTCTTCAACATCGTCGCCGTGGACGATTTCAACATGGGCGCGATGGAGAACAAGGGGCTCAACATCTTCAACGCCCGCTACGTGCTGGCCTCGCCGGAAACCGCCACGGACGGGGACTACGCCCGGATCGAGGCGATCATCGCGCACGAATACTTCCACAACTGGACCGGCAACCGCATCACCTGCCGCGACTGGTTCCAGCTCTGTCTCAAGGAAGGGCTAACGGTCTATCGCGATCAGCAATTCTCGGGCGACGAGCGCGGCCACGCCGTCAAGCGTATCGAGGACGTGCAGATGCTGCGCGGCCGGCAGTTCCGCGAGGATGCGGGGCCGCTCGCCCATCCGGTGCGGCCGACCTCTTATATCGAGATCAACAACTTTTACACCGCCACCGTCTACGAGAAAGGCGCCGAGCTCATCGGCATGCTGCGCCGGCTGGTGGGGGCCGCGGATTACGATCGCGCCCTCGCGCTCTATTTCGAGCGCCATGACGGGCAGGCCTGCACGATCGAGGATTGGCTGGCGGTGTTCCAGGACGCGACCGGGCGCGACCTCGCGCAATTCTCGCTCTGGTACGTTCAGGCGGGCACGCCGCGGCTCGAGGCGCGTTCGCGGATCGAGAACGGAACGCTGATCCTCGACCTCGCGCAGGACCTTCCCGACACGCCCGGCCAATCCGGCAAGGCCCCCCAGGTTCTGCCGGTCGCTTTGGGTGCCATCGCCCGCGACGGGCGCGAGGTGCTCGGAACGCAGCTCATCGAGATGACGCAAGCACGACAGACGGTTCGCTTCGACATCGGCACCGACGATGCCGTGGCCTCGGTGCTGCGGGATTTCTCCGCGCCGGTGATCCTGCGCCACGATCTTTCGGCGGCGGACCGGGCGCTGCTCCTCGCGCACGATACCGATCCCTTCAACAAGTGGGAGGCCGGCCGCACCCTGGCCAAGGACGCTCTGACGGCGATGATCGCCGAGGGCGCCGCGCCGGATCCGGCCTATCTCGCGGCGCTCCCCGAAGTTGTGGGCGACGACACGCTCGACCCGGCGTTCCGGGCCCTCGTGCTGGGGCTGCCGTCGGATGACGACATGGCCCAGAGCCTGGCCCTGGCGCATCACGTCCCCGATCCGCGCGCCATCGCCGCGGCCCAGGAAGCGATGCGGTCGGCCATCGCCGCGCATCTCGAGGGGCAGTTCCGCACGCTCTACGCAGCGCTGACCGATGGCGGCGGCTACGGCCCCGACGCGGCCGCGGCCGGTCGACGGAGCCTGCGCAACACCACGCTCGGCTATCTGACGCTGCGCGACGGGGGCGCGCTTGCGCGGGCGCAATTCGCGGCGGCCGACAACATGACCGACAGCCTCGGCGCGCTGGTGCCGCTGATCCGCATCGGCGCGGGAGAAGATGCGCTCGCCGCGTTCTACGACAGATGGAAGGGCGACCGGCTGGTCCTCGACAAGTGGTTCGCGCTTCAGATCGGTGCCGCGCCGGGCGAGAGCGGTGCGGCCATCGCCGCGCGGCTGGTGGAGCATTCCGATTTCGACTGGAAGAACCCCAACCGCTTCCGGTCGGTGATCGGCGCGCTGGGGATGAACCATTCGAGCTTCCACGCTGCCGATGGCAGCGGCTACGCGCTGGTGGCCGATTGGCTCATCCGGCTCGACCCGGTGAACCCGCAGACAGCGGCGCGCATGACCACGCTCTTCGAGACCTGGCACCGCTACGATGCCGACAGGCAGCAGATGATCGCCCAGGCGCTTGAGCGGATCGGCGGATCGGATCGCGCCTCGCGCGATACGGGAGAGATGGTCGGCCGCATGCTCAGCGACGCGGCGCACCGCTGATCCGCCGGAACCGGCGGCGCGGCCGCCCCGTTGACGAAGCGAACCGAAATTAACGAACACGATTGGAGCTTTTCATGCCCAGCATCGACAACGCCAAGATCATCATCATCGCCTCTGACGGGTTCGAGCAGGTCGAACTGACCACCCCGAAACAGCAACTCGAAGAAGCCGGCGCCACCGTGCATGTCGCGACCCCCGACGGCAACGACATCACCGGCTGGTACTTCGACAAATGGGGAGACAAGACGGCCGCCGATCTCAAGATCGCGGATGTCTCGATCCAGGATTACGACGCGATGGTCCTGCCCGGCGGTCAGATCAACCCGGACGTCCTGCGCGCTGACGAGACCGCCGTAGGCAAGATCCGCGACTTTGCCGGCACCGGCAAGCCGCTCGCGGCCATCTGTCATGCGCCCTGGCTCCTGATCGAGGCGGATCTGGTCCGCGGCAAGAGGCTGACGTCGTTCAAGTCGATCCGCACCGATCTGCGCAATGCCGGTGCGGAGCCGGTGGAACAGGCCGTCGCGATCGACGGCAACCTCATCACCAGCCGTAACCCCGACGATCTCGACGCATTCTGCAAGGCGATCATCGACGCAGTCGAAAGCGGAGCACTCGCCTCCGACGCGGCCTGATGCGGGGCGCTCCGGCAGGCGGAGAGATGCCGCACCGCACCACCTGCCGGAGCGTAACTTGCCTTTTGCCTGTGATCGTTCCATGTGTCATCAACCGGTGTCTAACCTTTGGTGCCTCATGGCGGTGAAAGAGCGCATAGATCAGCAGATCATCGAGCGGGCCAAATGGCTGCAGCGCGACACGCTGCCCGTTCGTCTGGCGCGGCCCTGCCTCAACCGCCTTCTGAGCTACGACAAGACCGTCGTTCTCGGCGAGGAGATGGAAAGCTGGACCGGCCGCGCCCTGATGGACCGGATGAGCGGCATGCTTGCCCGCGACGTGGTTGCCACGGGCCTGCACCACATCCCGCGCCAGGGCGGCGCGATGATCGTCGCGAACCATCCCACCGGCATTGCTGACGGGATCATGTTGCACCATCTGCTGGCGCCCCTGCGGCCGGACCTCTTCTTCTATGCCAATGTCGACATTCTGAAGGTCGTCCCGCAACTGACCTCCATGATCGCGCCGGTCGAGTGGCGGCGCGACAAGCGCACTCACGGCAAGACGCGCGAGACGATGTCCTTCACGCGAAAGGCGATGGATGACGGGCGGATGGGGATCATCTTTCCGTCCGGCCGGCTTGCGAAGCGACGCGGCCTGAGGCTCTTCGAGCGGGAATGGATGCCGTCGGCGGCGATGATCGCACGCAAGTTCGACATTCCGGTGATCCCCGTGAACATCCGTGCGCGAAACTCGGCGCTCTTCTACATGTTCGACCTGATCCACCCGAGCCTGCGTGACATCACGCTGTTCCACGAGACTTTGAACAAGGCGCGACAGCCCTACCGTGTCACCGTGGGGGCGCCGATCTCGTCGAAATCCCTGCCCGTCAATTCCGAGGACGCGATTGCCGTGCTGAAAGAGGCGACACTCGGCCTCGGCGGTCCCGACCGGACGTCGGTCTCGCTCGTCGATAGCTCCCGCAGGCCGGTCTTCCTCGCACGGTCCGGGAGCCGCCCGGGCTCGGCCTGAGCCCTCGCGTCGGGGCCCCACCCATTCTCAGCGTACCCCGAAGACCGCCTTTCGCGGACTTCAGCTCATCCCGCCCCCATCGATGCGCTCACGCGCCGGTGGGTTTCTGGCAGTAGGGCTGCGCGCGGGTCCAGGCGGACATCTCGGCGCGCTTCGACGACGAATGGAACGGGCCCCAGTCGCGCATCCCGCGATCGATGCTGCCGCGGCGGCTGACCTGAGCGGCCGCGATGCGCACGGCGCAACGCAGGTTGGCGGCGCCATCCTTGAGGGCAGCCCCCGTCCGCGCGTCGCAGCCATAGCCCCGTGCGGTGCCGGGCGCGATCTGCACGAGGCCGTACCACGCGCCGCCGCCGCCCACCGCGGCGGGGTTCCAGGTGCTTTCGTGCTTGGCCAGCGCCGACATCAGCCCGGTCCAGAAGGCCGCGCGATTCTCGGGTGTCTGGCTCGCATATCCGGGGCACCATTCCGCGTAGTCGGCGGGCACCAAGTTGGGAAGCGCCGCCCCGTGGGTCTGCAAAGCGAGCAGGGTCGCTTCGGTCCAGTCCTCTGATTCCGGGCGGAAATCCCACCGCGCCACCGGAAGTTCGGCCGCGTCCTGAGAGGGATCGGCGCGGGTGACGACGGCGCAGGCAGGCAACAGAAGACAGATGGCAACGGCCATGCGGAGCAGCATCTTGCGACCCTTCGGATGTTTCGGTCCGGAAGTGTTAACGCGAGAGTGGTCGCCCCGGCCACCCTGCATGCCTTCGACCGGCGGCTTCCCGCCGCCCGGCCCTTGTGAAAGGGCGGTACGGTGCCTATTCAGGGCCCGTAAAAATGCAAACAAATCGCCCGGAGACCCCGCCCATGCTGGACCTGAGCTACGAGCCCCCTGCCCCCAAGGTGATCCAGGGCGCGCGCGAGGATTGGGAACTGGTGATCGGGCTTGAGGTCCATGCGCAGGTCGCCTCGAAGGCCAAGCTCTTTTCGGGCGCGTCGACGCTTTTCGGGGCGGAGCCGAACTCGAATGTGGCCTTCGTCGATGCGGGCATGCCCGGCATGCTGCCCGTCATCAACGAGGGATGCGTGGCCCTGGCGGTCAAGACCGGGCTCGGCCTCAACGCCGCGATCAACCTTCGCAGCGCCTTTGATCGCAAGAACTACTTCTATCCCGACCTTCCGCAAGGCTATCAGATCAGCCAACTCTACCATCCGATCGTGGGCGAGGGCGAGGTGCTGGTCGACATGGCTCCGGGCGTCGCGCGTCGCGTCCGGATCGAGCGGATCCATCTCGAGCAGGATGCCGGCAAGTCCATCCACGACATGGATCCGACCATGTCCTTCGTCGATCTCAACCGGACCGGCGTCGCGCTGATGGAGATCGTCTCGCGCCCCGATATCCGCGGCCCCGAGGAGGCGGCTGCCTATGTCGGCAAGCTGCGCCAGATCCTGCGCTATCTCGGGACCTGCGACGGCAACATGCAGAACGGCAACCTGCGCGCCGATGTGAACGTCTCGGTCTGCCGTCCAGGCGACTACGAGAAATACCAGGAAACGCAGGATTTCTCGCATCTGGGCACGCGGTGCGAGATCAAGAACATGAACTCCATGCGGTTCATCCAGGCCGCGATCGAGGTCGAGGCCCGCCGTCAGATCGCCATCATCGAGGATGGCGGCGCGGTGGTGCAGGAAACCCGCCTCTTCGATCCGGACCGCGGCGAGACGCGGTCGATGCGATCGAAGGAAGAGGCGCACGATTACCGCTACTTCCCCGATCCCGACCTCCTGCCGCTCGAGATCGAGCAGGCCTGGGTCGACGAGATCCGCGCGACCCTGCCCGAACTGCCCGACGAGAAACGCGCGCGCTTCGTGACGGAATACGGGATGACGGAATACGACGCGTCGGTCCTCACCGCCGAGGTGGAGAACGCCAGCTATTTCGAGGCGGTCGCGGCCGAGGCCGGAGACGGCAAGATGGCCGCGAACTGGGTCATCAACGAGCTCTTCGGCCGCCTCAAGAAGGATGACCGCGGCATCGCCGAGAGCCCGGTCGACCCCGCGCAGCTCGCCGCCATCGTGCGTCTCATCAAGTCGGACGCGATCTCGGGCAAGACCGCCAAGGACGTGTTCGAGATCGTCTACACCGAAGGCGGCAACCCGGAGACCATCGTTGAGGAGCGCGGGCTGAAGCAGGTCACCGATACCGGCGCGATCGAGGACGCGGTCGACCGGATCATCGCCGACAATCCCGCGCAGGTCGAAAAGGCGCAGTCGAATCCCAAGCTCGCGGGCTGGTTCGTCGGTCAGGTGATGAAGGCCACGGGCGGCACCGCCAACCCGAAGGCCGTGAACGAAATCGTGGCCACCAAGCTCGGCCTCTGACGGAAGAAGCGTGCCGACCTCTGCAGAGATCGGCACGCTTCGTCGCTTAAAGAAGGGTATCTCTGTCTACGCTCGTTCGTCGTGCGTGGAACGTCGACACCTGATCCCGGCGGTCAATTGTCGGGGCCGGTCTCCGCAAGTCCGTCAGTCGGTTCGGAGATGGATTCGGCGGCCGGCGTCATCGGGTCGTCATCGGTGACCCCCGGGCTGGTCTGGCAAGCGGCGAGGCTGCAAATGGCAGCGAGCGACAGAAGGATACGTGACATGGTAACTCCATATTGATAAATCGCGATTGCTGAACGCGTCCGGTCCCGCTCGGTTCCTCGTGACCGCGGACTGGACGGCCGCCGCGTATCGCGGCTAGACGAACGGCTCGCATGGCCCCCAGACGAAAGCGCCCAGATGTCCTATTACGAATACCGCGTCGTCCCTGCCCCGAAAGAGGCGCCGAAGGCCCGTGGCTTGAAGGGAATTGCCGCGCGCTATGCCCACGGGATGGCCGAGAGGCTGAATTCAGAGGGCCTCGACGGTTGGGAATTCCAACGTTCCGAGACGATGACGGCGGAATCTCGCCAAGGGATCTTCCGCAGGACGGTCGCGGAACCGGTGACCGTGCTCATCTTCCGCCGCTGGGTCGAGCTCGCCGAGTTACCGTCCGCCGCGGCGACCGCGCCGGAGACCCCCGAAGAGCTCGGGGCCAAGATTGCGCATTCCGACCGCAACAGCGCGGCGAGAGACGTCGCCGAGCCCGCATCGCACCACGCCGCGACGCTCAGCGCCCAGCGCCGCCCGCAAGGCGCGCTCCGTCCGGTTCCGGGCCCCGCCCGCGACTAGGCGTCGACGTCGAGCGCCAGCGCATGGATCCGGCCGACGAGGTCCGGCCCCAGGGCCGCGTGAACCGCACGGTGTCGCGCGATGCGCGAAGCGCCTTCGAACGCCTCGGCGCGGATCAGGACGGAGAAATGGCTTTCGCCACCCGCGGGCGCGCCCGCATGGCCGGCATGGGAGGCGCTGTCATCCTGCACCTCCAGTTCCCGGGGGGCGAACGCGTCGCGAAGACGCAGGCGGATTTCGTCGATCACCGGCATTTCGCGCCACTTCCCTCTTCAACTCTGATACACAATGTCTAAACTCTCTCTTCCGCAGTGGAAAGGAGCCATCATGTCGAAAAGCGACCCCTTCGGATTCGATATCCGGGTGTCTTCGGCCAAGAAGAAAAACCCGCGCGGGAAACGTGGCATGTCGGGCGCCTTCGAGACGTCGACGCGTGTCTGCGAACATCCCGGCTGCGAGGAGCATGGCCAATACCGGGCGCCGCGTTCGCCCGACCACCTCGATCAATATCTGTGGTTCTGCAAGGACCACGTGCGCGAATACAATCTCAAGTGGAACTTCTTCAACGGCACGACCGAAGAGGAATTCGACGACCAGATCGCGAACGACCGCGTCTGGGGCCGGCAGACCAAGCCTTTCGGCAAGCAATCCGACGAGCAGCGCGCCTGGGCCCGGCTGGGGGTCGACGATCCGCATCAGGTGCTGGGCGACAATGCGACGCGCAATCCCGGGCGGTCCCAGACCGGCGGGACGACCCGCCGCCTGCCGCCGACCGAACGCCGCGCGATCGAGATACTCGACGCCAAGGATCACTGGACCAAGGCCGAGATCCGCAAGGCCTACAAGTCGCTGATCAAGGTGCTTCACCCCGACATGAACGGCGGCGACCGCGGCCATGAGGAGCAGCTCGCCGAAGTGGTCTGGGCGTGGGATCAGATCAAGGACAGCCGCAACTTCACGACGTGAGGTGACCGCCCTCCGGTCCCGAAGGGCGGCGCCATCGCGAGGACGGCATCACCCGACGATCGGTTCGCCCTCGCCGGCAGGACGGAAGACCAGCGACACGCCGTTGAGGCAATGGCGCTTGCCGGTCGGCGGGGGCCCGTCGTCGAAGACATGGCCGAGATGCGATCCGCACCGGTCGCAATGCACCTCGGTGCGGGTGCCGAACCAGCCCGGATCGGGCTTGGTCGCGACCGCGTCTTCCAGCGGCGCGTAGAAGGACGGCCATCCGGTGCCGGATTCGAACTTGGTCTCGCTGGGATAGAGGGCCTGGTCGCATCCCTTGCAGTGAAAGAGGCCCTCGGCCTTGACGTCGTTGAGACGCGAGGTGAAGGCGCGCTCCGTCCCCTCCTCCCGCATGACCTCGTATTCCAGATCGCTGAGCATCTCCTTCCATTCCGAAGGCGTGCGCGTGACCTCGAAACTCGCGGAATTCTGCGCGGCAAACGCGGCCGGCGACAGGGTCGCAGCGGCGCAACCGGCCAGAAAGTGTCGTCGTCTCATGATTCGCTCCCGAAAATTTCCCAAGGCGTATAACACGGAATGTGACGCCTTCCCGGCCCATCGCAAGAGTTTGATCGCGGATCAGATCTCCTCGACCTCGCCGATCGCCAGCACGTCGCCGGTCGGTCCCGCCTCGGGCGAGCCGCCCGGCGGTTCCTCGGAAATCTCCAGCAGCCCGCCCGGCACGCCGGCGGCGCTTTCCGGCGACAGCGGAACGGCGACCTCGCTCTCCCCCGGCAGGAGCCCGAGCGAGAGCGGTGCATCCGCGCCTTCGGGCAGCAGCCAGAGCTGGAGCACGCGGCCCGCCGGCGGCTCGACCGACAGCCCGCTCAGGCGCAGCACGTCGCCGCGAGGATCGAACCGCGCCTGCACCGCGAGGCTACCGTCATCCGCGGCGAGATCGGCGACATAGGACGGACCGCTATAGGGCGGCTCGACCATCGGCAGGAAGACGGCGAGCAGGACGGCGGCCGCCGCCGCGACGAGCGCGCCGCCCAGCATCCCGCGCAACATCTGCGCGAGCGAGACCCCCCCGCGACGGCGCGGTGCCGCCCGTTCGCCCGCGGCGAAGTGTGCGAGCGCCGCGCGGATATGCGCGGGGGGTGCAACGGGATCGACATCCTCGGCGATCGGCACCAACCGTTCGGCCCAGGCATCGACCCGCCCGCGCAGCGCGCCCTCGACATCGAGGCGATCCTCGAATCGCGTCCGTTCCACCGCGCCCAGCAGATGGAGCACGTATTCCGCGGCGAGCGCGTCGTCGGACGGGTCCTGCCCGTCCGGATCAGGAAGATCACTGCTCATACGCTCAGGCACTCTTTCAGCTTCTGCAGGCTCCGCCGGAGCCAGGTTCTCATCGTGTTCAACGGCACGCCGTACTTGCTGGCCAGATCCTGATAGGACAGGCCGTTCAGATACGCCCCGCAGACGGCATCGGCGCGGTCCGGCTGCAACTCGGCAAGACACGCGGCGATGCGTTTCGCCTCCGACGACGCGATGGCCGAGGCCTCCGGCGACGGCGCGGCGTCGGGCACCCGTTCCAGCGCCTCGGAATCCTCGGTCTGGACCTTTCTGGTCCTCAGACGATCGATCGCCGCGTTCCGCGCCACGGTGATCAGCCAGGTCATCGGGCTCAACCCGTTGGCCCTGTAGCGCCCGGCATTGCGCCAGATCTTGACGAAGACCTCCTGCAGGACGTCCTCCGCATCGGCCTTGTTGTTGAGAATACGAAGGCAGATGCCGAAGAGTTTCGCGCTCGTCGCATCATAGAGCGACAGGAAGGCCCGCTGATCGCCCTGCGCGACATCGAGGATCAGTCCCTCGATATCCCTTATCGTCGTGACCACGTTCGCCGCCCCCACCTTCGTCCGTCGCGGCGAATAGAACAAATCGAATGCGCCAAGGCCAGCGCCAAAGCACCCGTCCCGGCCTTTCCCTTGCGCCGATGAACGATATGTTGCACCACGCGCAAACAGACGCACCGCCCGTTCCAGCCACGGGGGCAGCGCGCGGATCCCGACGGAAGGAAGATGTGAGATGGCCGACGGCAGCATGGATATCGAGGCGCAACCAAATGTCGAAGTTTCGGTGCGCGATGTCTTCGGCATCGACAGCGACATGAAGGTACAGGCCTTCGAGGAACGCTCGGCGCGCGTGCCCGAGATCGACAGCACCTATCGCTTCGATCCCGACACGACGCTCGCCATCCTCGCGGGTTTCCAGTTCAACCGCCGCGTCATGATCCAGGGCTATCACGGCACGGGCAAGTCCACCCATATCGAACAGGTGGCGGCCCGCCTCAACTGGCCCTGCGTGCGAGTGAACCTCGACAGCCACATCTCCCGTATCGACCTGATCGGCAAGGACGCGATCAAGCTCAAGGACGGCGTGCAGGTCACCGAGTTCCAGGAGGGCATCCTGCCCTGGGCGCTGAGAAACCCCACCGCGATCGTCTTCGACGAATACGATGCCGGCCGCGCCGACGTGATGTTCGTGATCCAGCGCGTGCTCGAGGTCGACGGCAAGCTGACCCTGCTCGACCAGAACAAGGTGCTGACGCCACACCCCTATTTCCGCCTGTTCGCCACGGCCAACACGGTGGGCCTCGGCGATACGACCGGCCTCTATCACGGCACGCAGCAGATCAACCAGGGCCAGATGGACCGTTGGTCGCTGGTGGCGACCCTCAACTATCTCGACCACGATGCCGAAGCCGAGATCGTGGTGTCGAAGCTTCCGGGCTACGGCAACGATGCGGGCCGCCGCACGATCGGTCAGATGGTCACGGTCGCCGACATGACGCGGACCGCCTTCATGAACGGCGATCTGAGCACGGTGATGTCGCCCCGGACGGTCATTGCCTGGGCACAGAACGCCAACATCTTCGGCGATGTCGGCTACGCGTTCCGCCTCTCCTTCCTCAACAAGTGCGACGAGCTCGAGCGCGAGACGGTAGCCGAATTCTATCAGCGGTGCTTCGACGAGGAACTGCCCGAAAGCGCCGCGAGCCTGTCGCTCGGCTGATCTCGGCGGTCTCCCCTCCGCCGAGAGGGCGCGTCACGCGGCTTCGGCCACCGCCCTTTCGCCCAGTGCCATGATCGCCTGGCGCGACGAGGCAACGGCGATGAATCGCGCGTTGTGGCAGAACTTCGCGCCCGCCACGCCCGAAGCTTTCTCGAGTGCGTCATCGGTCAGACCGGCCCATGCCGCCGGAAGGTCGGCACGGGAGTCGAACGTGTCGCCCCCCTTGCGGATCGTGGTCAACGCCCAGTCGTCGTCGCGCGGATGGATGACGAAGAGAAGGTGATCGGCCCCCGCCTTCTCGACGGCCGCCCGGAACGGCATCCCCATCGGCAATTCGAGGATCGGTGACGCGCCTGCCGCCTCGATCGCGGCCATCACCATCGCCTCGGCCCGGCGCTTGGCGGCCTTGTCGGCAACCGCGGCCTCGACTAAGGCGCGCGCGACGCCGAGCGCGGCGGCGAAGGCCCGGTCGTCGGCATCCGCCCCCCGCGCGTCGAAGGCGGGCTTCAGCGTTTCCAGCAGCACCGGCAGCGTCAGCCCGGCCAGGGGGCCCGCCACGGACGGCTCGAGCGCGCCGTTATCCATGAGGTCGACGGGCAGGACGAAGCTTCGGTCGACCTCGCGATGGATCTCCTCCACGTCGCTCTCGGGCACGGCGAGCGCGCGCAGGTAGTCGTGCCCGTAATGCCGCCAGACGAGCCCGAAGGAACTCAGGGGCTGGCCGTCCCCGCGCAGCGGGTTCGGGCGTTGGTGATGGTCGAAGATCCGGCTTTCGGCATCATAGGCGCGGCCGACATCGTAGACGATCCTGCCCGGGGCCGGCGCGATCCACGCCGCATCGCGCGAGCGAACCAGCGTCGCCTCGGGAAAGAGCCGCGTCAGGATCACCGAGGACAGAAGCTCGTCCGCGTGGAAGCCCCCGGAATGCGTGACGAGATGCGTGATGCTCATGGTGCTTTTCTCCCGGTCCATGAAAGCGGCCTACAGGAGAGAGGTAAACCGGAGCTTCCGCCCGATGCGATCCGCCCGCGCTCCGTATTCGGGATCACGTCGGCGCAAGGGTCAAATCCATGCCCTCATTTCGAACACGCGGCGCGGCGTCAAGAGCCCTCGGGGACCACCCGCCCGATCCGCGAAACCCTTGGGAGGCGCGGATGGCCTTCGGCCACCCGGCCCCGCGCGATCTTCGCGTCGCGCAGCCTGGCATTCCGATGTCCGTGGTGTCAGCTCGCTTGGCTGTAGAGCCCCGTCGACTGTCCCGGATTTGCGGAGGTCGCGAGCGCATGGGCGAGCAGGCGCGCGGCGCGGCGGTCGCGCAGGCGCAGAACGCTGCCGTCGATCCGGCCGACTTCGGGGAACCGGGTGACAAAGTCGCGGGCGGACGCGGCAAGGGGGGCGCGTTCCTGCGCAAGATCCACGTCCTCGCAGCACATCAGCCGTTCGATGAGACGGGCGATCCGCTTTTCGCCCGGCGTCAGGGCGATTCCGCGCGCTGCGGGAACCTCGCCTGCCGCCACCCGACGTTGCCACGCATCCGTCGCCGCCGCGTTCTGCACATAGCCCTGGCGGAAACGCGACACCGCGGAGGGCCCCAAACCGACCAGAGTGGCGGACCGGTCCGTCGTATAGCCCTGGAAGTTGCGGCGGAGCGACGCCGTGCGGGCTGCCTCGGCAAGCGGGTCGTCCGGGCGAGCAAAGTGGTCGATCCCGACCGGCAGGTATCCCGCATCCGTCAGCATGCCGCGCGCCATCTCCGCAAGGTCGAGCCGTGCGTCGGGGCACGGCAGCGCGGCTTCCTCGATCAGCTTCTGGCGCCGCGCGACCCAGGGGACATGAGCGTAGCCGTATAGCGCAAGGCGATCGGGGCCGATCTCGATCACGCGATCGAGCGTGCGCTTCAGGCGGGCCCGGGTCTGGTGCGGCAACCCGTAGAGGAGGTCGAAATTGATACTGGCGATCCCCCGGTCGCGCAGGGCGGTGACGGTGTCCTCGGTGATCCGTGCGGATTGCTGTCGGCCGATGGCGGATTGCACGATCGGATCGAAATCCTGCACCCCGACCGAGGCCCGCGTCATACCCAGCGCGATCAGCGCGTCGATCCTGGCGGTGTCGCATTCCGTCGGATCGATCTCCACGGCGATCTCGGCCCCGGCGAGGTCGAACCGGGTCCGGACCAGCGCTGCAAGCCGGGCGATCCTCTCGGGGCTCAGCAGGGTTGGGGTGCCGCCGCCGAGATGCAGGGCCGAGACGGCGATCTCGTCGGGCAGATGGGACCGCGTCAGCGCAATCTCGGCCTCGAGATGGTCGAGATAGCGGTCGAGCGGCGTATCGCTGCGCGTCCCTTGGGTCCGGCAGGCGCAGAACCAGCAGAGCCTGCGGCAAAACGGCACGTGGATATAGAGGGAAACGGCGTCGCCCGGCGGAACGGCGGCCAGCCAACCGGCCTTCTCGGCCGCGCCGACCGCCTCGGTGAAACGGTCGGCGGTCGGATAGCTGGTATAGCGCGGGACCCGTGCCGTCAGCAGGGCGGTTCTGAGAGGATCATCTGTCATGGACGCATGATTTACCGCAATCGGGCGAGCCTCATTGATCAAGATCAATCGCGCGAATAATGTGCCGCATGTCCAGGTTTTCCCCCATCGTCTCCTGTTCCGAATGCCCGATCCGCCACAGCGCGGTCTGCGCCGAATGCGACCCCGACGAGCTCGCCCGGCTATCGGCCATCAAGAGCTACCGAAGCTTTCCCGCTGGAACCATGCTTGCGGAGGCCGGCGAGCGGCTGACGCATTTCTCCTCCATCCTGTCGGGCTGCGCGAGCATGTCGCGCACGCTCGAGGATGGACGCCGGCAGAATGTGGGGCTGCTTCTGCCCTCCGATTACCTCGGTCGACCGGGGCGTGCGGAATCGGCCTTCGACGTCGAGGCGGTGAGCGACGTGACCGTCTGCCGCTTCGAGCGCGCGGCGTTCGAGGCGCTTTTGCGCGACACGCCCCATGTCGCGTCCCGGTTACTGACGATGACGCTCGACGAGCTGGATGCGGCGCGCGACTGGGCGGTCGTGCTGGGCCGGATGACGGCGCGCGAAAAGGTCGCGGCCTTCCTCGTGAGCCTCGTCCGGCGCCAGGGGGGCGTGGCCCGTCCCGGCCGCGGATCGCTGCTGCATCTGCCGCTGTCGCGCGAGGCGATCGCCGATCACCTGGGACTGACCATCGAGACGACGAGCCGCCAGATCACCGCCCTGCGCAAGGACGGTCTCATCGAGCTCTTGTCCAACCGCGAGATCCGCATTGCGGATTTCGGCGCGCTGGCCATGGAGGCGGGCGACGACGGGGATGGCGGCCCCATCGTCTGAGCCGTCAGCGCGCGAGCAGAAGCGGCACCGGCACCGCGTCGAGCATCATGCGGGTGACGCCGCCGAGCAGGACCTCCCGCAGGCGGCGATGGCCGTATGCGCCCATGACCAGCAGGTCCGCATTGCGGTCTTGCACATGCTCGGCAAGCGCATCCGCGATCCGTTTGCCGCTGCGCGGCCGGGTCGAGACGTCCACCTCGATCCCGTGGCGATCCAGCATCACCGCGAGGTCGTGACCGCTGGTGCCGCTGTCGGGATCGACGGTCACGATCTCGATCGATCCGGCCTCTCCGAGGATCGGCAGGGCGGCCCTTACCGCGGCGAGCGCCACGTCGCTGCCGTCCCACGCCAGCGCGACGCGCTCGAACGCGGCGTCCGTGGGGCCGGGCGCGAGCAGGATGGGCACCCGGGTATGATAGAGTAACGCCTCGGTCACGCCCTGCATCAGCGGATCGAGCCCGCTCCCCGAGGCATGGAGAATGGCCAGATCGGAAAAGCGATGCGTCGCGGCGATCTGGCGCGCGAAGTCGCTTGGATAACGGATCGGAGACATGAGGCCCCAGCCGAACGCCTCGCCGGTCAGGCGTTTTTCCACGCGCGCCTCAATCGCCTTGATCTCCTCCGCCGTCTCCTCGGCCAGGATCGCGGCCGTCGCGGCGATCTCGGGCGCGAGGATGGCCGGCATGTCGATCTGCCGATCGCTGAGGCAGCAGACATCGAGATGCGCGGACCAGCGGCGCGCGCAGGCGATGGCCGTTTCCAATGCGTCGCGGTCGCCCTCGGGCACCGCGACTGTCGAGAGCGTCTTGAGGGGCATGTCCGTCTCCTTTTCTGGCTGCCCCCGGACTCTGACAGCAGCCGCCGGGCGCCGCCTTGATGCCGATCAATTCGCCGCTTGATCCATGTCAAGGCGCGCCGGGGGGAGCCATGCGACGTGCCCCCCCGAGTGAAGCACAGGAGCAGTCATGGAGTACCTCAAGCTCGTCATCCTGGCCCTGGTCGCGTTGTTCGCGGCCATCGCGGCCGATTGGGGACGCGATCTCGCCTATTCGGTGCATGCGGTGATCGTCACGTTCGTGGCGGGCGGACTGTTCCTGTGGGAGCTTCGCCGCATGGACTTGCCGCGCACTGCCCATGACCCGTCCGCCTATCTCGACGGTCCGATCCGCGCTTCGGTGATCGCGACCGCGTTCTGGGGCATCGCGGGCTTCCTCGTCGGGACCTTCATCGCCTTCCAGCTCGCCTTCCCGGAACTGAACTTCGACTGGTCGGAGGGCTACGCCAATTTCGGGCGCCTGCGCCCCCTGCATACCAGTGCGGTGATCTTCGCATTCGGCGGCAACGCCCTGATCGGCACGTCGCTCTATGTCGTGCAGCGCACCAGCGGCGCGCGGCTCTGGGGCGGCAACGCGGCATGGTTCGTCTTCTGGGGATACCAGCTCTTCATCGTGCTGGCCGCCACGGGCTACCTTCTGGGGTCGACCCAGTCGAAGGAATATGCCGAGCCGGAATGGTACGTGGACATCTGGCTGACCATCGTCTGGCTCGTCTACCTCGCGGTGTTCCTCGGCACGATCCTGAAGCGCAGGGAGCCGCACATCTACGTCGCGAACTGGTTCTTCCTGGCCTTCATCGTGACGGTCGCGATGCTGCACGTCGTCAACAACCTGTCGATCCCGGTCAGCATCTGGGGCTCCAAATCCGTGCAGGTCTTCGCAGGCGTGCAGGACGCCATGACCCAGTGGTGGTACGGCCACAACGCCGTCGGCTTCTTCCTGACGGCCGGGTTCCTCGGCATGATGTACTATTTCGTGCCGAAGCAGGCCGGACGCCCGATCTACAGCTACAAGCTCAGCATCATCCACTTCTGGGCGCTGATCTTCCTCTATATCTGGGCCGGTCCGCACCATCTGCACTATACCGCGCTGCCCGACTGGGCGTCGACGCTCGGCATGGTGTTCTCGATCATGCTATGGATGCCCAGCTGGGGCGGCATGATCAACGGCCTGATGACGCTGGAAGGCGCGTGGGACAAGATCCGCACCGACCCGATCATCCGGATGTTCGTGGCCTCGCTCGCCTTTTACGGCATGTCGACCTTCGAGGGGCCGATGATGTCGATCCGCGCGGTCAACTCGCTCAGCCACTACACCGACTGGACCATCGGCCACGTGCATTCCGGTGCCCTCGGCTGGAACGGGCTCATCACTTTCGCCTGCCTCTATTTCCTGACGCCGAGACTCTGGGGGCGCGCGCAGATGCACTCGATGGCCGCGATCAACCTGCACTTCTGGCTCGCCACCGTCGGGATCGTCTTCTACGCGGCCTCGATGTGGGTGACGGGCATCATGGAGGGTCTGATGTGGCGCGAGGTCGACGCCAACGGGTTCCTCGTGAACTCCTTCGCCGACACCGTGGCCGCCAAGTTCCCGATGTACGTGGTGCGGGGCTTGGGCGGCGTCCTCTACCTCACCGGGGCGCTCGTGATGGTGTGGAACATGTGGATGACCATCCGCGCCCCGCAATCCCGCCCTGCCACCGCCCTCGTCCCCGCGGAGTGAGAAGATGACGAACGACAAGATCCCCCCCTCCGACCAGGATCCCAAGGTGACGCAGCCGGGCGACGGCGGCATCCCCAACGAGCTGCCCCATCACCGCAAGCTGATCGACAAGCACGCCATCCTCGAGCGCAACGCGACGCTCCTGCTGGTGGCCTCCTTCCTCGTGGTGACGATCGGCGGCATCGTCGAGATCGCGCCGCTCTTCTGGCTGGAGAACACGATCGAGGAGGTCGAGGGCGTGCGCCCCTATTCCCCGCTGGAGCTGGCCGGGCGCGATGTCTACCTGCGCGAGGGCTGCTATGTCTGCCATTCGCAGATGATCCGCCCGATGCGCGACGAGGTGGAGCGCTACGGACATTACTCCCTCGCCGCCGAGTCGATGTACGACCACCCGTTCCAATGGGGCTCGAAGCGCACGGGGCCCGACCTCGCGCGTGTCGGGGGCCGCTATTCCGACGAGTGGCACGTGGACCACTTCACCGACCCGCAGAGTGTGGTGCCCGAGAGCGTCATGCCGAAATACGACTATCTCGCGCGGACACGGATCGACGGCACGCATATCGACGAGACGCTGGCGACGCACCGGCTGGTGGGCGTGCCCTATACCGACGAGATGATCGCCGAGGCGCGCGCCGACTTCCGCGTGCAGGTCGACCCGTTCGGCGACACGGACGGCCTGCTCGAGCGCTATCCCGGCGCGCAGGTCCGCAATTTCGACGGCACCGACGACCTGACCGAGATGGATGCGCTGATCGCCTATCTGCAGATGCTCGGCACGCTGGTCGATTTCTCGACATTCACCGCAGATGCCAGCCGCTGAAGGAGCCCTGCCATGACCCATACCTATTCGATCCTGCGCGAATTCGCGGATAGCTGGGCGCTCATCGCCCTCACGGCAACGTTCGTCGGCGTGATCCTCTGGGCCTTCCGCCCGGGCTCGCGAACGATCCACGACGCCGCCGCGGCCTCGATCCTGCGCGACGAGACCCCTCGGGGGATCGCCGCGTGCCCGAATGCCTGCCCGGACTGCACCTGCGCATCCCTCCTGGAGAAGCTGAGATGAGCGAACGCCGCATCGACCCCGTCACCGGGACCGAAACCACGGGCCACCAATGGGACGGCATCGAAGAGCTGAACAATCCGCTGCCGCGCTGGTGGCTCTGGACCTTCTACGCCACGGTCGCCTTCTCGCTCGTCTACGTGGTCCTCTACCCCGCGATCCCGCTCTTGCGCACCGCGACCGGCGGCGTGCTCGGCTGGTCCACCCGCGGCGACGTGGCGCAGAAGATCGCCGCGGCGAATGCGGGCCAGGCGGAGATGCGCGAGCTGCTGGTATCCACCGATCTCGCCATGCTCGACCGCGACGACGCGCTCTCGTCCTTTGCGAGCAACGCGGGCGCCGCGGTCTTCCGCACCAATTGTTCGCAATGTCACGGATCGGGTGCCGCGGGGGCCGTCGGTTACCCCAACCTGCTGGACGATGTCTGGCTCTGGGGCGGAACGATCGACGACATCGCCTATACGGTGCGCCACGGGATCCGCAACGAGGACGATCCCGACGCCCGCTGGAGCGAGATGCCGGCCTTCGGCCAGATCCTGGAGGACGAGGAAATCGCCACCCTCGTCGCCCATGTCCAGTCCCTCCCGGGCGGGCAGGACCCCCTGGCCGGACCGGGCGGCGAGCTCTTCGACATGAATTGCAGCGCGTGCCACGGCACGGACGCAACAGGCGACCGCACGATCGGCGCGCCGAACCTCACCGACGCCATCTGGCTCTACGACAATTCGACGGAGCGATTGACCGATCTGATCTCCAACGGCCCGTTCGGCGTCATGCCGGCATGGGGCATGCGGCTGAGCGAGGCCGAGGTCCGCGCCGTGGCGGCCTATGTCCACGGTCTGGGCGGCGGCGAGGCGCCGGAGGCCCCTGCCCCGGACGCCGGTGACATGCCCGAGTAGCGCCCCTGCCCTTGCCCCGCCCGAAGCCGTCGCGGAGGGCGCGCGGGGGCGCCTCGCGCCGGAGATCTCTCTGCATTCCGATCCCCTTGATCCAGGTCAAGGCGGGGGACCGCGCGCCGTGCGAGGGCGGACGCGCAAACAGGCCAGGAACCGATGTCGGACCAATCTCTCTATGCGCCGCGCGTGCCGATCTTTCCCAGACGTGTATCGGGCGGCTACCGCACCCTCAAATGGTGGATCATGGGCGTCACGCTCGCGATCTACTACCTGACACCGTGGCTGCGATGGGATCGCGGCCCGAACCTGCCCGAGCAGGCCGTGCTGGTCGACATGGTCAACCGCCGCTTCTACTTCTTCTGGATCGAGATCTGGCCGCACGAATTCTATTTCGTCGCCGGATTGCTGGTGATGGCGGGCTTGGGGCTCTTCATCGCGACCGCGGCGATGGGGCGGGTCTGGTGCGGCTATGCCTGCCCGCAGACGGTCTGGACCGACCTCTTCCTCGTCGTCGAACGCTGGATACAGGGCGACCGCAACGCGCGGATGAAGCTGCACACTGCGCGCTGGGACCTGCGCAAGCTGCGTCTCAAGGGCACGACCTGGCTGGTCTGGCTGCTGATCGCCCTCGCCACGGGCGGGGCATGGGTGTTCTATTTTACCGACGCCCCGACGCTGGCACGCGAGCTCGTGACGGCCCGGGCCCCCGGCGTGGCGTATTTCACCATCGCGGTTCTCACCTTTACCACCTTCGTGTTCGGCGGGTTCATGCGCGAACAGATCTGCATCTACATGTGCCCCTGGCCGCGCATCCAGGCCGCGATGATGGATGAGGGCACGCTGACCGTCGCCTATCGCGACTGGCGGGGAGAGCCGCGCGGCAAGGGTCTGCGGCGTCAGGCCGCCGGCGATCTGCGCGTGGCGGGGCCGGTCATCGGGGGACGCTCTCCGCTCATCCCCATGCCGGGCCTGCCGAATACGACGACCGGTGCGGCGCTGCTAGCCGAGGGACGCGACACGCGCCCTCCGGGGGACTGCATCGAGTGCAATGCCTGCGTCAACGTCTGCCCGATGGGCATCGACATCCGCGACGGGCAACAGATGGCCTGCATCACCTGCGCGCTCTGCATCGACGCCTGCGACCAGGTGATGGACAGGATCGACCGCCCGCGCGGGCTGATCGACTACGTCGCCCTGTCGGACGCCCCGCGCGAGGCCGCGGGCGGCGCCCCCGTCCCCGCCTGGCGGCACGTCCTGCGCCCGCGCAACATCGCCTACTTCCTGGTCTGGGCCGCCTTCGGTGCGGCGCTCGTCTTCGCGCTGTTCATCCGGCCGGACATCGAGATGACGGTGGCGCCGGTGCGCAATCCCACCTTCGTCACCCTGGCCGACGGCAGCGTGCGCAACGCCTACGACGTTCGGCTGCGCAACAAGAACGGCGAGGCGCGGGACTTCCGTCTTTCCCCCGCGCTCGACACCGAGGCCGAGATCGCGGTCGAGGGGCACGAGGGCGCGGTGGTGCGCGTGCCGGCAGACACCCAGGACCGCGTGCGGGTCTATCTCACCGCACCCGCGGATACGGCCATGGCACGCGCCGCCGCCTCCGACGCACGGCTCTGGGTCGAGGACCTGTCGAGCGGGGACCGGGCCCATGTGGACACCACCTTCAACGGGAGCGACAACCGATGAAAGAGCTTACGGGGCGACACGTGGCCGCGATCTTCTGCGCCGGCTTCGGGATCATCATTGCGGTCAACGTCACGCTCGCGGTCAACGCCGTGCAGAGCTTTCCGGGGCTGGAGGTCGCCAACTCATACGTGGCCAGCCAGTCCTTCGACGCGCGTCGCAAGGCGCAGGCCGCCCTGGGCTGGAGCGTGGCGGCCCGTTACGAGGACGGCGAGATCTTCGTCGCGCTGCGCGACGCCGGCGGTCGACCGGCCGCGGCGCGCGATCTCTCGGTCCATCTCGCCCGCCCGACCGAGGCGCGGGACGACCGCGAGCTGACGCTGACGGGGGGGCACGCGCGCATCGACCTTGCGCGCGGTCTCTGGCGGCTCGACATTGCCGCCACCGCCCCCGACGGTACCGCCTTCGCCAAGGCCGTCAGGCTGAGGGTCGCGCCATGAGCGCGGCGTGCCCCGCCTGCGCGTCGCTCCCGCCCCCGACGGGGGTCTCCCCGGGCGGGCCCACGCATATCCTGCACCTGCCCGACATCCATTGCGGCGGCTGCATCGCCTCCGTCGAACGGGCCCTGAACGATCTGCCCGGCGTCGCGTCGGCCCGCGTGAACCTGAGCCTCAAACGCGTCGCCGTGCAGGCCGCGGCCCTCGACGCCCAGACGATGATCGACGCGCTGGCCGCGGCGGGGCACCGGGCCGAACGGCTCGACGCCGCGCGGCTCGGCGCCGCCGACCCTGCCGCGCGCAACCTTCTCACGCGCATCGGCGTGTCGGGATTCGCGCTGATGAACGTGATGCTTCTGTCGGTCGCGGTCTGGAGCGGGGCGACCGGCGCCACCGCCCAGATCTTCCACCTCGTCTCGGCCGCCATCGCCATCCCCGCGGTGGCCTATGCGGGGCAGCCCTTCTTTCGCTCCGCCCTGCAGGCGCTGTCGGCGGCGCGGCTGAACATGGATGTGCCGATCTCGCTGGCGATCGTGCTGGCATCGGCCGCATCGCTGGCAAGCGCCTTCGGCTTCAGCGATCGGGCGGGCTGGTTCGACGCCGCATTGGCGCTGACCTTCTTCCTCTTGGTCGGCCGCTATCTCGACCACCGGGGAAGGGCCGCCGCCCGGTC
Source organism: uncultured Paracoccaceae bacterium (assembly GCA_947489705.1). GTDB lineage: Bacteria > Pseudomonadota > Alphaproteobacteria > Rhodobacterales > Rhodobacteraceae > Palleronia. The sequence continues at coordinate 45,981 of CANLEQ010000017.1, forward strand.
CGCCGCCGCCGAACTCGCCGCCCTCGAGGCACCGCAGGCGCGCCGCATCGAAGGCGGGGCCGAGCGCATCGTCGCGGCCGGCGCGCTGCGGCCCGGTGACCTCATTCGCCTGCGCCCGGGCGACCGCCTGCCGGCCGACGGCACGATCGTCTCGGGGCGGACCGATCTCGACCGATCCGTGCTGACCGGCGAAAGCCGACCGGATCCCGCCGGCCCCGGCGATCCCGTCACCGCCGGTGAGATATCCCTGACCGGCCTCCTCACCGTGCGGGTCGACCGCGCCGGGCGGGACACCGCGCTCGCCCGCATCGCCGAGATCGTCGCCACCGCCGAAAGCCAGCGAAGCCGCTTTACCGGACTTGCCGACCGCGCCGCGCGGATCTATGCGCCCGCGGTGCATGTGCTTGGCGCGGTGACCTTCGTGGGCTGGATGCTTGCGACGGGCGACGGCTGGCGCGCGCTCGACATCGCGATCTCTGTCCTGGTCATCACCTGCCCCTGCGCGCTCGGGCTGGCGGTGCCGGCGGTTTCGACCGTCGCAACGGCGCGCCTGTTCCGCGCCGGCATCCTGGTGAAATCGCGCACCGCGCTGGAGCGGCTGTCCCAGATCGATTGCGTGGCCGTCGACAAGACCGGCACCCTCACGACCGGGACGCCCCGTCTCTCCGCCGACATGCCCGCCGACGCTCTCGCCGTCGCCGCGGGCCTCGCCGGCGGATCGTCGCACCCGGTATCGCGGGCCATCGTCGCCGCCGCCGCGGCGCGCGGGGTGGTACCGGCCGCCATCGACGCCGTGTGCGAGCATCCGGGCGACGGGATCGAGGGGCTGCATCGGGGCCGCCCGGTCCGGTTGGGCCGGGGCGCCTGGGTCGGCGCGCCGGAGGGCATGTCGACCTGGCTCGCGGGTGCAGGCGACCGCCCCGTGCCCCTGACGACAGTCGAGACGCTGGACAGCGGCGCCGTCGCGCTCTTCCGGGGGCTCCGCGAGGCCGGGTACCGGGTCGCGCTCCTTTCCGGTGACGTGCCGGAGGCCGTGTCGGACATCGCCGCGCGCCTTGGCATCGATGAGGCTTCTGGAGGGATGAGCCCGCCGGACAAGGTCGCGTGGATCGAAGACCGTGCGCGGAACGGCGCGCGCGTCCTGATGGTCGGGGACGGTCTGAACGACACCGCGAGCCTTGCCGCGTCCCATGCCAGCATCGCGCCCGGACGGGCCCTCGACGCGGCGCGGAACGCGGCGGACGTCGTGCTGCTGTCGGGCGGACTGAAAGGCATTCCGACGATCCTCGCCACGGCCCGGTCGGCGGTCGTCCGCATGCGCCAGAACATCGGCATCGCGCTCGTCTACAACGCCGTTGCGGTACCGCTTGCAATGGCGGGCTTCGCGACACCGCTCTGGGCGGCGCTGGCCATGTCGGGCTCGTCGCTGGCCGTCACGCTGAATGCGGTGAGGTCCACGCGATGAACGTGCTCGTCATTCTCATCCCCGTCTCGGTGACGATGGGCCTCGCCGGCCTCGCCCTGTTCATCTGGACGATCAGGTCGGGGCAATACGACGACCCCGAGGGTGATCAGGCCCGCGCGCTGAGCGACGCGCATGAGCACACTCCGATCCCGGTGCAGGGTAGAGACAAGACCGCACGGTGACATCGGCGGACGTCGTTGAACAATTACACGACGGAACCCCGCCGGAGGAGCGCGTGCCGCTTCGCCGCCGCAACTTTACTTGAAACGTCAGTGCGTCCAGGCGCCGCGCCGTCTGGTCGCGAAATTCTCGCCGTAGCCGCCGGGCCGGACATTCGCGCGCCGGCTCTTCGGCCGTGTCACCACGGCGTCGATCCCGTTCTCCTCGGCGTAGTGGCGCGCGTCCTCTTCGGTCGCGAAGCGGAGCCGGACCTGTGCCTGGGTGTCTGCGGAGCTCGTCCAGCCCATCAGCGGATCGACCGAACGCGGCTCGTCGGGGGTGAATTCCAGAATCCATTCCTTGGTCTTCGCGGTTCCGGAAGACATCGCCGTGCGGGCGGGTCGATAGATGCGGGCGGGCATGGGCGGCTCCGTGTCACGATGGCAACGAGCTTATGCCAATATTGGCGGAACTCGGCAAGCCTGACGATCCCGCATCGACCGCGGCGCGGGAAATGACGCCGCGGTCGACGACGGAAGGGCGCCAATCCATCGAGGGTGAGTGGGGAATTCGACGAATCGGGCGCTGTCTGCCGCTTGCATGTTCTTTAGAATACAATTTCCGGTTGCTTGCAAGAAAAACATCTCCTCTAGGTTGCAAAACGATACGGCTCGCCACGACATCGCCCGATCGCGCCACCCCGTCCGACGCGATAAATCGACGCCCGCGGGTTGTCGCCGGCCGGATTGTCCTCAAATGATAGCAGCACCGCGCCGAAGGGACGAAACAATGCCGTACGCTTACTCAGACGCCCAGGAACCGATCCTCAACGCGCTCGCCCCGCCCGTCGAGAGCCGCGACAAGCTCGAAGGCGGCATCGCGTTCCGGATGAATTCCGAGTTCCAGCCGGCCGGCGATCAGCCGACCGCCATCGCCGAACTCGCCGCGGGGGTGAGCGACGGCGAACGCGACCAGGTGCTGCTCGGGGCGACCGGCACCGGCAAGACCTACACGATGGCCAAGATCATCGAAGAGACGCAGCGCCCGGCAATCATCCTCGCGCCCAACAAGACCCTCGCGGCGCAGCTCTACGGCGAGTTCAAGGGCTTCTTCCCCGACAACGCGGTGGAGTATTTCGTAAGCTATTACGATTACTACCAGCCCGAAGCTTACGTGCCGCGCTCGGATACCTTCATCGAGAAGGAAAGCCAGATCAACGAACAGATCGACCGGATGCGCCATTCGGCGACGCGCGCCCTCCTGGAACGCGACGACGTCATCATCGTGGCCTCGGTCTCGTGCATCTACGGCATCGGCTCGGTCGAGACCTACGGCGCGATGACGCAGGATCTGCATGTCGGCCGCAGCTACGACCAGCGCTCCGTGATGGCCGATCTGGTGGCACAGCAATACCGGCGCAACGACCAGGCCTTCCAGCGCGGCAGCTTCCGGGTGCGCGGAGATTCCCTCGAGATCTTTCCCGCCCACCTCGAAGATCGCGCGTGGAAGTTGAGCTTCTTCGGGGAGGAACTTGAAAGCATTACCGAATTCGATCCGCTGACCGGCGACAAGACGGGCAGTTTTGACCGGATCCGCGTCTATGCGAACAGTCACTACGTCACACCGAAGCCGACGATGCAGCAGGCCGTCATCAGCATCAAGAAGGAGCTCAAGCAACGCCTCGACCAGCTGGTCGGCGACGGCAAGCTCCTCGAGGCGCAGCGGCTGGAGCAGCGAACGAATTTTGATATCGAGATGCTGGAGGCGACCGGCGTCTGCAACGGGATCGAGAACTATTCGCGATACCTGACCGGTCGCGCGCCGGGCGAGCCGCCCCCGACCCTCTTTGAGTTCATCCCCGACAACGCCATCGTCTTCGCCGATGAAAGCCATGTCAGCGTGCCGCAGATCGGCGGCATGTACAAAGGTGACTACCGGCGAAAGTTCACCCTGGCCGAGCACGGCTTCCGGCTGCCCTCCTGCATGGACAACCGGCCGCTCAAGTTCGAGGAATGGGATGCGATGCGCCCGCAATCGATCTTCGTCTCGGCCACCCCCGCCGCATGGGAGCTCGACCAGACCGGCGGCGTCTTTACCGAACAGGTGATCCGCCCGACCGGCCTTCTCGATCCGCAGATCGAGATCCGGCCCGTCGAGACGCAGGTCGACGACCTGCTCGACGAGATCCGCCGGGTGACGGCCAACGGCTTCCGGACCCTCTGCACCACGCTGACCAAGCGCATGGCCGAGGATCTGACTGAATACCTGCACGAACAGGGCATCAAGGTCCGCTACATGCATTCGGATATCGACACGATCGAGCGGATCGAGATCCTGCGCGACCTCCGTCTGGGCGCGTTCGACGTGCTGGTCGGCATCAACCTGCTGCGCGAAGGGCTCGACATTCCCGAATGCGGGCTCGTCGCCATTCTCGACGCAGACAAGGAAGGCTTCCTGCGCTCCGAGACCTCGTTGATCCAGACGATCGGCCGCGCCGCCCGGAATTCCGAGGGGCGCGTCATCATGTATGCGGACCGGATCACCGGATCGATGGAGCGCGCGATGGCCGAGACGGATCGCCGCCGCGAGAAGCAGATCGCCTACAACAAGGCGCATGGCATCACGCCCGCGACGATCAAGAAGAACGTCGAGGATATCCTGGCCGGCCTCTATCGCGGCGATGTCGACATGAACCGGGTGACGGCGAAGATCGATCCGCTTCAATCGGGGTCGAACCTTCAAGCCGTGCTCGATGGTTTGCGAACCGACATGCGCAAGGCCGCGGAAAATCTGGAATTCGAGGAAGCGGCGCGATTGCGCGACGAGGTCAAACGACTGGAAGCGGTCGATCTGGCCGTGTCGGACGATCCTATGGCGCGACAATCCGCGGTGGAGGCGGCACAACAATCGAGCGCCGCATCAACCGGCCGCTCCAGTGGCGGGCGCGCGGGTCAGCGCGGCGGCAACGTTCAGCGACGCAAGAAACGCTAGGACGGGCGCCCTTCAAACGGGGCACCCGTCCTGCGGGAAATCACTGGTTCGCGGGCTCTTCGGCATCGGCGTCCGCTTCGCCGGCGGGCTCGACATCGACGGTGGGGACTTCGACCGTCTCGGTCTCGGTTCCGACATCGACCGATCCCGTCTCCACGTCCGCCTCGGGCAGTTCGCCGCCTTCGACATTCACCTCGGGCATGGACCCTTCATCGGTCACGTCCACGTTGATGAAGTAGATCGCGATCAGAACCGCGACGATGACGACGACGATCGCCGCAACTAAACCTTTTCGCATTTTATTGTCCCTTTGAGTTTCGATACTTGCCCCAACATACGTGTCACGAAACGATAGGTTCCGGAACCTCCGAGCGCCCGGGCAGGATTATACGCGGCAAACCGCCTGCTGTGACCTGAAAAACACTCTGCGGTAGACTGCGCGTACTTCGAAGGATCTCGTCAGGATCGGCGCGTGACCCCTTGCACGATCGCCAGCACGATCACCGCACCGACGAGTGCCACCAACAGGATGACGAGCAAACCGCCCGCTGCCAGCAGTCCCACGCCAAGTGCGGCAAGGATGAACGGCAAGGCCACCGCGCCTACGATGCCCGCAAGAATATAGAGGAACATTCGCCGCCCTGCGATCCAGCCGGCGATGGCACCGGCGATTGCCCCCACGATCACGAGCAGTATCAGCGCCGTCGCACCGATCACGTCGAAGAATTGTTCCATTTGACTGTCCCCTTTTGCGCACCCAACCGTGCGCGGGCCTCGCCGGTTCCACCCCTCGGCAAAACGGTGGGGCCCGGTCACGTCGGCTTGTCGCAGCGCATCGTGACGGAGACCCTTCCCTTCACCGCGCGCGACCAGCAGAGCTTCACCCGGTTGCGGTTGCGCCCCGTGGGAAGCAGCGTGCGCGGCACCTCGTGGCGCACCCGGCCGGCCGCGTCGACGATCGGCCGCGACGGCACGACGGCCGAGACGCCGCGCACGACGCCGCCGAAAGGCAGCCATCCCGATGGATCGAGCAGCCATGCATCCGCGCAGTAGGGCTGGTCGAAGTCGAGCGTCACCGGATTGACCGTCTCCTGCCCGACCCCCTGAAACACGTTGTTCGAGAAATGCACCTCACGCGCGCGGGCCACGTCGAGCGGGGCGATCGCCGCATCGACCCGTTCGACCCGCCGCATCACGCCCCCGACCGAGCGGAAGATATTGCCGACGACGCCGAGGTCGCGGATCGTGCGGTCCTTCCCGAAGGGCTTCAGCACCACAAACGCGGTCTCGTCGGACGCGGCCCAGGCGTCGAAGACGTTTCCCCGGATCGTGACCGAGCCGAGCGCGGGCCGCCCCTCGCACGCTCCTGCCGCGTGATGCTGATCGGTGAGAAGGATCGCGCCATTGGCAAAGCGGTTGCCCGTGATAAGGGCCGCGCTCCGCGCGCGGGTGAGGACGATCACCGGCGTCGGCGTCGCCGCGCGCCGCTCTGCATTCTGCACCCATTCGTTGCCGGCGACCATGTGGCCCGTCCCGCCGAGGATCAGGCCCGTCCCGAACCCCTCGACGCGGTTGTCGCGGATCGTCGCCCCCGTGCCGTTGACGTTGAGGGCCACGCTTGCGCGGCGCGTGGCGGGCGCGTCGCGGTCGGCCGCGATCATCCGGCATCGTTCCACCCGGAGATCGCGGCATCCCCGCCCGGGACTGGCGATGGCGCGCGCGCGGGGCGCGTCGATGACGCAGTCGCGGATCTGCACCGCGTCGCCGTCGGGGGCCAGAAGGATCCCGCTGGCAAGGTTGTGCAGTCGCAGATCGACACCTTCAAGCTCCATCCGGTCGAGCCTCGTGAACCCGCTGAAATCGAGCGCATACCGGAACCGGCGGAAGCGGTAGCTCTGGAGCGGCTGTGCACCCCAGAGGGGCTGCGACAGGTCGATCGTGCGCGCATCCCGGTCGATTGCCCGGACGAACACGCCCGACCCCACGCCCTGCCCGGTCACCAGCGCGCCGACCTCGATCCCGTCGACGTCGTCGAGATGTGTCAGCCTCGTCGCGCGGCAGAACGCGTCGTACCGTGCCGCGCTCGTGACGTTGCCGTCGTCCCAGGCAGGCGACGAAGCGGCGCTGATGCGGCCGCCGCGAAGGGTGCATTTCTCGCGCGAGACCGACCGTCCCGCGATCGCGGCCATGTCGAGCGGCCCGCGGAGGTCCAGATGCCGTTCCCCGAGGTCGAGGCTGGCGGGTTCGTCGCTTGCGAGCAGGGCGCGGAACGCCCGGCCGAAGGCCTCCACCGCGTCGCCGAACGCATCGGCATAGGTGCCGAGATCGAGGTTCTGCCTCAGGAGCAGCGTCTTTTCCGATGCCTGCGACAGCCGACCCTCGATCCGGACCCGCGCGTCGATCGTCACGTCCCGGCCAAGGCGATAGACCCCCGGCGGCACCCGCACCACTCCCCCGCGGCAGGCGGCGGATGCGGCCTCGAACGCGTCGGAGCAATCCTGTCGTCCGTCCCCGACCGCACCGTAATCGCGCATGTCGGCGACCGATCCGTGCGGCGCGCGCCAAGGGCAGTCGGCGGATGTTCCGGTCTCGCTCATCCAGAGTCTCCTTCCGGCGAGGCGCTCGACACCGAATGGACCGCTGGCGTACCGGAGTGCCGAGGTCTCGCGATGTGACGCGCATGCGCGGCGCATGCCCGTGATCGCCGCAAGACTGCTCGGGGAAGGTTAACCGTCGCTCAGATCACCGCGCGCCCGTCACGCTCCGACTTCGGGCGCCTCGATCAGGCGCACGCCGTCGATCCGCCACCGGCCGTCGCGCTCGATCATGTCGTATTCGAGAATGTGGATCGCCCCGCCCGAATCGCGCATCGTCACGCGTTGCTTTCGCGTGTTGCCCGCGTCGCGCGTGCCGAGGAAATCCACCTCCGCTGGCCGGTGGACCATCGGGTAACCCTGCCGGACCATCCGCCCGAAGCGCTCCGGCGTGCCGAAGAGCTGCTTGATGCCCGGCGAGGCGTGGTCGAACGCCGCCGCGAAATCGTCGGCGCGAAACGCCTCGATCTGATCGAGGATGACGCTCTCGATCTCCGTCTCCTGGGCATGAGCGAGCGGTGCCGCGAGAAGCGACAGCGCGACGAGGACGAGGTGACGGCGCTTCATGGAACGACCCTCCTGAGCCGACAGGCTAAGACAGGCCCGCCCCATCGCCCAAGCGCCAACGCGCCCCTGCGCGCATTTGTCCGACCGGGTTCAGGACGCGGCGAGGTCACCGGCCAGCGCGGCGTCGATCAGCGCACGCGTCTCGGCCACGCCGTAGAGCGCGATGAACCCGCCGAAACGCGGCCCCTGCGACGCGCCGAGAAGCACCTCGTAGAGCGTCCGGAACCAGTCGCGCAGCGGCTCGAACCCGTGGGCCTTGCCGACCTCGAAGACCTCCGACTGCAGGGCCTCCGCATCGACCGCCCGGTCCCAGCCGGCCAGCCGGTCGCGCAGATCCTCCAGCGCCGCGCGCTCGCGCGCGTCGGGGGCGCGATAGACCTTCTCCGGCCGGACGAAGTCGTTGTAGTAGCGCACCGCGTATTCCGCCGCCGCGTCGAGATCGGGATGCGTCGAGGGGCCCGAACGCGGCGCATAGCGGCGGATGAACCCCCAGAGCGTCGCCGCATCCTCGGCGCCCGCCACCGAGGCGAGGTTCAGCAGCATCGAGAACGACACCACCATGTTCGATTCCGGCACGTCCGCCCCGTGGATGTGAAACACCGGATTGGCCAGACGCTGGGTCTCGCCCTGGTCGGGATAGGCGCGCAATTGCTGGTGATATTCGTCGACCGCCTTGGGGATCACGTCGAAATGCAGCCGCTTGGCCGTGCGGGGCTTCTGGTACATGAAATACCCCAGCGATTCCGGCGCCGCATAGCGCAGCCATTCCTCCATGCTGAGCCCGTTGCCCTTGGACTTGCTGATCTTCTGGCCGTTCTGGTCGTTGAAAAGCTCGTAGGTCAGCGTCTCGGGCCCGGGCGCGCCCAGCGCGCGGCAGATCTTGCCGGCCTGCGTCACGGAATCGATCAGGTCCTTGCCCGACATCTCGTAATCGACGCCGAGCGCGTACCACCGCATCGCCCAGTCGGGCTTCCACTGCATCTTGACGTTGCCGCCCGTGACGGGAACCTCGACGCGTTCGCCGTCGGGCTCCTCGTAGACGATCGTGCCCCTGGCGACGTTGCGCTCCAGCGTCGGCACCTGCAGCACGTGGCCGGTCTTGGGACTGACCGGCAGGAACGGCGAATAGGACGCGCGGCGCTCCTCGCGCAGGGTCGGCAGCATGATCTCCATGATCTTGTCGAACTGCTCGAGCGCACGGAGCAGCGCCGCGTCGAACCGGCCGCTGGTGTAATACTCGGTCGAGGACGCGAATTCGTATTCGAACCCGAAGGAATCGAGAAACGCGTTCAGCCGTGCGTTGTTGTGGGCACCGAAACTCTCGTGCGTGCCGAACGGATCGCGCACCCGGCTCAGCGGCAGGTGCAGGTCCTCGGCCATCGCATCCGCATTGGGCACGTTGCCCGGCACCTTCCTGAGCCCGTCCATGTCGTCTGAAAAGCAGATGAGCTTCGTGGGGATGTCCGAGACGAGCTCGAAGGCGCGACGCACCATCGTGGTGCGCGCCACCTCGCCGAAGGTTCCGATATGCGGCAGCCCCGACGGACCGTAGCCGGTCTCGAAAAGGACATGGCCCTTCTCGGGCGGCGCCTTCTCGAACCGTTTGACCAGACGGCGCGCCTCCTCGAAGGGCCAGGCCTTGGATGTCATGGCGGCGTCGCGCGAATCGGTCATATCGGTCCCTCCGGATGGGGCTAGCGGTCTCGGCGTGACTGCCTATTGCCGCAGGGCCACAAGGTCAATAAATTGCGGCGACGAAAAGGATTTTCCAGATGACCGATATTTCGCATTCCCTGTCCGCACCGGATTGCCTCGTGGCGGTGATGATCGCCGTCTCCGCGTCCGACGCCCATCTTCAGACAACCCAGCTCGTCACGATCGAGCGGATCGTCAATCACCTGCCGGTCTTCAAGGATTACGATCAGGACCGCATCCGCATGATGGCGGAAACCGTGTTCGACCTCTTTTCCGAAGAGGACGGGCTCGACGCGCTCTTCGGCCTGCTGCGCGACAACCTGCCCGAACGGCTCTACGAGACCGCCTATGCGCTGGCCTGCGACGTGGCCGTTGCCGACGGGTCGCTGCACGACACCGAGATCCGCCTGCTCGAGGAAATGCGCTTCGAGCTCGACATCTCGCGTCTTTCGGCGGCCGCGATCGAACGCGGCGCCCGCGCCCGCCACATGAGCGTCTGAGCCGTAGGGCGCAACCTTCCCGCCCCCGCGCACGTTCTGCTTCGTCAATTCAGGAAAGGTTCATCGATGGAATACGGCATATTCGGCATCATCGTCCTCATCGCGGACGTCTATGCCCTTTACAACATCATCACCAGCAGCGCCTCGACCCTCGCCAAGATCGCCTGGTGCCTTGTTGTGCTGATCCTGCCGATTCTCGGCTTCGTCGCCTGGCTCATCGCGGGTCCGCGCGGCGGCAGCGCCCGCATCTAGCCCTCAGGCGCGGTAGAGGGCGGCCCAGCGTGCGAGCAACGCGCGCTGGAGCGTCCTCGACCGGTTCGCCCAGGCGCGACCGCCCTCTGGCCGCTCACGCTGCGCGACCGTCAGCAGATCGCGCCGCGCCGTATCGGCACAGAAGATCGAGAAGGCCAGCGGCCGATTTTCGGGCCCGCTCAGAAAGCCCGTCAATGCTGTGACGAAGTTCAGCGTGCCGGTCTTCGCAGCAACGGTCAGCGAACGATCGTCGAGCGGATAGGGCTTCATGATGTCGTGCAGCATGCCGTCCGGACCTGCCGCGATCATCGCGCGGGTCATGTCGGCGGCGGAGATGCGGCTGTCGTCGCCGAGGCCCGAATGATCCTCCAGCGCGACGCTCTCGAGCCCCAGATTTTCCTTAAGCCACGCACCCATCCGCTCGGCGGATTGCTTGAGGCTCTCCGCGCCGCCGAGTTTTTCCGTTGCGGCCAGCCCCATCACCTCGGCCGTGACGTTGGTGGAATATTTCAGCATGTCCTGCAGGATCTCGCGGCTCTGCGTGCTGAAATGCTGCGCCAGCATGGTGCCGTTGGCCGTGTCGGCCCGACCGACGGCACCGCCGATCTGGATCCCGTTGGACCGGGCCAGAACCTGGAACACCTCGCCCGCATAGAGGCCGGGATGGCGCACGGGCAACCACCGCGAGCCTTCCGCGCCCAGTGCCGTGCGCGCGACCGTCCAGTCGTCTGAGGCTTCCTCGCGGCTATAGGTATAGATCGGACCGCTGCGATCGACGATCGACATCCGCGCCGTCGTGACCCCGGGAATATAGGGGCCGGAGCGCGCATCCATGTCCACCTGATACTCCGTGCCGGTCCGTTTCCAGCCGAAATGCACCCGGTTGTAGTTGAGGTTGAGCCCGCCGATCGACGGGTTGTAGCCGACGTGGTCGGGCTGTTCCTCGTCGATCTCGTGCAGGTTGGGCAAGGCGCCGGTCCAGACCTTGAGGTACCCCGCCACCTCGCGCACGCCGACATCCTTGAGCGCCGCGGCCAGTTCGGCGAGGCCGGACGTGTCGAGCGTCGGATCCCCGCCGCCGGCGAGGACGAGGTCGCCCTCGATCCGCCCGTTGAAGATCGGCCCGGTGGCCAGAAGCCGCGTCTCGAACCGGTGTTCGGGGCCGAGCACCCCCAGATGATAGAGCGATGTCAGGGCCTTGGCGGTACTGGCCGGCGGCTGGCCCAGAAGCGGCTCGCGCGTCTCGAGGATCTCGCCCGTGCGCGCATCCGCGACCGCGTAGCTGACCTTGCCGTCGCCGAGCCATGCCTTGTCGATCAGCGCCTGGACGGACGGCGCCGTGGGCACCGGCCCGCCCTCGCCGCGGGGTCTCGGTCGCACGTTGGTTGTGGGCGCCGCGGCAAATGCCCTCGTCGCCCCGCTCGCCAGCAGGGCCGCCAGCATGTCGCGTCGTGTCAGTCGCAATTCCGCACCCCTTCAAGGATCGGCTTTCGATAGGCCACCCGAAGGGGCCGGATCAATGCCGCTCGCATGCAAATATCCGTCAGATGGCGCGCCATGCCCCCGCCTGGCGCAGCGCGGAGGAACTGTCGCCGCGCATCGGCAGGTTCAGGAATGCCCAGGCGGGCGGCCGCATGCGTGCGAGACCGTGCGCCGCCTGCGGCCTGACCCGCGCGCACCCGAAGAGCCGCGCGGCAGGCGACAGACCCGCCGAGAGCCTGTTGCCGGGGCGCGCGACGATCCCCATCGGCATGCGCGCCGGAATCTCGGTCCAGTCGTCCCAGCGGTGCAGCCCGGCGAGGTTGTCCGCGCCCATCAGCCAGACGAACCGCACGCCGGGATACCGCGCCTGCAACGCGGCCAGCGTGTCCGCGGTATAGCGCGTGCCCATCCTGCTCTCGAGATCCGTGATCCGCACGCGCGGGTGGCGCATCACCTGGCGCGACCGCTCCAGCCGCTCCGCCAAGGGGGCCGGCCCGTGCCGTTTCAGCGGATTGCCGGGCGAGACCAGCCACCAGACCTGGTCGAGGTCGAGACGTTTCAGCGCCTCCCGCGTCAGATGGACATGGCCCCCATGCGCCGGATCGAACGATCCGCCCAGAAGGCCCACCGCCATGCCGGCGCGCGCCAAGGGCCATCCCGGTCCCCACCCCATGATACCCCTCCCGGGCTGCGATTTCGTCTCGAAGGTCGTAAAGCGGTTTGTCCGGGACTTTGCAAATCCCCCGGCCTTGCGGATCCGGGGAGGATGTTTCGCGCGCGAAACATTTGTCCCCTGCCCGTCCCGATCCATGGCGCGGCAATTTTTCACGGGCTTTCCCGTCACGCGACATTGCGGAGCCCCTCGCGCGACAGTAGAACCTCACCGAAGTGCCGGGGGAGTCCGGCGCGCAGCTTGTGGAAACCTCAGGAGGCACAACATGGCTGACGCAGCCGTCCATGGCCACGACGGACACGACGAGCGGGGCTTCTTCACCCGCTGGTTCATGTCGACCAATCACAAAGACATCGGGATCCTCTATCTCTTCACCGCCGGCTTCGTCGGCCTGATCTCGGTGATCTTCACGGTCTACATGCGGATGGAGCTGATGGCGCCCGGCGTCCAGTTCATGTGCATGGAAGGGGCGCGCCTGTTCCCGACCGCGACCGAGAACTGCACCCCGAACGGGCATCTGTGGAACGTGATGATCACGGCGCACGGCATCCTGATGATGTTCTTCGTGGTCATCCCCGCCCTCTTCGGCGGCTTCGGCAACTACCTGATGCCGTTGCAGATCGGCGCGCCCGACATGGCGTTCCCGCGGCTCAACAACCTCAGCTACTGGCTGTTCGTCGCGGGCTCCACCCTCGCGGTCGTCTCGGTGTTCTCGCCGGGCGGCAACGGCCAGTTGGGGTCGGGAATCGGATGGGTGCTCTATCCGCCGCTCTCGACGACCGAAGGCGGCTTCTCCACCGATCTCGCGATCTTCGCGGTGCACGTCTCCGGCGCCTCGTCGATTCTGGGCGCGATCAACATGATCACCACGTTCCTCAACATGCGCGCGCCGGGCATGACGCTCTTCAAGGTGCCGCTCTTCTCGTGGTCGATCTTCGTCACCGCCTGGCTGATCCTGCTGGCCCTGCCGGTGCTCGCTGGCGCGATCACGATGCTCCTGACCGACCGCAACTTCGGCACGACGTTCTTCGACCCGTCGGGCGGCGGCGATCCGGTCCTCTACCAGCACATCCTGTGGTTCTTCGGGCATCCCGAGGTCTACATCGTGATCCTGCCGGGCTTCGGCATCATCTCTCACGTGATCTCGACCTTCTCGCGCAAGCCGATCTTCGGCTACCTGCCGATGGTCTGGGCGCTGATCGCGATCGGGGTGCTCGGGTTCGTCGTCTGGGCGCACCACATGTACACCGTCGGCATGTCGCTGACGCAGCAGAGCTACTTCATGCTGGCGACCATGGTCATCGCGGTCCCCACGGGCATCAAGATCTTCTCGTGGATCGCGACGATGTGGGGCGGCTCGGTCGAGCTCAAGGCGCCGATGCTCTGGGCGTTCGGTTTCCTCGCGCTCTTCACCGTGGGCGGCGTCACCGGCATCGTGCTGAGCCAGGCTGCGGTCGACCGGGTGTATCACGACACCTACTACGTCGTGGCCCACTTCCACTACGTGATGAGCCTTGGAGCGGTCTTCGCCATCTTCTCGGGGATCTATTTCTACTTCCCGAAATTCACCGGCAAGATGATCCCCGAATGGATCGGCCATACCCACTTCTGGGCGATGTTCATCGGCTCGAACCTGACCTTCTTCCCGCAGCACTTCCTCGGGCGTCAGGGCATGCCGCGTCGCTACATCGACTACCCGGAGGCGTTCTCGCTCTGGCACCACGTCTCATCGTGGGGGGCGTTCATCAGCTTCGCATCGTTCGTGTTCTTCATCGTCGCGATGTTCTGGGTGCTGATCAAGGTGCCGCGCACCGTCGGCGCGAATCCCTGGAACGAGCATGCCGACACGCTGGAATGGACGCTGCCGAGCCCGCCGCCCGAACACACGTTCGAGACCCTTCCCCGTCGCGAGGACTGGGACCGGGGCACGGTGCACTGATTCCATGCCGATCGAATGGCTGACATCGGAAAAGGTCCCGGCATCGCCCGGGGCCTTTTGCCATGAGGACGGCAGCGATCCGCAGGTCAGGATCGCCCTCTGGCCGAACCGCTCCCTGCCCAAGAAGGGCTTCGCGGTCTTCATCGGAATCACCTACTGCCTGATCCTGATCCCGGTCGTGCCGCTTTTGGGAACGCCGGTCCTCTGGGGGCTGCTGCCGTTCATGATGCTGGCACTCGGGGGCATGTACGCCGCGCTGCAACGTAGCTACCGCGACGGCGAGATGCGCGAGGAGCTGGTCGTGTGGTCGGATCACCTCGAACTGACGCGCAGCGATCCCGACCGGCCGCCGCGCCGGTGGGAGGCCAACCCGTTCTGGGTCCGTCTCAACCTGATCGAAAAGGCGGGGCCGGTTCCCTTCTACCTCACGCTGTCGGGCGCGGGCCGGGAAGTCGAGCTCGGCGCGTTCCTCAGCCCCGAGGAACGCCAGGGTCTTTATGACGACCTAAGCCGCCTTCTGGGACGCACGCTCTAGCTGAGGCGGTCCTTGACCTCGGGTCCGACGCGGCCGAAATCCATCTGCCCGGTATAGCGCTCCTTCAGCACGCCCATCACCTTGCCCATGTCGCGAATCGACGTGGCCTCGGTATCGGCGATGGCCTTGTCGATGGCACGCTCCACGTCGCGGTCGCTGAGCTTGCGGGGCAGGAATTCCTCGATCACCGCGATCTCCTCGCGTTCGCGATCGGCCAGTTCGAGACGGCCGCCCTCTTCGTAGGCGCGGATGCTTTCCTGGCGCTGCTTCGACATGCGCGCGAGGATGTGCATGAGTTCCGCCTCGCTCGCCGCGCCGGGCGCGTCGTCGTTGCCGCGCGCCGCGATGTCGCGATCCTTGAAGGCGGCGTTGATCAGCCGCAGCGTGCTGAGCCTATCGGCCTGCTTTTCCTTCATGGCCGTCTTGAGAGCGGCGTTGATGCGGTCGCGGATATCCATGGCGTCACCCCTTCAGGTTTGGCTCGTGCGAGACGCGCATGCCTATCGCAGCGCACCCGCGCAGGCAACCTGACCAATTGCCCCGCGCGGGAGGGCGGCTCGCGCCTTGACCCCGGCGGGCGGCCTCCATAGGTTGCCGCAGATTTGCGCCCCGCCCCCTTCAGGAGGATGCCCATGCCCCGTCCCAGACCCACTGCCTGCCTGGCGCTCGCCGACGGTACCGTCTTCTATGGAACGGGGTTCGGCGCCGTCGGCGACACCAAGGCCGAGCTCTGCTTCAACACCGCCATGACCGGCTATCAGGAGATCATGACGGACCCCTCCTATGCCGGGCAGATCGTGACCTTCACCTTCCCGCATATCGGCAATACCGGCGTCACGCCGGAGGACGACGAGACGGCGGCGCCCTTCGCCGCGGGCATGGTCGTCAAGTGGGACCCGACCGAGCCCAGCAACTGGCGCGCCACGGGCGACCTGCACGACTGGCTGCGGCGCCACGACAAGATCGGCATTGGCGGCGTGGACACGCGGCGGCTGACCCGTGCGATCCGGATGCAGGGCGCGCCGCATGTGGCGCTCGCGCACGATCCCGAGGGCAATTTCGACATCGAAGCGCTGGTGGCGCAGGCGCGCGCGTTCCAGGGGCTCGAAGGGCGCGACCTCGCCCGCGACGTGACCTGCGCGCAATCCTATCGCTGGGACGAGATGCTCTGGGCCTGGCCCGACGGCTACACGCGCCGCGAGACGCCGGGCCGCCGGGTGGTGGCGATCGATTACGGCGCCAAGCGCAACATCCTGCGCTCGCTGGCCTCGGCGGGATGCGACGTCACCGTCCTGCCTGCCTCGGCCAGTGCCGAGGACGTGCTGGCGCTCGAGCCCGAGGGCCTGTTCCTGTCGAACGGCCCCGGCGATCCGGCGGCGACGGGAACCTACGCGGTGCCGATGCTCCAGCGGGTGATGGAAAGCTCCGACATGCCGGTCTTCGGCGTGTGCCTCGGGCACCAGCTCCTGGCGCTGGCGCTGGGGGCGCGGACCGTGAAGATGAACCACGGCCATCACGGTGCGAACCACCCGGTCAAGGATCACGAGACCGGCAAGGTCGAGATCACCTCGATGAACCACGGCTTCACGGTCGACAGCCAGACGCTTCCTTCGGGTGTCGTCGAGACGCATACCTCGCTCTTCGACGGGTCGAATTGCGGGATCCGTCTGGCCGATCGCCCCGTCTGGTCGGTGCAGTACCACCCCGAGGCCAGCCCCGGCCCGCAGGACAGCTATTACCTGTTCCAGCGCTTCGCCCGGGCGATGGAGACCCGAAGCGCCTAGATCGTTAAGCCGGCGTTAACGAAACCGGGGGCATTCTGCCGCGAGCAAGGCGGTGGGTATATCAGGTGACTGCAACGACGGCTTTGGGATCCGGGACGACCGATCGCGATCCAAAGGACGGTGCGGTCACGCCGCTCGGCCAGCTGCTGCTGCAGGACGGCGCCATCTCGGTGGACGAGCTCGACTGGGCGCTCAGGCGGCAGAGCCGGCATCTCTGCACGCTGGGACATGTCCTCACCTCGAACCGCATGATCTCGGAGGTCGAACTCTACCGCGCGCTGGCGCGGCAGAAGGGCGCCCAGCTCATGACGCGGGCCGCGGATCCCGCCTCGCCGGTGCTGGTCGACCGGCTCGGGGTCGATACCTGCGCGCGGCTGGGCGTCCTGCCGATCCGCGATGCGGGCGGCGCCACCATCGTCGCGACCAGCCGCCCCTTCGCCTTCGAAGCCGTGCGCCCCATCCTCGAGCGGCGCCTCGGCCCGGTCGCCATGAGCGTCATGTCCGAGAGCGATCTTCAGGCAAGCCTGATCTCGCTGCGCAAGCATCGCCTCGTCGGGCATGCCGAGACCCGCGTGGACCTGGCCGATTCGTGCCGCACGTTCGGCGGGGCGGCCCCCTGGCTCGTGGCGATCTGCCTCGCGCTGGGGCTGCTCGCGGCGCTCGTCGCCATGCCTCTGGCGACCTTCGCGGTGCTCGCCGGGACAGCGGTGGCGATGCTGCTGGTCAACACGGTCATCCTGCTCGTCGCGATGCGGATCGCCGCCCCGCGCCCCGAGCAATCGCCGGCGGACATGCTGGCGCTTGCGCGGCTGCCGCGCGTGTCGATCCTCGTGCCGCTCTATCGCGAGACGGCGATCGCCAACGCGCTGGTCGCGCGGCTCTCGATCCTCGACTATCCCAGCGAGCTTCTGGACGTCTGCCTCGTGGTGGAGGAGAGCGACGCCGTCACCCGCGAGACAGTGGCGCGCACGGACCTGCCGATCTGGATGCACATGGTCGCGGTTCCCGACGGCTCGATCCGGACCAAGCCCAGGGCGATGAACTACGCGCTCGACTTCTGCACCGGCGACCTCATCGGGATCTACGACGCCGAGGACGCGCCGCCTTCGGACCAGATCCTGCGCGTGGTGCAGAAATTCGCCCGCTCTCCCGCCAAGGTCGGCTGCCTGCAGGGGCGGCTCAACTACTACAATCCGCGCGCCTCGTGGCTGACGCGGTGCTTCGCGATCGATTACGCGACCTGGTTCGGACTGGTCCTGCCGGCGATGCACCGGCTCGGCTGGCCGATCCCGCTGGGCGGCACGACGGTCTTCTTCCGCCGCGCGGCGCTCGAGGAGGTCGGGGCCTGGGACGCGCACAACGTCACCGAGGATGCCGATCTCGGCATGCGCCTCGCACGGCGCGGATACCGCACCGACCTTCTCGACAGCACCACGCTTGAGGAGGCGACGTCGAGCCCGCGCGCCTGGATCCAGCAGCGCTCGCGCTGGCTCAAGGGATACGCCATCACCTGGGCGGTGCATATGCGCCATCCGGGGCGCCTGCTGCGCGATCTGGGGCCGTGGCGGTTCCTGGGCTTCCAGATCCTGTTCCTCGCCAATCTGATCGCGGTGCTTCTGGCGCCGGTCCTGTGGTCGTTCTGGCTGCTGCCGCTGGGGCTGCCGCATCCGCTTTCGGGTGTCTTCGCCGGGTGGCCGGCGCTGGCGTCGATCGTCACCCTCTTCACCATCGCGCTGGTCGGCATGGCGGCCAACGTGCAGGCGCTGCTGCGCGCGAAACAGGGGAGCCTGATATCCTCGATCCCGCTCATGCACCTCTATTACCCGCTCGCGACCATCGCGCTCGCCAAGGCGCTCTGGGAGATCCTCACGCGGCCGTTCTTCTGGGACAAGACCGCGCACGGGGTCAGCCCCCCCGACGCCACCGCGCTGCGCCGGCAGGCCGCGCCGCGTCTGACGCCGGCCGCGTATCTTTCGCGGCTTGTACCGCGCCGGGCGGCACGCTAGCCATCGCAGCATGCAGGATTTCGATCATGTTCGCGCCTGGATCTTCGATCTGGACAACACGCTCTACCCGCCGGAGGCGGATCTCTTCGCGCAGATCGAGGCGCGGATGACCGAATGCGTGATGCGGGCGCTCGATGTCGATCGGATCGAGGCCGACCGGCTCCGGCAGGATTACTGGGGCCGCTACGGCACGACGCTGGCCGGCTTGATGGCCGAGCACGATCTCGATCCGGTGCCCTACATGGCGGACGTGCATGACATCATGCTCGATCATCTGCTGGTCGACCCGCTCCTCGCGGCGCGGATCGCCGCGTTGCCGGGGCGGCGCATCGTCTTTACCAACGGCAGTGCGGCCTATGCCGACCGGGTGCTGCGGGCGCGCGGGCTCGATCACGTGTTCCACGCGGTCTACGGCGTGGAACATGCGGGCTATCGCCCCAAGCCCGAACGCGTGGCCTTCGACGCGGTGATCGCGCTCGACGGGATCGCTGCGGACCGAGCCGCGATGTTCGAGGACATGTCGCGCAATCTCGTGGCCCCGCACGAGATGGGCATGCGCACGATCCTGGTCTCGCCGGTGGCCGAGACGGCGCCGCACATCCATCACCACACCACCGACCTGTCGGACTTTCTGTCGCGGCTCGCGTGACTTTGCCCGCCCCCAGCTAGGTTGACCGACATGAGCGATGTCTTCATCTCCGGGGCCGGCCTGGCCGGCATGATCCTAGCCGCGCGGCTGGCGCAACGGGGGCTGTCGGTCACGATCTGCGATCCCGCGCCGCCGCCGCGCGATGCGGATGTCGCCGGATCCGACCTGCGCTCGACCGCCTATCTCGATCCGTCGCGCCAGGTCCTGGAGGCGGCCGGACTCTGGGCCGACCTGGCGCCCCATGCCATGCCGCTCGACGCGCTGCAGGTCATCGACACCACCGGATGGCCGCCGGTCGAGCGTGAGCGGCGCGTCTTCCGCCCCGACGATGTGGGGCTGCAAAGCTTCGGCTGGAACGTTCCGAACTGGCGCGCGCGCGCGGTGCTGGCCGACCGGTTGGCCGCGCATCCCGGCGTGGACCTGCGGCTCGGGACCGGGTTCCGCGAGATGCTCGCCCGCGACACATCCGTCCTCGTCACGCTCGACGACGGCACGACGCTTCGGACGCGGCTGGTCGTGGGGGCCGATGGCCGCACCTCGCCGGTGCGCGAGGCGGCGGGCATCGACGTGCGGACGACGCGCTACAGCCAGAAGGCGTTCGCCTTCGCCGCCTGCCACGACCTTCCGCACGAGAATGTCTCGACCGAGATCTACAATTCCGGCGGCGCCCTCGTGACGGTGCCCCTGCCCGATCACAACGGACGGCCCACCTCGGCGATCGTCTGGATGGATGAGGGGCGACGCGCCCGGTCGCTCGAGGCCGCGGGCAGCGACGCCTTCGCCGATGCGCTCGGCCACAGGACCTTGCGGATCCTCGGGGCAATGCGGCCGGTGACGCAGATCCGCTCCTGGCCGGTCGTGACCCAGACGGCCACCCGCCTCGCGGCGAAGCGGACGGTCCTCGTGGCCGAGGCCGCGCACGTGCTGCCACCGATCGGGGCGCAGGGGCTCAACACGTCGATCGCCGACATCGCGGCCCTCGCCCTGGCGATCGACCCGGCCGATCCGGGCGCGCAGGCGGCGCTCGACCGCTATGCGGCGGCGCGCGCCCGCGACATGCGGCTGCGGAGTACGGCGATCGACCTCTTCAACCGGCTCTGCCGATCCGGCAACCCGCTGGTCCAGGGGGTGCGGCGCACCGGGCTCGGCGCACTGCACGACATCGCGCCCTTGCGCATCAGGGTGATGCAGGCGGGGCTCGGCGGCGACCTTTCCGGCCGCCGCTGACCCCGCATCAGAAGACGGCGTCGAGCACCTTTTCGAGCCGGCCGACGCTCGCATCCACGTCGCGCAGCTTGTCGATCCCGAAAAGCCCGAGGCGGAACGACTTGTAGTCCTCTCCCTCGCCCACCATCAGCGGCACGCCCGCGGCGATCTGCATTCCGTGCTCGGCAAAGGCCTTGCCCGACTTCACGTCGTCGCGGTCGGTATATCCCACCACCACGCCGGGCGCCGCGAATCCGTCGGCCGCGACCGACCGGATGCCCCGTTCCGCGAGCAGGGCCCGCACGCGACGCCCCTGATCCCACTGCGCGTCGCGCAGCGTGTCGAACCCCTGCGCGCGCGTCTCGACCATCGTGTCGCGGAAGACGCGCAGCGCATCGGTCGGCATCGTCGCGTGATAGGCATGGCCGCCGCCTTCATAGGCCTCCATGATCGTCAGCCACTTGCCCAGATCGACCGCATAGCTGTTCGACCGGCGCGCCTTCACCCTGTCGAGCGCGCGCGCCGAGAGCATGACGCAGCCCGCAGCCGGAGAGGCCGACCAGCCCTTTTGCGGCGCGGAGATCAGCACGTCGACGCCCGTCGCCTCCATGTCGACCCAGATGCAGCCCGACGCGATGCAGTCGAGCACCATCAGGCCCCCTGCATCGTGGACCGCCTTCGCCACGCGGGCGATATACTCGTCGGGCAGGATCATGCCGGCGCTGGTCTCGACATGCGGGGCGAAGACCACGGCAGGCCGCGTCTCGGCGATGCGGGCCTCGACCTCCTCGATGGGCGCGGGGGCGAAGGGCGATTGCGGGTCGTTCCCCTGGCGCCTCGCCGACAGCACGACCTCCTCGGAGACCATGTCGCCCGCCTCGAAGATCTGCGACCAGCGATAGGAGAACCAGCCGTTGCGCAACACCATCACCGTCTCGCCCACGGCGAGCTGCCGGGCGACGGCCTCCATCGCGTAGGTACCGCCGCCGGGCACCAGCGCCACCGCCTCGGCGCGATAGACCTCGCACAGCATGCCCGAGAGATCGCGCATCACCTGCTGGAAGGCCGCGGACATGTGGTTGAGCGAACGGTCGGTGAAGACCACGGAATATTCCATCAATCCGTCGGGATCGACATCGTTCAAGAGTGCGGCCATGGGAGATCCTCCGTTTCCATCGGGTCTAGCGCCGCGGGGTCCGCGTCGCAATCGCTCAGAGCGGTCCGGGCCGCCGCTCCTCGGACAAAAGCACGTTGGCCTCGACCTCGCCCACCCCCGGAAGCGTCATGATGCGGCGCCGCAGGACGCGTTCGAAATCCGACAGGTCCCGCGCGACCACGCGCAGGCGGTAATCGTAGAGTCCGAGGACATGCTCGACGGTCTGGATCTCGGGGATCGCGCTCAGCGCCCGCTCGAAATCGGGAAGCGCCACGCGCCCCCGCGTCGCGAGCTTGACGCCCAGAAAGACGGTGACGCCGAAGCCGAGCGCCGCCAGATCGAGGTCGAGCCGCCGGCCCGCGATGATGCCCGCCTCCTCCAGCCGGCGCATCCGCCGCCACGTGACCGGCTGGCTCAATCCCAACCGTGCGCCGAGCCGCGCCGAGCTCAGCGTGGCATCCTCACCGAGCGCACGCAGGATCGCGCGGTCCGTTTCGTCGATATCGCTCACAGCGGCAGCCGCTCGTCGGTCTTGAGCGTCGCCACCTGCATCAGCGCCTCGATCTCGGCGATATGCGGCAAGGTGACGATCCGTTGGCGATAAAGCTGGTGGTAATGCTCCAGATCGCGGGCAATGACCGAGAGACGCAGATCGACGCGCCCGAGAAAGGTCTGGATCTCGATCACCTCGGGCACGTCGCGGGCGGCCTCGGTGAAATCGTCGAAGGCCCGGGGCGCCGCCTTGTCGAGCGTGAAGCGCAGCGACACCGCAACCGAATAGCCGAGCGCGCGCCAGTCGATCCGCGCGTGTTGCCCCCTGAGGATGCCGTTGCTGCGCAGCCGCTCCAGCCGGCGCGCGGCGAGCTGCGCGCTCACGCCCGCGCGCGTGGCCAGCGCCTGCAGGGTCGCCGCGGGATCGTTTTGCAGCTGTCGCAGCACCCTGCGGTCGACATCGTCGAGCATGGATTCAGTCCGATTGCGCGGTTTCGCGAATGGATATGATCATATAGCGCCCGTCGATACGTTGCGACCCTTCTTTTTCCCGCGATCCTGCGGCGTATCCTGCGCAAATCGTGAAACTTCGGAAGGAGCACCGACATGCGCGTCTATTACGACCGTGACTGCGACATCAATTTGATCAAGGACAAGAAGGTGGCGATCCTCGGCTATGGCAGCCAAGGCCATGCCCACGCGCTGAACCTGCGGGATTCGGGCGCCAAGAACCTCGTGGTCGCCCTGCGCGAAGGCTCGCCCTCGCGCAAGAAGGCCGAGGGCGAAGGCCTTCAGGTCATGGGCATCGAGGAGGCGGCCGCGTGGTGCGACCTCATCATGTTCACCATGCCCGACGAATTGCAGGCCGAGACCTACAAGCGCCACGTCCACGACCACCTCAAGGAAGGCTCCGCCATCGCCTTCGCGCACGGGCTGAACGTCCATTTCGGGCTGATCGAGCCCAAGCCGGGCGTCGACGTGCTGATGATGGCCCCGAAAGGCCCCGGCCACACGGTGCGCGGCGAATTCACCAAGGGCGGCGGCGTGCCCTGTCTGGTGGCGGTCGACCAAGATGCCTCGGGCAAGGCGATGGAGATCGGGCTTTCCTATTGCTCGGCCATCGGCGGCGGCCGCTCCGGCATCATCGAGACGAATTTCCGCCAGGAATGCGAGACCGACCTCTTCGGCGAGCAGGCGGTGCTCTGCGGCGGCCTCGTCGAGCTCATCCGGATGGGCTTCGAGACCCTGGTCGAGGCCGGCTACGAGCCCGAGATGGCCTATTTCGAATGCCTGCACGAGGTGAAGCTGATCGTGGACCTGATCTACGAGGGCGGCATCGCGAACATGAACTACTCGATCTCGAACACGGCCGAATACGGCGAATACGTCTCGGGCCCGCGCATCCTGCCCTATGACGAGACGAAGAAGCGGATGAAGGAGGTTCTCACCGACATCCAGTCGGGCCGGTTCGTGCGCGATTTCATGCAGGAAAACGCTGTCGGCCAGCCCATGTTCAAGGCGACCCGGCGCCTCAACGACGAGCACCAGATCGAACAGGTCGGCGAAAAGCTCCGCGGCATGATGCCCTGGATCAGCGAAGGCCGCATGGTCGATCGCGAAAAGAACTGATTCCCAGTCTGGACCGGACGTCGCATGGTGGCGTCCGGTTTCGCCCTGGAGATTGTCGAGCGCAGTTTATTCACGCTCTCTTTTCAACCCAAGAATGAATGATCCACGGCTGCATCCACTTTCTCGCCCTTTGCATTGACTGGCCGACAGCCTCCGCTTAGCGCGGTTGTGTTTTTCGAGGGTAAGACATGCGGATCGCTGTTCTGGACGGCCTGAGAGGGTGTTTCCTTCTCATGATGATGTGGGTGCATCTTTAGATACAGCTGTCTTCTACATTGGGCAGGTTCGATCATCACAGACTCAGCTTTGCCGATGCAGCATATGGTTTCGTTGCCCTCTCGGGGCTTTGTTGCACAAAGGCTGGATGAAGGATTCATCTCGCGAATTTAGCATGGTAGCGGCCCTGCAAGAGCAGACCCATCCCGCCGAACTACAAGACCAAGAACTGGCCGGCCTATAACGAAGCGCTGAGGCAGCGTGGGTCCCTGACGATCTGGTTCGATCCGGACATGGTCTGGGTGCCGCCGCCGACCGAGGTCGACAGCCACAGTATAGCGATGCGGCGATTCAGACGTGCCTGACGATGAAAGTCCTCTTCGGCATGGTCGCCATTGGGAGCGCCATTGGTCCGAGCGACAATGACGACCCGGCAGACGACCGGGTTCGTTGAAAGCCTCCTACGGCTGGTCGGTCTCGACTGGGCGGTACCAGATTTCAGCACGCTGAGCAGGCGGCAGAAGATTCTGGCCGTGACCATCCCCTACCGCGGACCGAAGGGTCCTCTGAACTTTCTGATCGACAGCACCGGCATCAAACTGATCTGATCCCCGCAAACTGGACCGTTTGAAGCTGGAGTGTTCCGCTACGATTTCCCGGCTGGGAGAGGAACGGAA
>CANLEQ010000018.1 GCA_947489705.1 uncultured Paracoccaceae bacterium
CACTCGCCATCGTCCTCGGACCGATGGCGGACATGGCTCGTCCTCGCAGAGCCGGCTGACCTGGCTCTTCGAGATCCCCGTGCCGCCCATTGCCTGCACCAGGTCGTCCATGGCCCGTGTCGAGACGCCATGCACATAGGCCTCCTGGATCACAGCCGTCAGCGCCTTCTCGGTGGCCCTGCGGGGCTCCAGGAACGAGGGAAAGTAGCTGCCGGTGCGGAGCTTGGGAATGCGCAGTTCCACGTTCCCCGCCCGGGTCTGCCAGCCCCGGTCACGGTAGCCGTTGCGCTGTGCTTGCCGCTCCGGGCTCTTCTCGCCGTAGGCGGCGCCGGTCTGGCCGCCGACCTCGAGCTCCATCAGGCGCTCGGCAGCAAAGCCGATCATCTCGCGCAGCAGATCAGCGTCACCGCTCTTCTCTACCAGCTCTCTCAGGTCCATCATGGGTTTGGTCATCGGGGTCGTCCCTCGGTTCAGGTTGGTGTCAGCAACCCGACCCTACCGAGAAACCCGATGACCGCCTCAGCTACACCACGTGGAGGGACACAACCAGCTGGAGGATGCCCTTGCCATCTCGGAAGCGGTCGAGATCTGAGCTTCGGGCCGTCCTACGCGGACAGCCCTTGCTGGACAGGCACGGCCGCTCTCGATGCGGGAGGAAGGCCCGCCGAACCGACCGTTCGCGGCGGTCGCAAAGCGTTACGGAAGTCCAACTGACACTTCGCGGGAGGAAGCGGGCTTTCGTATGCATAACTGAAGTCTGCACCCGCCCCGGTATCCGGCGAAACGGACGCAAGCCGAGCCCTCGACCTTGCCCCAATAATATACCCCGTGTAGGTATCAGTTCATGCGTATGATCGGCATCTTGATCTCGGCCCTGATTTCTACGAGCCATTTCTATGCGACCGCCATTCGAGGCAGCGTAGCCGCGGACGAGATGGTCCACCGAACCGGATCATGAGGTCCGTTGCGGTTATCATCGTAGCAGCCGCGGGCCTCGGCCTCGGTGCCGTGGCGATCGGATCGGCGGGGCGGGACGCGCCTGCCTTGCGCCCCGGAGATCCTAAGGTCGTGGCGGAGGGCGCGGAGATCTACGCAGCCGAATGCGCCGCGTGCCATGGCGTCGATCTCGAAGGTCAGCCCGACTGGCATGTGCGCGGGCCCGACGGGCTGCTGCCGGCACCGCCCCACGACGAGACGGGGCATACCTGGCACCATGACGGCGAGACGTTGTTTCTTCTGACCAAGTACGGCGTGGGCGAGATGATCGGCGATCCGGATTATCTCTCTGCAATGCCCGCCTTCGAGTACGTTCAGACGGATGCGGAGATCGCCGCCGTGCTGAGCTACATCAAATCTACCTGGCCCGCCGACATCCGTGCGCGGCACGATGCGGCGGGGCGCTGACAGCGCATTTGCGCACAGTCATCCCTGCGCCTTCTGGAGCAGGGCGATCAGTTCATTGAACTTCTCGCGCTGCGCGTCCGGGCCTTCGGCGATCGCCTCTTCCACGCAATGCCGCGCGTGGTTCTCCAGGACCAGCCGCTCCACCGCCCTGAGCGCCGATCGCACCGCGGCGGTCTGCGCGAGAATGTCGACGCAGTAGCGATCCTCCTCGACCATGCGCGCGACGCCGCGGACCTGACCCTCCAGCCGGGAGAGCCTGTCGAGCGTGCGTTGTTTGTCCTGCTTCATGTCAGTCTCCTGTCTCGCTCATGGTGCGGGTCGTCCGCTTGAATATACCCCTCCAGGGTATATATGCAGGGCAATCCCGATTACGAACGTCCATTCGCACGGACAAGGAGGCCTGACCATGAGTACGACCAATATCGACGGCCCCAAAGCCGCCCGCGCCGCAAGCCGCGGCAGGGGCAAGACGGCGTCCCTCTATCGCATGGCCATGCCCGGCCATCTCTGCCCGTTCGGCCTGAAGTCGAAGGCGCTTCTGGAATGGAAGGGATACGAGGTCGACGACCACCTCCTGACCAGTCGCGCCGAGGTCGATGCCTTCAAGGAGGCCCAGGGCGTGAAGACGACGCCGCAGGCCTGGATCGACGGCGACCGCGTGGGCGGCTTCAGCGACCTGAAGGAGCGGTTCGGGTTTCGCGTTCTCGGCAAGGACGATACGACCTATGCGCCGGTCGTGGCCATCTTCGGCTCGATGGCGCTGCTCTCGGCCGCGATCGTCGCGAACCTATACGCCGGCTTTCCCGTGCTCACATGGCTCATGTGGTTCTTCGCCACCTCGATGGTCGCCCTCGCCGTGCAGAAACTGCAGGATGTGGGCGGTTTCGTAAGCGGGTTCCTCGGCTACGACCTCTTGGCTCAGCGTTATGTTCCCTACGGCTATGCCTATCCGTTCCTCGAACTCTATGCGGGTATCGGCATGGCCGCGCTGATCGGAACGGGCTCGCCCCTGATCTGGGCGGTGGCACCCGTGGGTCTCTTCATCGGGACGATCGGCGCGGTCAGCGTCATCAAGGCGGTCTATATCGACAGGCGCGAGCTGAAATGCGCCTGCGTCGGCGGCGGATCGAACGTGCCGCTGGGTTTCATCTCGCTGACCGAGAACCTCGTGATGATGGCCATGGGAATCTGGATGATCGTGAACGTCCTGACCGGCACGACGATGCCGATGTAGCGGGGAAAGGCGGCAGCGTCGCCGGACCCGACGACGCCCGATTTCTCGATCAAGGATCGTGACGACGATGATGGATGCGATGACCAAGGGCGGTACCGGGGGGCGCGGCCGGCTTCTGTCCGGAAGCGTGTTCCGCCGAATGTCCATCATGACAATGCTGACCCGGTGCCGTTCCATCATGCTCCTTGGCGCGATGATCCTGACCGGATCGCTGGCACAGGCGCATAACGCGGGCATTGGCCACACGCTTGGCTCGCGCCCCCAGGCGTCGGATCACGGAGATCACTTGCCCCATGGTATCGACCGGTTGGTCACCGCGCCGGCACGCAAGCCGCGTGCGCGCATGGCCCCCGCGCTTCGGCTCTGCTTCGCAAAGGGTCCGCAATGCGTGTCCTTCAGCAGATACGCCGCGGCCATGCCGGACATGTCTCCGCCGATCACCGCGATGGCAGGTGCGGCGTGCGGCGCGCTCTCAAACGGAATTCAGCCACCGGCCCGGCCCAGGCGCACGGGGTCGGGACCGGGAAACCGCATTTGGGCACGAATGGGCGGGAGGCGACACTCTACCTTCCCGCCGCAGGAAGCGGCGCCGGCTCGGTCTCGGCGAAGTCGAAGCCGTGCAGGCGCCCCGCCCGCTTGCCCGCGCGCTCGCCCGAGACGAGGATCTCGTCCACGTCCTTGCGGGCCTGTGCGAAGTGACGGTCGAGATTGCCCACCCGCGCCACCAGCCGGTCGCAATCGCCCTGCAGCAGGCCCAGCTCCCGCCGGATGGCGCCGGCCTGCTGCTGCATCCGGGCATCCTTGAGGATCGCGCGCATCGTGTTGAGCGTCGCCATGCAGGTCGTGGGCGACACGATCCAGACCCGCGCTGCGAACCCCTCGCGCACCACTTCCGGCAGGCGCGAATGCAGTTCCGCATAGATTGCTTCCGACGGCAGGAACATGATCGCACCGTCGGCCGTCTCGCCCTCGATGATATACCGCTCGGCGATGTCGCGGATATGCTTGCGCACCGCCTGGCCGAAACTGCGTAGCGCGCGCGCCATGTCGTCACGGGTTTCGGCGGCGGCGAGTTGCTCGAAGGCCTCGAAGGGGAACTTGGCGTCGATCACCATCGGCCCGGGCGGCTGCGGCAGGTGGATCAGGCAATCGGCGCGCTTGCCGTTCGACAGCGTCTTTTGCATCGTGAAACTGTCGGCGGGGAGCGCCTGGCTTACGATATCGTGGAGCTGGATCTCGCCGAAGAGACCGCGGCGCTGCTTGTTCGACAGGATGTCCTGAAGGCTCAGGACCTCGCCCGAAAGCTTGGCGATGTTGTCCTGCGCGCGGTCGATCACCGACAACCGCTCGCGCAGCTGCGTCAGCGAATTCGTCGTCTTCTCGGTCTGACCGTGCAGGGTGTCGCGCATCCGCTCCTGCATGTCCGCGAGGGCCCGCGCCGATTTCGCGGCATTATCGGCCAGCCGGTCGTTCATGCGGCTCTGCACGTCGGCCAGACGCGCCTCGACCGTCTGGACCAGGTGCAACTGGGCGTTGGCCTGCGTGTCGCTGACCAACTGGAGGTTGCCCGCAAGCTGATTCTGCCCCGCCCCCAGCCTCGCGAGCTGTGCCGCGAGCGCGCGTGTCTCGCGCGCGGACCGTCCCGCCCGGAGCGCCGCCAATGCCAGCAGGAGCAGCATGATCGCGATCACAGCACCCGCAACGCCCGCCACGACGACCGGATCGGCCAGCCAGAGCTCCAGATCGGCGCGGCTCATGTCCGCCCGAAGAGCCGTTCGATATCGGAGAGTTTCAGCTCCACGTAAGTCGGCCGGCCGTGGTTGCACTGGCCCGAATGGGGTGTCGCCTCCATCTCGCGCAAAAGCGCGTTCATCTCGGGCGCCGACATCCGCCGGCCCGAGCGGACCGATCCGTGACAGGCGACGCGGCTCAGCACCGCCTCGATCCGGGCGCGGACATTGAGGCTGTCGCCCAGATCCTCAAGCTCGTCGAGGATGTCGCGCAGCATCACCTCGGCGTTGACGGTGCCGAGGATGGCGGGCGTCGCGCGGACCGCGACAGCCCCGCCGCCGAAGGGCTCGATCTCGAGCCCCAGCTGCGCCAGATCCGGGGCGAGATCGAGCAGCATCGCGGCCCCGGCCTCGGACAGCTCGACGATCTCGGGGATCAGCAGGGATTGCGACGCGACGCCGTTCTCGGCCATCTGGCGCTTGAGCTTCTCGTAGACCAGCCGCTCATGCGCGGCATGCTGATCCACGATGACGAGCCCGGCTTCGGTCTGCGCGAGGATGTAGTTCTCGTGGACCTGGCCACGTGCCGCGCCGAGCGGGTGGCTTTCCTGCGGCTGCTCCGGCGTCTCGTCGATCGGGTCGACGCGGGCGAAGACTTCCGCCGTTTCGGCAAAGCCGCGCGTGGGCGTCTGCGTCCGGGGGCCAGGCCGGTCCATCTGATAGATCCGCGCGGACGCATCCGCCGTCGGCTCCGCGCGCATCGCGCCGAGCGTCGCGGTGCCCACGGTCGTCGAGGCGCGGTGCCCCGCCTCGGCCAGCGCGTGGCGCAGCGACGACACGATCAGGCCGCGCACGATGGCGGGGTCGCGGAACCGTACTTCCGTCTTGGCGGGATGGACGTTCTGATCGACCAGCGACGGCGCGCATTCGACGAAGAGCGCGACGGCCGGGTGGCGATCGCGGCTCAGAAAATCGGCATAGGCGCCCCTGAGCGCGCCGTGCAGCAGCTTGTCGCGCACCGGACGCCCGTTGACGAAGAGGTATTGATGCGTCGCGGCGCCCCGCGAATAGGTCGGCAAGGCGGCATAGCCCGTCAGCGCGAAGCCGTCCCGCTCCGCATCGATGGGCAGGGCATTGTCGGCGAAATCCGTGCCCAGCACACGGCCGAGCCGCCCGTGCAACGCGTCCCAGAGATCGCCGCTTCCTGCATCGGCGCGAAAGACCACGCGCCCCTCGCCGCCGCCAGAGACGTCGCGCAGGCTGAAGCTCACCTGCGGCTCGGCCATGGCGAGACGCTTGACCACGTCACCGATCGCCTGCGCCTCGGCGCGGTCGGTGCGCAGGAACTTGAGCCGTGCGGGCGTGGCGTAGAAGAGATCGCGCAGCTCGACGATCGTGCCGCGCGTGATGGCGGCCGGGCGCACCGGCTCGGCGCACCCGCCCGCGACCGAGATCGACGCGCCCTCGGCGCCCTCGGCACGCGACGTGATGGAGAGCCGCCCGACTGCGCCGAGCGACGGCAGAGCCTCGCCGCGAAACCCGAAGGACGTGATGTTGAGAAGGTCGGTCCCGTCGATCTTGGACGTGGCATGGCGCGACAATGCCAGCGGCAACTCGTCGCCCGTCATGCC
Organism: uncultured Paracoccaceae bacterium; assembly: GCA_947489705.1. GTDB lineage: Bacteria > Pseudomonadota > Alphaproteobacteria > Rhodobacterales > Rhodobacteraceae > Palleronia. The sequence goes on from CANLEQ010000018.1 coordinate 6,000, forward strand.
GCAGCCGTCGTCGGTGACGCGGATCAGCGTCTTGCCGCCATCGGCATAGCAAATGTCGATCCGGCGGGCCCCTGCATCGATCGCGTTCTCGACCAGTTCCTTGACCGCCGAGGCGGGACGCTCGACCACCTCTCCCGCGGCGATGCGGTTGATCGCGCCGTCGTCGAGGGCCCGGATGGTCGGGCGGGACGCACGTATCTTGGGGTCATGCAAGGTCATGCCACAAGGGATAGCACGGTCGTCTAGGCGATGCACCGGGAAAAAATGCGCCGCGGATCGACGGGCGGCCCCATTTTCGCGGGACCGCCATCCGTCGGCTCAGTTGGTCGCGTCGAGCCCTTCGGGCCGGCCCACGACCGTGAAGCTCAGATCCTCGGGACGATAGAGCCGTTCGGCCACGCGCGCGATATCGTCGAGCGTCACGGCCTCGATCTGGTCGTTGCGGCTCTCGATGTAGTCGATCCCCAGATCGTCCATCTGCATGCCCACGAGGATCCCCGCGATTCGCGCATTGCCGTCGAAGCGCAGCGGATAGGCTCCGGTGAGATAGGTCTTTGCCGCATCGAGTTCGTCCTGCGTGACACCCTCGGCCGCGCGGGCCCATTCGTCGGAGATGACCTCGACGGTTTCCGCGGCACTCGCATTAGCCGACGCGGCCTGCCCCATCACGAGGGTCGCGCTTTCCATCGGCTGAAGCCAGGTGCCGACGCCATAGGTCAGGCCGCGCTTGACCCGCACCTCTTCCATCATGCGCGAATTGAAACCGCCGCCGCCGATGATCTCGTTCAGGATATAGGCCGTGATGAAATCCGGATCGTCCCGTTCAATTCCTTCATGGCCGAAGAGGATGATGGATTGCGGCGTGTCGAACTCGACCACCTCCGTACCCGGATCGGCTGAATAGGCCGCCTCTTTCGGCAGATCGGCCCCGCTCTGCGGCAGATCGCCCAGCAGATCGTCGAGCAATCCGCCCAGCGCCTCGGGCGTGATGTCGCCCACCGCCCCCACATAGACACGGTCGCGGACCAGCGTGTCGGCATGCGCCGCGGCGACATCCTCGCGCGTCAGCTCCGTCACGGTCTCGATCGTCCCGTCGTTCGGCGCGCTGTAGGGGTGGTCCGGAAAGGCGCGGCCCATGAAGGCACGGGTGGCGATGGAGCCGGGATCATTGAGGTCGCTCGCGATGATCGACAGGACCTGATCGCGCACCCGGTCGACCGCATCCTGGTCGAAGCGCGGCTCCACCAGGGCGGACCGGAGCAGATCCACAGCCGCATCGCGGTTCTCGGTCAGGAACCGCGCCGAGATGCTGATCGAATCGTCGTTCGCCTCGAACCCGTAGCTCGCGGCCAGCTCCTCGCGGGCCAGCGCGAAGGCCTGCGCGTCCATCTCGCCCGCGCCTTCCTCGAGCAGGCCCGTCATCAGGTTGACCGCCCCGCCCTTGCCCGGCCGGTCGAGCGCGGTGCCGCCGCGGAACCGGATCTCCAGTGCCGTGAAGGGGATGGTGTGATCCTCGACCAGCCAGGCGGTGACCCCGCCGGGCGAGGTCACCTCCTCGACGTCGACATCCGCGCGGGCGGGAAGACCCGCGGCGAGCGCGAGGACCATGGCGAGTGCGAGACGCATCATTGGGTGATCTCCGTTGAAGTGGGGGCCTCGATGGCCACTGCGCCCTCGGCGCCTTCGGGGGTCGTCTCCTGGCCGGGCGCGCGCAGCCATCCGGTGACCGCGCGGCGCCGGTCGAACACCTCGCGGCCCGCCTCGACGATCTCGTCCGCCGTGACGGATTGCAGGATGTCGGGCCATTCCTCGACATCGGCGACCGTCAGGCCGCTGGTCAGCGCGCTGCCGTAGCGGCGGGCCAGCGACTGGGCGCTGTCGGCCTCGTAGATCTCGCCGGCCTTCATCCGGAATTTCAGCCGCTCGAGCTGCGCCGGATCGACGCCCTCGTCGAGGAAGGCTGCGATCTCGCGGTCGAGGGCGGCCTCGGCCTCTTCGAGCGTGACGCCGGGGGCCGGCACCACCACCAGACCGAAGGTCGTGTCGTCGAGTGACGTGCCGCGATAGAAGGCCGAGGTATAAAGCGCCTCCTTCGAGCCGAATTGCAGCCGCCGGGCGAGCTCCGAGGTCTGCCCTTCGCCCAGGATGTCGGCGAGCAGGGTCAGTGCCGCGGCCTTGCGCTGGTCGCCCGGATCGCGCTCGGGCGCGAGATAGGTGCGGATCACGTAAGGCTGCGCCACGCGCGGATCCTCGAAGGTGATGCGCCGCTCGGCCAGTTGCGGCGGCTCTTGCGGGCGGGTGCGTTCGGGCAGGTCTTCGGTGGGCTCCAGGGGGCCGTAATGCTCCTCGGCGAGGCTGCGCACCTCGTCGGGCGTCACGTCGCCCGCGACGACCAAGACCGCGTTGTTGGGCGCGTAATAGGTCCGGTAGAAATCGAGCGCGTCGTCGAGCTCCAGCGCCTCGACCTCGTGCATCCAGCCGATCACGGGAATGCCGTAGGGGTGGTTCTGGTACTGCGCCGCGTCGCGCTGTTCGCCGAACAGCGCCGACGGATCGCTGTCGGTGCGCTGGCGCCGCTCCTCCTGGATCACGCTGCGCTCGGTCAGGATGTCGCGGCCGTCGAGTTGCAGATCGCGCATCCGGTCGGCCTCCATCTCCATCATCAGGCCGAGACGGTCGCTCGCCACCCGCTGGAAATAGGCGGTGTAGTCCTGGCTCGTGAAGGCGTTGTCGGTGCCGCCGTTCTCGGCCACGACGCGGCTGAACTCGCCCGGTTCCAGATCGTCGGTGCCCTTGAACATCAGATGCTCGAGATAATGCGCGACGCCCGAGACGCCGGGCTTCTCGTCGGCGGCGCCGGTGCGGTACCAGACCATGTGGACGACGACCGGCGCGCGGTGATCCTCCAGCACGACGACCTCCATCCCGTTGTCGAGGGTGAAGGTCGAGACCTCGGCCGCGCGCGCCACGAGCGGCGCGGTGAGGGCGAAGAGGGAAAGAAGCGTGGCACGCAGCATGGGAGGACCTTTGCCGGGAAAGACGTGCCGGCAATCTATGGGACGGGGCCACGGGCGCAATCCCGTGTGACGGGGATGTGACCCCGCGCGCCGGTCCCGCCTGTTACTCGGCCAGGCCCGCCGGAGGGGCTGCGGGCGTGCGCACGCCCAGACGGCGGAACCGCTCGAGCTCGGCATATTGATCGAGCGATTGCGGCGCGTAGACCCGGTAGTAAAGCGTCGTGCCGAAGAGCCGTTCGAGCGGACGTCCGCCGCGGCCCCGCCGGAAGGCCGCGTCCTCGGCGGCGAGCGTGCGGCGGATGTCGGGATCGGTGCCGAACCGGCGTGCATGCGCCACGAGGCCCGGCCCCCTGACCCCGCCCCCAACCGTCGCGGAGGCGCTGCCGCCGAGGGCCGCGACCGCGTCGGCCTCGGGCGTCTGGTCGGAACGGTTGGGCCCGCCCGGCGTCGGCGGCGGCAGGGCGCTCAGGTTGTCGGGCGATTGCAGCGGCTTGTTGGGCAGGATCGCGAATTCGTCCGGGCCTTCGCCCGGATTGCTCAGGGTGATGAGATCGCCCCCGCCGCAGCCCGAAAGCACCGCCACAAAGGCCAGCATCGCCGCGTAGCCGCCAATTCGCCCGGGCATGCGCGCCCTCCTCCAGCCCCGTTCGATCGCAGCCATATCGCAAGTGGTCCGACGCGTCACGGGGTCTTCTTCCGGCGGCCGGTAAACGCGATGAGGCCCAGCGCGCCCGCGAAGATCGCGATATCGGCGACGTTGAACGCATAGGGGTTGTCGATCCCGCAGCACGACATGTTGAGGAAATCCGCGACCGCGCCATAGATCAGCCGGTCGACCACGTTGCCGATGGCCCCGCCTACCAGCAGGCCGCCCGCGATCATCGCCCGTTTGCCCGGCCGCTCGCGCCGGAGCCACAGGACGACCCAGGCCGAGATGCCGAGCGCGACGGCGATCAGGATCCAGCGCGTGGCATCGCCGTCCCCCGACAGCATCCCGAAATTCACGCCGCGGTTCCACGCCATCCGGAAGTTGAGGAATGGCGGCAGAACGTCGATCGACCCGCGCGAGGCGAGGCCCAGGATCTGCACCACAAGGATCTTCGTGAGCTGATCGAGAACGAAGACGATCCCCGCCCATTTCCAGAGCCGCGCCATCAGTGCCGGAAATGCCGCATGCCCGTGAAGACCATGGCGAGGCCGGCCCCGTCGGCCGCCGCGATCACCTCGTCGTCGCGCACCGAGCCGCCGGGCTGGATCACCGCCCGCGCTCCGGCCTCGGCCGCGGTCAGCAGCCCGTCGGGGAACGGAAAGAACGCGTCCGACGCCACGACGGAGCCTTGCGTGGGCGGCGCAGGCAGGTCCAGCACGCGCGCCATGTCGAGGGCCTTCTGCGCGGCGATGCGGGTGCTGTCGACGCGGCTCATCTGACCCGCACCGACGCCCACGGTCGCGCCGTCCCTGACATAGACGATGGCGTTGGACTTCACGTGCTTGGCCACGCGCCAGGCAAAGAGCAGGTCGTCGATCTGATCGTCGCTGGGCGCGCGCTTGGTCACGACGGTCAGGTCGTCGCGGGTGATGTGGCCCGCATCCTTGTCCTGCACCAGATAGCCGCCCGAGACCTGCCGCCAGACATCCCCGGCCGCGCGCGGATCGCCGAGCCCCTCGGTCGTCAAAAGGCGCAGGTTCTTCTTGGCCGCGAAGACCGCGCGCGCCGCGTCGTCGGCACCGGGGGCGATCACGACCTCGGTGAAGATGCCCGCGATGGCTTCGGCGGTCGGCCCGTCGAGCGGGCGGTTGAGCGCCACGATGCCGCCGAAGGCCGAGGTCCGGTCGCAATCGAAGGCGCGGCCATAGGCCTCGGCCAGCGTGGCGCCCTGTGCGACGCCGCAGGGATTGGCGTGCTTGACGATGACGCAGGTGGGCGCCGCATCGGCAAATTCGCTGACCAGTTCGAACGCCGCATCGGTGTCGTTGATGTTGTTGTAGCTGAGCGCCTTGCCCTGATGCTGATGGGCCGTGGCGACGCCCGGACGGTCGGTGCCGTCGGTATAGAAGGCGGCCGCTTGGTGCGGGTTCTCGCCGTAGCGCATCGTCTGGCGCAGGGTGCCGGCGACGGCGCGGCGGCGCGGCGCGGGCTCGCCGATGGCGCCCGCCATCCACGACGACACCGCCGCGTCGTAGGCCGCCGTGCGGGCATAGGCGCGCTGCGCCATGACCTGCCGGAACGGGCGGGACGTCGCGCCCGCGTTCTGATCCAGCTCGACCAGAAGGGCGTCGTAATCCTCGATGTCGACGATGGTGGTGACGAAGCCGTGGTTCTTGGCGGCCGCGCGAATCATGGCCGGGCCGCCGATATCGATGTTCTCGACCGCCTCGTCGTAGCCCGCGCCGCGCGCGACCGTGGCCTCGAACGGATAGAGGTTGACCACCAGCAGGTCGATCGCCTCGATCCCGTGCTCCTCCATCGCGGCACGGTGGCCTGCGTCGTCGCGCAGCGCCAGCAGCCCTCCATGCACCTTCGGGTGCAGCGTCTTGACGCGCCCGTCCATCATCTCGGGGAACCCGGTCAGATCGGCCACGTCGCGCACCTCGAGCCCCGCCTCGCGCAGCGTGCGGGCCGAGCCGCCGGTCGACAGAAGCTCCACCCCGCGTCCGGCAAGCGCGCGTCCCAGTTCGAGAAGGTTGGTCTTGTCGGAAACCGAGATCAGCGCACGGCGCAGGGAAACGAGGTCGGTCATGGGGCGCGGCTCCTCTCGCGGGTCAGGCCAGGACGGGCAGGTCGTCGTGAACGATGTCGCGCACCGCATCGGGTGTTTGACGCGCTTTTGCAAGGGTCCAGCTCACGCGCGTGCCATAATCGAGCGCGGAGGCGCTCAGCACGATCTGCCGCGTCGGCCGCGGCGAGAGCGACACGCTGTCGAGATAGACCGACGGCTCGACCGTGACGGCGGCGGCGCCGTCGTGCCGGAACATCCACAATTCGCCCCCCCGCGTCAGCAGCAGGACCGATCCCGGATCGTCGTCGGGCTCCACCACGATGTCGGGATGAAGGTGGAACCGCACGCGGAACACGAAGCCCTGCTGGTCCGCCGCCTCCATCGCGCGATCGAAGATCGCCTCGTCGCTGCGCTCGACCGTGGCCAGCACGTCCTCCCCGCGCAGCGAACGGCCATCGGTGTCGAGATGCAGCTGCCGCACATGGGTGAGGCCGTGGGTCGCGACGTATCCGTCGTGGCCCGCGATGAGGCCGGTCGAATTGTCGCCGCGCCGCCGCTCGGTCCGGACGTCGCGCGGCGCCTCCGACAGCAGATCGTCGCCCCCCGCGATCCGGGCCGAGGAATACCCGTCGAGGGCGAGGGTCGAATGCGACGCCGTGGCCCGCGCCGCGCGCCGCCATTTGGGCCCGAAACTGCGCCCCGCGCCGCAGGACACGATGATGGGCCGGCGCCCCGACGTGAGTTCGAAGGCGAGCGTGGAGGCATGCGCATCGACCGAGCCGGGCCCCGCAGGCGGCGGCGCCGCGTCGACGATCAGGGTCGTGCGGCCGTGCGAGAGCCGCGCGAAGCCCATCGCGCGATCCTCGACCGGCGCGGGACGCACCCCCGACACCGCCAGCGCCGCGTCGAGCCTGCCGGCCACGCCGCGCCCGCCGCCATGGAACCGCGCCAGCGATCCGTCGGCATGCCGCAGGCAGCGCAGCACCGGCGCGGCGCGCGCAAGGGCCACGTCGAGCCCGCCCGGAACCGCGTGGCCGGCGCGGCGCAACGCCTCCGCGGCGCCGGCGAGATGGGCGAAGATCTCGGCCAGACCTTCGGGATTGCGGCTGGCGATGCTGCCGTCCTCGGCGACGAGGTTTGTCGCCTCGACCCCGAGCGCCGCGGCGGCCCGGTCGCGATGCCGGCCCATCCCCTCCAAATGCAATCCCGCGAGCAGCAGCCCCATCAGCACCTCGAGCCGGTCCGGGCCCGGCGGCGTGTGGCGCAGGCGCCGCGCCAGGAACGCCACCTGGCGCGACAGCACGCGGAAGAACCGGCGCCGCGTCTGCCGGTCGACATCGCGCAGCAGCATCTCGCCATGCGCGATCCAGCGCGTCACGCGCCGCCCCGCAAGCTCCGGTCGCCAGCCGGGGCCGGTCCCGTCGCCGAACCGCCGCGCCCAGTCATGCACCCAGTCGCGCGCGAGCTGCCCCGCGCGCTCAGTCCCCTGCGCCGCGAGATCGTCGAGCCAGCCCGAGCCGTGCAGCTCGGCCTCGAACTCGGGATCGTCCGGCAGCGGCAGGTCCCAGATCGGCGTGTCGGACGCCTCGACCAGATAGCCGCGAAAGAGGAAGTGACCGGCCACGATCTGGTCGCCGCGCGCCGCCGCGCCGATGCTGCCCGGTTCGGGGCCCGGCGCGTTGAACCCGCGCGCCGTGCGCGCGAGCATCGACAGCCGCGCGGCAAGGCGTTCCGATCTGGTGCGCTCGGATCTCGATGCGATGCCTGGGGACATGGGACCTGCTCTCGTGCCGCGCGTCGCCGCGCGCTTCTGGCCCGCAGGATTAACGCGCCGCGCCGGCGCTGTCACCGATCAACGTCGAAGGCCGCGACGAAGAAGCCGTCCATCCCGCCAAGATCGGCCCAGTAATCCGGCCTGAGGCGCAATCCCTCGGGGCAGAGCCAGCCCGGCTCGATCCCGTCCAGATCGAACGCATCGGGCGCGAGCTTCAGCCGCTCCTGCCGCGCGAGGGCCGCCGCGACCTGCGCCTCGCCCTCTTCGGGCAGCAGCGAACAGGTGCAATAGACGATCCGCCCGCCGGGTTTCACCAGTTCCACGGCCCGGTCGATCATGCGCGCCTGCAAGGCCACGAGCGGCGCGAAATCCTGCGCCGCCTTGGCGCGGGGCAGGTCGGGATGACGCCGGATCGTGCCCGTGGCCGAACAGGGCGCATCGATCAGCACCGCGTCGAACCGTTCCTCCGGCGTCCAGTCGAGCGCGTCGCCCACCACGATGTCGGCCGCGAGCCCGCAGCGCGCGAGGTTCTCCGACACCCGCGCCATCCGCGCCGCAGAAATGTCGAGCGCGGTGACCCGCGCGCCGGCATCGGCAAGCTGCAGCGTCTTGCCGCCCGGCGCGGCGCAGAGGTCGAGCACGCGCTTGCCCGCCACATCGCCGAGCGCGCGCGCGGGGAGCGCGGCGGCGGCGTCCTGCACCCACCACGCGCCCGTCTCGTATCCCGGCAGCGCGCTGACCTGACCGGGGCGCTCCAGCCTCACCGCGCCCGTCGGCGTCACCCGCCCGCCGAGCCGCCCGGCCCAGCCCGCCGCATCCGCCCTCACGCTCAGGTCGAGCGGCGCGCCGCGCGCGAATGCCGCCTCCATCGCGCCGACCGCCGTCTTGCCGTAGGTCGCGCTCAGCGGCTTGCGCAGCCATTTCGGCAGCCGCGGCACCGGCAGATCCTCCCAGCCGCCCTTGCGCAGGACGCTGCGCAGCACCCCGTTGACGAGCGCGCCCTGCCTCGCACCGCGTTCCGTGCCGCGCACCAGATCGACGGCCGCCGCGACGGCCGCATGGGGCGGGGTGGCCCCTTCGTGGATCTCGTAGAGCGCCATGCGCAGGATGTTGTGGACCTCGGGCCAGGGCTTCATCCGCAGGAACGGGCCCAGCGCCCGGTCGGCGCGGTCCATCCAGCGCAGCGTGCCGGTGGCGAGCCGCTGCGCCCGCGCGCGATCGGCCGGAGCAAGATCCGACAGCGCCCCCGGAAGCATCTCGCCGAGCAGTCTGCCCTCCTCGAGGACACCCCACAGAAGCGACAGGGCCGCGCCCCGCGCCGGGTCGGATTGCGCCATGTCGGATCCCCTCACCACCGCGCCCGACCTTGAGGGCGAGCCACGGATACTTATATGACGGGTCAGCATGCAGCAAGCCGACGGGGATCCCGCGATGGACCGAGACGACCTTCCCGACGCCGCCAGACGCGCCCTCGCCGAAGCCGAGGAGCGGCGCAGGGCCGACCGGGGCCCGGATCTTCCGACCGAGCTCGGCGGGCGCGACGGCCCCGAGCCGGTCCGCTACGGCGACTGGGAACGCAAGGGCATCGCGGTCGATTTCTGACTTCGGTCAACCCAGCGTCAGCCAGGCGGTATCGCCGTTCTCCGCCCCGGAAATGGAGCCGGTCCCCGCGCAGCGTCACGATCTGGCAGTCGCGCGAGAGCTCGCACCCGACGACGAGATCCAAGACCGCCTACCGCTCCGTGATCCGGCGTTCCTGCGCCGAAACCGCGTTTGGAAGCGCCACCGCGGCGACCCGAAGGAGGACGCCCGCCGGCGGGTTCGCCGCACGCAGGATGTCAGTCGAGCCCCAGCACGTCGATCATGTCGTAGGCGCCGGGCGGCTGGCCTTCGGTCCAGAGTGCGGCCTTGAGCGCGCCGCGTGCGAAGAGGCTGCGATCAGTGGCCGTATGGCCGAGCCGGATCGTCTCGCCCTCGCCCGCGAAGATCACGTCGTGATCGCCGATGATCGACCCGCCCCGGATCGACGCGAAACCGATATCGCCCGGCCGCCTTGCCCCGGTGATCCCGTCGCGGCCGCGATCGGCGACCTCGCCGAGATCGACGCCGCGCCCCTGGGCCGCCGCCGCGCCCAGCATCAGGGCGGTGCCCGAGGGCGCGTCGATCTTGTGGCGGTGATGCGCCTCGACCACCTCGATGTCGAAACTCTCGTCGAGGGCCGCGGCGACCTTCGCCACCAGACGCGTCAGCAGGTTCACCCCGAGGCTCATGTTGCCCGCGCGCACGATCACGGCGCGATCGGCACATTCCCCGAGCGCCGCAAGTTCCTCGTCGGAGAACCCCGTCGTGCCGATCACGATGGCGCGCCCCAGATCGGCGGCGGCGCGCGCATGGGAAAGGGTCGCCTCGGGCGTGGTGAAGTCGATGACGGCATCCGCCCCGCCCAGGGCCACGGCCATGTCGTCGGTCACCTTCACCGCCCGCTTGGCGCCGCCCAGAACGACGCCGAGATCCTGCCCGATCCAGTCATGGCCCGCCCGCTCGGTCGCACCCGCAAGCTCGATCCCGCCACCGCTCGCGTCGATGGTCTCGACCAGGATCCGGCCCATGCGCCCCGAGACGCCCGCAATCACGACCTTCATCGTCAAAATCTCCCTCGCATTAAATCTCCCTCGCATCCACGGGGCCAACCGCTACCCCGGCAGGGGAACCGGCGCAACGCCGCGGTTGCACCCGCCGGGCCACGCGCCTAGATGCAGGCCATGTCAAAGAACCGCTTCAATGACGGGCACGGGCCCTCGAATCGCCAGCTGCGCGTGGGCGAGCTCATCCGGCGCACATTGTCGGACGTGCTCAATCGCGGTGACATCCACGACCCCGATCTCAACCGCATGTCGATCACCGTGACCGAGGTGCGCGCGACCCCGGACCTCAAGATCGCGACCGTGTTCTGCCTGCCGCTCGGCGGCGACAACCGCCCCGAGGCGATCGCCGCGCTCAAGCGCAACAAGCACGAGCTGCGCCGGGCGCTCGGCCGCGAGATGACGCTCAAGTTCACGCCCGACCTGCGCTTCGTCATCGACGAGACCTTCGACCGCATGGACGAGACGCGCGAGCTTCTGGCCCGCGACGAGGTGCGGCGCGATCTCGACGATCATCCCGAGGACGGCGAGTGATGTGGCGTCTGGCCGCCTTCCTCGCGACGATGCTGCCTGCGGGCGCCGGCGCCGCGGGATGCGATGCGCTCAGCTTCGACGGCGCGCGCTTCACCGTCTGCGAGGTCGATCTGTCGACCGAAACGCTGCGGCTCTGGCTCAACGACGAGACGGGCGCGCCCTACGGCAGTTTCACGGCGCTCGACCGGGCGCTCGCGCCGCAGGGCGAAACGCTCGGGATCGCGATGAATGCGGGCATGTACCATGACGACCGCTCGCCCGTGGGCCATTACGTCGAGAACGGCCACGAGGTGCAGCCGGTCATCACCAGCGAGGGGCCCGGCAATTTCGGCCTGCTCCCCAACGGCGTGCTCTGCCTGACCGGGGACCGCGCGCGCATCGTCGAATCGCGCCGCTTCGCCGAGGACCGCCCCGACTGCACCTACGCCACGCAATCGGGCCCGATGCTGGTCATCGACGGCGAGCTGCATCCCCGGTTCCTGGAGGACAGCGATTCGCTTTATGTGCGCAACGGCATCGGCGTCAGCGAGGACGGCCGCACGGCCTGGCTCGCGATTTCCGACGAACGGGTGAACTTCCATCATTTCGGGCGGCTCTTCCGCGACGGCCTGGGCGTCGGCAACGCGCTCTATTTCGACGGCAACATCTCGCGGCTCTACGACGGGGCCACGGGGCGCAACGATTTCGGGCGTGCCATGGGCCCGATCATCGGCACCGTGCGCAAGGCGGGCTGAGGCATGGGACGCAGGCGCAAGGGTCGGGACGTCTCCGGCTGGGTCATCGTCGACAAGCCCGCGGGCACCGGCTCGACCCAGGTGGTCAACAAGGTGCGCTGGGCGTTCGGGGCCAAGAAGGCCGGCCATGCCGGCACGCTGGATCCGGACGCGACGGGCATCCTCGCCGTGGCTTTGGGCGAGGCGACCAAGGTCATCCCGCTCCTGACCGACGCGCTCAAGGCCTACGAGTTCGGGATCGCCTTCGGCACCGCGACCGCCACCGACGACGCCTCGGGCGCGGTGATCGCCGAAAGCGACGCGCGCCCCGACGACGCGGGCCTGCGCGCCGCCCTGCCCGCCTTCGTGGGCGACATCGAGCAGGTCCCGCCGCAGGTCTCGGCGGTCAAGGTCGAGGGCGAACGCGCCTACGACCTCGCCCGCGAGGGCATCGAGATGGATCTGGTCGCCCGCCCGCTTTATGTCGAGAGCCTCGATCTGCTCGACCGCCCCGATCCCGATCACGCGACGCTGCGGCTCGTCTGCGGCAAGGGCGGATACGTGCGCGCCATCGCGCGCGATCTGGGCGAGGCGCTGGGCACCCGCGCGCATGTCACGCATCTGCGCCGGATCTGGTCGGGGCCCTTCACGCTTGACGATGCGGTGACGCTCGACGCGATCGAGGCCGCGGCGCAGACGCCCGGGATCGACGATTTGCTGACGCCCATCGAGGCGGGTCTGGCGCATGTGCCGACCGCGCTCGTCGCGGGTCAATCGGTGCCGCGGCTCGCGAACGGCAACCCGGTCGAAGTCCTGCGCACCGATGCCGATTTCGGCGATACCGTCTGGGCAGTCCATGAAGGCCGCGCGCTGGCCCTCGGCACGTATCGGGCGGGCTTCGTCCATCCCACCCGGGTCCTGAACCGCGACGCATGATCGAGCGGAGCTTCCAGAAGGGCGACGCCGAAAGCGTCGCGACCTATTCCAATTGCGAGCGGTACCGCTTCGCGCTCACGCGGGTCTGGGCGCCCGAGGGCCCCAAAGCGCTCTTCATCATGCTGAACCCCTCGACCGCGACCGAGTACCAGAACGACCCCACGGTGGAGCGATGCGAGCGGCGCGCGCGCGCGCAGGGCTTCGGCGCCTTTCGCGTTTGCAACATCTTCGCCTGGCGCAGCACCGATCCCAAGGGCCTGAGGAAATGCGACGACCCGATCGGCGACGCCAACGACGCGGCGATCCTCGAGGGCGCCGCCTGGGCTGACCGGACGGTCTGCGCCTGGGGCACGCATGGCGCGCTTCTGGATCGCGGGCCCGCGGTCGAGGCGCTGCTGCGCGGCCACGGCGTGCCGATGCACCATCTGGGCCTGACCAAGCACGGCCATCCCAAGCACCCGCTCTACATCGGCTACGGCGTCGCACCGGAACCTTGGACCTGACGGCAAAGGGGGTTTCCACGGCCGCGCGAATCTCTTATAGGCGCGCATCCGCAATGAGGCGGATTGGGCCGGCACTGGACGACATCCCGGGCCGCGCCGTCTTCGAGACCCACAGCCAAGGAGATCCCCGATGTCGATCACGAGCGAAGAAAAGCAGCGCCTGATGAAGGACTTCGCGACCAAGGAGGGCGACACCGGTTCGCCCGAGGTCCAGGTCGCCATCCTGACCAGCCGGATCAGCACCCTGACCGAGCACTTCAAGACGCACAAGAAGGACAACCACTCGCGCCGTGGCCTTCTCAAGCTCGTGGCCCAGCGCCGCAAGCTGCTCGACTACACCAAGGCCCGCGACGAGGCCCGCTACCAGGACCTCATCAAGCGTCTCGGCATCCGCCGCTGACGCCGTTCCGCCCGCGTATCGGGATGACCAAGGGCCGCCTCGCGCGGCCCTTTCGCGTTTCCGGCCGCCGGGTGCGCCGAATCGCCCCCACTGGCCATGCGGGCGCATTTCGTGTATGGGCCGTGCAATCAAAGACGTGACGCCATGACCCCGGCGCATGAAATCACCGAAAAGCGGGGTCGGCGGCAATACGGCCGCCATGAAACAGGGCCGCCGGGGAACGCCCCGTGCCGGTCCAGATAGGATACGACAGATGTTCAACGTAACGAAAAAAGAGATGCAATGGGGCGAAGAGACCCTGACGCTCGAGACCGGCAAGGTCGCGCGTCAGGCCGACGGCTCCGTGATCGCCACGCTGGGCGAAACCAGCGTGATGGCCAACGTGACCTTCGCCAAGCAGCAGAAGCCGGGCCAGGATTTCTTTCCGCTTACCGTCCATTACAACGAGAAGTACTATGCCGCGGGCAAGGTCCCCGGTGGCTTCTTCAAGCGCGAGGCCCGTCCGACCGAGAAGGAGACGCTGACCTCGCGTCTCATCGACCGGCCGATCCGTCCGCTCTTCGTGCCGGGCTTCAAGAACGAAGTCCTCGTGATCTGTACCGTGCTGAGCCATGACCTCGTCAACGATCCCGACATCGTGGCGATGATCGCGGCCTCCGCGGCACTGACCATCTCCGGCGCGCCCTTCATGGGCCCGATCGCCGGTGCCCGCGTGGGCTACGAGGGCGGCGAATACGTCCTCAACCCCGAGATCGACGACATGCACGATCTCAAGAACAAGCCCGAGCAGCGGCTCGACCTCGTCGTCGCGGGCACCAAGGACGCCGTGATGATGGTCGAATCGGAAGCCTACCAGCTTTCGGAGGCCGAGATGCTGGGCGCCGTGACTTTCGCCCACGAGCAGCTGAAGCCCGTGATCGACCTCATCATCGACCTCGCCGAGGATGCCGCCAAGGAGCCGTTCGACTTCCAGCCGGCCGATTACTCGGTGCTCTACGATGCGGTGAAATCCGCGGGCGAGCAGAAGATGCGCGACGCCTACGCCATCACCGACAAGCAGGAGCGCACCAACGCCGTCGCGAAGGCCAAGGAAGACATCCGCGCCACGCTGACCGACGAGCAGCTCGAGGACGAGAATCTCGGCTCCGCCCTGAAGAAGCTCGAAAGCTCGGTCCTGCGCGGCGATGTCGTGAAATCCGGCAAGCGGATCGATGGACGTCGCACCGACGAGGTGCGCCCGATCGTGGCCGAGACGGGCTTCCTGCCCCGGACCCACGGCTCTGCGCTCTTCACCCGCGGCGAGACTCAAGGCTTGGTTGTCACCACGCTCGGCACCGGCGACGACGAGCAGATGATCGACGCGCTGCAGGGGACCTACAAGTCCAACTTCCTGCTGCATTACAACTTCCCCCCCTACTCGGTGGGCGAAGTGGGCCGTTTCGGACCTCCGGGCCGGCGTGAGATCGGCCACGGCAAGCTTGCCTGGCGCGCGCTCCAGGCGGTCCTGCCGGCCGCGACCGATTTCCCCTACACGATCCGCATCGTGTCGGAGATCACCGAATCCAACGGGTCGAGCTCGATGGCCTCGGTCTGCGGCGGGTCGCTGTCGATGATGGATGCGGGCGTTCCGCTCAAATCGGCCGTTGCCGGCGTCGCGATGGGGCTGATCCTCGAAGAGGGCGGCGACTACGCGATCCTGACCGACATCCTCGGCGACGAGGACCATCTCGGCGACATGGACTTCAAGGTCGCGGGCACCGAGAACGGCATCACCTCGCTCCAGATGGACATCAAGGTCGCGGGCATCACCGCCGAGATCATGGAGAAGGCCCTCGAGCAGGCGCGTGCCGGCCGGATGCACATCCTCGGCGAGATGAACAAGGCGCTCTCGGGCGCCGCGGAATTCAGCAGCCACGCCCCGCGGATCGAGACGATGCAGATCCCCACCGACAAGATCCGTGAAGTGATCGGATCGGGCGGCAAGGTCATCCGCGAGATCGTCGAGACGAGCGGCGCCAAGGTCGACATCAACGATGACGGCATCATCAAGATCGCCTCGGCCAACGGCGACGCGATCCAGCGCGCCTACGACATGATCCACTCGATCGTGGCCGAGCCCGAAGAGGGCAAGATCTACAAGGGCACGGTCGTGAAGATCGTCGATTTCGGCGCCTTCGTGAACTTCTTCGGCAAGCGCGACGGCCTCGTCCACGTGAGCCAGATCGAGAACAAGCGCCTGAACCATCCGTCGGACGTCCTGAAGGAAGGCCAAGAGGTCTATGTCAAGCTTCTGGGCTTTGACGATCGCGGCAAGGTGCGCCTGGCGATGAAGATGGTCGACCAGGAGACCGGTGAGGAATCGAAGAAGGAAGAAGTGGCCGAATAAGCCGCGCTTCCCCTCCCCGACGCCACGAGGCTCCGGCAGCAATGCCGGGGCCTTTTTCATGGGCCGTCGCCGCGCTGCGGTTAACCCCAAGCGGCAAATCGGCTACGCATCGGGGCCGCGCGGGGCTATCGTGCGGCAAGGGGCGTGACAATCCTGCCGGGGCGAGGCTATGCCCGTGCAAACCGTGGGCGGGACGGGTCAAATCCGCGTGAAACATCGGGCGGAGCCGGTAAAATCACGTTATGAGCCCGGAAGCATTCTTTGGAGACCGATGATGAACAGACGCCATTTCATGATGACGGGCCTCGCGGCGATCGGCCTCTCGGCCCTGCGGGTCGAGGCCCAGGCAGCCGGCATTCCGCCCCCTACGCTGGTGCAATTGCGCGCGCCGCTGCCGCCGAACCAGATCCACGTCTTCCCCGACCATTTCCAGCTCTTGCATACGCGCCCGGGCGGGATGGCGATGCGCTATCCCTGCCGCGTCGGCCGCGACGGCCTCTACGAGCCCGGGCAATTCTATGTCGGCGCCAAGAAGAAATGGCCCTCCTGGAAGCCGACGCCCGACATGGTCGAGCGCGAGCCCGAGAAATACGCGCAGTACGAAGAGGACGGGATGCCCGGCGGCCCCGGCAACCCACTGGGGGCGCGCGCGCTCTACCTGTTCCAGCCCGGGCGCGGCGACACTTACCTGCGCATTCACGGCACCAGCGACATGGGCTCGATCGGGCGGGCGGTCTCCAACGGTTGCGCGGGCCTCATCAACGAGCAGATCAAGATCCTCTACGATCAGGTTCCGATCGACACGCAGGTCGTCCTCTATCCCAAGATGAGCTGAGCCGCGGGGTCCGGCCATGCGGATCGACGCCGTCATCACGTGGGTCGACGGCGCCGACCCGGCCCACCGCGCCGCGCGGGCGCGGTACCGCTCCGGCGACGGCGATGGCGGCGAGGGGCGCTACGTGCAGTCGGGCGAGATCTACGTCGCGCTCGCCTCGATCCTGAAATACGCGCCCTTCATCGACCGGATCTTCGTGGTGACCGACGGACAGGTGCCGCGCGATCTCGACCGGTTCGAGGCCGCGGGGATCTGCGCGCCGGGGCGTATCCGCATCGTCGATCACGACATGATCTTCGCCGGCTTGCCGGCCGCGCGTCCGAACTTCAACTCGCGCAGCATCGAGGCGGCGATCCACCGCATTCCCGGCCTTTCCGAGAGCTTCGTCTACCTCAACGACGACATGCTGCTGAACCGGCCCGCCCGGCCGGAGGATTTCTTCCGCGACGGCCGACCGCGCCTTCAGGGAGAGATGCGGCGCAGCGCGGCCAAGCGCGTCGGCGCCCGCGCGAAGGCATGGCTGCGCCGGATCGCGAACCGCCCCGATCGGCGCCCCTCGCACCTCTTCGCACAGGAAACGGCCGCACGGATGCTGGGCTTCGAGGGGGCCTTCCTGCGCGTGCCCCACAAGCCCCATCCGCTGCGCGTCTCGACGATCGCGGACACCCTCGACCGGCTGCCGGGCGCGCTCGATCGGCAGGTCGGGTTCCGGTTTCGCGATCGCGCCCAATACCTGCCCGTGGCGCTTGCCAACCACGCCGAAATGCGCCTGGGCGCCGCGGTCGCACCGCCTCCCGATCTCGTCTACCTGCGCGACAGGCGGGGCGCGGATTTCGATGGCGATCTGGCGCGCATCGTGGATGGCTCCGCGCAATATGCCTGCATCCAGGGGCTCGAGGCGCTCGATCCGGATCGCCGCGGCCGGGTTCTCGAGGCACTCGCCCGGAAATTCGCGAGCCATCTTCCCGATCCGATCCGCGCACGGTTGCACGATCCCTCCGATTCACCGGGCCAACGGGTCGCATGTGAAAAGACATCGCCTCCTACTATGTAAGGCTCAAATTCCTCGCGGGAGACCATCCGATGGACCTTTCATTCGGTCTGGACGCCACGCTGCTGGCCCGCATCCAGTTCGCCTTCACCGTCGCGTTCCACTTCATCTTTCCGGCCTTCTCGATCGGGCTGGCGAGCTTCCTCGCGGTGCTGAACGGCGCCTATCTCTGGACCCGTGACGAGGCCTATCTGCGCCTCTTCCAGTACTGGCTGAAGATCTTCGCGATCTCCTTCGCGATGGGCGTCGTGTCGGGCATCGTGATGTCGTACCAGTTCGGCACCAACTGGTCGGTCTTTTCCGATCTGGCGGGCCCCGTGATCGGACCGCTGATGGCCTACGAGGTGTTGACGGCCTTCTTCCTCGAGGCGGGATTCCTCGGCATCATGCTCTTCGGCCGCGAAAAGGTCGGCGACGCGCTGCACATGGCGGCCTGCCTGATGGTCGCGATCGGCACCGCCATTTCCGCCACCTGGATCCTGTCGGTCAACAGCTGGATGCACACGCCCGCGGGCTTCACCATGGGCGAGAACGGCCAGTTCCTGCCGGCCGATTGGTGGGCCATCATCTTCAACCCGTCCTTCCCCTACCGGCTCGTGCACACGCTCATCGCGGCCTATCTTACGACTGCGTTCATCGTCGGCGGAGTCGGCGCCTGGCACCTGTTGCAGGGACGGACGCAGAACCGCGGCGTGCGCACGATGTTCTCGATGGCGATGTGGATGGCCGCGCTGGTCGCCCCTTTGCAGATCATCGCGGGCCACGAACAGGGGCTCAACACCTACGAACACCAGCCCGTCAAGGTGCTGGCGATGGAGGGGCATTTCGAGTCCTCCCAGGACGGCATTCCCCTCATCCTCTTCGGTATCCCCGATCAGGAGGCGGGCGAGATGCGCTACAAGATCGAGATCCCGCGCATCGGCGGCCCGATCCTGGAAAAGGGGTGGGGCGCCTCTCTCGACGGTCTCGATACCGTGCCGCGCGAGCTGCAGCCGCCTGTCGAGATCGTGTTCTGGAGCTTCCGCGTCATGGTGGCGTTGGGCTTCGCGATGCTGGGCGTGGGCCTCTGGTCGCTCTGGGCGCGGTGGCGCGGCAACCTCTATCACGCGCCCTGGCTGCACCGCGCGGCCCTCGTCATGGGGCCCTCGGGTCTCGTCGCGGTGATCGCGGGCTGGATCACGACCGAGGTGGGCCGCCAGCCCTATACCGTCTACGGCGAGCTTCTGACGGCCGATTCCGTCTCGCCGCTGGCCGCATCCGCGGTGGGCGCGTCGCTGGTGGCCTTCATCGTGATCTATTTCACGATCTTCGGGGCGGGCATCCTCTATATCCTGAAGCTCATGCATCACGCACCCGAACGGGGCGAACGGGGGATGGATGACGGGGACGGTCCGATCCGCACCGCCGGGATCACGCCCGGGAACGTCGAAGCCCCCGACCATAATCCCCACCCCGCGGAGTAGAGCCCATGGAAATCAGCTTCGACCTGACGATCGCCTGGGCGCTGCTGCTGGCCTTCGCCGTCTATGTCTACGTGGTGCTCGACGGCTTCGACCTCGGGATCGGCATCCTCTACCCGTTCTTTCCCGAAAAGCAGGACCGCGACCTGATGATGAACACGGTCGCCCCGGTCTGGGACGGCAACGAGACCTGGCTGGTCCTGGGCGGCGGCGGGCTCTTCGCGGCGTTTCCGATGGCCTATGCGATCATCATGCCGGCGGTCTATCCGCTGATCATCGCGATGCTGCTGGGGCTGATCTTCCGCGGGGTCGCGTTCGAATTCCGCTGGCGCGCGACCTCGCGCTTCACGCAGAAGCTCTGGGATTTCGCCTTCATCTGCGGATCGGTCGCGGCCGCCCTGACCCAGGGCATGATCCTCGGCGCGCTCTTGCAGGGGATCGAGGTCGACGGCCGGGCCTATGGCGGCGGCTGGCTCGACTGGCTGACGCCCTTCACCATCCTGTGCGGCTTCGCAGTGGTCTGCGGCTACGCGCTGCTGGGGGCATGCTGGCTCAACTGGCGGATCGAGGGGCACGCCCAGCACCAGGTCCGCGTGCTGGCCCGGATCTTCGGCTTCGCGACCGTGGGCTTCATCGCGGCCGTCAGCATCGCGACGCCGTTCCTCGAGCAGGAATACTTCCAGCGCTGGCTTGCCTGGCCCAACGTCCTCGAAGTGGCGCCCGTGCCGATCCTGGTGGTGGGGCTCGTCCTGTGGCTCGCCCGAGAACTCTTCACCGACCGCAACGACTGGATGCCCTTCGTGATCACCCTGGCGCTGTTCCTGCTCTGCTTCATCGGGCTGGGCGTCAGCATGTGGCCCTACATCATCCCGACCGAGGTCACCCTTTGGGATGCGGCCAGCCCCGAGAGCTCGCAGCTCTTCATGTTCGTGGGCGCGGTGGTCCTGGTGCCGATCATCCTCGCCTACACGATCTACGCCTACTGGGTGTTCCGCGGCAAGCTCCGGCACGGCGAGGGCTACCACTGAGATGCTGCGCCGGCTCCTCTGGTTCGTGTCGATCTGGGGTCTCAGCGTGGCGGCTCTGGGGCTCGTGGCCTACGGGATCCGGCTGATGATCCTCTGAGGGTGCGGCGCTGGTGATCGAGATAGAGCGCCAGCGCCACCACCACGATCGCGCCGCCCGCAAGGCCGAGCGGAGGCACCGCCTCGCCCAGGGCGATCCAGACGAAGAGGGGACCGAGGACCGTCTCGAGCAACATGAAGAGGCTCACATTCGCGCCGCTGGTATGGCGCGACGCGACCCCGAACATGAAAAAGCAGGCCGGCAGGATCACCACGCCCGTGGCCGCGATGGCGAGGACCCGCCACGATTCCTCCGGGACCAGCGTGTCCGACAGGAGGAACCCGATCACGCCGGCAATGCCGCCGCCGATCCCGACGCTCAGCATGATCGGAATGGCAGGCGCCGCGCGATAGCTCGTGAAGGCGCCGGCCAGTGCGAAGGCCACGAGAAGGCCGCAGATCGCGCCGAGAACCGGGTCGCCTTCGGTCGAGCCATGCTCGCCCGCGAAGACCGAAAGCCCGATCCCGGCGAGCACGACAACGCAGGTCGCCATGGTCGCGCGCCCCACCCGGTCGCCGAGAAACAGCGCGCCGAAGATCGCGGCCCAGATCGGCACCGTCGCCAGCGAGAAAAGCACCACCGCGACGGGTGCTACCGCGATGCCGGTGACGAAAAGCACGGCATTGGCCGTCTGGCACGCGGTCGCCACGATCCCCGCCCGCCCGGTCAGTGCCCTCAGATCCGCCCTCCGCGACCGCGACAGGATCGGCCAGAGCGTCAGCATCACGGCGCAGGCGAGAAGCCCGCGCCACGTCATCATCTCCACGCCCCCGAGATGCGACAGCCGCATGAGCAGCGTATCGGGCGAGATCAGGAGTGCAGCCGCGAAGGCAAGGCCGAGGCCATAGAGGGAATGATGTCGCAAGCAGGCCTCCGGCAGGCGGGCCGCTCTCATGCCAGCGCCGCACGCAAGGGCAGATCCGCGAGAACGAGTATTTACAGACAGATGAAGGAGCGGTCGCGCGCCCCTCCTTCATCTGTCCATAAATACTCAACGCGCCGAGGCGGCAAGGGGCGCGGCGCCCGAACCTCGGGAACGCCGCACCCGGTTTCTGCGATCAGCCCGGCTGTTTGGCGGTGCGGATATAGGGCAGCCTCTGGTCGAAGCTGCCGAATTTCTCGCGCGCCTCGTCGTCGCTGACCGCGCCGGTGATGATCACGTCGCCGCCCTGGACCCAGCCCGCCGGCGTCGCCACCTTGTGCTCGGCGGTCAGGCGGATGCTGTCGAGCGCGCGCAGGATCTCGTCGAAGTTCCGGCCCGTCGTCATCGGATAGGTAAGGCTGAGCTTCACCTTCCGGTCGGGCCCCACGATGAAGACCGTGCGCACCGTCTGGTTGTCGGCGGGCGTGCGGTTGGCGGCATCGCCGGAGGCCTCGGCCGGCAGCATGTCGTAAAGCTTGGCGACCGCCATCTCGGGATCGGCCACCATGGGATAGCTCACCTCGTGGCCGGTATAGCTCGCGATGTCGGATTTCCACTTGTGGTGATCCTCGACCGGATCGACCGAGATGCCCATGATCTTGGCGTTGCGCTTGGCGAATTCGCCCGCCATGCCCGCCATCATGCCCAGTTCGGTCGTGCAGACGGGCGTGAAATCCTTCGGATGGCTGAAGAGGATCGCGTATCCGTCGCCGATCCAGTCATGGAAGCGGATCTCGCCCTCGGTGGAATTCGCGGTGAAATCGGGGGCGGTGTCGCCGATGCGCAAGGCCATATCAGGCTCCTTTCGTTCGAATGCTTGCTTCAGCATGTAAGGCGGCGTTGCGGTCTTTCACCCCGTCGGGCGGGGCGAAAGGATCGCGCGTTCCAGAAGGTCGCGGCCCGCGAAACGCCCGGCCCGCGCCCGCCGGAGCGACGGAACGCCCGGTACGCCACCCTGCATTTCGAGGCGGGGGCTTTCCCAGCGTCGTGGCATCGGGCATTCTGCTTGCGCATATTCTTCCAGAGGACGCCATGACCGAAAAGATCAACGGCCTGCACCACGTCACCGCACTGGCCTCGGATGCGCACGCCAACAACGCGTTCTTCACCCGCACCCTTGGATTGCGCCGCGTCAAGAAGACGGTGAACTTCGACGCGCCCGAGATCTATCACCTCTATTACGGCGACGCGGCCGGCACCCCGGGCAGCGTCATGACGCATTTCCCCTTTCCCGGCGCCGCGCGCGGCCGCGGCGGGACCGGTGAGGTTGCCACGACCGTCTTCGCCATCCCCCCCGGCACCGCATCGTGGTGGCGCGACCGTCTGGCCGGCCCGGGGGGCGAGGCCGTCGAGGACGAAGATGCCTTCGGCGATACGCGCGTGAGCTTCACGGGGCCCGACGGCGAGGGACTTGCCCTCGTCGAGGACCAGGACGACGACCGTGCCGCCTGGACCGGGACGGACATTCCGCAGGACCGGGCCATTCGCGGCTTCCACTCGGTCGGGCTCCGCGTTCGGCAGGCCGGGGCCACGATCGACCTGTTGCGCTTCATGGGCTACGAGCCGGTCGAGACGCGAGGGCCCGTCACCCGGCTCGTCGTGCCCGGCGGCGTCGCCCGGGTGATCGACGTCGAGGAACGTGCCGATCTGCCCGAGGCCGTCGAAGGGGCGGGATCCGTCCACCATGTCGCCTTCTCGGTCGACGATCGCGACCGGCAGTTCGCCCTGCGCGCGGCCCTGCTCGATGCGGGCTACCATCCGACACCGGTCATTGATCGCGATTACTTCTGGGCGATCTATTTCCGCACGCCAGGCGGCATCCTCTTCGAGGTGGCCACGAACGAGCCGGGATTCGACCGCGACGAGGACCCCGCGCATCTGGGCGAGGCGCTGAAGCTTCCCGCGCGGCACGAGCATCTGCGCGACCGCCTGGAGCGCCACCTGAAACCGATCGAGTGACCCCCATGAGCTATGACGCCAAGCGCACCGACGGCACCGACGACCGTCTGGTGCTGACGTTCCACGGCACCGGCGGCAGCGCCGAGCAGTTCCACGACGCGGCCGCGACCTTCCTGCCCGGCGCGCATGTCGTCTCGCCCAACGGCGACGTGTCGGAGAACGGCGCGCGGCGGTTCTTCCGCCGGCACGCCGAGGGCGATTACGACATGGAGGATCTCGCCCGGCGCCGCGACGCGATGGCGGAGTTCGTCCGGGCCGAGATCGCGCGCACCGGGGCGCGGCACGTGACCGGGATCGGCTTTTCCAACGGCGCCAACATCCTCACGGCGACCGCGATGGCCGCGCCGGACCTCTTCGACGCGCTGGCGCTGATGCATCCGCTGATCCCCTGGGCGCCCGATCCGCAGCCCGGCCTCGCCATGACGCGCGTGCTGATCACCGGAGGCGAACGCGATCCGATCTGCCCGCCGGACCTCACGCAGGGGCTGGCCGACTGGTTCGCGCTGCAAAAGGCCGACGTGACGCTGGCCTGGCATCCGGGCGGCCACGAGATCCCGCAATCCGAGGTCGAGGCGCTGCGCGACTTCCTCGTCTGAGATCAGCGCAGGTTGTCGGCGACGCGGAACCCGTCGGGGATCGCGTCGCGGCCGTCGAGGATCAGATCGGCCATGACGCGCGCGACCTCGGGGGCCATGCCGAAGCCGATCTTGAACCCGCCATTGGCGACGAGATGGCCGGGGCGTCCGGGCCATTGCCCCAGCATCGGCGCCCGGCTCCGCGTCCGCGGACGAAGCCCCGCCCAGGTGCGCAGCACCCGCGCCCCCTCCAGCCACGGCAGCGCCGCCCGCGCGCGGCCCACCACATCGTCGAGCCGCGCGTCGCAGCGTGCCGGATCGTCGAACTCCCGCTCGGTGGTCGAACCGATCGCCATGGTCCCGTCGGCATGCGGCACGACGTGCAGCCCGCCCACGAAGATCTGCGGCATGTCGGGTGCTGCGTGATCGAGCAGGGCAGCCTGCCCCTTGATCCCCGTGCCGATCTCCTGCCCCAGGTCGTCCGACAGCGCGCGCAGTCCCGCGGCTCCCGTGGCCCAGACGACTGCCCCGCGATCGTCGCCCTCCCGCACGACCCGGCCGCCGCTTGCCGTGATCGCGGCGGCGAGGGCCGTACAGGCGCGCGCGGGATGGATCCGCGCGCTCAGCGTATCGTGAACGACAAAGCCGGAGGGCGCCTCGACGGCATGGCCCTCCGCGGGCACGACGCGCCACTCCGCCCGTCCCTGCCACAATGCACGTGCCGTCTCGCCCCGTGCCCGCGCCAGGTCCAAGGCGGACGCATCGGCCAGCGGCTGGACCCGTCCGGTCCGCGCATAGCCCGGATCGCCGCCCCCCGCCTGCGCCACCCCGGCCCAGAAGGCTTCGGCCGCAAGAAGCGAGCGCAGCTGGAACGCCTTCTTCGCGTTCCAGTTTTCGGGCACATGCGGCGCGAGCGCCCCGACGATCCCGCCCGACGCACCGGCCCCGGGTCCGGCGGGGTCGATCACCTGAACGCGCGCACCGCGCCCGAGCACGGCCCAGGCGATCGACAACCCGAAGATCCCTGCCCCGCGTATCGTCACGTCGAATGCCATGCGCGCCCCTTCCGCCCGTTGCCGCGATCAGCTACGCCGCGCGTGTACCGATCGACAAGGGGCCCGCCGCCATGGCGCAGACCGATCTCGAATGGCGCGACGGCGTGCCGGTCTCGACGCTCTATGACGATCCGTATTTCTCGCTCACGGGCGGACTTGCCGAAACGCGGCACGTGTTCCTCGACGCAACGACCTGCCGGCGCGGTTCCGACCGGGTTTCCACATCGCCGAGCTCGGCTTCGGCACCGGGCTCAACGCGCTCGCGGCCTGGGCGCTCTGGCGCGCGTCGGGCCATGAAGGACCGCTTCGCTTCACCAGCTTCGAGGCGCATCCGATGGGCGCCCCCGACATGGCCCGCGCGCTGGCGGCTTTCCCCGAGATCGCCCCGCATGCCGAAGACCTCTGCGACGCCTGGGCCACGGGCGCGCGCGAGATCGCACTGGCGGGGCTCGAACTCTGCGTCGTCGAGGGGCCGGCCGAAGAGACTCTGCCGCGCTGGACCGGCGCGGCCGATGCGTGGTTCCTCGACGGGTTCTCGCCCGCGCGCAATCCCGCCCTCTGGACGCCCGTGCTTTTGTCGCAGGTCGCGCGCCATACAGCCCCCGGCGGGACCGCCGCGACCTACAGCGCGGCGGGCGGCGTGCGCCGCGCCCTTGCCGATGCCGGGTTCGAGGTGACGCGCCGTCCGGGCTTCGGACGCAAGCGCCACATGACGCAAGCGCGCCTTCTTCAGGGCTTGTAGCGACGCAGCGTGTCGCCGAGCGAGATCCGGGGCTCCAGTTCCACCCGTTCGCCACCGCCCCCGCCCTTGGCGCGCGCGACGATGATGCGGGCGGCCTCGCGCCCGATCTGGTGGCGTTCGGTATCCATCGTCGCGAGGCGCCGCGGCAATCCCTGCAGGAGCTCGACCCCGTTGAAGCCCGCAAGACCCAGTTGTCCGGGAATGTCGTAGCCGCGTTCGAGACAATAAAGAAGCCCGCCCGCCCCGATCAGGTCGTTGGAATAGTAGAGGAAATCGATATCCGGCGATCTTTCGAGCAAGGCCGCCGTCATCTCGCGCCCCTTGAGCAGCGCCGAGCCGCCGGAATAGAATTCCTGGTCGAGAACCTCGTGCCCGGATTTGGCCAGCGTCTCGGTGAACCCCTCGAACCGCTTGCGCGCGCGGTGGTCGAGCGGCATCTGCGTGCCGAGAAAGCCGATCCGCTCGAACCCCTGCTTGAGGATCGCCTCGGCCATCTTGCGGCCCGCCCGCCGGTGCGAGATGCCCACCACCGCGTCGACCGGCTCGCCGTCCACGTCCATGATCTCGACCACGGGCACTTCGGCCGCGCGCATCATCTGCCGCGCGGTCTCGGAATGCTCGATGCCCGCGATGATCACGCCCGACGGCCGCCACGACAGCATCTCGTAGAGGACCTTCTCCTCGCGGTCGGGGCTGTAATTGGTCACACCCACGACGGGCTGCAATTCGGTGCCGTCGAGCGTCTCGGCCACGCCCGCCAGGACCTCGGGAAAGACCATGTTCGAGAGGCTCGGGATGATCACCGCGACGAGGTTGACCCGGCTCGAGGCCAGCGCGCCCGCGATCTTGTTGGGCACGTAGCCAAGCTCGCGCGCGGCCTCGAGCACCTTGTCGCGGGTCGCAGCACTGACATCGCCGCGGTTGCGCAGCACCCGGCTCACGGTCATCTCGCTGACCCCCGACGCCTCGGACACGTCGCGCAGGGTCAGGGGGCGGCGGGGCGGGATCGTCGGGGATTCGGCCATGATCAACTTTCGATACTTTGCCACCCATCCTAGCGGCTATCGGGTCAGGCGCAAAGCCGCCGCAGGCGATACGCGGCGAGCCTTGCGCGGAGCGACGGTATCGCCCGTTCGTGCCGCAGGAACCGCGCGATCGGCATCAAACGTACCGCTTGTCCCTCGGATCCCAGGCGCAGCGCATCGGCGCGCAGGGACGGCATCTCCACCGCGAAGAACACCACCGGCCGGTCGTCCAGTCGGAAGACCCTCCGCCAGCGCAGATCGCGCCGCGAAAGACCGAGACCCACCTCCTCGAATGTTTCGCGCGCGAAACATTCCCACGCCGTCTCGGTCCCGTCGCGCCCGCCGCCCGGCAGGTCCCACCAGCCGGGCCAGGGCAAGCCGGCGAAGTCGTCGCGCAGCAGCGTGACCACCCCTCCGCGCGCCAGGATCGCGCCCTTCGCGCCCGTGAACCCCCTCGTGAAATCCCCTGTCACCGCCGACCTCCGCCGCCTATATTGGGCCCATGCCGAGCCTGTGCCGCGATTGCCTGACCCCGTTCGAGACCGCCCGCCGGTGCCCCGCCTGCGCGAGCCCTCGGGTCACGTCGCACCCCGAACTCTGGGACCTTTCGATCGCGCATATGGATTGCGACGCCTTCTATGCCAGCGTCGAGAAACGCGACAACCCCGATCTGCGCGACAAGCCGGTGATCGTGGGCGGCGGGCGGCGCGGCGTGGTGACGACCGCGTGCTACATCGCGCGGATCCGCGGCGTTCGCTCGGCCATGCCGATGTTCCAGGCGTTGAGGCTCTGCCCCGAGGCGGTGATCGTCAAGCCGCGCTTCGAGGTCTATTCCGCGGTCTCGCGCCAGGTCCGCGCCATGATGGACGAGCTCACCCCCGTGGTCGAACCGCTGAGCCTCGACGAGGCGTTCATGGACCTCACCGGGACGGCACGGCTCCACGGCGCACCGCCCGCGGTGATGCTGTCGCGGCTCGTGCGGCGGATGCAGTCCGAGATCGGCATCACCGGCTCGATCGGGCTCTCGCACAACAAGTTCCTGGCCAAAATCGCGTCGGATCTCGACAAGCCGCGCGGCTTCTCGATCATCGGCCGGGCCGAGACCGACGCGTTCCTGGGCGACAAGCCCGTGAGCCTCATCTGGGGCGTGGGGCAGGTCACCCGCGACGCGCTCGATCGCGCCGGGATCCGGACCTTCGCCGACCTGCTGCGCTGGGACGAGCGCGACTTGCAGGCGCGGTTCGGCGGCATGGGCACGCGGCTCTGGCATCTGGCGCGGGGTCAGGATGCCCGCCGGGTCACCGCCCATGCGCCGGTCAAGGGGATCTCCAACGAGACGACCTTCGGCGAAGATACCGCCGATCCGGACCTGCTCGACGGGCATATCTGGCGGCTGGCCGACAAGGTCTCGGGCCGCGCGAAGGCCAAGGGCATGGCGGGGGGCGTGGTGACGCTCAAGCTCAAGCGGGCCAACCACAAGATCCTCACGCGGCGCCTGACGCTGAGCGATCCGACGCAGATCGCGGACCGGATCTATCGCACGGCGCGCGCGCTCTTCGATCCGGTGGCGGGTCAAGGGCCGTTCCGGCTTCTGGGGGTTGGCCTGTCGGATCTGGTCCCGGCGGCGGGGGCCGACATGTCGGGCGACCTGCTCGATCCGCTGGCCGGCGCGCGGGCGCGGGCCGAACGGGCGACGGATGCGATCCGCGCGCGGTGGGGGGACGACGCGATCGTCAAGGGCCGCGCGCTGCGCTGAGGTTTCATTCCGCGGCGAGGGCCTGGGCGTCCGACCGGCCGATCTCGGCGATCTCGGCGACGGCCACGTCCATCAGCGCCTTGAAATCCGCGAATCCTCCATGCGGCTCCACGCGCGCCTCGTCCATGTAGAGGGCGCGGTCGACCTCGATCTGGACGACGTGGCGGTTGCGGGACGGGCGGCCGTATTGCTGCGCGGTGAAGGCCCCCGCGAAGGGCGTGTTGCGCAGACAGGTGAGGCCGAGATCGGTGAAGATCGCGTGCAGCCGGTCGACCACCGCGCCGCCCGCCGCCGCCCCGTACCGGTCGCCGAGGACCACGTCCGGCCGCCGCCCCGACATGTTCTCCACCGCCTCGTGGGGCATGGAATGGCAGTCGATCAGGATCGCCTCGCCGAAGGTCTCGGATGATTCGTCGAGCAGCCCGCGAAGCCGGTCGTGGTAGGGCCGCCATGCCCTGCCGATCCGGGTGCGGGCGGTCTCGAGCGCGATCTTGCCGCTATAGATCGGGCGCCCGCCGGCCACGACGCGCGGCACGACCCCGAGGCCGGAGGCCACGCGGGGATTGTGCGGGCCGCGCCCGATCCCCGCGATCAGGGCCGGGTCGAGCTCGGTCGTCGCGCGGTTGAGGTCGAGCCAGGCCCGCGGCAAGCGCGCGCAGAGCAAAGGCGCGCCGCATTTGGGCGCCGCGTCGAACAGGCGGTCGACGAAGGCGTCCTCGGACGACCTGAGTGCGAGCGGCGACAGGATCGATGTACGAAGCAGATCCTGCGGATAATGGCGCCCCGAATGCGGCGACGCGAAGATCACGGATGTGGTCCGTGCCCCGGGCGTGAAGAGATCGTAGGCGCGCAAAGGCAAATGGTCCCGAACTTGTACGGCACCCGCTCTGCGCCGCGTCGTGAGATTGAAAATGGGGCGGCAAAACCGCTTGAACAGGGGCGGCTCTCCATTTATAGACCGCGCACCGGCCGATGGCCCATTCCGGTGGGTCAGTCAGAAATGGCGCGCCGGTGAAGCATATGGGGCGATTAGCTCAGCGGTAGAGCACTTCGTTGACATCGAAGGGGTCACTGGTTCGATCCCAGTATCGCCCACCATGTGCCAGAGATTTTCGCCGTCGGATTCCGCGTTCCGGCATGATGCAACATTCGGCGCGAGCCCCGCGCCGCGAAAAAGGGAGAGAACGGATGAAGGTTCGTAACTCGCTTCGTTCGCTGAAGACTCGCCACCGGGATTGCCGCGTGGTGCGCCGCAAGGGCCGCGTCTATGTCATCAACAAGACGCAGCGCCGCTTCAAGGCCCGCCAGGGCTGAGCCGACGCTTCGGTTTTCATGATCAGGGCCGCCCGCTTGTTCGGGCGGCCCTGTTCGTTTCGGGCATCCGTTTCCGACCGGACGCTAGAGCGCGCGATAGAGCCATGCGCCATTGCAGCGTTCGCGCGTTGCACGCCCCCGGTGGACGAGGTGACGGCAATGCGCCGCCGCCTCGACCAGCGCGAGACCGTATTCCCCCCCGCCGATCTGCCGCTTGAAGAGCGGCGCAAAGCAGTCGCCGGCGGCGCGCGGCTCGGCCAGATGCGCCTCGAGACGGTCGAGCGCGCCGTGATGGTTGTCGACGAGCTGCCGCAGCCGCAGCGGAAGCCCGCGATAGGGCAGCTTGTGGCCCGGCAGGACCAGCTGTTCGGGCGTGGCGAAAGCCATCAGACGCTCGCACGCGGCGATCCAGTCGCCTACCGGGTCGGCATCGGGTTCGGTCGCATAGAGGCCCAGATTGGGCGAGATCGACGGCAAAAGCTGGTCGCCGCCGAGCACAATATCCTCGTGCGGGCACCAGAAGGTCGCGTGGTCTGGCGCGTGGCCACCATCGAGCCGCACCGTCCAGTCGCGCCCGCCCATCGCGATCGTGGCGCCCTCCTCGAGCCGCCGGTACCCGAGCGGCATCGGCGCGAGCATATCGGCGAAGTTGACCGGGCGCTCGTCCATGCGGCGCGCCAGGATGTCCGCATCCATGCCGCAGGCGCGCCAGAAGTCCACCGTCTCGGGCGCCGGCCGCTCCTGGTCGTCGAGGTGCAGCATGCGGGCCATGAGCCAGGCGACGCGGCTCATCCAGAGCTCGGCACCCTGCTCCTGGAACCAGCCGGCGAGCCCGACATGGTCGGGATGGTGATGCGTCACGATCACCCGCGAGACGCGCCGCCCGCGCAGCGCCTGCGTCCAGAGCCCGCGCGTCAGCTCGGAGGCGAAGCCGGTATCGATCACGGTGACGCTGCCATCCGCCTCGTCGAGCAGCCAGCAATTCACATGGTCGAGCTTCATCGGCAGCGGCAGGCGCACCCACTCTATGCCGGGCGCGACCGCGCGCGGCTGGCCGGGTTCGGGCGCCTCGGCCCATGGATAGTCGATTCGGTCGGACATGGCGTTCCCCGGTCGGAGCGGATGGATGCGTGTCGTGGCCGCACCCTTATCGCGTCTTCGAATGCGGGGCCACTCAGGCGACGGCCAGATCCGCCACCGCGAGGTCGTAGAGCCCGGCCGCCCCGCAGCGGGTCTGCGCCAGAAGCCCGGCATGGTCCGGCAGCAGCCGCTCGACATAGAACCGGGCGAGCGCGCGACGCGGCGCGGCGCCTTTGCGCGCGGCGCGCAGGTGGTACCCGGCCCCGAGCACCCGCGCGAAGGCCCTGAGATAGGGCACGGCGCCCGCGAACCGGTCGGGCATGTCCTGGGCCACCAACCATTCCGTCGTCTCGCGCAGCGATTCGGCAGCCTCCCAGACGGCGCGGGCGAGATCGGGCATGTCGGATTGACAGGCCTTCGCCTCGGCCACGACCTCGTCGATCAGGGTATACGCCATCTCGCCGCCATCCTTCATCTTGCGCGCCACCAGATCCATCGCCTGGATGCCGTTGGTCCCCTCGTAGATCGAGGTCACGCGCACGTCGCGGCTGTATTGCGCGGCGCCGGCCTCCTCGATGACGCCCATGCCACCATGCACCTGGATGCCTTCGGTCGCGACGAAGATGCCGGTTTCGGTCCCGAACGCCTTGGTGATCGGCGTGAGGAACGCCGCGCGCGCCTGCCAGGCCGCCTCGCCCGTCGCGCCGGCCATGTCGATGGCCGCCGCATTGGCCAGCGCGATCGCCCGCGCGGCCAGGATCTCGGCCTTCATGGTGGTCAGCATGCGGCGCACATCGGCATGCTCGACGATCGTGCCGGACCCCTCGGCACGGCCCTGACGACGGTCGCGCGCATGGGCCAGCGCGTGCTGGTAGGCGCCCTCGGCGGCGCCGATCCCCTGCCCGCCGACGCCGAGGCGGGCATTGTTCATCATGGTGAACATCGCCGCCATGCCGCCGTGATCCTCCCCGATCATCCAGCCCGTCGCGCCCTCGTAGGCCATCACCGCGGTGGGCGAGCCGTGCAGCCCGAGCTTGTGCTCCAGGCTGACGACCTGCAGGCCGTTGGCCGCTCCGACGCCGCCATCCTCGGTCGGCAGGTATTTCGGCACGATGAAGAGGCTGATCCCCTTGGTGCCCGGTGCCGCATCGGGCAGCCGCGCGAGGACGAGGTGGCAGACATTGGCGGAAAAGTCGTTGTCGCCCCACGAGATGTAGATCTTCTGGCCGGTGATCGCGTAGGTGCCGTCGCCGTTGGGCTCGGCGCGGGTCTTGAGCGCGCCCACGTCAGAGCCCGCCTGCGGCTCGGTCAGGTTCATCGTGCCGCACCATTCGCCCGAGGCGAGCTTGGGCAGGTAGAGCGCCTTGACCGCGTCGCTGGCGTGATGTTCCAGTGCCTCGATCTGGCCCTGGGTCATCAGCGGGTTGAGCTGCAGCGCGAGGCAGGCGGAGGCCATCATCTCGTTCACGACGCTGGCGAGCGCGAGCGGCAGGCCCATGCCGCCGAATTCCGGATCGGCCGTCATGCCGACCCAGCCGCCCTCGGCGATGGCGCGGTATCCTTCGGCGAAGCCCGGCGAGGTGCGCACCACGCCGTTCTCGAGCCGGGCGGGATGGGTGTCGCCCGCGCGCTGCAGTGGCGCCAGGACCTCTTCGCACATGCGGCCGGCTTCGGTCAGGATCGCCTGCACCATGTCGGGCGTGGCCTCGGCGAACCGGTCGGTCGCGGCGACGCGGTCGAACCCCACGACATGGTCCAGCAAAAAACGGTATTCCTCGACGGGCGCGCGATACGGCATCTTGTCCTCCCCCGGTCCCGGCGGCTTGGCAAGGATGTCGCCGCCGCGCTATGATCCCCCAACATGATCCCAAGATTACGCCCCCCGCCCGCTGCGGCAACGACAACGCCGCGTCACTTGCCTGGCCCTCGGCCATGAGTGCCGAGCGGCTTGCCTGCGACGCGCCCGGAATGGCGCGGGCGGCCGAACTGCTGCAGGCGGGCGCCCTCGTCGCGTTCCCGACCGAGACTGTCTACGGGCTCGGCGCCGATGCGGGCGACGGACGCGCCGTCGCCGCGATCTTCGCCGCCAAGGACCGTCCGAGCTTCAACCCGCTGATCGTGCACCTGCCCGATCTCGATGCGGTGGCGCGATATGCCGTGCTCGAGGGCGACGCGCAGCGGCTGGCGCAGGCCTTCTGGCCGGGGCCGATGACGTTGGTCCTGCCGCTGCGCGCGGGCGCGGCGATCTCGCCGCTGGTCACGGCGGGGCTGTCGACGCTGGCGGTCAGGGTGCCCGGCGGCCGCGTGGCGCGCGACCTTCTGGCCCGGGTCGGGCGGCCGGTCGCGGCGCCGTCGGCCAATCCGTCGGGCCGGGTCAGCGCCACGCACGCCGGTCACGTACTCGACCATCTGGGCGACAGGATCGCGGCGGTTCTCGATGACGGGCCCTGCGCGGTCGGGCTCGAATCGACCATCCTCGCGCCCGGGGCGGATGGCACCCGCCTGCTGCGGCCGGGCGGATTGCCGGCCGAGGCGGTGGAGGCGTGCCTTGGCGCCGAGCTGTTGCCGCCGCAGGTCACGGCACGCCCCGACGCGCCGGGACAGCTCGCCTCGCATTACGCGCCGCGGTGCCGTGTGCGGCTCGGGGCGGCGCGGGCGGACCCCGGCGAGATGCTGCTGGGCTTCGGAGCCGTGGACTGCGATCTCAACCTCTCGCTGAGTGGCGATCTCGCCGAGGCGGCGGCGTGCCTCTTCGGGCATCTGCACGAACTCGACCGGCGGGGCGCGGAGGCGATCGCGGTCTCGCCCGTTCCCGAAGCGGGGCTGGGGCGCGCGATCAACGACCGGCTGCGCCGCGCGGCGGCCCCGAGGGGCTAGGCCCGGCCGCCCGCGCCCGAGAGAAGCCGCGGATCGATACCCATCGCGCGCATCGCCGCGGGCCAGATCGCCTCGGCGTCGATATCGAAGATCAGCTCCGAATCGGGATCCGCGATCAGCCAGCCATTGGCGGCGATCTCTTCCTCGAGCTGGCCCGGCGACCAGCCGGCATAGCCGAGTGCGACCAGCGTATGCGACGGCCCGGTGCCGCCGGCCATGTCGCGCAGGATCTCGAGCGTCGCGGTCATCCGGATCCCGGACGAGAGCGCGAGGCTGCTCTCGTCGCCGGGATAATCGTCGGAATGCAGCACGAACCCCCTCTGCGCCTCGACGGGGCCGCCGAAATGCACCGGATGGGTCATGTCGGGCGCATGCTCGATCTCGAGCTGCGACAGCAGATCGCTGAGCATCAGGCGCGGGGCGGGCTTGTTGACGATGATGCCCATGGCGCCGTCCGCGCCGTGGTCGCAGATCAGAATCACCGAGCGCGCGAAACGCGGATCGCCGATGCCGGGCATGGCGACGAGGAACTTGCCGGTCAGGTCGGTCTCTTTCATGGCCTTTTAGATGACACTTGAAGCTCTCGCCGCAAGGGTAAGCGCATGCGAGTTTCGCCGAAACGTGATTTCAAAAGTTAACGGTTTGCCGCAAGAAGACCGCATGACGTTCCGGACGATCCTTCTCGTGCTGCTGTTCCTAGCCGCGCCATTGCGCGCCGAGATGGCGCAGGTATCCCTGCTGCCGGGGTGGCGCGAGCCCGCGCGGCACGTGGCGGGGCTGCAGATCACGCTCGATCCGGGGTGGAAGACCTATTGGCGCAGGCCGGGAGAGGCGGGGATACCGCCGAGCTTCGACTGGTCGGGGTCGCGCAATGTCGCGGATATCCGCGTGGTCTGGCCCGTGCCGCACGTCTTCTCGCAGCACGGGCTGCGCTCGATCGGGTATGACAGCGGCGTGGTGCTGCCGGTCGTGGTGACGCCGCGCGATGCGGCGCGGCCCGTCGAGCTTCGGCTGGCGATGGATCTTGGGGTCTGCCGCGAGGTCTGCATGCCGGTCTCGGCACGGGTCTCGGGCGTGCTTCCGGCGACGCGCGGCGCGCCCGATGCACGGATCGGCGCCGCGCTCGACCGCGCGCCGCTGAGCGGCGGGGCGGCGGGCGCGGGACCGATGACATGCGGCCTCTCGCCTGCGCCGGACGGAGCGGTGATCTCGCTCGCGCTCGATCTGCCGCAGCCGGGCGGGCGCGAACACGCGGTGATCGAGCTTTCGGATCCGCGCATCCGGGTGGACGCGCCGAATCTCGAGCGCCGGGGCGACCGGCTGAGCCTCGCGGCGCGGGCGACGGCCCCCCGTGGCATGCCGCTGAGCTTCGATCGCGAGGCGCTGCGGCTGACGGTCTTCTCGGCCGGCCGCGCGGTCGAGATCCGGGGCTGCCGCTAGCCCGCGCGGTGCCGGGGCCGCAGAAGGCCCGCGGCGGCGAGTGTGCCGAGCAGCAGGATCGCGACAGAGCCCGCGACGAACAGCGCGAATGCCGCCCAGGGGCCGGCGCCGAACGCGGAGAGCGGCGCCATAATCGCCCCCGTCACCAGCCACGCCCCGATCGTCGGCACGAAGAGCGCGACCTCGGCCACGGCGGCGGCCGCCAGCAGGCCGCGTGCGCCGCCGGTGGCGCGCCCGCCGCGCGACAGGCGCCGTGCCGCGCGCACGTGGCGTCCGAAATCCTGGCCGATCGCCAGGATCGCGGGCACCAGCAACAGCACGAGCACCATGCCGAAGCCCAGGCCATAGACCAGCGTGATGACCGTGGGCTTGAGGAACTGCGCCTGGCTCGACCTCTCGTGGAGCAGCGGCGCGAGGCCGAGCACGGTGGTCAGCGTAGTCAGCAGGACGGGGCGCAGCCGGTCGCAGGCCGCATCGACGATCGCGGGGACGAGGCCGCGGTCGCGCGCGTAATCGTCGATCGTGGTGACGAGGACGATGGAATCGTTGATGACGATCCCGGTCATGCCGATCATGCCCACCACCGTGAAGATCGACATCGGCACCTCCCAGACGTAATGGCCCCAGACGGCCCCGACGAGCCCGAAGGGGATCACCGCCATCACCACGAGCGGCCGCGTCCACGATGCGAAGATCCAGGCGAGCACCAGATAGATCCCGAGCAGGCAGAGCGCGAAGCCGATGCTCGCATCGGTCAGGAATTCCGCCTCGTCCTCGGCCAGGCCCGACAGGTCGGTCTGGACGCCGAAATCCTCTTCCAGTCGGGGCAGGATCTCGGTCTCGAGGGCGAACATGATCTCGGAGGCACGGGCGGGATCGTCCTCGGAGATGTCGCCGGTCACGTTGGCGAGCCGGATGCCGTTCTCGCGCCTGATGGTGGAAAAGCCCTCGGTCACCTCGATGCGGACGAGATCGCTCACCCGCGCGAGGCCCGCATCGGTGCGGATCACGGCGCGGTCGAGGAAATCGGCGCTGCGCTCGCCCTCGGGCAGTTCCACGCGGATCGTGGAAGAGCGTTGCCCGTCGGGGAAGGAGGCGGCCTCGATCCCCGAGAGCCGGTCGCGCAGCACACCGCCCAGCGCGTCGATCGACACGCCCAGCGCCTCGCCCTGCGGGGTCAGCGTCAGCACCAGCTCCTGCTTGTCGTAGGCGAGGCTGTCCTCGAGCGCGCTCACCTCGGGGAACCGGGCGAGCTCGGCCTTGAGCGTCTCGGCGGCCTCCTTGAGCCGGTCGGGCGCCGCCCCGAAGAGTTCGATGTCGAGCGCGTCGCCGCCGGGGCCCGACCGCCCGCCCCGGAAGCTCAGCTGTTCCACCAGCGGATGGCGCGGCACGGCATCTTGCAACGCGGCCACGACATCGAAGCTGGAATAGGGGCGCAGATCGGCCTCGATCAGCTCGATCGAGATCGCGCCGAGCAGGTCGGCATCGGTGTTCTCTGTGCCCGAGAGCCCGCGGCCGGAACTCGCCCCAATCTGCGACATGGCGTAGGCCACGGGATTGACGCCGTGCTCGGCCTCGTATCCCGCCGCGACCTCCTGCACCGCCTCTTCGAGGAGCGCCACCTGTTCGAGCGTGTCGGCCCGCGTGGCACCGGCGGTCATGGCGAAATTACCGGTGATGCTGCCCTGTTCGGGCGAGTTGAAGAACCGCCAGGTGACGTCGCCGGTCAGGAACAGCGCGCCCTGCACCGAGAGCAGCACCATCGCCCCCGCAAGCACCGGATACCGCGCCCAGATCACCAGCCGCATGAGCGGCCGGAAGGCGCGTTCGCGCAGGTGGCCGAAGCCGCGATTGACCAAGCGGCTCGGCAGATCGTACCAGCGCTCGGCCCCTGCCCGCCCGAGGGAATGGGCCATGTGGTTGGGCAGGATCAGGAAGCATTCCGCGAGGCTCGCCAGCAGCACGGCGATCACGGTGAACGGGATGTCGGAGATGAGGGTGCCGAACGTGCCGCCGACCGCGACGAGGCCGAAGAACGCGATGATGGTCGTGAGCGTCGCCGACAGGACGGGCGCGAACATCCGCCGCGCGGCGTTCTCGGCCGCCGTCTTCGGATCCTCGCCCAGATGGCGCGCCCGGAAATCGGCGTGCTCGCCCACCACGATGGCATCGTCGACCACGATCCCGAGCGTGATGATCAGCGCGAAGAGCGAGATCATGTTGAAGGTGAGGCCCGCCGCGTACATCAGCGCGATGGCCGCCGTCATGGCCACGGGGATGCCCGCGGCCACCCAGAACGCCGTGCGCGCGTTGAGAAACAGGAAGAGCAGCGCCACGACCAGCGCGAGGCCGGTGGCGCCGTTGCTGAGCAGGATGTCGAGCCGGCCCGAGATCTCCTCGGCGCGGGTGCGGATGAGGTCGATGCGGACGCCTTCGGGCAGGCTCGGGCGCATCCGCTCGGCGACCTCCTCGACGCGGGACTGGATGGCGATGGCGTCGCCGCTGGCGCTGCGCTGGACCGACAGTGAGATGGCGGGATCGCCCCCCACGAAGAAGGCCACGTCGCGATCGACGCCGAGCGTCTCGATCCGCGCCACGTCGCCCAGGCGCAGCGCGCTGCCGCCCTCCTCGGTCCGAAGCACGATCCGCGCGATCTCGTCCGCGTCGCGCCGCGCCGAGCCCGCCCGGATCCGCGCGGTGCCGCCCACCTCGCCCGCCTGCGACGCGTCGGCCTCGGCGGCGACGGCCGTGGCCACGTCGCGCAGGGTGAGGTCGTATTGCACCAGAGCCGTCTGCGGCACCTCGATCAGGATCTCTCCGTCGGCGATACCCTGAAGAGAGGTGCGCGTGACGCCGGCCTGGAAGAGCTGGCTGGTGAAGGCGTCGGCAAGCCGGGCGAGCTGATCCACGCCGACCGGGCCGGTGATGACCACGTCCGTCACCCGGTCGCGCCAGTTGCTGCGCCGGATCTCGGGATCCTCCGCGCCCGCGGGAAGGTCGGTGATCGCGTCGAGCGTGGTCTGCACGTCATCGGCGGCGCGGCCCATGTCCCAGCCGGGTTCGAACTCGACCTCGAGGCGGGCATTTCCTTCGCTGGCGCGCGATTCCGTCTCGTTCACGCCCTCGATGGCCAGCAGGGCCGGCTCGATCGCGCCGACGATGGCCTCGTCGACGGCCTCGGCCCCCGCCCCCGGCCAGACGACGGTGATGTCGATGTCGTCCGAGACGATGTCGGGAAAGAATTGCGCCCGCATCCTTGGCACCGATGCGAGGCCCAGCGCCAGCAGCACGACCAGCAAAAGGTTCGCCGCCGTCCGGTGCCGGGTGAAATAGCCGATCACGCCTCCGGCGCCGCCAAGGCGCCTCATCCGCCCATCCGCCCTTCGATCCGGGCGACGATGCCGGCGGGCACGCGCTCTTCGCGCAGCTGCGCGAGGACGCGCTGCTTGGCCGCGTCGGGCATCCGGTCTGAGCCCTCGACGAAGGCCACGAGGCGGGCGCGGCGTTCCGCGCTCAGCTCCAGGAACTCGGCGACGGGCTCGGCGGCGACGTCACGCAGCGGGCGGACCTTGATCCCCGCGCCGAGGCTCGGGCTGCGTTCGGTCACGGCCTCGCGGCCTGCGAGATCGCCGGCGCGCACCAGCACGTCGTCGCCCTGACGGCGCACGACCTCGACCTCAGCGGGCTCGAGGCGGTCGTCCTCGCCCAGCACCAGCACGCCGCCCGACGAGCCCACGGCCCCCGATGGCAGACGCGTCACCCCCGCGAGCGCGGGTTCCTCGACCGCCGCGAGCACGAAATCGCCGGCGCGGAAGCCCTGCGGTTCGGCGAGGCGCGCGAAGATCTGGCGCCCGGTCTGCCCCTCGCCGACCGAGGCGCTTTCGCGGGTGATCGTCGCCGGAGAGCTCAGCGAATATCCCCCCGTCTCGAGCCGCACGGTCACGTCCTGCGTCGCGAGCCGCCCCTCGTCGTCGAGCAGCCGGGCATATTCGCCGGCCGAGACGCGGAACGCCACTTCGAGCGCGTCGGGGTCGATCAGGGTGGCGAGCACCTCGTTTTGCGAGACGAGCCCGCCCTCGACCACCGCGACGTCGCCCAGCACGCCGTCGAAGGCCGCGCGGATCTCGGTATCATCGAGCGCGCGTTCGGCCTCGGATACGGCGATGCGGGCGCGGTCGAGCGCAGTGCGGGCCTGCGCCACCGCGGCGTCGGCGCCGGCCTTGGCTTGCCGCCGCGACAGCAGCGACTGGTCGGCCGCGGCCACGGCGAGTTCGGCGGTCTCGATGGCCTGGGTGCTGCCGATGCCGCGATCGGCGAGGTCGCGCTGCCGCGTGGCGGCATTCCGGCGCAAGGTGAGCTGCGCGCGCGCATTCTCGACATCCTCGGCCGCAAGCTCGGCCGCGCGTTCGGCATCGGTGAGCGCGGCCTCGGCATCCTGAAGGTCGGTGGAGGCGATGGCGAGGGCCCGCTCGGCCTCGCGCGGGTCGATCCGGAAGAGCAGCTGCCCCTGCGAGACGCGTCCGCCTTCCTCCGCATTCTCGCCCAGCGCGATGACGCGTCCGCCCACGCTCGCCCGGACCTCCAGCGTGCGGCGGCTGGCGATCTCGCCGAACGCGTCGAGGACGGGCACGATGGTCGCGGGATCGAGCGTCGCGACCTGCGCCGCGAAGACCTGTTCGCGGATCTCGCGCTCGGGCACCTCGCGGGCCGCGCGTTCCTCAAGCGCCCCGCGCAGCAGGCCGCCCGCCACGGCCAGAAGCCCGACGGTCAGCGCCAGCAGGAAGAGCCCCGACAGGGCACGGGTGAAAAAACGCATGGGCTCGGGCATCCTCGGATCACCCATCGTAAACCGAAATCCGTTACGTAAAAAAGCACCGCCACGCGACTGTGACCGCGCGGCGGGAAAACTGCCCGTTATTTGCGCCGCCTGTGTTCGTCGAGTCGCGGCAGGATCTCGACGAAGTTGCAGGGGGTGTGGCGATAGTCGAACTGCGCCATCAGGATCTCGTCCCAGGCATCCTTGCAGGCACCCGGAGAACCCGGCAGCGCGAAGAGATATGTGCCGCCCGCGACGCCCGCCGTCGCCCGGCTCTGGACGGCGCTGGTGCCGATCTTGACCATCGAGACGTTGGTGAAGACGGTCCCGAAGGCGTCGATCTCCTTTTCGTAGACGTCGCGATGCGCCTCGACGGTGACGTCGCGGCCGGTGAGCCCCGTCCCGCCCGTCGAGATCACCACGTCGATCCCCGGATCGGCGCACCACTCCCGCAGCTTGGCCGCGATGGCGGCGCGGTCGTCGGGCAGAAGGTCGCGCGCCGCAAGCTCGTGGCCCGCCATCCGGAGCCGCGCGACCAGCGTGTCGCCCGACACGTCGTCGTCGGGCATTCTCGTATCGCTGACCGTGAGCACGGCAATGCGCACGGGGATGAAGTCGCGCTCTTCCGCAGGGGAGGTCATCCGATCCTGTCCTGCGTCCGGGTCTCGAAATCGCCCGCATCGTGGCGTTCGTGGAGCTGCTCGGCGGGATCGCCGTTCACCTTGTTGACCATGCGGCCCCGCTTGACCGCCGGACGCTCGGCGATCTCCTTCGCCCAGCGCTGGAGGTTCCCGTAGCTCTGGACCTGGAGGAACCGGTCCGCGCCGTCATAGAGCCGGCCGAGCGCCAGTTGCCCGTACCAGGCCCAGATCGCGATATCGGCGATCGTGTAGGTGTCGCCCGCGATGAAAGCCCGGTCGGCGAGGTTGCGGTCGAGCACGTCGAGCTGGCGCTTGGCTTCCATCGCGAAGCGGTCGATCGGGTATTGAAGCTTTTCAGGCGCATAGGCGAAGAAATGGCCGAATCCGCCGCCGATATAGGGGCCCGAGCCCATCTGCCACATGAGCCATGAGAGCGTTTCGGCGCGCCGGGGGCCGATGAAGGCGTCGAACTTCTCGGCGAGATGCAGCAGGATCGCC
The DNA here is from genome assembly GCA_947489705.1 of uncultured Paracoccaceae bacterium. Taxonomy (GTDB): domain Bacteria; phylum Pseudomonadota; class Alphaproteobacteria; order Rhodobacterales; family Rhodobacteraceae; genus Palleronia. Next base: position 46,796 of record CANLEQ010000018.1, read on the forward strand.
CCGGATTCGAACACGCGCACCGGCTCGGGGCCGGAGCGGTCCATCAGGGCGGGGATCTTGGAATTGGGGTTCACGTCGACGAAGCCCGAGCCGAACTGGTCCCCATCGCCGATCTTGATGAGCCAGGCGTCGTATTCCGCGCCCGAATGGCCCGCTTCGAGCAATTCCTCGAACATGACCGTTGCCTTGACCCCGTTGGGCGTGGCCAGCGAGTAGAGTTGGAACGGATGCTCGCCGACGGGCAGCTCGCGATCGTGGGTGGGTCCGGCGACGGGTCGGTTGATCGAAGCGAACTTTCCGCCGGATTCGGCGTCCCATTCCCAGATCTCGGGCGGTTGATATGCGTCGCTCATGATGCGTCTCCTGTTTGCGGCTGGCTCAGGACCTAACCCGGCCGCCGCGATAGAACAGGGCAAGCGCCGGGCCCGTGTCCGGCCCGGGCCCGCATGGGCTCAGGCGACGCGCGTCAGCAGCGGACGGCCGGCAAGATGCGCGCGCAGGTTCTTGACCACCAGATCGCCCATCGCGGCCCGGGTCTGGTTCGTCGCGCTGCCCACATGCGGCAGAAGGACGGTGTTCTCCATCGCGCGGAGCGCCTCGGGGACATGCGGCTCGTTCTCGAAGACGTCGAGCGCAACGCCGGCGATGCCCTTCTGCGACAGGATCTCGATCAGGGCGGCCTCGTCGACCAGATCGCCGCGCGCCATGTTCACGAGCCGCCCCTCGGGGCCCAGCGCCTCGAGCACCTCGCGGCTGACGATGCCCTTGGTCTGCGGCGTCGAGGGCGCGATGACGACCAGCCAGTCGACATCGCGGGCCATCTCGACCAGATCGGCGTAATAGGGATAGGGCACGTTCTCCTGCGCGTTGCGCCCGTGATAGACGACCTGCATCTGGAAAGCCTGCGCGCGCGCGGCGATGGCCTTGCCGATCCGCCCCAGCCCGAGGATGCCCACGGTCTTGCCGGTCAGCTCGGCGGTGAGCGGGAAGGCGCCCTCGGCCTCCCAACGACCCTCGCGCAGATAGGCGTCGCATTCGGGGAGCCGGTGGGCGAGCGAGATCATCGCGCCCAGCGTCGTCTCGGCCACGCAATCGTTGAGGACGTCGGGCGTGTTGGTCACGCTGACGCCGTGCTCGCGCGCCGCCTCGACATCGACCGCGTCGTAGCCCACGCCCATCGACGAGATGACCTCGAGCGCCGGAAGGGCCTCGATGATCTCGCGCGAGCAGCCCGCGCTGCCGCCCGTCGCCACGAAGCGGATGCCCTCGGGCAGATCGGCGAGGAAGGCGACCTTGTCGTCGGCGTCGCAGTACCGGTGCAGGGTGAAATCCTCGTCGAGCTGCGTCACCACGCGGTCGGCGAGGTTCGCCACGAGAAGAAGGTCGGGTTTGCTCATATCGGTTGCTCCTGGGGGGGTCAGATGTCGTCGCTTGCCTTGCCGCGGCGCGCCACGAGCATCAGCAGAAGGGGGATGCACCAGATGGCGAGGGTCGCGATGCCGAGGCCCGCGGCGATGGGTCGTTCGAAAAAGGCGATGAAGCTGCCTTGCGACTTGATCATCGAGGTGACGAAGTTCTGCTCCAGCATCGGTCCGAGCACGAGGCCGAGGATGGCGGGCGCGATGGGGATGTCGTTCTCCTCCATCAAGAAGCCCACGATGCCGAAGATCAGCATCAGCACGATGCCGAAGGGCGAGTTGTTGATCGCGAACGAGCCCACGATGCAGAAGAGAAGGATGATCGGCATCAGCGTGCGCTGCGGGATCGACAGGATGGTGCCCGCGCCCTTGATCGCCAGCCAGCCGAGCGGCAGCATCATGATATTGGCCAGCAGGAACACGATGAAGACCGCATAGATCATCTGCGGATCGTTGATGAAGACCATCGGGCCGGGATTGATGCCCTTGATGTAGAGCACGCCGATCACGATCGCGGTAATGGAATCGCCGGGGATCCCGAAGACCAGCGCCGGGATCCACGCGCCGCTCATCGCGGCGTTGTTGGAGGCGCCGCTTTCGACGAGGCCCTCGACATGGCCCGAGCCGAACTTCTCGGGCTCGCGCGAGAACTTCTTGGAAATGGCGTAGGAGATCCACGCCGCGATATCCGCGCCCGCCCCCGGCAGCGCGCCGATCGCGGTACCGAGCGCGGAGCCGCGGACGACCTGGAAGGGGTATTTCACGATATTGGCGATTTGCTGCTTGAAGATGCCGCCGCCGCCGCTCTGCACGGCCGGCATCTCGGTGCGGTTGAGGACCGAGCGCAGGATTTCGGACACGGCGAAGAGGCCGATCATCGCCGGGATGAACTGCACGCCGGCATAGAGCTCGATGCTGCCGAAGGTATAGCGCGGAACGCCGGCGGGGTTGTCGATGCCGACCGTCGCCGCGAAAAGCCCGATGAAGAGCGAGATGAGCCCCCGCGCCGGCGAGCCGGGCGAGACGAAGACGGCGCAGGACAGGCCCATCACGACGAGCCAGAAATATTCGAACGACGAGAACTTGAGCGCGATATCGGCGAGCACCGGCGACGAGGTCATCAGCACGATCGTGCCGAAGATCCCGCCGATCGCCGAGAAGACCAGCGACGCGCCGAGCGCGCCTTCGGAATTGCCCTTGCGGGTCATCGCGTAGGCGTCCTGAACATAGGCGGCACTCGCCGGCGTTCCGGGCATCCTGAGTAGCGTGCCGGGAATGTCGCCCGCGAAGATCGCCATCGCCGTGGCGGTCACGATGCTGGCGATCGCGGGCACCGGGTCCATGAAGAACGTCACCGGCACCAGCAGCGCCGTCGCCATCGTCGCGGTGAGGCCCGGAATGGCGCCGACGAACATTCCGAAGGCCGCGGAGGCGAGGATGACGAGAATGACCTGCGGCTGGAAGACGAGGGCGGCAGCCTCGATGAGGATGGTCATGTCAGATCACCACAGGAACGGGAGGAAATCGCTGCGCGGCAGCGGAACGAGGAGCAGCTTGCCGAAGCTTTGCTGGATCGCCACGGTCGCGACCAGGGAGACGGGCACCGCGATCAGCGGACGGGTCCCGAGCACCAGCATCGCGACGATGAGAATGAGAAACGCAGTGGGCGCGAAGCCCAGGATCGGGGCCCCGGCGATGTAGAACACGATGAGGGCGAGGATCATCCCGATCCGCAGCAGCGAGCCGCGGTTGAACACCCATTCCTCGAGCTCGAGCCCGAAGCGCCCCTTCGCGAGCAGCGCCTTGACGGTCAGGAAGATGCCGGTGCCGACCGTCGCGAAGGCGATCGCCCGCGGCATGGTTCCTGCGCCGTAGGATTGACCGGGGATCACGGTGAAATCGATCGCCGAGATGAAGATGGCGATCCCGGCCAGGATGACGAGGCATCCCAGGGTCAGATCGGTGACGCGCATCGAATGCTCCTCGATGGCCAGAGGGGGTGGGGATCCACGGAGGGGACCGGGCGGCGAGATGCGCCGCCCGGTCCGTCATCGCATTGTGCGATCACTCGGCGGCGAGGCCGGCCTCGCGCATGACCTCGCCGAACGCCTCGTCGTCCTCGGCGACGATCTGGGTGGCCTCCTCGGGACCCGCCCAGCGCAGGCCGAAGCCGCGCTCGTTCATGAAGCTCTGGTATTCCTCGGAATTGTAGGCCGTCTCGAGGGCGTTCACCAGCGTGTCGCGCACGTTGTCGGGCAGGCCGTCGGGGCCCGCGATCGTGCGCCAGACCGCGACGGTCCAGTCCGATCCGGTGGTCTCGGCCAGCGTCGGTACGTCGGGGAACGCCTCCTGACGCTCGGCCGACATCGTGGCCAGCGGGCGTACCCGTTCGGCGTCGATCATCGAGCGGCCCTCGGCCAGCGAGGACGGGATCATGTCGACCCCGCCCGCGACCATGTCGGTGATGCCCGGTGCCGCGCCCTGGCTCGGGACGAAGGTGATCTGATTGGCCGGAAGATCCTCCGACAGAAGCCAGCCCGCCATGCCGACATGCCAGATGCCGCCCTGCCCCGTGCCCGATGCGGTATAGGTGCCGGCCGGCTCGGCCTTCACCGATTCGAGGAAGCTCTCGACGCTGTCCCATTCGGAATCGGCCGAAACCATGATGCCGCCGGGATCGGTGTTGACCATCGCGAGGATATCGAAATCCTCGTAAGTGAGATCGGTGAGACCCTGCCAGTGCATCATGTCGATCTCGATCGTCATGACGCCGATCGTGTAGCCGTCGGGTTCGGCATTGGCGATGGCGCTGTGGCCCACCACGCCCGAGCCGCCGGTGCGGTTCACGACGTTGACCGGAACGCCGAGCTCCTGCTGGAGCTGCGAGGCGATGATCCGGCCCACGGCGTCGGTGCCGCCACCGGCGCCCCATGGCACGATCATCGTGATCGGGCGCTCGGGATAGCTGTCCTGCGCGAAGGCGCCGCCTGCGAGCGTCAGGGCGAAAACGGTACCGAGCAATGCGGTCTTCTTCATGATCTTTCTCCTCCCAATCAAGCCGGCAGGTGCCGGGCTTTGGGTGACGTTAGGTGCGGCGGAATCGCGAGTCAACTTTGGTATACCAGAAAAACCGGGCCTTTCCGGACGCCGTCGCCGCCTCGGGGATCAGATCTCGAACCAGACCGGACGGGGACCCAGGTTGCGCCATTCGGTCGGGCCGAGGCGGCCCGCATCGCCCCAGCAATCATGGACATGGCCGAAGACGCAAAGCTTGGGCGCAAGCCGCATCAGCGCGGATTTCACGGAATGCGATCCGATCCGCCCCTCGCTCGAATGGTTGTCGCCGAGGCCCGCGGGCGGCGAGTGGCTGATCAGGATGTCGGCCTCGGGGATCCCGTCGAGCAGATCGCGGGCCGCCGCCTCGTCGAGATCCCAGGACGGCCAGTCGCCGCCGGGCTTGGGCGGGATACCGGCGCCAATCCCCGCGACGACGCGACCCTGCCATGTGACGCGATCGCCGTGCAGGACCGTCGCGCCGGTCGCCGCGCGCAATTCGTCGAGCGATTCGTTGTTGCCGGGAACCACGATCATCCTGTCGGCGATCGGCGCCAGCCGCGCCATGAAGGCCTCGAGCCCCTGTCGCTTGTCGGCGAAGTCACCCGCGCCGATCACCAGATCCGCCGGGCCCGCAGCCGCGACAAGGGCCTCGGCGGCGTGCGCGTCGAGATGCAGGTCGGAGATTGCGAGGATCTTCATGCGAGCCGCGCCCGCAGGCTCAGCAGATCCGCCCACGCCTCGCGCTTGGCCGCCGGGTTCCTCAGCAGATAGGCAGGATGGAACATCGGCAGCGCGGGCCGTCCCGCCGCCTCGGCCCATTGCCCGCGGAGCCGCGTGATGCCCTTGCGCCCCAGCATCGCCTGGCACGACACGTTGCCCATCAGCACGATCAGCTCAGGGTTGGCGAGCGCGATGTGACGCTCCACGAAGGGCAGCATCATCGCGATCTCGTCAGGCTTGGGCTCGCGGTTCTGCGGCGGCCGCCAGGGCAGGACGTTGGTGATGTAGACCGAGGCGGGCGCGGTCCGGTCGAGCCCGATCGCCCCGAGCATCCGGTCGAGCAGTTTTCCCGCGCGGCCGACGAAGGGGCGGCCCGCCTGATCCTCCTCGCGGCCGGGGGCCTCGCCCAGGATCATCACCCGCGCCGCCGGATCGCCGTCGGAGAAGACGAGGTTGCGCGCGCCTCGCTTGAGCTCGCATCCCTCGAAGGCGGCCATGGCGGCGCGGAGCCCGGCGAGATCGCCGGCCGCACCGGCCGCGCGGCGGGCGTCTTCTACCGGATCGGGCGCCGCGGCGCGCAGGGGCGCCTCGGCGGGTTTCGCTTCCGGCTCGGGCGGGGGCGCATAGCGGTCGAGCGGCGCCTCGCAGATCGCCTCGTCGGCGCCGAGTTCGACCTGCCATTCCAGCGCGGCGCGTGCCGCCATGTACGATTCCCAGCTCTGCATCCGGCGATCCTATCGCGACGCAGGCCCGCCGCCCATATCCCCGGCGCGGGTTTTCGCCGCGCGGCGCACTTGCCCGGGCGGGGACGCGTCCATATACCCGACCGGGACATCGCGAGAGGATGCAAGCGCCCATGGCATTTCGGCAAAAGCACCTGCTGGGGATCGAACCGCTGGCCCCCGACGAGATCACCACGATCCTCGACCTGGCGCAGGATTACGCGGCGCTGAACCGCTCGGCCGAAAAGCACGGCCGCGCGCTCGAGGGGCTGACGCAGGTCAACATGTTCTTCGAGAACTCCACCCGCACGCTGGCGAGCTTCGAACTGGCCGGTCTGAGGCTCGGGGCGGACGTGATGAACATGCCGATGCAGGCAAGCTCGATCAAGAAGGGCGAGACGCTGATCGACACGGCGATGACGCTCAACGCGATGCATCCCGACCTGCTGGTGGTGCGCCATCCGCATTCGGGCGCGGTGAACCTGCTGGCTGAGAAGGTCGCGTGTTCCGTGCTCAACGCGGGCGACGGGCGGCACGAGCATCCGACGCAGGCGCTGCTCGACGCGCTGACGATCCGGCGCAAGAAGGGGCGGCTGCACCGCCTGACCGTGGCGATCTGCGGCGACATCGCCCATAGCCGCGTGGCGCGGTCGAACATCTGGCTTCTGGGCAAGATGGAGAGCCGGCTGCGCCTGATCGGGCCACCGACGCTGATTCCCGCGGGCGCGCGCGACTGGGGCTGCGAGGTCTATCACGACATGGCCGAGGGGCTGCGCGATGCCGATGTGGTGATGATGCTGCGCCTTCAGAAGGAGCGGATGGATGGCGGCTTCATCCCGTCGGAACGGGAGTATTACCACCGCTACGGCCTCGATGCGGCAAAGCTCGGCCACGCCGCGCAGGACGCCATCGTGATGCATCCCGGGCCGATGAACCGCGGGGTCGAAATCGACGGCACGCTGGCCGACGACATCAACCGCTCGGTGATCCACGAACAGGTCGAGATGGGCGTGGCCGTGCGGATGGCCGCGATGGACCTTCTGGCGCGCAACCTGCACGCGGCGCGCGCGGCCTGACGGAACGCGACGGGCCGTCTCCCGTTTGCAACACGACGCCAGCGGACGGGAGCCTTTCGCCATGCACGACATCATCCAGGTCTTCGAGGTCGACCTCTCGCCCGAGGAGGCGCGCGCGCTTTCGGCCGATCCGCGCGCCCTTGAAGAGGCGCTCGGCACGGCCGTCGCCGCCGACCGCGTGCATCTGGTCGACCCGGTGGTGCTGGCCGATATCGGGCTCGCCGCCTATCTGGTCGAGGGCGAAGGGGCCAGGGCGGAAGCGGTTTCGGTCGACAAGACCCGCCTCGACAAGGTGCGCAAACCGGTGATGCTGCTGCTTCCGGGCGCGCTGACCGAGCCGGCGGCGCTGCGTGTCGCGCCGCCCCTGACGCATCTGGGCGAATACCCCCTGCTCGAAGGTCGCCCCGCCGAGGACCCCATCCGCACGAGCAGCGCGGAGGGCCTGATCGCGGGCACGCCGCCCCGGGCCGACGATCCGGCGACAGACCGCCGGGCCAGCGGCTACGTGGCGCTGATCGCGGTGGCCGTGGCGCTCGTCGTGGCGCTGATCGTCTGGCTGGTGGCGATCTGAGCGTGCTTGCGCCCGCACGGCGCGGCCCCTAGGAACGCGCGGGAGAGACCGCCCCGGGGGCCAGCCGATGTCCACGATTTTCACCAATGCGCGCCTGATCGACCCCGAAGCGGGCACCGACGAGATCGGCAGCTTGCTGATCCGCGACGGCCGCATCGCCGCGCGCGACCCGCTCGACCAGCATGCGGACGAGATTGTGGATTGCCGCGGCAAGTGCCTCGCCCCCGGCATCGTCGATCTGGGCGTCAAGGTCAGCGAACCGGGCGAGCGGCACAAGGAATCGTTCCGCTCGGCCGGTGAGGCCGCGGCGCGCGGCGGCGTTACCACCATCGTCACGCGTCCCGACACCGACCCCGCGATCGACACGCCCGAAGTGCTGGAATTCGTCGCGCGGCGCGCGGCCACCGACGCGATCGTCCATGTCCGCCCCATGGCGGCGCTGACCAAGGGACGCGCGGGCCGCGAGATGGTCGAGATCGGGTTTCTGGGCGATGCGGGTGCGGTGGCCTTCACCGATTGCGACCGGGTGGTGGCCGACAACAAGGTCTTCTCCCGCGCGCTGACCTATGCGGCGAGCCTCGGCGCGCTGGTCGTGGCGCATCCGCAGGACCCGACGCTGTCGGCGGGGGCCTGCGTCACCGGGGGCAAGTTCGGCGCGCTCAAGGGCCTGCCGGGGGTGAGCCCGATGGCCGAGCGCATGGCGCTCGACCGCGATCTCGCGCTGGTCGAGATGACGGGCGCGCGCTATCACGCCGACCAGATCACCAGCGCGCGCGCCCTGCCGGCCTTGCGTCGCGCCAAGGCCAACGGGTTCGACGTGACGGCCGGCGTCGGCATCCATCACCTGACGCTCAACGAGTTCGACGTCGGAGATTTCCGCACTTTCTTCAAGCTCAAGCCGCCGCTCCGATCCGAGGATGACCGCCTCGCCGTGGTAGAGGCCGTGGCGAGCGGGCTGATCGACGTGATCTGTTCCATGCACACGCCGCAGGACGAGGAGAGCAAGCGCCTGCCCTTCGAGGAAGCGGCGAGCGGGGCCGTGGGGCTCGAGACGCTGCTGCCTGCGGCCATGCGGCTCGTCCATGGCGGGCACATGGACCTGCCGACGCTCTGGCGTGCGCTGTCTCTCAACCCCGCGCGACGGCTGGGCCTTGGCACGGGGCGGCTCGCGGTCGATGCGCCCGCCGATCTGGTGCTCTTCGATCCCGATGCGCCCTTCGTCATGGACCGCTTCGCGCTGGCCTCGAAATCCAAGAACACGCCCTTCGACGGCTCCCGGATGGAGGGGTGCGTCCTGGGCACCTGGGTCGCGGGGCGCCGCGTCCATGGCTCGTAGCTTCCCTCCCCCCATCCCAGGAAATTCGCCCATGCGCGTCTGGCTCGCCCTCCTGCTGACCTTCGCCCTGCTGGCCGCCTGCGGACGACCGGCAGGCCCGCCGGGGGCCCCGCTGCAACTGCGCCCCGATTTCGGCGACGAAAGCCCCACGGACTGGGGCGGCGGCCCGGCGCCGTCGAGCTATGCGGTGCACGGCATCGACATCTCGCGCTGGCAGGACGACATCGACTGGGACCGGGCGCGCGCGGCGGGCATCAGCTTCGCGTTCATCAAGGCGACCGAGGGGGGCGACCGGATCGATCCCGGCTTCACCGGCCATTGGGAGGGCGCGGCCCGGGCGGGTGTCGCGCGCGGGGCCTATCACTTCTACTATTTCTGCCGCCCCGCCGAGGAACAGGCCGAGTGGTTCATCCGCAACGTGCCGCGCGACCCGGGCGCCCTGCCCCCGGTGCTCGACATGGAGTGGAACCCGTTCTCGCCCACCTGCACCTATCGCCCGCCGGCCGCGACGGTGCAGGCGGAGGCGCGGCGCTTCGTCGAGATCCTCGCGCGCCATTACGGCAAGCGGCCGATCATCTATACCACGCCCGATTTCTACGAACAGACGGGCATCGGATCGGTGAACGCGACCTTCTGGCTGCGATCCGTCGCGCGGCACCCGCGCGAGGTCTATCCCGGGCAGAGATGGGACTTCTGGCAATATACCGGCACAGGCATCGTGCCGGGCATCCCGGGCGGCGTCGATATCAACGTATTTGCCGGCGGCCCGGCCGAATGGGCCCGGTTCACGGGCCGCTAGAGCGTCTCGAGGATCTGCTCGATCTGCGCGATGCGGTTGTCGGGCGTCGGATGCGTGGCCAGGAATTCGGGACCTCGATTGCCCTGTGCCGCCTGCATCCGGCGCCAGAGATCGACCGCCTCGCGCGGGTCGTACTGCGCGAGGTCCATCGTCTTGAGGCCCAGCCGGTCGGCCTCGAGCTCCTGGTCGCGCGAATAGGGCAGAAGCAGCCCCACCTCGACCCCGAGGCCCAGCGCGGCGGCGATCTCGGCGGCGTATTGGACGTCGCCCATGTTGAGCACCCACGAGAGGATGCGGATGCCCGCATTCTTGGCGACCTGCGCCGACATGCGTTTCTGGGCGTGTTCGGCGCCGAGATGGCCGATCTCGTGACCGACGATGGCGGCCAGCTGATCCTCGTTGGCAAAGACGTCGAACATTCCCTCGTAGACGCCGATCTTGCCGCCCGGCAGCGCGAAGGCATTGATCTGCGGTGAGGCGAAGACCACGACCTCCCATTGGGCGGGGTCCACCTGCTGCGCGAGGAGAAGCCGGGATGCCACCTGATCGAGGGCCGCCTGGTAGTCGCGGTTGCCGCTGGTTTCGGTAGTCTCGCGGATGTCCTGCCACGCCCGGAGGCCCATGGCCTCGACCTCTTCGTCCGAGACGAGATCGGGAGGGCCGTCGCATCCCGCGACCGCCCCGGCGCCCGCGAGGGTCAGAAAGGATCGGCGCGAAAGGCAGGTCTGGCACATGGAAGGTGGCTCCGGCTGGGAAAGACGCATTCCCGTCCGACATTCCCCGCACCGCCGGAAAGAGCAAGGCCCCGCATCCTGGAATGGGGGCCTTGCGGTCGTTACGTCAGTGGACGACGGCATCCTGCGGTGGCCGCCGGTTCGAGGACGACACGCGGTCGCCCACCAGCAGACCATCGCTGCCCGCGCTGACATGGACGGTCGCGCCGTCGAAGATATCGCCGGCCAGGATCATCTCGGCCAGCGGGTCCTGCAACGCGCGCTGGATCACCCGCTTGAGCGGCCGCGCCCCGAAGACCGGGTCGTAGCCTTCGTCGGCCAGCCATTTGCGCGCATCCGCATCGAGGTCGAGCGTGATCTTGCGATCGGCGAGCCGCCGCTCGAGCCGACGAAGCTGGATCTCGACGATGCCGGTCATGTCCTCGCGGCTGAGCCGGTCGAAGATCACCGTCTCGTCGAGGCGGTTGAGGAATTCGGGGCGGAAATGCGCCCGCACCGCATCCATCACGTCGCGCTTAGCCGTCGCCGCGTCGGCACCCTCGGGCAGCTGGCTGAGCGCTTGGCTGCCGAGGTTGGAGGTCAGCACGATCAGCGTCTGCTTGAAATCGACGGTGCGACCCTGCCCGTCGGTCAGCATGCCGTCGTCGAGCACCTGAAGAAGGACGTTGAAGACGTCGGGATGCGCCTTTTCAACCTCGTCGAAGAGCAGCACCTGATAGGGCCGGCGCCGCACCGCCTCGGTCAGCACGCCGCCCTCGTCATAGCCGACATAGCCCGGAGGGGCGCCGATCAGGCGTGCGACGCTGTGCTTCTCCATGAATTCCGACATGTCGATACGCACCATCGCCTGATCGTCGTCGAAGAGATATTCGGCGACGGCCTTGGTCAACTCGGTCTTGCCGACGCCGGTGGGACCCAGGAACAGGAACGAGCCGAGCGGCCGGTTCTCGTCGTTGAGGCCCGCCCGCGCGCGGCGCACCGCGTTGGAGACGGCCTGCACGGCCAGACGCTGGCCGATGACGCGACGCCCGAGCTCTTCTTCCATCTTGAGAAGCTTCTCGCGCTCGCCTTCGAGCATCTTCGAGGTCGGGATCCCGGTCCAGCGTTCGACGACCTGCGCGATCTGCTCGGGGCGCACCGCCTCCTCGACCATCACGTCGCCCTCGCGATCCTCGGCCTCGCCGAGATCACGCTCGAGCTGCGGGATGATGCCGTAGGAAAGCTCGCCGGCGCGGGCGAGATTGCCCTCGCGCTTGGCGATGTCGAGCTCTGCACGGGCCCGGTCGAGCTGCTCCTTGAGGTCGCGGCCGGCATTGAGCTTGTCGCGCTCGGCCTGCCATTTGGCGGTCATCTCGTCGGCCCGCTCCTGCAGGTCGGCAAGCTCGCGCTCGAGACTGTCGAGCCGGTCCTTCGAGGGCTGGTCGTCCTCCTTGCGCAGCGCCTCGGCCTCGATCTGCTTTTGCAGGATGTCGCGGTCGAGCGCATCGAGTTCCTCGGGCTTGCTGTCGACCTCCATGCGCAGGCGGCTCGCCGCCTCGTCCACGAGGTCGATCGCCTTGTCGGGCAGGAAACGGTCGGTGATGTAGCGGTTCGAGAGCGTCGCCGCCGCGACGAGCGCGCTGTCGCTGATGCGCACGCCGTGGTGAAGCTCGTACTTCTCCTTGATGCCGCGCAGGATCGAGACCGTGTCCGTCACCGTGGGCTCCTCAACCATGAGGGGCTGGAACCGGCGGGCCAAGGCCGCGTCCTTCTCGACATGCTTGCGATATTCGTCGAGCGTCGTGGCGCCCACGCAATGCAGCTCGCCGCGCGCGAGCGCGGGCTTCAGAAGGTTCGACGCATCCATCGCGCCGTCGGCCTTGCCCGCGCCCACCAGCGTGTGCATCTCATCGATGAAGAGCACGATCTCGCCGGCGGCGGCGGTCACCTCCGACAACACGGCCTTCAGCCGCTCCTCGAACTCGCCGCGGTATTTCGCCCCCGCGATGAGCGCGCCCATGTCGAGCGACAAAAGCCGCTTGTTGCGCAGGGATTCCGGCACGTCGCCGTTGACGATGCGCAGGGCGAGGCCCTCGGCGATCGCCGTCTTGCCGACGCCGGGCTCGCCGATCAGGACGGGGTTGTTCTTGGTCCGGCGGCTGAGGACCTGCATCGTGCGCCGGATCTCGTCATCGCGCCCGATGATGGGGTCGATCTTGCCCTCGCGCGCACGCTGGGTCAGGTCGAGGCTGTATTTCTTGAGCGCCTCGTAGCTGTCCTCGGCACTCGCGGAATCCGCGGTGCGCCCCTTGCGCACGTCGTTGATCGCGGCGTTGAGGCTCTGGGCGTTGACACCGCCGGCTTCGAGCGCCTCGCGGGCCTTGGACTTCACGACGCAGAGCGCCGTGAGGATGCGCTCCACGGGAACGAAGCTGTCGCCGGCCTTCTTGGCGAGCTTGCCCGCTTCGTCGAGCACGCGCATCACGGACTGATCCATGTAGATCTGCGCGCCGTCGCCCGACACTTTGGGCAGTTTCCCGAGCGCCAGGGCGAGCTGCTCCGTCACGCGGCCCGCATCGCCGCCGGCCGCGTTGATGAGGTTGGCGGCAAGACCCTGATCGTCGTCGAGCAGCGCCTTCAGCAGATGTTCGGGTACGAGGCGCTGGTGCCCGTCCCGCATCGCGATCGTCTGGGCCGCCTGAATGAAACCGCGCGACCTTTCGGTGAACTGATCCAAGTTCATGTCTCTTCTCCTTGACAAGCGTTCCGGATCGGATGCCCGCCGCAGCAGCGCATCGGCAGTCGGAACCTCAGAGTGCCAAAATGGGGATCGCTCCCGTGGCGATCAAGAAGCCGTCGGCATCAACAGCCGGGATCAGCGGCGCAAGATGTGCGATAATGTCACAGGCTCGTGACGAAAACGCGGGAACTTATCCACAAGCGCATTGTTCGATTGACAATGCGGGCCTACCCGCTCCGAGCAGCAGGAGTCAGAGATGACCCATATTCAAGGATCCCACTCATTCGACGTCGCGGATGCGGCCGTTATCGCTCAGCTCGCCTCCACTCGCCATAGCGACCGCGTAGTAAAAGCCGAGCGCGCTTCGGTCACGGAGATGTCGAAGAGCGGTGTCATGATCCTCGACAGCACGATTTCGCGCGTTTATCGCGACCGCGACTTCGGGCGTGTCGAAGCGAATGTCACATTCCTCATCAAGCGTCCCGGTCAGCCGGTGCGCCCCGTCACGATCCGCACCAACGTCCTGGTGCGTGGAAATGACCCGCTGCGTCAGCGTCTCACCGAAGATGCACGGCGCCTGGTCGACCAAATCGTCATGACGCCCGTCGATCTGCCTCGGGTGGCCTAAGCCTGACGATACCGCCCGGCCCTGTCCCTGGCCGGGTACCTGCCTCGCAGACCACTTGGGGTGTCGCGTCTTTCCCTCGCGGCACCCCTTTTTCGTTTCTCGCGCGCGCCGTGCGGTCTACACGGGCAGGTCGGCGCCCTTGCAAGCGCCGACGTTCCCGCCGACGCCGAACCGCTCATCCCCATGCATCAGGAACAGGATGAAGCGAAGGTAACCTCCGCCCGATCCTGCCCCTCATGCGACCATCGGAATCACACTCGCATTACTCGGCGATGGTTTCGTCGTCGCGCCCTTCCGGACCGGACGGTGTCGCCACGAATGCCGCGCCCCCGTCATCGGTATCCTCGACTACGTCCTGACCGGCTTCCGGGCTGAGATCGGTCTGGGTATCGCGACCGGCCGGAAGGTCACCATCATCGGCATCAACGACGTCACTGTTCTGCTGGCCGTCGCCGCTTCCCTCGTCGATCAGGAAGCTTTCGTCGGAATTCGACGCGTCTTCGTCCGAAGCGCCTTCATCCGAACCCTCGGCCCCTCTGTTCGCGCCGGAAGTGCTTTCGTCGCCAGTGGCCGCGGCGTCACCTTCCGAAGCCTGCGACCCACCGGACTGATCGCCGTCGGTCTCTGCCTCGACAGCGGGCACGTCGGTGATCACGGGTTCGTCGGCGGTACCTGCGGTGGTCTCGTCGGCACTCGTCTCGCCCTCGACACCCTCGTCAGCACCGTTCTCGGTTGCCATGTCCGCGGGGGGGACGGTTTCTTCGTCCGGCGCCGCCGGATCGACCCGGTCGAGCTGATCGCTCACGCCCTCGATGGTCTCGTCGGCCTCGCCTTCCGGCACGGTGCCGGACCCTGCGGGCCGCGCGTCGACATCGTCCTCGGCGATCACGGTCGCCTGATCGGGAACCTCTTCGGAGGACATCGAGAACGTGAAGACGAGAATTCCCACGACGACGACGGCAACGATGAAAAGAGGGCCGAGAAAGTTGCCGGCGCCCTTGGAAGAATTGGCCATGAAAGTCTCCTTCTTTATGGAAGCCGAACGGATCGCCACCGCCCTGGTTCCGAGGGCTTGCCACCGCTGCGTCATTCCGCCACGACGTCACCAGCCAAGGAGGTTCCGCCATGTCCGATGACCGTCTGATCGTTGCCCTCGACGTGCCGCACGCCGTCGGCGGGCTGGAGCTCGCGCGTCGGATCGGACCGGCGGTGGGGTTCTACAAGATCGGGCTCGGCATGCTGACCGGCGGCGGGCTCGCCCTCGCGCGCGAACTCAAGGACGAGCACGGCAAGCGGATCTTTCTCGACATGAAGCTTTTCGACATCGGCGCGACCGTCGAGGCCGCCGTGCGCGGCCTCGCTCAGTTCGACCTCGACTTTCTGACGGTGCATGGCGATCCGCATGTCGTCCGCGCCGCGATGGAGGGCGCCGCGGGGTCCCGGACGAGGATCCTCGCGGTGACGATCCTGACATCGCTCGACCGCGCCGATCTCGATGCGGGGCTCATGCGGCCGGGCGACATGGCCGAGATGGTGACGGCCCGCGCCGCGGCGGCGTTCGACGCCGGGGCAGACGGCGTCATCGCATCGCCGCAGGAGGCCGCGGCGATCCGCGCGCAACCGGAGGCGGCGGGACGGCTTATCGTGACACCGGGCGTGCGTCCGGCCGGCAGCGCGCCGGGCGATCAGAAGCGGGTCGCGACCCCGTCGATGGCCGTGACGGCGGGGGCCGACCATATCGTGGTGGGCCGCCCGGTCTGGTCGGCCCCCGATCCGGCGAAGGCCGCGCAGGACATCGTCGACGAACTTGCGACATCCGGCGCGACGCACTAGAGGGAAGTCGCGTGGCCCCGTGGCTCAATTGGATAGAGCAATCCCCTCCTAAGGGATAGGTTGCAGGTTCAAGTCCTGCCGGGGTCACCATTTCCCGATTTAAATAAGGCAGATGCTTGCGCAGACCGGGTGTTGCGGATCCTTTTGGGCGCGGGGAATCACGCGTCCCCGGCTTCTGGTTGACCGCCCCGGCACCGCGAACCTCTGTCGCAAGTAGTGGATCAGGATCGCCCCTCGCGGTCTTGCGCCGCCCACTTCCTCCTTGCGGACGAAGATCCCGGCATAGCCCTCGAGACCGTCGCGTAGGCCGGCGCGGAGTTGTCCCTCCCGGACCGCCGACAGGACCTCGTCGCCATCGACACGGATCCGCCCGGCGGCACGATGAAGATGCTCCCACCCGGCATCCGATCGGGTGAATTGTGCACCAAGGGAGCACGACACAACTTCCTCGCGAGCGTGCCGGTCGGTCCACAGGGACCACCAGGCGCAGAGGACCCCCGGTCCCGTCGGCGTCGCCCTCGCCCTCGCCCTCGCCCTCGCTTGAAGCAGACAACCTACGCGCTTTGTTTTACCAGTTGAAAGAACGCGGCGGCGCTGGGTGACAAGGTTCGGCCGCTGCGTCGGACGAGACCGATGCGCCGCCTGGCGCCGAAATCGGTAATGTCCCGGCGGATAAGGCCACCCATGTTGAGCACCGGAAGCGTCAGGGTCGGGAGCGCGGTGACGCCGAGTCCGGCCGAGACGAGCGAGCCCGCCGTTGCCAGATGCGCGACCTCGAATCTCGGCGACAGGGAGGCGCCGATCCGCAGGCACGCGCCGTCGACCAATTCGCGAACGCTCGTGCCCTCGGCCATGGCGATGAACGGCATGGCGACGATCTCGGCCCAGTCATAGGCGCGGTCCTCCGAGAGCGGGCCGTCGGCATGCCCGATCGCCACGAATTCGTCGTTCAGGATGGGATGAAAGTCGAGACGTGAACGGGCCGAGAGGGTGCCGGCGGTGAAGCCGAGATCGGCCACGCCGCTTTCCACCGCTTCGATCACGCCACCCGACAGGGCGTCGATGATGCGAAGGTCGACCTCTGGATGCGCATTCGTGAAGGTTTGCAACAGGCGGGGCAAGAGGGCTTGGGTGACGGACGGCAATCCCGCGATGGTCAGGCGCCCGCGCCTCGCGGAGACATGCGCATCGAGCTCCAGCATGCCGTCCTCCAACGTGTTGAGAATCCGACGTGCGATATCGGTGAGAACGATGCCCGTGGCGGTGGCGTCGACGTTTCTCGTGTCGCGGTCGAAAAGGCGCGTGCCGAGGCGGGATTCGAGCCCGGTGATCTGCCGCGATAGCGCGGACGGCGAGAGCCCGAGAACGTCGGCCGCGGCGCGGAACGATCTCGTTTCGGCCAGCGCGGTGACCGCGCGAAAATCGGCCAGTGTGGGATTGATGCCTGTCATGCACTTATAATCGACAAAAATGCACTTCACGCAACAGATACCTTGTCACATGATTCACCTGCCGCTTTCGAACGGAAGCTCACGACAGGGAGGATACCATGAAGACTCTAATCGGCGCTCTTTCGGGCGCGACTTTGCTTGCCATGCCGGCGCTTGCGCAGGATCAGGACCTGCTCATCGGCTCGACCTCGGCCTCTTCGAGCCATTATGGCTACTTCGTTGCGGTGGGTCAGCTGATCAACGAAACCGCGGAAGGGATCTCGGCCTCTGTCGTCGAGACGGGCGCGACGCTCGACAACATCAAGCGGATGGCCCGCGACCAGATCGACCTCGGTCTCGTCACGACGAACACGGTTCAGCATGCCTATGCCGGGACGAACGATTTCGAAGGCAACAAGCAGGATCTACGGCTGCTCTGGGTCTATACCAATGCGCCTCAGAACGTCATTGTGCGCGCCGACGCCAATGTCGACAGCCTCGAGGGTCTGGAAGGCGTGCGGTTCAATCCCGGCATCCGGGGCTCGTCGACCGAGGCGACAACCGAAGCGGTCTTCGAAACGCTCGGGCTGACCGCCGACTATGCGCGCGGCTCCACCACGGATGTCGTGGGCGCGATCAAGGACAACCGGATGGCGGGCTACGCGAAATCGGGCTCGGGCGAGAAGCTCGACGGGTCGTCCATGGACATTGCCACCGCAACCGACATCAAGGTCCTCGGATTGTCCGACGAAGAGGCCGAGACCCTGCGCGCGGAGATGCCCGACATCTCGGTCGTGGACATCCCGGCCGGTGCGGCCGAGGGTATCCCGGCCTATACGACCTGGGCCTTCGGCGTCGGCGTCGCGGCGCGCTCCGACATGGATGACGAAACGGCCTATGAAATCGTCTCCGCGATCATGGCGGACGAGACGGCGCAGGCAAACGCCATGACGAGCATCGAAGGCAGCGATCTGGCCCAGATGACGCTCGATTACGGCACTATCCCGCTGCATCCCGGCGCCGCGCGCTGGTTCGAGGAGAACGGCTACGAGATCCCCGAAAACCTCGCGCCCGTAGAGTAATCCGGTGAGCTTGGAGCGCCTCCAGAAGACGCTGGCCCTCGCCGTCGGTGCCTTCGTGTTCTACACCGCTGCGACCGGTCCCTTCGAAGGGCTGGTCCAGCGGGCCATATTCCTCGCGCTGGTGTCGTGCCTCGGCTTTGCGCTCTATCCGCTGGGGAAGGGTACGTCGTGGCGGCGTGTGGGACTGATCGTCGACTTGGTCCTTGCCGCGATCACGGTGACGGCTTGCGGTTACGTCGTCTGGAACTACGAGACGATCATGGGGTCCCTGCCCTGGGCCACGACGCTCGACATGGCGCTGACCGTGGGATTGGTCGGCGCCGTGCTTGAACTCGGGCGGAGGACGGTCGGCCTGATCTTTCCGGTTCTGGTGCTGGTCGGTGTCGCCTATGCCCTCTTCGGCGACCTTCTGCCCGGCGCGCTGAGCCACCGCGGCTTTGACGCCGCCTTCGTGACCGAGACGATCTTCCTCGGCGATCTCGGCATTTGGGGGATGCTCACAGGCGTCGCCGCCACTGTCATCGCGGCCTTCGTCCTGTTCGGCGCGCTCCTGCTCCACACCGGCGGCGGGCAGGCCTTCATGGACTTCGCCATGCGTGTCGGCGGCCGCCAGCCGGGCGGCGCGGCCAAGATCGCGACCATCGCCTCCGGCCTTTTCGGCATGATCTCGGGCTCGGCCGTCGCCAATGTCGCGACCACGGGCAACTTCACCATCCCGATGATGATCCGCCTCGGCTATCCCCGCCCCTTCGCCGCGGCGGTCGAGGCGGTGGCCTCCACGGGCGGTCAGATCGCTCCGCCGATCATGGGCGCGGCTGCCTTCGTGATGGCCGAGATCCTCGGCATGTCCTACTGGACGATCATCACCGGTGCGATCCTGCCGGCGATCCTGTTCTACGTGTCGGTCTTCGTGACCGTGCACTTCGTGGCCCTCCGGCGCGGGCTCGCCGTCCTGCCCGAGGACGAACTGCCGGCCTGGAGCAAGGTCCTAGCCCCCCGCCACGTCGCGCCCATCGTCTGCGCGCTGGGCGGATTGGGGATCGGGATCTGGCTCGGCCGGTCCATCGCCACGTCGGCCTTCTACGGAATCATCGGCCTTCTGATCGCGTTCCTGGCAACACAGACAGGCCGCCTGTCCCCGCGCGATATGGCCGGTCGCCTTCTGGCGGGGCTCGAGGACGCGGGCAAGGGCATGGTCATCATCGGCGTGCTGCTGGCCGGCGCGCAGGTCCTGGTGTCGATGATCAACCTTACGGGCATCGGCGTGACGCTCTCGTCGATGATCGTGAACCTCGCCGGCGACTCGACGATTCTCGTCGCGCTCATCGTCGGTCTCGTCTGCCTCGTCATGGGCATGGGGCTGCCGACGACCGCCGCCTACGTTCTGGTCGCCGCGGTTCTTGCACCGGCGCTCACGTCGGTCGGCGTGGCACCCCTTTCGGCGCATCTGTTCGTATTCTACTTCGCGACGATCTCCGTGATCACGCCGCCCGTCTGCGTGGCCGTCTTCGTCGGATCCGGCATCGCCGATACCAACTGGTTGCCCGCGGCAGGCCATGCCGTCCGGCTGGGCGCCGTCACGTATGTCGTCCCGTTCCTGCTGCTGCTCTATCCGGGAATGACGATGCAGGGCACGCCGCTCGACATCGTCGAGGCGGTCTTCGCAGGCCTGGCGCTCGTCGTCGCGATCCCGGCGCTTTTGTCGGGCGCGAAGCTGACCGGCCAGCGCCCGATGGACGTCTTGATCCTGCTCGTGGTGATCGCGCTGGCGATCTGGCCGCATCCGGTAACGCCGTTCTTGGCGATCGCGCTTCTGACCGGCGCCCGCTTCGTGGGCCGCTCGAAAGGGGAGGCACTGGCATGACCGTACGGATCGGCGCCGGCGCCGGGTTCGCGGGCGACAGGATCGAGCCCGCGATCGATCTGGCCAAGCGCGGCAATCTCGACTTCCTCGTCTTCGAGTGTCTGGCCGAACGGACCATCGCACTGGCGCAGCAGGCCAAGCTGGGCGATCCCCGAGCGGGCTATGACCGCATGCTGGAGCGGCGGATGCGGGCGGTCCTGGAACCCTGTTGGGAGAACGGCACGCGGATCGTGTCCAACATGGGCGCCGCAAATCCGCTCGCCGCAGCGGAAAAGGTGCGCGAGATCGCACGCGATCTTGGCCTGCGGGGCCTCAAGGTCGCGGCCGTCAAGGGCGACGACGTCCTCGAGCATGTCGGCAATCTCGACCTGATCGAGACGGGCTGTACCGCCTCGGCACTCGGGAACCGGCTCGTCTCCGCCAATGCCTATATCGGCGCGGCCTCGCTGGCCGCTGCC
Organism: uncultured Paracoccaceae bacterium; assembly: GCA_947489705.1. Classification (GTDB taxonomy): domain Bacteria; phylum Pseudomonadota; class Alphaproteobacteria; order Rhodobacterales; family Rhodobacteraceae; genus Palleronia. The sequence goes on from CANLEQ010000018.1 coordinate 67,243, forward strand.
CTCGATGCGGGGGCGGACGTCGTGATCTGCGGGCGGGCGTCCGACCCGGCGCTGTTCCTCGCCCCGCTGATCCACAGGTTCGGTTGGGGACTGGATGACTGGGACCGGCTGGGCAAGGGAACGCTCGTCGGGCATCTGCTCGAATGTGCAGCTCAGATCACCGGCGGTTATTTCGCCGACCCCGGGATCAAGGATGTGCCCGACCTTGCCCGCGTCGGCTTCCCCCTGGCCGAGGTTGAACCGGATGGCAGCGCCGTGATCACCAAGCTCGACGGAACGGGCGGCATGGTCACACGCGCGACCTGCATCGAGCAGCTTCTCTACGAGATCCACGATCCGGCCGCCTATCTGCAACCCGATGTGATCGCCGACTTCTCGGGCGTGATCTTCGAGGAAGTCGGACGCGACCGTGTCGCCGTTTCGGGCGCGACAGGGCATGAAGCGACCGGGAAGCTGAAGGTCTCGGTCGGCTACCGCGATGGCTGGATCGGCGAGGGGCAGATCTCCTACGCCGGGCCGGGATGCGTTGCGCGCGGCCATCTGGCCATAGACCTCGTCGCGGAGCGGCTGGCCTTGCGCAACGGCGAGATCGACGAGCACCGCGGCGAGCTGATCGGCTGGAATGCGGTCTCGGGGCCCGCGCCCCATGGAACCCCCGAACCGCCGGAGGTGCGCATGCGCTACGCTGCCCGCTGCCGGACGCGCGAGACGGCAGGCATCGTTGCCGAAGAGGTCGAGAATCTGTACCTCTGCGGCCCGTCCGGAGGCGGTGGCGCTACGGGCCGCATACGGGAGGTGATCGGCATCGCATCGGGCTTCCTCGACGCCGGCAGGGTCGAAACCCGCTTCGAGCTGCTGGAGGACTGAAATGAAGCTTGGAGACATCGCTCATGTCCGCACGGGCGACAAGGGCGACACCTCGAATGTCGCGATCGTCGCCTACCGGTCCGAGGATTGGCCCCGGCTCGACGCCGCGCTGACGGCCGAACGCGTGGCCCGGCATTTCGGCGCTCCCGATACAGGTGACATCTCGCGCTATGCATTGCCGCAACTCCACGCCCTGAACTTCGTGATCCGCGGAGCTTTGTCGGGAGGCGTAACACGCTCGCTGGCGCTCGATGCGCACGGCAAGTGCCGGGGCGCCACGCTGTTGGACATGGACCTGCCGACTGACTGAAACGCGGTCGCGCCCAAACCTGGTATACCGGTGGTTTGTCGCCTCGATATGACCGATCGCATTCCCACCCGGTCTACCAGTGAACAGCGGCACGCATGGATGGGCGGAGCCGGGCCAATGGTCCGGTAGACATTGGCGGCCGCCTCTTTCAGCCAATAACTACCTGCTCGACAGCGAGCACGGCGTCATTGGGGATGCCGAAGTGACAAGATCGATCCGTCGGGCCGAGACTGGCTCGACGGGGACCATGCCGGATCGGGTGAGGTCGGTTCGGCACGCCCGATCGCCGGCAAGGCCTATGGCACCGGACTGCTCGTCTCGCCGGTCGCGCGCAGGATCCCTCCGAACATCCTTGTTTTCGAGTAGTCGACTTGCACCGCCGGGACCTGGACGCGTGCCGGCTTCGAGCGGGAGGCAGAAACCGAACGGTACATCTGTGTCGAGGATCTGGAGCTGCGACGATTCCGCCAAAACTATTCCGCCCCGAACCGGGGCCGACTGGCAAAGGGACGGCCCGCTATCGCGCTTCCAAAGAGGTCTGCCGCGACCGCCATCCAAGGCGAAGTGCTGCCAGAAGGGGACGTATGGAAGATCACTCGCGAGGAACATGAGACCCTCCGTCAAGCTGTTAATCGACATTCGTCAGGCTGCTTAGCAACGCGCGGGCGCCGATGTCGCCGCTGACCTGTCCTGCGGTCACACCCAAGGTGAGCAAGCGTCCCGTCCCTGGCTGTTGCAGAGGGTGTGCATCTCGGCGTTCATGCCTCCCTTTTCCGGCCAATCAGGCGGCGGCACCCCGCTTTGCGAACACCCGGGTGCGCCGTCAGGTAAGTGGAGTCGATCATCACGGTCCTGTCGGACAGCCGCGTGTTTCTTAGACGCCCTCGTTTCTCAGTTTCTGCTGCCGCTCGAACTCGAGGGGCGTCAGCATTCCGTTCCGCGCGTGCTTGCGCTTTGGGTTACAGAACATCTCGATGTAGTCGAACGCGTCTCGCCCGGCTTCCTCTCGGGTGCGGTAGGTGCGATGCCTGATCTTCTCGCGCTTGAGCAGGAGGAGGAAGCTGTCGGCGACGGCGTTATCGTGGCGCAGATTGACCAATTGCCCGACGCTCGGAGTTGTCATCTCGCGCAGCTGGTCGGGCGATTGCGGTGGTCGGCCCGCGCATGGTCACCGGGGTCTGGTAGTCCAGGGCTGAATGGGGGCGCTCGGTGTTGTAGTCGGCAGGCCAGGCGGCGATCACGATCCGCGCATAGGCCAGGTTGCGGAACACGGCCTCGTTGAGCAGTTCCGTCACGCCTCCTGCCGTTAAAGCTTTCGACGAAGCCATTCTGCATTTTCCAAAAACGGGATCCTTCATCGCAGCCAGGTTCAACATCTGCTCGGCGAGAAGCTTCTTCAGCTTGTCCGGCATGGTCCCCGGACCGATGGCGGCGTCATGCCGAACTCTTATCCTCGAACGTCTTCAGCCGCTTCGCCTCCGACACCGTCATGCCGCCGAACCTGACTTTTGAGATGTAGAAGGTGCCTTCGGACATGCCGTTCGGCGCACCAAACGGTACGCTGGACCGTTTGCTTCACGCTTGAACTGCGGCACAGGTCCTCGCACTTCGCGCCCGCCTCACGCTCGGCCAGAATGCCGATGATCTGCTCGTCCTGCGAATCTCGTTCGCTTCAGTGTCCGTCCTCGAATTTGATCTGATCCCCGCAAACTGGACCGTTTGAAGCTGGAGTGTTCCGCTACGATTTCCCGGCTGGGAGAGGAACGGAA
>CANLEQ010000019.1 GCA_947489705.1 uncultured Paracoccaceae bacterium
AGGTTGGTTGTCGCAACCCGACCCTACCGGGAAACCCGATGGCCACCGCCAGCTACACCACGTGGCGGGACACGACGGACCTCAGGCGAACATCACAATTGGATCATGGCTGGGGTGGTAGGATTCGAACCTACGATACACGATACCAAAAACCGATGCCTTACCGCTTGGCTACACCCCAACGCGAGATGGGTTCTAGGCAGGGGGCGGCGGGGGTGCAAGCCCATTTCCGCGAAAAGCATCGTGAAAATGCTGAAAACTTCTCCGCGCGTGAGACGGAGCCCGACTTGGACGGGCAGGCGCGGGGGCTGCCGAGGCCGATGGGTCGCGGCGATCCCTGACAGCCGTCGCGGGCTTGCGCGTGACGGGAGGAGGCGTAGAGGGGGGGGCATGTCCGACCTTCGCATAAGGCTTTCCGCCTGCACGATATGCGCCGAACGGTTCGCCGCGACGGCGACGGGGCACCGGCCCAACCCGGTCGTGTGGTTCCGAGATGGTGCGCGCATCCTCATTGCCTCCCAAGCGCCCGGCATACGGGTTCACGAGGCCAATACGCCATTCTGGGACCAATCCGGCAAGCGTCTGCGCGACTGGCTGGGGATGGATGAGGAGACGTTCTACGATCGCGCGCGCGTCGCGATCGTGCCGATGGCGTTCTGCTTCCCCGGGTACAACGCCGCAGGATCCGACCTTCCGCCGCCGGCGGTCTGCGCAAGGACCTGGCGGCAGTCGACGCTGGATTATGTCGGCCATGTCGATCTGACCGTGCTGATCGGTGGCTACGCCCAGAAATGGCATCTCGGGACCAGGGGGAGCGTGACCGAAACCGTGGCCGGCTGGCGCGACCATGCGCCCCGCATCTTTCCCTTGCCGCATCCGAGCTGGCGCAATACCGCTTGGCTCAAGCGCAATCCGTGGTTCGAGGCCGAGCTCGTTCCGGCCCTGCGTGCCCGCGTGACAGAGGTGCTGACATGACCCCGCTCGATACTGCCCATGCGGCAATGGAGGCCGCGCCGGAAGACGATGCGGTGCGGCTGGCCTTCTACGAGCGTCTGGCGGATGCGGAGCTTTACCTGCTTCTCACCGCCGAACCGGAGGGAGCGGCGCTCGATCCGCGCATCTTCGAAACGTCGCAGGGCACGTTCGTTCTGGTCTTCGACCGGGCGGAGCGGCTTGCGGAATTCGCCGAGGGAGAGGCGCCGTTCGCGGCCCTGTCGGGACGTGTCCTGACGGGGATGCTCCAAGGGCAGGGGGTCGGAATGGCCCTCAATCCAGGGGTGGCCTCCTCGTCGTTCCTGCTGCCCGCGGCTTCGGTGGACTGGCTCGTCGAGACGCTGGCCGATGCGCCCGACGAGGTGGAGGCGCGGCCGACCGAATTGCGCGTGCCGCACGACCTGCCCGAACGGCTGCTGACCGCGCTGGATGCGAAGCTTGCCACCGCCACGGGACTGGCGCGGATGGCCTATCTCGTCGAGGCGACATTCGAAGGCGGCGGCGTCTCGCATCTGCTGGCTTTCATCGATGCGACGAAGGGGGCCGAGGGCGCGCTTTCGCGGGCCGTTCGCGAGGTTCTGGTCTTCTCGGGGCTCGAGGCCGGCGCGCTCGACGTGGCGTTCTTCGATGCGAGCGATTCGATGGCTGCAAGGCTTGCTCGGGTCGGTCTGCGGTTCGACCTGCCGAGATTCGAACCGCCGGAACGCGCCGCCCCGGGCAGCGATCCCGAAAAACCTCCGAAGCTCCGCTGAACGGCGGCGCGGCGGCTCAATATCCCGAGCCGCGATCCACGACATGATGCATCTGCTCGCCGCGCTCGGCGCGGGCGATATTGGCCACGACCGTCCGCGCCGCGCTGGCCGGCCGGGTCGCCGAGGCGATATGCGGCGTCACCGTGACGTTTGGATGGCTCCAGAACGGGTGATCCGCCGGCAACGGCTCGGTGCGGAACGTGTCGAGCGTTGCGTGGGAGAGTTGCCCCGTCTCAAGCGCCGCGAGCGTCGCGGTCTCGTCGATCAGACCTCCGCGACCGGGATTGATGAGCACAGCGCCCCGGGGCATCTGCGCCAGCGTGCGGGCATTCATGAGGGCCTCGGTTGCCGATGTGAGCGGCAGCAGCAGCACCGTAATTTCGCCGTGGGCGAGCGCGGCGCCGAGCCCGTCTCCCCCGTGATGCGTGGTGATGCCGTCGATGGTCTTGGGGGACCGGCTCCAGCCCGCCACGTCGAAGTTCAGCGCCGTCAGCGCCGCGGCGCAGGCTGCGCCCAGCGCGCCGAGCCCTAGAACAGTGACGCGGCGGTCGCGCGCCAGCGGCGGTTTGACGGGCGACCATGCCCCGTCCTGCCCCTTGATCTGGACATCCATCCCGAGGTGATGGCGAAGCACGTGGCCCGTCACGTATTCGACCATACCCTCGGTCAGGCCGGGATCGACCATGCGCGCGAGAGGTACGTTCAAGGTCTCGTTGGCCACGATACCCTCGACGCCGGCCCAAAGGCTCAGAACGGCCTTGAGCCGTGGAAAACGACCGAAATCCTCGACATGCGCCTTGTTCGCGTGGATGATGTACTCGACGTTCTCGGGGGGATGATCCTGCGCCAGATCCGCCTCGAGGCCGGTTTCGGACAGAGCGGTCTCGAGAGGGTCGCGATAGGCCTCCCATCTCTCTCCCGTGGCGGCGAACAGGATCGTGATCTTGCGGGGCATCAGCGGCTCCTCGGGCGGTGGACATGCGCGGACTGCGCGAGGCCGAAGCCGGCCATCAGGACCAGCATCGCCGACCCGCCATAGCTGACCAGGGGCAGGGGGACGCCGACGACCGGGGCGAGCCCCATCACCATCGCCATGTTGACCGCGAAGAAAAGAAAGAACGTGGCGCCGATCCCCATCGTCACGAGCGATCCGAACCGGTCGCGATTGCGCATCGCGGAGACCACGCAGAAGAACACGACGAGCACGTAGAGCGACAGAAGCGAAATGGCCCCGACGAAGCCGAATTCCTCCGCCAGCGTGGTGAAGATGAAATCGGTGTGCTTCTCGGGCAGGAAGTTCAGGCGCGATTGCGTGCCCTGCATGAAGCCGCGGCCGGTCCAGCCGCCGGATCCGAGCGCGATCTTGGATTGGGTGATATGGTAGCCCGACCCCAACGGGTCCGACGCCGGATCGAGGAACGTGTCGATCCGGCGATACTGGTAATCCTTGAGCAACTGCCAGTCGGTCCCCCGGGATGACAGCACCGCGCTCACCGTGCCGATGCCGGCGCCGATCACGACGATGAAGTACCACCAGCTCACGCCTGCGAGGAACATGATGATCCCGCCGCCTGTGACCAGCAGGATCGCCGTGCCGAGATCGGGCTGGCGCAGCACGAGATAGGTGGGCAATGCGATCAGCAAAAGCGGTATCAGCACCCAGAGCGGCCGCGACGTCTTGCGGATGTCGAGCCAGTCGTAGAAGGCCGCAAGGATCATCACCAGCGTGATCTTCATCAGCTCGGAAGGTTGCAGGCGGATCACCCCGAGATCGATCCAGCGTTGCGCGCCCATCCCCGTCTCGCCGAAGAACTCGACCCCGAGAAGAAGCGCCAGCGACACGCCGTAGGCGAGCCCGGCCATGTTGCGCCAGAACCAGATGGGCACCATCGCGACGGTGAACATGACCGCAAGACCCAGCGCGAAGCGCTTCATCTGCGGCTCGGCCCAGGGCTCCAGCGATCCGCCGGCCACGGAAAACAGCATGAGAAAGCCGACCGACGCGACGGTGCTGAGCAAGAGCGCGAGGGGCCAGTTGAGATAGAGGATCTTGGAGGGGCCCGTCGGCACGAGCTTCACGTTATGCTCGAGATAGCTCACGCGCGGCCGCTCCCTTCGGTCGGACGGAAATCCTGACGAAGCTCCAGCTCGCTCAGGAACTGGTCGATGCGGCTGCGTTGCGACGAGGGATAGCTTTCGGGCGGCGGAAGCGTGCCGTGCAGCGCATAGAGCATGATGTCGCGCGCGATCGGTGCCGCGACCGACGAGCCGCCCCCGCCATGCTCGACCACGACGGATACGGCCAGGTGCGGATCGTCGTAGGGCGCGAACCCGACGAAGAGCGCGTGGTCGCGCTCTTCCCAGGGCACATCCTGGTTGCGCACGACGACGCTGCGAACCTGGCTGGTGCCGGTCTTGCCGGCGATGCGCTTGTCGCCCGCCTCGATGCGCGAGCTGTAGGCGGTGCCGCGCCGCGAGTTGCTGACGGCGTTCATGCCGGCGCGAACGATCCGAAGATGCTCCGGAGCGAAGCCCAGCGGCTCGAGCCCCTTGGGTTCGAGCTCGACGCCGCCGACCGACTTGACCAGTCTGGGCTCGATCCGCGTGCCGGAGGCGAGCCGCGCCGTCATGACCGCCAGTTGCAGCGGCGTGCTCAGGACGTATCCCTGACCGATCGACGCGTTGAGGCTGTCTCCCACGCGCCACGGCTGATCGTAGCTCTCGCGCAGCCAGGCCTTGTCGGGCATGACGCCGGCGCTCACCGCGGACATCGGCAGGTCGAAGCGCTCGCCGTGGCCGAAGCGCCGCGCGGTTTCGGCGATCTTGTCGATGCCAACCCGCTGCGCCAGCTCGTAGTAGTAGACGTCGCAGGATTGCTCGAGCGACTTCTCGAGATCCACCCAGCCATGACCGCCGCGTTTCCAGCAATGGAACCGCCTGTTGCCGAGCTTGTGGTAGCCGCCGCAATAGAATGTCTCACCGGGGCTGAGCTGCCCTGCATCGAGCGCCGCAAGACTTACCATCATCTTGAACGTCGACCCGGGCGGGTAGGCGCCCTGAACCGCCTTGTTCGACAGCGGGCGATAGATGTTGTTGGTGAGATCGCCGTAATCGGCCACCGTAATGCCGCGCACGAACTTGTTGGGATCGAAGGACGGTGCGTTGCCGACGGCCAGAAGGTCACCGTTTCGCGTGTCCATGACGACGGCCGCCGCCGACAGCGCCGGTGCGAGCCGCGCCTCGACGAAATTCTGCAGCCGGCTCTCGACCGTCAGCTGGATGTCGGCCCCCGGAACGCCGGGATCGCGGCCGAGCTCCCGCATCACGCGCCCGGCCGCGTTCACCTCGATCCGGCGGGTTCCGGCCTTGCCGCGCAGCTCTCGTTCGAATTTCTGCTCGACGCCGGTCTTGCCGATCTGGAACTTCGGGATCTGCAGCAGCGGATCGTCGTCGTCGATGCGCGCCAGGTCGTAATCGCTGACCGGGCCGACATAGCCGATGATATGTGCGTAATCCTCGACCAGCGGATAGTTCCTCGTGAGGCCGACATCGGGCGTGATGCCCGGAAGCGCCGGCGCGTTGACGGCGACCGTCGCGATATCCTCCCAGCTGCGCTGGTCGGTCAGCGTCACCGGAACGAAGGGCGAGCGGCGCAGGATCTCCTTGCGGGCACGATCGAGCTCGACCGGATCGAGATATATGAGCTGCGCGAGCCGGTCGATCACCGCATCGACATCGCCCGCATCCTCGCGAACGATGACGATACGGTAGTTCTGGGCGTTCTCGGCCAGCGGGATCCCGCTGCGGTCGAAGATCAATCCCCTCGCGGGCGCGATGAGCCGCATGTTGATGCGGTTCTCCTCGGCCAGGAGACGGAATTCGTCGGCTTGCTCGACCTGCATCTGGCGCATCCGCCAGCCCAGCACACCGGCGAAACCGAGCTGCAAACCACCCAGGACGAGTCCCCGGCGCGAAATCTTGCGCTGGCTCGTCGCGGTATCGCGGGGGGTGCGTTTCATGCGCGCGATCCTTCTCGATCGACGGGGGAGGAGGGTCTGACGCCCATGACGAAGGCGCTGAAGGCCACGACCACGGGATAGGCAGCGGCCGTGATGAAGACGTGGACGAGGCTGTCGGTGAAGGGCGGCTGCGGTACCATCAGCAGCGCCTGGACCGCGCCGTTGAAAAGCGCCATCGAGAAGAGAACTGCCGTCACCAGCATCCATTCGACGGGAAAGGGCAATTCCAGGCTCACGTTGCGGCGGACCCGCAGGAACTCGAGCCCGAGCAGGACGAGCGCGGTCCAGAGGCCCGGCGGGCGCATGAAGAGAATGTCGGCCATCAGGATCACCGCGCCGATCAGAAGAACGGGTACGTAATCGGGGCGTCGCAGGACCCAGGCGAAGGCCAGCAGCACGAGAAAGTCCGGTGCGGGCAGCGTGTCGGCCGAGATATGGAAGGGCAGGATCTGAACGAACACGATCGTCGCGGAGATCGCGGCGAAAGCGGCCCAGTACATCCACCGGCGCAGGGTCAGCGGATCAACCATCGACGGCCTCCGGTGCCTGAGCGACCGTCGCCGGAGCGCGATCGGGTACCACGAGCGCGCCGGGGTCGGTGACGGGCGCTCCGGGATGCGAGCGCAGGACCCGCAGGAATTCGAGACGTTCGTAATCTGCGGCGAGTCGGACCCGAAGCCGCCGGTCCGTCCCCTCGACGACCTGCCCCACCAGAAGCCCGGCGGGCAGCACGCCGCCGTCGCCGGAGCTTACCACGCGGTCGCCGGGACGGACCGCGTCCGCGGCTTCCACGAAGTCGAGCGGCGGAAGCTTGGAATTGTCGCCCGAAAGGATCGCGCGCTGTCCGGAGGGCTGAACCATGACGGGTACGCGGCTGTTGCTGTCGGTCATCAGGATCACCCGGCTGGACGATTGCCCGACGCCGGAAACACGGCCGACGAGCCCCAGCCCGTCGGTCGTGGCCCACCCGTCGCGGATGCCGTCCCGATGCCCGAGATTGAGCAGCACGGATTGACGGAACGGAGATCCGCTATCGGCAAGGACGACGCCGGTGATGAAAGTCAGCTTGGGATCGAGGCGTACCTTGTTGAGATCCAGCAGCTTGGCGTTCTCCTGCTCGAGCTGGAGCGCGGCCTCCTTCCAGGCCTTCATGCGCTGCAATTCGCGACGCAGGTCCTGGTTCTGCTCGTAGATGCGCGAATAGCTCTGGAAATTCTCGACCATGCCGGCAAGCTTCGTGACGGGGACAAGGGCCCAGTCGACGCTCGGCACGACCTGATCCACGATCTGCGCGCGGACACGTTCGGCGCGCGGGCTGTCGATCCTCCAGAACAGGAATATCCCCAACAGGAACACGACCGCGATTCCCGTCAGGATTCGCCTGACCGGACGGACGAAATCATCCGATGTGTGTCTGTCAGTTGCCATATCGTCCCTTTGACCGCGACGTTTGTGGCGCGGCCCGCAAGGTTCAACTGTCGTAGTCTATCACATGCCGCAGCTGTTTTTCGTATTCCAGAGCTTTTCCAGTGCCCAGCGCCACACAATTGAGTGCTTCGTCGGCAATGGAAACGGCGAGGCCCGTCTGTTCGCGCAGGGCGAGGTCCAACTCGCCCAGCAGCGCGCCTCCCCCGGTCAGCATGACGCCGCGGTCGACGATGTCGGCCGCAAGGTCCGGTGGTGTTGCCTCGAGCGCGATCATCACCGCCTCGCAGATCGCCTGGACAGGCTCGGCCAGGGCCTCGGCCACCTGGGCCTGGTTGATCTCGGTTTCCTTCGGGACACCGTTGAGCAGGTCGCGGCCCCGGATCTGGAGCGACGCCCCGCGTCCGTCATCGGGCATCCTGCTGGTGCCGATCGAGGTCTTGATCCGTTCGGCGGTCGCCTCGCCGATCAGCAGGTTGTGCTGCCGGCGCAGATAGCTGACGATGGCCTCGTCCATGCGATCGCCGCCCACCCGGACGCTGCGGGCATAGACGATGTCCCCGAGGCTGAGGATCGCGACCTCGGTGGTACCGCCGCCCACATCGACCACCATCGATCCGGTGGGATCGGTGATCGGCATGCCGGAGCCGATGGCCGCCGCGATGGGTTCGGCGATGAGGCCGGCCTTGCGTGCGCCCGCGCTGATGACCGATTGCCTTATGGCTCTCTTTTCCACCGGGGTGGCGCCGTGCGGGACGCAGACGATGATCTTGGGCTTGGAGAACGTCGTCCGCTTGTGAACCTTGCGGATGAAGTGCTTTATCATGTCTTCCGCGACATCGAAATCGGCGATGACGCCCTCGCGCATGGGGCGGATCGCCTGGATCGAGCCTGGCGTGCGACCGAGCATGAGCTTTGCATCCTCGCCGACGGCCAAGACCTGCTTTCGGCCGTCTCGCACGTGGAAGGCGACCACCGATGGCTCGTTCAGCACTATCCCGCGTCCCTTGACGTAGACCAGCGTGTTGGCTGTGCCGAGATCTATCGCCATGTCCGAGGAAAAGAGCCCCGTGAAACTACTCATTTCATGCGTCCTTATCGCGTCTCGCGGGAAGCCGGTTCCGACGCCGCGTGCCCGCCTTATAAGGAGTGCACCTTCCGGACGAAAGGGCGGCCCTCGGGGGGAGCGGCGTAATTATGCCGGGAAACGGACCGCGAGGGCGCCATGTCGGGCGTGCAAAGTTGCAGTTTGTAAAGTGAAGGCCGGAATGGGCCCGCCGGTGACGCCGGAATGTCGCGAAAGTGCTCATTTCGGATTTTCGGCATAGCGTTCCCTCAGCCCAACGGGGGCCTTCCGAACGCTATGCCCCGCGCTTTCTCAACCGGCGTCCTTGTAGCTTACGGCTTTCGTGTCGCTGCCCGGTTCGGTGGTGCGCCGCTTCACGAGCAGCCGGTTCAGAGCCGAAATATAGGCCCTGGCACTTGCCACGACGGTGTCGGTATCGGCCGATTGCCCGGTCACGATGCGGCCTGCTTCCTCGATCCGGACGGTGACGGTTGCCTGCGCGTCGGTGCCTTCGGTCACGGCGTGTACCTGATAAAGTTGCAGACGCCCCTCATGGGGGACGAGGGCCTTGACGGCATTGAAGGCCGCGTCGACCGGGCCGTCGCCCTGCGCCGTGACCTGGCGATCCTGGCCGTCGATCCGCAGCGTCATGTCTGCCGATTGCGGTGCCTCCGTGCCGCAGATGACGCGGAGGAACTTGAGCTGCACGGCCTCTTCGGCGGCGCCCTGGGCCCGCACGAGCGCCTCGATATCCTCGTCGTAGACCTCTTTCTTGCGATCGGCGAGGTCCTTGAACCGGACGAAGACATCGGCAAGCTGATTGTCGGCGACCTCGAAGCCCAGCTCTTTGAGCTTGGACCGCAGCGCGGCGCGCCCCGAATGCTTGCCCATGACCAGCGAGGTCTCCTTCAGGCCCACATCAGCGGGGCGCATGATCTCGAAGGTCTCGGCATTCTTCAGCATACCGTCCTGGTGGATGCCCGATTCGTGCGCGAAGGCGTTCTTGCCGACGATCGCCTTGTTGAACTGAACCGGAAAGCCGCTGATCGTCGCCACGCGGCGCGAGATATTCATCAACCGCGTCGAATCCACGCCCGTCGACCAGGGCATGATGTCGTGACGGACCTTGAGCGCCATCACGATCTCTTCGAGGGCCGTGTTGCCGGCACGTTCGCCAAGCCCGTTGATCGTGCATTCGATCTGCCGCGCGCCGCCTTCGACCGCAGCGAGGCTGTTGGCCGTCGCCATGCCCAGATCGTTGTGGCAATGCGTGGCGAAAATCACCTCGTCCCCGCCCTCCACCTCGGCGATCAGGCGCCGGATCAACTCGGCGGATTCGACCGGCGCGGTATATCCGACCGTGTCGGGAATGTTGATCGTCGTGGCACCCGCCTTGATCGCGATCTCGACTGTCCGCTTGAGAAAGTCCCACTCGGTCCGGGTCGCGTCCATCGGTGACCATTGCACATTGTCGCAGAGGTTGCGGGCATGGGTGACGGTCTCGTGGATGCGCTCGGCCATCTGGTCCATGTCGAGATTCGGGATCGCGCGGTGCAGGGGCGAGGTGCCGATGAAGGTATGGATGCGCGGGCTTCTGGCCGGCTTCACCGCTTCCCAGGCGCGGTCGATATCCTTGATGTTGGCGCGGCTGAGGCCGCAGATCGTCGCGTTCTTCGTGATCTCGGCGATCGCATTGACGGCTGCGAAATCACCCTCGGATGCGATCGGGAATCCGGCCTCGATCACATCGACGCCCATTTCGTCGAGCAATTCGGCGATCTCGAGCTTTTCGCGGTGGCTCATCGTAGCGCCGGGAGATTGCTCGCCGTCGCGCAAGGTCGTGTCGAAGATCAAGACGCGGCCGTCATCGGCCTTCTGCAAATCCTGATTGGTCATGGTGCGGGGTCTTTCCTGTCCGTTGCTTTCCTTCGATCCTTCGGCGCTGGTCCACCCCTGAGCGGTCGCGCCGAGAAGGCACGCTCAGAGGCGCGTAAGGAGGAGAAGCAGCAGACCGCGCGGGTCATTATGGAGGATGCGCGTTTTCATGGCCCCGACAATAGCCGCGATTCGGCAAATGAAAACCCCCGATTGACGCAGCCGATCCGGCCGCTAGCTCGGTTGGCATGGCAATGGAACATCGACAGGCGCTGGTGACCGGCGGCGCGAACGGGATCGGTCAGGGCATCGTGTCCCACCTTCTCAACCAGGGATGGAAGGTGGTCGCGCTGGACCGCGACCGGGAGGGCCTCGATCGACTCAAGGACAATCCGAAGCTGACGCGCATCGCCGCCGACGTGAGCGCCGAGGACGAGGTCCGCACGGCTTTGGGCGGGCTTAATGCGCTCGACCTTCTGGTGTGCAATGCGGGGATCGCGAGCCCGGTCAATGGCCCCATGGAGGAACTGGATCTCGACAATTGGAACGCGTGGCTGAGCACGAACCTCACCGGGACGTTCCTCATGGCGAAGCATGCAATCCCGCTCCTGCGCAGATCGAAGGGTTGCATCGTCACGATGTCGTCGACGAGGGCCTTCATGTCCGAGCCGGAGACCGAGGCCTATGCCGCCACCAAGGGCGGGCTCGTCGCGCTGACCCATGCGATGGCGGTGTCGCTCGGCCCCGAGATCCGGGTGAACGGGATCGCGCCGGGATGGATCGTGACGGGCGACCCGGCCGCGTTGCGCCCCGAGGATCACGCACAACACCCCGCGGGCAGAGCGGGACGGCCGCAGGACGTGGCAGAGGCCGTCGGCTATCTCGCGGATGCGGGGTTCGTCACCGGGCAGATCCTGACCCTCGACGGCGGCATGACCCGCAAGATGATCTACGAAGAATGATTGCATGAAAAAGGCACTCGTGATCGGTGCATCCGGCGGAATCGGACAGGCGATTGTGGGAGAATTGCAATCGCGGCAGATCGCCGTGACGCAGCTGTCGCGCCGCGCCGACCGGATCGACCTCGCCGACGAAGCCTCCGTCGTCTCTGCTCTGGATCGGGTCGACGGGGAGGTCGATCTGGTCATGGTGGCGACCGGCGCGCTTACTTCGACACGCCCCGACCCGGAAAAGGCACTCGCGGATCTGACCCCGCAGGAGCTCTTGGCGCAGGTGACGCTCAACGCCCTCGGTCCCGCGCTGGTCCTCAAGCATTGGAAGGAGCGTATCCCGCGAAATCGACGTTTCGTCTTTGCCGCCCTGTCGGCCCGGGTGGGCTCCATCGGCGACAACCGGCTCGGCGGCTGGTATTCCTACAGGACATCGAAGGCCGCTCTCAATGCGCTGTTGCACGGTGCGGCGGTCGAGTTGGGGCGCACCCACCGGCAGGCGATCGTGGCCTGCCTCCATCCAGGCACGGTGGCGACCGAGTTTACCGCCCGTTACCCCGGTCACGACAAGGTTCTGCCAGGTGCTGCGGCAAAGAACGTCCTCGATGTGATCGAAGGGTTGTCGCCGGAGCAATCGGGCGGCTTCTTCGACTATGCCGGCCGGGAGATCCCGTGGTGAGCCGCCTCATCCTCGTTCTGGGCGACCAGCTGAACCGCGACGTCGCGGCGCTGCGCGCGGCGCAACCGGACGACCTGATCGTCATGGCCGAGGTCGCCGACGAAGCGTCTTACGTACCGCATCACCCCAAGAAAATCGCATTCCTCTTCGCTGCCATGCGAAAGTTCGCGGCCGGCCTGCGGGAGGATGGCTGGCGCGTGGCCTACACGCCGCTCGACGACGCCGGGAATGCCGGCTCGATCGTGGGCGAGCTGCTCCGCCACGCAGAGGCATCCGGCGCGACCGAGGTCATCGCGACCGAACCCGGCGAATGGCGCCTGATCGACGCGCTGAACGATTGTCCGCTCAAGGTCACGCAGCTTCCCGACAACCGGTTCCTCGCTTCCCACGCCGAGTTCGACAGATGGGCCGCGTGTCGCAAGGAGCTCCGGATGGAGTGGTTCTATCGCGATATGCGGCGCAAGACGGGCCTCCTGATGGACGAAGGCGAACCTGTGGGCGGCAAGTGGAACTTCGACCACGACAACCGCAAACCCGCCCCCGATGAGGTCGCGTTCGGCGGGCCCATGCAATTCACCCCCGACGAGGTGGTCGAGGAGGTGCTCGATCTCGTCGAGCGGCGCTTCGGCAACAATTTCGGCGATCTGCGACCCTTCTGGTTCGCGACCGACCAAGGCCAGGCGCGCCGCGCGCTCACGCATTTCGTCAAGGGCGCGCTGCCGAAGTTCGGCGACTACCAGGATGCGATGCTGGCGGGTGACAGCTTTCTCTATCACGGGGTCCTGTCGCTTTACCTCAACGCGGGGCTGCTCACGCCGATGGAGATCTGCCGCGCGGCCGAGGAAGCGTACGAGCAGGGTCACGCGCCCATCAACGCAGTCGAGGGCTTCATCCGGCAGATCATCGGTTGGCGGGAATACATGCGCGGGATCTATTTCCGCGAGGGCCCCGATTACGCGTCTCGCAACGCTCTTGGGCACGGGCGATCCCTGCCGGGGTTCTACTGGGGCGCCGAGACGCGGATGGCGTGCATCTCGCACACCGTGGCCCAGACCAAGTCCGAAGCCTATGCGCACCATATCCAGCGGCTGATGGTCACCGGCAATTTCGCATTGCTGGCCGGCATCTCGCCACAGGAGGTGCAGCATTGGTACATGTCGGTCTATGCCGACGCCTACGAATGGGTGATGAGTGCCAACGTCATCGGCATGAGCCAGTTCGCCGATGGCGGCATCGTCGGCTCCAAACCCTATGTCTCGTCGGGCAATTACATCGACAGGATGTCGGATTATTGCGGCGATTGCGCCTATTCGGTGAAGACGAAGGTGGGCGAGGGTGCCTGTCCCTTCAACCTGCTCTACTGGGCCTTCATGGAACGGCACCGCGACCGGTTCGAGAGCAATCCGCGCATGGCGCAGATGTATGCGACCTGGGACCGGATGGACGAGGACAAACGCGCCCAGATCCTGTCGGAGGCCGAGACGTTCCTTGGCCGCATGTCCCAGGGCGCCCTGGTCTGAGATCAGGCGGCGGCGCGCGACCCCAGATCGGCGAGCACGTCCGCCGCGATCTCGAAGGAACGGGCGCGCGCCTGCGGATCGTGGATCTGACCGGTCAGGATCATCTCGTCCGGCTGGTGTTCGGCGATCATCGCGGAAAGCTGGGCGCGCACCTGATCGCGCGTGCCCGTCGCGGTGACCCTCAGCGCGTGATCGACACCGCGCCGGATCTCCGGACCGATCTCCGCGTCGATATCGTCGACGGGCCGGGGGAGCTTGCCGGGATTGCCTGTCCTGAGCCGCGCGAAGGCCTGTTGCATCGAGGTGCGCAAACGAACGGCCTCGGCCTCGGTATCGGCGGCAAAGACATTCGCGGCCAACATGAAATGCGGCTGGGCAAGCTGCTCGGAGGGCTGGAACCGGGAGCGATAGATGTCGCGGGCCTGCTCCAGCGCATCGGGTGCGAAATGCGACGCAAAGGCGTAGGGCAGTCCGAGATGCGCGGCAAGCTGCGCACCGTAGAGCGACGAGCCGAGGATCCAGATCGGCACATGCGTGCCTTCGCCCGGGACCGCGCGGATCGCCGCGGCGGGATCGGGCGCTCCGAAATAGGCCTGCAATTCCATGACGTCCCGCGGGAAATCGTCGCCGCCGCCGCGACGGAACGCGCGCATCACCGCCATGTCGCCACCGGGCGCCCGCCCGAGTCCCAGATCGATCCGGTCGCCATGGATCGTGGCGAGCGTGCCGAATTGTTCGGCGATGGCGATGGGTGCGTGGTTGGGCAGCATGATGCCGCCCGCGCCGACCCGGATCCGTCGTGTGGCGCTGGCGATATGCCCGATGAGGACGCTGGTCGCGGCACTCGCGATGCCCGGCATGTTGTGATGCTCGGCCAGCCAGTAGCGGTGATAGCCCCATTCCTCGGCCTTGCGGGCAAGTGCGACCGAGTTCTCGATTGCGGTCCTGGCGTCCGCCCCTTCGGGGACGGGAGCGAGATCCAGAATGGAATGGCGCATGACGAAAATCCTGTTCCTTGGTCGCGAGGCGAGAACGCCGCGCTCGGTCTAATGGACGCGCACCGAGATACGCGTGCCTCCGTACCTCTCATGTGGGTACGGGGGAGCCGGAGGGAAAGCCCCTTACTCCGTCTCAGCCTCTCCGGCCTGCGGCTCCGCCTCCGCTTCCGGGGTCGCTTCGGCGTCGGTCGTCAGCGCGCCGTTGCGCCATTCGCCGCTGGCTTCCTCGCCGCTGGCATAGCGCAGCGTGCCTTCGCCCTGACGCCGGCCATCGACGAAGTTGCCTTCGTAGACGTCGCCGCCGGGATAGGTCGCGACACCTTCGCCTTCGATCACGCCCTCGGACCATTCCCCCTCGTAGGTGCTGCCGTCGGGGTAGGTGATCCGCCCGGTGCCGTCGCGCGCGCCGTCCGTGAATCCGCCGCTGTAGACCGTGCCGTCGGGATAGGTGATGGTTCCCTCGCCGTCGCGCCGGCCGTCTTCCCACATGCCTTCATAGACCATTCCGTCGGGATAGGTCATCGTGCCCTGGCCCTCGTTGCGGGCATCGACGAAGTTGCCCTCGTAGACCGCGCCGTTGGCATAGGTGGCGACGCCTTCCCCCTCGATCACGCCCGCGGACCATTCCCCTTCGTACCTGTTGCCGTCGGGATAGGTGATCTCGCCGGTCCCTTCGGGCAGATCGTCGCGGAACTGTCCTTCGTAGACGGCGCCGTCGGGATAGACCACCATGCCTTGCCCCTCGATCCGGCCGGCGACCCAGGCGCCGGTATAGCGATAGCCGTCGGGCCGGGTGAGCGTGCCTTGGCCCTCGCGCCGGTTGGCGCGGAATGCGCCCTCGTAGACATCGCCGTCCGCATAGGTCTCGCGGCCCTCTCCCTGGCGTTCGCCGGCCACGAGGTCGCCCTCGTAGACGTCGCCACCCGGCCGGGTGAGCGTGCCGCGGCCGGTGATCTGACCCGCCAGCCATTCGCCCTCGTAGGTCAGGCCGTCGGGCATCGTCAGCTTGCCCATCCCCTCGCGCAGGCCGCCGGCCATCTCGCCCTCGTAGACGGCCCCGTCGGGATAGGTGATGGTGCCGTCGCCCGCCTTTTCGCCATCCACCCAATCGCCCTCGTAGACATAGCCCGAGGGGGTCTCCATCCGGCCGATCCCGTGGTGGCGGGCGTTGCGAAATCCACCCTCATAGCGCGTGCCGTCCGCGGAGACGGCGACGCCCTCGCCGTTGATTGTCCCGTTCGACCACTCGCCTTCGTAGGTGCCGCCATCGGCGAAGGTGATCTGTCCCTGCCCCTCCGGCTTGCCCTGGGCGAACTGCCCTTCGTAGACCGATCCGTTGGGAAAGCGCGCGACCCCCTGGCCCGCGATCTCGCCGTCGGCCCATTCGCCGGAATACTCGTATCCGTTCGGCAGCCGATAGGTCCCGGTGCCGTCCTGCCGCCCGTCGACGAACGTTCCCTCGTAGACGCCGCCATCCTCGTATTGCTTGGTCTGGACCTCGCCCCCCGACTGGGCATGCGCCACCGCGCCGATCCCGAAAGAGGTAAGGCCTGCAAGGATGAGGAAGGTCTGCCGCATGGATAGCTCCTGTCGCACGGGTCCTCGATGGCCGGACCCGCGGTTTCGGATGAATGGCGAATTTAGCGTCCCGGCCATGAGGTCGCAACGCCTTTCCCGAAGGGCGCCTTGCCGTTCCGGCGCTTGCGTCTTGGCAGGTCCGGGGCCGTGGCGGCACCGCGGGGGTTGCGCTCGCATGGGGCCCGGCATACTAGGCGGTGACCGTCTGGACCCGGGTGAGATTCCCGGGTGGCTCTCCCGGCCGCTGATCCGCCGGGGCAATTGTCAAAACCTGGAACGACGACCTGCGGCCTGCCCGTCGGGCGGGACAGGAACGGGACATTTATCCAAATGAATATCAACGCCTATCGCCATCAATGGCTCGGCAACGTGCGCGGCGATCTGCTTTCCGGCATCGTCGTCGCACTTGCCCTCATTCCCGAGGCCATCGCCTTCTCGATCATCGCGGGCGTGGACCCCAAGGTCGGGCTCTACGCCTCCTTCTCCATCGCTGTCGTCACCGCCATCGCGGGCGGCCGTCCGGGCATGATCTCGGCGGCGACCGCTGCGACCGCCGTGCTGATGGTGACGCTCGTGGCCGATCACGGGCTGGAATACCTGCTCGCGACGACGGTTCTGGCCGGCCTGTTGCAGATCGGCGCCGGTTTCGCGCGTCTGGGACAGCTCATGCGCTTCGTCTCGCGATCGGTCATGACCGGCTTCGTCAACGCGCTCGCCATCCTGATCTTCATGTCGCAGATCCCCGAACTGATCGACGTGCCTTGGCTGACCTATCCGCTGGTCGCCGCGGGCCTCGCGATCATCTATCTCTTTCCCTACCTCACGAAGGCCGTGCCGTCACCGCTCGTCACGATCATCGTGCTCTCGTCGCTGGTCATGCTCATGGGCTGGGAAGTGCGGACCGTGGGCGACATGGGCGAGTTGCCGGACACGCTTCCGGTCTTCCTGATCCCCAACATCCCGCTCAACTTCGAGACGCTGACGATCATCTTTCCCTATGCGGCCGCCGTGGCCGTGGTGGGCCTGCTCGAGAGCCTGATGACCCAGAACATCGTCGACGACCTGACCGATACGCCGTCCGACCGGAACCAGGAATGCGTGGGGCAGGGCCTCGCCAATGCCGCCACCGGCTTCATCGGCGGCATGGCGGGTTGCGCGATGATCGGGCAGTCGATGATCAACGTGAAGTCCGGCGGCCGCGGACGGCTTTCGTGCTTCGTCGCCGGCGTCTTCCTGCTGTTTCTCGTGGTGGTGCTCGGCGATCTGGTGGCCCGGATCCCGATGGCCGCGCTCGTCGCGATCATGATCATGGTCTCGATCGGGACGTTCTCGTGGTCGTCGATCAAGGATCTCAGGACGCATCCGCGGTCCTCCTCGATCGTGATGCTGGCGACCGTCGGTGTGGTGGTCTACACGCACAACCTCGCGATCGGCGTCCTGGTGGGCGTCCTGCTTTCGGGGCTGTTCTTCGCGGGCAAGATCTCGCAGCTTTTCCGCGTCACCACCTCGCTTTCGCAGGACGGTCGCGTCCGGACCTATCATGTGGAGGGGCAACTCTTCTTCGCTTCGGCCGAGAACTTCATGGCGGCGTTCGACTTCCGCGAAGCGACCGACCGGATCGTGATCGACGTGAGCCGCGCGCATATCTGGGACATCTCGTCGGTTGCGGCGCTCGACATGGCCGTGCTCAAGTTCCGCCGCGACGGCTCCGAGGTCGAGATCGTCGGCATGAACGAGGCGTCCGAGACGATCGTCGACAGGCTTGCCATCCACGACAAGCCCGGCGCCATGGACCAGCTTGCGACGCATTGAGGGAGGACGCGACATGACCAGCAAGATCATCGCCCTGGTGGACGGATCCGCCTATTCGAAAAGCATCTGCGACCACGCCGCCTGGATCGCAGGTCGCGCCGGGTACGAGGTCGAACTCATGCACGTGCTCGGCCGGCGCGAGGGCGGGGTCGGCTCCGACCTCTCGGGCGCGATCTCGCTCGGCGCGCGGTCCTCGCTCCTCAAGGAGCTTTCGGGCCTCGACGAACAGCGCGCCAAGCTGGCCGTGCATCGGGGCCGTGCCATCCTCGAGGATGCCCGCGCGCTGCTCGAGGACGCGGATGTCCGGGCGACCGAACATCTGCGCCATGGCGATCTTCTGGAGGCGATCTCCGAGAAGGAGCAGGGCGCCGACATGATCCTGATCGGCAAGCGCGGGGAAGCGATGGACTTCGCGAAGGACCACCTCGGGTCCAATCTCGAACGGGTGATGCGCGCCACCTCGAAACCGCTCTTCGTGGTCTCGCGCGCCTTCAAGCCGATCAGCCGCATTCTCGTCGCCTATGACGGCAGCGCAAGTGCCATGCGCGCGGTGGATTACGTGGCGCAGAGCGCACTCTACGCGGGGCTGTCGGCGACCGTCGTCACCGTCGGGGCCGACAGCGAACAGGCGCGCAAGGGGCTCGAAGATGCGGCGGCGCGGCTCGGGCGAGCGGGGATCGACGCCACGACCGAGATCGTTTCTGGCGAGCCCGAGGAAGCGCTCGCGGAGCTCGTGGAGGCGGCACCCTACGAGCATCTTGTGATGGGCGCCTCGGGCCATTCACGGTTGCGCGCCCTCTTCGTGGGCTCGACGAGCCTCGAGATGATGCGGACCTGCAAGGTGCCGATCCTGCTGGTACGCTGAGACCCGCGGAGGGCTCCGCAGGAGGTATGCGTCAGGGGCCGGCCGGATGCGCCGGCCCTTCCTTTGCGCAAAGAAAACCCGCCGGGACGCGGGGTCCCGGCGGGTATGTCAGTCAAACGGCGTCTTTCGGACGCTTATTCCCGGTTGCCCATGAAGCTCAGCAGGAACATGAAGAGGTTGATGAAGTCGAGATAGAGGTGCAGCGCACCCATGATCGCCGATTTCTGCAGCCATTCGTCGTTCATCGAACGTGCATGCTGGATGTACTCGGTTTTGATCCGCTGCGTGTCGTAGGCCGTCAGGCCCGCGAAGATCAGCACGCCGAGCGCAGAGATCGCGAACATGATCGCGGGCGACGCCAGGAAGATGTTGACGATCGAGGCTACGATCAGGCCGATGACGCCCATGATGAGGAAGCTTCCCCACCCGGAGATGTCCTTCTTGGTCGTGTAGCCCCAGAGCGACAGACCGGCGAAGGCGACAGCCGTCACGAGGAACGTCTGAACGATCGAGAAGCCGGTGTAGATCAGGAAGATCGAGCTGATCGAAAGCCCCATCAGCGCGGCAAACGTGTAGAAAAAGAGCTGGGCACCCGAGGCGGAAATGCGGTTGATCATCGCTCCGAACGCGAAGACCATGATCAGAGGGGCGAACATGATCAGCCATTTCAACGGCGATGCGTAGATCGCCTGACCGAACTGCGTCAGTTGACCCGCATCGTTGACCGCAAGACCCGAAATGGCCCACGCGGCCAGAGCCGTGATCACCATGCCCACGGACATCATGCCGTAGACCTTGTTCATGTGGGCGCGAAGACCCTGGTCGATCGCGCCGGACCGGACACCAGAGCCGGTGCGGATCGTCTGTTGTTCAGCCATATATCGCCTCCAAGCGGTATCTAAACCGGGCCGTCATCGCGGCCCTTACACGCAATATATTTGGGTTCTGCGCCCGTCATTCAAGACTATTGCGCGCTTGCGCTCGGAAATTTGCACATCAGCCATACCAGTGCCGCGGCGCGTCCCAAGACATTCTGGCCGCCTCTGCCCGCGCTTCTTTGGCACTCACGCCGATGTCCAGCAAACGCGCATCGAGTTGCCCAAGATCCCGGCGTTGCCGGGCCAAGGCACGCATCTCCGATAGCCGTTCCCAGAAAGGCCGGCGAGGGTGCCGATCCGCTGCGGGGTGTTCGAGGGTCATAGCCATGGCGCAATCTCCTTTGTGATATGTCTCGTCGATAGGATCATGATTGCGAATATGATTGGCGGCGGTATATGTTGGAAACGAATGTTCTTGACGAAATCCATCATGGATACTGATATGGCCAGAAATCTTGACCTGACTGCCCTGCGTTCTTTCGTGACTGTGGCGGAAGTGGGCGGCGTCACCCGCGCCGCGGGGCACCTGCACCTCACACAATCCGCCGTCTCGATGCAGCTCAAGCGGCTCGAGGATTCGCTGGGACTGTCGCTCATCGACCGGTCAGCGCGCACGGTGCAACTGACGCCGACGGGCGAGCAATTGCTGTCCTATGCGCGGCGGATGCTGGTGCTCAACGACGAGGCCGTCGCCCGGCTTACCGACGACGGGTACGAGGGCGAGATCGTGCTGGGCGTGCCGCACGACATCCTCTATCCGGCCATTCCGCCGTCACTCGCAGGCTTCGCCAAGCTCTATCCACGGCTTCGCGTGCGGCTCCTGTCGCTGCCGACGCGCACGTTGAAGACCATGTTCGCGCGCGGCGAATGTGACGCGATCCTGACGACCGAGGAAACCATGGGCGAGAGGGGCGAAACGCTGCTGACGCTGCCACTGGTCTGGGCCGGGGCGAGCGGCGGCAGCGCGTATCGCAATCGGCCTCTGCCCTTTGCCTTCTGCCGCAACTGCATCTTCAGCCCGATCGCTCGTCAGATGCTCGACGCCGCGGGCATCGAGTGGGTCTCGGTGGTGGACGCCGCTTCGGACCGGGCCTCCGAGGTGGCGGTGATGGCCGATCTCGCGGTCTACGTGATCCTCGACCAGACGCTTCCGCAAGGCGTGTCGCGGATCCCCTCCGGCGCGGACCTTCCGGCATTGCCGGACCAGAACATCAATCTCTACCGCTCCTCCGCCATGCGGCCGGATGTTTCCGATGCCCTCGCGGTGATCCTGCGCGACAATTACGCACGCCTGACCGCCCCGAGCCGTCTCGCCGCGGAATGAGCCGATCTGCCGCGATCAATTCATCGTGATCACAACTTTACCGGTTGAGGTGCGATTTCGCAGCAGGTCGAACCCCTCAGCGGTCCGTTCGAGCGGCAGACGATGGCTGATATGGGGCGAAATACGTCCTTCGGTATACCAACTGAAAAGCGTTCGGAGCGAGCTTCTCACGCGCTCGGGCGCGAAGCTCATGTAGCCACCCCAGTAGAAGCCGAGAAGGCTGGTATTCTTCACCAGAAGGTGGTTCGCGGGGTGGCTCGGGACGTTTCCGCTCGCAAAGCCGACCACGATCACACGCGCTTCGGGTCGGAGCGCGCGCATCGCCGCGCGCGCGGGGTCGCCTCCGACCGGATCGAAGACCACGTCCGCGCCGCCCAACCGCTTCAGTGTATCCCGCAAATCGTCCCTGTCGCTGTCGATCAGGTGATCGGCTCCCGCCGCCCGCGCCACGGCGAGCTTTTGCGCGCCTCGCGCGACGGCGACGATTTCGGCCCCCATGAGCTTGCCGATCTCGATTGCCGTGAGGCCCACGCCGCCCGAGGCGCCCAGAACCACGAGGCGTTCCCCCGGGGCCAACTGCGCCCGGTGCGCCAATGCCAGATGCGACGTCCCGTAGGCGACCTGAAAGGCGGCGGCATGGTAGAACGGCATGCCCTCGGGCAGGATCGTCGCGCGGGTCGCATCGAAAACGCCCCATTCCGCAAGGCCGCCATGTCCCGAGAAGACCGCCACGCGGGTGCCCGATTCGAACCCCCGCACGTCTTCGCCGATCGCATCGACGGTCCCGGCAAGCTCCATTCCGGGAGTGAAGGGGAGGGCGGGCAGTTCCTGATAGGTTCCCTTCGCCATCAGGAGGTCCGCGAAGTTCAGGGCGCTCGCGGCGATCCGGACGCGGATCTGGCCGGGGCCCGGCTCCGGGCGCGGACAATCCTCGAGCGAGGGCGGACGGGTATGGTCGGTGATCCTGAACGCGCGCATAAGGGTGCCTTTCGTCTTTTGCAGGCCATGGTTAATCGATTTGGCCCCACAAAATCAGCGATTTTTGAAGGTGGAATATGGTATAATCGTCCTACCTGTCCAATTGGTCAGGTTGCGCGACAGGTTGTTTTTGCTGCATCTCCTTCAACCATAGTGAGATAGGTGGTAATGAATATGAAGCATCCAGTGGATGTCCATGTCGGCAAACGCGTTCGTCAAAGACGCTGGATGTTGAACATGACTCAACAGCAATTGGCCGAAAAGGTCGGGATCAAGTTTCAACAGATCCAGAAATACGAGACGGGCATGAACCGCGTCAGCGCGTCCCGCCTTTGGGACATTGCCGATGCGCTGGAAGTTCCGGTCGCGTTTTTCTTCGAGGGATTGACCGAGGACGACGCGGATCCGGATGCGGCGAAAGGCGAACGCCAACGCGCCGACATCCTGTCGGACAAGGAGGCTCTGGAACTCGTCCGGTCTTATTACGCGATTCCGGAAAATCAGCGTCGACGCCTTTTCGAATTGGCCCGCGTCCTGAGCGACGTCGCCTGAAAGGCGCCTTGACTGCTGATGCCTTCGAAGGATAGCGCCGGGGGATATATCCTCCGGAGCCGCGATGCCCACGCTTTCCGCCCCCCTTCTGAATGATCTTCGCGACACGGCAATGGCTCTGGCCGATGCCGCGCGACCCCAGACCTTGCGCCATTTCCGTCAGGCGTCCCTTGCGGCCGACAACAAGCGCGACGTCGGCTTCGACCCCGTTACCGAGGGGGATCGCGGGGCCGAACGCGCCATGCGTGACGTACTCGCCCGGCGCCGCCCCGATGACGGCATCACCGGCGAGGAATACGGCTCCAGCCAGGGACGTTCCGGCCTCACATGGGTTCTCGACCCGATCGACGGCACGCGGGCCTACCTTGCGGGGGCGACCAGCTGGGGCGTCCTCGCTGCCGTAGGTGACGAGGACGGTCCGATCCTGGGCCTGATCGACCAGCCCTATTTGGAAGAGCGTTTCTACGGCGGCCCCGACGGCGCGTGGCTCGAAACCCGGACCGGCCGGCGCGCGCTCGGAACGCGGTCGACCGCGACGCTGGATCGGGCCATTCTCTGCACCACATTTCCCGAGATCGGAACGCCCGACGAACGCAAGGCTTTCGAGAGTGTGCGCGACCGGGTCATGCTGACCCGATACGGCCTCGACTGCTATGCCTACGCGCTTCTCGCTCTGGGGCAGATCGACCTTGTGATCGAAGCGGGGCTCAACGCCTATGACATTCAGGGACCGATGGCCCTCGTGCAGGCGGCAGGG
Organism: uncultured Paracoccaceae bacterium; assembly: GCA_947489705.1. Lineage (GTDB taxonomy): Bacteria > Pseudomonadota > Alphaproteobacteria > Rhodobacterales > Rhodobacteraceae > Palleronia. The sequence continues at coordinate 23,022 of CANLEQ010000019.1, forward strand.
GGGATCGTGACAGATTGGCAGGGCGGGCCGGCGCATCGCGGCGGTCAGGTGATCGCGGCGGCGAATGCCGAACTGCACGCCCTGGCCCTCGAACTGTTGGGCTCGCCTGGGTGAGCGGGCATTGCCTGATCCGCAACGCCGACCTCGTCGTGACGATGGACGATGCGGGATCGGAGCATCCCGCCACCGACCTGCGCCTTCGGGATGGCGTGATCGCGGAAATCGGACGGAATCTGCCGCCGGAGGGGGCCGAGATCGTGGATGCACGCGGTTGTCTCGTGACGCCGGGGCTCGTCAACACCCACCATCACCTTTTCCAGACGATGACGCGGGCGGTGCCGGGGGCGCAGGATGCCGCCCTCTTCGGCTGGCTCAAGACCCTCTATCCGATCTGGGCGCGGATGGGGCCCGAGCATATGCGCGTCTCGGCGCTGGCGGGGCTCGCCGAACTGGCGCTTTCGGGGTGCACGCTCAGCTCCGATCATCTCTATCTTTTCCCGAACGGCGCTCGGCTCGACGACACGATCGACGCCGCGACCGAGATCGGGCTACGCTTTCACCCGACCCGCGGCGCGATGAGCATCGGCGAAAGCCGCGGCGGCCTGCCGCCCGATGCGCTCGTCGAGGACGAACGGGCGATCCTCGAGGATTGCATCCGCGTGATCGACGCACATCACGATCCCGCCCCCGGCGCGATGGTGCGTGTGGGGGTGGCACCCTGTTCGCCGTTCTCTGTCAGCCGCGAGCTGATGCGCGACGCGGCGCTGCTTGCCCGCGACAAGGGCGTGCGGCTCCATACCCATCTGGCCGAGAACGACGAGGACGTAGCCTACAGCCTCGCGACCTTCGGGTGCAGGCCGGGGCAATATGCCGAGGATCTCGGCTGGACCGGCGATGACGTGTGGCACGCGCATTGCGTGAAGCTCGACCGAGGTGAAATCGACCTGTTCGCGCACTCGCGGACGGGGGTGGCGCATTGCCCGTGCTCGAACTGCCGGCTCGCCTCGGGGATCGCGCCTGTCCGTGCCATGCTCGATGCGGGGATGCGCGTCGGTCTCGGCGTCGACGGATCGGCCAGCAACGACGCCGGCAATATCGTCGCCGAGGCGCGGCAGGCCATGCTTCTCCAGCGTGTCGCCTCAGGGCCGGAGGCGATGTCGTCACGCGCCGCGCTGAGGCTCGCCACGCGCGGCGGCGCCGAGGTGCTCGGCCGCCACGATTGCGGCCAGATCGCGACGGGCTTCCGCGCCGACATCGCCCTATGGGACATGGGCGGGATCGAGGCGGCGGGGTCCTGGGATCCGGCGGCCCTGTTCCTGGCGGGCCCCACCAAGGTGCGCGATCTCTTCGTCGAGGGGCGGCGGATCGTGTCGCAGGGCCGGATCGTCACGATCGACCTCGACCGGCTGCTGTCGCGGCAACGCGCGCTCGCGGTCGCTCTCGCCGATCAAGTGCGACCTTAGGTTGTGTTTTGACCTCCGCGCTCTCGCTGCTAGGCTGAAGCCGATCCAGGACAGGACTTGCCCCATGCTCGCAAAAGCCGCGCTCTTCTCCAGCCTTGTCGCCTTGACCGGATGTGTTCCCGGGCCCGGCGGGGGCGGGGATGTCGCGACCGGACAGGCAATTCCTCCCGGAGGGCGCGGCATCAACGAATATCGCCGCGATGCGGGCATCGCGCCCGTCGCGCGGTCCTCCCGTCTCGACGCGGCGGCGCGGGTCCATGCGAACGACATGGCCCAACGCCGCTTCTTCGGCCATCGCGGTTCGGACGGATCGACCCATACCCGCCGGATCCGAGCACAGGGGTGCGGCGGTGGCGCCGAAAACCTCGCCGAAGGGCCCTACGATGCGAGGTCGGTGATGTCGGCCTGGATGGGATCGCTCGGCCACCGCGCCAACATCCTGCGCCCCGCCGTCACGCATTACGGCCTCGCGAATGCGGGCAACAAATGGGTCCTGACGCTGTCGCGCAACTGCCCCTAGGGTCCCGCGGGCTCCAGCCGTCCGCCCTCGCGCACCATGGCGATGCGCTTGGCGCGCCCCGTCGCGTCGTCGGTCTCGACGAATACGCCCGACAATGTGGCCGCCGCGCGGGCGGGCTCGAACCGTTGCCGGGGCATGCCGGTGATGAACCGGTTCAAGGGTTCCGCCTTGTCCATGCCGATCACGCTGTCGTAATCGCCGCACATGCCCGCATCGGTCAGGTAGGCGGTCCCCCGCGGCAGGATCTGCGCATCCGCAGTCGGCACATGGGTATGGGTTCCCGCGACGAGGGTGGCGCGCCCGTCGCAGAAATGCCCCATCGCCATCTTTTCCGAGGTTGCCTCGCAATGCATGTCGACGATCGAGGCCTGCACGGCACCGCCGAGGGGTGCATTGCGCAGGACGGGCTCGATCGCCGAGAACGGATCGTCGAAGGGCCGTTTCATGAAGACCTGTCCCAGCACCTGCGCCACCAGGACGCGGCGCCCGCCCGGGGCCTCGAACACGCGCGCGCCCTTGCCGGGTGCCGCCTTGGAAAAGTTCAGCGGCCGGATCACGCGCGGTTCGGACTCGACGAATTGCAGCATGTCGCGCTGGTCGAAGGCATGATCCCCCAGCGTCACGACATCGGCCCCGGCGGCGAGGATCGCCTGCGCGTGACCGGCCGAGAGCCCCGCCCCGTGGGTCGCGTTCTCGCCATTGACCACCACGAAATCGAGGCGCCACTCCGTGCGCAGTTTCGCCAGCCGTTCGGTGATCGCGGTGCGCCCGGATCGCCCCATGACGTCGCCTAGAAAGAGTATCCTCATGGCGTAGCCCTAGGCTTGGCCGCGCGGCGAGGCAAGAGGCTCAGGGTTCCGGGGCAATGATGCCTCGCTCGGTCACCACGAGATCCAGCGGCTGGTCCGTCGACTCCAGCGGCAGGCGCGCGACCTGCTGCGCGGCGAAGGCGAAGCCGATCGCGATCGTGGGGCCCGCCGCGCGAAGCGCCTCGAGCGTCCGGTCGTAATAGCCTCCGCCGTACCCCACTCGCCCGCCATGCCGGTCGAAGGCCAGAAGCGGCACGATCAGGACTTCGGGCGTGATCCACCCGCCTTGGGCCGGGATATGCACACCGAAGGGCCCCTCGGTCATCTTGCAACCGGGGAGCCATTGCCGGAACCGCAACGGCCGCGCCGCTCCTTCCATGACCGGAAGGGCGACCGGACCGTGGCGCGCGGCCGCCCTCATCGCGGGCATGGGGTCGATCTCGGTCCGCATCGGGGCATAGCCCGCAATCGGCCGCCCCAGATGCGCCTCGAGCGCGACGGCCAGATGCGCGGCGTGATCCGCGCCAGCCTCGGCATGGGCGATTGCGCGCGCCGCCACTGCCCGCCGGCGAAGTTCGGACTTCGATGCCTCCTGCGTCAAAGCAGCAGGATCCCCGCGAGGCCCAGGAAGGCGAAGAACCCGACCACGTCGGTGACGGTGGTGACGAAAGTGCCCGAGGCCAAAGCCGGATCGATCCCGACCTTGCCCAGCAGCAGCGGCACGAGAACCCCCGAAAGCCCCGCGACGATCAGGTTGATGATCATCGCGAGCCCGAGCACCACGCCCAGCATCACTGTCCCGAACCACAGATATCCCAGCACGCCCATGATCACCGCGAAGAGAATCCCGTTGAGAAGGGCCGCCGTGACTTCGCGTCGGACCACGCGCAGCGCATTGGCCCCGGTAAGGTCGCGCGTGGCGAGACCGCGCACCGCCACCGTCATCGACTGCGTTCCTGCATTGCCCCCCATCGAGGCCACGATCGGCATCAGGACGGCAAGCGCGACGATGGCCTCGATGGTCGATTCGAATTGCGAGATGACCAGCGACGCGAGGATTGCGGTGCCCAGATTGACCAGCAGCCACGGGAATCGCTGCCGCACGATCTGCATCGTCCGGTCCGAGATCGATTCGTCGCCCACGCCCGCGAGGAGCAGCAGGTCCTCCTCGTTCTCGCGGCTGAGCGCGGCCATGGCGTCGTCGATGGTGATGACCCCCACGAGGCGGCCGTCGTCGTCGACCACCGGCGCCGAGATCAGGTGGTACTGGTTGAACGCATATGCCACGTCCTCCTCGTCCTGATCGCCGGGGATCGTGCGGAAGCTCGGCTCGCTGAGTTCGGCGAGGGGGGTGACCCGGTCCGACGACATCACCTTGCCCAGCGTCACGTGACCGCTCGGCCTGTGGCGCGGGTCGACCAGCACGATATGGTAGAACTGCTCGGGCAGGTCGAGGCTCGCCCGCATGAAGTCGATCGCGTCGCCCACGTTCCAGTGCTCGGGCGCCGTCACGACCTCGCGCTGCATGAGGCGACCGGCCGACCCGTCGGGAAAGCTCAGCGCGCGCTCGATCGCGACGCGGTCGCGCCGTTCGAGGATCTGCAGGATCAGCTTCTGCTGATCCTCCTCGAGATCCTCGAGAAGATCGACCACGTCGTCGGATTCGAGGCTCCGGACGGCCTCGGTCAGGACGTCGGGCGACAGCGCGGCGATCACGTCCTCGCGGATCGATTCGTCGAGTTCCGACAGGATCTCGCCGTCGAATTCGGAGCCGTAGAGCGTGATGAGCCGGTGCCGCGGCTCACGGTCCATCTGCTCCAGAAGGTCGGCGATGTCGGCGGGGTGCAACGGGTCGAGCGCGGCGATCAGCGCCTCGCGATCCTCCGTCTCGACGGCCTCGCGGATCTCGCGGATCGTTTCGTCGCGCAGGGCATAGGCATCGTCCTCGATCGCGCGGTCGGGCAGGATCTCGATCGGTTCGGCCATGCAAGGCTCCTTTCCGCTACGCGTTCGCGCGGAACCTAGGTCAATTCCGACGGGCCTGCCAGTGGCTGGAAAACTGTGGCATAGACAGGCACCGGAAGAGGAGAGGCCGATGGCGGAACTGGTGTTGGGATGCGTGCTCGATTTTGTCGCGGATCCGTTCGAGGTGCCGCCCGACGCGGCCGCGCGTCTGCATGGCGGCGTGCTGATCGAAGGCGGGCGGATCGCGGCGCTGGGCGCGGCTGCGGATCTGCGTCGGGCCCATCCGGAGGCGGCGGTGACCGATCTCGGGTCGGCGCTGATCCTGCCGGGCTTCGTCGATGCGCACATGCACTATCCCCAGACCGGCATGATCGCGAGTTGGGGCAAGCGCCTGATCGACTGGCTCGAAACCTACACGTTTCCCGAAGAGATGAAGTTCGGCGACGCGGCCTATGCCCGGCAGCAGGCCGATCTGACGCTGGGTCTGGCGCTGGCGAACGGCACCACGACGCTCGCCTCCTTCTGCACGATCCACCCGCAAAGCGTCGACGCGCTTTTCGAGGCGGCGGAGGCGCGCGGAATGGCGGTCGTGGCGGGCAAGACCTGCATGGACCGCAATGCCCCCGATGGGCTGCGCGACGATCCGCGATCGGCCTATGACGACAGCGCGCGCCTGCTGCGCCGCTGGCACGGGCGCGGGCGGGCGCTTTACGCGATCACGCCGCGCTTCTCCCCCACGTCGAGCCCCGAGCAGCTCGCGGCGCTGGGCGCGCTCTGGGCCGAGTATCCCGATTGCCTGATGCAGACCCATCTGAGCGAGCAGGTGGACGAGGTCGCCTGGGTCCGGGATCTTTATCCGGATGCGCGCGACTATCTCGACACCTACGAGGCGCAAGGGCTGCTGGGGGCTCGCGGGCTCTACGGCCATGCCATCCACCTCGATCCACGGGAGCGTGACCGGCTGCGCGAGGTCGGGGCGGGGCTCGTCCATTGCCCGACCTCGAACACCTTCATCGGGTCGGGGCTCTTCGACATGGGCGCACGGATCGCCGAAGGCCAGCGGGTCGGGCTCGCCACCGACACGGGCGGCGGCTCGTCGTTCTCGATGCTGCGCGTGATGGCCGCCGCCTACGAGATCGGCCAGCTCACCGGAACGCCGCTTCACCCCGCGCAGCTGCTCTGGCTTGCCACGACGGGATCGGCGCGGCTTCTGCATTGCGAGGACCGGATCGGAACGATGGGCATCGGCACGGTGGCGGATCTGGTCGCGCTCGACCTCGGCGCGACGCCGGCCATCGCGCAGCGATCCGCCCGTGCCCAGGATATCTGGGAGGCGGTGTTTCCGACCGTCATGATGGGCGACGACCGCGCGACGGCGGGCGTCTGGGTCGAGGGACGGCGCGCGATCTGAGCGCCGCCCCGCGGCGATCAGAGCTGTTCCATGACCTCGTCGGAAGTCTCGAAATTGGCGGTGACGTTCTGCACGTCGTCGTCGTCGTCGAGCGCGTCCATCAGCTTCATCAGCTTCTGCATCCCGTCGAGATCCATCTCGGTCGTGGTCTGCGGCCGCCAGACGAGCTTGGTATGCTCCGATTCGCCCAGCTGCTCCTCGAGCTTGGTGGCCACTTCGGCCAGATCCGTATCGGCGCACCAGACGACGTGCCCCTCGTCGGAGCTTTCGACATCCTCGGCACCGGCCTCGATCGCCGCCATCATCACGTCATCGGGATCGCCGGCGCTCGCAGGATAGGTGACCTGACCCTTGCGGTCGAACATGAAGCTGACCGATCCCGTCTCGCCCAGATTGCCGCCGTTCTTGGAAAAGGTCGATCGCACGGTCGAGGCGGTGCGGTTGCGGTTGTCGGTCATCGCCTCGACGATGATCGCCACGCCGTTGGGGCCGTAGCCCTCGTAGCGGATCTCCTCGTAATTCTCCATGTCGCCGCCCTGAGACTTCTTGATGGCGCGGTCGATCACGTCCTTCGGGACCGAGACCGCCTTGGCCTCCTTTACGGCGAGACGCAGGCGGGGATTCTTTTCAGGGTCGGGGTCGCCCATCTTGGCGGCCACGGTAATTTCCTTGGCCAGTTTCGAAAACAGCTTCGACCGGGCGGCATCCTGGCGGCCCTTGCGATGCTGGATATTGGCCCATTTCGAATGGCCCGCCATAGCTCACCTCATCATGTCTTACGGATCGCACGGCATATAGGCGGAACCGCCCTTGCGCATCAAGTCCCCACGCGCGGGCCGAAGCCCAGCACAGGCGCACCCGGCGGGCTCAATTTGACCCAAGGCGCGCCCGGCGCCGCGATCAGCGGCAGGCGCGGCCGTTCGGTGGGGCGCAGCACCGCCACCGGCCAGCGATGCGCGCACCCGGCAAGTTCGGTGCGCCACGGGCCCGCCCGGCCCGGCCGCACGCCGGTGCAAAGGCTGCCGTCGGGCATCTCGACCGTCACCGTATCGCGGTAGAGCGTCACCGCGCGCGGCGCCGGATCTTCTATCACGGGCGTGCCCGGCGCCGCCGCGCAGGCCGCCAGAAGCAGGGCGGGAAGCAGCCGCGCGATCACAGCGGCCAGACCATCGGGATGGTGAGGGTGGCCGTCACGGCCAGCAGGATGTTCATGGGTATGCCGACCTTCAGGTAATCGGTGAAGCGATAGCCGCCGGGCCCGTAGACCAGCATGTTGGTCTGGTACCCGATCGGCGTGGAAAAGGCGGCCGAGGCCGCGAACATGACGGCCACGACCAGCGGCCGCGGGTCGATCCCGAGCGATACGCCCAACTGGATCGCGATGGGCGTGAGGATCACGCCCACGGCGTTGTTCGACACCATTTCCGTCAGGACGCTCGACAGAACGTAGACGCAGAAAAGCACGGCGACGGGCGGCAGGTCCGCGAGAAACGGCGCGATCCAGGTGACGAGCTGGGCCACGGCCCCCGATGCCTCGAGCCCCGCGCCGACCGCGAGCATGGCAAAGATCAGGGCGAGCAGCCGCCCGTCGATGAACGAGAACGCCTCGTCCGCATCGATGCAGCGCGCCAGCAGGATGACCGCGACCGCCATCACCGCGAGCGCGAGGATCGGCGCGATCCCGAGGGTCGCGAGCACGACGACCGCGGCGAGCGCGCCCACCGCCACCGGGGCGAGCGTGCGCCGGTAACCCTGATCGGTGGGGCGCGAGATGTCGAGAAGCTCCATGTCCTGCGCCAGCCGCTGGATGTCCTCGCCCGCCCCTTCGAGCAGCAGGGTATCGCCCACGCGCACCACGACCTCGTCGAGCTGGCGGCCGATATTCTGGTTCCGGCGGTGCACGGCGAGCGGATAGACGCCATACCGGCGGCGCAGCCGCAGCCCGCCCAGCGACCGGCCGATCATCCGGCATCCCGGCGAGATCAGGACCTCGACCGTTTCCGTCTCGACCGAGCTCAGCTTGTCGACGCTGCGCAGGTCGGGGTTCTGCTGCAAGCTCAGGAGTTCCGCCATCTCGGTGCGCAGCACCACGCGGTCGCCCGCGCGAAGCTCCACGGGTTCGAGATCGCGCCTGAGCGAGGCGTCGCCGCGCAACACGTCAATGACGCGTCCGCCCTCGCGCTTGAACAGTTCCACGTCAAGCACGCGGCGTCCGATCAGTCCCGAATCCTGCGGCACCGCCACTTCGGTGAAGTATTTCATCCGCCGCCGGTCGCTGAGCATCCCGCTGAGCGATTGACGGTCGGGAAGCAGGCGACGGCCGACAAGCGCCATGAAGGCCCCGCCCGCGATGACCTGCACGATGCCGAGGGGCGCGATCTCGAAGATCGAGAACGGCTCGAGCCCCTGCGACCGCGCCACGCCGTCGACCAGAAGGTTCGTCGAGGTTCCGATCAGGGTGATCGTGCCCCCGAGGATCGCGGCATAGGAAAGCGGGATCAGCACCTTCGAGGGCGACACGCCGAGCCGGGAGGCGAGCTGCACGAAGACGGGGATCATCACGACGACCACCGGGGTGTTGTTCATGAAGGCCGAGCCGACGGCCACGGCGACGAGCGACACGACCAGCACCATCCGGGGATGCGTTCCCGCATGGCTGTCGGCGAGCGCCGTCAGCGCCTGCAACGCGCCGGTACGCACGAGGCCGCCCATGATCAGGAACATCGCCGCGATGGTCCAGGGCGCCGGGTTCGACAGGATCTCGAGCGCCGCATCGTAGGGCAGGAGGCCCAGCGCGAACATCAGCGCCGCCCCGGCGATGGCCACGACCTCGGTCGGATATGTTTCGCGCGCGAACAGCGCGAACATGATGATCACGACGGCGAAGCTCAGGATGGCCTGCATCGTGGGGTCGAGGGAAAGCGAAATCATGCGGAGCGGTCACTCGGCCCGGTCGGGAAAATCGCGCAACACTATGCGGCGCGAGACCGGTGGCGCAACCTCTCGCATGTCGCCGCGGATTATTTGAGCTGGCTGTCCTTGCTGCCCCGGCGGTTGATTCCGCCGCGCGCGTTGAAGCCGCCGTCGCGTTCCTGCTGGCATTCGGTGCAAAGCTGCACGCCCGGAACCGCCGCCCGCCGGCGTTCCGGGATCGGTTCCTCGCATTCCGCGCAATGGGTGCGGCTTTCTCTGGCGCGGCCCTGCTGTGCCTTGAGCCGCTTCAGCTCGTCCGAGATCGACGCCTCGATCTGTTCGTTCACGGCGCCGTCGCGCGTCCATCCTCCGGCCATGACATCCTCCTGTGCGGGGCGCCCCGTCCCGCGCCCGGTGAGTCAACAAAGGCATTCCCCGCCCGATATGCAATGCCCGCGACGGCTTGCGGCACCGCGCGCCCTCCGTCAGGTTCATCGGAACTCTTTACGAAAGGTGCACCGATGAACGAGACCCAGGATCGCTCGGGCGGAGACGATTTTGCGACATCCCAAGAGCCGGGGACCCAAAGCGCCCGATTCGTGTGGATCACGCGCTTGGCCGGATTGCTGGCCGCGGCTGCGGTATGGCTCCTGCTCGGAGGATCCGAGAACCTCTCGCCGGATGCGAGATGGGTCGCGGCTATCGGCACGCTGATGGCGATCTGGTGGATGACCGAGGCGATCCCGCTCTCCGCGACGGCGCTGCTGCCGATCGTGCTCATCCCCGCGCTGACGGATCAGACCGTCGGCCAGGCGACGGCGCCCTATGCCAGCTCGATCGTGTTCCTCTTCCTAGGCGGGTTCCTCATCGCCATCGCGATGGAGAAGTGGAACCTGCACCGGCGCGTCGCGCTGATGACGCTCGCGAAGGTCGGGGTGGAGCCGCGGCGGATCGTGCTCGGCATGATGATCGCCACCGGATTCCTGTCGATGTGGGTGTCGAACACCGCGACGACGCTGATGATGCTGCCGATCGGGCTTTCGGTCCTGACGCTGGTGGCGGAACGCTCGGCGAAGAAGGGCGATCCGGACGCGGATGTGGGCGACGATCTTCAGGCGGGGGGAAAGATTTCCGACGTCATCACCGATCCGGACATCAAGCGGTTCGGCGTCTGCCTCGTCCTCGCCATCGCCTGGGCCGCATCGATGGGCGGCCTCGGCACGCTTCTGGGCAGCCCGCCCAATGCCATCGTCGCGGGCTATGCCGCCGACGAGCTCGGTCGCGAGATCGGCTTTCTGGAATGGATGATGGTCGGGCTTCCCCTGGCCGCTGTCTTCATCGCGATAGGCTGGCTGCTGATGACGCGTGTCCTCTATCGGTTCGACCTTGCCGAAATTCCGGGCGGCCGGCAGATGATCCAGGATCAGATCACGGAACTGGGCCGTCTGTCGCAGGGCGAGAAGGCGGTGATGGTCGTTTTCGTGTCGGCCGCCTTCCTGTGGGTGATCCCGGGGCTGCTGGCCTCGATCCCGGGGCTCGGGTTCCTCGATGTGTTCGACGATACCGCGATCGCGATCGCGGCCGGCCTCGCCATGTTTCTCATTCCCGGAGAGGGGCGGAGCCGCATGGTGCTCGACTGGAGCGATGCCGAGAACGGGCTCCCCTGGGGGGTGCTGCTGCTCTTCGGGGGCGGGCTGAGCCTGGCGAGCGCCGTGGCCGCCACCGGCCTCGACGCGTGGTTCGGCGAACAGGTGAGCGGTCTCGGCGCGCTGCCGGGGATCCTGCTGGTCGCGGCGATCGTGACGATCGTCCTCTTCCTGACCGAGATCACGTCGAACACGGCCACGGCCGCGACGTTCATCCCGGTGCTGGGCGGCGTGGCGCTGGGGATCGGGGCCGATCCGCTGGGCCTGCTGATCCCCGCGGCCTTCGCGGCGACCTGCGCGTTCATGCTTCCCGTGGGCACGCCCCCCAACGCCATCGTCTTCGGCACCGGCACCGTGACCATCGCCCAGATGGTCCGCGGCGGCGCGGTTCTGAACGTGGTGGGCGTCGTGCTGATCACGCTCTTTTGCTACACGATCGGGTCGTGGGTGTTCGGCTACGGCTTCTGACGCGCGGCTTGCGGGTCTGCGCGAAGCGGGGTAGCTGAGCGGGATGTCCGCCCTCCTCGCCGGCTTCGCGCTCGGCCTTTCCCTGATCCTGGCCATCGGTGCGCAGAACGCCTTCGTCCTGCGGCAGGGATTGCGCCGGTCGCATGTCCTGCCGGTGGTGATGACCTGCGCCGCGAGCGACGCGATCCTCGTGACCGCCGGGGTCGCGGGGTTCGGATGGCTCGTGACCGGCGCGCCCTGGGTCGCGCCCGTCTTCACCTGGGGCGGGGCGGCCTTCCTCATCGTCTACGGTGGCATCGCGTTTTGCAACGCGTGGCGCGGTGGCGAGACGATGCAGCTCGAGCAGGGCACGCGCGAGAGCCTGCGCTCGGCCGTGCTGACCTGCCTCGCGCTCACTTGGCTCAACCCGCATGTCTATCTCGACACGGTCGTGCTTCTGGGCTCGGTCGCGTCGGGGTCGGAGAACCGTCCGCTCTTCGGGATCGGGGCCGTCGCCGCGTCGTTCGTGTTCTTCTTCACGCTGGGCTACGGCGCGCGCCTTCTGGCGCCGCTCTTCGCGCGGGCATCGTCATGGCGCATCCTCGATCTGGTCGTGGGGGCGGTGATGTGGGCCATTGCCGCCAAGCTCGTGCTGGCATGAGCGCGCGGCAGGACCGACCACTGGCAGGCGCGCTCTGGATGCTGCTGACGGGGCTGCTCTTCGTGGCGGTCACCGCCGCGGTCAAGCATCTTGGCACACGGGTGCCCGCACCTCAGGCCGCGTTCCTGCGCTACGTGCTGGGGCTCGTGTTCCTTCTGCCGATGCTGGGCAGCTTGCGCCGGGCGCATCTGGGTGCGCGGGCCTACAGGCTCTTCGCAATGCGCGGTGGGGTCCATGCGCTGGGCGTGATGCTGTGGTTCTACGCGATGACGCAGATCCCGCTCGCCGAGGTCACGGCGATGAACTACCTGTCGCCGGTCTACGTGACGCTCGGCGCGGCGCTTTTCCTGGGCGAGCGGTTGCGCTGGCCGCGGATGGCCGCGATCCTCGTCGCCCTCATCGGCGTGGCGGTGATCCTGCGCCCGGGTTTCCGCGAGATCAGCCCCGGCCATCTGGCGATGCTGGGCACCGCGGTGTTCTTCGCGGCCTCCTATCTCATCGCCAAGCTGATGGCCGACGAGGTGGCGCCGTCGCTCGTGGTGGCGATGCTGTCGATCTGGGTCACGGCGGGACTCTTTCCCTTCGCGCTGGCCGTCTGGGTCTGGCCCACATGGTCGGAACTCGGATGGCTGTTCCTGGTCGCCACGATCGCGACCAGCGGACATCTGAGCATGACGATGGCGTTCCGCGCCGCGCCCATCACGGTGACGCAGCCGGTCACGTTCCTGCAGCTCATCTGGGCCACGATGCTGGGCGCCCTGGTCTTCGGCGAGGGGGTGGATGCCTATGTGGTGGCGGGCGGCGTGATCATCGTGTCGGCCGTCCTCGTCATCACGATCCGCGAGGCGCGGGCCAAGAAGGCCGCGCAGCAGCCGCCCATCGCGCCCTGACGGAGGCTCAGCCCGCGTGCCCGAGCTCGGTCTCGGCCAGGTCGATCCGCGGGCATCCCATCCGGTCGAGCCAGAGATCCGTCAGCGCCAGCACCTCGCCCCCGACATCCTGCGCCCGGGGATAGAGCGGTGCGTCGCGGTCGTCGACATGGGCGACCTCCCAGCCGTCGGTGGTCTGCATGAAGCGGGTCACGCCCGCCTCGCCGAACTGGTCGAGATAGCCTTTCACCACGACGTCAAGATAGCTCAGCAGGATGGGACAGCGAACGTCGGCGGCGGGCGTGCGCTCGGGGATGGCATAGACCGCCACCTGTGCGTCGGGGCCGAGATCGTGCGCGAGACCCGCCGCCTCGACGCGGTCGTACCCGCCCTCGCGCAGATCGAGCGCGGCCCAGTCGGCGCCGGGCACGGGCGCGACGAGGCCCTCGATCTCGATGCCGGGCTCGGGCACGCCGGTGAGGAACGCGGCCGGACGCAGATGCGTCGCCCGCCAGCGCCGCCGCCATCCCCGCAGGATCGCGCGCGAAGTGGGGCCGTAGGCATGGCTGCCCACATTGACGAGGCTGCCATAGCCGAAGAAATAGGGATCGCTCATGGAACGCGATTTGACGCGTGGCATCGGGCTTGGCAACCCCGGCGGATCGTGGCATGACACACGAGCGACGGGAGAAGCCGGTTCATTCCGGTGCCGAAGGAGCAACCGCCCCGGTAAACTCTCAGGCAAAAGGACCGCCGCGGCAAAGAACTCTGGAGAGTGGTGCGCAGAGCCGTGCCCGCCGACGGGATAACGATCTCAGGCGCAAGGGACAGAGGGGGCATCAGGCGCGGGTTCCCGCGCGATACCGATGCCGGAGGGCCCGTCATGGCCGAAGACCTTTCGAAGACGCCGCTCGACGCGCTGCACCGCGAACTCGGTGCGCGCATGGTGCCGTTCGCGGGCTACGAGATGCCCGTGCAGTATTCCGCGGGCGTGATGAAGGAACACCTGCATTGCCGGGCCGCCGCGGGCCTCTTCGATGTCAGCCATATGGGGCAGGTGATCCTGCGGCCACGGTCCGGCGATCTGGCCGATGCGGCCCGCGCGCTCGAGACGCTGGTGCCGCAAAGCGTGCTCGCCCTCAAGGAAGAGCGCCAGCGTTACGGACTTTTCACCGATGACGAAGGCGGCATCCTCGATGACCTGATGATCGCGAACCGGGGCGATCACCTCTTTCTGGTCGTCAACGCGGCCTGCAAGGCCTGCGACATCGCTCACATGCGCGCGCATCTCTCGGATGCCTGCGAGGTCGAGCCGGTGGAGGACCGCGCGCTCATTGCGCTACAGGGCCCCGCGGCCGAGGATGCGCTCGATGCCCTGGCCCCCGGCGCGCGCGACATGTCGTTCATGGACGTGACGACGCTCGAGAGCGGGTTCGGCGACCTCTGGGTCTCGCGGTCGGGCTATACCGGCGAGGACGGGTTCGAGATCTCGGTCGCGAGCGCCTCTGCCGAAGAATTCGCCCGCGCGCTTCTGGCGCATGAGAACGTCGCTCCGATCGGCCTCGGCGCACGCGATTCGCTGCGGCTCGAGGCGGGGCTCTGCCTCTACGGCAACGATATCGACCGGACCACGAACCCGGTCGAGGCCAACCTGCTCTGGTCGATCCAGAAGGCGCGGCGCGAAGGCGGCGAACGAGCCGGCGGCTTTCCGGGTGCCGGCGCCATCCTCGCGAGGATCGCGGACGGCCCCGAGCGGTTGCGCGTCGGGCTCCTGCCCGAGGGGCGCGCGCCGATGCGTCAGGGCACCGAGCTTTTCGCGGACGAGCACGACGACACGCCAATCGGTGCCGTCACATCCGGCGCGTTCGGACCCAGCATCGAACGGCCGCTCGCCATGGGCTATGTTGCCATTGACCAATCGGCCCTCGGCACGAAATTGTGGGGCGCGGTGCGCGGCAAGAGACTGCCCGTCACCGTGGCTGCCATGCCGTTCCGCCCGGCCACATACAAACGCTGAAGAGGATGCCCCCCGAAATGAAGTTCACAGAAGAGCACGAATGGCTGCGCCCCGAGGACGACGAGGAAAACGTCGTGACCGTGGGCATCACCGAGCATGCCGCCGAACAGCTGGGCGATCTGGTCTTCGTCGAGCTGCCCGAGGAGGGCAAGACGGTCGCGAAAGAGGACGAGGTCGTCGTCATCGAATCGGTCAAGGCGGCATCGGACATCATGGCGCCCGTCGATGGCGAGATCATCGAGGTGAACACCGCGCTCGAGGAAAACCCGGCGCTCGTCAACGAGGACCCGCTGGGCGCGGGCTGGTTCTTCAAGATGCGCGTGGCCGACATGGCCGATCTCGACGCGCTGATGGACGAGGCCGCGTACAAGAAATTCATCTGATCCCGGGGCGACATTCCAGACCCCAGGAGTGCCCGGGATTTCCGACCAAATCCTGCGCTCGCGGCAACGAGAGGTATCGCCATGGCGTTTCAACCGACCGATTACGACCCCTATGATTTCGCCAACCGGCGCCATATCGGCCCGTCTCCCTCCGAGATGGCCGATATGCTCGGTCTGCTGGGTGTCGACACGCTCGATCAGCTGATCGACGAGACGGTTCCCGAAGGCATCCGCCAGTCGCAACCGCTCGATTTCGGACCGGCGCTCTCGGAACGCGAGCTGCTCTGGCGCATGCGACAGACGGCCAAGAAGAACCAGGTCTTCTCGACCATGATCGGGCAGGGATATCACGGCACGGTCACGCCGCCCGCGATCCAGCGCAACATCCTCGAGAACCCGGCCTGGTACACAGCCTACACGCCCTATCAGCCCGAAATCAGCCAGGGCCGGCTCGAGGCGCTGCTGAACTACCAGACCATGGTCTGCGACCTCACCGGGCTCGACATCGCGAACGCGTCGCTGCTCGACGAGGCCACCGCAGCGGCGGAAGCCGTCACGATGGCGCAGCGGACCGCCAAGTCGAAGGCGCGGGCCGTCTTCGTCGACGAGAACTGCCATCCGCAGAACATCGACGTGATCCGCACCCGCTGCGCCCCGCTCGATCTCGAGGTCATCGTGGGCGCGCCGGCGGATATGGATGCGAGCGCCGTGTTCGCCGCGGTGTTCCAGTATCCAGGCACGCATGGCGGGCTGACCGATTTCACGGGCCTCATCGCTGCGTTGCACGAACAATCGGCGCTCGGCATCGTCATTGCCGATCCGATGGCGCTCACGCTGCTGAAGGAGCCCGGCGCGATGGGCGCCGACATCGCCGTGGGCTCGACCCAGCGGTTCGGCGTGCCGATGGGATATGGCGGGCCGCACGCCGCCTACATGGCCTGCCGCGACGGGCTCAAGCGCGCCATGCCGGGCCGCATCGTCGGCGTGAGCATCGACGCCCGCGGCAACCAGGCCTATCGCCTCAGCCTGCAGACCCGCGAGCAGCATATCCGCCGCGAGAAGGCCACCAGCAACGTCTGCACCGCGCAGGCGCTTCTGGCCGTGATGGCGAGCTTCTACGCCGTGTTCCACGGGCCCGAGGGGCTCAAGGCCATCGCGCAGCGCATCCACGCTAAGGCGGTCCATGTCGCCGAAGCGCTTGCGGGCGCGGGCTACGAGGTTCAGCCCGACGATTTCTTCGACACGATCACGGTCGAGGTCGGCGCGCTGCAAGGCACGATCTTCGCCGAGGCCGCCCGCCAGCGGATCAACCTGCGCCGGGTGGGCCGGACCCGTCTCGGGATCGCACTCGACGAGACGACGCGGTACGAGACGATCGCGCGGCTTCTGGAATGTTTCGGCATCGAGGATGCGCCGGCCGACATGCCGACCCATGCGCGGTTCCCCGACGGGCTCGCGCGGACGAGCCGGTATCTCGACCACCCGGTCTTCCACATGAACCGCGCCGAGACCGAGATGATGCGCTACATGCGGCGCCTGTCGGACCGCGACCTCGCACTCGATCGCGCAATGATTCCACTCGGATCGTGCACGATGAAGCTCAACGCGGCCGTGGAGATGGCGCCGATCACCTGGCCCGAATTCGCGATGATGCATCCCTTCGCGCCCGCCGACCAGACGGAAGGCTACGCCGAGATGCTGGGCGATCTCTCGGCCAAGCTTTGCGAGATCACCGGCTACGACGCGATGTCGATGCAGCCCAATTCCGGCGCTCAGGGGGAATATGCGGGGCTCCTGACCATTCAGCGCTATCATCAGGCGCAAGGGCAGGGGCATCGCCGTATCTGTCTTATCCCGGTCAACGCGCACGGAACCAACCCGGCCTCGGCGCAGATGTGCGGGATGAAGGTCGTGGTGGTGAAATGCACCGCGCGCGGCGATGTCGACGTCGACGATTTCCGCGCCAAGGCCGAGGCGGCGGGCGACGATCTCGCCGCCTGCATGATCACCTATCCGTCGACCCACGGCGTCTTCGAGGACACCGTGCGCGAGGTCTGCGACATCACGCACCGATATGGCGGCCAGGTCTATCTCGACGGGGCCAACCTCAACGCGATGGTGGGCCTGTCGAAGCCCGGCGAAATCGGCTCGGACGTGTCGCACCTGAACCTTCACAAGACCTTCTGCATCCCGCATGGCGGGGGCGGGCCCGGCATGGGGCCCATCGGCGTCAAGGCACATCTGACCGAGCATCTGCCCGGCTTCGGCGAGCATGGCGGCGCGGTTTCGGCGGCGCCCTTCGGCTCGGCGTCGATCCTGCCGATCTCCTGGGCCTATTGCCTGCTGATGGGCGGGGCGGGGCTGACGCAGGCCACCAAGGTCGCGATCCTCAACGCCAACTACATCGCCAAGCGCCTCGAAGGGGCATATGACGTCCTCTACAAGGGCCAGAACGGACGCATTGCGCATGAATGCATCCTCGATACGCGGCCATTCGACAAATCGGCGCATGTGACGGTCGACGACGTGGCCAAGCGGCTCATCGACAACGGGTTCCATGCGCCAACGATGAGCTGGCCGGTCTCCGGCACCCTGATGGTCGAGCCGACCGAGAGCGAGACCAAGTCCGAGCTCGACCGGTTCTGCAACGCGATGCTGTCGATCCGCGACGAGATCCGCGCGATCGAGGAGGGCGGCGATGCCGCGAACAATCCGCTCAAGCATGCGCCGCACACGGTCGAGGATCTGGTCGGAGAGTGGGACCGTCCCTATAGCCGCGAGCAGGGTTGCTACCCCGCGGGCGCGTTCCGGGTCGACAAGTACTGGCCGCCGGTCAACCGTGTCGACAACGTCTATGGCGACCGGAACCTGATCTGCACCTGTCCTCCGCTGGAAGAGTATCTCGACGCGGCGGAATAGGGCCAGACGCCCCAACCGCCGGGTTCAGGCCCCGGCGGGCGGCCCTGGCGGGCTCTCGTCGCCGAGCACGTCGCTCACCCGGTGCTCGGGTTCTCCCGCGGAGGTCGTGGCCATGTGGCCAGCCGGCGCGACCTTGGCGATCCGCTGCAGATCCTCGATCAGCGAGACACCCTCGCGCGCATAGCTCAAAGCGCGGGCAGACAGCGCAATGGCTGCATCGGCGGTCGCGCGGTCGCGATGCTCGGCCAGGAGCGCGTAGGCGCGTTGCACCGACAGCTGAACCTCGACGAAATTCTTGCCGTCGCGCGCGATCGGGTCGAGCGTGTCGAGCAGGATCTCGCGCGTGTCGAGGCGGCGGCAATAGATCGCGGGCGCAGGGGGCGCGTCGTCTTCGCGCTCGGGCGGCATCTCGGCGATCATCTTGGTCAGGCGGCCCACGACGTCGAGCGCGGTGCGCGGATCGTTGATGCCGGGCGACAGCGCGCGCTCGGCGATCTCGGCCAGCACGTTGAGTGCGAACGCCGCGTCCTGGTCGTATTCGCGCCGGTCACCGACCGCGATCGCGGCGCACAGCGCGTTTTCCTGAGTCTCGTCGAGGGTCTCGACATCCACATAGCCCATCACCCGCCCGGCACCGACCCATTCGCCGGGCGCGACGGTGACGAAGATGCGCGCGGCCCAGGCGCTCGCATGCTTGTTGAGCTGTTCGACGTCGATATTCTGGACATACCCGAACGTCGCCGCGTGGAACGCCGGAGCGCTTTCGGGAATGTCCACGCCATCGATATCGCGGCCGCCGAGGAACGGGCGCGACGCTCTGGCGCGCAGGCAGGCTTCGGCCCTTTCCTGCACCCGCGCGATCGTCGCTTCGACGGATCCGAGCCCCGCGAGATGGGCGACCCAACGCAGGATCGCCACGATGAGCAAGGCAAGAACCGCGACGGTGATGATGTAGATGATCGCGTAGCTCTCGGACCAGAAAAAGCCGAGGTTAAGCATCACGGTCATCGTCACCGCATAGATGAACGCCCCGATGAAGGTCGCGATGACCGTCTGCGTACGCCCGTCCTGCTGCAACAACCGGTGCGCACGCGGCGTCGCGTTACCTCCGGCCGCCAGATGTGCCGAAACCATGATCGACAGCGAGAACGTCGTGACCGCCAGCATCGAGTTGTTGAGGATCGACAAAAGATCCTCGAGGGTGTCCTCGTCGATCTCCGTCGACAGGTCGATCGGCAGATAATGAGAAAACGGCGCAAGGGCGGCGGCGACGATCGCAAGGCAGGAAACGAGGGCTGCGCGAACCCAGAACTTCCGGGCGAAAATACGGATTTTCCACAATACGGATCTGAACATGCGATGGAACGCCGCGTGACTGGCACGGTTCCACGGCCGGTTGACAAGAGCGCGGGGACGCGGCAATACCGCACCGCATATGGGGCCGTAGCTCAGTTGGGAGAGCGCGTCGTTCGCAATGACGAGGTCAGGGGTTCGATCCCCCTCGGCTCCACCAGATGTCCTCCGAACGCGCCTGTCCCCGCCATGCGGTCTTGCCTTGGCCCGAAACCGTTCGGGCCCCCGGCCGGAAAAGGAACGCCGCATGCAGACACCTGTCGTTTTCGATGGTCATAACGACCTGCTGACCCGACTCTTCGGTGCGCCCGACGGGCCCGAAAGCGTCGCGGGCGAAGGCCAGGGCGCCATCTTCGCGCCTGCGGCGCGGGCCGGCGGGTTCAAGGGCGGGTTCTTTGCGCTCTGGGTACCGTCGCCCGGCGATGTCGTGGCACGGATGGCGGCGATGCAGGGGGACGGCTACGACATGCCGCTGCCCGACATGATCGCGCCGGAGGAGGCACGACAGGTCGTCGAGGCGCAGATCGCGATCTTCGAGGAGCTCGTGCGGCTGGGGCATCTGGTGCATTGCCGCGACGTCGCCGCGATTCGCACGGCCCTCGACGGCGATGCCATGGCGGCGATCCTCCACCTGGAGGGGGCGGAGGCGATCGGCCCCGATCTCGGCGAGCTCGACGGGTACTACGATCGCGGCCTGCGCTCGCTCGGGCCTGTCTGGAGCCGGGAGACGATCTTCGGTCACGGTGTTCCCTTCCGGTTCCCCTCGACCGGCGATACCGGGCCGGGCCTCACCGATGCCGGGCTTCGCCTCGTCAGGCGCTGCGACGAGCTGGGCATCATGCTCGACCTGTCGCACCTCAACGAAGCCGGCTTCTGGGACGTGGTGCGGACCACCACGCGGCCGCTGGTCGCGACCCATTCCAACGCCCATGCAATCAGCCCCCATGCCCGCAACCTCACTGACCGCCAGCTCGACGCCATCGCCGAGAGCGACGGTATGGTCGGTCTGAACTTCGCGGTGGCGTTCCTCAGGCCCGACGGAAGGATGCGCGCGGATGTCGGGCTCGACGTGATGCTGCGCCATCTCGACCATCTGATCGGTCGGCTCGGGGAGGATCGCGTGGGGCTAGGGTCGGATTACGACGGCGCGATGGTACCCGAAGGCCTGGCGAGCGTCGCCGACCTGCCGAAACTGCGCGCGGCGATGCGCGATCACGGCTTCGACGCCACCCTGATGGAGAAACTCTGCCACGGCAACTGGCTCAGGCTGCTGGAAAGAAGCTGGTCCTGAGGGGTCAGCGCAGGCGGGTATCGAGCCGTTCGAGCATCGTGAGGCAGGCGTCGAGTTGATCGCGCGCGAGAAATTCGTCGGGCTTGTGGGCCTGCGCGATGTCACCCGGGCCGCAGACCACCGCATCCATGCCGAGATGCTGGAAAAGCCCCGCCTCGGTTCCGAAGGGCACGACGTCCGCACCGTTGGCCCCGGTCAGCTCGGCCACGATTCGGGCCGCCTCGTTGTCGTCGACGGGCTCGAGCCCCGCGACATCGCCGATCACGGCGGTATCGATCTTCGAACCTTGATGGACGGCGCGCATGGCCGGGAGCAGCGTCTCGTTGCAGTAATCTCGCATCGTGGCAGTCGCGAAGTCCTTGTCTGCGGCGGTGACCGGACGCAGCTCCCAATCGACCTCGGCGAGGCCGGCAATGACGTTATGCGCTACACCGCCCGCGATGCGCCCGACCTGAAGCGTGGTTCCGGGCGGGTCGAACCGGCTACCCCTAGGGGCCCGCTCCGCCAGTTCCGATCGAAGTTCCAGCAGTCGCGAGACGAACCGTGCTGCGTATTCCGTTGCGGACACGCCCAGCGCGGGGTTCGATCCGTGCCCTTCTAGACCGTGGAACGTCGTCGTGTATTCGCAGCAGCCCTTGTGGCCCTCGATGATGCGCATCGAAGTCGGCTCGCCGATCAGGGCGAGCGCGGGACGCATCTCCCACTTTGCCATCTCGGCGACGAGGGCCTGCGCGCCGAGGCAGCCGACCTCCTCGTCATGGGTGAACGCGAAATGCACGGGCCGCGACAGGCGCCCCTCTGCATAGAGCGGGGCAACCGCAAGGCACGCCGCGATGAAGCCCTTCATGTCACAGGTGCCGCGCCCGTAGAGCAGGCCGTCCGCTTCATGCAGCGCGAACGGGTCGGAGTGCCAGTCCTGTCCGGCCACCGGCACCACGTCGGTATGGCCCGACAGCACGATGCCGCCCGAGATCTCGGGGCCGATCGTCGCGAAGAGCGTGGCCTTGGTGCCGGTCTCGTCGCCCACGATCTCGCAGCGCGCGCCACATGCGCCGAGCCGCGCCTCGAGGAACTCGATCATCGCGAGGTTGCTGTCTGACGAGATCGTCGGGAACGCGATCAGATCTCGGAGCAGGTCTACCGTCCGGTCGAGCCTGCTCATGTCGTCACCGGCGCGCGGCGGACGTGGGAGAGGGCGGAGCGAGGGGCGGTCGCGCAGTCGGGCATGGTCATCTCACCTGGTATCGTCACCCTAGGCGGACGCGAAATCGCCGTCGGGGTCAAGTGTCTCGCGACGCGGCGTCAGGGCGGTCCTCGCCGCCGGGTGGCGAGGACACGCGGCCGGCCGCGCGTCAGAAAGACGGCCGCGCAGGCGACAAGCAGCAGCATCGACAGCAGGAACGGCGCCCCGGGAAGATAGAACGGCGTGCTGTCGGCCGTGGCGAGCCAGAAGACCTGCGTCATCATCAGCGGAGAGATGATCATCGCAAGCGCCCCCGCGCTCGTCAGAAGCCCCTGGAGCCCCCCTTGGGCATTGTCGGGAATGGCGCGCGACATCAGGCCCTGGAGCGCGGGCGTCACGACCGCGCCGAGGGCGGCCATCGGCGTCAGGATCAGGGCCACGGTGCCGCTGCTTACGAAGGCCAGGGCGATGAAGGCGACGCTGTTGAAGATCAGCCCGTAGATCACGGTGCCCCGGTCGCCGAGCCATCGCAGGATGTAGCGGATAAGCCATCCCTGCACGATCGCGAGGGCGATGCCGAAGGCGGCGAGCGAGATGCCGACCATGCGCGGGTCCCACCCGAACCGTGCCTTGGCGAAATAGACCCAGATCGCGGGATAGACGAAGAACGCCACCTGATAGAGGAAGAACATCAGGACGAGCCGCGTGACGCCGTCCATCCGCCCCAGATCGAGCAGGGCCCCGAGCGGATTGGCCCGCTTCCACGAGAACGGTCGCCGGATCCGGTCGGTGACGGTTTCGGGCAGGATGAAATACCCGAAACAGAGGTTCAGGGCGGCAAGGGCGCTGGCCATGTAGAACGGCGCGCGGGTGCCGTATTCCGCCAGAACCCCGCCGATCAGCGGCCCGAGGACGAATCCCACGCCGAACGACGCGCCCACCATGCCGAACCGTGCAGCCTTTTGCGCGGGTGTCGAGATGTCGGCAACATAGGCGGTGGCCGTCGATTGCGTCGAGGCAGCGATGCCGCCCACGATGCGGCCGGCCAGCAGCACCCAGATGCTGCCTGCGAGCGCGATCACCAGATAATCGAGGCTCATCACCAGAAGCGACAGGAGCAGGACCGGCCGCCGTCCGAACCGGTCGCTCAGCGATCCGAGCATCGGACCGCAGAGGAATTGCATGACGGCGAAGCTCGTCGAGAGGATCCCGCCCCAGAGCGCTGCTTCGGCAAGGGTGCCGCCGGACACTTGCTCGATGAGATCCGGCATGACCGGCAGGACCAGCCCGATGCCCATCGCGTCAATGATCAGCGTAATCATGATGAATGTCAGGGGCAGGCGGTCGCGCATCGGATCTCCGGGCAGGTCGCGGAGCGGGCCCACGAGCGCGCGTCATCGCGCGCCTGCGGGGGCGCTGTCAATCCCGCGCCGTTGCGGCAGGCCCAGCCCCGGCGGGGTGCGCCGGGTCAGGCGTGCCCGGTCCTCGCAATGAAGTCGCCAATCAGCCGCGCATATTCCTCGGGTTTCTCGACGCACGGAAGATGCCCCGCCCCGCGGATCAGCGCGAAATCCGAGCCCGGGATGAGCGCCACCGTCTCGCGCACCAGATCGGGTGGCGTGCTGCCGTCCTCGGACCCCGCGATCCCGAGCGTCGGCAGGCGCAGGGTCGCCGTCGACGCGTAGAAATCCGAGCCCGAGATGGCGGCCGAGCATCCGCCATAGCCATCGCGCGGCGTCCGGCAGAGCAGGTGTCGCCACTTGACGATTTCGTCGGTGGCGCGGAAGTCCGCGGAAAACCACCGCTCCATCACCGCATCGGCCAGCGCCTCGATCCCGCCGATCTTGAGCTGGTCGATCCGGTCCTTCCAGATGTCGGGTGTGCCGATCTTGGCGCCGGTATTCGACAGGACCATGGCGCGGATGAGGTCGGGTCGCTTGACCGCCAGACCCTGCGCGATCATGCCGCCGATCGACAGGCCCACGAACAGGCTGTCGCGGATGCCGAGATGGTCCATCAGCCGCTCGACATCGGTGATGAGCATTCCCATCGCGTAAGGCATCGGCGGGCAATCGCTGAGCCCGTGACCGCGCTTGTCGTAGCGGATGATCCTGAGGCCCGGCGGCAGCAACGGAAGGATGGCGTCCCAGAGCCGAAGATCGGTGCCGAGCGAATTGGCGAAGACCAGCGGTGCGCCCTCGGGATCGCCGCTTTCCTCGTAATGCAGATGCAGACCGTCGAGCTTGGCTATGGGCATGGGAATCCTCGGGTGATGTCGCGCCTCCGTCCTGGCGGCCGCGAACGGGCCTCCATCGCGTCCTGTCGCCGGATGTCGTCACGCATCGGCGAACCGTTCCAGCGTCATGCGGAACGTCTCCGGATCGACATTGCCGCCAGATGCGACGCAGATCACGGTGTCGCCCTCGATCGCGTTGCCGTGAAAGAGTGCTGCGGCCAACGCGACGGCGCCGCCCGGCTCAAGGACGATCTTGAGCCGTTTGTGGGCGATGGCCATCGCGCGCAACGCCTCGTCATCCGTCACGGCGAGGCCGGGGCCGCAAAGCCGCTTCAGGATCGGAAAGGTCAGTTTCCCCGGCGCGGGCGTCACGATCGCGTCGCAGATGCTGCCCGAATTGCGATCGTTGCCGCGGATCTCGCCGGCGGCGAGCGACCGCGCCACATCGTCGAACCCCTCCGGCTCGACCGGGCGCACGCGCCATCCCGGCGCGCGTTCGGCCAGGGCGAGCGCGACGCCCGAGGTCAGGCCGCCGCCACCGCAGCAGACCAGAACATCGCCGGACCCGTCGGGCAGCTCGTCGGCGATCTCGATGCCGCAGGAAGCCTGACCCGCGATGACCTGCGGATCGTCGTAGGGCCGGATCAGGATCAGTCCGCGTTCGCGCGCCAGGGCGTCGCCGATCTCCTCGCGGCTTTCCGCATCGCGGTCGTAGAGCACGATCTCGGCGCCATAGGCCCGGGTATTGGCAAGCTTGAGCGCGGGGGCGTCCGCCGGCATGACGATCACCGCCGGAATCCCGTGCATCCGGGCGGCGAGCGCCACGCCCTGCGCGTGATTGCCCGACGAATAGGCAAGCACGCCGCGCTGGCGGATGCCGTCGTCGAGCGCGCTGATCGCCGACCACGCGCCGCGGAACTTGAAGCTGCCGGTGAGTTGCAGGCATTCCGCCTTCACGAGCACCCTGCGGCCCGCGATCTCGTCAAGCAGCGGCGCCGAAAGGAGCGGCGTGCGGCGCACGTGACCTTCGAGCCGGCCCATCGCCGCATGGATGTCGGCGGGCGTCACAACAGGGCCCGCCAGGCGGCGATCGCGGCAAGCGATTCCGGCTCGTCGAGGAACGGGACATGGCCCCGACCGGGTATCTCCGCCGCGATCATGTCCGGTCGCCGCCGCTGCATCTCGGCGAAGGTCTCGGCACTCAGGAGGTCCGAATTGGCGCCGCGGATCGCGGCGAGCGGCAACCCTTCGAGCGCGTCGAAGAGCGGCCAGATGTCGGAGGCGGGCTGACCGCCGGTCACGCGCAGGACATCGGCCAGGGCGGGATCGTAGTTGATGGTGAGGCCGTCCTCGGTCTCGATGTAGTGCTTGGCCACCTCGGCCTCCCAGCGCGTTTGCGGCACGTCGGCGAAGCCCGCCATCAATTCCGCCCGCATGGCGGCCGCCTCGGCGAGGGACCGCTGCGCCGGGTTGCGCCCGACGTAATCCATGATCGCCTGCAATCCCTCCGGAGCGATCTCGGGGCCGATATCGTTCAGGCAGACGCCCGACAGACGGTCGTTCGCGGTCGCCGCCAGCATCATGGCGACGAGGCCGCCGCGCGACGTCCCGATGATGGGAACCCGGGCGATCTCCAAGTGGTCGAGAAGTTCGACGACGTCGCGCGCCTCGATCGGGATCGTGTAGGTGCTCGTTTCAGCCCAGTCCGACCGGCCACGACCGCGATAGTCAAGCGCGATCACGCGCGCATCGAGATGCGGCGTGACGTAGTCGAAATCGGTCGAGTTCCGTGTCAGCCCCGACAGGCACAGGATGGCCGGGCCGGTGCCCTCGTCGCTGTAATGGAGGTTCAGGCCGTCGGATGTGGTAAACTCACCCATAGGCAGCAATCCCGATCCGGAAGGTACGACCGTCCCTTGGTCCCGCGATGGTCGCGCCGTGCATGGAAGAGGGTGCGTGGCGCTTGCAGATACTCATCCGACATTTCCTCCCTCAAACCCGCATCCACTCCCGCGCAAGCGCTCGCGGGGCGGTGCCCTTTCGAACTGGCCGACAGGATGCCCGCTCCGGTCTGTCCATGCAAGTCAGACCGGTCCGAACGCCAGAAAGCCAGAGGGAAAACGCGAAATCGGTGCCCGGACGTAGATTTAGCCCGGTTTTCGCGCCGAATTTCCGGGTATGGGGTTTACACATCGGCCCGAGGACCTAGGTCATTGCGCAAGACACAATGAGTACCCGCCGAGATTGGCGGCCTCGTTCAAATTTTCCCCGAAATCGAAGGAGTTCATCATGAGCCAGGCAAAGGCAGGCGACACCGTCTCCATGCACTACACCGGCAGCCTCACGGACGGAACGCAGTTCGACAGCAGCCAGGGCCGCGAGCCGCTGGAATTCCAGCTCGGCACCGGCCAGATCATCCCGGGCCTCGACACCGCGCTGACCGGCATGGAAGTCGGCGACAAGAAGACCGTAACCGTCGCACCCGAAGAAGCCTACGGTCCGCGCGACCCGCAGCGTGTGCAGGCCGTTCCGCGTGGCCAGCTTCCCGATCACATCCCGACCGACCCGGGCACGCAGCTTCAGATGCAGACCCCCGACGGTCAGACGATCCCCGTCATGGTCGCCGAAGCGAACGAGACCGAGGTGATGCTCGACGCCAATCACCCGTTGGCGGGCCAGGAACTGACCTTCGATGTCGAGTTGGTGGACATCAAGGCGGCCTGAATTCCGAAAGACTATGAAAGGCGCGGTCCCGCGCCTTTCCCTTGTTTACGAGCCGCCTTGTGCGGCTCGTTTGCGTTCAGAGGTGGTCCGGCTGCGGCATTCCGAGAATATGGAAGCCGCCGTCGACATGGATGATCTCGCCGCTGGTAAAGGCTCCGGCGTCGGATGCGAGATAGACGGCCGTGCCGCCCACCGCTTCAAGCGTCGCGTTGGCCCTGAGAGGCGCATTGAGCCCGGTATGCTTGTAGGTCTTGCGCGCCCCGCCGATGGCGGCACCGGCAAGCGTCTTCATCGGCCCCGGCGAGATCGCGTTGACCCGTATCCCGTCCGGTCCGAGGTCGTTCGCAAGGTAACGCACCGCGGATTCCAGTGCCGCCTTTGCCACGCCCATCACGTTGTAGAACGGCGTGACCTTGTTGGAGCCCTGATAGGTGAGCGTCAGCACGGTGCCGCCTTCGGTCATCAACTCCGACGCCCGGCGGGCCACATCGATCAGCGAGTAACAGCTGATCGCGAGCGAATTGCCGAAATTCGCGCGGGTCGTGTTGATGAACCGTCCGGTCAGTTCCGACTTGTCGGAAAATGCGATCGCGTGCACAACGAAATCGAGGCTGCCCCAACGGTCGTGCAATCGGGCAAAGCCCGCCTCCATGCTCGCATCGTCCGCCACGTCCACGTCGATCAGGAAGTCGCTGCCCACCGACGCTGCCAGCGGCTCGACGCGTTTGCCGAACGCCTCGCCCTGATACGAAAAGGCGAGCTCGGCACCTTCGGCGGCCATGGCGCGCGCGATGCCCCACGCGATCGAATGATCGTTGGCGACGCCCATGATGAGGCCGCGCTTGCCCTTGAGAAGATCCGCCATGGTCCTAATCCTCGACTTTCGAGAGCAGCATCGACCCGTTGGTGCCGCCGAAGCCGAACGAGTTGGTCATCACGGTCCGAAGGCCAGCCGCCTCGACCAGTTCGGTCGCGATCTCGCCGGGACGGATCGCGGGATCGAGCGTTTCGACGTTGATCGAAGGCGCGATGAAGTCGTGTTCGAGCATCAGCAGGCAGTAGATCGCCTCCTGCGCGCCGGTGGCCCCCTGCGAATGCCCCGTCATCGACTTGGTCGAGCTGATGGGCGGGGTCGATCCCTCGCCGAAGACCCGCCGCACCGCCTCGACCTCGCCCACGTCGCCTACGGGCGTCGAAGTGCCATGGGCGTTGATATATCCCACGTGGCCCGGCTCGTGATCCTTGAGCGCGAGCCGCATCGCCCGCTCGCCCCCCTCGCCGGAGGGCGCGACCATGTCGTGCCCGTCGCTCGTGGCGCCGAAGCCGGTGATCTCGGCGTAGATCTTCGCGCCGCGCGCCCGCGCATGTTCCAGATCCTCGAGCACCACCATGCCGCCGCCGCCGGCGATGACGAACCCGTCGCGATCCGCATCGAACGCCCGGCTCGCACGGTCCGGCGTGTCGTTGAACCTCGACGACATCGCCCCCATCGCGTCGAAGAGGCACGAAAGTGTCCAGTCGAGCTCCTCTCCGCCGCCGGCGAACATGATGTCCTGCTGGCCCAGCGCGATCTGCTGCGCCGCCATGCCGATGCAATGGAGCGACGTGGAGCAGGCCGAGGTGATGGAGAAGTTCATGCCCTTGATCGCGAAGGCCGTCGAGAGGTTCGCGCTCACCGTCGAGGACATCGTTTTCGGCACCGCGAAGGGCCCGATCCGCTTGGGGCTGCCCTTCTGCAGGACGGTCTGATGCGCCTCGAACATCGCGGATGTCGAGGGCCCGCCGGACCCGGCAATGAGCCCCGTCGTGGGGTTCGACACCAGATCGTCGCCGAGGCCCGCATCCGCGATGGCCTGGCTCATGGCGATGTGGGCATAGGCGGCGCCTGGCCCCATGAACCTCAGGGTCCGCTTGTCGACATGATCGGCCACGTCGATCTTGAGCGTTCCGGCGACCCGGCTGCGAAATCCGTATTCGGCCATCTCGGCGCTGGCCTCGATGCCGGAGCGACCGGCCTTCAGCGCGGCGGTGACTTCCTCGGCGGAATTGCCGATGGGCGAGACGATACCCAGCCCGGTGACGACGACGCGGCGCATGGCGTTCTCCCTCATTCTTTCTGGATCAGCTTTCCGACAGGGCGACTTTCATCCCCGCCACCTGATAGATCAGTTCGCCATCGGCATGGACCGTTCCGTCCGCCACGCCCATGGTCAGGCGGCGCGACTGCACCGCCTTGGTGAAGTCGACCTCGTAGGTCAGCATCTTGCGGTCGGGCCGCACCATACCGGTCAGCTTGACCTCGCCGACGCCCAGCGCATAGCCGCGACCCTGCCAGCCGCGCCAGCCGAGGTTGAACCCCGTGAGCTGCCAGAGGCCGTCGAGGCCGAGGCATCCCGGCATGATCGGATTGCCGGGAAAGTGGCAGTCGAAGAACCACAGGTCCGGCTTGATGTCGAATTCGGCCCTCACGTGGCCCTTGCCGTTGGCGCCGCCATCGGCGGAAATGTCGGTGATGCGGTCCATCATCAGCATGGGCGGCATGGGCAACTGCGCGTTGCCGGGGCCGAAGAGCTCGCCCTGCGCGCATCGGATCAGGTCATCGTAATCGAAGCTGGTGGGATAGCGCGTCATGCAGGATGGTCCCCCCCTCGGGCACATTCTTGTTATCCCATGCGGTCTATCATCGTGCTATTCCCGCGTGCAAGTCCGGCAAGAGGCCGCATTGGCGATTGAAAACCGGGGCTTTCGTGCCGTATAACCCAGCCCATGACCGATAGAGGCACCATTTTGGAAAAAGACTCCGTTGCCCGCGGCACGCAATGGCTGAACGCGGCGCGGCTCAGGCCGACACGTCAGCGCGTCTCGCTCGCCGCCCTTCTGGTGGGCGACGGGCACGATCGGCACGTCACCGCCGAAAGCCTGCACGCCGCCAGCCGCGACGCGGGCGAGGCCGTGTCGCTCGCGACGGTCTACAACACGTTGCGCGCGTTCTGCGATGCCGGCCTGATGCAGGAAGTCACGGTCGAAGGCTCGAAGAGCTATTTCGACACGCGGATGGACGACCATCCGCATTTCTACTGGGAAGACGACGGCCATCTCACCGACGCCCCGGCCGATCAGCTCAGGATCGAAAGCCTGCCCGCAGCGCCCGACGGCACTCGGATCAGCGCGGTGGACGTGGTCATAAGGCTGCGCCGCACCTGATCCCGCCCGCCGGTCGCTCCCGGCGGGGCCGGACGTCACGACAGTCGCTTCGCGATCCCTGATGTGGATCGGGGCGCCCGATTCCGAGCGCCCCGATCCCGTATCTCACGCCGCGCGACGATTGCCGCCGGGCTTGCCCCGACCGCGCGGGCGGCGCGATTTTGCCGGGCCGCCCCGCCCGCCGCCGCCGGGTTTCCCGCCGCGGCCGCCTTGTTTCGGTGGCGGTGTATCCTCGGCCCAGGGCGCGCCCGAAGCGACTTCGACCTTGGTCTTGAGGACCTTCTCGATATCGCGCAGATACGACATCTCGTCGGGCGCGCAGAACGCCACCGCCCGTCCGTCGCGGCCCGCCCGAGCGGTGCGGCCGATCCGGTGCACGTAGTTCTCGGCTACGTTCGGGAGTTCGTAGTTGTAGACGAATTCCACCCCCGGAATGTCGATCCCGCGCGCGGCCACGTCGGTCGCGACAAGCACCTTGATGGTGCCTTCCTTGAAGCCCTGGATCGCGCGGTCGCGCTGCCCCTGGCTCTTGTTGCCGTGGATCGACGCCGCCTTGAAGCCGGCGCGGTCGAGCTGTTTCATCAGTCGCTCCGAGCCGTGCTTGGTGCGGCCGAAGACCAGCGCGCGTTCCTCGCGATGTCCGTTCAGGCATTCGACCAGAAGGTCCTGCTTGCCCTCCTTGGAGACGAAATGCACCTCCTGTTCCACCTTGTCGGCGGCCTGGCCGGGGCGGGCGACCTCGATGCGGACCGGGTTCTTGAGGTACTTGCCCGCGATCTCGGACATCAGCTTGGGCATCGTCGCCGAGAACAGCATTGTCTGCCGTTCCTTGGCCAGCAACGGCTCGATCTGGCGCAGCGCATGGATGAAACCCATGTCGAGCATCTGGTCCGCCTCGTCGAGGACCAGGAACCGCGTCTCGGTCAGGCGCACGGCCTTGCGATCCAGAAGGTCGATAAGCCGCCCCGGCGTCGCCACCAGCAGGTCGGTGCCGCGTTCCAGCCGGCCGATCTGGCGGTTGATCGACATGCCACCGACGACTACGGTGATCGTCAGATGCGAGCCGCCGGCAAAGCCGCGCAGGCTTTCGGCGATCTGGTTGGCGAGTTCGCGCGTGGGCGCGAGGATCAGGCCGCGCACCGAACGCGGCGCGGGTTTGGTGCCCTCGGAAGACAGCGCATGGATCAGCGGCAGTCCGAAGGCCGCCGTCTTGCCGGTGCCGGTCTGGGCGAGGCCCATCACGTCACGGCCGTTCATGGCATGGGGGATCGCCTGCGCCTGGATGGGCGTCGGGTCCTCGAGGCCGAGTTCGGTAAGGCGGGCGGTCATCTTGGGCGAGAAGCCCAGCATGTCGAAATCCATCGAGTGGATCCTTTCGGGAAATAGGTCGGGGACCCGCAGCGAAATGCGGGCCGAGGCGTCAAGAGGATGCGCAAAGGAACTGACAGGAGCCGCATTGCTCCGAGGCCGCCCTGAACGCGTGCCTCCCCGCGTGATCTGGGAAACATTGCGCCGATCTCGTGGGACCCTTGGGCCCGTCTGCTCACGCGGCAGGGATCGACGTCTTGAGGGTGCGTATCGGGCGGATCGCCGCCATTGTCAAGCTATTGCAGATCCGCGAAGGCGGCTTGCAGCCGCGCGACCGCCTCCTCGACACGGGACCGGGGCGTGGCGATGTTGAACCGCAGGAACGTCTCGCCGCCCTTGCCGAAGGTCGGCCCATGATTGGCCGCGATCCGCGCGCCCTTTTGCACGCGCTCGGTGATCTCCCTGGGCGACATGCCTGTTCCCGCGAAATCGACCCAGGAGAGATACGTGGCCTCGAGCGGCATCGACGACACGCCGGGGATCGCATTCACGCCCGCGTCGAAGATCCGCCGGTTCTCGTCGAGATAGGGGATCAGCGCGTCGACCCAGGCCGCGCCGTCGGGCGAATAGGCGGCCGTCGCCATGTGCATCCCGAACGCGTTGGGCGAGATCCCCATGGCGGCCATCCGCGCCCCGAACCGCGCGCGCAGCGCATCGTCGGCGATGGTGACGTTGCCGACATGGCACCCCGCGATGTTGAAGGTCTTGGTCGTGGCCGTCATCATCACCAGGCGGTCCTCGACCCCCTCGATCAGCGCCATCGGCGTGTGGGCATGGCCCGGAAAGACGAGGTCGTGATGGATCTCGTCGGAGACGAGCGCCAGGTCGTGGCGACGCGCGAATTCGGCGACGCCCTCAAGTTCGTCGCGGGTCCAGACGCGTCCGCCGGGGTTGTGCGGCGAGCACAGGACCAGCATCTTCTCCCGGCCCGTCATCTGCGCGTCGAACGCGTCGAAATCAAGCGTGTAGCGGCCGTCCACCACCGGCATCTCGCATTCCACGACCTCGCGCTTGGCCGCTTTGATCACCCGGGCGAAGGCGTGGTAGACGGGCGTGAAGAGCACGACGCCGTCGCCCGGCTCGGTGAAGGCGTCGACGCACATCGCGGTGCCGTTCACCAGCCCGCCGGTGGTGAAGACATGGGCCGGGTCGACCTTCCAGCCGTGGCGCTCCTCCATCCACCGGCAGATCGCCGCCTTGTAGGCTGCGTCATCGCCGAAATAGCCGTAGACCCCGTGATCCTGCATCGCGGCCACCGCCGCTTCGACGCAGGCGGGCGGGCGGAAATCCATGTCCGCCACCCACATGGGCAGGCCCTCGTCGGCGGGCACACCGTAGATCGGTTCCATCATGTCCCATTTGACGGAATGCGTGTTCGCACGGTCGATGATTTGGTCGAATGACATGGGCGCTCCTGATCTGCTGGCTGCAAGGTGCCAGATCGCGCGTCAGGCTCAAGGGCAAACGGTGCCGCGGGCGGCGAGCTTCGTTGCATAAAAGCGCGGACCGGATTACATGCCCCGCATGACGATACGCCCCATATTGCTCCACCCCGATCCGCGCCTGAAGAAGGCGGCCGCCCCCGTGGGCGAGATCACCGACGAGATCCGTGTGCTGGCCGCGGACATGCTCCAGACGATGTACGACGCGCCCGGCATCGGGCTCGCCGCGCCGCAGGTCGGCGCGATGGTACGCGTGCTGGTGATGGATTGCGTGAAGGAGGAGGGCACGGATCCACGGCCCATGGCCCTCGTCGATCCCGAGATCACCTGGGCGTCCGAAGAGACCGCCATCTATGAGGAGGGCTGCCTCTCGATCCCCGAGCATTACGCCGATGTCGAGCGCCCGAGCGAGGTCGAGGTGCGCTGGACCACCCTCGAAGGCGGGACCGCCACCGAACGGTTCGGCGGGCTCTGGGCCACCTGCGTCCAGCACGAGATCGACCATCTCGACGGCAAGCTCTTCATCGACTATCTCAAGCCGCTGCGGCGGCAGATGATCACCCGCAAGATGGTCAAGCTGAAGCGCGAACAGGCGCGGGCGTGACCGCGCCGCCGGTCTATGCGCCGCGCCCGGTGCGATCGCTGCCGGTCTGGACGATCGGTCCCATGCGCGTGAAGCCCTACCATATCGGACAATCCGAGCCCGCCGAAACGCTGCGCGAGTCCGCCCGGGTCGAAGCCTCACGGATCGAGGTCGAAAGCGCCGCCGAAGGGGGCGCGCACGATCTGGGCTTCGCCGTGCTTCACGAGGGGCAGGGGGGCGCTTGGCTCCTGCTCGACTGGTGGGCGCATGGCGATATTCTGTGCCAGCGACTGAGCCTCGACGGGGGGCAAGGCTTCGAGGCCGTCGATGCGCGGCCGCTCGTCGCCTGCGTCTGGGAATTGCCGGTCATCCTTCACGAGCGCGACGCCTGGGTGCGGCACATGATGCGGGAGCCGTCTTCGCCCGAAGGATACCTGTCCGACCGGCTTCGCGCCGGGGTGGTCTGATGGCCGTTCGCCCCTGCATTCCCTGGCCCGACCCGCGGCTGAGGCGGGCGGCTGCCGGGGCGGGAGAGATCACCGACGAGACATTGTCGATCTGGGACGACATGGTCGACACGATGGAGGCGATGCCGGGCGTCGGGCTCGCCGCGCCGCAGATCGGGGTGATGCTGCGGCTCGCCGTCGTCGATGCGTCGGATGCGCGCGGACAGGCGGTCCGGATGGCCGATCCGGAGATCCTGCACGCCTCCGTGCAGCCGAGGATTCACGAAGAGGCGTCGCCGAACCTGCCCGGCGTGTCGGCCAAGATCGCGAGGCCGCGCGCCGTTACCGTGCGGTTCCGCGACGAGACCGGCACGTGGCGGAAACGCGATTTCGTGGGCCTCTGGGCCACCAGCGTGCAGCACCAGATCGACCATCTCGACGGGCGGATGTATTTCGACCGGCTCGGCCGGGTCAAACGCGACATGCTGCTCAGGCGTGCCGCAAAACGGAGGTAGTCGGCCATGCGAATCGTCTTCATGGGAACGCCGGACTTTTCGGTCCCGCCGCTCGAGGCGCTGGTCGATGCGGGCCACGAGATCGCGGCAGTCTATACCCAGCCGCCCCGCCCGGCGGGCCGCGGCAAGAAGCCCCGCTTGGGCGCCGTTCACGCCCGCGCCGAGGCGCTGGGCCTGCCGGTCCGGCATCCCACGAGCCTGCGCGATGCCGATACCCGCGCCGAATTCGCGGCGCTCGACGCCGACATCGCGGTGGTGGTGGCCTACGGGCTGATCCTGCCGCAGGCGGTGCTCGACGCGCCCGCCCGAGGATGCCTCAACATCCACGCCTCGTTGCTTCCGCGCTGGCGGGGTGCGGCGCCCATCCATCGCGCGATCCTCGAAGGCGATGCGAGCACGGGAATATGCGTCATGCGGATGGAGGCGGGCCTCGATACCGGGCCGGTCCTCATGCGGCGCGAAACCGGCATCGCGGCGACCGAGACGACCGGCGACCTGCACGACCGGCTGTCGGATCTGGGCGCCGCGATGATCGTCGAGGCGCTGGACCGGCTCGACACCCTCGCTCCGGATCCGCAGCCCGACGCGGGGGTGAGCTATGCCGCCAAGATCGACAAGGCCGAGGCGCAGGTGGACTGGACCGCCCCGGCCGCCGAGGTCGATCGCAAGATCCGCGGCCTCTCGCCGTTTCCGGGCGCGTGGTGCGACATCGCGGGCGAGCGGGTAAAACTGCTGCGCTCGCGCGCGGCAGAGGGGCAGGGAACACCGGGCGAAATCCTCGGCGGGTTCGTCGTCGCGTGCGGAGACGGGGCGGTCGAGGTTCTGGAGGTGCAGCGGCCGGGCAAGCGCGCGACCAGTGCCGGGGACGCGCTGCGCGGCATGAAGCTGCCCGCGCGCCTTGACTTGCGGCCTAACGGGCGGGCTTGAACGGGGCCATGCCTTCGCGTGCCAGTTCGTCCGCACGCTCGTTCTCCGGATGGCCGGCATGGCCCTTGACCCATTCCCAGGTCACGTCGTGCGTCGCCTGCGCCGCGTCGAGGCGCTTCCACAGGTCGTCGTTCTTCACGGGCTTCTTCGCGGAAGTCTTCCAGCCGTTGCGCTTCCAGCCGTGGATCCAGCTCGTCACGCCGTTCTTCACGTACTGGCTGTCGGTGACGATGGTGATCTGCGACGCGCGGTTGAGGCTTTCGAGCGCCGCGATCGCGGCCAGAAGCTCCATGCGATTGTTCGTCGTGCGCGCCTCGCCGCCCTGGAGATCGCGGGTCCGGACGACCGTGTCACCCTCGCGCGCGACCAGAAGCGTGCCCCAGCCTCCGGGGCCGGGATTTCCCGAACACGCACCGTCGGTATAGGCATAGAGTTTCGGCATCGCGCGGGGTCCTCGGCAGGGCGTATCGCCCGCCTTCTAGGGCGCGCATCCCCCGCGCGCAATCCGGACGCCTAGAGGATGATGGGCAGAAGACACAGCACGACCACGATCGTTAGCATCACCCGCAGGACCATCCACCAGGGCGGTGCCAACCCCTGCCGCCAGAAGAGCCAGTCGAGCCCGAGGATGCCGATGAACCCCAGGCCCAGATAGATCGCCGCCGAAACGGGTCCGCCGCCGACGAAGAAGAACGCCCAGAGCGCAGGGATCACCGAAAGCGCATAGCCGGTCGCGGCCACAGATCCGGTGGCGCGGGTCGCAAAGCCCCAGAGCGCCCCCGACATGAAGCTCAGGATCACCGTGCCGTAGGCGAGCTGCACGTAGGGCCCGATGAAGCGCGGCCCGATGGCCTGCGAGGCCCAGATCGCGAGCGACGGGAAGAGCATCGTCAGCGCGCCCCAGACGAATGGCAGAAGTCCGGCGAGGCCGAGGAGGAGGGGGGGCTTGGGTATGGTCATGTGCGCGAAGATGGCCCGCCGGGACCGCAAGGTCCAGCCGCGATCGGGATGTCGGCTAGGCCGGCTCCCGCAGGGCGCGGGGCACCTTGAACTCGACATTCTCGACGGCGGTCTCGACCATCTCGACGGTAACCTCGTAGCGGTCGTGGAAGGCGTTCACCACCTCGTCGATCAGCACTTCGGGCGCCGAGGCGCCCGCGGTGATGCCCATGCTGGAGATCCCGTCGAGTGCGCGCCAGTCGATGTCGGAGGCCCGCTGTACCAGCTGCGCATAGCCGCAGCCCGCCTTGGCGCCAACCTCGACCAGGCGCCGCGAATTGGACGAGTTGGGCGCCCCAACCACGAGCATCGCGTCGCATCTGGGCGCCATCGCCTTTACCGCTTCCTGCCGGTTGGTCGTGGCGTAGCAGATGTCTTCCTTGTGCGGTCCCACGATGGCAGGAAAGCGTGCCTTGAGGGCGGCGACGATATCGACGGTGTCGTCGACGCTCAAAGTCGTCTGCGTGATGAAGGCGAGGCGCTCGGGATCGCGCGGCTCGATCCGCGACACGTCCTCGGCGCTCTCGACCAGAATGACCTCGCCCTCGGGCAACTGGCCCATGGTTCCGAGCGTCTCGGGGTGGCCCGCGTGACCGATCATCACCATCTGAAGGCCGTTCGCGTGATGACGCTCGGCCTCGATATGGACCTTGCTGACTAGCGGGCAGGTCGCGTCGACGAACACCATCTCGCGGGCACGCGCCTCGGCGGGAACGGCCTTGGGAACGCCATGGGCCGAGAAGATCACCGGCCGGTCCGACGGCGCCTCGTCCAGTTCCTCCACGAAGACGGCGCCCTTCTTGCGAAGATCGTCGACGACATAGCGGTTATGGACGATCTCGTGCCGCACGAAGACGGGGGATCCCCATTTCTCCAGCGCCATCTCGACGATCTTGATGGCGCGGTCCACGCCCGCGCAGAATCCGCGCGGTGCGGCCAGATAGAGTGTCAGGGGCGGCTTGGTCATGGAATCCCTCCTGTCGGGACCAGAGGTAGGCACCATCCGCGCCCGGGTAAAGGCGCCCGACGGCACGTCGTCGGCAATATGCCGCGAAAAATCACATCAGGCCTGCGGTTGCCGCCGCCAGTACGGCATAGCGTCCCGCCTTGGCGATGCCGACCAACGTGAGGAACAGCCACAAGGGGACGCGCAACATGCCGGCGACCACGGTGATGGCATCTCCGAACGGCGCCCAGCTCAGCAGAAGCGACCAGAACCCCCAGCGATTGTACCAGTCGCGCGCCTTCGCAAGCTGCGTCTCGCTCGCCGGGAACCAGCGGCGATCGCGGAACCGGTCGATGAGGCGGCCCAGCACGTAATTCACGACGGCGCCCAGGACGTTGCCGACGCTCGCGACGATCAGCAGCACCGTCAGGGACGCCGCCTCGCGAAGCTGGAGCGTGACGAAGACGATCTCGGACTGGAAAGGCAGGATCGTCGCGGCACCGAAGGCCGCGGCAAAGAGCAGCGCGAGAGGCCCGAGGGTCTCCAACGGCCCGGCTATTGCGTCACTCGTTCACGGCGCGCTGACTCGTATCTTCCCGCGGGGGACGTCCGACGATGTCGCGCAGCTCCTCCAGTTCGATGAAATTGTCGGCCTGGCGGCGAAGCTCGTCGGCGATCATCGGCGGCTGGCTGCGGATCGTGGAGACCACCGAGACCCGGACGCCGGTCCGTTGCAGCGATTCGACCAGCGGACGGAAATCGCCATCGCCGGAAAACAGCACCACGTGATCCAGCCGGGGCGCGAGTTCCATCGCATCCACGGTCAGTTCGATATCCATGTTGCCCTTGACCTTGCGCCGGCCGTGGCTGTCGGTGAATTCCTTCGCGGGCTTCGTCACCATGGTGAAGCCGTTGTAATTCAACCAGTCGACAAGCGGGCGGATCGGCGAGTATTCGTCGTTCTCGAGCAAAGCTGTATAATAAAAGGCGCGCAGGAGTTTGCCGCGCCGCATGAATTCCTGGCGTAGCAGCTTGTAATCGATGTCGAAGCCCAAAGCCTTGGCGGCAGCATACAAGTTCGAGCCATCAATGAACAACGCGAGACGTTCGTCGCGATAAAACATCAAGTTTCCTTTTTAGGCTGCACCTCACGGAATCGCCTGAGGCGCGAATGTACAATTGTGATCAGACACATAATCTCCCTGCGAAAACGCGCAACAAGACATGACATAGATGACGCAACGAAAGATCCACATCGCCCTGGGGGCGAACCTCCCCGGACCCGCGGGGACCCCCCTCGCAACCTTGCTGGCGGCTCTCAAGCACCTGAACAGGCGGGATTTCATTCTTCATTCCGTCAGCGGGTTCAAACGTAGCGCAGCGGTTCCGGGGGGCAGCGGCCCCGACTTCGTGAATGCGGCCGCCACCTTCCTGAGCGGATTGTCGCCTGACATGGTGCTGTCCCGGCTTCATTCGTGCGAAAGAAGTTTCGGCCGGTCCCGCTCAACCAGATGGGGACCGCGATGCGTCGATCTCGACCTTATCGCGGTGGAACACGAGATCCTTCCGGATGTTCCCACGCTGCGCCGGTGGATCGATCTTCCGGTCGCGAGCCGAACGCGGCAGGCGCCGCGCCGGTTGATCCTGCCTCATCCCAGGTTGCAGGATCGCGCCTTCGTCCTGGTGCCGCTGGCCGAAATCGCGCGTGAGTGGCGGCATCCGCTGCTCGGGCGAACCGTCCCCCAGATGATCGCCGCCCTGCCGCCGGCCGAGGTCGCCGCGATCCTGCCTGCGTGACATCGCAATTCGACCGCGGTCCGCCTTGTCAATCCCCCAAAGATGGACTAGGTCCCTACTTTCTCATTTCCGACCAAGAGGTGCCCCATGGCCCGCGTGACCGTCGAAGATTGTGTCGATAAAGTTCCCAACCGGTTCGAGCTGGTGATGCTCGCCGCCCATCGCGCACGCGAAATCACGGCCGGTTCGCCCCCGACCGTCGACCGGGACAACGACAAGAATCCGGTCGTGTCGCTGCGCGAGATCGCCGAGGAGACCCAGCAGGCCAACGATCTGCGCGAGCGGATGATCGAATCCTATCAGACCCAGATCGAGGTCGACGAGCCCGAAGAGGATTCGATGTCGCTCCTCATGGGCGGCGAGCCGGACAAGCCCGCCGAGGACGACATGTCCGAAGAGAAGCTGCTGCGGGCGCTGATGGAAGCGCAGGGCCAGGGCTGAACTGCACGGCGCGGGAAAGACGGGCCTGATGGATACCATTGACGGCCTGATCACCCGCGTCAAAGCCTATCATCCGCAGACTGACAGTGCGCTGATCGGCCGCGCCTATGCCTATGGCGCGCAGATGCACGAGGGCCAGTTCCGCCATTCCGGCGAGCCCTACATCTTTCATCCGCTCGCGGTCGCCTACATCCTCGCCGAACAGCAGCTCGACGATTCGACCATCGTGACGGCCCTGCTGCACGACACGGTCGAGGATACCCGCGCCTCCGCCGAAGACCTCACGGAGAGGTTCGGTGCCGAAATCGCCGATCTCGTCGACGGCGTCACCAAGCTCACCAAGCTCCAGCTCAATTCCAACGAGACCAAGCAGGCGGAGAATTTCCGCAAGCTCTTCATGGCGATGAGCCGAGACATGCGGGTCATCCTGGTGAAGCTCGCCGATCGGCTGCACAACATGCGCACGATCAAGTCGATGAAGCCCGAAGGCCAGCAGCGCAAGGCACGCGAGACGATGGACATCTTCGCGCCGCTCGCCGGCCGCATGGGCATGCAGTGGATGCGCGAGGAGCTCGAGGATCTGGCGTTCTCCGTCCTCAACCCCGAGGGGCGCAATTCCATCATCCGCCGCTTCGTCACGCTCCAGCGCGAGACCGGCGACGTGATCGACAAGATCACCAGCGACATCCGGACCGAGCTCGACCGCGTGGGCATCGCGGGCGAGGTGCGCGGCCGCGCCAAGCGCCCGTTCTCGATCTGGCGCAAGATGGAGGAAAAGCAGATCGGTTTCTCCCGGTTGTCGGACATCTACGGCTTCCGCGTGATCGTCCAGACCGAGGAGGAATGCTACCGCGTACTGGGCGCGATCCACCAGCGATGGCGCGCGGTGCCGGGTCGGTTCAAGGATTACATCAGCCAGCCGAAATCCAACGGGTACCGTTCCATCCATACCTCGGTCTCGGGGCGCGACGGCAAGCGGGTGGAGGTTCAGATCCGCACCCGCCAGATGCACGAGGTCGCCGAGACGGGCGTGGCCGCGCACTGGTCCTACCGTGACGGCGAACGCGTCGAGAACCCGTTCGCCGTGGACCCGGCGGGGTGGATCGCGTCGCTGAACGAACAATTCGAATCGGCGCAGGATCACGACGAGTTCCTCGAGGCCGTGAAGCTCGAGATGTACCAGGACCAGGTCTTCTGTTTCACACCCAAGGGCGAGGTCGTGAAACTCCCCAAGGGGGCGACGCCGCTCGACTTCGCCTATGCGATCCACACCCGGATCGGCGATGCCTGCGTGGGCGCCAAGGTCGATTCCGTACGCGTTCCGCTCTGGACCCGGCTCAGGAACGGGCAAAGCTGCGAGATCCTCACGGCCGAGGCGCAGCGCCCCCAGGCGACGTGGATCGACATCGTCGTCACGGGCCGCGCCAAATCCGCGATCCGCCGGTCGCTGCGCGCGGCCGACCGCGACAAGTTCATCCGTCTGGGGACCGAGCTTGCCCGCGTGGCGTTCGACGGCGTCAACAAGCGGATGTCCAACAAGGCGATCGCCACCGCCGCACGCGAGCTGCACCTGCCCGACGCCGACGAACTTCTGGCGCGCCTCGGATCGGCTGAGATCCAGACCCGACAAATGATCGCGGTACTCTACCCCGAACTCGCCACCGGCAACGGGGAAGAGATCGACGCGGGCTCCGCCGTCGTCGGCCTGGCGGGCGACGAGGCGTTCGAACGCGCGGGATGCTGCCAGCCCTTGCCCGGAGAGCGGATCGTCGGCATCACCCGCCGCGGCAAGGGGGTCACGCTGCACGCGATCGATTGCCCGACGCTGATCGATTTCGACGACCAGCCGGATCGCTGGGTCGACCTCCACTGGCACGGCGGCACCCATCCCGCGGTGCATACCGTGACCTTCGAGCTGACGATCACCAACGATGCGGGCGTGCTGGGCCGGATCTGCAGCCTGATCGGCGCGCAGAAGGCCAATATTTCCGATCTGGAATTCCTCGACCGCAAGCCCGACTTCTATCGCGTCTCCGTCGACATCGACCTGCGCAGCGTCGAGCACATGCATGCCGTGCGTCTGGCGCTCGAGGCGGATTCGGATGTTGCCACCATTGCCCGGGTGCGCGATCCAGCGCGCAAACCCTAGACGAAAGGCGGGACAATTCGTGTTCAAGCGGCGCACGCCCAGATCGACCCTGGCCAGCGTGGGACGCTGGCTCTATCCGCGGGGCGGATGGTGGCGCGCGATCCGGTACATCGTCTACCGCCTGCGCCGTTTGCCCGATCCGGCCTACAAGATCAGCCGCGGGATCGCAGCCGGCGTCTTCGTGAGCTTCACGCCGCTTTTCGGTCTGCATTTCCTGGTCGCGGCCGGGCTTGCCTGGCTGATGGGCGGCAACATGCTCGCGGCATTGCTCGCCACCTTCGTGGGCAATCCGCTCACGTTTCCGATCATCGCCGGCCTGTCGGTGGAACTGGGCTCTCGCATGCTCGGGATGCGGCACCCGCTGCCGCTGAACGAGACCTTCGACGCCTTCAGCCGGGTCTCGGTCGAGCTCGGGGCGAACCTCACGGCGCTCGCGACGGGCCGTCCCGTCGAATGGCAGGATTTCGACCTCTTCGCGACGCAGGTGTTCCTTCCCTATCTGATCGGCGGATTGATCCCCGGTGCGATCGCGGGCGTCACCGCCTATGCGGTATCGCGGCCGGTCATATCGGCCTATCAGAAGGCGCGCATCAACCGGCTGCGCAAGAAGTTCGACAAGCAACGCCTGGCCGCCCAGAAATCCGCCGCCCGGCGTCAGAATAAGGAAGCGCAGAATGAGTGATCCGCTGCGACTCGGCGTGAACATCGATCACGTCGCGACGGTCCGGAACGCACGAGGCGGATCGACGCCCGATCCCATCCGGGCGGCCAGGCTCGCCGAGGAGGCCGGGGCCGACGGCATCACCGCCCATCTGCGCGAGGATCGGCGGCATATCTCGGATGCCGATATCGAGGGGCTGATGGCGACGCTTCGCGTGCCGCTCAACTTCGAGATGGCAGCGACCGAAGAGATGCACGCGATAGCCCTGCGCCACCGGCCGCATGCGATCTGCCTCGTTCCCGAGCGGCGCGAGGAGCGGACGACCGAAGGCGGGCTCGAAGTGGCGCGCGAGGAAAACCGCCTGGCGCATTTCATCGCGCCGCTTCTGGATGCCGGCCTGCGCGTCTCGATCTTCATCGCCGCCGACACTCGCCAGATCGAGGCCGCCCACCGGATCGGCAGCCAGGTGGTGGAACTGCATACCGGCGCCTACTGCGATGCCCATGCCGAAGGTCGCTTCGAGGATCGCGATGC
Organism: uncultured Paracoccaceae bacterium; assembly: GCA_947489705.1. Taxonomy (GTDB): domain Bacteria; phylum Pseudomonadota; class Alphaproteobacteria; order Rhodobacterales; family Rhodobacteraceae; genus Palleronia. Next base: position 65,844 of record CANLEQ010000019.1, read on the forward strand.
CGAGATGAAGCGCATCGCGGAAATGGCCGCCTATGCGAACGAGCTCGGGCTGGAAGTGCATGCGGGCCACGGCCTCACCTACGAGACGGTGCCGCCAATCGCCGCCCTGCCCGAGATCAAGGAACTCAATATCGGGCATTTCCTGATCGGCGAGGCGATCTTCCGCGGCCTCTCCCCGGCCATCAAGGAGATGCGCAGTATCATGGACCGAAGCCGAACGGTGTGATCGCCGGCGCGCCCGGGTTCAGGCGCGCCCGTCCGCGATGAGCCGTCTCGCCAGGTCGCGGAACACGGTCGCTTGGGGACTGTCGGGATGCGACACGACGATCGGCACGCCGCCATCCGACGACGTCCGGATATCCAGATGCAGCGGCACTTCTGCGAGCAAGGGAACGTCCAGGCTCTCGGCCTCGCGCGCGACGCCGCCATGCCCGAAGATATGCTCCTCGTGCCCGCAATTGGAGCAGATATGCGTGCTCATGTTCTCGATCAGACCGTAGATCGGGGTCTTGAGCTGGTTGAACATGTCGATGCCCTTGCGCGCGTCGAGCAGTGCGACGTCCTGCGGCGTCGAGACCATGATCGCCCCGTCGAGGCGCGCCTTCTGCGCCAGCGTCATCTGGACGTCGCCGGTGCCCGGCGGCAGATCGACGAGCAGGATGTCGAGCTCCCCCCACTGGACCTGCATCAGCATCTGCTGAAGCGCGCCCATCAGCATCGGTCCGCGCCAGATCACGGCCTGACCTTCGCCGGTCATCAGGCCGATCGACATCATCGTGACGCCATGGTTGCGCATCGGCAGGATCGTCTTGCCGTCGGGTGACGCGGGCCTTCCCGAGACGCCCATCATCCGCGGCTGCGACGGCCCGTAAACATCCGCGTCGAGCAGGCCGACGCGACGCCCTTCGGCCGCCAGCGCACAGGCGAGATTGGCCGATACCGTCGACTTGCCGACGCCGCCCTTGCCGGAGCCGATGGCGACCAGTCGATCGACGCCCGGAATGGGAACCGGCGCGTTCGGAGACGCCTTGCGCTTGGGCTGCAGGTCCGGGGGATCGGCGGGTTTGGAATGCGCGGTCAGAACGACGGAGGCCGTCTCCACACCCGCGAGCGCCTGAACTCGCGCCTGCGCCTCGGCACGTACCGGCTCGTAGGCCTGGGCCGCTTGCGGCGAGATCTCCAGCACGAACCGGACGGCCGCCCCGTCAATCGTAAGCGCGCGGACGATCCCCGTGGCAACGATATCCTGCCCCGTTGCGGGGTCCTTGAGGCCCGCGAGGGCGCCCAGGACCTCGTCGCGAGAAACGCTCACGATCCGCCCCGCATCACGGTTCCGATCCTTGATTCCGACATCTGGGCTCCTCGATTTCCGCGCGTACGGGCTACGGTCACCGTCGACCTATGTGCCCGGCCCGGCGCTTGCAACCTCGCCTGCCGCGCGCCCCGCCCGGATGGTGCAAATCGCGCCGAAAGGAGCGTCGGCATCGCGGGGCCAAGCAGTCATAAAGGTACTCGGCGAATCCCTGAACCGTGGGAACGCCACCGACGAGGACAAGAGAGTGGAAGCTGCTGGGGAGCCTGGGTTTCCCAAACTATCCAGTGATAGGGACCTCTCCAAGGCGAATGCCGAAGCTCGAGTGGCCTTTCGGAAGCGCATTTCGTCCGAGGATGCCTGAATAGCCCCGTGTATCAGGGACGCCTTCTTCGCAAATTTCGCGGCAAGAAGGCCATCAGCAGCAGCAAGCTCAGCGGTGAGTTCAGGCGGGGCGCGGTCGCGCAGATCACCGAACGGGGCTACCCGGTCAGGGCTTGGGGTCAGCCCGTATTCGCTCTGCGATTGGTCCGAGTGACAATGACGACGCGTCTTTTGCCAGGGGTGATGCATGCGCCCGCCACCAAGCCGAGGGTCATGCCGAACGAGTGAGATGCGCGTTCGTGGCCGAGCATCGCGGGCCGTTCTCTGTCCGGACCATCTGTCGCGGCCTGCGCATACAGCCGAGCGGGTTCGATGCCTGGCTGAAAGCACCGCTGAGCAAGGGGGCTCGGGAGGACGAGCGCCAGACCGAGCTTCCGAAGGAGGCGTTGTCTGAAAGCCGCAAGGTCTATGGCTACCGCAAACTGCACGACGATCTTCTCGGGCAGCGAAGACGTCTGCCTGAACCGCGCCGCGCGCCTGACCAGGCTGGCCGGGGTCGGGGCACAGATCGGCTACAAGCGCCGCCCAGGCAAGTATGGTGGCAAACCCTCGGTCGTCGTCGACAACACCCTGGATCGGCAGTTCGACATGGAGGCGCCGGACGAGTTCTGCGACGAGACCATGTCCGCCATTATGAGATCACCGACAACCGCACTGACCTGCCACGGTTTTTTCCTCCACCGCCGATGAGGGTCCGGCCCAATTTGATCCGATCCCCAACGTTGGACCGCCCGAAGGCAGAGTTTTCCGGCTTCGATTAGGGTGACAGGCTGGTGATGCC
>CANLEQ010000020.1 GCA_947489705.1 uncultured Paracoccaceae bacterium
GGGGCATCCCTCGGTTCAGGTTGGTGTTCGCAACCCGACCCTACCGAGAAACCCGATGACCACCGCCAGCTACACCATGTGGAGGGACACAACCCGATGGAAGGTGATTCCTTTGCCCTTCCCCTTCAAGCGCAGGTACACGCCTACACCCTCTGAGAGCGTCATACAGCCATTGGTGACGCCGGGACTGCTTACCGTCTCTGGATCAGTAGGAACGGTCCCAGAGCGGAGCATATGCTTGCCGGAAAGCTCCGTATCCCTGCATCGAAGGTGGTACCAATAATCGTCGAGCTGTGCAGAGGCCCGTATCGCCCGTGACGCAGCTACCGAAGCAGACCTTGTCCGTAGCGAGTATGAGATTCGCGCGGATGTGTAGTGTCGCCTTAGAGCCACCGGGACGAGCGTTAAGGAGTAGTAGACGCCGTCTTTGGTGAAGGTATGTGAGGCAGAAATGTTCTCCAGCATGTTATACGCCTTGTGCAGCTTGGTCCTGAAGCTGTTGCGTATCAATGACTTAGGTATACCTATGGTGCCCGCACCAGGAGTCGAACCCGGGACCTACTGATTACAAATCAGTTGCTCTACCAGCTGAGCTATACGGGCAGCGGTCATTTCCTAGACCGGATGCGGACCCTTGTCCATCATCCTTGCGGGCGGGCGCCTGCGCGTCCGAATGAAGACCTCAACTCTGGCCTTCGGTCTCGATGTAGATCGTCGCGCCGCAATGCTTGCAATGGCTCGCGTCGCGTTCGTGCAGCTTCAGGCCGCAATTCCGACACTCCTCCTCCACCTTGTTGGGCCTGTAGAGGGCCTGAAGGAGCTTGAGAAAGAACCCGACCCCGAAGATCATGATCCCGATCGTCATGAGCCGGCCGACGCGATCGGTCAGCGTGATATCCCCGTAGCCCGTGGTCGTCAGCGTGGTGATCGTGAAGTAGAGCGCGTCGACATAGGTTCGAACGTCCTCGTTGCGGTCATGCTCCCAGACCCAGACGAACGACGTCACCACGAAGATGAACGCCACGAGATTGGCGGCCGCGACGACGATGCGCGGGTTGATGTCGAGCCCCGGCGTCGCCCGGTTGAGCCGCTCGGCGAATTCCGAGGCGCGCATCAGCCGCAGGACCCGCAGCACCTTGAGAAACCCGAAATTCGCGCCGGCGACGACCGGTGCGACCAGTGAGACCACCACGACGATATCGGCGAGGGTCGTGACGGAAAACAGGAACCTCAGTCGCCTGTCGGCGATCCACATGCGCAGCAGCATGTCGCCCAGGACGATGGCGGCGATGCCGAGATCGACGGGCGTCGAGGGCGCCATACGCGCGGCGGTGACCGTGTAGAGGAAATAGGCGATCGTGGCGACGTCGAAGAGAAAGAGCGCCGAGCGGAACACGTGCGCGCGCGTCGTATCGTCGTTGTAGAGTTCGTCAATCAAGGTCTTCATGAGGTCTGTCCAGCGGTTCGCGGAAGCACGCTAGCATGCCGGCACGGTGGTTGCACCGGATGCACGCCGCGATCTCGGCGCGCGAGTATCCGTCGCGACCGGAACCGCGCCTCCGTCGCCGATGGACATCCGGTCTGCAATGTGATCTTGTAACAACCTTACGTCGCCGACGACGCGTTCCGTCGCGCGGCCAAGTTCCGCAGACCGAGGTCCCGAGAATGTCCAGCCCAGGCTTCGAGCCCCACGATCATCACCACTGCATCGCCGATGGCGTGGCCGCGGCCGAGCGCCACTGCGCCGAGCGGCGGCTCCAGTTTACCCCGGTGCGCCGCCGGGTCCTGGAGATCCTGCTGGGGCAGCACAAGGCGCTCGGCGCCTACGAGATCCTCGATATTCTGAGGGCCGAAGGGCTCGGATCGCAGCCGCCCGTGGCCTATCGCGCGCTCGACTTCCTCGTGGCGCAGGGCTTCGCGCACCGGATCGAACGGCGCAACGCCTTCATCGCCTGCACGCATCTCGAACAGCGTCACGCGCCGGCCTTTCTGATCTGCCGGGCCTGCGACCGGGTGGTCGAGGCGCAGGCCGACCCCGAGGCCGGAGAGCTCGGGCGTGCGGCGCAGGCGGCCGGCTTCGTGATCGAACGGACGGTGCGCGAGGCCGAGGGCCTCTGCCCCGATTGCAGCCCGGGCATGCCCGCATGAGCCCGCTGATCGAGACGAAAGGGCTGACGGTCCGCTATGGCCGCACGATCGTGCTCGACGACGTGGATCTCCGCATCGACCGCGACGAGATCGTCACCATCGTCGGCCCGAACGGGTCGGGCAAGTCGACCCTTCTGCGCGCGCTTCTGGGTGGTGTGCGGGCGGCGGGCGGTCAAATCCTCCGCGCGCCGGGGCTCAGGCTCGGCTACGTGCCGCAGAGGCTCTCGCTCGACCCGACCCTGCCGCTGACCGTGGCGCGGTTTCTCGGGCTGCCGCGGCGGGTCCGGTCGGGCGACATCCACGCGGCGCTCGAGGCGGCGGGGCTGGCCGATGTCGCGTCCCGCCAGATGGCGGATCTGTCGGGCGGGCAGTTCCAGCGCGTGCTGCTGGCACGCGCGATCCTGGAGGATCCGGACCTGCTGATCCTCGACGAGGCGACGGCCGGGCTCGACCAGCGCGGTGCCGCGGCCTTCTACCGCCGGATCGAGGAGGTCCGCGCCGCGACCGGATGCGCCGTCCTGATGGTCAGCCACGACCTGCACGTGGTGATGAGCGCGTCCGACAGGGTCATTTGCCTCAACGGACATGTCTGCTGTGAGGGCACGCCGGAGGTGGTGGCCGAGGCGCCGGTCTATCGCGCGCTGTTCGGCGAAGGAACGCAAGGCGCCCTCGCCCTCTACCGGCACCGTCACGACCATCGGCACGACCATGACACTTCCCATACCCGCGCGGCGGAGGCGGCACAGTGAACCTCGACGATTTCATGTTGCGCGCGACGCTCGCGGCGATCGGCACCGGTCTGGCCGCCGCACCGCTCGGATGTTTCGTCGTCTGGCGCCGGATGGCCTATTTCGGCGACGCGGTGGCCCACGCGGCGATTCTGGGCGTGGCCCTGTCGCTCGCCCTGTCGCTGCCGGTCTTTGCCGGCGCGCTGATCGTCGCGCTGGTCATGGCGATGGCGGTGACGATGCTGTCGGGGCGCGGCTATGCGATGGATACGCTTCTGGGCGTGATGGCGCATTCCGCGCTGGCCTTCGGGCTGGTGGCGGTGTCGTTCCTCGCCAATGTCCGGATCGACCTCATGGCCTATCTCTTCGGGGATATCCTCGCCGTCTCGCGCGGGGATCTCGGTGTCATATGGGTCGGTGCCGCCGTGGTCCTGGCGCTGGTCGGATGGCGGTGGTCGGCGCTGCTGACCGCCACGCTCAACCCCGATCTGGCGCGCGCGGCGGGGATCGAGCCCAGGCGCGAGCAGCTGGTCCTGACACTCGCCCTCGCGCTGGTCGTGGCGGTCGCGATCAAGGTGGTGGGCGTCCTGCTCATCACTGCGATGCTGATCATCCCGGCGGCGACGGCCCGGCCCTTTTCCCGCACGCCCGAGGCGATGGCGGTGATCGCCTCCTGCCTGGCGATGCTGGCCGCGTGGACCGGGCTCGAGGTCTCCTATGCGGCCGATACGCCCACCGGCCCGACCATCGTCTGCGTGATCGCGGCGCTCTTCTGCCTCTCGACCGCCGTGGCGGGCCTGCGCGGCGCGTTCGCGGCCGGCAGGCGGCAGCCCTAGGCCCCTGCCCCTTCAGGCCTTGCCGAAGCGGAATTCCTCGAGGCTTTCAGGCTTCATCTCGATCGAGAAGCCGGGGCGTTCCGGCGGCATGTAGGCGGCGTTGCGGATCGTGCAGGGATCGACGAAATGTTCGTGCAGGTGGTCGACATACTCGATCACCCGCCCCTCGCGCGTCCCCGCAATGCAGAGATAGTCGATCATCGACATGTGCTGCACGTATTCGCACAGGCCGACGCCTCCCGCATGGGGGCAAACCTTCAGGTCGTATTTCGCGGCCATCAGCATCACCGCCAGAACCTCGTTGAGCCCGCCGAGACGGCAGGCGTCGATCTGCACGACGTCGATCGCGCCCTCCATGATGAACTGCTTGAAGAGGATGCGGTTCTGGCACATCTCGCCCGTCGCGACCTGCACCGGGGCCACGCCCTCGCGGATGCGGCGATGGCCCGCCACGTCGTCCGGGCTGGTCGGCTCCTCGATGAACCACGGATCGGCGAAGGCGAGCTTGCCCACCCAGTCGATCGCCTGGTCGACCTCCCAGACCTGGTTGGCGTCGATCATCAGCCGCACGTCCGGCCCCACGGCCTCGCGCGCGATCCGGAGCCTGCGGATATCGTCGTCGAGATCGCGCCCGACCTTGAGCTTGACGTGCCCGAACCCCGCCTCGACGACCTCACGGCAGAGGCGCCGCAGCTTCTCGTCGTCGTAGCCAAGCCAGCCGGCGGAGGTGGTATAGCAGGGATAGCCCTCGCGCCGGAGCGTCGCGACGCGGCCTTCCTTGCCCTCGGCCTGTTTCGTCAGGAAATCGATTGCCCATTCGGGCGTGATGCAATCGATGATGTATCGAAAATCGATGCAACGGACGAGCTCTTCGGGGCTCATCTCGGCCACGAGGCGCCAGACGGGCCTGGCCTCGGCCTTGGCCCATAGATCCCAGGCGGCATTGACCACCGCGCCCGCGGCCAGATGGATGGCGCCCTTGTCCGGCCCGATCCAGCGCAGCTGGCTGTCGCCGGTCACGTGGCGCCAGAACCGCCCCATATCGGCCGCGATCCAGTCGAGCTCCAGGCCCACCACCAGCGGCTTCAGCGCCTCGATGGCGGCCACGCAGATCTCGTTGCCGCGCCCGATGGTAAAGGTCATGCCGTGCCCGTCATGCGCGCCATCGGTTTCGAGAACCACATAGGCCGCGGAATAATCCGGATCGGGGTTCATGGCGTCCGACCCGTCGAGCGTGTCGGAGGTGGGAAAGCGCACGTCGAGGCTGCGCAGGCCGGTGATTTTCATGAGGGGCCTCTCCGCGGCATCTGGTGTTGTGCGGGGGCCGCGTGACGGCCCCCGGCAGCGGTCTCGCTCAGTCGTAGAGGACGGCCGAGATCTCGGGATCGTCGATATTCGACTGATCGTACCAGAAGAAGCCGGTATCGACATTCTCCTCGACCTCTTCGCCGCGGGCGGCGGCGACGGCGGCCTTGACGGTCTCGTAGCCGATGCCGACCGGGTTCTGGGTGATCGCGCCGGCCATGATGCCCTCGCGGATCGCATCCGTCTGGGCCTTGCCGCTGTCGTAGCCGATGATGGTGATGTCGTCGGCGCCGGTTTCGCGGACCCCGTTCACGACACCGATCGCCGAGCCCTCGTTGGTGCCGAAGATCCCGTCGAGATCGGGATAGGCCGTCAGCAGCGCCTTGGTGATCTCGGTCGAGCGCAGGTGGTCGCCACCGCCATACTCCACGGCGACGATCTCGATATCGGGATATTCCGCCTCGATCTGATCGACGAAGCCGTCGCGCCGGTCGATGCCCGTGCGCGACGTCTGGTCATGGGCCACCACCGCCACCTGGCCGGATCCGCCCAGAAGCTCCGCCATCTTGTCGGCGGCGAGGCCCGCCGCGGCGACGTTGTCGGTCGAGGCGAGCGAGACGGGGATGTCGCTCTCGACGCCGCTATCGAAGGCGACCACGGGGATGCCCGCATCCTGCGCCTGACGCAGCAACGGGATCGCCGCCTGGCTGTCGAGCGCCGCGAAGCCGATGGCGTCGGGCTGGTTGGCGAGCGCGGCCGACAGCATGTCCATCTGCTTGTCGACCTGGGTCTCGTTGTCGGGCCCCTCGAAGGTCACGCGCACGTCCATCTCCTCGGCCGCCTGATCGGCGCCGGTCTTCACGGCCTGCCAGAACTGGTGCTGGAACCCCTTGGAAATGAGCGGGATATAGAGCTGGCCATCTTGCGCGAAGGCGCCCGGCGTGGTTCCGGCGAGCGCCATCGACGCGACCGCGCCCATGAGGGTTCTTCTGGTGAACATATGGTATCCTCCCTGAAAGTTCACATCGTGTCTCGGGGCCCGTCGCCGGGCCTCAGCTTGTCGTCCGCCTGCGAAGCTGGTCGGCATAGACGGCGAAGATGATGATGGCGCCGGTGACCACGGTCTGCCATTCCGGCGCGACCGACAGGACACGCAGCCCGTTGGTCAGCACCGCCATGATGAGCGCCCCGATCAGCGTTCCGAGGATCGTGCCCCGGCCGCCCGCGAGGCTGGTTCCGCCGATCACCACGGCCGCGATCGCCTCGAGCTCGTATCCGAGGCCCAGGGCCGGCTGCGCCGAGTTGAGGCGGCTCGCGATCAGAAGCCCCGCGATCCCGACGATGGCGCCCGACAGCGCATAGATCGCGATCTTCCAGCCGTCGGCATTCACCCCCGAAAGGCGCACGGCCTCCTCGTTGGAGCCGAGCGCGAAGGTATAACGGCCGAGCACGGTGCGGTTGAGGATCCAGGCGGCGGCGGCCGCGATCCCGAAAAGGATCAGAACGCCGTTGGGCATCGGGAAGGCGGGAAAGACCGACCCCACCAGCGACCCGCGCGAGATCAGGTCGAAGCCCGGCGTGTCGTTGAAATAGATCGGCCGCGTCCCCGTCACGATGAGCGACAGCCCCCGGAAGATCAGCATCATCCCGAGCGTCGCGATGAAGGGCGGGATCTTGAGCTTGGCCACGAGGCTGCCGGAGACGAGCCCCGCCAGCGCCCCGGTGGCGATCGCCGTGATCACGCCCAGCAACAGCGGCGCCCCCATCCAGGTCAGCACCACGCCGGTCATCACGGCGCAGAACGTCATCAGCGTTCCGACGGACAGGTCGATGCCCCCGGTGATGATGATCAGCGTCACCCCGATCGCGAGAACCCCGTTGACCGAGGTGGCCTGGAGGATCGCCATGATGTTGGACACCTGGAAGAAATTCGGGCTCGCCAGCGAGAAGCCTATGACCAGGACGATCAGGCTGGCGAAGGCCAGGATCATCTGCTGGGCGGCCCCCCGGCGGCCGGATCTGGGGGTCTCCGACGTCTTCATCTCGGTCGCCGTCATTACGCGTTCAATCCTTCTCGCTCGGTTGCCAGGGACATGATCTCTTCCTGGCTCGCGCCGCCGGGCAGGATCCCCGTGAGGCGGCCCTCGCACATCACTGCGATCCTGTGGCTGACGCGCAGGACCTCGGGCAGTTCGCTGGAGATCATGATGATCGCCTTGCCGCGCGCCGCGAGGTCGCCCATCAAGCGATAGATCTCGGCCTTGGCACCGACATCGATGCCGCGCGTCGGCTCGTCGAAGATCAGGATGTCGCAATCGCGCAGCAGCCATTTCGCGATCACGACCTTTTGCTGGTTGCCGCCCGAAAGCAGCCGAACCTGCTGGCGGTCATGCGGCGTGCGGATGCGGAGACGCTTGATATAGGTGCGGGCATGTTCGCCCAGCTTCGTCTCGTCGATCCGGCCCATCCGGTCGCAATTGCCCGACATGCTAGCCAGCGCGATATTGGCGCGCACGTCGAGCCCGAGCGCCAGCCCGTATCTCTTGCGATCCTCGGACAGGTATCCGATGCCCGCGCGAACGGCATCGGCCGGCGTTTTGATCTTGCAGGCCCTGCCGTGGACCAGGATCTCGCCGCGATCGGGCGGCTCGGCGCCGAAGATCGCGCGCGCAAGCTCCGTGCGCCCTGCCCCCATGAGCCCCGCGAAGCCGAGGATCTCGCCCTTCCGGAGGCTGAAGCTGATATCCCTGAGCTCGCTGCCGCGGCCGAGGCCCCGAACCTCCAGCGCGGTCTCGGCGCCTGCATGGTCGGGAATTGAGACCGTCGCATCCTTGATCTCGCGCCCCACCATCATCGAGATGATCTCGGAGATCGGCGTCTCGGCCGCGGCCACCGTGCCGACTGTGGCGCCGTCGCGCATCACCGTGACCCGGTCCGAGATGCGACGGATCTCGTCCATCTTGTGGCTGATATAGATGATGCCGACGCCTTCGGCCTTGAGCTTGCGGATGATCGCGAAGAGTTCGGCGATCTCGGCATCGTTGAGCGCCGCGGTCGGCTCGTCCATGATCAGGACGCGGGACCGGAAGCTGAGCGCCTTGGCGATCTCGACCATCTGCTGGCGGGCGATCGTCACGCGGCTGACGGGGGCGCGCGGGTCCATCTTGACGTTCATGCCGCGGAAGATCTCGGCGGCGTCGGCATTGAGCCTGGCCTCGTCGATGCGGCCGAACGACTTGCGCGGCTCGCGCCCAATCCAGATGTTCTGCGCGACGTTAAGATCGGGCATCAGGGCCAGTTCCTGATGAATGATGCCGATCCCGAGATCCTGCGCGGCCTTGGGATTGGCGAGCTCGTGCGCCTCGCCGTCGATGATCACGCGCCCGCCATCTGGCTGATAGACGCCCGAGAGGCATTTCATCAGCGTCGACTTGCCCGCACCGTTCTCGCCCATGAGCGCGTGGACCTCGCCCGCGCGCAGATCGAAATTGACCGCCTGGAGCGCGTGCACGCCCGGAAAGCGCTTGTCGATCCTTTCCATGCGGACCAGTTCGCTCATGGCTCCACCCCGTAGAAACGGGCGGCGTTGCCGCCCAGGATCGCCGCGCGGTCGGCCTCCGGCAGACCCTCCAGAAGCGCCTCGGTCAACGCGCGCCAGTCCGACCATCCGGCGGCGAGCGTCAGGACGGGCCAATCGCTCCCCCAGATCAGGCGCTCCGCCCCGAACCAGTCGAGGAGTTTGTCCACGATGGCGCGCACGGGCGGCAACGGATCGGCGCGCTCCGCCTCCGAAAGCTCGGTCAGGAGCCCCGAGAGCTTGCAATGCACGTGCGGAAGCGCCGCGAGCGCCTGCATTCCCGCCTCCCAGTCGTCCCGCGGACCGGGCTGGGGCTTGGCGGCATGGTCCACCACCAGCGCCAGATCCGGCCGCGCGGCCGCGAACTTCGCCAGCATCGGCAGGTGCCGCGCGGTCACCAGCGCGTCGAATCGCAAGCCCAGTTCGACCACGAGGTCGAGCGCGTCGTCCCGCGCCTTCGTGGCGAGCCAGTCGGTGTCGGCGATATCCTGGAGCATCGGGCGGATACCCTTTAGGCGAGGGTTGCGCGCCCGGCTGCGCAGGGACTCGCAGGCATCCTCCGCGGAAAGGTCGACCCACCCGACGACGCCCGCGATCCTGTCGTCGTCCGCCGCGAGCGACAGGAGGAAATCCGTCTCGGCCAGGCTTTCCGCGGCCTGCACCACGACGAGCCTTGCGGGGCCCGGATAATCGTCCGGAAGGAAGTCGCGCCGGATCGGATCCAGCGCCGCATCCCCCGCCGCGAGCCAGTCGTAATCGCCGCGGGCGAGCTGCCAGAAATGGCAATGGGAATCGATGATCTGCATCAGCGCCACGCCGTGTCCGGCGGCAGGTCCAGCGCGGCATCGGTCAGACCGCGCGCATTCGCCGAAGCGCTCGCTGCGTCGATCAAGATCGTCGAGATATTGCGATGCATCGGACCTCCCCTCCCGCTGCGGCAAAACTGAATACTCTGCTTAAGCCGGATCTGATCCGCGGCGCAAGGAATATCCCCTGCCGGCTTTAGATGGTCCTACGCTACGACCGGCCCTGCCGGTCGTAGCGGGATTGCGGGGGCGGATCACGGGCGATCGGGCACGATCACGCCCTTGCGCAGGATGAAATTTCCATAGGGACGCGGCTCGGCTGTGAGCACCACCACGAAAGCGCGGCGCGCCCGCTCGTAGAAGGCAAACCGTTCCAGCCCGCTCGAAATGCAGCCTTCGCGCTGCAGAAGCGGCGCGGCCTCCGCCACCACCTCTGGGATGCCTTCGGGATCGCCCACCATCTGCATCGTCATGACGGGATCAGCCTCGAACGTGTCGACGGGCATCAGCCCCAGGATCGCCTCCAGGGCTCTCACGGCGCCGCAATCCATGCGGAGGGCCGTGCCATGAACGGTGGAGCTTGCCACCGACGCTGCAGGAAAGTTCGCATCCGACACAACGATCTCGTCGCCATGTCCCATCAGCGCAAGACATCGCAGCAGGTCCGGACCGACCAGCGGATCGATTCCCTTCAGCATGTCGTCCTCCCCTCGTGATTGAAGCCTCGCCGCCATTACCCCGAAACGACCGGCCGATCCAGATCGGGATCGTCTTCGGCTGGGCTCATTAGCCGGAAAACAGAATGTTTCGCGCGCGAAACAAATGGGCGGCGAGTTCCGGTCGATATGGTGGGGAAAGCCGGGGGCGACCTGCCCCCGGTCTCATCCTCGATCAGTCTTCGACGGTGCGGCGCTTCTCGAGAAACGGGTAGTCGATGTATCCCTCCTCGCCGCCGCCGTAGAACGTGTCCTGATCCTGCGTGTTGAGCGGCGCGCCGACGCGGAGACGCTCGGGCAGGTCGGGGCTGGCGATGAAGTCGCGACCGAACGCGACCGCATCCGCGTGCCCCGAGGCGAGGGCCTCCGCCGCCGACTGCGCGGAATAGCCGCCATTGGAGATGACGAACCCGTCATAGAGTGCGCGCAGACGCTTGATCAGCGCCGCGGATTCGCCGTCGTTGTCGTGGCCGGGGAACTGTTCCATCACGTGCAGATAGGCGAGACGCTTGTCGGAAAGCATCTTGTAGACCGCCGAGAACGTGCCTTCGGTGTCGCTGTCGCCGATATCGTTGGCATGGCCCAGCGGCGAGACCCGGATGCCGATCCGGTCGCGCGGCCAGACGGTCGCCACGGCGTCGACCACTTCGGAAACGAGGCGGATCCGGTTCTCCACCGGGCCGCCATATTCATCGTCACGCGTGTTGGTCTTGTCCTGGATGAACTGGTCGAGGAGATAGCCGTTCGCGGAATGGATCTCGACGCCGTCGAAACCGGCCTGCCGGGCCAGTTCGGCGCCGCGGCGGAACTGTTCGATGGCGTCGTGGATCTGCTCGACGCTCATCGCTTCCGGGGTGGAGCACGCCTCGAACCCGTTCGCCGTGAAGGTCTGCTGCTCGGCGCGAATCGCCGACGGGGCGAGCGGGGCACGGCCCTCCGGGAGAAGCGAGCTGTGGCTGATCCGCCCGACATGCCAGAGCTGCAGGAAGATCCGCCCGCCGCTGGCATGGACCGCGTCGGTGATCCGGTGCCACGCGGCGGCGTGGCCGTCGGAATGGATGCCGGGCGTGTCGAGATACCCCTTGCCCATCTCGTCCACCTGTGTGGCCTCGGACACGATGAGACCCGCGCTCGCACGCTGACCGTAATAGATCTGTGCCATATCCTTCGGGGTGCCGTCGGAATGCGCGCGGTTGCGCGTCAGAGGGGCCATCAGGACCCGGTTGGGCAACTCGATCGCGCCCATGGTGACGGGAGCGAACAACTGGCTCGTATCGGCCATTTCGTATCCTCTTCGATATCTCGGAAATTCTTGCCGTAAACGGGGACCGTTCGTCTCTGTTCCAAGTTGAGCGCCGGCATGCTAGCGCAGCAAGTGTGCGCTTTTCCACATCCACGAGGAACACCCCATATGCGCCTACACGTCTCTGCAAACCTGGAATACGGCATCGAGGACGCCGCGGACATGCTGGTCCAGATCGAAACCGCCAGCCTGCCCGGTCAGACCGTCACCAATGCCAGGTTCGATCCCGGCGAAACGGCGCATATCCACCGCATCGCGGCCGAGGACGGTATCGGCACGCGCGTCTGGCTGCATTGCACCGAGAAGCTGGTCTGCAGCTTCGAGGCCGAAGTGCTGATCGATCGGCCGGTGAAGGACCTTGCAAGCCTGCAGCAGGACAAGGTGTTTCAGCTCCCGCACGAGGCGGTGCGCTATCTGATGTCGTCGCGCTTTTGTCCATCCGAGGAGTTCCATTCCTTCGCGGCCTCGGAATTCGGCCATCTGAGCGGCGGCGCGGCCGTGGCGGAGATGTCGAACTGGATCCAGAAGAACTTCATCTACACCCCCGGAAGCTCGGGTCCGGGGACCACCGCGGTCGACACCTTCGTGAAACGGCGCGGCATCTGTCGCGACTATGCCCACGTGATGGTGGCGCTGGCCCGCGCCGCGGCGATCCCGGCGCGTATGGTGAGCTGCTACGGCCCCAACGTCACGCCGCCCGATTTCCATGCGGTGGCGCAGGTCTGGCTCGAAGGGGGATGGCATCTGGTCGATGCGACCGGGATGGCCACGCCCGACGAGATCGCGATCATCGGCGTCGGACGCGACGCGGCCGACATCGCCTTCCTGACGAGCTATGGCTGGGTCGATCTCATCAACCAGAAGGTCGAGGTGAAGACGCTCTAGTTCTTCGCCCGGGCCGGATGCGATCCGGTCACCGCCCTTCGTATCGCGCAGGGCGCTTTTCGAGGAAGGCGAGCACGCCTTCCTTGAAATCCCGGGTCTGCCCGCAGGCGCCCTGCAGCGATGCCTCCAGATCGAGCTGCGTGTCCAGATCGTTGTCGTAGGTGCCGCGCAAAGCGCGCTTCACGTTGCGGTAGGCGATCGTGGGCCCCGCGGCGAGATGAGCCGCGCGGCGGCGCCAGTGGTCCGCGAAGAGATCGTCCTCGACCGCTTCCCAGATCATCCCCCAATCGGCGGCCTGCCGCGCGCTGACCGGCTCGGCGAAAAGCGCGGCCCCCATCGCCTTGGCGAATCCCATCTGGCGCGGCAGCCAATACGTGCCGCCCGCATCGGGGATCAGGCCGATCCGGGTAAAGGCCTGGAGGAAGACGGCACTTTCGGCGGCGATCACGACATCGGCGGCCAGCGCGAGGTTGGCACCGGCGCCGGCGGCGGGTCCGTTCACCGCCGCGATGGTGGGGATGGGACAATCGTAGATCGCCCGCAACATCGGCTCGTACTCGTCGCGCAGGACCCGTTCCAGATCGGCCTGATCGAGGGAGACCCCATCGCCGAGGTCCTGCCCCGAGCAGAAGGCCGCGCCCTCGCCCGTCATGACCAGCACACGGGCGCCCGCCCCGGGATGGCGCATCGCGTGCAGGATCTCGGCGCGCATCTGATTGTTGAGGGCGTTCATCTTGCCGGGCCGGTCAAGGGTCAGAAGGGCGATTCCGTCCTCGAGCGACAATCGGATCGTCTCGTATTGCATGATGTCCGGCCCTCTTGCCCTCTGGTGAGGCGATGATCGCATGCCGCGCCGGCCGACGGAAGCGTCCCTTGGGCTCAGTCGCGCAGCAGCCGTTCCAGGCGCAGCTTTTCCTCGTCGTCGAGGGCCGCGGGCTGAACCTCCCTCGTGCCGCGACGACGCAGGTAGAAAGCGGCGATTCCGAGCCCGCCCAGCAACATGACGGGCCCCGCAAGCCACAGGATCAGGTTCGCACCGCGCATGTCGGGACGCAGCAGCACGTATTCGCCGTACCGATCCACGAGATAGGCGACGACTTCGGTATCGCTGTCGCCGGTCAGCAGCCGTTCCCGCACCGCCAGCCGCAGGTCGCGGGCGAGGTCCGCGTTGGATTCGTCGATATTCTCGTTTCGGCAGACGAGGCACCGCAAGCCCTGCGAGATCTGGCGCGCGCGCTCTTCGAGCGCGGGATCGTCCATGATCTCGTCTGGCTGCACCGCGAAGGCCGGCACGGCGAGAAAGACCAGCAGCAGGACGACGCGGATCATTCCGCGGGCACCGCCGCCCGGGGGGATTTCGGTGCGCCTGCGGCGATCCGGTGGCGACGGTCCGACAAGCTGAGACAGCCGCCCATGGCCATGATGATGCAGCCCGCCCAGATCCAGTTCGCGAACGGCTTGACGTAGGTACGCACGGCCCAGCCGCCGCCCTCCTGCGGATCACCGATCACAAGATAGAGGTCGCGCAGGATACCGTTGTCGATCGCCGCTTCGGTCGTGGGCATCCTCGCGACCGGATAGAAGCGCTTTTCGGGGTAGAGGACCGCCACGTCGCGCGCCCCGAACGTGACGACCATGGTCGCGACGGTGGCCTCGTAGTTCGGACCGCGCATGCCCCGCACGTCCTCCAGGGTGATGGTGTAGCCCGCCACGTCGAAGCTCTCGCCTTCCCGGGCCACGCGGATATCCTCGACCTGCCAAGCCGTCAGGGCGCAGATGCCGAAGAAGGTGACGCCGAACCCGGCATGTGCGATCGATTTCCCCCAATCCGCGCGCGGCAGATGCCGAAGGCGCCTGATCCGGGTCGCGACATCCTTTCCGCGACCGGCGCGGTTCGCCAGATCCACGACCACGCCGAGAACGACCCAGCTGGCCAGGACGGCACCGATCGGGGCCAGCATCGAGCCGCCGGTCTGCGTGACCCACACGAATGCCCCGAGGCAGAGCGACAAGGCCAGCGCCCCGCCAAGCGGTGCCGCGGCGCGGTCGAGCCGCCCGCGCTTCCACGGCAACAGCGCCCCGAGCGGCAGCAGCGCCGCTATGGCGACCATGAAGGGCGTGAAGGCCATGTCGAAGAACGGCGCGCCGACACTCAGCTTGCGCCCGAACGCCATCTCGGCGACCAGCGGCCAGACCGTGCCGACGAACACCACGAAGGCGGCAACCGCCAGCAGCACGTTGTTGGCCACGAGCGCGCTTTCGCGGCTGACCAGCCCGAAGACGCCCTTCGCCTCCATGGCCCCCGCGCGCACCGCATAGAGCGTCAGGGCCCCGCCCATGAAGATCGCGGCGATCGCGAGAAGGTAGACCCCCCTTTCGGGATCGTTGGCGAAGGCGTGAACGGAAGTCAGGACGCCCGACCGCACGATGAACGCGCCGATCAGCGAGAACCCGAAGGCCAAGATCGCGAGCAGGATGGTCCAACTCTTCAGGGCTTCGCGCTTCTCCACGACGATCGACGAATGGAGCAGTGCGGCGGCGATGAGCCACGGCATGAAGCTCGCGTTCTCGACGGGGTCCCAGAACCAGAAGCCCCCCCAGCCAAGCTCGTAATAGGCCCACCAGCTTCCCAGGGCGATTCCGACGGTAAGAAACAGCCATGCCGCGAGGGTCCACGGCCGGACCCACCGTCCCCAGGCCGCATCCACCCGCCCCTCGATCAAGGCGGCGACCGCGAAACTGAACGCCATGCTGAGCCCGACATAGCCGAGGTAGAGGAACGGCGGATGAAAGGCCAATCCGGGATCCTGCAGCAGCGGGTTGAGATCGGATCCGTTCATCGGCGGAATTTCGAGCCGCGCGAAGGGATTGGACGTGAAGATGAGAAAGGTGAGGAACGACACGCTGATCGCCCCCTGAACGCCGAGCACGCGCGCCTGGAGGCTTGGTCGGAGGTTGGTGCCGAAGATCGCCGCGAGCGAGGCGTAAAGCGCCAGTATCAGGCACCAGAGCAGCATGGAGCCTTCGTGGTTCCCCCAGACGCCCGTGACCTTGTAGAGCATCGGTTTCGCCGTATGGGAATTGGCCGCCACGAGCCGCAGGGAAAAATCCGAGGCCACGAACCCATAGGTCAGCGCGGCAAAGGCGAAGGCCAGGCAGATAAACTGCCCGTTTGCCGCAGGGCCGCCCGCCGCCATCGCGCCGGACCAGCCGCGCGACGCGCCGAGAAGCGGAAGCACGGTCTGCACGACCGCCAGAGCGAGGGCGAGGATCAGCGCGAAGTGTCCGAGCTCGATAATCATGTGCCGATCCTACACCGGCCGGCACGTCGTGCCAATGCGCCCCGACGGGGGTTGCGCGCCTTCGCCGCGGCCGTGGCGCGCCGCAGCATGCCCCGAGCCTCTTATCACCTCCGGACCTCGAAAAGCCCTGTCAGGCGAGGAATGTCGCGCATCCCGAAAGTACATATGCCGTGAACGGCAGCGCGACGGGTGTCATGCGCGGCAGGTCGAAGGACCGCGCGATCACGGAAAAATGCAACGCGGCGCCGGTCGTGTAGATCGCGACGAAGAGGAGCAGAGCGATACTTTCCGAGATGGCCGCCGACCCCGCATCCGCCGCGAGGCGCCACCACCAGCTCAGGACCAGCGCCCCGCCGGCCCAGCTGAAGGACATGCCCAGCGCGAGCGGCGTCGTGCGGATCCGCCACAGCCAGAAGAACGTGGTGGCGATGACGGAGGACATGACCACGATGGCACCCGAAGCGACCTGATAGGTCGCCTGATACCCGATCTTCTCGGCGGTGAAGATCAGGCCTGCGAGAATCAGAAAGGTCAGACTGAATCCTTGGATCATTTCTTGGTCACCTCTCTCAGCGCACGATCCAGACGGTCGGCAGCTTCGCGATTGCGTTCGATGTCCCGATCGATGCCCCGCCCCAGCAGGATCTTCCACAAGGTGCACAGGGTCATCGGAACGTCTCGTATTTGGAGGGAAGCCGATCGCGCATCATGGTGGTCATCTCGATCAGGATGGCCGTGTTCTTGTTGAGGACTTCGCGCGTCGCGGCGTCCTTCTGCCCTTCCCGATAGAGAAGATAGAAAACGAGGACCGCCCATGGCCCGTGCTCGGAAATTACGTTGACGAGAAGGTCAGCCGACATGGGACGACTGCTTCCACTCGGCCAGTGCCGGGTTCGCCTCCGGCGCAGACGCAGGCGCCGTGGCGACCTGCTCCTTCTTCTGCTGCGCCACGACCGTCTCGGCCGCCGAGGCGACGATCAGCGACCGTTTGAATTCCTGGCCTTTGACCTGGTAACGCGCTCCGAAATAAAACGAGACGATGACGCCGAGCAGCCACCAAAGCGGCTCGGGCACCACGGCGATCCCCTGCATCCGCGCGGCAAACCACACCGGATCGATCATCGCCGCGGCGAAGAGCCCGATCGTCCCCAGCGCCATCGCCGGGCGGGGGACGCGGTTGAGCCCGTCCATCAACCGGTCGAACATTCCAGGCCTTTCGCGGGTGAATTCGGCCGCGAATTGTTCGAGCGCCGCGCGAGCCTTCTCTGCGTCCCGCGCCGCGCCGGCTTCGGAATTCTCGCGAAAGACCTCGATCGTCTTGGTGAGACCCTGCTGCGCCGGCCCGAAGAGCGCGCCGATGGTGCTGCCGATCATGCCCATGTCGACGTCCGGGCTCGGTGTTCCGCTTCGGTGAGGTGATACCGCGCCGAGATGAATTCCTCGGCCCGAACGATCCATCCTCCCTTGCCGCCATCGCGACGCCGGGCGAACTTGCGCAGCGACGCACGGCCATCCGCGAGCCGGTAGTAGTAGTTCCGCCTTGCTATCCCGTAGGCGTCGCGCAGATGGTTGGGGGCCTGCGATTGCGCGAGCGCGGAGGCTCCGGCCGTCTCGGGGCCGATCACGCCGTCGACGGTCACGCTCTGACCCATGTCGCAAAGCAGGCGTTGGAGGATCTTCACCGCGTTGGCGCCGGCATTCACGTACATGTCGAACACGCTTGGATGCAGGCTCTGGGGGAGTGTTCTGATGCGTGGCCGCTCGAAATAGTGCTTGATGAAGACGTCGCGGGCCTGCCGCCGTGACAGCTTTTTCACATCGTCGATATCGATGTCGCTGTCGCCGTCGAGATCCATGCCGAGGCGCCGCATCGTGCCGATCGTGACGCCGTATTTGGTCGCACCGCCCGGATCGTCGGGGTCGTTCACGAAGCCCCCTTCGCGGGCCAGGATCTCGTCGGCGATGTCTTCGATGCTGCGCATGTCTGTTTTCCCCAAAGAATGACTGGGGGAAACATTCCGGCAGACCCGTTAATTGGTGGGCAAGGCTGCGTTCGGTTCCTGGTAGACGCCTTGCTCCTTGAGCGCGTCGATCACCTCGGCCGGCATGTACGATTCGTCATGTTTGGCCAGTATCTCAGTGGCTTGGAAGATGCCGTCGACATAGCGCCCCGTGCCGACCATCCCCTCTCCCTCGCCGAAGAGATCGGGCAGGACGCCGCGATAGGCGACGTCGACGGCCGCGGCCCCGTCCGTCACCGCGAAGGTGATCGTCTCGCCCTGACCGCGCCGGAGCGAGCCGTCCTGGACGAGACCGCCGATCCGGAACGTCTCGGTCGGTCCCGGAGGGGCCTCGACGACCTGGCTGGGCGACCGGAAGAAATTGATCCCGTCCCGCATCGCATAGCCCACCAGCGCCGTGGACAGGATAAGGGCCAGTGCCGCAACCGCGATGACCTGAATCCTGCGCTGCTTTTTCAGACCTTTCACGACCTGCCCCGGCTCATGGAAAGACGGGCGCCATCATCAGTCCCGCCGTTTCCGGCAATCCTAGCATCAGGTTGGCGTTCTGCAACGCCTGGCCCGATGACCCCTTGGTGAGGTTGTCGAGTGCCGCAAAGACGATCGCGCGCCCCGGCCGGCGGTCGGCGACCACGCCCAAATGCGCGAAGTTCGAGCCGCGCACGTGCCGCGTGGACGGCAACTCGCCCTGCGGCAGGACGATGACGAAGGGCTCCGCGGCATAGGTCTCCGCCAGCGCCGCGTGGATCGCGTCGGGGTCTCCCGATACGTAGATCGTGGCGAGGATGCCGCGGTTGGCGGGCGTCAGGTGCGGCGTGAACTGCACCTCGACGGGTCGGCCGGCGATCTGGCTGAACTCCTGGTCGAACTCTCCGAGATGGCGGTGCGTGCCGCCCGCCGCATAGGCATGCGTCCCCTCGCTCAACTCGGCATGAAGAAGGTTTTCCCTGAGCGCGCGCCCCGCCCCGCTCACCCCGGCCTTGAGATCGATGACGATGTCGTCGAGATCGATGAGCCCCCGCTCGATCAGGGGACGCAGCGCATATTGCCCGGTCGCCGCATTGCATCCGGTTCCCGCCACCAGACGCGCATCGCGGATCGCCTCGCGATAGAATTCGGTCAGGCCATAGACGGCCTCGCTCTGCAAGGTGGCGGCGTCATGCGCCTTGCCGTACCACTTGGCGTAGGCGTCCGGGTCGCGCAGCCGGAAATCGGCCGAGAGGTCCACAACCTTCGTGCCCGGCGGCAAGGCCGCGATGACCACCTGCGACGTGGCGTGCGGCAGCGCGCAGAAAACGAGGTCGATCTCGGCGAAGTCGATCTCGTCGATGGTCACGAGGTCCGGAAGGTCCAGGTGCCGCAGATGCGGAAACACCGACGCCATGGGCTGACCCGCCTTGCGATCCGCACTCAGCGCGGCGATGTCCATGTCGGGATGCGTGGCGAGCAGGCGCACGAGTTCCGCACCGGTATAGCCCGAACCCCCCAGGATCGCGATCTTGTGGCTCATGTGCTGTCTCCTTCGGCCGTGCCGCTCGTCTTTGTCGTGCGTGGTCGCATTTCACGCCTGCCGGAACTGGATGTCGCGCTTCATGAACGGCACCGCCCGTCCCGACACGCGGCGCGGATCGCCCGTCGTCAGGAACCGGCTCTCTCCGGTTCCGGCGATACCCGGATGCCGCGCAAGGTAATCGGCGAGACTTTCGGCGACAAGGTTGGCCTGGGAATAGACCTCGACCTCGGGGCCGAGCGCGTCCTGGAACACGTCTTCCATCAAGGGATAGTGCGTGCAGCCGAGGATCGCCGCCTGCGGATGCGGCATCTTGCGTTTCAGCGCATCGACGTGGCTGCGCACCAGCGCCTCCGCGAGGATCATGTCGCCCTCCTCGATCGCGTCGACGACCCCGCCGCAGGCCTGCGCCTCGACATCGACCCCGACGGCGCGGAAGGCGAGCTCGCGCTGGAACGCGCGGCTCGACACGGTGGCGGGCGTCGCGAAGAGCGCGACGTGCTGCACCGCGACTTCGCGCGGCGGCGAATTGTCACCCCATTGCCGTTCCGTCAGCGCCTCGATCAGCGGGACGAACACGCCGAGGACCCGCTTTCCCTGCGGCAGCCAGCTTTCCTGCATCCGCCGCAACGCCGCCGCCGAGGCGGTATTGCAGGCGAGGATCACCAGATCGCAGCCTTCGTCGAAGAGGCTCTGCGTCGCACGGGTCGTCAACTCGAAGATATCGTCCGCCTTGCGGACGCCGTAGGGCGCGTGAGCGGAATCCGCGAAATAGACGAACGGCACGTCGGGCAGGCGCTTTTGCACCGCGTCAAGAACGGTGAGACCACCGAGCCCGCTATCGAATATGCCAACCGCCATGATGTTCCACGTCCCCTGCTGCCGCGAAAGTCCCGTGCGGCATAGGCTCCCGCCGCGGCGAAGTCCATGCGCGACACATCATTCCGCGGCGTGGCGCATCTCCGAATCCCCGGTCTGGAGCGCCCGGATGATCTCCTGCCGACGCCGCTCGGCCGTCTCGGCATTGGCCTTCTTCACGGGGCCGAACCCCCGGATCTGAAGCGGCAGGCGCGCAAGGGAGAGTACCGCGTCGCGGTGGGTCGCGATCCTTGCGAGGTGATCGTCGAGATCGCGCTCGTAGTCGCGGATGAGCTTTCGCTCCAGCTTCCGCTCATGCGTATATCCAAACGGGTCGAACGGCGTGCCCCGCAGGAATTTCAACGACGCCAGAAGCGGATAGGCCCGCTCGATCCAGGGACCGAAGGCGCGCTTGCCAGGCCGTCCGTCGGCGCCCGTCTTCGCCACGACCGGGGCCGCGAGATGATAGGTCAGGCGCGGCTCCCCGCCGAAGATCTCGGAGACACGCGCACGCGTCCCGCACAAGAGCCGCGCGACCTCGTACTCGTCCTTGTAGGCGAGCAACTTGTGGTATCCCTCGGCCACCGCCAGCCGCAGCTCGGGATCGTCGATGGCGTCGATCCGGGCGCGGTATTTGCGGGCGAGCCGATTGCCCTGATAGGCGCGGAGGTGATCGGCCCGGAACGCGACCTTCTCCTCGGGCGAAGCCGGTTTCGCGACCGTATCGCCCGTGGAAAGCCGCGCCGCCTCCAACGCGTTCGCCGCGGCCCAGCGACCAATCTCGAAGGCGCGCTTGTTGCGGTCGACCGCAGCGCCGTTGAGCTCGATCGCGCGCAGGATCGCCGCGAGCCCGACCGGGATCAGACCGCGTTGCCACGCGGCGCCGAAGACCATCATGTTGGAATAGATCGTATCGCCCATCAGCGCCCGCGCGAGCTCGGACGCGTCGAACATCTGGAGGTCTTGCCCCAGCCGCCTTTCGAGCGCGAGGCCGAGCGCATCCGACGGGATGCGGAAGTCCGGATCACGGGTGAAATCTCCGGTGACGATCTCGTGGCTGTTGACCACGCCGCCGGTGCGACCGGTCGCCATGAGGCCGAGCGTCTTGGCGCCCGCACTCACCACAAGATCGCCGCCGATCAATGCGTCGCATTCTCCGGTCGCCACACGGATCGCACTGATGGCCGCGGGCGTCTCGCCGATGCGGCAATGGATATGGACCGCGCCCCCCTTCTGGGCGAGGCCCGCCATCTCCATCATGCCGGCCCCCTTGCCATCGACATGCGCGGCCATGGCGAGCACCGCGCCGATTGTCACGACCCCGGTGCCGCCGACGCCGGTGATGACGACGTTGTAGGTTCCGGAGATCTGCGGAAGCGCGGGCTCGGGCAGCTCGCCGATCTCGATCTCCGCGGTCGCCTCCTTGCGGATCTCGCCGCCCTCGACGCTGACGAAGGACGGGCAGAATCCCTTGAGGCAGCTGTAATCCTTGTTGCACGAGGATTGATCCACCGCGCGCTTGCGCCCGAGCTCGGTCTCGACCGGGACGAGGCTGACGCAGTTCGACTGCACGCCGCAATCGCCGCAGCCCTCGCACACGTCGGTATTGATGAAGATCCGCTTGTCGGGATCGGGAAAGCTCCCCTTTTTGCGACGACGGCGCTTTTCGGCGGCGCAGGTCTGGATGTAGAGGATCGCGCTCACCCCCTCGACGGACTTCATCCGCTCCATCACCTGCCCGAGCTCGTCGCGTTCGTGCCAGGCGAGCCCGTTCGGAAAGGCGTCGCGGAGGGGTTCTTCCTTCGGATCGTAGACGACGGCGATGGTCTTGACGCCGGCCGCCTGAAGCTCCCGTGCGATGCGGTCGGGGGCCAGACCGCCCTCGTTGCTCTGCCCGCCCGTCATGGCCACCGCGTCGTTGTAGAGAATCTTGTAGGTGATCGTCGTGCCCGCGGCGACGGCCGCCCGGATGGCGAGGATGCCGGAATGGTTGTACGTCCCGTCGCCGATGTTCTGGAACACGTGCGGGGTGTTGGAGAACGGCGCCTCCCCGATCCAGTTGGCGCCTTCCGCCCCCATATGCGTGTAGTTCGAGGTCTCGCGGTCCATCCACATCGCCATGATGTGGCAGCCGATCCCGGCATAGGCGCGCGACCCTTCTGGCAGCTTCGTCGAGGTGTTGTGCGGGCATCCCGCGCAGAAATAGGGCGTGCGGCTCGCGATCTCCTCCACGTTGTCTGCGCGCCGCGTTTCGGCCAGCCGCGCGAGCCCGGCCCTGATCGCGTCGGTCTCGCGTCCCTCCTCGATCAGGATCTCGCCGAGCTTTTCGGCGACATGCACCGGATCGAGAGCCATGCGGGTCGGAAAGAGTTCGAGCTTGCGACCGTTTTCCCAGGTGTCGCCCTTGTGCCAGCCATAGACACGGCGGCCCTTGCGATCGTCGAAGAGCGCTTCCTTGATCTGAACCTCGATGAGCTTGCGTTTTTCCTCGACCACGATGACGAGGCTCAGGCCTTCCGCCCAGTCGTGGAACCCCTCCATGTCGAGCGGGAAGGTCTGGCCGACCTTGTAGGTCGTGATCCCGAGCCTCTCCGCCTCCGCCTCGTCGATCCCCAGAAGCCCGAGTGCATGCGTGAGGTCGAGCCAGTTCTTGCCGGCAGCGACGAGCCCGATCCTGGCACCGGCCCGCCCCCAGACGCGCCGGTCCATCCCGTTGGCGCGGCTGAAGGCTTCGGCCGCAAAGCGCTTGTGGTCGATCATCCGCTCTTCCTGCGCGATCCAGTGATCGCCGAGCCGGATGTTGAGCCCCCCATCCGGCATCTCGAAGTCCGGCGTGACGAACGACATCCGGTCCGGGCGGCCATCGACGACCGACGTCACCTCGACCGTGTCCTTCATCAGCTTCAGTCCCGCCCAGACCCCCGCGAAGCGCGACATGGCAAACCCGTAAAGGCCGTAGTCGAGGATCTCCTGCACGCCCGCGGGGCTCAGCACCGGCATGTAGGCGTCGATCATCGCCCAGTCGGACTGGTGGCAGGTGGTCGAGGATTCGCCCGTATGATCATCGCCCATCGCCATGAGGACGCCGCCGCGCGCCGCGGTGCCGGCCATGTTGGCGTGCCGCATCACGTCGCCGGACCGGTCCACGCCCGGCCCCTTGCCATACCAGAGGCCGAAGACACCGTCATACCGGCCGTCGCCGCGCAGCCCGGCCTGCTGAGCCCCCCAGAGCGCGGTGGCCGCGAGGTCCTCGTTGAGGGCGGGCTCGAACCGGATGTCGTTCTCGGTCAACAGCTTCGCGGCACGTGCCATCTGCATGTCGACGGCGCCGAGCGGCGATCCGCGATACCCTGTCACGTAGCCGGCGGTGTTCAATCCCGCGGCTTTGTCGCGATGCTTCTGCATCAACATGAGGCGGACCAGGGCCTGGGTCCCGTTCAGGAGGACCTCATGCTTGGAAACATCGAAGCGATCGCTCAGGCTGACATCGTGACGCATCGTTACACTCCCTTTATGATTGCACTCTAGGTCACGTTATCTGACCTACCAAATCACGAATCGCCCACCGGCGTTTGCAATGATGCGCCACCGGTCGATATTGAACGAACACATTCGTGCGGCAAATCGGTAGAAGGGCAAAAACGTAATGGACTGGGACAAGTTACGCGTATTTCATGCGGTGGCGGATGCGGGCAGCCTGACCCATGCCGGAGATGCGCTGCACCTCAGCCAGTCGGCCGTATCCCGCCAGATCCGCGCATTGGAGGAATCGCTCGACACGACCCTGTTCCACCGCCACGCCCGCGGCCTGATCCTGACCGAACAGGGCGAGCTGCTCTTCGATGCGACATCGGCGATGCGCCGGCGGCTCGATACGGCCGCGGCACGGATCCGCGACAGCCGCGAAGAGGTCTTCGGCGAGCTGCGCGTCACGACCACCACCGGCTTCGGCACGCTCTGGCTCGTCCCGCGCCTCGCCAAGCTCTACGACCAGTATCCCGACCTCAAGATCGACCTCATGCTCGAGGAGCGCGTTCTCGACCTGCCCATGCGGGAAGCCGATCTCGCGATCCGGATGAAGGAACCGAGCCAGGCCGATCTGGTGCGCAAACGGCTCAATACCGTGCGCATGCGGCTTTACGCGATGCCGGCATATCTCGAGGAGCGCGGAACGCCGAATTCGCTCGAAGATCTGATCGACCATCGCCTGATCTCGCAGAATGTCCGCTCGACGCAGGTCTCCGCCGGCGAGATGCTGGTGCAGAGTCTCACCACCCTCGGAAGCCCCTCCACCCTGACCGTGAACAACTATTTCGGCGTGCTTCAGGGCGTCCTGCACGGTTTGGGCATCGGGGTGTTGCCCGATTACGTCATCGCCGACTTTCCCGCCATCGTGAGGGTCCTCCCGGAAATCGAATCCGCGAGCATTCCCGTCTATCTGGCCTACCCCGAAGAATTGCGCAATTCCAAGAGGATCGTGGCATTTCGTGATTTCGTGCTCGAGGAACTGGCGCTGAGCGCAAAGATCCTCGAGACGGTCAACGGCTGAGCCATGCGCTAGGCGCATGGCTGCCCTGCTTGCTAAAGTTGCCCGCGTCGGTTGATCGCGCGGCATCCCGGAGCTATCTCGCAAGTCGAAGCCGGCGGTAACGTGTTTACCGTCGTCTTTACCTCCCTGTTGGACTGGCCGGGCGTCTCGCCCGGCCATTTTTTTTGTGCAGATTTTGTGCAGATGGAGGCCGGCACGCAAGCGGAACGGCCCGACCACACCTCACATGCTGGCAAACCCGGGCGCGCGGCGTTAAGACTCTGCGAAACCACTTCGGGAGCCTCATGACCGATCCTGCAATCACCCCCGACCTGATCGCAGCCCATGGGCTGAGTTCCGAGGAATACGACCGCATCCTCGAGATCCTGGGTCGTGATCCGACGTTCACCGAGCTCGGCATCTTCTCGGCCATGTGGAACGAGCATTGCTCCTACAAGTCGTCCAAGAAATGGCTCCGCACCCTGCCAACTTCGGGTCCCCAGGTGATCTGCGGCCCCGGCGAGAATGCCGGCGTCGTCGATATCGGTGACGGTCAGGCGGTGGTCTTCAAGATGGAGAGCCACAACCACCCCAGCTATATCGAACCCTATCAGGGCGCCGCGACGGGCATGGGGGGCATCCTGCGCGACGTCTTCACCATGGGGGCCCGGCCGATCGCGGCGATGAACGCGCTGAGCTTCGGCATGCCCGACCATCCGAGGACGCGCGCGCTCGTCCACGGTGTGGTCGAGGGGATCGGCGGCTACGGAAACTGCTTCGGCGTGCCCTGCGTGGGCGGCGAGGTCCGCTTCGACCCCTCCTATAACGGGAACTGCCTCGTCAACGCGTTCGCCGCCGGCCTCGCCGATACGGATCGCATCTTCTATTCCGCGGCGTCGGGCGTCGGAATGCCGGTCGTCTATCTCGGGGCGCGGACGGGCCGCGACGGCGTCGGCGGCGCGACCATGGCCAGTGCCGAGTTCGACGACATGATCGAGGAAAAGCGCCCGACCGTGCAGGTCGGCGATCCCTTCACCGAGAAATCCCTGATGGAAGCGTGCCTCGAGCTCATGCAGACCGGCGCCGTCATCTCGATCCAGGATATGGGCGCGGCGGGCCTGACCTGTTCGGCTGTGGAGATGGGCGACAAGGGCGGCCTCGGCATCCGGCTCGATCTCGATGCCGTGCCCGTCCGCGAGGCGGCAATGACGGCCTACGAAATGATGCTGTCGGAAAGCCAGGAGCGCATGCTCATGGTCCTGCGCCCCGAAAAGGAGGCCGAGGCCAAGGCGGTCTTCGAGAAGTGGGATCTCGACTTCGCCATCGTGGGCGAGACGATCGCCGAAGACCGCTTCGTCGTGATGCATGGCGGCGAGATCAAGGCCGATCTGCCGCTGCGCACTCTCTCGGGCAGCGCGCCGGAATACGACCGGCCGTGGGAAGAGACACCCAAATCCCCGCCTCTCGCCGATGCTCCTAAGATCGACCCGATCGAGGGTCTCCGCGCTCTGATCTCGCATCCCAACTACGCCGCCAAGCACTGGGTGTTCGAGCAGTACGACACGCAGGTGATGGCCGATACTGTCCGGCCGCCGGGTCTGGGCGCGGGCATCGTGCGCGTCCACGGCACCGACAAGCTCCTCGCTTTCACTTCCGACGTGACGCCGCGCTACGTGCTGGCCGACCCGGAAGAAGGCGGCAAGCAGGCGGTGGCCGAGGCCTATCGCAATCTGGTTGCGGTGGGGGCGCGGCCGCTCGCCGCCACGGACAACATGAATTTCGGCAACCCCGAAAAGCCCCGCATCATGGGTCAGTTCGTGGGCGCGATCAAAGGGATCGGCGCGGCCTGCGACGCGCTCGACATGCCGATCGTGTCGGGCAACGTCTCGCTCTACAACGAAACCGACGGCACGGGGATTCTGCCCACCCCCACTATCGGCGCGGTCGGCCTGATCGCGGATGCGGCCGAGGTCATCTCCAACGTCGCCGGAAAAGGCAACCTGCTGCTGGTACTCGGCAAGACCGAAGGACATCTCGGCCGATCCGCCCTGCTCGCGACGGCCTGGGACCGTCACGAGGGACCGCCCCCGCCCGTGGACCTCGCGGTCGAGCGCAAGAATGGGGAATTCCTGCTGGAGAACCGCGCGCTCGTCACCGCGGTGCAGGACGTATCGGACGGCGGCATCGCGCTCGCCGCCTTCAAGATGGCCGAGGCCGCGGGGATCGGCGTCACGATCGACAAGAAGCGCAAGACCGCAAGCCTCTTCGGCGAGGATCAGGGGCGTTATCTCGTCGCCTGCACCTACGATCAGGCCGATGCGCTGATGGTCGCGGCGGGTCGCGCCCAGGTCTGGCTGACCCTGATCGGCAAGTTCGGCGGCAGCGACGTCTCGCTCGGACGGGCGAGCGCACCGCTCGCGGATCTCGCCGCCACCTATCGCGGAAGCTTTGCCGACACCTTTGGCTAGGTCGCGCGCTTGCACCGGGCCGCAACGCCCCCTAGATCATGAGCGATACCAAGGAGGACCGCATGGCGATCGATGCTCACGAGATCGAGACGATGATTCGCGAGAGCTTTCCCGACGCGCAGATCACGGTACAGGGCAATGACGGCGCGCATTTCGCGGCCGAAGTCGTGGACCCGTCATTCGCCGGCATGAACCGCGTGCAGCAACAACGCGCCGTCTATGCCGCCCTCAAGGGCAAGATGGACGGATCGACCGGAGAATTGCACGCTCTCGCACTGACCACACGCGCACCGTGAGCGGCGCCGTCGCGCTGTCGGCGATCCTTTCGGGCCTCATCCTGACCGTGCTGGCCTTGCGCGCCTGGTATGTGATGCGCATCGAACGGGGCCGGCCGCGCGGCTCTCCGCCAGGACCGGGGCAGCATGTCCTGCGATCCGACTACTTCTCTGGTGGCGGCGGCGGCGGACAATCCGTGGAATACACGATCCCGAGGGACCCCGAGGCCTATGCCCGGCTTTTCGTTCCCAAGACATCCGACAAGAAGGACAGATGACATGAGCGCCGATACACAGATCAAGGAAACCGTGACCAACAACAACGTGGTCCTGTTCATGAAGGGCACGAAATCGATGCCGCAATGCGGTTTCTCGAGCCGGGTGGCCGGTGTGCTCAATTTCATGGGTGTCGACTACACGGACATCAACGTGCTGGCCGATGAATCCCTGCGCCAGGGGATCAAGGAATATTCCGACTGGCCGACGATCCCGCAACTCTACGTCAAGGGCGAGTTCGTGGGCGGATGCGACATCATCACCGAGATGACCCTGTCCGGCGAACTCGATGCCCTGTTCGAGAAGGAAGGCATCCAGTACGACAAGGCGGCCGCCGAGAAGATCCGCGAATCCAACGCCTGATCGACGTTCGACCAGACCTGCGCCGGATCGTCGGCGCAGGCATCGCCGAGGCCAGAGAGACGCGTGCGGCCGGCCCTAGTCCTGCCCGTGCCGCGCCTTGTCCTCGACCATCGACGCAAGTGCTTCGCTGCGCGCGGCGAAATCGGCCATGGTGTTCAGCACCACGTTCGGAATGACCGGGATCTCCACCCGTTCGGGTGCGGGAGGTTCGGCATTCTGGAGCGCCGACAGTTCCGCTCTCACCTCGGCAAGTTCGGCCTCGCGCGCGCGCAACTGTTCGTCGAGCCCGGCGGTCTTGTCGGCCAGCATCAGCCCCGCCATCAGAAGCATCCGCGATTCCGGAAGGCGTCCCGCCTGATCGGCGAGGACCTTCGCCTCGGTTGCGAGCATAGCGGCCGCACCTTGCAGGAACGGCTCTTCGCCCGGCTGACACGCGACCTCGTAATCGCGACCGCCGATGGAAATGGTGATCTCAGGCATCTTGCGGGGCCTCCTCACTATCCGTTTCGTCGAGAGCGGGCCCGAGCAGGCTCACGATGGCATCGAGTTCGGCGCGATCGCTGGCGCGCACCTGCCGCAGGGCGTCGAGCTCCGTCCGGAGCGCGCTGTCGACCAGCGCGCCGTCGCCCTGCCCCGCCTCGTTCGCGGCGCGCAGGGCCTCGTTGCTGCTGCGCAGAGCGTCGTTGACGGCCTTGAGGCGGCTGCGATCCTCTTCCAGCTCGCTCAGCCTTGCCGCGAGGTTCGCGACTTCCGCCTCAGCCTCGGCGCGGATCTGATCGCTGCGCAGTCGATTGGCTTGCAGTCGCTCCTCGAGCTGCGCGCTGAGCGCACGCTCGGCTTCGAGTTCCTCGGTCAGTCCCGCCAGATCGCCTGCCGTATCCGCGACCGGCTCGGTCGGCACGGCGTCGGCATGGTCCAACTTGTCGATCCCCGCGCCGATCCGGTCGAGCGCGGCGCTGATCCGACGCTGCAATTCGGTGATGTCCTGCATGTTTCGCCTCCGTTCTGACCGCCGCACCGGACGGCGCACGATTCGCGCGCTTTCGACAGACTAAATCGCAATTGAAGATCGATTTCAGCCCCCAATCGGCACCCGGTCAGGCCGGCATGCGCTTGATCTCGGGGGCGGGCCTGTTATCAGTTTGGCAACATTTCCGTTTCGTCATGAGGATCGAGCCCTTGGATATCGCTACCCTGCGCGAGCGTCACCCCGACCACTGGAACCGCGCCGCCGCCCTTCGCATGCTGGCGCTGGACGCCGTTGCCGCCGCCAATTCCGGTCATACGGGAATGCCTCTCGGCATGGCCGACGTGGCGACCGTCCTTTACGGCAAGCACTTCAAGTTCGATGCCAGCGCGCCGGGCTGGCCCGATAGGGACAGGTTCATCCTGTCGACGGGCCACGGGTCGATGCTGCTTTACGGGATCCTGCACCTGACGGGTCACGAGGGCATGACCATCGAGGACCTCAAGCAGTTCCGCCAATGGGGCGCCAAGACCGCGGGCCATCCGGAATATGGCCACGCCGAAGGTGTCGAGACCACGACCGGACCGCTCGGACAGGGGCTGGCCAATTCCGTCGGCTTCGCGATCGCCGAAGAGGCGCTGCGGGCCCGGTTCGGCAAGAAGATCGTGGATCACCACACCTATGTCCTGGCCGGCGACGGCTGCCTGATGGAAGGGGTGAGCCACGAGGCGATCTCGATGGCCGGGCATCTCAAGCTCGGTAACCTGGTGGTCTTCTGGGACAACAACAACATCACCATCGACGGCGAGGTGAGCCTTGCCGACAGCACCGACCAGATGGCGCGCTTCGCCGCGGCGGGCTGGCATACGCAGGAAATCGACGGCCACGATCCCGACGCCATCGACGAAGCCATCACCGCCGCCCGCAAGGACACGCGCCCCTCGATGATCGCGTGCAAGACGCATATCGCGCTCGGCACCTCGGCGCAGGATACCGCCAAGGGCCACGGCGCGCTGACCGATCCGGACGTGGTCGCCGCCGCGCGCGAGACATATGGCTGGGACCATGCGCCCTTCGACATCCCCGCAGACATCAAGAGCTGGTGGGAAGAGGCGGGCGCGCGCGGCGCCGAGGTGCGGCGCGAATGGAACGACCGGTTCGACGCCCTGTCGGACAGCAAGCGGGCGCTCTTCGACCGGATGATTGCCGGCACGCCCCCGAAGAAGCTGCAGGGCACGATCCGCGCACTGAAAAAGCAGATCAGCGAAAGCGCCCCCAAGATCGCGACCCGCAAATCCTCCGAGATGGTCCTCGAGGTCGTGAACCCGATCATGCCCGAGACGCTGGGCGGTTCGGCGGACCTCACGGGCTCCAACAACACGCTGACGGCGGATCTCGGGATCTTCTCCGCCGAGAATCGCGGCGGCCGCTACGTCTATTACGGCATCCGCGAACACGGCATGTCGGCGGCGATGAACGGCATGGCCCTGCATGGCGGGGTCCGTCCCTATGGCGGCACGTTCTTCGTCTTCACGGATTATGCGCGGCCCGCGATCCGGCTCTCGGCGCTGATGGGAATTCCGGTCGTCTACGTCATGACGCATGACAGCATCGGTCTGGGCGAGGACGGTCCGACCCACCAGCCCGTCGAACATCTGGCGATCGCGCGCGCGACGCCCAACACCTATGTCTTCCGCCCCGCCGATACGGTCGAGACGGCCGAGGCGTGGGAGCTTGCGCTGAGCACCAACGACCGTCCGTCGATCCTGGCCCTGACGCGCCAGGGCCTTCCGACCGTCCGGCTCGAGCACAAGACACGGAACCTCACCGCGCAGGGCGCCTACATCCTGGCGGAGGCCGAGGGCAAGCGTCAGGTCGTCCTGCTCGCCACCGGGTCCGAGGTTTCC
The DNA here is from genome assembly GCA_947489705.1 of uncultured Paracoccaceae bacterium. Lineage (GTDB taxonomy): Bacteria > Pseudomonadota > Alphaproteobacteria > Rhodobacterales > Rhodobacteraceae > Palleronia. The sequence goes on from CANLEQ010000020.1 coordinate 30,780, forward strand.
GTGGCGATGGAGGCCCGCACGGCACTTCAGGCCGAGGGGATCGGCACGCGGGTCGTCTCGATGCCCTGCTGGGAGCTCTTCGCCGAGCAGGACGAGGCCTATCGCCGCCGGGTGCTGCCCGCTTCGGCCGTCAGGATCGGTATCGAGGCCGGCGTCCGCCAGGGCTGGGACCGCTGGCTGCTCGGCGAGCGTGGACGCGAGGCCAAGGCCGGGTTCGTCGGCATGGAAAGCTTCGGCGCCTCGGCGCCGGCGGAGACCCTGTTCGAGAAGTTCGGCATCACCGCCGATGCCGTCGTCGAAAAGGCGAAATCGCTTCTCTGATACGACCGGCCCCGGCACGTCCGGGGCCGTCCGTCATCGCGGCGGGTTCAGGCGCCGTGACGCTGCAACCAGTCGATCAGGGTCGCCGTCGAGGCGTCCTTGTCCTCGGCGGAGGCTTCGCCCGCGACGACCGGCTCGAGCGCCTTGGCGAGTTCCTTGCCAAGCTCCACACCCCACTGGTCGAACGAGTTGATCCCGAGCAACACGCCCTCGACGAAGACGCGATGCTCGTAGAGCGCCACGATCTGACCCATCACTTCGGGCGTGAGCTTGGGATAAAGCAGCATGGTCGACGGCCGGTTGCCCGGGAAGACCCGATGCCGGGCCTGCCGTTCCAGCTCGTCTCCCTTGAACTTACCCTCCAGCAGGGCTTTCGCCTCGTCGAGACTGCGCCCTTTCATCAGCGCCTCGGCCTGGGCAAGGCAATTTGCGATCAGCAGGCGGTGCTGATGCTGCAACTCCTCCTCGAACCCTTCGGCCGCGAGCATGAATTCGCACGGCACCACGCGCGTGCCCTGATGGATGAGTTGATAGAACGCGTGCTGACCGTTGGTGCCGGGCTCTCCCCAGACGATAGGGCCGCTATCGACCGCCAGATCCGCTCCGTCCATCGAGACGCGCTTGCCGTTGCTCTCCATCTCGAGCTGCTGGAGATAGGCGGGCAGTCGCGCGAGCCGCTGCTCGTAGGGCAGGACCGCGCGGGTTGCGTGCCCGCAGCCCTGATTGTGCCAGATCCCCGTCAGCGCGAGCATCACGGGCATGTTCTCGTGCGGTTCGGCATTGCGGAAATGCCGGTCCATCGCCTCGGCACCCCGCAGGAACGCCCTGAACGCTCGCGGGCCGATCGCGATCAGCAAGGCCATGCCGATCGGGCCCCACATCGAATAGCGCCCGCCGACCCAATCCGCGAAGCCGAAGACGCGGGTCTCGGAAATGCCGAATTCCGAGGTCTTGTCCTGCGCCGTGCTGAGCGCCACGAACTGCGCCGCGGGATCGCGCACCTCCTGACCCATCCACGCCTTGGCCGTCGCCGCATTGGTCATCGTCTCGATCGTGGTGAAGGTTTTCGACGCCACGATGACGAGGGTCCGTGTCGGATCGAGCGGACCGAGAATGTCGGCGATATGCGCGCCGTCGACATTGCTCACGAAGTGGCACCGCGGCCCGTCGTGATAGGTCGAAAGCGCCTGCGTCGCCATCGCCGGGCCGAGATCCGATCCACCGATGCCGATATTCACCACATCGGTGATCGGACCGCCCTGCCCGCGGAACCTGCCTTCGCGCACCGCCCTGGCAAAGCCTTCCATTCGGCCGATCGTGCCCAGAACCTTGGGCATCACGTCGCGCTCGTCGACCATCACGCTGCCGCCGTCGAGGTTTCGCAAAGCGGTGTGCAGCACGGCACGCCCTTCGGTCTCGTTGATGGGGGCGCCCGAAAACATCGCCTGCCGCTTCTCGTCGAGCTTCGCGGCCGCGCACATCGCGATGAGGTGGTCGCGCGCGGCCTCGTCCATCGTCGTCTTGGCATAGTCGAAGCGCATTCCGCAGGCCTCGACCGAGAACGCCTCAGCGCGCGCGTCGGACATCAGCGCGGCGATCGACCGATCCTCCGAAGCCTTGCCCAGCCTGGCCAGTTCGGCCCACATATCCTTCATATCCGTCAATCCCTCGCCCAGTGAACAGTCGCTTCCGGCAGGATCGCCGCGATCGGCGCCTCGGCCGGATCGAGCCTTCGCGCCCGGTCGAGCGCCTTGCGTTTCTCGTCGCCGGTGATGACGACATGCGTCGAGAGCGCCGCCCGCAGGACCGGCCCGGTCAGGGTGATCCGCGGCTCGAGCCCCTCGGGCGCGTCGACCTCCATCAGCGGCGGCGCGTCGGGCGCGAGCGCCGCCCCGAGCTGCGGCGAACCGGGAAAGAGCGATGCGCAATGCATGTCCGCGCCCATTCCCAGCAGCAGGATGGCGATCGGCAGTTCGGGCCGCAGCCGATCGGCCAGCACGTCCATGTCGGCCTCGCCCTCGGGCACCAGGCGCAGGAACGTCGCCGCCGCGGCCTTGTCGGTCAGAAGCCGCTCGCGCAGCAGCCGCTCGTTGGAACGTTCGTGATCGGCCGGCACGCGGCGCTCGTCGGTCAGCATCACATGCACGCGGTCCCACCGCAGATCGGCACCCGACAAAGTGTCGAAGACCGGCCCCGGCGTCGTGCCGCCCGGCACGGCGAGCGAGACGTGGTCCCGCGATGCCAGGCTTTTGGAGATCTCGCTCGCCAGCGTGTCGGCGAGCTGCATCATCATCATTTCGGCGTCGGGATACTCGATGAGTTCCATGGCATATCCTTTCGTTGCCGAAAACCTATCAAGGGCGACATCGCTGTCCATGCCAAAACGCGGTCGTGGAAGGCCGCGGCCCTCCGGGCTCACGGGTCGAACAGGCCCGCTCCGGCCCGGGTTCCGCGAAAGCCCTATTCGCGGATCTCCCGCCATCGCCGGTTCTCGCGATGCAGCAGCATGGCGGATTCCTCGGGCCCCGACGTGCAGGGCTCGTAGCTCAGCGGCCGGTCGTCGCGGCTCTGCCAGCCCTCGATGATCGGATCGGTCCAGGCCCAGGCGGCCTCCACCTCGTCGCCGCGCATGAAGAGCGTCTGGTTGCCGCGAACGACATCCATGATGAGGCGCTCGTAGGCTTCGGGCACTTCGTCGTTGTCGGGCCCGAGCGCGTCGGCGAACGTCATGTCGAGCGGCACGTCGATCAGCCGCATGCCCCCGGGCCCCGGCTCCTTGATCGTGACGCCCAGCGTCATGCCTTCGTTGGGCTGGAGCCGGATCGTCAGGATGTTGCGATGCCGCCCCGCCGAGGCGCCGAAGATCGAATGCGGCGCATCCTTGAACACGACCGCGATCTCGGATTGCCGGGCGCGCAACCGCTTGCCCGTCCGGATGTAGAACGGCGTCCCCGCCCACCGCCAGTTCGAGACGTGTAGCTTCATCGCGATGAAGGATTCCGTGCGGCTGTCGAGATCCTCGACATCGTCGGTATAGGCCGCGATGTCGCCCTGGCGGCGATACTGGCCGCGAACGATATCGGCCGGATCCACGGGCTCGAGCGCACGGATCACCTTCAGCTTCTCGTCGCGCACCGCATCGGGGTCGAACCGCGACGGCGGCTCCATCGCGATGAGGCAGAGAAGCTGCATCAGGTGGTTCTGCACCATGTCGCGCATGGCGCCCGACTTGTCATAATAGCTGCCGCGTCCGGCGACGCCCACGGTCTCGGCCACGGTGATCTGGATGTGCTCGACATATTGCGAGTTCCAGAGCGGCTCGAACAGGACATTGCCGAACCGGACCGCCATCAGGTTCTGGACCGTCTCCTTTCCGAGGTAATGATCGATCCGGTAGATCTGCGTCTCGTCGAAATGCTGCGCCAGCGTCGCGTTGAGCGCCCGGGCGGAGGCGAGATCCCGGCCGAAGGGTTTCTCCACGACGATCCGCGACGCCTCGTCCGCGATCTCGTGACGGTGCAGTCGTTCGGCCAGATCCCCGAACAGCGCCGGCGCCACCGAGAAGTAGAAGGCCCGCACCACCCCGTCGCGCATGAGCTCATGCAGGCTCTTCCACCCGTGGTCGCCCCGCGCGTCGATCGCGACATAATGCAGCCGCGACAAGAAGGCGGCGAAGTGTTCCTCGCTGTGCAGACGCCGGTCCACGAACTCCATCAGGGCGGCGCGCACGTCGGTGCGGTATTGCTCGTCGTCGAGGTCGGACCGCGCGGCGCCGATGATCCGTGCGTCTTCGGGCATCTGCCCGGCGACGAAGCGCCGATAGAGCCCGGGCAGGATCTTGCGATGGGCGAGATCGCCGGTGCCGCCAAAGATCACGAGGTCGAACGTGTCGACCGGGATGACGCGTGAGACCATTCGATATATCCTTCCGACTGTCCGCCCGGACACCACATCGACGCAAGCGCGCGCGGCGTCAAGACGAGGTGCGGATGCCGATCCCCGCTTCACCGCAGATGTGCCCCGAATGCGCGAAAGCGCATTGCGGAAATCACGATCATGGCATCCGGCAACGAGCGCAGCGATCGGGCGTTTTCCAGACGCCTTGATCGAGGCCGCGCATTGCCGGACATGCCGCGATCCCGTTAAAATTTACCTGTGGCTTTTACTGGCGTATTATCGTGCCGGGGCCCGCTCGATTCAAACAGTGCGGCGGGCGGGCTTTCGAATTTCAATACGCACTGAGATCGGGTGTTTGAAATGAACTTTATTTTCTTCGGACCGGATTCCTTTTTCTTCGGCAATTCATTTTTCGGTTCCGGCGGCCTCGCTGACGTCGAGATCACGTCGCGCACGGCGGACCGTATCGTACTCGACGCCCTGTCGGGCTACGAGGTGACGTTGAACGGTCGCGATCTCGATTCCGATTTCGATGCCGCCCGCGGCGGTACGATCGAGAGTATCGTCTTCGACCGTGCGGGCACGAGCGTGGCGCGCCTTACGGACCTCGACTGGACCTATGCCGACTTCGCCGAAGCCCTGGATGCGATCGACGAGAACGACGACCCCTCGCGGTTGGCAGCCCTGTTTTCCCAGAATGACATCGAGATATTTGCCGGTCGAAGCGACGGCCTGACGATGGAATACGCGGAATACGCGCCCGTCTTCGATCTGATCACCAGCAGCGTCGAGGCCTACGGCAGCACGTTTCAGGACCTGTTGCTCGGAGGTCTGGAAGATGACCGCCTGTTCGGAGGGGGCGGCGCTGACGAGCTGTCGGGATATGGCGGCAACGACCTCGTAGGCGGTGGCGACGGTGACGACCTGCTCTACGGCGACAACGGCGACGATTCGATCTTCGGCGCGGCAGGCGACGATTTCATCTATGGCGGCGACGGCGCGGATCTGATCGGCGGCGGCGTTGGCGACGACACGATCGAGGGAGAGAGCGGACACGACGCCATTTACGGAAGCTTCGGGAACGACAGCCTTGTAGGGGGGGGAGGAAACGACACGCTGGGCGGCTTCGACGGAAATGACGACCTGATGGGCGGTCCCGGAGAAGACGCCTTGTGGGGGGCCCGAGGCAACGACACGCTGCACGGCGGATCGGGTGACGATACGCTCGGGGGTGCCGGCGGCAACGACGCGCTTCAGGGCGGCCCGGGCAATGACGAGCTCTGGGGGGCGGCCGGCAACGACACGTTGCGTGGCGGGTCGGACAACGACACGCTCGGCGGCTTTACCGGCGACGACGACCTCTCCGGTGACGGCGGTGCGGACGAATTATGGGGGGCCGCCGGCGACGACACCCTCTTCGGCGGAGATGGCGACGACCTGATGGGCGGCGGCGCGGACAACGACACGATGCGGGGCGGCTCGGGCAACGACGAGATCTCCGGCGGTTTCGGCGACGATTCGATTTTCGGAGATGCGGGGGACGATACGATCTACGCGGGACCGGGCGACGACACGATCGACGGGCTCGAGGGGGACGACGTCGTCTATGGCGGCGCCGGGGCCGACGCGTTCGTCTTCGGGCCGGATGGCGGCAACGACACGTTCCTCGGCTTCTCGCGCGCCGAGTTCGATTTCCTGGCGCTGGACGACGGGCTCTGGTCGGGCACCCTGTCCCGGCAGGATGTCGTCGACGCCTTCGCGTCGATCAACGATGCGGGCAACGTCGTGTTCGATTTCGGCCCCGACTCGTTCGAGATCGTCGGGATGACCACGCTGGATGATCTGTCTGACGCCATCGGCGGCATCTTCTGAGGGGGCGGGACGGACCGGGGACCCTCGGCGCGTCGTTGACCTCGCTGCGCCGGGGGTCCTGGTCTGACGCACGCGCATGGGCGTATGCGTCACGTGCATGGCGGATGGGGTGGATGGCTCCCTCTCCCGGCGTCGCAATGCGCCATAGTGCAGGTGTCAGAATCTGCGATCGAGAGGAGCCACCCCATGCAAGTTACCACCATCGGCTTCGATCTGGCCAAGAACGTCTTCCATGTCCACGGAGTTACCGAGGTCGGAGAGGTCGCTTTCAACCGACCTTTGCGCCGGGCGCAGGTGCTGGCGTTCTTCGGACGACTGTCGCCCTGCCTCATCGGCATCGAGGCCTGCGCATCGAGCCACCCCACTGGGCGCGGGAGCTTTCGAAGCTGGGTCACACAGTTCGGTTGATGCCACCGATGTACGTCAAACCCTACGTAAAGCGGGGCAAGTCCGATGCCGTTGACGCAGAGGCGATCTGCGAGGCGGTGGCTCGTCCGACCATGCGCTTTGTCGAGATAAAGTCCGAGGACCAGCAGGCGCTTTTGTCACTACACCGCGCACGAGATTTCGTGGTTCGCCAGCGTACCCAGCTGATCAACATGGTGCGCAGCCTGGCTGCGGAGTTCGGGATCGCTATCGCGCGGGGCGTGGCGCGGGCCATCGAGTTTGCCAAGAATGTTAACGACGGCAAGCAGCCCGGGTTACCTGATCTCGCCCAGGACGTCCTGCGGGTCCTCAGCCGACAGTTGGTCGATCTGCACAACCGCCTCGGCTAATACGAGATCACGATGCGCATTCAGGCCCGTCTCAGCCGCCAGGCGCAACTCCTGCAGACCATTCCCGGCGTGGGGCCCGTTACGGCCTCGGCCGTGGCTGCCACGATCGGGTCGGGCCGCCAGTTCAAGAGCGGTCGGGAGTTTGCGGCATGGCTGGGTCTGACACCGCGCAACCACTCCAGCGGTGGTAAGGAGCGGCTGGGAAAGATCACCAAGATGGGCGATCGGTATCTGCGTCAGCTCATCGTGGTCGGAATGACATCGCGCGTGCGGCAGGTCGCCAATCATCCAGACCGTGCCGATCCCTGGCTGACGAAGTTGTTGCAAAGGAAGCCAGCCCGGCTTGCGACTGTCGCCATGGCGAACAACGAGCCGTCGTGCGCCATCGGTGCAAGCACGATGGCGAGTGCTCGGATCATGTGGGCTGTCCTGACCAGGGACGAGCCCTACAAAACGCACGCCGTATGAGGCGGCGCGCGCCAACGAGATGAGCCGAGACCAAAGATGTGATGGTGTACCCTTCTGCCGCAACGATCAGGACGCTCCGCCGAATGTCCCGGGCGCAATTGCCCGCGAAGCAGATAGGAACCTGATCTGCGGATCCCATCAGGGCCAGCGGTGCGAACCGCGCAAACAGGCCGGACACAAGACCGCTTATGAAAAGATACACGCAATCTCATTTAAGCCTTGCTATGCGGGAGCCATCCACACACGACATTCGCCTCGCTCCCTTGCCCTCGCGGCCAGCACCACCAAATCAAGGGGTTCTTCGCCGTACTGCCGGTAAGGCGCCGACGATCCCGAAAGCTGGACGCATCATGACCTTTCTCTCGACGCCCCGCGACCGCAGCGACGCGGCCGACCTGCCCTACGGCGAATTCGTCGCCATGATCGCCCTGCTCATGGCACTGAACGCGGCGGCGATCGACGTCTACATCCCCGCGCTCAGCGATATCGGATCGGCCCTTGGCGTCGCCGAGGCGAACCGGCGGCAATTCGTCATCACCGCCTATGTGATCGGTTTCGGTGCCTCGCAGATCGTCTACGGCCCCCTGTCGGACCGGTTCGGCCGGAGGCGTGTGCTCTTCTCCGGCCTCGGGATCTATATCGCGGGGGCCGTGGCCGCGATCTTCGTGCCGAGCTTCGAGGCGCTCCTCCTTACGCGGCTGGTTCAGGGTATCGGCGCCGCCGCGACGCGCGTGGTCGCCACGTCGGTCGTGCGCGATCGCTTCCGGGGCGCGCAGATGGCCAGCGTGATGTCGCTGGTGATGATGGTCTTCATGGTGATGCCGGTCTTCGCCCCGAATCTCGGCTCGCTGGTGCTGGCCTTCGGCAATTGGCGCGAATTGTCCGGCGTCATGTGCCTCTTCGGCGTCGTCGCGCTGGTCTGGAGCTGGGCGCGCCTGCCCGAGACGCTGGCCCCCGAGAACCGGCGCGAATTGACCGGCCGCAAGGTCGTCGAGGCGTTCGGGATCGTCCTAACCAACCGTATCGCGTTCGGCTATCTGCTCGCCCTGGCGTCGTTCTTCGGCGTGCTCTTCGCCTTCATCGCGCAGGCGGAACAGATCTACACCGGCATCTACGGGCTCGGGCCGTCCTTCACGATCTACTTCTCGCTGGTGGCCTGCTTCATGGCGGCGTCGTCATTCCTCAATTCGCGCCTTGTGAGCCGGTTCGGCACGCGCCGGCTCTCGCAGATCGCGTTGCTGGCCTTCATTGTCGTGTCGGGGCTGCATCTCGTCCTTGCGCTTGCCTATGGGGGTGCCACGCCGTTTCCGCTTTTTCTCGGGCTGCTCATCGCGATGATGTCGTTCTTCGGTTTCGTGCCGACGAATTTCAACGCCCTCGCGATGGAGCCTCTGGGCCGCGTCGCCGGCGTCGGTTCTTCGGTGCTTGGTGCGGCGCAGACCCTTGGTGGCGGCATTCTCGGAGGATTGATCGGGTATCTTTACGATGGCACGCTGATCCCCTTGCTCGGCGGTTTCCTGTTCCTCGCCTGCCTGTCCTTCGCGCTTGTCGCGATCGCCGAGCGCGGCCGCCTCTTCACCGCCCCGGTCGACGATTAGGGCCGCTGGCCGGGGGGACAGGATCTCCGGCGACCGGCCGCGTCCGTCTCGTGTTGCCTTTTACGTCCAAGCGACGCGGCGGGCCGCATCTATGCGCCCCGCAACGTCCACGACGTCAACCTAGTCGGCCATCACGGAACAGACGAAGAGCGCCCGGAACGCCTGACCCAACTCCCCGGCCCGCACGCGTCCCGCATCCGACCGGTTGCGCCGGCCCGCCCTTGTCGTTCGGCCGACCGGTATCGACTTGCGTATCATCCGGCAGCGCATGCCGCAGGAAGATGACCAAGTCGCCCTGCTGCATCCGCTCGATCGGGTTGTCCTGCGCGGACGCCGTGGCGCAGGCGAGCGCCACGGCGTCCGATGCCAACACGGCGCGACATGTCTGGAAACCGGGTGTCATGCCTCGAGTTCGGCATCCCAGTAGAGGAAATCGCGCCACGTCTCGTGCAGGTGGTTGGGCGGAAACCGCCTCCCCATGTTCTTGAGCTCTTCCGCGCCGGGCTGACGCGGCGGCTTGCGCAAGGTCATGCCGGTCTGCGACAGCGACCGCGAGCCTTTCGACAGGTTGCACTTGGCACAGGCGGCCACGACGTTTTCCCAGCTCGTCCGCCCGCCGCGCGCCCGTGGGACGACATGATCGAAGGTCAGCTCGCCGGTATGGCCGCAATACTGGCAGAGAAATTCGTCCCTCAGAAAAAGATTGAAGCGCGTGAAGGCCACGCGCTTCTGGGGTTTGACGTAATCCTTGAGCACCACGACCGACGGTATTCGGATCTCCGTGGTGGGAGAGCGGACAATCGCGTCGTATTCCGCCACGATCGAGACCCGTTCGAGGAAGGCCGCCTTCACGGCCTCCTGCCAGGGCCAGAGCGACAGGGGGTAATAGCTCAGCGGCCGGTAATCCGCGTTCAGCACGAGTGCCGGATGATGCCGCAAATTGTTGGGTTCGCGAACGAAGGCTGTCCTGAAATCGCCATCCATGGTCCTGATCGTCCCCGGCTCGAGTATCCTTGATGGGCGCTCGGGGCGGGGAGACCGCCCCGACGCAAAACCGACTATATCTGGCGCCTTGCACCTGACAAGCCCCACATTTGGAGGTGATGCCCGGGACACAGATTAGCGGGCGATTGTAACGCCCTTATGACTTCAAGGGCCGGATGCCGCGATCAGCGCCCGCGCCCGTTCGAGGATCCCGGCCCCGTCGAGCCCGCGCTCGGTCATCTCCTCGACCCAGGCGTCGATCGTCGGCTGGCTCGCCGCCTCCCAGATGTCGGTCTGCGCGTCGTCGAGCGTGATGACCTCGTTGCCGCGATCGTGCGCGGCCTGCCGCGCGGGCGCGTCGTGCATGACCGTGTTCCGGGCGGCGAAAACCGAGAACTCCTCGCCCGAATTGGCGTCGATCACCGCCTTGAGGTCGTCGGGCAGCGCCTCCCAGCGCTGGCGGTTCATCGCCAGGATATAGGTCGCCGTGTAGATCGGCCGTGCGAACTCCGTATGCGTCTCGACCAGCTCCGACGTCCGGAGCGATCCGGTCACCTCCCAGGGAAGCGCGGTCGCGTCGATCACGTTCTTCGACAGGGCTTCGGGCACGGCCGGCACCGGCATGCCCACCGTCACCGCCCCGAGATCCGAGAACAGCCGGTTGGTGACACGGCTCGGCGCGCGGAGCGTCAGGCCGCGCAGATCCGCCATCTCGCGCACGGGCGTGCGCGAATGGATGACGCCCGGCCCGTGGACCCAGAGCGCGAGGACCTTCACGTCGCCGAAATCCGTCTCGTTCAAAAGCTCCTCGCCGAGCTGCCAATAGGCGCGGCTGGTGGCGACGGGATGGGTCATCATGAAGGGCAGCTCGAACACTTCAGCGCGGGGGAACCGCCCCGCCGTGTAGCCCGGCAGGGTCCAGATCACGTCGACCACGCCGTCCACCGCTTGGTCGTAGAGCGCGGCGGGCGCCCCGCCGAGCGCCATGGCGTCGTACCGCTCGATCTCGATCCTTCCGCCCGACGCGCTTTCGATCCTGTCGGCCCATGCCGTCAGCACGTGCTTCGGCACATTGGCATCGGCGGTCTGGAACTGGTGCAGGCGCAATGTCACCTCCTGCGCCGCGACCGGCGATCCGAGAAGGCAGAGGCCGACCAGCGCGCAGATCCGGACCATCGGCCCTCTCCACCAAGGCATCGCGCGATCCCCCGGGCGGCTTCGGCACCGCGACGGGGCGGCTTTCCCGGCCCCGGGCCCGACCGGCGGCGATGCAAGATCAAAGAGAAGGGCCATGAGGCGCGTCCTTTTCACGTTCGGGTGTCTCGCAGCCATTTCTAGAGCGTACCGTGTGCGCGCGCGAGACCGGAATGCGGCCCCGTGGAAGGGCGGGAAAACTGATGCGATGGGGCATGCGGGGCTTGATCCCCACGTTCTAAAGGCGTATTGCGCGGCCTCAATCGAAATTCCGGGCTGAGACTGGCCCTGACACACCGGGGCCTGCAAGCCCCGCCAATGCGAAGGTCACATCATGGCTGTCCCTCAGAATAAGATCACCAAGTCGCGCCGCAACATGCGCCGGGCCCATGATGGCCTGACCGGTGCCAACCCCGCCGAATGCCCCAATTGCGGGGAGCTCAAGCGCCCGCACCACGTCTGCGGTGCCTGCGGCCATTACGCCGAGCGTGAAGTCGTCGCCCAAGCGGACGAGATCGACCTCGACGACGACGCCGCGTAAGCCGGTGCGCCCGGCACATGCCGACTGAACACGCCAAAACCTCGATACGCGCACCGGAAACGCCGGCAGGTTATGTCGTATCCGTAGATGCGATGGGCGGCGACAGCGGACCCTCGGCCGTGGTCGCCGGTCTTGCCAAGTCGGCGGAGAAGAACCCGGACATCACGTTCATCCTGCATGGCCGCGAATCCGAGCTCGCCCCTCTGGTGAAGAAGCAGAAGCTCGACGACCGCGTCACGATCCGCGACGCGCAGGATGTCGTCACGATGGACGCCAAGCCGGGCCATGTCATGCGGCACGGCAAGGATACGTCCATGTGGTCGTGCATCGAATCGGTGCGCGCGGGCGATGCGCAGGTCGCGGTGAGCTGCGGCAATACCGGGGCACTGATGGCCATCAGCATGATGCGCCTGAAAAAGCTTCAAGGCGTGAACCGGCCCGCAATCGCCTGCCTCTGGCCGTCGCGCAATCCGTCGGGCTTCAACGTGATGCTCGACGTTGGTGCCGATATCCGCGCCGATCAGGACGACCTCATGCAATACGCGCTGATGGGGGCGTCCTATGCGCGCAACGGTCTGGGGCTCGAGCGGCCGCGGATCGGCCTGCTCAATGTCGGCACCGAGGAGCACAAGGGCCGCGCCGAGCTCAAGGTCGCGCACGACCTGATCGAGCGCAACGCCGTGCAGGCCGATTTCGAGTTCGTGGGCTTCGTCGAGGGCGGCGATATTCCCTCCGACCGCGTGGACGTGATCGTGACTGACGGATTCACTGGCAATGTCGCGCTCAAGACCGGCGAGGGCACCGCCGATCTGATCCGCGTCCTGCTGCGCGAGGCCTTCAACCATACCCCGATGTCGAAGCTCGCGGCGCTTCTGGCGCTGACCTCGCTCAAGCGGTTGCAGAAACGGATCGATCCGCGGCGGGTCAACGGGGGCATCTTCCTCGGCCTCAACGGCACGGTGGTCAAGAGCCACGGCTCCGCCGACGCGACCGGCGTCTCGGCGGCCGTGAAACTGGCCTTCACCCTCGCGCAGAGCAACTTCACCGAGCGTCTCGCGGCCCGCGTCGCCTCCGCCGAAAGCCACGCACCCGGGGAGGCCGGTCGATGAGTGTGACGCGCGCCCAGGTTCGCGGGATCGGTCACTACCTTCCCGAGCGCATCGTCGAGAATGCCGAGTTCGAGAGCCTCGTCGAGACCAGCGACGAGTGGATCCGCTCCCGCTCGGGGATCGAACGCCGTCATTTCGTGGCCGAGGGTCAGACCACGTCGGATATCGCCACCCTGGCGGCCGAGGCGGCCCTCGCCGATGCCGGACTGTGCGCAGGCGACATCGACGCGGTGATCGTCGCGACATCGACGGCCGACCTCACCTTCCCCGCCGCGGCAACCATGGTGCAGGCCAAGCTCGGCATGACCGGCGGGTTCGCCTTCGACATCCAGGCCGTCTGCGCCGGTTTCGTCTTCGCGCTCTCGACCGCCAACGCGCTCATCATCGCGGGACAGGCGCGCCGCGTGCTCGTCATCGGCGCCGAGACGTTCAGCAGGATCCTCGACTGGCAGGACCGCAGCACCTGCGTCCTCTTCGGCGACGGCGCGGGCGCGCTGGTGCTCGAGGCGGCCGAAGGCACCGGCGAGACCTCCGACAGGGGCATCCTCGCCTCCGATCTGCATTCCGACGGCCAGTATCGCGACATCCTCTATGTCGATGGCGGCGTCTCGACCCAGTCGACCGGCCTTCTGCGGATGCAGGGCAAGGAGGTCTTCCGCCATGCCATCGCAAAGCTCGCCGAGACCGCGCATGCCTCGCTCGAGCGGGCGGGGCTTTCGGCGGCCGACGTGGACTGGATCGTGCCGCACCAGGCCAACCTGCGGATCATCCGCGGCACCGCGCAGAAGATGGGGCTCGGAATGGACCGGGTGGTGCTGACCGTTCAGGATCACGGCAACACCTCGGCCGCGTCGATCCCGCTGGCGCTTTCGGTCGGCAAGGGACGCGGCCAGATCAAGGCGGGCCAGCTCATCGTCACCGAGGCGATCGGCGGCGGACTGGCCTGGGGCTCGGTTGTCCTGCGCTGGTAGAACCGGCCGCACGCCAACTTTATCCACCGCCTAAGCGGAAACGCGCAAGCCCCTGTTATTGACTTTGAATCGCGCGACCCTCATGCTTGGCGCCAATCGCAGTTCGGGGATCTGGCATGGCTGACAAGACACTGACACGCATGGATCTGAGCGAGGCCGTCTTCGCCGAAGTGGGGCTCAGCCGGAACGAATCCGCGCAACTGGTCGAGTCGGTGCTGGGGCACATGTCCGACGCGCTCGCCGCCGGCGAGGCGGTCAAGATCTCGTCCTTCGGCACGTTCTCGGTCCGCTCCAAGGCCGCCCGGATCGGCCGCAATCCCAAGACCGGCGAGGAAGTGCCGATCAGCCCCCGAAGGGTCCTGACGTTCCGCCCCTCGCACCTGATGAAGGACCGCGTGGCCGCCGGCAACAAGGGCTGAGCCATGGCGAAATCGCCCGAAGCCTTTCGCACGATCAGCGAAGTCGCCGAATGGCTGGACGTGCCGACGCATGTCCTGCGGTTCTGGGAATCGCGCTTCTCTCAAGTCAAGCCGGTGAAGCGCGCGGGCGGCAGGCGCTATTACCGGCCCGCCGACATGGAGCTTCTGGGCGGCATCAAGCGGCTGCTGCACGACGACGGCCTGACCATCCGCGGGGTTCAGAAGCTTTTGCGCGAGGAAGGCGTGCGCCACGTTGCGGCCCTCGCGCCGCCACTCAAGGTCGATGAGGGCGCGCCCCCGGCCGAGGGCGCCAATGTCGTGACCCTGCGCGCCGGTGCAACGCCCGCGCATCCTGCGCCTTCCCCCGAGGAAGCGACCGCCGACGCACCGCCCGCATCTCCACCCTCCCACGACATCGACGTCGGAACGCTGGGAATCTCCGCCGAAGAGACCCTTCGGGTCGAGACCGGAGAGACACAGCCGCCCCCTGCCGCCGCGTCGCCCATACTGGACGAAGAAGCGGTCTACGTGCCCGGCCCCGGCCCGATCACCGCATTGCTGCGTCTGTCGCGCGACGAGATCGCGCGGCGGCGCGATCGTCTGGAGAATGCGCTCGACCGCGCCCGCGCCCTGAAACGCGCGATGGACCGCGCCGATGGCTGAGAGCTTGGGTTTTTCACGCAATCGCCCCTTGCCTCTGCTGTCCGCTCCGGTAAAAGGCGCGTCAGTCGGGCTATGGCGCAGCCTGGTAGCGCGTCCGTCTGGGGGACGGAAGGTCGCAGGTTCGAGTCCTGCTAGCCCGACCAAACATTCCCTGCCGCCCCCCCGGCAGGCCATCGGCAAGGCATTCCCTTGACCGGCCTTCTGCCCTCGCAGGATTTGCGCCGGTTGATCGAGCGTGGTGCCGTTTCCGCCGACACCCCCCTGACGCCGCGACAGGTCCAGCCGGCATCGCTCGACCTGCGGCTTGGCCTGCGCGCCTATCGCGTCCGCGCGTCGTTCCTGACGGGCCATGCCCACAGTGTCGCCGACCGGCTCGCCGAGTTCTCCATGCACGAGATCGACCTGCGACCCGGGGCGGTGCTGGAGAAGGGCTGCGTCTACGTCGTGCCGTTAATGGAGCGACTGCGTCTGCCTGCGGGGCTCCGTGCCGTCGCGAATGCCAAGAGTTCGACGGGCCGGCTCGATCTTCTCACGCGCATGATCACCGACGGCGGCACGGAGTTCGATCGCGTCGCGGACGGCTACGACGGACCGCTCTATGCCGAGATCTGTCCGCGATCGTTCTCCGTGCTGGTTCGTCCGGGCATGACGTTGAACCAGATCCGGTTCCGCGACGGCCATGCCGCGCTCGACGACGCGGCACTGGCGGAGCTGCATGCCGGCGAGAGCCTGGTGGACGGCCCCCCCCATATCGACCAGGGGCTGGGCTTTTCCGTCGATCTGGACCCGGCGCCGGGCGGGCTCGTCGGGTATCGCGCGAAGCCGCATACCGGCGTGATCGATCTCGACCGGATCGGACATTACCGCACCGCGGAATTCTGGGACGCGCTTGCCGCCGATCGAGGGCGCCTGATCCTCGATCCAGGCGCATTCTACATCCTCGTAAGCCGTGAAGCGGTGACGATCCCGCCTGCCTATGCCGCCGAGATGGCGCCTTACCTTGCGCTGGTGGGGGAATTCCGCGTCCATTACGCGGGCTTCTTCGATCCCGGATTCGGACATGTCTCCGCCGGCGGGGGCGGTGCGCGCGGCGTTCTCGAGGTGCGGTGCCACGAGGCGCCCTTCGCGCTCGAACACGGGCAGATCGTGGGGAGGCTGATCTACGAGCGGATGGCCGAGGTGCCCGACCAGCTCTACGGTCGGGAGATCGCCTCGAACTATCAGGGACAGGGGCTCAAGCTCGCCAAGCAGTTCGCGTGAGGTGCCGATCAATCCTCGCCGTCGTGATCCGGGCTGCCGAACATGTCGGTCTGATCCGCGGCCGCCTCGTCCTCGCCTTCGCCCCCTGACGGAAGCGGCCGCGATTCCAGCAGGCCAGCGGCCCGCAGATCCCGCAACCCCGGCAGGTCACGTGCCGATTCCAGGCTGAAATGGTCGAGGAACCCTTGCGTCACCACGAAGGTGACAGGCCGTCCGGGCGTGTCGCGCCGGCGTCCGAACCGGACCCATTCGAGCTCCAGAAGCTGGTCGAGCGTTCCGCGGCTCACGGCGACGCCGCGGATTTCCTCGATCTCGGCGCGGGTGCAGGGCTGGTGATAGGCGATGATCGCGAGGGTCTCGATCGCGGCGCGGCTGAGCTTGCGCTGCTCCACCGTCTCGCGCTGCATGAGGTGGCCGAGATCGGCGGCGGTGCGCATCGCCCAGGCGTCCCCCACGCGCCGCAGCTCGACGCCCCGCCCCGCATAGCGCTTGTGCAGAAGATCGAGTGCCGCGACAGCGTCGCAACCGTGCGGCATTCGCGCGTTGAGCTCGGCCACGGTGACCGGGGCCGAGCTTGCGAACATGATCGCCTCGACCATGCGTTCCTGCTCGGCCATGGGGGGCGCGTCGAAGAGCGGCGGATCGCGCTCGGGATCAGCCATCGCAGCGCCTGATCTCGATCGGCGAGAAGGTGTCGCCCTGGCGGATCTGGATCCTGCCCGCCTTGACGAGTTCCAGCGAGGCCGCGAAATGCGACGCCGTGGCGGACCGGCGACGGATCGGATCGCCGTCCCATCCCTCGGGCATGTAGCTTGCGAGATCCGTCCAGCTGCCGGCATAGCCGATCAGGTCGCGCATCCGGTCGAGCGCCTCTTCCATCGTCATCACCGATTGCCGGTCCATGACGAAGGGCCGGAAATCGTCCCTGGTCCTGAGCCGCGCATAGCCCTGCATCAGGTCGAGGAGCGTCGCGGTATAGCGGACCCGCCGCACCCGCTCAAAGGTTTCCGGCTCGCCGCGGGCGAAGACATCGCGCCCCAGCTGATCGCGCGCCATGAGCTTCGCCGCGGCCTCGCGCATCGCCTCGAGACGCTCGAGCTGGAACGCCAGATGCGCGGCAAGATCCTCGCCCGAAGGGCCTTCGTCCTCGGGGTCCGGGGGCAGCAGAAGCCGCGATTTCAGGAACGCGAGCCAGGCCGCCATCACCAGGTAATCGGCCGCGAGTTCGATCCTGAGCGCGCGGGCCTGCTCGACAAAGGCGAGATACTGCCTGGCCAACGCCAGGACGGATATCTGGCGCAGGTCGACCTTCTGCGTGCGGCTCATCGCCAGAAGCATGTCGAGCGGTCCCTCGAACCCGTCCACGTCGACAATCAGGGCTTCGGCCGCCAGCCTTTCGCCAACCTGATCGTGCGCGACGTCATTCATCGCCGAAGCTCTGCAAAAGCGCCGCAAGCTCGCTGTCGCAAGCGTCGACATCCACGGGGTCAGGATCGCGCCTCTGCGCGAGCGCCCTGTCCGCGCGCGTGGCGGCGTCATCGGAGAGCGATCCGCAGGACGCGACGCAGGCCTCCATCTCCGCCTTCTCGCCGTTGCAATGCAGGACCAGATCGCAGCCCGCCGCGATCGCGGCCGCGCTGCGTTCGGCGATGTCGCCCGACAGGGCCTCCATCGAGATGTCGTCGGTCATCAGCAACCCGTCAAAGCCGATCCGGTCCCGGATGAGGGCGATCATGGCGGGGTCCCGCGTTGCCGGCAGGTCCGACAGGGCCCTGAGCACGATATGTGCCGTCATCCCCATCGGCAGGTCCCGAAGTGCGCGGAACGGCGCGAAATCCTCGGCGAGCGCTGTCTCGTCCGCGTCGACCACGGGCAGCGTCTTGTGACTGTCGGCGCGGCCCCGGCCATGACCGGGCATGTGCTTGATCACCGGCAGGACACCCCCCGCCAGAAGTCCGTCGGCCACGGCCCTTGCGTTGCGCGCGACGCTCGCCGCGTCGGTGCCGTAGCATCGGTTTCGCAGGAAGGGATGCGTCTCGTCACGCGCGATATCGCAGGTCGGCGCGCAGTTCACGTCGATGCCGACGGCGCGGAGCTCGTCCGCCATCAACCGCGAGCGGAGCCACAGCGCACGCTCGATGTTTCGCGCGCGAAACACATGGTCGAGCGGCGGCAGCCAATTGCGCCAGTGCGGCGGGCCCAGACGCTGGACGCGGCCGCCCTCCTGGTCGACCAGCACGGGGGCGTCGCGCCCCACCGCGTCGCGCAGGTCATGCGTCAGACGCCGAACCTGGTCGGGGGTTTCGACATTGCGGCCGAAGAGGATGAAGCCCCAGGGATCCGCATCGCCCATGAACCGGCGCGTGTCGTGATCGAGCCGGGGTCCGGCGCATCCGAGAATGCAGGCCGTCGTCACTGAAGCTCGACGGGGATGCAATCGGTCTGCTGCGCGAGAAGCTCGGTGCAAAAGCGCCGCGTATCGGCCAGGTCCGTGAACCCTTCGGCACGCAACCGGTAGAATGTCTTCCCGCCGGAATCCGCTTTCTGCACCACGCGGCGCTTGCCGTCGAAATAATCAGGGAAACGTCCGACGATGCGCTCCCATTCGGCACGCGCGACATCGCCGCTGGCGAAGGCGCCGAGCTGCACCAGTCGTGTCCCGGTGGCAAGTTCGGCCACGTCGACCTCGCCCCCTGTCGTCGCTTCGGCCGCAGGTTGAGACCGCTCGGCCGACGCGTTCACGATCGCGGCACGGGCGGGACGGGGCTCGGGGCGGAGCGAGGCGGCGTCTGCGGTCTCGACGCTGACCTGCGCGTCGTCGAAGGTCTCGTCCTCGGTGTTGGCCAATGCCTGTGCCACGGCCATGTCGGTGGCCAAGGCGCCCGACGGCGCGTCCTCGATGACCGTGGAGGCGGTATCCTCCTCACCATCCTCGATCCCGTCCGCTTCGGCGAGCGTGACGTCCTCGGGGGCTTCGGGCTCGGGGGCGACGACTTGGGCGGCTCGCTGTTCTTCGGCGGCCCGGGCGGCTTCACGCTCTTCGGCTGCCCGGGCGGCTTCACGCTCTTCGGCGGCCTCCGCGGCGGCAATCCGCTCGAGCGTCTCGGACGTCTCGTCCTCTTCTTCCAGTTCTGCCGGGGGCGGTGCGAGCGTGACCTCTTCGACCGGGCCGCTGGCTTCGCTGTCGGCCGCGATCTCGTTGACCGACAATCCCTGATGCGGGGCCTGCATGCCGCCCGGATCCTCGGGCGCCACGCGGAACGCACCTTCCATGGCCTGGACGACGGGGACGCCGTTCACGTCGCGCATCAGCAACTGGTATCCCCACACGGAAAGCCCGCCGATCAGGACCAGCGACATCACCGCACCCGAAAGGTTCACCCATTTGCCGAACCCGCTCGCCGCACCGTCCCTGCGGTCGTGATCTTCCATATAGTCGATCTCTGCCATGCCTGCCTCATCATGGAGGTCATGGGCGGATCCAAGCCCCCCGCCTCCGTCTGCTCTTGCCTCACTATGCGCGCCGTGGCGTCCTCTGACGGGACGCTCGCATTCGGCGCTGGGGCGTAGCCTAGCGAAGCGAAGGCCATGATCCCAGAGAAAAGATCACGGGCCTTCCGATTTTTGCCACCCCGTCACCGCGGGGCATCGCCCACCCGCCTCAGCGCATCTCTTCGAGCGGCGTGACCCCGAGGATCCCGAGCCCCGACGCGATGACCGAGGCAACGGCCCGCGGCAGAGCCAGCTTGCCGGCGCTGGCATCCGCGTCGCCCTCTTGAATGAAGCGGAGGGAGGGATCGTCGTTGCCCTTGTTCCAGAGCGAATGGAAGCTGCTCGAGAGGTCGTAGAGATAGAACGCGACGCGATGCGGCTCGTGGTTGCGCGCCGCGATCTCGACCAGGCGGGGCCATTCGGCGAGTTTGCGGGCCACGTCGAATTCCGCCGGGTCCGACAGGACCGGCGCGGACATGACGATGCCCTGCGCCTCGGCCTTGCGCTCGACCGAGCGAATGCGCGCATGGGCATATTGCACGTAGAAGACCGGATTGTCCTTGGATTGCTCGACCGCGCGGGCGAAATCGAAATCGAGCGGCGCGTCGTTCTTGCGCGTGAGCATCGTGAAACGGGTGACGTCGGGGCCAACCTCGTCCACCACGTCGCGCAGGGTGACGAAATTGCCGGCGCGTTTCGACATGGTGAAGGGCTCGCCGTTCTTCCAGAGCTTGACCAGCTGGCAGAGCTTGACGTCGAGCGGCACGCGCGCATCGCTGAGCGCGCTGACCGCCGCCTTCATCCGCTTGACATAGCCGCCGTGATCGGCGCCGAAGACGTCGATCAGCGCGTCGAAGCCGCGGTCGATCTTGTCGTAGTGATAGGCGATGTCGGGGGCGAAATAGGTCCAGGACCCGTCAGATTTGCGCACCGGACGATCGACGTCGTCGCCATGCGCGGTCGATTTGAAGAGCGTCTGTTCGCGCGCCTCCCAGTCGTCGGGAAGCTTGCCCTTGGGCGGCTCCAGCGTGCCGCGATAGATCAGCCCCTTGCCGTCGAGCAGGGCCAGCGCCGCCTCGATCCGGCCGGTGCCGTAGAGCGACTTTTCGCTGTAGAAATTATCCATCCGGACGCCCAGAGCGGCGAGATCCTCGCGGATCAGCTCCATCATGGCGGCGGTGGCGAAATCGCGCACGTCGGCCAGCCAGACATCCTCGCCGGCCCCGAGATAGGCGTCGCCCACCTTGTCCTTCAGCGTCTCGCCCACGGCCTTGAGGTAGTCGCCGGGATAGGTGCCGTCGGCGAAGGCGACCTCCTGCCCGTGGGCCTCGAGATACCGCAGGTAGACGGACCGGGCCAGCACGTCGACCTGGGCACCGCCGTCGTTGATGTAGTATTCCCGCGTCACGGCCCAGCCGGTGTAGTCGAGCAGGTTGGCCAGCGCGTCGCCGAAGACGGCGCCGCGCGTATGGCCCACATGCAAGGGCCCGGTGGGGTTGGCGCTGACATATTCGACGTTGACCCGGGCCCCCTGCCCCATCGCCGAGCGGCCGTAATCCTCGTCGTCGAGAATGCGCGTGACGGTATCTGTCCAGACGCCGTCGGCGAGGCGCAGATTGAGAAAACCCGGGCCCGCCACCTCGGCCGCGGCGACGTGATCGAGGCCCTGGAGCCGGGCCGCCAGGGCGGTCGCGATGTCGCGCGGCTTGAGGCCCGCGGGTTTCGCCAGCACCATGGCCGCGTTGGTGGCCATGTCGCCATGCCCCGGATCGCGCGGCGGCTCGACCGTGACGTTGCCGAAATCGAGCCCGGCCGGCAGGTCGCCATCTGCCACCAATCCATCGAGCGCGGCCAGAACGTCACCGCGCATATGCGCAAACAGGTTCATCTTGTCATCCTCGGGGTTTCCGGCCGAGGTCATATCACCCCGCCGCCCGTCGTCAACGACTAGCCCGACGTCGCCCGGTCCTGCCCCTTGCCGCTCTCTGCCGCGCGACCGTTGCCGTTCTCGCGCTCGGCCGCGATCTTCGCGACCTCGTCGGGCGGCAGCATCGAGATCAGGCGGACGCCCGGCGCATCCTCGACATCCCCCTCCTCGGTCACGAAATGGGGCTCTCCGGTCTCGTCGATCCACCCGAGGAGCCGGGCGCCCGGCCGCTTCTCGCGCCAATCCTCGAGCGTGTATTCCTCGGTCAGAGGGGTGATGCGGAACTTCCAGTCGTTCCACATCAGCCGGTTGAGCTCGTTGTAGGTCGCCTCGTCGACGAAGGACCGCCCGCCCAGGGTCGAGGGCAGCGCATGCCGCACGTGACCGGCCTTGTCCCGCGCGATCTGGTAGACGTTCTCACGCCCGAAATGCGGCCCGAGATCGGTGGCGACCAGCGTATTGTAGGCGTCGTTGTCGGTCGCCGCGAGTACGATCTTGTAGCCGTTGAGCTCGATCCGCATCTCGGCGCCTTCGCTGAGGATATCGCCGAAGAACGTCTCGATCCCCGCCTCGCGGGCGCGCCGCAGATGGCCGCGGTTGGGATCGGTGATGAGGACGGGGATGTCGGCCTTCTTGAGGGTCTCGGCCAGCGCGGTGGTCCAGTAGGAGCCGCCCACCAGGATCACGCCCGGCGTCTCGGCCGCGATGAGCCCCAGGAACCGCGCGACGGGCGCAAGCGTGAAGCCGTGCACCACGACCGAGGCCGCGACGAGGATGAAGGCCAGCGGTCCGATGATCGCGCCGTCGGCCACGCCGAGTTCCGTCAACCGCTCGCCGAAGAGGCCCGCGACGGCGATGAGCACCACCCCGCGCGGCCCGGTCGTGGCCACGAGGATCTGCTCGCGCCAGGGCAGCTTGGTCGTGGCGAGCGCCAAGAACACCGTCACCGGACGCGCGATCGACAGCACCACGATGACGAAGAGCGCCGCCCGCCAGGTCAGCTGGCCCAGCGCCGCGAAGTCGAGCGAGGCGGCCAGCAGGATGAAGACGCCCGAGACCAGGAGGATCGTCGCATGCTCCTTGAAGCGGCGCAGTTCCTCGTAGGAGGCGAGCTTGGCGTTGGCGATGACGACGCCCATGATCGTCACGGCGAGCAGGCCCGACTCGTGCAGGATGAGGTTCGACACGGCGAACACCGCCAGCAGCACCACGAAGAGCACGGGCACCTTCATGTATTCGGGCACCTTGCCGCGACGATAGGCCCAGGCCATGCCGTAACCGCCGGCATATCCCAGCGCCGTGGCCACCGCGATCCCGAAGACCAGGGTCCAGACCGCGGCACCCACCTGTTCGGCGGTGCGCAGGACCAGCACCACCTCGAATGCGAGAACGGCGGCGAGCGCGCCGATCGGGTCGTTGAGGATCGCCTCCCATTGCAGCAGGGCCGCGGGGCGCCGTGCGAGCCGCGCCGAGCGCAGCAGCGGCGCGATGACGGTGGGGCCCGTCACGATCATGATCCCGCCGAAGACCGATGCCGTCTCCCAGCTTGTGCCGGCGCCATAGCGCAGCGCCAGCGTCGACAGGAGCCAGCCGACCGGGGCGCCGATGAACACCAGCCGTTTCACCCCGTCGGCCGCGTCGCGCAGCGTGTGGAAGTTGAGTGTCAGCCCCCCTTCGAAGAGGATGATGGCCACCGCGATCGAGATGAGCGGGCCGTAGAGCGGGCCGATGTCGCGCGCGGGATCGAACACCCCAAGGACCGGACCCGCGACGACGCCCGCGAGCAGCATGAGCACGATGGCCGGCATCTTGAGCTTCCACGCCACCCATTGCGAGCCCACTCCGAGCACGCCCACGAGTGCGATCGCGGCGACCGGATCCAACGCGCCATTCCCCATTCCAAACGTTCCTTTCGTGAAAAACGCCCCTTGGGGCGCGCATCCTGGCCAATCTAGAGCGTGCTAACGCGACTGCGAGGTCATTGCATCCCGTCGACGCCAATTCTAAGCCGCCCGGAACGAAGGAGCCCGACATGCATGCAGATGACACGACCGAGTGGTGGAAGGACGGCATCGTCTATCAGGTCTATCCGCGATCGTTCCAGGACACGACCGGCACGGGGATCGGCGATCTCGACGGCATCCGCGCGCGTCTGCCTCATCTCGTGGCCCTCGGCGTCGACGCGGTCTGGATCTCGCCGATCTATCCGTCGCCGATGAAGGATGCGGGCTACGACATCACCGATTACCGCGGGATCGAGCCGCTCTTCGGGTCGCTCGAAAGTTTCGCGCGCCTGGCCGAGGCCATTCATGCGCAGGGGATGAAACTGTTGCTGGATCTGGTGCCCTCGCACAGCTCGGACCAGCATCCGTGGTTCCTCGAAAGCCGGGCGAGCCGCGACAATCCCAGGCGCGACTGGTATGTCTGGCGCGATGCCGGGCCCGACGGGGGGCCGCCCTCGAACTGGATCGCCGAATTCGGTGGCGCGGCCTGGGAATGGGACGACGCGACCGGGCAGTACTATCTTCATCTCTACCTGACCGAGCAACCGGCGCTCAACTGGCGCAACCCCGAGCTGCGCGCGGCGATCTACGACGCGATGCGCACCTGGTTCGATCGCGGCGTCGACGGGTTCCGCGTGGACGCAGTGGAGCATCTGGCCCCCGACGCGCAAGGCCGCGACAATCCGCCCGTGCCGGACTGGCGGTTCGAGATGGGGCCGGCACGCTCGCTTGACCGCAGGTATTCCGCGCATCAGCCGGACGGGTTCGACGTCGTGCGCGAGATGCGGCGGGTCGCCGATGCCTATCCGGAACGTGTCCTGCTGGGCGAGGCCTATGGCACGCTCGACGAGGTCATGCGCTATTACGGCGAGGCGCTCGACGGCTTCCATCTACCCTTCAACTTCCACTTGATCGAGGCGCCCTGGGACCCGGTGGGCCTCGCCGATTTCATCGACACCTACGAGGCCGCGCTGCCGCCGGGTGCCTGGCCCAACTGGGTTCTGGGCAACCACGATCGCGACCGGGTGGCGACACGCTGGGGGCCGCAGGCGGCGCGCTGCGCGGCGATGCTGCTGCTGACGCTTCGCGGGACGCCCACCTTGTGGCAGGGGGACGAGCTCGGGATGGTGAACGAGACCGTTCCGCCGGAGATGCTCCAGGACCCCTGGGCCGTCAACAACCCCGGCACCGGCCTCGGCCGCGATCCCGTGCGCATCCCGATGCCGTGGGACGACGGGCCCGGCCGCGGGTTCACGACGGGCACGCCGTGGCTGCCGCTCTCCTCGGTCGCGTCGGCCGAGGCGCAGGCCGAGGATCCGGGCTCGATGCTGGTGCTCTATCGCCATCTCGTGCATCTGCGCCGCAATCACGCCGCCCTGCGCCGGGGGAGCTATGCAAGGCTCCATGCCGACGCCTCGGTGCTGGCCTATGCGCGGGAGCATGACGGCGAGACGCTTCGCGTCGCGCTGAATTTCAGCGATCGGGAGGTTCCCCTTCCCTGCGAAGGCACCCCGCTCTTTTCCACGATCGCGGCCCGCGATCTGAAAGATGTCACGCAGCTTCTGCCGAACGAGGGGCTGATCCTGACGCCCTGACGCCGCGCGCGGGTGTCAGGGGGCGCCGAGGAGCCGGGCATGCTCCTGCAACGCGAAGCGGTCCGTCATCCCGGCGATGTAGTCGACCACGATCCGGGCGAGCATCACCTCGCCCTCGGCCTCCTCCACGTCCTTGCGCCATTGCCGGGGAAGGAGATCCGCGCGCTCCATGAAGAGCGGGAAGAGATCGCGGACCACCCGCGTCACCCGCTCGCGCGTCACGACGACATCCGGCGCGCGGTACATCCGGTGAAAGAGGAAGTTGCGGATCACCTGCAAGTCCGACCAGACCGGATCGGAGAAGCGGATGATCGGCATCGCCAGGTGCCGCACCTCGCGCGCATCGACCGGATCGAGGGCCGCGAGCGTCTCGCGCGCCTCGGCGATGACGTCCTCGACCAGGACGCCGAAGAAGCGGCGCAGCGCCTCGTGGCGGCGCCGGTAGTAGTTCAGCCCGGGATAGAGCGCGTCAACCTTGGCGAAACACCTGTCGAGGATCGGCAATTCCGCCAGCTCGTCGGTCGAGAAGAGCTCGGCCCTGAGGCCGTCATGCAGGTCGTGGCTGTTATAGGCGATGTCGTCGGCAAGGGCGGCGACCTGCGCCTCGGCGCTGGCATGGGTGCCGAGCTCGAGGTCGTGGCGGGCGTCGTAATCGGCAAGCGCATAGGGGATCGGCGCTGCGACGGGGCCATTGTGCTTGGCGATCCCCTCCAGCGTTTCCCAGCTGAGGTTCAGCCCGTCGAACTCGGCATAGTGCCGTTCCAGCGACGTGACGATGCGGATCGCCTGCGCATTGTGGTCGAAGCCGCCATAGGGCGCCATCAGGTCCTGAAGCGCATCCTCGCCCGTGTGACCGAAGGGCGGATGGCCCAGATCGTGCGCCAGCGCGACCGCCTCGGTCAGCTCGGAATTGAGCCCGAGCACGCCCGAGACGGTCCGCGCCACCTGCGCCACCTCGATGGAATGGGTGAGCCGCGTGCGGAAATAATCGCCCTCGTGCTCGACGAAGACCTGGGTCTTGTGCTTGAGTCGCCTGAAGGCGCTCGAATGGATGATCCGGTCGCGGTCGCGCTGAAAGCAGCTGCGATGCGCGCTTTCCTCTTCGGGATGAAGCCGCCCGCGCGTGTCTTCGGGGCGGGTGGCATAGCGGGCCTGCATGGGCTTGCCAATCTTGTTGTCCTGCGTCAGGCGCCTTATATTTCGAACAGCCAACCAATGCAGGGCGAACGCACCATGAACCTTCCCCCGAAAGTGACCGATCGCGCCTTCGCGCGCCTCTCCGAGATCGGCGCCGCCGAACAGGGCCAGGCGCTGCGCGTGGCCGTCGAAGGCGGCGGATGTTCGGGATTCCAGTACGAGATCAAGCTCGACGAGGCCGCGGATGACGACCTCGTGCTCGAAAAGGACGGGGAACGGGTGCTGATCGACAGCGTGTCGCTTCCGTTTCTGAGCGGCGCGGTCATCGACTTCAGCGAAGAGTTGATCGGCGCGCGCTTCGTGATCGAGAATCCGAACGCCACCTCGAGCTGTGGCTGCGGGACATCCTTCGCGATGTAATCGCTCCGGCCCGCGCGGGATTGCGCTTTGGCGCGGCGCGGGCCAGAACACGCGCATGAAAATCGCGACATTCAACATCAACGGCGTCAAGGCGCGGCTCGACGGCCTGACCCACTGGCTGCGCGAGAGCGCGCCGGACGTGGCCCTCCTCCAGGAGATCAAGTCGGTCGACGAGAATTTCCCGCGCGAGGCGATCGAGGATCTCGGCTACGCCGTCGAGACCCACGGCCAGAAGGGCTTCAACGGCGTGGCGATCCTGTCGAAGCTGCCCCTGGAAGATGTGGCACGCGGCCTTTCGGGCGATGCGGAAGACAGCCAGTCGCGGTATATCGAGGCGAGCGTGATGGGCACCCGGCCGGTGCGCGTCGCGTGCCTCTATCTTCCCAACGGCAACCCCGCGCCGGGTCCGAAATACGACTACAAGCTCGCATGGATGGAGCGGCTGCACCGCCGGATGGAAGACATACTCGCGACCGAGGAACCTGCGATCTTCGCGGGCGACTACAACGTCATCCCACAGGATACGGATGCCGAGAGGCCCGAAGCCTGGCGCGACGACGCGCTTGCCTTGTCGGCATCGAGGGAAGCGTTCCGTCGCCTACTGTGGCTTGGCCTGACGGATGCGTTCCGCGTCAGGCAGCCGGGGCGCGGTCATTACACGTTCTGGGATTACCAGGCCGGCGCGTTCGAGCGCAACAACGGCATCCGGATCGATCATCACCTGTTGACGCCGCAGGCGGCGGACCTTCTCGTCGATTGCTGGATCGAGAAGGACCTTCGCGCCCGCGAAAAGCCCAGCGATCACGTCCCCGTCTGGGTGGAACTCGACGCCTGAGCCGCCGCCCTATTCGGCGGCAACCTTGCGAGGCACCAGCATCGGCTTGAGATAGCGCCCGGTATGCGACGCCTCGACGCCGGCCACCTCTTCGGGGGTGCCGGTCGCCACGACCTCACCGCCGCCGTCGCCGCCTTCGGGGCCGATATCGATCAGCCAGTCGGCGGTCTTGATGACGTCGAGGTTATGCTCGATCACCACGACGCTGTTGCCCTGATCGACAAGCTCGTGAAGGACTTCGAGCAGCTTCTTAACATCCTCGAAATGCAGGCCGGTGGTCGGCTCGTCCAGAATATAGAGCGTCCGCCCGGTCGATCGCTTGGCAAGTTCCTTGCTGAGCTTCACGCGTTGCGCCTCGCCGCCCGAGAGCGTCGTGGCCTGCTGGCCCACGCGGATATAGCCGAGGCCCACCCGAACCAGCGCGTCCATCTTCTCGCGGATCGAGGGCACGGCCTGGAAGAAGCTCTGCGCCTCTTCAACCGTCATATCAAGAACGTTCGCTATGCTCTTGCCCTTGAACTGGATTTCCAGGGTTTCGCGATTGTATCGCGCACCTTTGCAGGTTTCGCATTCGACATAGACATCAGGCAGGAAGTGCATCTCGATCTTGATCACGCCGTCGCCCTGGCAGGCTTCGCAGCGGCCGCCCTTGACGTTGAAGCTGAACCGCCCCGGTTTGTAGCCGCGCGCCTTGGCCTCCGGCAGCCCCGCGAACCAGTCACGGATCGGTGTGAAGGCCCCGGTATAGGTCGCGGGGTTCGAACGCGGCGTGCGGCCGATCGGGCGCTGGTCGATGTCGATGACCTTGTCGAGATGTTCCAGTCCCTTGATCGTCTGGCACGGCGCGGGCGTCTGGCGCGCGCCGTTGAGGCGCATGGAGGCCGTCTTGAAGAGCGTCTCGATCGTCAGCGTCGATTTCCCGCCGCCCGAGACACCAGTGACGCAGACGAACTTGCCCAAGGGAAACTCGACGCTCACATCCTTGAGATTGTTGCCGCTGGCCTTGACGAGCTTCACCGCCTTCTTCTTGCCCTTGCGCCGCTCGCCGGGGACGGGAATGCCGCGCCGCCCCGCGAGGTAATCGCCGGTCACGCTCTTGGGGTCGTGCTCGATCTGCTGCGGGGTTCCGTGGGCTACGACTTCGCCGCCGTGCACGCCCGCGCCGGGGCCGATATCGAAGACGTAATCGGCCTCGCGGATCGCCTCCTCGTCATGCTCGACGACGATCACCGTGTTGCCCTGATCGCGCAGGTTCTTGAGCGTCGTCAGCAGACGGTCGTTGTCGCGCTGGTGCAGGCCGATCGACGGCTCATCGAGGACATAGAGCACGCCGGTGAGGCCCGAGCCGATCTGGCTCGCCAGGCGGATCCGCTGCGATTCGCCCCCGGAAAGCGTCCCCGCATTGCGCGACAGGGTGAGGTATTCGAGGCCGACGTTGTTGAGAAAGCCGAGACGCTCGCGGATTTCCTTCAGAATGGCACGCGCGATCTCGTTCTTCTGGGTCGTGAGCGTCGTGGGCACACGCTCGCACCATTCCCAGGCCTCGCGGATCGACATCTGCACCACCTGGCCCACATGCATCCCGTCGATCCGCACGGCCAGCGCCTCGGGGCGCAGGCGGTATCCGCCGCAGGTGCCGCAGGGGCGGTTGTTCTGGTAGCGCTCGAATTCCTCGCGGATCCAGCTGGAATCGGTCTCGCGATAGCGGCGCTCCATGTTCGGGATCACACCTTCGAAGGGGCGCGACACCTCGTAGACGCGACCGCCCTCGTCGTAGCGGAACTTGATCTCGTCCTTGCCCGAACCGAAGAGGAAGACCTGTTTGGCCTCGTCGGGTAGGTCCACCCATTTGGTCGATTGCTTGAAGCCGTAATGCTTGGCGATCGCCTCGATCGTCTGGGTGAAATAGGGGCTTTTGCCCTTGCGCCAGGGCGCGATGGCACCGTCGGAGATCTTGAGGTTCTGATCAGGCACGACAAGGCGCTCGTCGAAGAAGAGCTCGACCCCGAGACCGTCGCAATCCGGGCAGGCGCCGAACGGCGCGTTGAAGGAGAAAAGCCGCGGTTCGATCTCGGGGATCGTGAAGCCGCTGACGGGACAGGCGAATTTCTCGGAGAACGTGAACCGCTCGGGCTCGCCCTCGGCGGGCGCCGTCTCGAGCACCGCGATCCCGTCGGCAAGGTCGAGGGCCGTGCGGAAGCTGTCGGCCAGCCGCGTCTCGAGCCCCTCGCGCACGACGATCCGGTCGACGACGACGTCGATGTCGTGGCGGAACTTCTTGTCGAGCGTGGGCGGCTCGTCCAACTCGTAGAAGGTGCCGTCCACCTTCACCCGCTGGAAGCCCTGCTTGCGCAATTCCAGGAATTCCTTGCGGTATTCGCCCTTGCGATCGCGGATGATGGGCGCGAGCAGATAGCCGCGTGTGCCCTCGTCGAACGACATGACGCGATCGACCATGTCCTGCACCTGCTGCGCCTCGATGGGCAGTCCGGTCGCGGGGCTGTAGGGCGTGCCGACGCGCGCGAAGAGCAGGCGCATGTAATCGTAGATCTCGGTCACGGTGCCGACGGTCGAGCGGGGATTCTTCGACGTCGTCTTCTGCTCGATGCTGATCGCGGGCGAGAGGCCGCTGATATGATCCACGTCGGGCTTCTGCATCATGTCGAGGAATTGACGCGCATAGGCCGAGAGCGATTCGACATAGCGTCGCTGCCCCTCGGCATAGATCGTGTCGAAGGCCAGCGAGGACTTGCCCGACCCCGACAGACCGGTGATCACGACGAGCTTGTCACGGGGGATATCCACGTCGATGGATTTGAGATTGTGCTCGCGCGCGCCGCGCACCTCGATGTTCTTCAGCTCGGCCATGTCACCCCTCGTCGCCTAGAGACCTCAGATAGGATCGTGTGCGGGAATCGCAAACGGAAACTCGGCGCGGGCGACCCCGTGGCGCAGGCTTCGTCAGGCCGCGTGCGCAATGCGCCCCAGCAGGATCGTCACCGCAAGCCCGCACGATGCCGCAGCGGCGAGCGTCAGATAGAGAAGGCCGAGACCGCCGAGCGCCAGGCAGAGCGCGAAAAGCGGCGTTCCGAGCGTGGTGCCGACATTCCCGAGCTGCGCGATGCAGCCCGACGCCCGCGCCCGGTCCGGCACGGTGTCGTTGAGATGGGGGATCATCGCGAAGCTCGCCGCAGGGGCCATGCCCATCACGAAAAAAAGCGGCACCAGTGCCGCGCCGAGCCCCGCGAAAAGCGCAAGCGAAAGGACGGTCACCGACCCGAAGGCCAATGCGGCGAACCTGTCGGGCGAGAGCCGCGACATGAGCGGCCCGCCCGCGAAGGTTCCGGCAAGGCCCAGAAGCGGCAGGATGACCGCCAGCCCGGGCTGTCCGAGGCGGGCGGGCAACAGGGTGACGAGTGCGACGAAGATCACGGTGTAGAACACGAACCCCGCGCCGGGCGCGACGAGCCGGGAATTGCCGTAGATCCGCCGATGGACCCGCCACGGGTTCAACCGCAGCGGCGCGCGCGGCTGCCGCGCGAGCCGGGGTGCGAGGGTCAGTGCCATGAGCAGCATCGCCAGCCCGTGCACCGCGAAGAGCGTGCCGAGCCCCCCAGCCCGCACGAGTGGCGGAAACGCCAGCGCGGCGAGCGCGAAGGCCACGCCGAAGAATGCGGCCCAGATCGACATGACGAGGGGCCGGTCCCGCTCAGACGCGATCCCGGCCATGAGCGGCGGCGCGGCGACGACGATGCCGGGATGCGATGCCCCCTCGACCACGCGCAGCAGCGTGAAGACCGGCAGCGGCGGCAGGAGCGCCTGCAGCAGCGACAGGACGCCCCCGAGGACCAGCGACCACAGCAGCACCCGGCGCGCACCGAAGGCGGCGACCACGCCGCCGGCCATGACCCCGCCGAGAATGCCGACCACACCGAGGATCGAGACGAGATAGGCGATCCTGGCCACCGGCTGGGAAAAGGCGTCGGCCGTCTGCGGCAGGCTCAGCGCGATCTTCGCGAATTGCGCCGCCGCGAGCAATCCGGCGGCGAAGAGCGCCGCCACGAGCGGCCGGTCTGTCTGTCGAGGTTCCATCGCCCCTGCTGATCACCCGCCCTTGCCGGAGGCAAGCCGCGATCGACAGGGTCAGGCGGCGTCCCTGAGGGATCGCAGGGTCGCGCCGTAGCCGCCCGAATCGAGGAACGCCTGTTCGCGCGGCTGCATCTCGCGCCCGAGCGTCGCGTTGCGATAGGGAAACCGGCCGAAGTCGCGGATGATCTCGCGATGGGCCCTCGCATGGAGAAGATTGTCCTGCGCCTCGGGCATCCGGGTCAGGAACAGCCGCACGCAGCGATCCTGATCGCTGAGATTTTCCGAATGCATCAGCGGCAGATAGAAGAACTGGCGCGCCGGCGGGTCGATGCGCGTGTCCCAGTTCCGCGAGATCGCCGCCTTGGCCACGGCCAGCGCCACGGGATCGAGCGCGAAGGAGCGCGCGGTGTCGCGGAACATGTTGCGCGGGAACTGGTCCGTCACCAGCAGATAGGCGAGCGCCCCGCCGGGATAGGTCAGCCAGAGCGAAAGCCCCCCCTCCTCGGCCTCGCGCCAATCCTGCTCGAACCGCTCTCGAATGGTGCGGTCGAGCCGATCGTCGGCATTGTACCAGCCTTCGGGCCCGACCTCGTCGAGCCAATAGGCCAGGACCTCCTGCGGTGTCGACATGTGCGTCCCCTCCCCTTCTTTCGTCGACGGTGCCGATCCGGTTCCCGCAAGGCAAGCCCTGCGGCCCCCCTTTACTCCTCGTCGTCTTCCTCTTCGGCCTGTTCCTGAAGCCATTCCTGCGCCGCGTCCATCGCCACCAGTGTCGAGGACGGCATGATCGCGACATACTGGCCGTATTCCTCGCGGTCGGGAGAGGCGCGGCGCGTCATGCGATATGCGGCATAGACCGCCAGCGCCAGCATCAGCCCGGCCAGGAATACCCAGAATCCCATCGGGCCGAGCCAGGAGATCAACGCGCCCGTGATCAAGGGTCCCGCGACCGCCCCGAGCCCGTTGATGAACAGAAGTCCACCCGACGCCGCCGACATGTCCTCGGCTTCGAGATAATCGTTCGTGTAGGCGATGAGCAGCGCATAGAGCGGGTTTGCCATCCCCCCCAGAATGAACCCGGCCGTGCACAGAAGCGTCAGGCTGGGATCGGAGAAGAAGCCGAGGAAACACGCGATCCCTCCGATCGCCGACGCGCCCAGGATCATCAGGCGCCGGTCAAGGCGGTCCGACAGCCAGCCGATCGGATATTGCAGCAGCAATCCCCCGCCATAGATCGCGGCGACGAAGGTCGCCACCTGGCTCACCGAAAATCCGATCTGCGTCGCATAGACCGACGCCATGCCGAATTGCGACGCGTAGACCCCGCCCATGAGGAACATCCCCACGCAGCCCAGCGGCGAGGACGTATAGAGCCTGGCCAAGCTCATCGGCTTCGTCGTCGCGAAGGCGGGTGTCGGCGTCACCGACAGAAGAATGGGCGCGAACGACATCGACACCAGCACCGAGGGCACCACGAAGAGGATAAACCCGCTCGGATCGCCCAGCGTCAGAAGCGCCTGCGCCGTGAGGATGCCCAGCATCTGCACGATCATGTAGACCGAGAGCGCCTGGCCCCGCCGCTCGTTGGTCACGGAATTGTTGAGCCAGGATTCCGCAGTCACGTAGACCCCCGAAAAGCAGAACCCGATGAACACCCTGAGCAGGACCCAGGCCCCGGCATCGGTGATCGTGGGATAGAGGATCAGGACCGCCGAGATGAACGACGCCAACGCCGCGAAGACGCGGATATGCCCCACCCGCCGGATCATTTCGGGCGCGAGTCGCGATCCTCCGAGAAACCCAAGGAAATAGGCCGACATGATGAGCGACATCTGAAAGGTCGAGAACCCTTCGAGCTCGCCGCGCACGCCCAGAAGCGTTCCCTGCATCCCGTTGCCGACCATCAGCAGCGCCATGCCGAGAAAGAGCGCCCACGCGCTGACGAGAACCTTGAACATCAGACGGCCTCCATTGGGTCGGTCCCGCCGCTACGAGGCACGAGGGGACCGATCGGCCCTTCCCTGCATACCTGATCCGGCGTTGCCGACGCGCGCGTATCAGGGCCAGCGCCTCCTGCCCAGCCCCGAAATGCGCGCCCGGCCGCCAGTCGTGCAGGAGCGGTTGCAACCCGTCTTGCGATGGCCGCCCACACGCGTTAAACGCTTCCCCACCACACCCGGCGGCGAGTTGGCGGAGTGGTGACGCAGCGGATTGCAAATCCGTGTACACCGGTTCGATTCCGGTACTCGCCTCCATTTATTTTCAAGCACTTGCGTTACTCCTTTCAGTGCAGCGGCCCTGCTGTTTACAGGTGCGTTTACAATTATTGCATGTTTTCCTGCTGTTTAGCCCATTCGAGCTTTCGTCTAACCTCATCACTTTCGTCAGGGCTGACACGCGCATAGATTTCAATGACTTGCGACGCGTAGCGAGCTGACCACCCCATTAGCGTTGCGATCTGGCGCAAAGATAGATCCGCGTTGAGCAAGCGCGTCGCAGCGGTGCCTCGTGTATCCGCCAAAGTTTTCTCACGACCGTCATCCCAAGGTGGCACCTTGGCTTCGCGCCGCCATTTTGTGATCTGATTAGATGCCCAGCGAGGGGTCAGAGGATGACCAAGCTGGCTTACCAGCAGTGTTTCTTGATCGTTGGGTGTCGCTTCCAAGAGCGTCCCCAAGCCGTCAGTCACAGGAATATATGCAATGCGCCCTCGCTTGCCTGTCTTGAAGCGAAGACGTTTCCCGCTCGAGGTGTCCTCGAAGTGATCTTTCCGAACTTCGACCAGGTCCGACACGCGCAAACCGGTTTCACAGCCCAGCGTCAGGATTCGCTGCACCCATTGTGGTGCTACCATATTGAAGGCTTTGATATCAGCGGGTGTCCACACGATCTCACTGCGATTAGCCACGTAAAGCTTTTTGAGTAGCTTACAGTGATGCTCCTTGAGCCTCCCCTCGCTGACTGCCCAGTTCAGCAGCTTGACAACGTGCGTTCCGGCCATGTCGTACTGTTTTGGCGAGTGTATCCAGCGCTTGCGCCAGCTGTTGAGTTCGGCACGAGAGGATGGCTCTTCGAACATGGCAATGGGGTCTTCACCGAACTCGACCTGAAACCTTTTGATCCAGAGCTCGACATCCTCCCGAGAGCGAGCTTTGGGTGGCATCGCGTCGCTACTTAGAAAATCAGTTACCAAGCCGTCGATCAGGTTGGCGCTAGACTTTTGCGGCACGGTGCAAGCCGCGAATGCTTGAAAAAACTCAGGCGACACCGGGTGTGGGATGACATCCTCCCAGAACTTAGGGCCGCTACGCCATGCATAGAAGTGGTACTTTACTCCGCCCTTTACTCTTCGCCGAACACAATGAACCCCCTTCGGAAGCCTATGCCTTACCAAGGCGAGCCCTCCTTCTTTCAACTAAGGTTGCCGAGCTGACGCTGAGGCCCTCCCCCGCGCGCTCCATGCCTTGCGCCTGATCGAGCCTAGATCGCACCAGCTTTGGATCGTACCAACCCCGACGACCTGGCACTGGCGCGATACGAAGATGACGACAGAAGTCATAGAAAGACGCCGAAACACTCTCATAGCCAAGATGTTCAGCCAGCTGTTGCGTGGAGATAAGCTGGATTTCTCGCAGCATAAGTCATCCTCCTTCTGTGTGAGGTGATCGGTTTTCTTCAGCTTGATCTGGGCTTCCGTAGAGCGCCTCTAGCCTTTCGGGA
This sequence comes from uncultured Paracoccaceae bacterium, assembly GCA_947489705.1. Taxonomy (GTDB): domain Bacteria; phylum Pseudomonadota; class Alphaproteobacteria; order Rhodobacterales; family Rhodobacteraceae; genus Palleronia. Next base: position 66,071 of record CANLEQ010000020.1, read on the forward strand.
GCGCTGTTCGGCGAAACGCGACTCGCGCTCTCATCCTTATCTCTCTGCATCCGCTCACGGATCGAGCGGAGCACTTCACTGTTTTGGCTAGAGCCATTCGTGGCAGCTTGGGCTTTCAGCCAACATTTGATGTCAGGCGGCAAGCGGAGCTGTAACGCGTGTCTTTGCATGCTGCGCCTCGAGCGATGGTGTCACTTGGACATTATGATGTCACTTGGACACCATTGCGTCAACCGGCTTTATGTGTCCATTGGACAGCATGTCGAGCGAAACCCGATCATTATCGGACAAATTTATGCTTCGCCTTCCAGATGGAATGCGTGAGCGCATCAAGCGCGCAGCTGAAACGAATAACCGCAGCATGAACGCGGAGATCGTGGCAGCTTTGGATGAGGCGTTTCCCGAAGTCGCACCGAGCATGACAGACATTATGCAAGATGTGATGGCTCTTGGTGGGTTGATCCAAAATATGAAAGATGAGGACCGTAAGTCGGCAGTCCGCAAGAAGCAGCAAGAGCTTCAGTCACGGAGCGCCTTCGCCCAATTGAGTCTTCAGGGCAGCACACTCGTACTGGACTTTGAGGGGGGAGATTCGACGTTTCAGATTAACCTTGGCGAGCCGCCCATTTCATACTGATGTAGTGAACGGCGACGCAGACGGGACGACCCTTTCGCGCCTTAACCGAAGCGTTTACGCCAAGCAAACCGCTGCCTCTGAAGGCTCACCGCAGCACAATCTAGCGCTTCGCGGCGCGCTTGCTCAGGGCTAGTCGAGTTGACCGGGACCTCCCTCAGCCGCCCAAGGCGATACCAGCGCGAGATTGAACGCAGACAGCCCTTTTCCCTGTCGAAGTCATAGTCGCATCCGAGCACTGGCGAGGTCGTGACCCAAGGGGCGTCAATCGTCGGGTGCCCGTACACATCTCCGTCGGCACGTATAACATCACCGTCGCGCCGGATCAGGAACCAGATTTCAATGCTCGGAGCGTTTTCCAAGTCGCCGGGAGTTCGACCCGCCTCAGCTGCGTCAATCGCGGCCAGCAGGGCCGCTCCGGTGATGTACTGCATGGTACTGCGTCCTCACAGCAATGCGCAACACTTGGGCGAGCTCACCAGTCTTCCAGATCGCTCGCCGGTATCGAACCCTCCGGCCCGCAATCATATGCCAGCAGCTTCAGGAGCACGATATCCTGAACGAGGCCGCGTTCATCAGCCTGGACCCCAGGCTTAATAACTTTCAAGTCCCAGAGGCTGTCAGGATGCGCGATCAGCTTGAAGACCTGTTCGCCCGTCTTGTCCTTAAAGATCATCATGTGTGCTGTCTCCTCGACCCTCAGCTCCGTAAAAACTTCGCAGTGTTCGTGGATGGGAGGGAGTGCCCGCTGCATGCGCTGCATCGTCGCTTCCCTGGTGCAACCGACAGCGCCGTCCCACCTCGCGGAATCTACGAGCATAAGCGTGCTGCCGAAGAGTGTACCGGGGCACGGTAATGAGACAGCGCGCTGCGCTGGTCACGCCGCCATCATGTTCCCCGTGGCGGCTTCGGTT
>CANLEQ010000021.1 GCA_947489705.1 uncultured Paracoccaceae bacterium
GATCGCTCATGTAATCGCTCCGTTTTCAGAGGCGTGAATCACGCAGCGCAACTGAGATCAATGCATCCTGACCGTAACGCCCACGGGTGTTTCGCCGGATGTAATCCACCCACGAACTGAATTTGATCAATCTCATTTTCTCTGACATTTCGACGTATTCTAGCTCATCCTCATCCATGAGGCTTCGGATCCTGGACACAGAGATACCGACACGTTTGGAGAGTTCGTCCGGAGTGAGGTACTCTTCTCCGTCTCCAAGCAAGTCTCTCGTCATATTGAGATATCCATTGTTTTGCCGCATGAGGTGAGAGATCATACCTGCGCTGAGATATGTCCCTATAGCCAAATTTATGTGCAGAATCGTACACACTCGACCGTTAGTGAGGCCGATCTGAGAAAGTTCCGCAATACTGAAGTTGCAGGTTTCGACCCTTCGCCCAAGGCGATCGGAGCGCGGCTTGCTCTTGTCAGAATAGAGGCGGGCCTAACCCAGGCAGAATTCGCGAAGCGCTTGGGCGTCTCGCTCCGGAGCTACCACTTCTACGAGAAGGGTGACCGGAGCCTCTCGCATGCCAATATCGTCACGCTGGGGGATGAGTTCGGCGCCGATCTGAACTGGCTATTCCTGGGACCCGAGGTGGCGCCACACTCGTCGGAAGCAGAAGCTCTCGAGGAGTTTGAAGCATCTTTGGATCAATATCTGTCGGAAAATCGCATTGACCTTTTACCGGAAAAGAAGCGCGCGATCATTGCCACTTGGTACCAAGGTCGTCGTCGAAAGTGGCCGTATGTGCAGGACAAGGTCACTTTTTGGATCGAAATGCTGAGGTGAGAAATGACATTCACGGATGTGACCGAGACCGAATTGCGTCGGGAACTGCTCCTTCAGGACAAGCTGCTCGGTGAGCAACGGCGGCGCGGGCAACCGGTGGTCTACTTGCATTGCACCGCCGCCGTGACCTTTCTTATCGGGCAGATCTTCTACGCGATCTTTCCTTTGCACCTGAGCACGATGGATCTCCGGTTGGTATTGTTCGTCGTCTCCGGATTAGGCGTGGTACCACTCAGTCTCATCGTTTGCGTCAACTTCGTAAGGGAAGCGCGCCACGCGGCTAGAATGGTCAGATTGCGGAATGGGTTGGCTGATGGCTCCTTCCAGACCTCGAGATCGAGATATTCGTGGCCAATCGACGTAGTCCGGCAGCTGCGTGAGGCTGCCTGATGCGGTCAGGAAAGAATCACGTGAAGCTGCAGGTGTCCGCCCAAGCGATCTGGAAGCGAGATCCCCATTGAGGAGCTATTCATGAAGCGGAAGCAAAGCCTCGCCGCTTACAATGAACGTGTTAAACTCGTGGCGAAAACGGTAAATCTGATCGCTATCGCCCTGATGGTACTTGCGATCTGGCCGTCGCTATTCCCCCACGCGGAGACGGGTCTCGTCAGGGTCGGTTTGGCAGCCGGTGGCCTAATTCTCTTTTTTGTCGCGTATTTAATCCTCGGGTTCCTGATGATCGACAGGTGAGGCGCTCCGGAATAATTCCGGCGCGCCTATCCGATCTCCAAACTCTTTACAGAACGTGCCTAGTGTAAAGAGATGCGCTGAGCCAAGCTAAGCGAGGCAGTGACTTACAAGGGGCGACGGACCCATGCCCGACCGGCGAAGTGTCAAGAGTGCCGACGACCGTGCGGCAGATGCCCATGTTCGCGGCCGGGATTACCTTGGTCAGCCAGATGTCGACCGGCTCCTCGCCGCGAGCAAAAAGAGCGGCCACAGCGTCCGGGACCACCTCCTGATCCGGATGATGTTCCGGCACGGGCTGCGCGTCTCCGAAGCGATCGCGCTACGCCGGCAGGACGTCGACCTCGCCCAGTCGCGGATCTGGATCACCCGGCTGAAGAACGGGCTTAGCGTCGAGCAACCGATTGCCGGCGACGAGCTGCGCGCTATCAAGCGATGGCTGGCGCGGCGGGATGATGCGCTCCCCTGGTTGTTCGTTTCCGAGCGGAAGCAACCGCTCACGCGGCAGGCGGTCAATTACATCATCGGAACAGCCAGCACCCGTGCCGGTCTCGGCCGCGTCCATCCCCACATGCTGCGTCATTCCTGCGGTTTTGCCCGAGCGAACATGGGCCGCGGCCTTCGGCTGATCCAGGATTACCTTGGCCATCGAGATCCCCGCCATACGGCGCACTACACGCGGACGGCGGCGCACCGGTTCGACGACCTGTGGTAGCTGAACGCTGCATTTGCGGCGAAAAGCAGGAAGGGCGGAAAGCGGAAGTTCGCCGCAGTCGTGAGGGCTTCGCGGACCGATGGAAGGAGCGGACCTTGAGCGACTAGTTTGGCTGAATCCAGGCAGCTTCGGATCGCACGCCAAAAAATGGATGCTCGCCTGCCAAATCAGTTCCCGTCCTCTGCATCGGGATCGGGCTTCAAGATCGGCCAAGGGCGCCCTGACCCAAGATCTGGATGGCGTGGCTCCGATTCTGGAGCGCCGTACTTGTCCCGGAGCTTGTCTATAAGATTGAGACAGCGGGGAGCGGGGTCATTCTGGCTGCCGCTGTCCGTCATCGCCAGCAGCTTCCGGCGCAGATCGACTGCCGGGACGGGCACGACATCGTAGGCACCCTCCCAGTTCTCTACCGGGACGTGCTCCGTGACAGCGCTTTGAATCGACTGATAGGTCATAAACGAACGTCCAGTTTTCTTCTCAAAATCGATCAGCATCAGTATGCCTCTCGTGCCAGGGTCTTTGGCGACTGCGCCAGCTAGCAAGGCAAGCTGCTTCGTTGTCGGCCCATCCTTCAGGAGGTCGTGGACATAGGAGCGGATCTCGGAGAACTCCGAAATCAAGCCACCTAATTCGCGTTGCCACCGCCACCCGTCATATGACTTGCCGTCGAGCGCACCGCTGACGGTCAAGTCGACAAGGCGATGCGCGGCGGATACGGTGCCGAAGCTCAGCGCAGTCGCGCGCCACCCGTCATTCTGGTAGAGACGCGGGTCGTCTTCGGCGAGCTTGAAAGTCACGCTTTCAGCATCGTCGGAGGACGAACTGCCGAGTCCGCGGACCATCTCTTCGAGCATTCGTGGATGGCGCTGCGCGTCCGGCATGCCGCGCACGATGGCGGGCAGATCGGTAACAGGCGTGGCGAATGGCAAAAGGCGCAACCAATCGCGTAGCTGATACGCGTCGCCCTGTGTCAGAATCCACGTTTCCTTCTCGGTCGCCTCAAAGGTCTCAGCTATGCCGTCGGCCACGAGCTCGATGTCGATATCCTCGCCAGAGATGACCAGCGATAACAATAAGGCTGCGCGCGCCTGCCTCGGCGCGAGAGAAATGAGCTTCTGGATCGTCGCGTCACGCTGGCCGTGGGGGAGTCGTGCTCCAACAATGCCGAGCGCAACCGCCAGCTTCACTTGCGCATCCGACGAACCATCGACAATCAAGGTCTCGATTGCGCTGAAGATCGCCTCCGCCTCGATCGATGTCGCGGCGGGATCGGCGGCGCGGGCCTCCCGGCGCGCTTCCACGCGCGAGAAGTCTACGCCAATGCGGAACTTTCCGTCGTCCTTGGGCTCGTTTGCTTCGAACCATTGAGCAGCCAGCACACGCGCCGCCAGCTCGCCAAAATGCTCATCCGTCAAGTATTGACGCATCAGCGCAGCGGTCTGCGGCGCATTGATTGCCAAGAACGCACGTTGGTACTCGTGCATGTGCGGATGCTGTGCTTCGTGTACAGCGTCGCGATCCTTCCCGCCGCTCGCGGTTGCTTTCTCACGGGAAGCACGGTAACGACGTAAGTTATCGTCAAGCATCCTTTCCAAGAGAGGAAGGTGTGCGACGGACGGTGCGCGGCTTATCATCGTTGCAATGGTAGCCACTCGCCGGCGCTTCTCATCCCCAGCAGCGAGCATGTGCTCGGCCCATTCGTGCGCTAACACCCCGATTGCAGCCAAACCTTCCTTATTGAAGGGCCGCGCCCGATTTTTGTTGCCAAAGGTCACGCGGGAAAATAGCTCGGCCAGCTGGACGATTTCCTCATATTCGGCGTTTGCCGCCCGCGCTTGAACGGCGGCTATTAAACTTGCGCCCGGCGTCTGGCCGATACGGTCGCGCAGACTGTGATAGCGATCACCCGCAGCCTGATTGTATTGCCCGCTGGCGTCGCGCATGACTTTTCCTGCGGCAAGATACGCGTCGATCAGCTTGCCAACAGCGTTTGGTCCCAGCACTGAAGCAGCGGCCTCGGCGCGATCGTCGTGGCGGCTTGTTTCTTCGAGGGCGATTCCGAGCAGTGCGTCGTCCTCAAGCGCAAACCCCGCGGCCGCAAGAATATCGTCCGCGCCGAAGAAGAGCTCGTGATGCTCGCGCAAGCGGCGCAGCAGCCCTTCAGCTAGGGCCTGCGGCCAACGTCTTCGCACCTCGTACAACAGGTGCCTCCCGCCATCGGTCTTCCGGTCAATCTCCATGTTAGCGATGAGTTCGGTGACCTCGGTTTCATGGCCTTTCGCACTTGTCGCATTGAGTAGCGAATGCAGCCGCTGAAAGGGCGACAGGCCGGTGGCTTCGCGGCGTCCACATGCTCGCCGTAGTTCTTGCTGAACAGCATCAACTGCAATGTCCTCAAGGTGACCCTTTTCGGCGAGGATGTCATAAGTCGTTTCGCTCGCATCCGTGAGTAAGTCAGCAACGTGACGATCCGCCCGCCGAAATACGATGCATCGACCACCGCCGCTTTCACCTCCGGATCGCCGTCGATCCTCGCGATCTCAGTCGCAAGGTCGAGGCCGTCAATCCCGCCATTCGATGCAATTTCGCAGAGTACGTTCTTACGAATGTCCGGAGGCAGCGCTGTGATGCGCGTCTGCGCGTTACTTCCAAGCACGGACGGACGAAACTGCCGCGCTGCTCGAAGCGCGTGCAAGTGTACTTGATCCTCGGCATGCGCAATCAGTGGCCAAATAAGATCGGCGAATTCCGGTCTTCCGGACGCGACCATGAAGTGAACCGCGCGATCCACCTTGCCTGGCGCGTGCCACTTCTCGGCAAGGCTCCGCATCTCAGTGCCGATTGGCACCCATACCTCGTCGGTGGCGCGGAAGATCATCTCGCCCGAGAGGACAGGATCAACGTCAAAAGCTGCTCGGATGGCAGTGCGGCATGCTTCCCTCTGCGCAGCGTCGTCGCGCGCACTCCGTTCGACGGCGAACATGACCGCCTCTTCCCACGGGCGCTGATTGAGTATGTCGGCCATCAGTTTCTCAAGCGCTGCCGGATCGCTGACAGCCTGCAGCATCAGTCTTTCGACGTAGTGCGAGGCGTACCATTCTTGAAATTGCTGGTGCTGGAACGAATAGCCCGGCGTGTCGCCGGAGCGCGTAAGAACATGATTGCTGACGAGCGTGTCGAGCAGCGTGCCGGGCTGTATGGTGACGGTCATCTGTCCATCGGTCATCAGAACCCGCGCGGTCTCGGCAACCGATTTGCGCGCGTTGCTGTCCGTGATCGCCGTGTTGGCCGTCGATGTGGCGAACGCCGCGAGCTTGTCCAAATAATCCTGCTGGAAGCCGAGGGCCGCGGCATGAAGCGCCGCCGCACGGCGGGGTTCCTGCTCGTGCGCTGCAACAAAGCGACGTAGCACTTCTTCCTTTGTGGTCGGAAAAGGCGCGCCCTCTGGCAGTGACAGCAGTGCCGTGAGATAGAGAGGAATGGTGACGAGTTCGCGGACGCCTGCTGTCCGCCAGGCCTGATCGACGAGCTGTGCTCCAACCTCGCCGCGCATGCCGCGCGCAATCTCCATTTGCTGTTCGGCGTCAAGCGGCAGTAGATCGACCCGCGTCCCACCGAAAGGAATGCCGAATGCCTGCCTGCGCGTGGAGATGACAAGACCGAGTTCCGGCAATTCAGCCTTAAGGGCCGAGATTTGCACGCGCGCGCGTTCACGTGCGGCGGCATCCAGTTCGTTCCAACCGTCAAGAAATAGCACAACACCGGGTTTCGCCGCGACGGTGCGGAAATCCTGTTCGGTAATTCCGTTAAACGCGGGGCGTTTCAAGATGGACACGAGCAACCCGTCGCCTCTAGTGGCCCAATCTCCCAGTGGCACGACAAACGGTGTGCCATTGCCGATCTCCAACACGCCTTCGGCGACCTGAAAGAGTGTCGTCGTCTTTCCCATTCCGGGTGCCGCGACAAGGATGAGATCACCCAGCTTGGTCACGGCGTTGGCAAGCGCACGCGTGCTCAGCGCCTCGTCCACGTGTTTCACCTTCAACGTCAGCGTGAGCTTTACGGTTGTGCCCGGCCATTTGGGTGTGCGGCGAAACACAGCGAGATCGGCAGCGGCAGCCTTTCGTACGCATGCGCCTATTTCCAGATCAGTCGGCGGCATGGTCGGGCCGAAGGTAACCTTATCTATTATGCTGCGCCACATGTCATTGGAGTGCCTCTGCTTCCAAAATTGCAGGAGTGTCTCGGAAAAAGTGGGATCATCTGAATCAATCGCTTTGGCACAGTCCTGGCAAAGCCAAATCCCGTTCTCATCCGATTTTCGTTGTTCGGACGTCATATCGGCGCGATAGCGGCGCGCACCGAGTCCGGGGGCTGCTGCACAGATATGGGCGGCAACCCCAATATTCATTTCCTTTGAGCCATCGCTGGTTGGCGCTGACGTGAGCTTCCTGCAACTAGGATTGCTACAATGATACCGGGCTAGCTTCGCGAGGCGATTCTTGGTTGCCTGAGTGAAGTCGTCCCTATTATTACTTTTGGTCATCGACGATCTGCTCGGATTCGGTAGTGTGAACACGTTTAATAATTTGCCCGTCGATGGACATATCGCCGATCTCGGATGACATCAAAAGTAGAGCCACATATTCCGCTGCCTCTGCGATATTACTTGAAGCACCGCCAATCGCAGCCTGCGCTTCTGCGGCGAAATCAACGTCTCCAGTTCGCAGATGCTCGATCAATTCGGACACATCCGATCGCATGGCTTGATCAAAATCACTGAGCCGTCGGGTCAGTTCCTCGTGCTTTCTTTTAAAGGCAGCCTCCAAGCTCCGACGAGCAGCAATCTCTTCTTCGGGACGAGTCTCATTGCCGAGCCGCTTTTGATCCATTGCCCCAAGTTCGCTGGCGAGGCTCAGTACCTCCCCAAACATGCTTGCGATAACAGATGGGGCTTGTGGCAATCCGAGTTGTTCAGCCCAGAAGGCAGCACCTTCCACGTCAGGAAGGAGGGTCTGGTAACCAGACTTTGCGAGCGCCGGGAACGCGACATCCTCAATGTAAGGCATGATTGTCAGATGGATAGACGAGTCCACCAACGACCGTACGAGTTCGGCTTGTTCAGCGAGCGCGACCACCGCATCTGCAATGTTGGGCACGGGCAACAGAGCGAGAACGTCTGCTGGCGGCCACGGTAAAATACCACTGGCGTTAATACGAACGTGGAACTGCGCGACGATCCCAGCTTCCTCTGCCCGGCGCTCAATTTTTGCCTTTCGCTGAGCTAGTCGCGTTTCCCCGGCAGCTTTGGCAGAGAGGGATACGAGCCAAACGGAGTTGCCTACTCGCGCGCCTTTGCCGCGCGCCGCCCAAGTTACCGCTGGTGCTTGCTTCCTTTCATGGGCTTCTCCGGCAATAAGTCGCAACGTCTCCAATAGCGTCTTAAGTCGGGTAAGTATTAGTGGAGGACCGTCGGCGACGAGATGCCAAGGTTCTTCGGCAATTGCAATGTCGACATCGGCGATGAGGTCGCTCAACCAGGCAATGTATGCACCAGCTTGGTCGGGCAGTATTGCGAACCTCTTGACAAGATTGACGCTTACGCTGTGCAGGAGGTTCTGGAACTTGGTGACGGCGGTGTTAGCCTCTCGGCGCCCCGCGCCTGACGCTTCCAATGATGAAACAGCGGGAGGCGTCAGTTCTTCGGTATCCGCATTAATTGAATTCAGCTTGTCGGCGAGGTTGCCGAGTGCATCCTTTCCTCGAAAATGCGCGTCGAAGACCTTCTCCAACGTCGGCACAAGGGCATCGAGAATTGCTACGCCTCTGGCAAGATAGTCGCTATAGCTCGGAGCGGCGACGCGGCGGGAAATCAGATGACCCCACCGCTGATTCCACTGAGGAATTGACGGTGGTGGAAGATTTTCTCGGGGAATTCGCTTTGTTGCAAGCGGCAACTGGGCAACACCTGCCAATTCGCCACTTGCAGTAATAGCGTTGGACACCGCAATGTCAGCCGGCGGACATAGTGCCAATATCCGCTCACACAAACTTACAACCGCGTCGTGCGGATTTTTCTGTACAGAGCCGGCAACGTACCAAAGATCGCAACGGACGATCATTTCATCATCGGCATCTTCGATTGTTACAGGCCCGGCCCAAGCTGTCTCTGCCTGAACCCGAGCGAACAGCGCCTCTTGCCCGACCTCGGCGACCCAATCACTGGCGATCTCACGATCCAGGGCGGACAGGGTGCCCATCAAAGACTCCAAGAGATCGAGATCGGCATTCAAGAGGCCTTCGGGAGCCTGCATGAGACTGGTCCGCACCGCGGCTGGCAATGGCATTCCGACCAATGCTGCGAGAATCTCATCTAAGCTCGCCAAATCCGCCGTCTCGATCAGGCCAGACAAGACAGAGGGTGACATACGCTCCATCAGCAGGCGGCGAGGGTCATCTTCCGGCGAACCTTTGATCTGCGAGAGTCGATCCGCCGCGGCCTGGACCTCCGGGATGATGCTGAGACTACTCAGATCAATACCCGCGATCCCGAACATTGCGGCGCTTCCGACTTGCGTTCGCGGCAGCGCACGCGCTTCAGGCGTGTCCAGCCATTCGTCAACGCCCGAAGAAACCCGGCCCGAGCCCAGCCCCCGGAGCGCTGACGCAAACGCCCGCGCGTCCTGTTCGCCCTCCACGCGGGTTATCAAGCCATTGAGCACGGCCGGGACAGGCAAGCGCCGCGCAGATAGCGTGTCCGCGACCAACGGCTCGAGATCGGCGGCGGGCACACTTACGATCGTCTGTTCGAAACTCGTTTTGAGTGTCGGCAATGTTGTCTTGTGCGTGAGCTGCAGCAATTCTTCGGATCGAAGCTGGTGTAGGCCGGTGACGGCGCCCGGAGCAGGCGAACGAACTAGATGTTCCTGGATGAGGCGCTGTAAGGCGCGTGAAAGATCGGCCTCACTGACCGAGAGAGCGCCCGCCAATCGCGATGCATCAACTTCAGCATTTGCTGCGCCTGCCCGGGCGGCCGACCGCAAAATATCAAGTTCGAGGGAACGCTTCGGATCTGAAATCCTGGCCGCGACTTGATCGGCGAGGAGTTCGTGCATCCTCTGTCCGCGCGTCAGGATATGGACATATTCTAGAAGAAGGCCGTTGCTCATCTTCCACGGCTCGCGCCAACCTACCCAGTCCGTCTTTTCGACTTCGCGCAGTTCTCGCCAGAGTCGTTCTGCAAGTTCATCGTCGGGATCGGCGCGTATTTCAGCTGCACGGGCGCGCTCAGCAATCAGCGTGACATCTTCTTCCCGGACCGAACCGAGTAGGACGACGCCTGGCACAGACATCGCTTGTTTGAGCAAGGCGCCCCAACTTTCCGGCCCATTCCGGCCAACATCATCCATGACAAAGCCCAGGGGACTGTCTTCTGAAGCGCGAAACGTCCGGATCAACTGGCGCAGAGATGGAATATCCTCCGCGTTCAGTCGACGGATGCGAAACCAACGCACCGTATGGCGCAAAGTGTTAGCGGCCTCCCACATCAAAGCGGATTTTCCAGCCCCAGATGGTCCAACGATCAACGCTGCCCGGCGTTGCTCAATACCTTCCACCAAAAACGACCTGCTTCGTGGGCGTTCGGCCACCAAACCCGCCGCGATGTGACCAGGTTCTACATCGACCCCGAGATAGAAGTTCGGCTCGTTGAGAGGTGTAAGGAAATCGACCGGTTCGCAGACGCCATCCCTGAGAGCGCGTTCGATCACGTCAATGTCGATCGCGGTCAAGACATCGCGGATTGATGTTTCCGTGTCAGAGATCGAAAGGCCACGATAGTTGTTCGGTGCCAACCGGCCATTGGCGTCTGCCAAGGTGCCCACGCGGAATAGCAAATCGGCAAAGCACATCTGGGCTGCGATCGGGGCGCAGTTCAGCCGATCTACAATCAGCTTGATCGCCCATTCCTGCGGCGAGGTCGCGACGATGATTGATGTTTTTGGGAGAAGATCAGAGGCCGTACTGAACTCCGAAAGCCTGCTGCTGATCGGGCCATCGATTGAGCGGACTGCGGGATGGTCGTTGAGAGGCCGTAGGCCTGCCACCTCCCGCTCAACAACGAGTTCCAGTTGTTGCGGCCGCGGCGCAGAGCCAAGCGCCCGGTTCCACAGATCTTCTATGTGCCTGACTGTTTCGCCTTCCGTATACTCTCCGAGGTACTCACGTCGGCTCTTGACTTGGACAAAACTAGTTGCGTCGCCACGCAGCTCAATATCGTCGCCACCTTCCGGAATCATAATGGCGGGCGCTCGCTGACCAACCCATATTTCTACCGCTAACCAAGCGGAAACGGCATCCTGAAAACGAAAGCCCCGGCCTGCATTAGACCCAGCTCTGGATGCTGCTTTCTCCGATTTGGTCTGCGCCTCAGAGGCACCCAGCCTGCGTTTTCTCTTTGTTTTCGGAGCCAAATATACCACCAAAATTCAGTGTTTTCTGTCTCGAAGTATACAGGTTTTTTCTTGCACGCACACTTCCCCCAGCCTGAGGCCAAGGTGAACATTGCCAAAGTAGCGAATGACAGGTTTGACGTGCCGCACCGCAGCTAAGGTCGAGCCAGGCGAACGGCGGCTGCGGGCCGATCGCAGTCCTGCTAACCGACGATAAGAGCGACCATCACGCCCCGCGTTCGCTGTCAGAATTGAGGAAATTGCAGCGCCACTGATCTGGATGCGGGGCGGCAGTCGCACCTCCGCTCGCCACCGTCTTGCACTCGCTCGATCCTCAATTTGAGGAAAAATAGTGACCGACGAGGAAGACTATCGTGGCAATCCACAAATTTGAGATCTGGTCGGGCAGAGAGGATTCGAACCTCCGACCCCCTGCTCCCGAAGCAGGTGCGCTACCAGGCTGCGCCACTGCCCGACCGTGGGATGTGCCCTATTGCTTTGGAGCGCGCTTGGCAAGGGCTTCGTAGCCCGGCGGCATGCGGTTTGCCTGCAGGCGCAGGATTGCGGGGATCCGCGGCACGGCGACGTTCTCCATCCGGGTGCTATAGGCGCCGACGGGCGTGGTGTTGGAGGTTCCGCCGATGCTCTCGCGCACCACGATATAGAGGCCGGAGGCGATGATGATGCCGGCGCCGATCCAGGTGGGAAGGTCCGGCCGCTCCTGGAAGAAGAGCGCGCCGAAGATCGCGGCCCAGATGATCTGGGAATACTGCATCGGGGCGACCACCGCCGCCTCTCCCAGCCGATAGGCCGAGATCATGATGAGGCCGGCGGTGAAGGCCAGCAACGCGACCAGTGCGACCATGCCCAGATGCACCGCCTCCATCGGCCGGTAGACTAGCGGCATCAGCGCGCCCGTCAGGACGAAGTTGGCCACCATCGGGTAGAGGAGCAGCACGACACCGCGCTCTTCGCGGCCGATCTTGCGCACGATGACGGAGGCGGTCGAACTGCCCACGGCGGTGACGAGGGCCGCCGCATGCCCCAGGCTCAGCGCGTCGACGTTCCAGGGGCGCAGCACGACCAGGACGCCGACGAGCCCCGCGATCACCGCCCCCCAGCGGTGCAGACCGACCTTTTCGCCGAGGATCGGGATCGACAGGACCGTCACCAGCAGGGGCGACGCGAAGATCAGCGCGTAGACCTGCGCAAGCGGCAGGTTCGAGAAGGCGTAGAACGCGCCCATCAGCGCCGAGACCCCGGCGATCGTCCTGAGCGCGATCCACCACGGATGGACCGGGCGCAGCGTGCCGGAGCGCGGGTCGCGCATCAGCATGACGGTGGCCAGCGGAAACCCCAGCAGGACGCTGAAGAAGATGATCTGGAACGACGAATAGGTCTCGCCCAACGCCTTCACCAGGACGTCGTGCGACGCGAAGAGGGCGAAGGCCAGCAAGGCGAGGCCGGGACCGATCAGCGCGGGAGGAAGACGTTGGGGCATGCGGGAACCGTGAACGCCTGTCGATTGCGCTCGTCAAGGGGGAACTGAGACCTTAGGGACAAGCTGTGGTGAAAAGGGGGCGGGGGATGGACTTCATCGATACCGTGTTGCGCGCATTCGCCATCGTCGCGGTGATCGTGGTGATGGTAAGGCTCAACGGGCTGCGCAGTTTCTCGAAGATGTCGGGGTTCGATTTCGGGATCACCGTCGCCAAGGGCTCGGTCCTGGCGAGCGCCGCGATGGCGCCCGACTGGGAAGCCTTTGTCGAGATCGCGGTCGCGCTGGTGGCCCTCTTCGTCGTCCAGGGGACGGTCTCACGGCTGAGGGCCCATATCGCGCCGTTCAAGTCCGCCATCGACAACACGCCCCTCATGCTCATGCGGGACGGCGAGATCTTCGGCGGCAATCTCAAGCGCGGCAATATCAGCCACGACGACCTCATGGCCAAGCTGCGCGAGGCGAATGTCCTCCGCCTGAGCGAGGTGCGCGCTGTCATCCTCGAGGAAACCGGCGACGTGAGCGTCCTGCACGGTGAGGCGAGCGTCGACGACGCGCTTCTCGACGGGGTCCGGCGCTAGCCGAGCGCGGCGATGATGGCGTCGCCCATCTCGGCGGTCGTGACCGGTTCCTTGCCCTCGTCTCCCAGAAGGTCGGCGGTGCGCAGTCCCTGCGCCAGCACGGCCTCGACGGCGCCCTCGAGCGCCAGGGCGTCCTCGCCGCGATCGAACGAATAGCGCAGGGCCATGGCGAAGCTGAGGATGCAGGCGATCGGGTTTGCCTTGCCCTGACCGGCGATGTCCGGCGCGGAGCCGTGCACCGGCTCGTAGAGCGCCTTGGGCCGGCCGTTTGCCATCGGCGCGCCCAGCGAGGCGGAGGGCAGCATCCCGAGGCTGCCGGTCAGCATCGCGGCCGCATCCGACAGCATGTCGCCGAAGAGGTTGTCGGTGACGATCACGTCGAACTGCTTGGGCTTGCGGACGAGCTGCATGGCCCCGTTGTCGGCCAGCATGTGCGTCAGCTCGACCTCGGGGTAATCCTTGGCGACCTCGGTCACGACCTCGCGCCAGAGGACGCCCGATTCCATCACGTTGGATTTCTCCATCGAGCAGAGGCGCTTGTTCCGGCGCATGGCCAGCTCGAACGCGCTGCGGGCGACGCGGTCGATCTCGCTTTCGGTATAGCGCTGGGTGTTGATACCGACGCGTTCGTTGCCTTCCTCGAAGATCCCGCGCGGCTCGCCGAAATAGACGCCGCCGGTCAGTTCGCGCACGATGACGATGTCGAGACCGGTGACGACCTCGCGCTTGAGCGACGAGAAATCGGCCAGCGCGTCGAAGCACTGGGCGGGGCGCAGGTTGGCGAAGAGGTCCATCTCCTTGCGCAGGCGCAAAAGCCCGCGCTCGGGCTTCACCGAGAAATCGAGCTTGTCGTATTTCGGCCCGCCGACGGCGCCGAGCAGGACGGCATCGACCCTCTGCGCCTCGGCCATGGTCTCGTCCGTGAGCGGCGTGCCGTGGGTGTCGTAGGCGATCCCGCCGACCAGATCCTCGACCACGTCGAAGCTCACGCCGCGATTGGCGTCGAACCATGCGATGACCTTGCGGACCTCGGCCATGACCTCAGGGCCGATGCCGTCTCCGGGCAGGATCAGAAGGGATGGGTTTGCCATGACGGCCTCCGTCGGATTGCGTTGCCGGCGGGGGTATAGCGGGGGGCGTGTTGCGTCAAGTTGACCGCGTCGGCGGGCCGCGTTCAGTCGGGCAGCGTGATGTCGACCCAGACCATCCGGTGGGAGGGCCAGGTCTCGTCTGGCGCGAAATCGGCCTCGGGCTCCGGCCAGAACACGCCCGACGCCCGCACCGCGATGTCCGACGACGGCAGAACGTAGCTGACGCGCAGGTTTCCGGGGCCATCGAAATCGGCGGTGTCGAGGGCGGGATCGCCGCGATGGCCGGGATCCGCCGCCGCGGAGCCGCCGGGGCTGCGCGGCTCGGGATCCTGCACGCGCGGATCGGCGAGCAGCGTGTCGAGCGCGTCGCGGATGCCGTCGCCATCCTCGGGATCGAGATTGGCATTGCCGAGGATCACGAAGGGCGCGTCCGGCACCGGGCCGAGCGCGCCGTCGAGCAGCCGCGACCAGATCGCCGTCTCGTCGTGGTTGCGCCGCCCGTTGAGATCTTCGGGCCCGTCGAAGATCGGCGGCGTCGCGCTCCAGGTCAGAAGGCTGAGCGTCGCGTCTTCCACCCTCACCGGCACGACCCAGTGTGCGACCGACGACAGGCGCCGCGCGGCGTGTGCCTGCGGCGTCGGAAAGGGCGGGTCGGGCGCGATCTGCCCCGGCAGATCGACCCAGAGCAGGTCCGACAGATCCCGGATCTCCCCGGTTTCGATCGGAAAGCGCGACAGGACGGCCATGCCCCCGTCGCCGCTGAAATTGCCGTAGCCCTGCGCGTCGCGCGGACCGCGCAGCAATCCGTCGCCATCCATGTCGAGATCGGTCAGCATGCCGGAATTTGGGCGTGCCGCGAAGAGATGCGCGTACTCCGGACCGCCCCCCGCCGCGATCGCCTCGGCGAGGCTGCCGATACCGGCCCCGCCCGCATCCCAGTCCACATCCTGCAGGACCAAGATGTCGGGGGCCACCGTCGCGATCGTGCGGATCACGACCGCGCTCTCGGGTGTCCCTTCGATGATGTCGCGCAGCATCAGACCCGGCCCGCGTGCCGACAGGTCGGTATGGTAGGTCGCCACCCGCAGATCCCGGGCCTCGGCCGCGCAAAGACCCAAGGCGGATGCGACGACGGCGGCCCATGCGCGCTGTCGTCGTCGACCCCGCAATCCGGATCGCCGCGGCCCGAATGTTTCGCGCGCGAAACATTTCGGCCCGCCGTGCCCGGTTTCCATGCTGCCGCCGGAGCGGGTCAGACCCAGGGACGCGCCTGGCTGGCGCTCGCCTCGAAACTGTCGATGGCCGAAGCCTTCTCGAGCGTCAGACCGATATCGTCGAGCCCTTCCAGAAGGCAGTGCTTGCGGAAGGAATCGACCTCGAAGGCGACGGTCTCGCCGTCCGACATGGTGATCGTCTGGTTCTCCAGGTCGATTTCCATCCGCGCATTCGCGCCCTTCTCGGCATCGTCCATCAGCCGGTCGACCTGCTCCTGCGGCAAGGCGATGGGCAGGATGCCGTTCTTGAAGCAATTGTTGAAGAAGATGTCGGCGAAACCCGGAGCGATGACGCAACGGATACCGAAATCCTTGATCGCCCAGGGGGCATGCTCCCGCGACGAGCCGCAGCCGAAATTGTCGCCGGTGACCAGGATCTCGGCGTCGCGATAGGCGGGCTTGTTGAGTACGAAATTCTCGTTCTCGGTCCCGTCGTCGTTATAGCGCATCTCGTCGAAGAGGTTCACACCGAGACCCGAGCGCTTGATCGTCTTCAGGAACTGCTTGGGAATGATCATGTCGGTGTCGATGTTGATCAACGGCAACGGCGCGGCGACACCCGTCAGTTTTTCAAACTTTTCCATCAGTCGGCTCCCTGAGTCTTCGATTCCACGAAGACCTACACCGGGCTAGCCCGAGAGGTACAGACCGAGTTCCTTATCCTACCATATGACAGCAAGAAAGTAGGATGCCTACCTCGACTCGTATCGATAAGATGGGTGCTCTATCGGCCTCGCGGGAGCCTTTCCCGCGAACCACGGGCCATCGGGCGATAAGGGCCGTCCATGCGATGGCCGGCCCTTCCGCAGTCGGCCTCGTGTACCTTAGGCGGCTCGCCGGCGACGCCGGCTAATAGCGTTTATCCCACCGATACCGGCGAGCAACAGCCAACCTGCAGCCGGAAGCGGAACGACTCCCATATCCGATCCGCCGGTCTCCGTACCGACCGTGGTAAGCTCACCCAACTTCGAGGATGCGAAATTCGACAGGAAAACGCTTGAATCCGAGCCCGGTCCGGTGAAATCGGCGATGTCGAAGAGTGCCTGATACTCACCGGCCGTGCCGCGCGGCGCCGAGGCAGGCTCGAATGACGCAAACAAGCTGGACGTCGTGATGATGTTGTTGAGGTAGCCCACATCGTCGAGCTTCGCTCCCAGAGCCGCATAGCCGGTGCCGAAGCTATTAGAGTAGATGGACGCATCATCCGCATTCTCATCGGTGATCAGGATCACGGATTTCACGGTGTCATTGCGCCAGGCAAGCTGCGTGAAGAGTTCACCGCCGGGCAGGACCGCATCTACCGCGCTGAGCGCGTCCTCGGTGCCGCCGAAGACTCCTACGGCGGCGAAGGCCGTCGAGAGATTGGCGGCGTCGCTGTCGAGTGATTGCTGTAGTGTCAGGCCGGTCGTACTGGCACCGTTCCTGGCCGCTTCGTAGGTGACCAGCCCCGCAGAAACCGAAGAGACTTCCGACGAACTCAATAGCCCGTTGAAAAGAACATCGATGTCAGACGCGAGCGTGGCGAATTCGTTCGCCATGGATCCGCTTTGGTCGATCACGAAAACCAGATCGACATCCACTGTATCGGCCGTGGCGGCAATCGGCGCAGACACTGCAAACAAACTTGCAGCAAATAGCTTTCTAACTAAATGCATAATTTTCTCCGAGTTGTGTAGTGGCGGTTCAAAAAAGTGAATCGCCCGAATAAAGAATGCATAAAATATGGTTAACGGCAAAGAACCGAGATCCGAGTTATCAAGGATCCCGGCGTTTTTCAACTTTAGCGATACGTGCGCGATGACAACTGCCGATAAAAACGCCGTCGGCAGACCTGTCGTCAGATTACGGGTTCAACCATCAACTCGCGCACATCGGTGAGGCGGCCGGTCACCGCCGCCGCCGCCGCCATGGCGGGTGACATGAGGTGGGTGCGCCCGCCGCGTCCCTGGCGGCCTTCGAAATTGCGGTTCGACGTGGCCGCGCAGCGTTCGCCGGGGGCGAGCTGGTCGGGGTTCATGGCAAGGCACATGGAACAGCCCGCCATGCGCCATTCGAAGCCCGCATCGATGAAGATCTGCGCAAGACCCTCTTCCTCGGCCTGGGCCCGCACGAGCCCGGATCCCGGCACCACCATGGCGCGCAGGCCGTCCTTGACCCGCTTGCCCTCGAGGATCGCGGCCGCGGCGCGCAGATCCTCGATCCGGCCGTTGGTGCATGACCCGATGAAGACGGTGTCGATCGGCACGTCGCGCAGTTTCGTGCCGGCTTTGAGGCCCATATATTCCAGCGCACGCTTGACCGCCGCGACCTTGCCGCCCGAAAAGCTCGAGGGATCCGGCACTTCGGCGGTGATGGGCAGCGCATCCTCGGGGGAGGTGCCCCAGGTCACGACCGGGGCGATATCCTCGCCCTTGATGGTGACGACCTTGTCCCAATGGGCGTCGTCGTCGGATTTCAGCGTCTTCCACCAGTCGAGCGCGGCTTCCCATTGCGCGCCCTTGGGTGCGTGGGGGCGGCCCTTCACGTATTGATACGTCGTCTCGTCCGGCGCGATCAGGCCCGCGCGCGCGCCGCCCTCGATCGCCATGTTGCAGACCGTCATGCGGCCTTCCATGCTGAGCGCGCGGATCGCCTCGCCGCAATACTCGATAACGTAGCCGGTGCCGCCCGCCGTGCCGGTGCGCGCGATGACCGACAGGGTGATGTCCTTGGCGGTGACGCCCGGGGAGAGCCGGCCGGTGATCTCCACCTTCATGTTCTTCGATTTCTGCTGGATCAGCGTCTGGGTCGCCAGCACATGCTCGACCTCCGACGTGCCGATGCCGTGCGCGAGTGCCCCGAACGCGCCGTGCGTCGCGGTGTGGCTGTCGCCGCAGACGACCGTCATGCCGGGCAGGGTCCAGCCCTGTTCGGGGCCGATGATATGCACGATGCCCTGGCGCACGTCGCTGACCGGGTAATAGTGGATCCCGGTCTCGCGCGCATTGGTGTCGAGCGCCTCCACCTGGATGCGGCTCTCCTCGTTCTCGATCCCCTTGGCGCGATCGATCGTGGTGGGGACGTTGTGGTCGGGCACCGCGATGGTCTTGTCGGGCGCGCGGACCGAGCGTCCGGCCATGCGCAGGCCCTCGAAGGCCTGCGGGCTCGTCACCTCGTGGACCAGATGGCGGTCGATATAGAGCAGGCAGGTGCCGTCATCGGCTTCGTGGACCAGATGGGCATCCCAGATCTTGTCGTAGAGCGTCTTGGGGGACATGTCGTCCTCTCCTTGGCTGTATGTCTCGGCTACATGGATCGGCGGAAGGCGCGCGATCTATAGGCGCGCAAGTACGCTGCGCCGCGCACCGAAGAAACGCTCGCGAAGCCGTGCGTGGTCGCAGATATCGAAGACTCGGCTCATGGCGCATCATCTTATCCAACCCATTGGCGGGAATAAAGTCCCGCGATCGTGACGCAGGCGATCGGGGCGCGGATCAACGCAGACTTGTCCGCGAGATCGGGCGGCGGCATTCTCGCCCGCATGGAAACCGAAATCTCCACGGTCCTCGAAGAGATCCTCCAGATCTGGAGCCTTCTGCGGCTCCAGGTCCAGAACATGGCGCTGCCGTCGCGGCTCTGGCAGATCGCGATCATCGCGGTGCTGATCGTGCTCGCATGGGTGTTCGACCGCTGGGCGCAGCCGCGCATGCGGGACTGGCTTCGCAGCCTCGACAACCGCCCCACATGGCAGTTGCGCATCCTCCTGACGATGAACCGGCGGCTCAAGCTCATGTCGTTCACGGTGATGATCTGGGTCGCGCTCTGGACCATGCGGACGATCACGCCGTTTCCCTCGCGCAGCTACATCCTGGCGCTGGTGGCAAGCCTCTCGACCGCCTGGCTCGCCGTGGTCTTCGGCACGCGCCTCGTGCGCAATCCGGCGGCGCGCTGGGTGGTGCGCTGGGGGCTCTGGATCTGGGTCACGCTCTTTTTGCTCGGGATCACGGACGAGGTCGGGCAGGCGCTCGACCGGATCGCGTTCACCCTCGGGGAGTTCCGGCTGAGCGCGCTGACCTTCCTCAAGGCGGTGGTGCTGATCGCGGGGCTTCTGACGGTCGCGCGTATCGTCTCGTCGTCGAGCGCCGAGCAGATCCGGCGCAACGAGGCGATCAGCCCGTCGATGCGCGTGCTGCTGGTCAAGGTGTTGCAGATCCTGCTCTTCGGGGCCGCGTTCTTCGTGGGGCTCAGGGTCGTCGGAGTGGACCTCACGGGCCTCGCGGTTCTGTCTGGCGCGATCGGCGTCGGACTCGGCTTCGGATTGCAGAAGGTCGTGTCGAACCTCGTCTCGGGGGTCATCATCCTGCTCGACAAGTCGATCAAGCCCGGCGACGTCATCAGCCTCGGCGAGACCTTCGGCTGGATCAACACGCTCGGGGCGCGCTACGCGTCGATCACCACGCGCGACGGCAAGGAATTCCTGATCCCGAACGAGGACCTGATCACGGGGCAGGTGGTCAACTGGTCCCATTCCAACAATTTCGTCCGCATCGACGTCTATTTCGGCACCGCCTACGACAACGATCCGCATGCGGTGCGCCGGATCGCCATCGAGGCCGCAAGCGGCGTCAAGCGGGTGCTGAGCTCGCGGCCGCCGGTCTGTCATATCGTGGGCTTCGGCGATTCGTCGGTCGACTACATCCTGCGGTTCTGGATCACCGATCCGTCCGCGGGCCTCACCAATATCCGCGGCAATGTCTATCTGGCCCTCTGGGACGCGTTCAAGGCCGAAGGGATCACGATCCCCTTCCCGCAGCGCGAGGTCAGGGTGATCAACGAGGCGGTTCCCGTAGATGTCTCCGGGGGCGACTGAGCGCCCCCGTGCCGCACTTGCAAGTCGCCCCCGGCGCCCGCATCTTGGCACCATGTCATGGCTCGCCCGCATCGCCGAACGTCTGATCGAATCCTCGCGCGATGCGGGGGATCTGCAGGGACTCGCCGGCGAGGGCAAGCCGATCGAAAGGATCGAAAGCGGCCTCGATCCGCTGGAAGAAGCGGGATTCCGGCTGATGAAGACCGAAGGCGTGGTGCCGCCGGAGGTCGCGCTGATGAACCGCGCCAGCGTGGAGCGACAGGCCCTCGCCGCCGCGGCGACGCCGGAGGAGCGGCGCAAGGCGATGTCGGCGCTGGGCGAGACGCAGATGCGGCTCGCCATGCTTTCGGAGCGGCGGCGCGGTTTGCGGTACTGATCGGACTGGATCCGCCGGCGGCGCGATCTATCTGCCCACGTCATGGACTGGACGCTCTTTCTCATCTTTCTGGCCGCCTGTGGCGGCGCCGCAGCAACGGGCGCGATGTTCGGCCCCGGCCGTTGGTACGACGCGCTGGCCAAACCGGCCTGGACGCCCCCGAACTGGGTCTTTCCGGTCACGTGGACGGTGCTCTACCTCTTCATCGCCAATGCCGGGGCGCGCATCGCCGTCGAGGAGTACAACGCCTATGCGATGGCGTTCTTCGCGGTGCAGATCGCCTTCAACACCCTCTGGACGCCGGTCTTCTTCGGGCTACACAAGGTGAAGGCGGCGATGGTGGTGATCGTGCTGCTGTGGATCGCGGTCTTTGCCACCACAGTCGCCTTCTGGGAAATCGACCTGATCGCCGGGATCCTGTTCATCCCCTATCTCATCTGGGTCAGCATCGCCGCCGCGCTCAATTTCGAGGTCTGGCGGCTGAACCGGCATACGCCCATCACGACCTAGCCGCGCCATCGCGCCCGGCGCGGCACCCGCACCGCCAGCAACGGCATGAGCCACGGGCCGCGAAACCGGTCGAGGTCGAGCGCCTCGTGCATGCCGACGCTTTCCTGGCCGTCGATGCGCGTCCTGACCGAGGCGCGGGTGTAGAAGGGGGTGTCGAGCATCGGCAGAACCTGCTGCGGCCGGTAGCCTTCGTCCGCGCGGGTTTCCCGGCGGACCCGCCATCCCGAGCGCGCCAGCGGCGCGACGGGCGGGGCGTCAACCTCGATGACGGTGCCGTCGCGCGCGATGCCGAGGGCGGCGCCGGTTCGGGTGCCGTCGCGCAGCGTCGCGTCGTAGAATATCTTGGTGCCGTCGGAGAGCGGATAGCGGCCCCAGGTCCAATAGCTGAAATCGGCCTCGAGCGCGCGGGTCCCGGCGTTGAAATCGTGATACCCGTGGCCCGTCCAGGTGCCGCCCGGGCCCAGATCGACCTCGATCCGGCCCGAGGGCGCGACCGGGCGCCACAGATGGGCCCGGTCGGGCGTGAGGGCGATCTCGGCGCCCGTCACCGCATCGGGGATGAAGGTGATCCGGCCCCGCATCCGCGAGACGCGCGGCGGCGAGCTGATCTCGTCGACCTCGACGATCAGCCGGTCGCCGTCCCACCGCATCGAGGAGGGGCCCACCGTCAACGTCTCGGGCGTGCGGTCGAGCGCGCCGCGCCCGCGATCGGTCATCGCGAAGCGCCCGCCCGGCCCGTAGGTTGCCACGTTGATGCAGCAATGGTTCATCGGATCGCGCCGGCCCGACCAGCGGTACCAGGGCGAGAAGACCGACCCTATGAACCCGATGACCGAGACGGCGCGGCCGCCATCGTCGGAGATTCCGTCGAGATACCACCACGCATAGCCGTCGGGCGCGACCTGCCGGTCGAAGCCCGGTCCTCGGCGATGGCGCGCGCCGCGTGCAGGCCCGAGAGCGTCGCCATCGGCACGCCCGCCCCCGGATGCGCCCCCCCGCCCGCCAGATAGAGCCCCGCGATCCCCGTCCGCGCCGTGGGCCGTTTGAGCCCCGCATTCATCCCCGCCGGCGACCGCCCGTAGATCGCGCCCCCCGATCCCGGAAAGAGGCGCGCGAAGTCCCGCGGCCCCGTCAGGGCCTCCGGCCCCGGAAGCGGTGCGAGGCTCAGCCCACGATCTGCCAGTGTCGAAAATGTCCTTTGGCGGCATTGCGAAAACTCCTCCGATGGCCCGTCTGCGGCCGCGTTCACGATGATCTCGAACCGCTCCAGCGGCGGCGGCGTCCGGCCCGTCCCGCGATCCTGGGCGCAGATATAGATGGTGGGGTCCTCGGGCGGCATGCGGCGCGCGATGGGGTCGAATTCCGTTCGCGGGTCGCGCCCGAAGAAGACGTTGTGATGGGCGAGATCGGCCCCCCGCGCCTCGGCCGCGAAGGCCCAGACCTCCGCCGACAGGCTGCGCGGCGCGACCTCGTCGCGCGAGACGGCAGCGGCGACCGGAGCGCCCAGCATGCCGTCGTGCAGCGCCTTCGGGTCGCCGTTGAAGACGACCCGGTCGCACGCGACATGCGTGCCGTCCCCAAGCTCGACGCCCCGGATCGTGCCAGCGTCGCGCGCGATCCGCGCGACCGGCGTGCCGTAGCGGATCCGCACGCCCAGATCCGCGGCGAGCCGTGCCATGCCCGAGGCCAGCGCGGACATGCCGCCCGCGACCCGCCAGATGCCGCCCGCTTCGGCCTGCCAGATCAGCGACAGCAGGGCGGGCACCTCGTAGGGCGAGCCGCCGACATAGGTCGCGTAGCGCCCGAAGAGCTGGCGCAGCCGCGGATCGGTGAAATCCCGCGCGAGCTGTGCCGCGAGCGTGCGGCCCGGCGCCATGGCGCGGATCAGGCAGGGCGCGCGCGCGACGACCCGCGCCATGGAGACGGTCGTGGGCACGGAGGCGCGCATCATCGGCCCCTCGAACGCGGCGAAGAGCCGGCGCGCCCGCGCCGAGAAGCGGCGAAACTCTGTCGCCGCCGCGGATCCCGCGAAATCCGCGATCGCGTGCGCGTTGGCCCGCGCGTCGGAGGTGAGGTCGAGCCGGCTGCCATCGGGCCAGAAATGCCGCGCAAGGACGGGCTCGGGCGTCAGGTTCACGTAATCCTCGATTGCCGCGCCGGCCTCGGAGAAGAGCGTGTCGAACACGTCCCGGAGCGTCAGGACGGTGGGTCCTGCATCGACCGGCCCGGCGGCACTGGGGCAGGTACGCATCTTGCCGCCCGGCCCCGGCGCCGCCTCGAGGAGCGTGATGTCGTAGCCCGTCCGCGCACATGCTATGGCGGCCGCGAGCCCGCCCATGCCCGCCCCGACGATGATGATCCGCTCGACTGTCATGCGGAAGAGTTGACTCATCCAGATCCGTGTGTCCAGATAAGTTGACACAATCGCCACTTGCCGGACGAGGCCCGCCATTGCCCCTGTCGATTTCCCGCCGCATCGATGCCGCCGTGACCAGAGCGATCCGAGGGGGGCAGGGCGGCGACGCGCCGGCCAAGCTGTCCTCCGCGCTGCATTATGCCACGACGCCGGGGGGCGCGCGGATCCGGCCCACGATCTGCGTCAGCGTGGCGCTCGCCTGCGGCGACGATCGCCCGGCGTTGACCGATGCGGCGGCGACCGCGCTGGAGCTCGTCCATTGCGCGAGCCTCGTCCATGACGACATGCCATGCTTCGACGATGCCGATCTCAGGCGCGGCAAGCCGTCGGTGCACCGTGCCTATTCCGAGCCTTTGGCGCTTCTGACGGGCGACAGCCTGATCGTCATGGCGTTCGACACGCTGGCCCGCGCGGCCCCCGAGGATCCGCTGCGGGCGGTCGAGCTGATCCGCATCCTCGCAGCGCGGACCGGCATGCCGCAGGGGATCTGCGCCGGACAGGGCTGGGAAAGCGAGGCACGCATCGACCTTGCCGCCTATCACCGCGCCAAGACCGGCGCGCTCTTCATCGCCGCCACGCAGATGGGCGCCGTTGCCGCGGGGCAGGAGGCCGAGCCGTGGCAGGAACTCGGCGCGCGGATCGGCGAGGCGTTCCAGGTGGCCGACGACCTGCGCGATGCGCTTCTCGATGCCGAGGCGCTGGGCAAGCCCTGCGGTCAGGACGACCTGCACGGCCGTCCCAACGCGGTGGCCGAGCTTGGCGTCGACGGGGCGGTGGGGCGGTTGACCGATACCCTCGGCGGGGCGATCGCCTCGATCCCGTCCTGCCCCGGCGAGGCGTCGCTGGCCGCATTGGTGCGCCGCTATGCGGAACGTCTGACCCCGCTGACCCATACCGCCCAGGCAGTCCACTAGCCCATGCCCGATGCGGGGCCGCAGGGGCCCGGAGGGCGGCCGTGGCTGGGTCAGGGTTGGCGCAATCGCGTGGTCCGGTCGCCCGCGTTTCGCCGCTGGGCTGCGAATTTTCCCCTGACCCGCCGATATGTGCGAAACGAGGGCGAGGCGCTTTTCGATCTGGTGGCGGGCTTTGCCCAGAGCCAGGTTCTGCAGGCGCTGGTGGAATTGCGGGTCCTGCATCTGGTGCTCGACGATCCCCTGCCTATGGACGCTCTGGCCGCGCGGCTCTCTCTGCCCGAGGATCGGGCCGAGATCCTGATCCGTGCGGGCGTCGCGCTGGGCCTGCTGCGGCTCGGGCGCGGCGGGGTGCAGACGAGCATGCGGGGGGCGGCACTTCTGGGTGTGCCGGGGCTCGAGGACATGATCCGGCACCACGACATCCTCTATCGCGACCTTGCCGATCCGGTGGCGTTCTTCCGCGGGGAGGTGGCAACCGAGCTTGCCGATTTCTGGCCCTACGTGTTCGGCACCGGGTCTGGCGCGTCGCCCGAGCAGGCCGCCCGGTATTCGCGGCTGATGGCAGAGAGCCAGGATCTCGTGGCCGAGGATACGCTGGCCCGCATCGACCTGCGGGGGATTCGGCGGCTGATGGATGTGGGCGGCGGGACGGGCGTGTTCCTGTCGCATGTGGCGGCGGCGCTGCCGCGGGCGGATCTGGTCCTCTTCGACCTGCCGCAGGTGATGGACGGGGCGCGCGCAGTTCTGGAGCAGCGCGGCCATGCCGGGCGAATCGATCTCGTCGCCGGCAATTTCCGCACCGACGCCTTGCCCGAGGGGGCCGATGCGATCTCGCTCGTCCGGGTGCTCTACGACCATCCGGACGACGAGGTACACGCATTGCTCGCGCGCGTGCGGGCGGCCCTGCCGGCTGGCGGACGGTTGATCGTGTCCGAGCCGATGACCGGGGGGGATCGCCCGCATCGCGCGGGCGACGTCTATTACGCGCTTTACTGCATGGCGATGCGGACGGGCCGCGCGCGGAGCGCCGAGCGGATCGCCGGCATGATGCGCGACGCGGGCTTCGACGCGATCGAACGACCCGCGCCGTTGCGGCCGTTCGTGACCAGCGTCGTCACCGGGCGCCTCCGCGGCAAGAGTGTCTAATTATATTGACAGATCGATATGTAATTATAAACTGACAACAGGGCGCCACGCGGTCGGACATCCGATCCGGCCGGCGCAGGGAGAGGGATTGTCACTCGTGACCGACACCGCCGCCATCATCCTCGAAGGGCCGCGCGCGCTGGATTTGGCCACGCTCCCCATCGACGATCCTTCGGATGGCGACGTGGTCGTCGAGATCACCCATTCCGGCATTTCCACGGGCACCGAGAAGCTCTTCTGGTCGGGCGACATGCCGAACTTTCCCGGCATGGGCTATCCGCTGGTGCCGGGCTACGAATCGGTGGGCGAGGTGGTCGAGGCGCGGCGCGGCGCGGGGATCGCGGTCGGCACGCGGGTCTTCGTTCCCGGTGCGGATTGCTACGGTGCGGTGCGCGGCCTCTTCGGTGGCGCGGCCCGGCGCGTGGTCACCTCCGGGGCGCGCGTCACGCCGATCGATGCCGCGCTCGGGGCCGACGGCGCGCTTCTGGCGCTCGCCGCGACCGCGCGCCATGCGATCGCGGGGCTGCGTACCGAGCTTCCCGACCTGATCGTCGGCCACGGTACGCTCGGGCGGCTTCTCGCGCGGCTCACGGTCGCCGCGGGCGGACATCCGGTCGTCTGGGAGATCGACGCGGCGCGGCGGGGCGGGGCGCAAGGCTATGACGTGCTCCATCCAGATGCCGACGAAACGCGGGATTACGGAACCATCTTCGACGCATCCGGCCGGGCGGACCTGCTTCCGGACCTGATCGCCCGGATCGCCAGGGGCGGGGAGATCGTCCTTGCAGGGTTCTATACCGACCCGATCAGTTTCGCGTTTCCGCCGGCCTTCATGAAGGAGGCGCGGCTGCGGATCGCCGCCGAATGGACGCCGCAGGACATGCGCGTGACCGTCGACCTCGTGCGGTCCGGCGCGCTGAGCCTCGGTGGGCTGATCACGCATACCGAACCGGCGGGCAAGGCGGTGGCGGCCTACGAGACGGCCTTCTCCGATCCTGCCTGCCTCAAGATGATCCTCGACTGGAAGGACGTGGCATGAGCCTCGACGACGTTCCCAACCTGCGCGACTACGACGCAAAGCTGAAGGACGAGGCGACCGAGCCGACGCTCGAAGTGCCGCAATCCGAGCCGACGAAGCACACGCAGATCATCGCGATCTACGGCAAGGGCGGGATCGGCAAGTCGTTCACGCTGGCCAATCTCAGCCACATGATGGCCGAGGAGGGCAAGCGGGTCCTGTTGATCGGGTGCGACCCGAAATCCGACACCACCTCGCTGCTCTTCGGGGGCAAGGCGTGCCCGACGATCATCGAGACCTCGACCCGCAAGAAGCTCGCCGGCGAGGAGGTCGCGATCGGCGACGTCTGCTTCAAGCGCGGTGGCGTCTTCGCGATGGAACTGGGCGGGCCCGAGGTCGGCCGCGGTTGCGGCGGACGCGGGATCATCCACGGCTTCGAGCTGCTGGAGAAGCTCGGGTTCCACGACTGGGATTTCGACTACGTGCTCCTCGATTTCCTGGGCGACGTGGTTTGCGGCGGGTTCGGCCTGCCGATCGCGCGGGACATGGCGCAGAAGGTGATCCTGGTCGCGTCGAACGACCTGCAATCGCTCTATGTCGCCAACAACGTCTGCTCGGCGGTGGAATATTTCCGCAAGATGGGCGGCAATGTCGGTGTCGCCGGCCTCGTCGTCAACAAGGACGACAAGTCCGGCGAAGCGCAGGCCTTCGCGAAGGCGGTGGACATCCCCGTGCTGGCCGCGATCCCCGCCGACGACGACCTGCGGAAGAAATCGGCCAATTACCAGATCGTGGGCACGGCGGCCTCGCCCTGGGGCGGGCTCTTTTCCGATCTGGCGAGCGCCGTGGGTCTCGCGCCCGGCGTGCGTCCCGCACCGCTCGACCAGGACGGGCTGCTGGCGCTCTTCGACAGCAAGGATACCGGCGGCGACGTGGTGCTCGAACCCGCGACCGATGCCGATATGCGCGGCAAGAGGGGCACGCCCAAGGCGTCGCTCGAAGTGATCTACGATGAGGTCTGAGTAGAGAGCGCCGGGGGCCAGCCCGTCACGCCGAAGGCGGGCCCCCGGCGCAACCCCCCGGAGTATTTCAGGACAGATGAAGGACGATATGACCCGCAAACCCGAATATGACGAAAGCCCGGGGGCGCATGAAGCGCCCGAACTCGCCGTCGATCCGGAAGTGGGCGACGGGATGGGCTGTCATGCGGGTGCGAACCGGATGGAGGCGGCGGCCCGCGCGGCGGGGCAGAGCGAGGTGCTCGACCGGTACGCGGCCGATTATCCCAAGGGTCCGCACGACAAGCCGCAGAGCATGTGTCCCGCCTTCGGCTCGCTCAGGGTGGGTCTGCGGATGCGGCGGGTCGCGACGGTCCTGTCGGGATCGGCCTGCTGCGTCTATGGCCTGACTTTCGTCAGCCATTTCTACGGCGCGCGACGCTCCGTCGGCTACGTACCCTTCAATTCCGAGAGCCTCGTGACCGGCAAGCTGTTCGAGGACATCCGGGAAAGCGTCCACGAGTTGGCCGATCCCGACCGTTACGACGCGATCGTGGTGACCAATCTGTGCGTGCCGACCGCCTCCGGCGTGCCGCTGCGGCTCCTGCCGAAGGAGATCAACGGCGTGCGGATCATCGGCATCGACGTGCCAGGCTTCGGCATTCCGACCCATGCCGAGGCGAAGGACGTGCTGGCCGGCGCCATGCTGGCCTATGCCCGCGCCGAGGCCCAGGCGGGGCCGGTCCCCGCGCCGGCGTCGGGTCGCGACGACCGGCCGACCGTCACGCTGCTGGGCGAGATGTTCCCGGCCGATCCGATGATGATCGGCGCAATGCTGGCGCCGATGGGGCTCGCCGCCGGGCCGAACGTGCCCTGCCGCGAATGGCGCGAGCTCTATGCCGCGCTCGATTGCGGGGCGGTCGCGGCGATCCATCCGTTCTATACCGCCGCGATGCGCGAATTCACGGCCGCGGGGCGGCCGATCGTCGGCAGCGCGCCGGTGGGCCAAGACGGCACGGCCGCGTGGCTCGAGAATATCGGCGCGGCGTTCGGCATCGCCGCCGACAGGATCGCGGCCGCGAAGAACCAGGTTCTGCCCGCGATCAAGGGCGCGCTTCAGGGCGCGCGGATCGACGGGACGATCACGCTGTCGGGCTACGAGGGCAGCGAGCTTCTGGTCGCGCGCCTGCTGATCGAGAGCGGGGCGCGCGTGCCTTACGTCGGCACCGCCTGTCCGCGCACGCCGCAAAGCGATGCCGACCGCGACTGGCTCGAGGCGCATGGGGCGAAGGTCGTCTATCGCGCCTCGCTCGAGGACGATCTGGCCGCGATGGAGGGCGTCCGGCCCGACCTCGCCATCGGCACGACCCCGGTCGTGCAGAAGGGCAAGGAGCTCGGGATCCCGTCGCTCTATTTCACCAACCTCATCTCGGCGCGGCCACTGATGGGCCCCGCGGGGGCGGGATCGCTCGCGCAGGTGGTGAATGCCGCGATGGGCAACCGCGACCGCCTGTCGAGGATGAAGGCTTTCTTCGAGGGAGTCGGCGAGAAGGACAGCGCCGGCATCTGGGAGGGGCTTCCCAACATCCGCGAGGATTTCCGCGCGACCAACCGCAAGAAGCTCGAGAAGCAGGCGCGTGCCCGGCAGGCGGAGCAGATGATATGACGCGGCCGGCGATCTGCGGAGGGCGGGTTTCATGCTGATCCAGGACCACGATCGCGCGGGCGGATACTGGGGGGCGATCTATGCCTTCTGCGCCGTCAAGGGTTTGCAGGTGGTGATCGACGGGCCCGTGGGGTGCGAGAACCTGCCCGTCACGAGCGTGCTGCACTATACCGACGCGCTGCCCCCGCACGAATTGCCGATCGTCGTCACGGGTCTCGGCGAGGACGAGATGGGGGCGGGGACCGAAGAGAGCATGAAGCGGGCGTGGGAAACGCTCGACCCGGCGCTGCCGGCCGTGGTCGTGACCGGCTCCATCGCCGAGATGATCGGCGGGGGCGTCACGCCGCAGGGGACCAGCATCCAGCGGTTCCTGCCCCGCACCATCGACGAGGACCAGTGGGAATGCGCGGACCGCGCGATGACCTGGATCTTTTCCGAATGGGGCATGACCAAGGGACGCATGCCGCCCGAGAAAAAGCGCGAGCCGGGGGCGAAGCCGCGGGTCAACATCCTCGGGCCCATGTACGGCACCTTCAACATGGCCTCGGACCTGGCCGAGATCAGGCGGCTGGTCGAGGGGATCGGCGCCGAGCTCAACATGGTGATGCCGCTGGGCGCGCATCTGGCCGAGATGCGCAATCTCGTGAATGCGGACGTCAACATCTGCATGTACCGCGAATTCGGGCGCGGCCTTTGCGAGGTGCTGGGCAAACCCTATCTTCAGGCGCCGATCGGCGTGGAAAGCACCACGAAGTTCCTGCGCATGCTGGGCGATCTGCTGGGTCTCGATCCCGAGCCGTTCATCGAGGCCGAGAAGCATTCCACGCTGAAGCCGGTCTGGGATCTCTGGCGCTCGGTCACGCAGGATTTCTTCGGCACAGCCGAATTCGGCATCGTCGCAGGCGAGACCTATGCCCGCGGCATCCGGCATTACCTCGAGGACGAGCTGGGCTTTCCCTGCGCGTTCGCGGTGTCGCGGGTGGCCGGCAAGAAGACCGACAACGACGGGGTCCGGTCGCTCGTGCACGGCAAGCGGCCGCTCGTCGTCATGGGCTCGATCAACGAGAAGATGTACCTCGCCGAGATGAAGTCCGGCCACGGGCCGAGCCCGGCCTTCATTCCGGCGGGTTTTCCGGGTGCCGCGATCCGCCGGGCCACTGGCACGCCCTTCATGGGATATGCCGGGGCGACCTACCTGCTCCAGGAGGTCTGCAACGGGCTTTTCGATGCGCTCTTCCACATCCTGCCGCTGGGCTCGGAGATGGATGCGACCGAGGCCACGCCGACGACGCTGCGCCGCGATTTTCCTTGGGATGCCGACGCGCAGGCCGAGCTCGACCGGATCGTCGCAGAGCATCCCGTGCTCACCCGAATTTCCGCCGCCAGATCCCTGCGCGACGCCGCCGAGAGGGCCGCTCTGGCCCACGGGGCCGACCATGTCGCGCGCGAAACCGTCAGGGCGCTTGCGCCCGCATCCAGTTCCAACCCGGAGGATACCGCATGAGCGATATGACGAACCAGATGGCCCCGATGGCGCAGGCCCGCGGTCACGTGCAGCCCAAGGCCGAGTTCTACGCCTATTTCGCGCTGATCTTCGCGGCCACGCTGCCGCTGGCATGTCTGACCTGGGCGCTCACCGCGGGCCGGCAGATGCGCCTGCCCCAGAAGGGGCCGATCGCACGGGCCTGGAGCCAGGCGCGGATCATCACGCCGATGATCTTCTCGGCGTAAGGCCGAGCACAGAATTCAACCGGGGTCACGGATCCCGGGCGATATCCGGAAACCTTCCGGAACCCGGCCGCGGGGTCCCGCGGCGTCAGCTTGACGATCCGAAGGAGAGTTAAATGGCTGATAGAACCGATCTGTCGTTCACAGGTCTTACCGACGAGCAGGCGCAAGAATTGCACTCCGTCTATTTGAGCGGGCTCTGGCTGTTCTCGGCCGTGGCCGTGGTCGCTCACATAGCGGTGTTCATCTGGCGCCCCTGGTTCTGAGGAAGGACGCACAATGGCAAAGTTCTACAAGATCTGGCTGATCTTCGACCCGCGGCGCGTCTTCGTGGCGCAAGGCGTGTTCCTGTTCCTGCTGGCGGCGATGATCCACTTGGTCCTGCTCAGCACCGACCGGTACAACTGGTTCGAGCAATCCGCAGCCAAGTACGGCACCGGCGAAGTCACCGTTGTCGACTGAGACGATACCAACGTTGCGGGCGGCTCACCTGGAGCGGCCCGCGGCGACCCCTCGGCGATCGCGACGGCACGTCATTTCGGCCGGCGCCTGACACACGGAGTAGCGAGATGGCACTGCTCAGCTTCGAGCGTAAATACCGCGTGCCGGGCGGCACGCTTATCGGCGGCGACCTGTTCGATTTCTGGGTCGGGCCGTTCTTCGTCGGCTTCTTCGGGGTCACGACGATCTTCTTCGCGGGTCTCGGGACGATCCTGATCTTCTATACCGCCGCAATCCAGGGCGTCTGGAATCCGTGGCTCATCTCGGTCAATCCGCCGCCGATCTCCTACGGGCTCGGGGCAGCACCTCTCCAGATGGGGGGGCTCTGGCAGATCATCACGATCTGCGCCCACGGCGCGTTCATCAGCTGGGCGCTGAGACAGGTCGAGATCTGCCGCAAGCTCGGCATCGGGTACCACATGCCGATCGCCTTCGGGGCCGCGATCGTCGCCTACACGACCCTCGTGGTGATCCGGCCCGTCCTGATGGGCGCGTGGGGGCATGCCTTTCCCTACGGCATCTGGAGCCACCTCGATTGGGTGAGCTATACCGGATACCTCTACGGGAACTTCCATTATAATCCCGCGCACATGATCGCGGTGACGTTCTTCTTCACCACCTGTCTCGCGCTCGCGCTGCACGGATCGCTGATCCTGTCGGCCGCGAACCCCGAAAAGGGCAAGACCATGCGCAATCCCGACCACGAGGACACGTTCTTCCGGGATTTCATCGGCTATTCGATCGGGCCCCTCGGCATTCACCGCCTCGGTTTCCTGCTGGCGATCAATGCCGGGCTCTGGAGCGCGATCTGCATCGTCATCTCGGGCACCGTCTGGTTCGACCAGTGGATCGTCTGGTGGGACTGGTATCTCGAACTGCCCTGGTGGGCGGACCTGTAAGGAGAGCTGAACATGCCCAATTATCAGAATATCTTCACGCAGGTTCAGGTCCAGGGACCGCCCGAGCTCGGGATGGTCGAGGATGTCGACCTGCGCGACCGCGGCGACAGTGCCCGGTTCTCGCAATTGCTGGGATGGATCGGGAATGCCCAGATCGGGCCGATCTATCTCGGCCCCTACGGGATCGTCTCGCTGATCACCGGGGGGCTCTGGTTCTTCCTCGTCGGGATCAGCTTCTGGGTGCAGGTCGACTTCAACCCGGCGGTCTTCATCCGCGACCTCTTCTATCTCGCGCTGGAGCCGCCCGCACCGCAATACGGCCTCGGCTTCGCGCCGCTGTGGGAGGGCGGGCTCTGGCTCATCGCCTCGGCGCTGCTGCTGGTCTCGGTCATCACCTGGTGGATCCGCTCCTACGTGCTGGCGCAGCAGCTCGGCATGGGCAAGCATGTCTGCTGGGCCTTCGGGAGCGCGATCTGGCTTTTCCTGGTGCTGGGCCTGATCCGGCCGATCCTGATGGGAAGCTGGTCGGAGGCGGTGCCCTACGGGATCTTCCCGCATCTCGACTGGACCAACCTCTTCTCGCTCACCTACGGCAACCTCTTCTACAATCCGTTCCACGCGCTTTCGATCGTGTTCCTCTACGGCTCGGCCCTGCTTTTCGCGATGCATGGCGGCACGATCCTGGCCGTGAGCCGTTACGGTGGCGATCGCGAGCTCGAACAGATCATCGACCGCGGGACGGCCGCCGAACGGGCGGGGCTCTTCTGGCGCTGGACCATGGGGTTCAACGCGACGATCGAGGGCATCCATCGCTGGGCGTGGTGGTTCGCGGTCCTCACCACGCTGACCGGCGGGATCGGCATCCTGCTGACCGGCACGGTGGTGGATAACTGGTTCGTCTGGGCGCAGGAACACGGCTATGGTGCGGAACAGAACTACGTCCCGGCCCGCACGCCCGAGGAATTCATGATCTATCAACCGCCGCAGGAGTGACCCGGACATGAACGAGAGCGATACGAATATGTCGGCCAGGCGCAAACTCTGGTTTCTCGACGACACGCAACCGTCGCTGCACATGTGGGTCTTCGCGCAATTGTGCCTCGGCGGGTTCTATGCGGCGATCGTGTTCTTCGGCGTGATCGCCTTTATCTTCCTGCTTCGGGCGGTGAGCACCTTGCTGCCCGAGGATCCCTATGCGGCGATCGACCTGCTGGACCAGGTGGTGCGGCTCGCCTGACGGAATTGGCCGGGCGGACCTCCCTCCGCGCCGGGCCAGGCCTTGTCGTGAGCCCCCAGGGGAGCATGACGCCGGGGGCTTCGACCCTCGAACCCTTCCTGTGGCTACGGGAAGCGCACCCCGGAAGTTATTCCGGGGTGCGATCGTTTCGGGGGCTATCCCGGGAAGAGCGCGGCGACCTCGGCATCGAAACTGGCCCAGGTCATCGTGGCCTTGTTGCCGGCATAGCCGTGATAATGCGACTGCCCCGACGAATTGGGCAGGCCGGCCCAGGTCTTGGCGAGGTTGTTCATGAAGGCATGGCGGCTCATCAGGCCCGAGCGGAAGGCGCTGAGCCCGGCATCCTCGAGCAGCAGGTTGGCCAGGCGATCCTGAAGCTCGGGCGAGAACCGGGTGTGCGTGTCGACGCCCGCGCGCTCCACCAGCCATTTGAGCGTCTTGGGGATGAACTGATAGCGGCCGATGGCATGGGGCTGGCCGGGCGTGGCAGCGATCCAGGCGTAGATCTCGGCGACGCTCATCTGGGTCGGCAGTCTGGAGGGCTTGCGCGTCGCGCCGTATTGCACGGCGTCGTATCCCATCTGGCCGGCTTCGGCGCGGGCGATGATATGGCGCAGTTTGGCGACCGGCGTGCCGCCCATCGCCGGAAGATGCGCGGTCGTGGCGATCGCCTGCGTCACCCGGGCGGGTTCGCTGCGCGGCGCGAAGAGGCCGGTTTCCGCCTTGTCCGCGAAAAGGCTCGCGACTTGGATCCGGGCCTGGGGGACCGACGGCGTGTCGTCCATCTCGAACATTGGGGCCCTTGCCGAGAAGAGCGATCCGCGGGGCGCCATCAGCCCGTCCTGTGCAAGCGCCAGATGCGGAAGCGCCATGCCCGCGACGAGCACCGCCACCCGAAGCCCAAATCTCATCGACATGCCTCACCGCTTCCGAACGAATTGGCCGCAGAGATGGCGCAGATCCGTTACGATTCGGTTTCCGGCATCACGGGAAGGGACGCGTCAGAGGTACGAGGTGACCCGGGTTCCCAGCGTCACGTTCGGGTAGAGCTCGCTCACGTCGTCGTTGGTCAGGCGGATGCAGCCCGAGCTCACGGCGGTGCCGATCGTCCAGGGCTGCGGCGTGCCGTGGATCCGGTAGAGCGTGTCGCGCCTGCCGCGGTAGAGATAGAGCGCCCGCGCGCCGAGCGGGTTGTCCGGCCCGCCGGGCATGCCCCCGGCATAGGGCAGGTAGAGATCGGGTTCGCGGCGGATCATGTTCTGCGTGGGGGTCCAGCGCGGCCATTCCTCCTTGCGGCGGATGACCGTCTCGCCCCCGAGATTGCGGCCCTGATCGCCCACGGCGATGTGGTATTCCCGCGCGAAACCGGGTGCGCGCACGTGATAGAGGGCAAAATATTCGGGAAAGATGTGGATCGTGTCGACGTCGACATCTGGCCGGATCTCGACATTGCGCGCCGACATCGTCGCGCGCGAGGTATGGGGTAACCCCGCATGCCCGAGGACGGCGGTGGGCGTCGCGGCGAGCGCAAGGCCCGTGGCGATGAAATGACGTCTGGTCAGCATGGCAGTGCTCCCGCAAGAGAAATTCGATGATACCAACGACTGGTGCCGAAGGCGAGCTCCCCCGGCGCCAGAACGCGCCGGACGTGGGATCGGTTTCCCCCGGGGGGGCGGGTCTCTCAGGTCGTGGCGGCGGTGCCGAAGATGGTTGCGGCGTGCCGGTCGAGATAGATCCGGATCCACGGCGTGAAACGCTGCGGCTCTGCCGCGATCTCGGCGCGAAGCTCGGCAAGCGTGGCCCAACGCGTCTCGGCCACTTCGGCGGGGTCGGGCGCGAGCGCGAGGCCGCGTGTCGCCGCGGCGGTGAAGAGCGCGACCACCTCGTGTTCGATCAGACCGTCGCCGACGGAGGCGCGATACTCGATCGTCGCACGGCGGACGAGGTCCAGGCCCTTTATCCCGAGCTCGTCGTCGAGCCGGCGGAGCGCGCAGGAATGCGCGTCCTCGCCCCAATGGGGATGGGTGCAGCAGGTATTGGCCCAGAGGCCGGGCGTGTGATACTTGCCCGCCGCCCGCCGTTGCAGCAGGACGGCATCACCGTCCATGACGAAGACCGAGATCGCCCGGTGCCGCAGGCCGCGGCGGTGGACGGCGAGCTTTTCGACCGGCGCGAGGGTTCCATCGACCCAAGCGGGGATCATCACGTCAGGCATAGGTGCGCGGCACCAGCCCGAGCAGATGCGCCACGTTCTTGGCGCCGATGCGCATATGGGCCATCGGGCGGGCGCGGACGAGGCGCTTGTTCATGTACGCCTCGAAGGTCAGGCGCTGCACGTCGACATCGTGGCAGAGCGACACGAACCGTTCCCGGCGCTCGTCGGACTTGTAATAGGCGTTCTGCATGGTGCGCAGAACCCGGAAGACGGTCTTGTGTTCCTTCATGAAGAGCTTGCGCGCGATGCGCAGGTCGCGGGCCCGCCCCGAGGCGAGCGCCGCCTGCGCCGCGGTCGCGGCCACCCGTCCGCCGGTCATGGCGTAATAGATCCCCTCCCCCGAACTCGGGGCGACGACGCCCGCGGCATCCCCGGCGAGCAAGACGTCACGCCCGTTGTCCCAGCGCCGGAGCGGTTCGAGCGGGATCGGGGCCCCCTCGCGGCGCAGCGTCTCGCAGCCGTCGAGCCCGGCCGAGACGCGCAGTGCCGCGGTGGCCTTCTTCAGGTCGACCCCGTTGACGCCGGTCCCCATGCCGACGCTCGCCTGATCGCCGTGGGGAAACACCCAACCATAGAAATCGGGGCTGATCGCGCCGTCGTAGATCACGTCGCAGCGCAGCGGGTCGTATCCTTCGGTCTTGCCGGGCGACCGGATGATCTCGTGATAGGCGATGACATAGGGGATCTTGTCGCCGCCGGGCACTTCGCCGCGCGCCACGTTGGAGCGTGCGCCATCGGCCCCGATGACGAGCCGGGTGGGCAGGTGGCGCTCCTCTCCGGTGGCCTTGTCGCGATAGAGCACGGCCGTGGCGTCGCCGCGCAGGATCCGCAGGAACGTGCCCGTCACGCGCTCCGCCCCCGCATCGGCGGCGCGTTTGCGCAGGAACTCGTCGAAGGGATCGCGGTCGACCATGCCGACGAAGCCGTTCTCGATCGGGATATCGACCGCCCGGCCGGTGGGCGAGATCATCCGCGCGGTGGTGATCCGCGCCACGATCTGGTCGTCGGGGATCTCGTAATCCTCGATCAGGCGGGGCGGGATCGCGCCGCCGCAGGGCTTGATCCGGCCGGCCTTGTCGAGCAGGGCGACCCTCAGCCCGGCCGTGGCCAGGTCATGGGCGGCGGTGGCTCCGGAGGGGCCGCCCCCGACGACGACGACATCATACATCTCCGACGCTCCTCGATAGCAGGCGCGACGACACCCGTGCGCGCCCTTCCATGATCCGTGCGGCCATAGCGGCGGCCGCGATGAAGATGCAGGCCTCG
Organism: uncultured Paracoccaceae bacterium; assembly: GCA_947489705.1. Lineage (GTDB taxonomy): Bacteria > Pseudomonadota > Alphaproteobacteria > Rhodobacterales > Rhodobacteraceae > Palleronia. The sequence continues at coordinate 36,868 of CANLEQ010000021.1, forward strand.
GCCGCGAAGACCAGGCCGAAGGCCGACGGCGCGTCGACGACGAGGCGCAGCAGGTCGACCGCCGCCGCGCCGGCAAGTCCGCCGAACCCCGCCGCGATCGCCTGCGCGCCGCCCCAGAGGCCCATCCGCGTGCCTTCGCGCGCGGACCGCCCTTCGCCGGCAAGCGCCATCATCGACCCGATCGCGGCGACGGCGAAGACGCCGTTGAAGATCCCGAGCGCCACGGTCGCGGGCACCAGCAGGCCCATGCCCATCTGCCCCAGCGCGCCGATGACGAAGAGCGCGACGGCCGAGCCGAGACATCCCGCCACCACCCAGTCGCGCAGCGCCCCGAGGCCGAGACCGGTCGCGGCGATCCCGACGACCAGCATGCCGACGAACACGCCGCCGTTCTGCGCGCCCGAGAGCTGCGTCGATTGGCCGGGGGTGAAGCCGAAGACCAGGCCCGCATAGGGTTCGAGGATGAGCTCCTGCATGAAATAGGCGCCCATGCTGAGAAAGACGAAGATGGTGAAGGCGCGGGCCTTGGGCTCGTCCCAGATCTCGGCGAGGCCCTCGCGGAACGGCATGGGTTCGGGCGCGGGCTGCGCCACGATGCCGCGCTCGATCCCCCATGTGGCGACGAGCGTCAGGGCGACCGCCCCTGCACAGACCACCGCCACGATCCGCAGCAGCAGTTCCGGCGAATACGGCGTCAGCAGCGCCCCCACCACGCCGGCAGTGACGGCGATGCCCGCGATCATCATGAGCCATGTGATCGTCGCGGCGGCCGGACGGCGGCGCGGCTCCGTCGCGGTCGCCAGCAAGGCCAGGAGCGACGTTCCCGAGGCCCCGACGCCCAGCCCAATCAGCGCATAGGCCACGACCGAGAGGACCAGACCCGCCGCGAAGCTCGTGCCGAGGACGACCACGCCGAACGCGGCCATGAGGCCGCCCGCGGCGAGCGCCCCCATCCCGCCGACGATCCACCGGGTGCGGTTGCCGCCGGTATCGCTGAGAAAGCCCCAGTTGGGGCGCGTGATCTGGATGCCGTAATGCAGCGCGACGAGCAGCCCCGGAAGCACGGCCGGCAGCGCGAGCTCGACCACCATCAGGCGGTTGAGCGTGCTGGTCGTCAGCACGACGACCGAGCCCAGCGCCATCTGTACCAGCCCGAGCCGCACGATCGACAGCCACGACAGCGTCACAGCGACAGCCCCCGGACCGCGAATGCCGTCACCATCATGCCCGCGACATAGAGCGTGACACCCGTGGCGTTGTACCAGGGCGCGCGCCCTTCGGGATCGCGCAGGAGGACGCGCATCGCCGCGAACTGGCCCAGCAGGGCGACAGCGACCGCCAGAGCGAACCACGGCCGGCCCCAGATGACGAGCAGCATGACCACGATCGTCTGCGGGAGTGCCATCACGACGCAGGCGATCCTCGCGGCGATCGCGGGGCCCTTGACCGCCGGCAGCGACCGGATGCCCATCCGGCGGTCGCCCTCGATGGCCTTGAAGTCGTTGAGGGTCATGATCCCGTGCGCGCCGATCGCATAGAGCAGCGCCACTAGGATCACGAAGAACGAGGGCGCCCCGGCGGCCAGCACGGCGGCGCCGGTGAACCACGGCAATCCCTCGTAGCAGAGACCGACGACGCCCGGCCCCCACCAGCCCGACCGCTTGAGACGGATCGGGGGCGCCGAATAGGCCCAGGCGGCCGCCACGGCCGCGCAGGTCGCGCCGAACCCCCAGGGCCCGAGCATCCAGCCCAGCGCGAGCGCCAGAACGCTCATCGCGATCGCGAGGACCAACGCCGCACGGGCCGGGACGCGGCCCGAGGGGATCGGGCGTTCGGGCTGGTTGATCGCGTCGACATGACGGTCGCACCAATCGTTGGCGGCCTGGCTCATCCCGCAGACAACCGGCCCCGCCAGAACCACCCCCAGGAGCACCAGCGGCCAGTCCACGCCGGGCCAGACGCCCGCCGAGACGATCCCGCAGAGATAGGCCCACATCGGCGGAAACCACGTCACCGGTTTCAGCAGTTCCAGCATCGCGCCGGGCCGCGGCCTCGACCGCATGGGGTGTAAATCGGAATTGACACTCATGCTTCGACAAAACACCACCCGCACGAGTCTCGCAAGCGTTTCGGCAGGCCGTCCTGCGCTTCGGTGCGTCGCCGCCCGCCGCCAGTCGGGTCGGCGCGTGGCCCCGGGGCGGTGGAACGCCTAGCGGTAGACCATGTCGAGCATGTCGAACGCCCCGGCCGCGTGATCCTCGCAAAAGGCCGCGTGGTCGGATTTGAGCCGGTCGGCCGCCTCCTCGGCCCAGCGCACGATGTCCGCCATGAAGAGGGCGCGGGGCGAGGCGGCCTCGATGATCGACGGCTCGACGTCGTAATCGACCTTGCCCAGATCGTCGGAGAGGGCATGCGCCTGGGCGAGAGCCGCCCCGCAGGCCCGGGCGTAGTCCTTCCAGGTTCCGTAGCTGAGCTCGTCGAGGTCGATATCGTCGCGGAAGGACGCGCGCTCGCGGCTCATGAAGCTCTCGCCGTCCATCTCGACCGCGCCGTAGAAGATGTCGCCATGCGCGAGCTGAACCGCCTGGCCATGCGCGATGCGGTCGGCCTTGGAACCGGCGTCGAAATCCGACGGCGGCACCAGCCCTTCGAGCGCCGATCGCCGGGCGCGCTTGAATTCGATGATGAGATCGTCGGTGGCGTTCTTCGACGGGCCCTCGAGGAGCACGTAGAAGCGCGGCAGGCCGAGCGACGCGGTGCCCTGGCCGTGCCGGACGCACACATCCTTGACCTTGAGGTCGCCCACGCGGGCATGCGAGCGCAGATCGTTCGTCTTGGCCAGATCGTCCATCGCCTTCTGGAACTTTGCGCGTTCGCTCGAGATCGGCTGCAGCTCGTCGTCGGAGCGGAAGCCGCGGCCATTGGGCTTGAGGTAATCGTCCCAGAGCCAGTCCTTGCGCTCTTCCCACGCCTCCTCGAAGAGCCGCCGGATCACCTTGGGCGAATTGTCCATGCGCCAGCTGTCGTTCTTTTCGGTCGAATGCTCGGCATAGCCCTGCATCGCGTCGAGATAGCCCGCGACGAAGGCGTTGACGACCTTGCGGCGCTTCTTGCGTTTCATCCCGCCGACCTGCTTGGCGGCGATCCAGAACCCGACCGCGCCGCGCTTGATGTCCCAGCTGAACGGGGCATAGATCACCTCGTCGAAATCGTTGACGCCGAAGATCGGCGCGCCGTTCTCGTCGGGCATGATGCCGAAATTCTCCGGATGCACGTCGCCGAGCGCCATCACGCTGGGCATGTGGGCATCCTCGCCCACCAGGTCGCGATAGAAGAGCAGGGCGGTTCCCCGGAAGAACTTGAAGAGATCGCCGGCCAGCGTGTCGAACTTGACCGCCGCGCCGTGTTCGCGGTTCTCGATCCGGGCCGCATGATCCTCGCGCAGGGTCGAGCGGACATGCGAGCGCCTTGCCGTGCCGGTCAGCAATTTCGGCGGCACGATCAGCTCGCGTTCGGCGATCCGCGCGGCGAGATCGCGAAAGTGTTCGACCCGCCCCTCGGCCCGCATGGCGGGCGGTGCCGTCTCGGCCTGGGTCTGCTGTTGCTTGGCGGAACGCGTCGCTTTCGTCTTCTTCGGGGCGGCCATGAGCGGACTCCTAGCGGTGATTTCGATCGATGCCGGGAATGTTAGCCGTTCCGTCCTGCAAAGCGAGCGGCAAAATCAGACCACCACTTTCCGCCGTTCCTGGGGGCCGACATCGAAGACGCGCTTGTACCGGGCGACCTCGTCCTCGGGGCCCATGGCCTTTTCGGGATTGTCGGAAAGCTTGACCGTGGGCCGCCCGTCGGCCGCGACGGCCTTGCAGACGAGCGAGAAGGGGGCGAGGGCGTCGCCGTCGGTCAACCCGCGAAAATCGTTGGTGAGCAGCGTGCCCCAGCCGAAGCTCACGCGCACGCGGCCCGCGAATTGCCGGTGCAGCTCGGCGATCTTGTCGTCGTCGAGCCCGTCGGAAAAGATCACCAGCTTGCTCGTCGGATCCTCGCCGCGCGCCTTCCACCAGGCGATCGCCGTCTCCGCCCCGCGGGCGGGATCGCCGCTGTCGATGCGGATGCCGGTCCATCCGGCCAGCCAGTCGGGCGCGTGGCGCAGGAACCCTTCGGTGCCGTAGGTATCGGGCAGGATGACGCGAAGATTGCCGTCATGCTCCTCGTGCCAGTCGGAAAGCACCTCGTAGGGTGCGCGCGCCAGCTCGGCATCGCCTTCGGCCAGCGCGGCATAGACCATGGGCAGCTCGTGCGCATTGGTGCCGATCGCCTCCATGTCGCGGTTCTTGGCGATCAGGCAGTTCGACGTGCCGGTGAAGCTCTCGCCGAGGCCTTCCTGCATCGCCTGGACGCACCAGTCCTGCCAGAGATGGGAATGCCGGCGGCGGGTGCCGAAATCGGCGATCCGGAGCCCGTCGAGCCCGCGCAGCCTCTCGACCTTTTCCCAGAGCTTGGTCATCGCGCGGGCATAGAGGACCTGAAGTTCGAACCGGCCCATCTCGTTGAGCACGGCGCGGCTGCGCAACTCCATCAGGATGGCGAGGGCCGGGATCTCCCACAGCATGACCTCGGGCCAGGCGCCCTGGAACGTCAGCTCGTACTGGTCGCCCTTGCGCTCGAGCTGGTAGGGCGGCAGGCGCAGATCCTCGAACCAGTCCATGAATTCGGGCGTGAACATCTGCCGCTTGCCGTAGAACGTGTTGCCGCGCATCCACGTCGATTCCCCGCGGCTGAGCGACAGCGACCGGACGTGGTCGAGCTGCTCGCGCAATTCCCCCTCGTCGATCAGGCGCGCCAGCGGAACGGACGAGGTCCGGTTGATCAGGCTGAACGTCACCTGCGTATCGGGCCGGTTGCGAAAGACCGACTGGCACATCAGAAGCTTGTAGAAGTCCGTGTCGATCATCGACCGGACGATCGGATCGATCTTCCACTTGTGGTTCCAGACGCGGCTGGCGATATCGACCATTTCCGGGCTCTCTTCGCTTGGACTCGCGCATATGTGCACAGGGCACCGTATGGGGGCAAGGGCGGTGGCCTTTCGCCCTGCCGGTACGCATGGTACTGGACCGCCCGTAATCAAACTTCAGCAAAACTGTGACATGAACGCCGATCAGTCCATCTCCCGCGATATCGCCGATATCCAGTCGCTCGATCAGGTGCCGATGATCCTCGACGTGTGCGCCCGGGTGACCGGCATGCGCTTCACGGCGGTCGCCCGCGTGACCGATACCAAGTGGATCACCTGCGCCTCGGTCGATCATTCGGCATTCGGGCTGACGCCCGGCGACGAGATCGACCTCGACAGGACCCTCTGCGCCGCGGTGCGGAAGGGGCGCACCCTGGTCGCCGTCGACGATGTCGAGCGGGAGCCGGGCTTCGACCGCGACGGGGCCTCCCGGCTCTACGGGTATCGCAGCGGCGTGTCGGTGCCGATCTTCCGCGGGGACGGGACTTTCTTCGGCACCCTTTGCGCGATCGACCCCGAACCGCGCGTGCTCTCCGATGGCGGCATCGTGCCGATGTTCCGGCTTTTCGCCGAGATGATCGCCAACGCGCTCGACGCGAGGGACCACCTCAAGGAGGAGCGCGACGGCGCCGCGCTGCGCGAGGAATTCATCGGCGTCGTCGGGCACGACCTGCGCAACCCGATCGCGGCGCTGTCCGCGGGGGTGCGGATCATCGAGCGGACCGGGACCGCCTCGCCCGAGCTGGCCACCGAGATGCGCCGGGCCATCGACCGGTCGTTCAAGATCATCGACAACCTGATGGACCTGACGCGCGGGCGTCTGGGCAACGGGATCGACGCGGATCTCGCGCCCGCGGATCTGGGCGAGATCGTGCGCAACGTGGCCGACGAGCTTCGGATGGTGGGGCAGGCGGATATCCGGCTCGATGTCGATCTTCCGCCCGGGATCGTGTGCGATGCGCAGCGGCTGGGACAGCTGACCTCGAACCTCATCTCGAACGCGGTCGATCATCATCGTGCGGGAACGCCGATCGAGGTCGAGGCCCGCGCCGATGCGCGGCAGATCCGCCTGGCGGTCAGCAACCAGGGCGAGCCCATTCCTCCGCAGGAGCGAGCGAAACTCTTCATGCCCTTTCATCGGGGCGAGAACGGCACGCAGAAGGGCCTTGGGCTGGGGCTCTATATCGCGTCGGAGATCGCCCGCGCGCATCGCGGCCGGATCGACGTGACCTCCGACAGCGACGTCACCACCTTCACCTTCAAGATGCCGATCGACCCGCGCTAGTCGGGATCGACGCGGCCGCGCAGCGACTTGACCTCGCCGCGGACCTTCTTGGCCTTCAGCCGCCGCTTCTTCGAGCCGAGGGTGGGCCGCGTGGCGATGCGCCGCTTGGGCCTGTGCGCGGCGTCGCGCAGCAGCGCGGCCAGACGGTCCCGCGCGATGTCGCGGTTGCGCGCCTGGTGGCGCGTCTCGCTGACCTGGATCAGGACCGCGCCGTCGCGGGTCCAGCGGCGCCCGGCGAGCCGGCGCAGCCGCGCCTTCACCGGGGCGGGAAGGTTGGGCGAGCGTTCCGCCTCGAATCGCAGCTCCACGGCGGTGGCGACCTTGTTGACGTTCTGACCGCCGGGGCCGCCTGACTGGGTGAACTGCTCGGTGATCTCCCAGTCCTCGATCGAGATCGTGTCGGTGATGCGCAGGGTCATGGGCGGCCATCATAGGGACGGGTCGGCAAACGAAAAGGGCCGTCGATCGTGTCGACGGCCCTTCGAATGTTCCGGAGATGGGCCCGGTTAGGACAGGTGCCCAATCATGAAGCTTTCGCCCGCGGGACTGCCCTCAGGCGACGACCCCCATGACTGTTCCGACCTCGTTCTCCACCATCATTCTAGACACTGGACCACCTCCTTTCATTGATTTCCGATATCTGGACGTTGCCACAGATTTTGCGTTTGTCAAAACATTTTACGCAACCTGTGGGCGCCGTGCGGACACGATCATGCGGAACGGCACCAGGGCGATCAGCGCGAGGGTGAGTTTCACACCCCAATCGGCCAGCGCGAGACTGGCCCAGAGCGGCGCCTCGGGGCCCAGACCCACCAGCGGCAGAACCTCGTTCGCCCAGGAGACGTCGTCCGCCGGATCAAGGAAAACAAAGGCCTGGCTGAAGGCGACGGTGAAGAAGATCGCCGTGTCGCAGGCCGATCCCACCACCGACGAGGCCAGCGGCGCCCGCCACCAGCGGCCCCCGCGCAGACGGTCGAAAACGGCGATGTCCAAAAGCTGGGCGATGAGAAACGCGGTGCCCGATCCGAGCGCCACGCGCCATGTCACGAGCGGCCCGAACTCGCCCTCGATCCGGGTGCCGATGAGCGAGCAGACGATCCCCACGACGAAGCCCGCGAGGACCACCCGCCGGGCATCGCGGGGCCCGTGAAGGCGGTTCATGAGATCGGTCACCAGAAAGGCCAGCGGATAGGTGAACGCGCCCCAGGTGAGCCATTGGCCGAACAGGATCTGCACGAGGATGTTGGAGGCCACGACGATGGTGGCCATGGCGAGAATGCCGGGGAGAAGTCGGGTCATGTGACGGGTTCCGTTTTGACAAGGTGGTCGGAAACTTGGTGCCCCGATTGCCGGGGACGCCGCGCCATAGACCACAAGGGCGGCGAGGTGCAAGACCGGGCCTAGTCCGGAACGCGGTATTCCACGATCTCGGTGCGCTGCAGGAAGTTGAAGTTGTCGTCGGAGATCATGGTCAGGCGCAGGGCGCCTTCGGCGTCGCGCCAGACGGCCAGCCCTTCGAGATTGTCGTGCTGGCGCAATTCCGTCTCGAGCAGGACGTCGTCCGCCGTCGCCCGACCGTCGCCGATCGTCACGCGCCGCACCCGCGACTGGAACCCCACGCCCAGAAACCGCCGCTCCAGCAGGTAGAGCCGCCCGCGATCGTCGAAATCCGCGCCCGCGATGGCGTAACCTCCGTCGGGCAGGGTGAAGGCAAGCGCCCACGCATCGCCGTCGAGTCGCCAGACGGGAAAGGGCAGATCGCCCAAAGGCCGCTCGGGAAGGGTGTAGAGCCGTCCTTGCCCGTCGATCGCCAGCGCCTCGAGCGCGCGATTGCCCGCCAGGAGGTCGAAATCCGGATGCCGCGGCAGGCCGGTCGCGTCGTCCCCGTCATAGCGCCAGACGCGCGGCGTGCCCTCGAACGAGACGTAGAGGCCGCCATCCGCCGCCATCGCGAGCCCCTCGCTGTCGCCGTAATCCCGGTCCATCGGGCCGCCGCGAAGGTCGGTGAGCGGCATCATCGGGCCGGCCTCCACGCCCGTGATCGCGCCGTCCTCTCGACGGAACGTGCCGCGGACGATTCCCGTGCGATCGGAGAGGGCGACGAAATCGCGGCCGTCCGGACCCACCTCGATCGCCGAGAAGCCGCCGTGGTCCGACGCGTCCCGATCCCACGCGAACGCCCCGACGAGATCGGCCGCCCCCGCGGGGGCGGCCAGATGCATCGTCAGGGCGATCGCGCTCAGCGGACCAGAACGGCCTGGCATGCTTGCGGAAGGTCGGCCACGCGCAGATCGCCCCGGGGGCGGGAGGGAGCGGCATCGGGATCGGCGGGCGGCGCCGGACGTGGGTTGAGGATGTTGTCGACCCAGTCCTGCGCCTCGGCGCAGCCATCGCCGGGGGGCGGCGGGGCCTGGTCCTCGCATCCCTGCGCCCCGGCGGGGCAGGAGAGCCGCGCGTGGAAATGATAGTGGTGCCCGGCCCACGGGCGGATCTTGCGAAGCCAGTCGCGATTGCCGGTTTCCTCGCGGCACATGCGGACCTTCGCGCCGGGGAAGATGAAGATGCGCTCGACCCGCGGATCCTGCGCCGCGGCCTTGACGAGCTCGTGCTGGAACGGGCCCCAGAGATCGTTGGTGTAGGCACCCGCATTGCGGCGCATGGAGACGGCCGACAGCGCCTCGCGCTCGGCCCGGCTGAGGCCGAGCGTCGCGGGCATGAGCCAGATATCGGCGTCGAGGCCCGATTGATGGCTCGCATGACCGGAGGTCATCGGGCCGCCGCGCGGCTGGCTCATGTCGCCGACATAAATGCCGTTCGATTCCGGACGGGCCGCCGCCTTGCGCGACAGATCCTGGAGGAAATCGACCGTTTCGGGATGCCCCCAGTTCCGGTTCCGCCCCAGGCGCATGGCCTGCCAGGTGGGGCCCGTCTCGGGCAACTGCACGCCGCCGGCGAGGCAGCCGCGCGAATAGCCGCCATAGGGCGCGGCCGGCAGGCGCGACGCGTCGCCCGCCGCGCCGAAGAGCGACTTGGCCACCGCCGCGCGGTTGACCTCGACGCCCGACATGCTGGGCGCGGGGACGGGTGACGCGGTTCGTTCTCCGCAGCCGGCAAGAAATATGGCCGCCGCGGCCAGGATCATGGGGAGTTTCATGCTGCTCGATCTCCGTCGGGTTCAACCCAGAGTAGCAGAAAAATTCCGATTGCGAAGAGCGCGATGAGCGGCGTGATGCCGAAATGTTGCGATCCGGTCAGTGCGGTCGCCATTCCGATGGACAAGGGGGCGACGAACGAGGTGGCCTTGCCCGCGAGCGCATAGAGACCGAACGCCTCGGTCATCCTGCCCGGATCGCCCTGCCGGACCATCATCGTGCGGCTGGCCGCCTGCAAGGCGCCGCCCGCGGCCCCGATCAGCGCGCCGATCACCATGAAGGCGGTGTCGGGCGTGGTGGAACTGATCCCCTGGGGCATGCCGAAGACGCTGTCGCGCGAGATGAACATGGCGGCGACGACGCAGGCCATGAGCACCGAGACCGAAATCACGATGACCGGCAGCGGACCGAAGCGCTCGTCCGCGCGTCCGCCCACCCAGGCGAAGACCGCACCGGTGACGACGGCGATGATGCCGAACATGCCCGTCTGTATCACGCTCCAGTCGAGCACGCCGGCCGCGAAGATCGCGCCGAGCGCATAGGTTCCGTTGAGCGCGTCGCGATAGAACATTGAGGCCGACAGGAACGCGAATTGCGAACGCCTGCGCGGCAGGGTCCGCAGCGTCCGGCCGAGGCCTGCGAGTGCCGCGCCGATGTCGCGGGCCGATGCCGGTTTGCCCGGTCGGGGATCCCGCACCCAGAGAAAGAACGGCACCATGAAGACCACGTACCAGATCGCCGTGAGCGGCCCGACGAAGCGCGTGCCCTCGCGCGCCGCAGGATCGAGCCCGAGGATCGGGGGGATGCCCAGAAGGGTGGTGCCGGTCGCCGCGTCCTCGGCAAAGAGAAAGAGCACGAGGATCAGCGCGACGAGCCCGCCGAGATAGCCGAAGGCCCAGCCGCTGCCCGAGATCCGGCCGAGCCGCGCGCGCGGGCCGAGATCGGGCAGCATGGAATTGGTGAAGATCGTCGCGAATTCCATTCCGATCAGGCCGATGCCGAAGCCCGCCATCACCAAAACGAGGTCGATATCGCCCGGCGCCGCCCACCAGATCGACGCGGCCCCCGCGACATAGAGCCCCGAGAAGAGCACGATCCACCGGATCCGGCTGCCGGAATGATCGGCCACCGCCCCGAGGACCGGAGCCAGAAGCGCGATGACAACGCCCGCCGCCGCGATGCCGAAGCCCCAGACCGCCTGCGCACGCGATCCGTCGTCGAGCAGCGACTGGATGTAGGGGCCGAAGATGAAGGTGATGAGCAGCGTGTTGTAGGGCTGGCTCGCCCAGTCGAAGAAGAACCACCCCCAGATGCGTTTTCGGGCGGCTGTATCTGTTCCGTCGGCCATCGTTCGATCCCGTCTTCGCATCGCGCGCATCAAACAGCACATGTCGCCCCGCGGCCAGCGCCTAGTGCGGGGCGGCGTCCATCGGCGGCCAGGGGCGTTGCGCCTCGGCGCGGCTCCAGCTTTCGATCCACCCGGGCAGCGGCGGAGAGGCGGCCGCATCGAGGATCTCCTGCACCTCTTTCATCGGCACGAGGCCGGAGCGGTTCGTCACGGCGTTGCGAAAGAGGCCGTGCGAGGTGCAGGTGCCGCCGACCCACATGCCCTGTTCGAGATAGACGAACCGCGCATCCCAGCCGACCATGCGGCTGCGCATCTCGATCCGGTCGAACATCCGCACGCGCTTGCGGTAGCGCACCGAGCTTCCCGCGACGGTCCCCACCCAGCCGTGCTTGCGCATCACCTCGATCAGGCCGATCCGGTAAAAGAGCGCGACCCGCCCCAGATCGAAGAGCGTCAGCGTGCGCCCGTTGTTGAGCTCGCGCCAGAGGTCGAGATCGTGCGGCCAGCAGCGATGGTGGCTCACATGGGTGTCGAAGAGGTTCAGTCGCGGCGCACGGCGCGATATCGCGACTTCCTTGGCCATCCTGATGAGGGGATACATGGGCGGTCTCCTTGCAGGGGCCGGGTTGGCCCCAAGCCGCGGCGCGGTCAAGGCTTGCCGCCGCGTCGCGGCATCATTAGATCCACCCCGAGCGCAAACGAAGGGATGCCAATGACCTCGCTTTTCCAGATCCTGATGCTGATCCTCGATGTCGTCTGGTTCATCATGATCGCCCATATCGTCATGTCATGGCTGATCAACTTCCAGGTCCTGAACCTGCGCCAGCCGCTGGTGATGCAGATCTGGGATGGCCTCAACCGGCTGCTCGAGCCGATCTACGGCCCGATCCGAAGCGTGTTGCCGTCGATGGGCGGGCTCGATCTCGCACCGCTCGTGGCGCTCATCGCGATCTACGCGCTCAGGATCATCCTGATGAACAACGCGGCCGCCTTCTACTGACGCACGCGGAATGTCCGGGATCGCCGGGATGGCGAACCGGACCGTGATCGACAAGAAGGGCGGCGAGCACCGATGACCCAGATGCACGAGATCCTGATGCGGGTGTTCGGATTTTCCGATTTCCGCCCCGGCCAGGAAGAGATCGTGCAGGCGGTCGCCGGCGGCGAGGACGTGCTCGCCATCATGCCGACCGGCGGGGGCAAGTCGCTCTGCTACCAGTTGCCGGCGCTCATGGGCGGCGGTGCCACGCTCGTCATCTCGCCGCTGATCGCGCTGATGCGCGACCAGGTGCGCGGACTTCAGGCCGCGGGCGTGGCGGCCGGCGCGCTCACCTCGGGCAATACCGGGGAGGAGACCGACGCGGTCTGGCGCGGCCTCGAGGACGGATCGCTGAGGCTGCTCTACATGGCGCCCGAGCGGCTGGCATCGGGCGCGATGGACCGGATCCTGCGTGAGGCCGGCATCGCCCGGATCGCGGTCGACGAGGCCCATTGCGTCAGCCAGTGGGGTCACGATTTCCGGCCCGACTATCTCAGGATCGGCGAGCTGCGCCGCGCGCTCGACGTGCCGCTCTCGGCCTTCACCGCGACCGCCGACGAGGAGACGCGGGCCGAGATCGTCGAGCGGCTCTTCGGCGGGGCCGCGCCGCGGCAATTCCTGCGCGGCTTCGACCGGCCGAACATCCATCTCGCCTTTGCCGCCAAGGACGGGCCGCGGCGGCAGATCCTCGACTTCGCGGCGGCGCGACGCGGGCAGCCCGGCATCGTCTATTGCGGGACCCGCGCCAAGACCGAGAGCCTCGCGCAGGCCCTGGGCCAGGCGGGACACGCCGCCTGCGCATATCACGGCGGCATGGAGGCCGATCAGCGGCGCGTGGTCGAGGGCCGGTTCGCGCGCGAGGACGGCCTCGTCGTCTGTGCCACGGTCGCGTTCGGGATGGGCGTCGACAAGCCCGACATCCGCTGGGTCGCGCATGCCGACCTGCCCAAATCGATCGAAGGCTATTACCAGGAGATCGGCCGGGCGGGCCGCGACGGCGCGCCGGCCGATACGCTGACGCTCTTTGGCCCCGACGACATCCGGCTCAGGCGCACCCAGATCGACGAGGGGCTCGCCCCGCCCGAGCGCAAGGGCGCCGATCACGGCCGGCTCAACGCGCTTCTGGGGCTGGCCGAGGCGCTGGGCTGTCGGCGCGTGCAACTCCTCGCCTATTTCGGCGAGGAAGCCACCCCTTGCGGCAATTGCGACCTTTGCGACAAGCCGCCCGAGACCTTCGACGCGACCGAGGCGGTGCGCATGGCGCTCTCGGCGATCCTGCGCACGGACGAGCGGTTCGGGGCCGGGCACCTCATCGACATCCTGACCGGAAGCGCCACCGCCAAGATCAAGGAGCGCAATCACGACAAGCTGCCGACCTTCGGGGTGGGCAAGGGCCAGGACAAGCGTCACTGGCAGGCCGTGTTCCGCCAGATGATGGGCCGCGACCTCGTGAGGCCCGATCCCGAGCGTCACGGCGCGTTGCGCATGACCCATGCGGCGCGGCCGATCCTGCGCGGCGAGGACCGGATCGACCTGCGCCGCGACGCGATGCGCCGCCCGGAAGGCCCCACGCCGCGCGCCATGGTGGGCGAGGAGGACGCGCCGCTCCTGTCGGCGCTGAAGGCGCAGCGCCGCGCCCTGGCCGAGGCGCAATCGGTACCGGCCTATGTCGTCTTTCCCGATCGCACGCTCATCGAGATGGCCGAGCGGCGGCCGCAGAGCCTCGACGAGATGGCGCGGATCTCGGGGATCGGCGCGGTGAAGCTCGAACGGTTCGGCGCGGCGTTCCTGAAGGTCATCACCGGCGCGGGCGAGGAAATGCATCCCGCGCGCCGCAAGCTTGCCGGGAAACCGCAGGGCGCGCTCTACGACCGGCTGATGGAGGCGCAGGCGCGCCTTGCGAGGGGCGAGGACGGGACCGGCAAACCGCTGAGCTGCGGGTCGGGGACGCTGCGCTGGATCGCCGAGCGACGGCCCGCCTCGCTTGAGGAACTCGCGCGGGCGCCGGGCATCAGCACGCCCAAGCTCGACCGGTTCGGGCCTGCCTTTCTCGACGTGCTGCAGGACGGTTGAGGGTCCGGAGGAGGGTGCTATGGTGCCGCGCCCGATGAACTGCGCGAAGGTGCCCCCATGCTGATCGTTCTGTCGCCCGCCAAACGCCTCGATTGGGACGTGCCCCAGGACGAGGTGCGCCAGCCCGCCTTCCAGCACGACGCCAACATCCTTGCGGGCCATGCGCGCCGGCTGTCGCTGGGCGATCTCAAGGCGCTGATGGGCCTGAGCGACGATCTGGCGCGGCTCAACCGCGACCGGTTCCGCGACATGGACGAGGCGTCCGATGCCGAAAACAGCCGCCCGGCCGCGCTGGCCTTTGCGGGCGATACCTATCAGGGGCTGGAGGCGAGGACACTCGACGATCCGGCGCGCGATTTCGCGGACGATCACCTGCGTATCCTGTCGGGCCTCTACGGATTGCTCGCGCCGATGGACTCGATCCAGCCCTATCGCCTCGAGATGGGCTCGAAGCTCAAGTCGCGCCGGGGCGGCACGCTCTACGAATTCTGGGGCGACAGGATCGCCCTGGCCCTGAATGCGCAGGCCAAGGCGGTCGGGACGGATATCCTCGTCGATTGCGCCAGCCGGGAATATTCCGGAGCGATCGACCGTGACGCGCTGACGCTGCGGGTGATCACGCCCAGATTTCTCGAGGGCGGCCCGAAAGGGCCGAGGGTGGTGAGCTTCCACGCCAAGCGGGCCCGCGGGGCGATGGCACGCTACATCTGCGAGAACCGGCTCTCGGACCCGGACGATCTGAGGGGCTTCGACGCGGGCGGCTACGCCTACGATGCAGGTCTCTCCGAGGGGCCGGACGCGCCCGCCTTCCTGCGCAGGTCTTCCTGAACGCGGAGCACGTGGTCCGTCAACGCCTCGCGATCGACCGGTTTGGGCAGGAAGTGGTCCAGTCCGGCCTCCCTGATCTCCGCGCGGTCCGCGTCGCGCGCATGCGCCGTGATCGCGACGACGGGAATATGCGGGTGGCCTTGGTCCCGCTGCCAGTCGCGGATGCGGCGCGTGGCCTCCTTCCCGTCCATGCCGGGCATCGAGATGTCCATCAGGATCAGGTCCGGAGGATTGGCCTTGACCGCCTCGACGGCCTCGAGACCGTTCGAGACGATCTCGAGCCTGATGGGCAGGGGCGAGAGCATCTTCCGGATGACGAGCTGGTTGGTCCTGTTGTCCTCGGCCAGCAGCACGGTGACCGGAATGTCGTCGGGCCGTTCCTCGGGGTCGCGTTTCGGCGGAAAGTCAGTCATCGGTTCGGTCGCTTCGTGCAGCATGAAAGGCGTCTCGCGGGGACCCGCTGCGTCCTTGCCCAAGTCCACGGACGATCCATGACGCAACGTGAGGTTCACGCGGATCGCGCGTCGGGGCAAGCCCGCTGTCGGTCCCGGCACCATGATTGTCGGATCGCTTGGCGCCCGACGGCAACACAAGCGGGATGACAGTGGCGCTTCGGCGTCGAAACGGGGCGCGGTTGCGGCGAAAAACCCACCGCGCGCGGAAATGTCAGACCGAAGGCGGAGGTTTGCTGTTCGCGGGAGCGGGCGATTCTGATAGGGTCGGACCGACCCGTTTGCGGTCCTGCCCCTCGCGTCCAATGACGAAGGTATCCATGTCGACCTTTCTTCGCGGTCTTTTTCTCGCCTCGCTGCCCGTCATGCTATTGGCGCAAGAGGCGACGGCACAGGACGGGCAGGGCGATCCCGTGCCGATGGTGGATGCGACCCCTCCGACGGTGACGCCGGATCTTCGGCCCCTGGCGCGGCCCGACGGGCTGGGCGAGCGGCGGGCGACGCCCACGCAGGGTCAGAGCCGTGCGCTCGAGGAATGGATACGGAGCTTTCGCGGGCGCGCCCTGACCCAGGGGATCGCGTCGACGGTGTTCGATGCCGCCTTCGCGGATGTGCGCTACCTGCCGGAGGTGATCGAGCGGGACCGCAACCAGTCGGAATTCACCAGCACCATCTGGCAATATCTCGACCGGGCCGCCTCCGAGACACGGATCGAGAACGGGCGCGCCGCCCTTGCCGCGCATGCCCGGATCCTCGACGCGATCGAGGCGCGCTACGGCGTCGAGAAGGAGGTCGTCGCGGCGATCTGGGGCCTCGAATCGGCCTTCGGGGCGCGGCGCGGCGAGATCGACATCATATCGGCGCTGGCCACATTGGCCCAGGACGGCCGGCGCGGCGCCTTCTTCGAGGCGCAGCTCGTCGGTGCGCTGAAGATCCTTCAATCGGGCGACGTGGCCCCGCGCCAGATGACCGGAAGCTGGGCCGGCGCGATGGGCCATACGCAGTTCATCCCGACCTCTTATATCGCCTACGCGGTCGATTTCACCGGCGACGGCAAGCGCGACATCTGGAGCGACAATCCCGCCGATGCCCTCGCCTCGACCGCGGCCTATCTGTCGAATTTCGGCTGGATCACCGGACAGCCCTGGGGTGTCGAGGTGCGCCTGCCCGAGGGGTTCGACTACAGCCAGGCCAGCCGGCAGACGCGCAAGATGCCCTCGGCCTGGGCGGAGCAGGGCGTGACCATGCGCGACGGAACGGCGGTCGACGATTACGGCGAGGCGTCGATCCTGCTGCCGGCCGGCGCCGCCGGAGCGGCGTTCATGATCTTTCGCAATTTCGAGGTGATCGAGCGCTACAACACCGCCGACGCCTACGTGATCGGGGTGGGGCATCTGGCCGACCGTCTCGCCGGCGGCGGGCCGATCGAGGCCGACTGGCCCCGAGACGACCGCGCCCTGAGCTTCGACGAGCGGGTGGAGCTTCAGCGGTTGCTGACCGAAGCCGGCTACGACACGCGCGGGGCCGACGGGGTGATCGGACCCCTGACGGTGGCAGCGATCCGCAACTTTCAGCGCGCGTCGGGCGCGGTTCCGGACGGCTACGCGTCGCTGCGCCTGCTCGATGCGCTGCGTTCCGGGGCGAGCTGAGCCTGGCGGCACTAGCCGATCGTGCCGCGCGGCCCCGGGCCGACCTGACCGCGGTGCAGCAGGACGTGATCGAGCATGACCGCCGCCGCCATTGCCTCGGCCACGGGGACGGCACGGATGCCGACGCAGGGGTCGTGGCGGCCCTTGGTGACGATCTCGGTCGCCGTGCCGTCCTTGGTGATCGTCCGGCGGGACTGGAGGATCGACGAAGTCGGCTTCACCGCAAAGCGCAGCACGATGTCCTGCCCGGTCGAGATCCCGCCGAGGATGCCGCCCGAATGGTTCGAGCCAAAGACGGGCCCGTCCTCGCCCATGAAGATCTCGTCGGCATTGTCGCTTCCGGTCAGCGACGCGGCGGCCATGCCCTCGCCGATCTCGACGCCCTTGACGGCATTGATGCTCATCATCGCCGCGGACAGGTCTGTGTCGAGCTTGGCATAGATCGGCGCGCCGAGCCCCGGAGGCGCCCCGCGCAGGCAAAGCTCGATCATCGCGCCGACCGATTGCCCGTCCTTGCGCAGCCCGTCGAGATACTCGCCCCATTCCGCCGCGGCATCGGCGTCGGGAACCCAGAAGGGATTGCGCCCGATCTCGTCCCAGTCGAACCGGTCGCGGTCGATATGGCGCGCGCCCATCTGCACCATGTAGCCGGTGATCCGCAGATCCGGCATCAAAGCGGCCAGCGCCGCGCGCGCCACGCCGCCCGCGGCGACCCGGGCAGCGGTTTCGCGCGCCGACGATCGCCCGCCGCCGCGCGGATCGCGGATGCCGTATTTCTGCCAATAGGTGATGTCGGCATGGCCGGGGCGGAACTTGTCGGCGATATCGCCGTAATCCTTCGACCTTTGATCGGTATTCTCGATCATCAGCTGGATGGGCGTGCCGGTGGTGCGGCCTTCGTGGACGCCCGACAGGATCCGGACCGCGTCGGCCTCGCGGCGCTGGGTGGTGTAGCGCGACGTTCCAGGCTTGCGCCGGTCCATCCAGACCTGAAGATCCTCTTCGGTCAGGGCGATTCCCGGCGGGCAGCCATCGACCGTCGCCCCGAGCGCCGGCCCGTGGCTTTCGCCCCACGTGGTCACGCGGAAGAGATGTCCGTAGGTGTTGAGGCTCATGGGCGCGGGCTCCTTCTTGAGAGGTGGTGTTAGCGGTGCGCCCCCGTCCGCTCAACCCGTTTCACCCCAATGCCGCGCGCGTCGCGCCCCGGCCGGGTCGCATCCGCGTCCGGCCGGGGCTCTTGGCGGAGCCGCCCTAGAAGAGGTCGAGCGTCCCGGTCTGCCCGGCGAACCAGTGGACGTCCTCCCCGCCATGCAGGGTTTCGCCATCCGCAGACGTCTCCTCCTGGACAGCTGGCAAAGACGACGTTCGCGGGACAGGACGGCACCTACGACCTCAAGCTGTCGGTCCTCGACGAGAAGGACGGCCAGGGCTTCGTGCAGGTCTATGTCAACGGAAAGCTCGTCTCGTCCACGAAGCTCGACGAGGATTCGGGGGATGATTGGGGCAAGGCGGGGACGTACCGCGTCATCACGATCGACGATATCGTTCTGGGCAAGGGCGACCTCATCACGATCAAGGGCATCGGCGCGTGCGGCGAGTTCGCCCGCATCGACAAGCTCGAGATCTGCAAGGATGCGGCACCGCTGCTCGGTGCGCTGGGCGATCTGGTGTTTCTCGACGCGGACCGGGACGGGCTGCAGGATGACGGCGAAACCGGGGTGGAGGGCATCACCGTCGAGCTGAAGGATGCGTCGGGCAACGTCGTCGCCACGACCACCACGGCCGCGGACGGGAGCTATCTCTTCACCGATCTGGTGGCGGGCGACTATTCGGTCGCCTTCGTCCTGCCCGAGCAATACGCGTTCACCACGCAGGATGCCGGCGCCGACGACGCCATCGATTCGGATGCCGATGCAACGACGGGAACGACCGGGATTGTCTCGCTCGCCGCGGGAGAGACGATTCTCACCCTTGATGCCGGCGTCATCCTCAGAAGCTTCGCCGACCTTCACGACGACACGGCCAGGGGCTGTGCGGACGAGGTGATATCGGTCGACGTCCTCGCCAACGATACCAGTTCGAATGGCGGCGCTCTCGCGATCCACGCGATCAACGGGATCGCGATCGAAGAAGGGCAGACGATCGCCATTGACGGCGTTGAGGTCACGCTCTCGAACGGCATTCTCGACTTCGACGGGGAAACCGCGTTCGCCGATCTTGATATCGGGGCGCGACAATCCGTCGACTACGTCTATACCGTGAGGGAGCTTTCCGGCGCGACGTCCGACGCGACCGTCTCGGTGACGTTCTGCGGCGATGCGAACACGCTGGCCTCGCTCTGCGAAAGTCTCCCGGAGGTCGTCGAGTACCGGATCGTCGACGAATACGCGAACGGCACCACCGACGCCTTTTCCATCCGGATCGACAATAGCGGCGACGCGCGGCTCGACGGGCTGACCTTCGAGGCGGCCTATTGCGTCAGCGTCTTCGACGCGGCGACGGGCGGGGCGGATTTCGCGTCGGCGCCGGTATATTCGGCCAATCTCTACTGTGCGGATGCCGATCTGCTGCCCGACGACGTGCTGGCGGGGCAGATGGGGCTCAACGGACAGAGCGCCGAGGACAATCTCGACCTCATCAACTGGATCCTGAATCAGGATTTCGCCTCGCAGGGCTATACGGATGCCGAAGTTCAGGCTGCGATCTGGAACCTTACCGACAGCATCGACTTCATCCCGTCGCAATACGGCGATCTCGACGACGTTCGCGAAATCGTGGCGCTGGCCGAGGCCAACGGCGAAGGGTTCGTCGCGGGCGACGGGGATCTGATGGGGCTGATCATCGATCCCGACCCGGTGAGCGCGGATAACGAGCAGCCGTTCATCGTGGCGATCGCCTACGACCAGATCGATTGCCTCTGCTGATCCCCGCCCGGCCCGTTCGCCGACGGGCCGGACGGGTGCCGGAACGATGCGCCGTGTCCATTCCCCGGATCGGGGGGTGCGCATGCCCCCAGATCCCCTCAAGGAGATCCATGATGATCAGATCCATTGCCGTCGCCATGACCGCGTTGGGCGCGACGGCGACCAGTGCACTCGCGAATACGAACTGTGCCTATTCCGGTACCTGCGCCGCGGTTCCGGAAATCTCCGCGCTGGAAGGGACGGCCGCGATCGCGGCGGTCTTCGCCGTCGCGGCCCTGCTGTGGGAACGTCGCCGGCGCGCCGCCTGACGCCCTCAAACCGACCGGCCGGGTCCCCCGATGGCCCGGCCGGCCCATCCGAGGAACAGCCATGTCCATGCAGTCCGCCGGCGCCGGGCCGGCTTCTTCACGGCCGCGGAACCTGCTTCTGGCCTCGCTCGTCCTGACGGCCGGCCTGACGCTGACCAGCCTCGTCTTCGATGGAGTCTACCGCGAAACATGCGCGATCTCGGCCTCCTGGAAATTCTGCGCCTTCTCGGGCCAACTCGTCGCCCGGTCGCTGGCCGTGCTGCTCTTCGCGGGCCTTTATACCGCGGCGCTTCCGGACCGGGTGGCGCCGCTGCTCCGGGCCGGCGGTGCCGAGCCCTTGGGGAAGGCGGGCCTGATGATCATGTGCGGCGTGCTGCTCGTCGCCGGTCCGGCGGTGCTGCACGGGCCCGACACGCGTCTGGTGGCGGTGACGTCGTGGGCGCTGGGTACGCTCATGCTGGCCTGCGCATTCCTCCGGTCGGTCGCACCCTGGTCGGCATGGGCCCGCGCCGCCGCCGGGGTGGGGCCGCTCTTCTGGATCCTCTGCGCCCTCGGCCTCGCCCTGCCCGAGCTCGGCGACATGCTCTTTCCGCTCTGGCACGTGGAGGCCTTCACGCAGGTCAGCTTTGCGGCGGTCCAGTCCGTCGCCGCGACGATCGGGCTCGTCCTCATGGCGTATCCCGAAACCTACGTCCTCCAGCATGGCGATTTCGGCATCCGGGTCGGACAAAGCTGTTCCGGGATCGAGGGCTTCGTCCTGATCACCGTCTTTCTCATGGGCTATGCCACTCTCTTCCGTCGCCAGATCCTCGTCTCGCGCGTCATGTCGATCCTGCCGCTCGCCCTCGCGATCTCGTGGGGGCTCAACATCGTGCGCATCGTGGGGCTGATCTGGATCGGCGTGAACGTCTCGCCGACGCTCGCGGTCGAGGGCTTCCATTCGCATGCCGGCTGGCTGATGTTCACGCTGCTGTCGGTCGGCCTGATCGCCGCGATCCACTGGACGCCGTGGTTTCATCGCGATCGCACGGCGCCGGCGCATCGGCCTTTGCCGCCGCTGCGGCAGGACTGGAACGCAGCCAGGCTTCTGCCCTTTGCCGTCTTCATGTTCAGCGCGCTGGTCGCGTCGACCTTCTGGCAGGATCCCGCGCTCGCCTATCCTCTACGCGCGGTGGCGATGGGCCTCGTATTGTGGGCGTTCCGTGACCTGATCTTTTCACTGCCGTGGCGGGTCGATGCCGGGGCAGCGGCGGCCGGCATCGCGATCGGGGTCCTGTGGGTCGTGACCCATACGCCGTCCACTGCAGAGGCTGCGGGCCTCAACGCTCTCGGGCCGCTTGGCTTCGGAATATGGGTCGTCGCGCGCGTCCTCGGCACCACGCTCCTCGTGCCGGTGATCGAGGAATTGTTCTTCCGATCCTATCTGCTGGAACGCTTGGCTCCGAACCGGGGAGGCATCGCGTCATTCTTCGCCGTGATCGCCAGCACGGCCTGCTTCGCCGCACTTCACGACCGTTGGATGGCGGCGGCCTTGGCGGGGCTGGTTCTGGCCTGGCTGGTTCTCAGGAAAGGCGGACGCGTGACGGATGCGATACTGGCGCATATCGTTGCCAACGGCCTCATCGCGCTCTGGGCGCTCTCGCAGGGCGACTGGTCTGCAATCTGACGCAGTCCGCAACGGAACGCGATTGCTATGGCGTGGTGCGTCCCGTTCGACCCTTCACGTGATGCCGAACACGTGGAGATCCTCCGCCGGGGCGGGGCGCCCGTTTGGCAAGCAACCGCTCATTCCTGCTCCGGCGGTGTTTTGACTTGCGGCTTGGCCCGTCGCCCGAAAAATATGGTCCGTAAAGAAAATAAGGTGCCCGCCAAAGCGGACACCTCACTTGTACGAAATGTATTTTTGTTCAATCCGCTGCCGAGCGCGATGTCGGTATTCCCACAGGCGCCCTCCGGTAATTGGAGGCGGAGCGAAGGAGCAGGTCGAGCGACAAGTCCGGTGCCTCGCTGACCTCAACAATTTGTCATATTTCCGGCGCAATTGCTCATGAAATTTCGTCACGTCATCGAGTTTCTATCGATTAACACCCATAGGTTGTGATCTCATATCCGAATTCCACCGAGATGCTTTCTGGTGCAACTTCAGATTGTGGATTTCTGACTTCAGACAATTTCTTTCTGTGCGGTTTGAGCGGCGTTCCAACTGGGAACTTCTCCAAGCGGAGCAGCGATTCTGTTCAATTGCATCAATCGAACAATCAATCATGAAAATCATTCAATTCGGAAATCGAGAAAGACGTCTTCTCCCTGCATGGAACGAAAGACGCACCGCATTCTCTATTCGAATTCCCTGTATTTGCGCATAGTTGTTTTCTTTCTGCGCTCGAGGGTCACCTGGACGTTCTCCGTCGGCGCGTTTGAGCCGTCTCATACCTACGATCGCGCTATTCCGCAGCCACGGTACGTCCCGGTGGACTTCGCTGTACGATGCTCTGGATAGGCGGGGGGGGGCGTGGAAAACGCATTGGGGCCGGTCAGCTTCGACCGGCCCCGAAATGGCATCGCGGCGATCAGCGGGGCGCCGGCGTGTCCTTGAGCTTGCGCTTGTGCGGCGCCCAGATGCGCTTGTTGGTCAGGTAGAGAAGCACGGCGAGTACGCCCAGCATCAGCACGCCGGTAAAGCCCGCCTGCTTGCGTGCGCCGAGCTTGGGTTCGGCCGTCCACATCAGGAACGCCGCCACATCCTTCGCGGTCGATTCGAGATCGGTGGGGCTGCCGTCCTGGAAGCTGACATCGTCGCCGTAGAGCGGCGGGGCCATGGCGATCCAGCCGCTCGGAAAGGCCGTGTTCTCGTAGAGCACCGCACCCGCTTCCTCGCGCTGCTCGCCGGTATAGCCGGTCAGCACCGACGCGATGTATTCCGGGCCGCCCATCCCCTTGAGGAACTGATTGATCCCGAGGCCGTAGGGCCCGTGGAAACCGGCGCGGGCCTTGGCCATGAGGCTCAGATCGGGGGCGTTCGACAGCGAGGATTCGGGAAAGTGGTCGGTCGGAGTCGCTGGGCGGAAATCGCCTTCGCCATCCAACAGCGTCTCGTCGAAGACTTCGTAGAAATCCGCATAGGCGCGCACCTGCGGCTCGGGGAGTTCGGGCCCGCCCTCGTATCCGAGGGAGCGGTACGCGACATACCGCAGGCCGTGGCACGCCGAGCAGACTTCGGTGAAGACCTGCAGACCGCGCTGCAGCTGCATCTGGTCGTAGCTGCCGAAGGGCCCTTCGAACGAGAAGTCGAAATCGACGACGTGACTCTCTTCCTCGGCGGCGAGCGCAGGGCCGGTCGCCAGTCCGCAGACGAGCAGGGCGCCGAGGGCGAGTTTCTTAAGCATCTTGTTCCTTTCTCACTCGGCCGGGTTCACGACGGTCGTGGTGCCACCGGTATTCGGGGCGTAGTGGGTGGCGTAATCCTCTTCGATCGTGCCCGGCTGCGGCAGCGGCTTCTCGAAGACCCCCAGAAGCGGCAGGACCACGAGGAAGTACCCGAACCAATAGGCCGACGCGATGAGCGAGATCGTGGCATAGGGCTCTTCCGCGGGCATGGCGCCGACCCACATCAGGACGAAGAAATCCACGACGAGCAGCGCGAACCACCACTTGAACATCGGGCGGTAGCGCCCCGACCGCACGCTCGACGTGTCGAGCCAGGGCGCGAGCGCCATCACGATGATCGCGCCGAACATCGCCAGCACGCCGAAGAACTTGGCGTCGACGATGCCGCCCGTGACGAAGCTCGCGATCTGCACGACCCAGACGTCGCCGGTGAAGGCCCGCAGGATCGCGTAGAACGGCAGGAAGTACCATTCGGGAACGATATGCGCCGGCGTCGAGAGCGAGTTCGCCTCGATGTAGTTGTCGGGGTGCCCGAGATAGTTGGGCATGAAGCCGACGATGGCGAAGAACACGACCAGGATCACCGCCAGCGCGAAGAGATCCTTGATCACGAAATAGGGCCAGAAGGGCAGGGTGTCCTTGCGGGCGTCCTCCTTCGACGTCCGGCGCACCTCGACCCCGGTGGGGTTGTTGTTGCCCGTGGTGTGGAAGGCCCAGATATGGACCATCGTCAGCCCGGCGAGGATCATCGGCATCAGGTAATGCAGCGAGAAGAAGCGCGTCAGGGTATAGCCGCCGACCGCCGGACCGCCCAGCAGCCACGTCTGGAGCGGTTCGCCCACGAACGGGATCGCGCCGAAGAGGCCGGTGATGACCGTTGCACCCCAGAACGACATCTGACCCCAGGGCAGGACGTAGCCCATGAAGGCGGTGCCCATCATCAGCAGGTACATCAGGATGCCGATGATCCAGGTGACTTCCCGCGGTTCCTTATAGGAGCCGTAATAGAGGTTGCGGAAGATATGCGCGTAGACCGCCACGAAGAACAGCGACGCGCCGTTCGCGTGCATGTAGCGCAGCATGAATCCACCGTTCACGTCGCGCATGATGTGCTCGACCGAGGCGAAGGCCTGTTCGGTCGAGGGGATGTAATGCATGACCAGAACGACGCCCGTCACGATCTGCAGGACCAGCGTGAAGGTCAGGACGATGCCCCAGATCCACATCCAGTTGAGGTTCTTGGGCGTCGGGATCATGATCGTGTCGTAGAGCAGGCCTACGACGGGAAGGCGCTTGTGGAGCCAGCGCTCGCCACCCGATTTGGGCGTGTAGTGATCGTGGGGAATTCCGGCCATGATGAAAGCTCCTTATCCCAGAACGATGGTGGATTCGTCGGCGAACTCGGCCACCGGAATGGGCAGGTTCTCCGGCGCGGGGCCGCGGCGGATGCGGCCGGCAGTGTCGTAATGGCTGCCGTGACACGGGCAGAACCACCCGTCGAAATCACCCGCATTGCCCAGGGGAACGCAGCCCAGATGCGTGCAGACGCCCATCATCACCAGCCATTCCTCCGACCCTTCCGCGCCGGGGGCTGCCAGCGCCCGGTTCGGGTCGGTCGCGGGCGCCTCGCCGTCGATATTGGCGTTGCGCGCCAGCGGATCGGGCAGAGTGCTCACGTCGACGGCATTCGCCTCCTCGATCTCCTCCGCCGTGCGGCGGCGGATGAAGACGGGCTTGCCGAGCCATTGCACGGTCAGCTGCGTGCCGGGCTGGACGCCGCCGACATCGACGCGGATCGACGACAGCGCCTGCACGTCGGCGGTCGGGTTCATCTGGTTGACCAGCGGCCAGACGGCGGCGCCGGCGACCACGGTGCCCGCACCGGCGGTGGCGTAGAAGAGAAAATCGCGGCGTGTGCCGGTGGGATCATCTGCATGGGACACGGGGATCGTTCTCCTGTCTGTCAGCTGCCCGGACGGTAGAGGGGTCGGGCGATTCGCGCAAAGCCGGTCGGGGCCCGGCCGCTTTCGGCGGTGTCTAGCGCCTCGACGCTGACGGGTCCAGCGGACAAAGCGGCGCAGACCGGGCCAATGTGGCCCGTTTGCACGTCATTTCGGGACCGTGGCCTCCATCGCGCGGCGCTGTGCGAACCGTTCGAACCAAGCGGCCAGCGGCGCGCGTCCGGTGCGCCAGTCGCGGCTGCCATGACGGAAGTCGAGATAGCCGAGCGCGCAGGCCACCGTGATCTGGCCCATGTCGAGCCGGCCCGAAAGATGGCTCATCCAGCGATCGCCGAGCGCGTCGAGGGCGCGCAGCACCTTGGTCCATTGCGCCTCCACCCAAGGGTCGTAGCGCAGCTCCTCCGGCCGCACGCGCCCCTCGTAGACCATCAGTACCGCGGCATCGAGGATGCCGTCGCCGAGCGCCTCGAGCGTCAGGGTTTCCCAGAGCCGCGGCTCGGGGTAGAGGCCCGCGCCGAAACGGGCATCGAGATAGCGCGTGATGACGCGGCTGTCGAAGATCGCGGGCCCGTCGGGCCGGGTGAGCGTCGGGATCTTGCCCAGCGGCGCGAGGGAGGCGTGGCCTCCGTCGGGCGCGAGCGGGGTGATCGACACGGGCCTGATTGCGACGGCGTCGATCTGACCGGCCTCGTGGAGAAGCACCATGACCTTGCGGACGAACGGCGAGGCGGGGCTGTAATAGAGTTCCATGGGTCATCCTTCGCGGGCGTGAATGACGCCACTCTAGCGCGGCCCGCCCCCGGCGAAAGGCCCGATCGACCTAGGCCGCCACCAGATGCGTATCCTCGTGGCCCGCGATCCGGCAGGCGACGATGCGCCCCTCGGGCTGGTCGCGATCGAACCGCACCTCCGCGAACTGGGCCGTCCGCCCCATCCGGGGGCTCTCCATCAGGACCGAATGCGCCCGCCCGGTCTGGGCCGCGAGATGGCGCTCGACCGCCTGGCTTCCGACGGCGCGAAGCCGCGCGGCCCGCTCCTTGATGACGGCGCCGTGCACGGGCGGCATCCTCGCCGCCGGAGTTCCCTGGCGCGCGGAATAGGGAAAGACATGCAGCCATGTCAGGTCGCATTCCTCCACCAGCCGCAGGCTGTCGGTGAAATGCGCCTCGGTCTCGGTCGGGAATCCGGCGATGACGTCGGCGCCGAACGTCATGTCCGGCCGCAGCCTGCGCGCCTCGCGGCAGAAGGCGATGGCGTCGCCGCGCAGATGGCGGCGCTTCATCCGCTTGAGGATCATGTCCGCGCCATGCTGCAACGACAGGTGCAGATGCGGCATCAGCCGTTCCTCGTCGGCGATGGCGGCCATCAGGGCGGGGTCGGCCTCGATCGAATCGATCGAGCTGATCCTGAGCCGCGCCAGCCCCGGCACCAGCTTGAGAACCCGCCGCACCAGATCCCCGAGCCGCGGCGTACCCGGCAGATCCGCGCCCCAGGAGGTGAGGTCGACGCCGGTCAGGACCACTTCGGCATAGCCGCGATCCACGAGCCGCGCGATCTGGTCGACCACCACGCCCGCGGGAACGGAGCGCGAATTGCCGCGGCCGAACGGGATGATGCAGAAGGTGCAGCGGTGGTCGCAGCCGTTCTGCACCTGCACGTAGGCCCGGCTGCGGGTACCGAACCCGTCGATCAGGTGCCCGGCCGTTTCCGTTACCGACATGATGTCGTCGACCTGCACACGCTCGGTCGCGCCGATGAGATCGGGCGCGAGCCCGGCCCAGGTTGCGGGCTGCATCTTTTCGGTATTGCCGATGACGCGCGTGACCTCGGGCATGGCGGCGAAGCTTTCGGCCTCGGTCTGCGCCGCGCAACCGGTGACGATCACGGGCTTGCCGGGGTTCTCGCGCGCAAGGCGGCGGATATCCTTGCGGGCCTTGCGCACGGCTTCGGCGGTCACGGCGCAGGTATTGACCACGACGGCATCGGTCAGACCGGCCTCGCGGGCCAGATCCTTCATCGCCTCGGTCTCGTAGGCGTTGAGCCGGCAGCCGTGGTTGGAGAAGACCGGCGCGTTCATCGAACCACCGCTCCGATCCAGTCGCCCCTGATCACGCCATCGGCCACATGCGCCGTGGGCCCGGTCATCCACACGCCGTCCTCGCGCCAGTCGATCTCGAGCGTGCCGCCGTCGAGATCGATCCGCACCCGACGCCCGGTCAGCCCGCGCCGCGCCGCGGCCACCGCGGTGGCGCAGGACGACGACCCCGAGGCGAGCGTCACGCCCACCCCGCGCTCCCAGACCCGCATGCGCAGGTGATCCGGGCCGACCAGATGCGCCACCTGCACGTTGGTGCGCTCGGGAAAGAGGGCGTGGTGCTCGTGCGCGGGGCCGAACTTCTCGAGATCGACGGCACAGGCATCCGCGACGAAGAAGGTGCAATGCGGATTGCCCATGCCGGTCGCCACCGGATCGCCGTCGATCGGCAGGTGATCGAGGTCGACCTCGCGCGCCAGAGGCACCGCGTCCCAGCGCAGGAACGGCGCGCCCATGTTGACGGATGTGCGCCCGCCTCCCGCGTCGCGCGCCGCGAGATCGCCCCGTTCGGTGCGCAGCACGAGCGCCGAGTCATCCTCGTCGAGCAGGTATCGCGCGATGCAGCGCGTGGCATTGCCGCAGGCGGCCGAGGGGGTCCCGTCGGCATTCCAGAAGGTCAGGCGCGCATCTGCCCCCGGATCGGCATCGATCACGGCAAGCTGGTCGAACCCGATGCCCCGATGCCGGTCGCCGAGCGCCCGGACCAGCGCCGCGCCGATCGCGATATCGCGGCGGCGCCGGTCGATGACGACGAAATCGTTGCCGAGCCCGTGCATCTTCATGAAGGGCAGATCTGATGACAGCATGTCCATGGGGAGGCTATAATCCCCGGCGCCCCGCCTGAAAAGCGGTTCTCGCCGCGACCATTTGCACTTGACGCCCCAAACCCGCCGCTTTAGTCACCCGCCTCGTGAGCCTGTAGCTCAGTTGGTAGAGCAACTGACTTTTAATCAGTAGGTCCAGGGTTCGAACCCCTGCGGGCTCACCATCAAAATGAAGTGAAGAACGACAGAAAGTTTGCCGCTTACGACAACGGATCAGCGCTTTTCGACGCTGCGTTTGGTGCCTCAGGCGTTCTTGTTGTCAGGAAAGCGCTCATATCTTTGAAACCGATAGAGCCGCGAAGACTAGGTTTGCAGGCATGAAAGCGATGGTGTCCCGCCGCTAGAGTAATGTTCCGTCCAGCGAAGAACTTTTGTTTCAGCTCTCGGCGGTCGTTCGAGAGGCCATGCTGTGGCACTCGTTTGCGGCTCTGAGCGGACATTCGCGAATGGGTCAATCGCCGCGGCGCAGCTTTACCACGCCGGACATTCGCCGCGGCTGCACGATAGGGACCAAGGTGAACGGCGTTGTTGCGCAATTCGCGCTTGAGGGGTGACTGCCCCTTACCCCGCTGATGTTATGCGATACGGACGATCTCGGCGGTGCCGAGGGTGTTGAAGCGGTTCATGAGGGCGATGCGGGTATGAATTCCGGCGGTCTGGCG
>CANLEQ010000022.1 GCA_947489705.1 uncultured Paracoccaceae bacterium
AGCATGGCGGAGCCAAGCGCCGCGTCTGGCGCAAGGTCCACCTCGCCATCGACGAGGGTGAGGCGGATCAGGAAAGGTCCCGGTGGGGCGTTTCCCCGCCGAACATGGAAGTCTGGGCCGTCGAGAGTTCACTGGCGAATGCCACTGGTCCGAGAGAGCCAGTGGACGGCAGCGGCGTCGACGATGCGCCCATGTTGCCAGGCCTCCTGTCGCAGGTTCCCGCGGACGAGCCGATCGCCTCGGTCACCGCCCCCTCTCGGGACATTGCTCCGCAATGCCCTGTCGGGCAGTGGATGGCGCCTATGACGGGCGGGCCTGCCGCGACGCCGTCGCCAACCGTGGCGCTGATGCGCTCGCCATTGTGCTCGAACCAATGGCGCACAAGGCTCGCTCCCGCCGCGTCGGAACGCCAGACCGTGGAAGAAGGACAGTCCCGGTGCGGGGGCAAGGAACGAGGCCCTGCGAGCCATAAAGCGCTTCGGACGCGCGCTCTGGCGGACATGGAGTGGCTACCATCGACGCAGCCGCGTCGAGACCAAGATGAACTGCATGAAGCTCCTCGGTCAGAAGCTCATGTCACGGGACTTCGACCGCCAGACCGCTGAGACCCAGGTCCGCATCGCCATCCTCAACCGCTTCACCGCACTCGGCGTCCCCGTCACGCAGCCCGTCGGCTAACGTCAGACGGGGAAAGGGGAGATCCGTTCGTCAGGCATTTCGTGCAACAAGGCCACGAGAATGTCGCGGTATTCGGGCTCGAGCGTGGACAATCCGATTCCCACCTAATCGGCAATGGGAAAGAACGAGATCAACGCGGCCATCAGTATCGTGTTGAAATCGCGCTAGCCGATGAATAGAAGCGCCAGAACCGGCACGAGCGTCGCTTTCGGGATCGCGTTGAACCCCAGGAGCAACTGGTAGAGCGCGTCGCGCGCGGTGCGGGAGAATCCCATTGCCATGCCCAGAAGAACTCCGGCGATCACGGCGATGAGCAACCCCGCGACCGTGCGCCACAAGGTCTGCCATGCGCCGAGCAGGACCGGCGACCAGCCGCGTGAGTGTGAACTTGCCGCGTCCCGATGGCCCGACAACCGCGCAGAAGCTGCCCTTAGGGACGGCGATATCGAGACCGTCCAGTACCGGCCAAGGCGGGGAACGCCCCGGTCGCGACTTTCGGGATCGCGTCGAGCAATCCGTTGCCTTTGGTGATCGTGACCTCGAGGCCCTGATCCTTGAACATGCCTTCGTCGACGGCGAGAGTGTAGGGCGCGGCCGGCCCCTCGAACTTCCAGTCGAGCGCGAACGGCATTTCGGTCTGCGCCGCGGCGACACCTACGGTCAAGCTCATTACTCCCGCGACGGCAAGGGCGTTAATCATCTCTTCTGTCTTTTGTGGACGAGCTTGCCAGTCGGTCGCGGCACCTTCCGGCGCAGACGGATGGAGGACGATCTCGGCGAAAGAGGCTTCCATTTTCATGCCCGCTTGATGGGCGACGTGATCAATACGCGTGCAAGAAGCGGAAGCTTCGCGAAGTTCGTGCCCATTCCGGCGGCAGGTCGTCCCAGTCTGGTGTGTCTCTCGGACGGGATCGCGAAGACGTCTCGGAGACGATCCGCCGGGGTCTTACCAACGAGAAGGAGGAAGCGGGATGGGCGTTTGCCTGGCCGTAACGAACGCAATGCGGAGAATCATGATTATGTAATTACGCAAAGCGGTCTTCGTCCCCGGCTGCGGCGTGTCCGAGCGCCGACATGGCTTGCCCGCTGGGATCTAAATCGCACCCGCTTTCACGTCGTGTAAACTTCGGCGGAGCATAAGGTTTCGAACGGAGGCCAACCATGCTCGACAACATTTCCCAATTCGAAACGATCAGTTTGCAGGATCTGGAAGCGATGGAGGATGACGAGCGCGATCGGCTTTCCTTCGGTGTGATCGGCATGCAGGCGGATACCGTCGCGGATGTCTACAACGCCACGGAATCGCAGATGTCCGGGGTGGCGCCGGACTCGGTGCTCGGCGTGCCGTTCTTCGAAACCATCGGCCAATGCATGAACAACTTCATGGTCGCCCAGCGTTTCGAGGACGAGCGGGAGCTCGACGATATCGTTCCTTATGTCCTGACCCTGCGTATGCGGCCGCAACGGGTGCGCCTGCGTCTTCTCGCCTCGGCGGACATCTCGCGGCAATACATCCTCGTCGAGCGTTGACCCAAGGGAATGAGCTTATGTCGAACGACGAGAAGCTGCTGCAGTTTCTGTATGCCTGCCCCGTCGGGCTGATCGAGTTCGACGCGTCGGGTCGCATCACGATGATAAATCCGCATGCGATGCAGCACCTTCTGCCGCTGGGCGGGCCTGCTGCCAGCGAGAATTTCTTCACCGCGATGGAGAATTGCGCGCCGGAATTGCGCAGCATCGCGGGGAGCTACACGTCGGATCATGGAACCATCCGCGGCAGCCACCGCATATTCGTGGATCTGGCCGAGAAGCGCCGGAAGGGACGGCCCCAGGTCCTCTCCTGTTCGCTCGTGAAGCTCGGGGCCGAACGGTTCATGGCGACCCTCAGCGATATCAGCGACGAGGTCGCGCGCGAACACCGTTTGCGCCAGGCGGATACGTGGTTCTCCGCATTGATCGACGGGATCAACGATTACGGCGTCATCGTCGTCTCGGGCGACCTGACCGTCATCTCGGCAAACCGCTCTTTCTCCAGACAGACAGGACGATCCTTCGAGCAGGTGATAGGACGGTCCGTTGGGGACATCCTGTTGACCCCGGATGCGGATGATCCCGGGATGGACAGCGTGGAGGACCAGTTCTGCATGGCCGCCCGGGACGGCTGGAACCTCTACGAGGGCTGGGAGCGGCGCGCGAATGGCGAACGCTACTGGTGCCAGCGGCTGATCGTCGTCCGCGACGAAGACGAAAAGGCGGGGGACTCGACGTTCTCCGTGATCTTGCGGGACGTTCCGCCGCGCGAGAGCGATTCAGGCGATCTGATAACCATGCTGACGCGGGACGACCTCACCGGGGCGTCCAACCGGATGTATTTTCACAAGACGCTTCGGCGCGAAAAGCTGCGGTGGCAAAGCCGGAAAGATCCGCTTTCGCTGGTCATGCTCGATCTCGATCATTTCAAGGCGATCAACGACCGTTTCGGTCATCCCGGCGGTGATGCGGTCCTTTGCGCCGTGGCGCGGACCGCGCTGGCCATGAAACCCGCAAATGCGGTATTCGCCCGTCTCGGGGGCGAGGAATTCGCGCTTCTGTTGCCCGGGCGGGGATTGCAGGAGGCTTCCAGGATCGCGTCGGATCTCTGCGACGCGATCGCACGGACGCCGATCGAGGCGGCCCAAGGGAAGATCACGGTCACCGCGAGCCTTGGCTGCGCCGAACTCGGCGAAGTGCAGGGATCGACCGACGACCTCATCGAACTGGCCGACAGTCGACTTTACCACGTGAAACGCACCGGGCGGAATCGCGTGCTCGCGACGACGCCATGAGGTCCGGTCGACTGCCCCGGGCCGCGCTTCGCCGTCTCGTCGCGGCCCTGATCGACGTGGAGATGCAGCGTCAGCGCGGTGGTCGAGGGGCCCTCGCCTCGGGTCCGACTGAATGCCTCGAACTCGATTCGCTCGAACGGCTTGGCGTGGTGGCGATCCTGCACGAGACATTCGATCTGCCGAACGATGCCTTCGGAGAGGAGCCCTTCGATACGCTCGACGAATGGGTGGACGCAATCGCGGCGCGGCAACCCAGCCGGCTGGTGGCAAGGACGTCGGGATCGACCGGACGGCCCCGCCCCTGCTCGCACGACATCGCCGACCTGATGGCGGAAGCGGCATGGTTCGCCGAGCAAGTGCCGGAATGCCAGCGCGTGGTGGCTATGGTACCGGCGACGCACCTTTACGGGATTGTCTGGACGGCGCTCCTGCCCGGGCTGATGGGCGTGCCCGTTCTCGAGGCGGCAATCGGCAGGCTGCCGCCGCTGCAGGCGCACGACATGATCGTCGCGGTACCCGAACAATGGAGTGCGCTTCTGCGGGTATGCTCGAACTGGCCCCCGAACGTCATCGGCGTGAATTCCGCCGGACCGCTCGGTGAGGGCATTGCCGCGGCCGCAATGGATGCGGGTCTCGCGAAGATGATCGACGTCTACGGATCCACGGAAACCGGCGCGATCGGCATGCGCCACGCTCTCGAAGACGGATATGCATTGCTGCCGCACTGGCGCATCGGCGAAGACAAAGGCGAGCCGCAGCTTGTGTCCCGGGACGGACGGCGTCTGGGCTTTCCGGACCGCATCGCGTTTCTGGATGAGGGGCGTTTCAAGCCGACCGGGCGTTTCGACGGCGCCGTGCAGGTGGGCGGTCTCAACGTCTATCCCCTCCATGTCGCCACACGGCTGAAAAGCGTTCCGGGCGTGGAGGATGCGGCTGTCCGTCTCGGCTCGAACGGGCGGCTCAAGGCCTTTCTGGTCCCTGCCGAAGGCCATCTTCCCGCGGATATCGAGACGAGCGTCCGCCAACTCGCGAGAGAGCATTTCGGCCCGGCCGAGCGCCCGTCGCATTTGAGCTTCGGACCGGCCCTTCCGAAAAACGCCATGGGGAAGCTGTCCGACTGGAGCGAGACCGCGCCCGCAGACGGCTAGCATCGCGATGCCACGGGCTGGCCCCGTAAGTGGCTCCCGAAGACACGAGGGAAGCCAGGTTTGCCGCCATCGCAAGGACGCCGAGAACGGCGTGGGTCATTCCAGAACGCGAATCGGCGCGCCTGCCTTCCACGCAGCCACCGCCTCCGCCATCTGAGTGTAGAACAGCCGGAACGTCTGTTCGCTGACATAACCGATATGGGGCGTCAGCAGCAATCGCCCCTCGGCGATCAATGCCGGGTCTCGCAACGGATCATCGGACGGAAGCGGTTCGACTTCGTAGACGTCCACGGCAGCTGAATGAGGCCGGCCCTCCCGCAGTCCGTCGAGCAACGCCGCGCTGTCGACGATCGGCCCGCGCGACGTGTTGATGAACGCCGCACCGGGCTTCATCGCGGCGAACGCCTCGCGTCCGATGAGCCCCCGCGTCCGGTCGGACAACAGAAGATGGACCGAGGCAACATCCGACCGGGACATGATCTCGTCGAGACTTGCGCAGAATGTCGCCCCATGCGCCGCGGCACGATCGGGGGTCAGATTCTCCGACCAGGCGCAGATTCCCATCCCGAAGGGCCGCGCAAGCGCCGCGACCTTCTGGCCGACCTTCCCGAGCCCGATCAGACCGAGCGTCAATCCCTGAAGATCGCGCCCCATCCCCGTCTGCCAGCCGCCGGAGGCGATGTTTCCCGCCTCGGGGACGATTCGCCGGCCGAGCCCCAGCATCGTCGCCATGAAGAATTCCGCCGTGGTGGTCCCGCGCATTTCGGTGCCGCAAACGCAGATACCCAGCTCTTGCGCCGCCCGGAGGTCGATGGACTGGTTGCGCAGCCCGGACGCCACGATCAGGCGAAGGTTCGGCAGCGCGCGCAGCACGTCACCCGGCAGGGGTGTCCGTTCGCGCATGACACAGAGAACCTCGAACGGTTCCAGCCGCGCGACCAGCGCCTCGGGGTCTGCGACGGTATCATGGAACGCGACGACGTCGCCGAGCGCCGACCAGTCGGCGAACGAGCTGGCCACCCCCGCATAATCGTCGAGAAGGGCGATGGATGTCGTCATGCCGGCTCCTCCCCGTCCCAGTCGACCGGGCCATCGAGATAGCGCAGGCCCTTCGCCGCGAGCTTATCTCGGAGGTTCAGAAGGTCGAGCGTCCGCCCGCCTCGCGCAGGCCGTCGATCACCTCGGCTTCCGCCCTGAGGATCTCGCGAATGGCCATTCCCATCATTGTCGGACGTCCCTTTAAGTCACTGTGTTTCGGTTGCCCGGAGACCGGACGGTTGGGGCGCATGACGCCCCAGAGCACCCAGCCGAGCATCAGGACCGTGAGCGCCAGGAACACCGCGCTGACCGGCCGCTCCAGAAAGATCATCGCGTCGCCCCGGCTCAGCAGCAGCGATCGGCGCAGGTTCTCCTCGATCATCGGTCCAAGGATGAAGCCCATGAGCAGCGGCGCGGCCTCGAACCCCAGGCGCATCAGCAGGAAGCCGACGCCGGACATCCCCGCCACCAGCAACACGTCGAAGATCGACCGCTTGAGGCTGTAGACGCCCACGCAGATGAGCAGGATGATCGAGGGGAAGAGCAGCCGGTAGGGAAGCTGAGGGTCCTCACCCAGAGCTGAATGAGCGGTATGTTGAGGATCAGCAGCATCAGGTTGCCGATCAGGAAGCTGACGACGAGCCCCCAGGAGAGATCCGGACTCTCGGTGACCACACGCGGCCCCGGAGCGATGCCGTGGATGAGCAGTGCCCCGAGCATCAGCGCCATGATCGCGTCGCCAGGGATGCCGAGGGTCAGGGTCGGAATGAAGGCCGATTGCGCGGCCGCGTTGTTGGCGCTTTCGGGCGCGGAGATCCCCGCGATGTTTCCGGTTCCGAACGTCTCGGGCGCACGCGAGGTGCGCTTCTCGACCGCATAGGCCATGAACGAGGCCATAAAGCCGCCGCCCGTCCCGGGCAGAAGGCCGACGCCGGTTCCGACCGCCGCGCCGCGCACCAACGGCCAGGGCGGCTAGCGCCATTCGTCGCGTGTCGGCATGAGGGAACGCCAGCTCACGACGGAATTTCCGCCTCCCGCGCCGGCGCCGCTGCCGACGGAGGAGATGACTTCCGTCACGCCGAAGAGAGCCATCGCGATCACGATGATGCTGATGCCGTCCATCAGTTCGGGCGACCCGAAGGTCATCCGCATGGTGCCGGAATTCACGTCGATGCCGACCAGACCGACGATGAGACCCAGAAGCATGCTCGCGAACCCCATCGTCGGCTTGCCCTGGCCGATCGATCCGGCGGCGACAAGGCCCAGCACCATCATCGAGAAATAATCGGCCGAGTGGAAGTTCATGGCGACGCGCGCGAGCGGCGGCGCCAGAAAGATCAGCACGACGATCGCCACGCACGAACCGAAGAAGGACGCGATCGTCGTGATCATGAGGGCGGATCCCGCCCGGCCCTTCTGCGCCATGGGATAGCCGTCGAGGCAGATGACCGCGGACGAGGCCGTTCCGGGCAGGTTGAGCAGCATCGACGCGATGGATCCGCCATATTGCGCGCCGTAATAGATGCCCGCCAGCATCACGAGGGCGGCGGTGGCCGGCACGTGGAACGTGAGCGGCATCAGAAGCGAGATCGCCGCGAGATGCCCGATCCCGGGCAGGACGCCGACGATCATGCCGACCGACACGCCCACGAAACAGTAGAACAGGTTCTCGAGCGACATCGCCGTGACGAAGCCGAGCTGCAGACTGTCGATCAGGGTCATCAGAGGGTCCATTCGATGAACGGCACCGGCACGCCGAGCAGCCAGGCGAAGAGCAGCCAGACCGCCGGGACGAGGACGAGTGCCAGAACCAGCAAGCCCAACCGTCGGTCTGCGGGCCTGCGCGAGGCCCGCGATCAGGACCGTCGCGACCCCGGCGGGGCCGAGGCCCGTCTTCGGCAGAACGACGGCGAATGCGACGATCGCGAACGGCATGACGAAAAGCGCCCGCCAGGGCGGGGCCGGCAGCGCCTCGCGCTCCCGTGCGGCACCGATCAGGATCAGCACGCCCACAAGGCACATCAACCCGCCGAGGAGCACCGGAAAGAAACCGGGGCCCATCTGGCGCGGCGTGCCGATGCCGTAATCCATGGTGACGTGGACGACCCCCGCCCCGATGGCAATCGTCGCGAAGCCGGCGAGGGCCTCCTTCGAGCCTAGATAACCTGTCATCGCGGGCCTCCTCTCCCTGCGGGCTCTTGGATCCGGGGCACGTGCCGAGCGGCACACCCCGGATGCCGCGATCACTCGGCGGTAATGCCTGCCTCGTCGATGATGGTCGCGAATTGACCGCGCAGCGTATCGAGCATTGCGACGAAGTCCTCGCGCTCCATCGGCGAGACGAGCGCGCCGCGGGCGCCGAACGTCTCCGCCGCTTCATCCGAGTTCAAGAAGGCCACCACGTCGGTGTGGATCTTCTCGACGACATCCTCGGGCGTTCCGGCCGGCGCGAAGAGACCGGCCCACTGGCCGGCGGCCACATTCGGAACGCCGCTTTCGATCAAGGTCGGCACATCGGGGTGGGACTCGACCCGCTCCGCCCGCGCCACGCCGAGGATGCGGATGTCCCCGCTATCGACGAAAGGCCCCACGGACGACAATGCGACCACGCCCACCTCGACCTCGTCCGAAGCGACGGCCGTCGCCGCGGGTGCTCCGCCGCGATAGGGGATGTGGATCGTCTCGAGATCCATTTCGTAGTTGATCCATTCCGGCACAATATGGTTCAGGGACCCAATTCCGGCCGACCCGAAACTGAGCTCGCCGGGCGTGGCGCGCGCCGCCTCGACATAGTCGGCGACGGTTTCGAACGGGGTATCGGCATTTGCGGCCAGCACCAGGGGCGTATCCGATATCATCGTGATCGGCATGAAATCCGTGGCGGCGTCGTAGGGGACGTCATCGAAGAGCGCCGGATTTATGACGTTCACCCCCATATCCGAGACGAAGAGCGTATGACCGTCGGGTTCCGACTGCGCGACCGCCGTGGCCGCGATGAAGCCCGCGCCGCCCGTTCGGTTGTCGACGATGACTTCCTCGCCCCATTCCCGCGACATCGCCTCCGCCACGGTGCGTGCGGCGATGTCGGCGATGCCGCCGGGCGCGTAGGGGACGATGATGGTCACGGTCTCGCGCGGCCAGTCCTGTGCGAGGGCCGGAGCGGCCAAGAGCACGGCGCCTACGGCACCGCAAAGCAGCCTGTTCATGTGATCCTCCCAGGATCGTTCTACGGAGCGGGGCCACAGAAAGGCACCAGCCGGGCCCGTGAAATATTGGTGCAACCAATCTGGCAATTGGTCAGGAAAAATCTTGCCGGGTGCTGCAAAGCGCGATATTGGAAAACCAGAACAGCAATGGTCATCAATCGTCATGTCCTCAAGTCATTCAGCCCTGGTCCAGCTTCGCGCCTTCCTCGCGCAGCCCCAGATGATGCCGAACACGAAGCTTCCACCGGAACGCGAACTCGCCGAGCAGATCGGCGTGACGCGCGGCCAGCTACGTAAGGCACTGGCGGTTCTGGAGGGAGAGGGCCTGCTTTGGCGGCATGTCGGCAAGGGCACGTTCGTAGGAAGCGCACAGCCTTTCGAAATGATCAGTCTCGCGGAGATCGCGAGAATTTCCAGTCCGGCAGAGGTCATGCGCACCCGTCTGGTGGTCGAGCCGGCCCTTTGCTCGGAGGCGGCCGTCCAGGCAACGACCAACGATATCAGGTTCTTGCGTGAGTGTTCTTCGGACAGTCGCGCAGCCCAGACCTGGCGGGAATACGAGTCCTGCGACAACCGGCTGCACAAGGCGATTGCGGATGCCGCGAACAATCCGATCACGTCGGCGCTCTTCGACATGGTCGCGGGGATCCGCCGTACGGTCGTATGGGGCCGATTGCGCCCCGATCGCGCCCGGCCTGCCCCCGATCACCACTCCTTCGCGGAACACGACGCGATCATAGAGGCGATCGAACAGCGTGATCCGGCCGCGGCCCGTGCACGGATGCATCGGCATCTCGCCTCGGTGGAGCGACATCTCTTCGCGCCCGACGACCGCGGTCGAGCGGAAACCGCCCGCGGGTGACCGCCGTCTGCCCGCAAGATGAATCCAACCAATTTGACCAATCCTGCAAAACAACGGAGATATCCCGATGCCGGACGATCAAGGTCTTGCCGCCGACATGCTCGCGCGGTTTCGCCGCATAGGCACCTCGACCCTTTCCGACGCCCTCGACCGGCTCGGCCTGACCGGCGCGGTCGAAGGGCTGATCTCGCTCCAGCCGCTTGCGGACATTGCCGGGCAGGCTTTCACCGTTTCCTATCTTCCCGGCGGGCATCGGGGTGGAACGGTCGGCGATTTCATCGATCAACTCGGACCCGGCAGCGTCGTCGTAATCGACAATCGCGGTCGGACCGATTGCACCGTCTGGGGCAACATCATGACCGAGGTGGCTAAGGCCCGGGGCGTGGAGGGAACCGTGATCGACGGCGTGAATCGCGACCTGCGCGAAAGCCGCGAGATTGATTATCCGATCTGGTCGCGCCGAAGTCACATGCGCACGGGCAAGGACCGCGTGGTCCTGAACGCGACGGGCGTGCCGGTGCGCCTCGACAAGGTCCGGGTAGATCCCGGCGACGTGATCCGCGCGGATGCGAACGGCGTCGTCGTGGTGCCGCTCGATCGCGCGGAGGACGTGCTCGTTGCCGCCGAAGAGATCGAGGCCAAGGAGGACGCGATCCTCGCCGCCGTGCGCGCGGGTATGCCCCTCGGCGAGGCCAGGACGAAACACGGCTACCACGCTTTGCAAACCCGCAACGCGTGATCAACGAGGCAGGAGAGACAGATGAACCAGACACCCCCCTACGTCATCGCCGCCCCCGAAGCGGCGAGCCTTCCCGTTCGCGGAACGGATTCCCGGTTCCCGGTGCACCGCATCTATTGCGTTGGGCGGAACTACGCCGCCCACGCCGTTGAGATGGGACACGATCCCGACAAGGAGCCCCCCTTCTTCTTCCAGAAAAGCCCGACCTGCCTCGTCACCGACGGCGCGCCGGTTCCGTATCCGACGATGACCGAAGATTTCCATCACGAGATCGAGCTGGTCGTGGCCCTGTCGAAGGGCGGGAGCGACATTCCCGTGGAAAGCGCGCTCGATCATGTCTTCGGCTATGGCGTCTGCCTCGACATGACCCGGCGCGATCTCCAGGCCGTCGCCAAGAAGGCCTCCCGCCCCTGGTCCACCTCGAAGTCGTTCGACGGCGCGGCGCCGTGCGGGGAGATCGTTCCGGTGTCCGAGATCGGCCATCCGGATCGTGGCGCGGTCTGGCTCGATGTGAACGGGACACGCCGTCAGGAGGGTACTCTGGAGCAGATGATCTGGAAGATCCCCGAGGTCATCAACACGCTGTCGCAGCTCTTCGCGTTGCGCCCCGGCGATCTCATCATGACCGGCACGCCCGCCGGTGTCGGCTCCCTGGTGCGGGGCGACGATCTTCACGGCCACGTGGACGGGGTCGGAGATCTGAAGCTTTCGGTCGTCTAGCAGCCCCGGCAGGCGCGTGGCGGCGAGCTTGAAGCCAAGCTGAAACCCGTGGGTCTCAGGCCATCGGCCCCCGGCGCGGAGAATGTCTGCGCCGGGGGCCGAAACGATTGGTGCGTCGCTGAGATTGTGAGGCGTCTTAGTCGTCTGTGTCGTTGAAAGTCTCGAGATACAGAAGCGCGAGCGACGCGGTCGTGTGCGCGTCAGCATCGACACCGAGCGTACTCGCGAGTTGCGCCTGACCCGGCGAGACGCCGTTCTGGGTCGAGACGACATCCGTATTGGTGATATCGCGAACGCGCTGGTCGTCATTCTCTTCGAGTGCGCTGCGCAGCGCGATCAGATCGGAGGTCGAGTAAGCGCCGGGTTCCACACCGAGCGAACGGGCAAGCTGTGCCTGACCTGCGGAAGCGCCGTTCACCGTGCGCGCGACGTCGCCGCCGGTGATCAGTTCGATGAGCTGGTCGTCGTTCTCTTCGATCGCGCGTCGCAGCTGAATAAGTTCGACATTGGTGTATGCGCCCGGCTCCACGCCGAGCGACCGGGCAAGCTGCGGTTCGGCAAGTGCGGGAGCGGCCAGAGTCAGGGCGGCGGCGGTCAATGCAATAGCGGATTTCATCGGTGTAACCTTTCGATGTCGGATGCCGTAATGCGGGCATCCTGAAGTGAGATTTTCTATCGAAGCGCTCGCTTGCGCCTCTGATGACCGAGAAATATGCCACGTGCGGAAAAATCTAAGTCGGCAGGAATGCCCTCGATCTTGTGCGGTGGCGCACAACCCGGATGGGCAACCCATATCCTCTCGCGCGGCTGGCGGGTGCAGGTCGTCGCGGCAGGGCCGACTTGCTCTAGGAGGTGAGGCGACGCACGATCCGTAACGCTTCTGAGGCGCTCATTCCGGAGCTGAGCGCCGGATCGTAGAGGAGGTCCAGCAGCGCCTCGTCATGGGCCGTGAGCACCCCGAACTCCTCGTCGTCGTTGAAGATCGACGGTCGCGCCACGCGGCAGTCGTTCGGCAAGCCCAGCCCCTGGGCGAGCTCCTCTTCCATGCAGGCCCGGCGCATCAGGGGGCCATGCTCGGCCCGAAGGATGGCCAGCGCGCCACGATAACCGCGGCGGCCATCGGCATGCGGCAGCGCCACGACCAGGCACGAGACCGACGGCGGCATGCGCTCGATCCGGGAGATGGTCGCCGCGTTCAGGCCGAGCCCGGAGGCGCGCAGGAACGGACCGATCTGGCGGCGTTCGGCATCCGAGATCATCAGCACCTGAAAATTGGGATCGCGGGTGGTCATCGTGATGGAATGACCCGTGATTCCGCTCAGACGCCGCGCGTATCGCGCGACCGATCCCGCGACTTCGCGCCGCTCCTCGGCGCCGACGCTCGCCCCGAAGCGCAGGCCTAGACGCACGGGGTCCTCCCACCGCATCAGCCGCCCGTCCCCGCCCCGGCCGTATTCATGCCGCAGTGCAATCTCCTCGAAGCTGCGAAGAAGGCGCGCGCCGTCATATGGTGCATCGGCTGGCCGCGGATCCTGTCGCAATCGCCCCGTCGAGACGAAAGACGCCTCGATCCCGGCATAGCGCTTCGCGAGATCGGAGCCCCACGACCTCTCCGGCGCCGCGATCGACGCTGTCGCCATCAGCGCGAGAAAAGACGCGCCTTTCAGTAGTGCAGCCATGAGCCCCCCGAACCACGAAACGCGCAAGCCGCCCGTTCGCATCTGAAGCCTAGCCGAGCCCGAGGGACCTGTCCAAGACCGTGTCGCCGCTGTGCGGGGAGATCTCGGCGCGGCACTTGCGCGCAACTTCACCTCG
Source organism: uncultured Paracoccaceae bacterium (assembly GCA_947489705.1). GTDB lineage: Bacteria > Pseudomonadota > Alphaproteobacteria > Rhodobacterales > Rhodobacteraceae > Palleronia. The sequence continues at coordinate 13,032 of CANLEQ010000022.1, forward strand.
CCGCGAGCGGCGCGCGGGGGATCCAGCGTGGCGACGTTCCGAGCGAACATCGGGATGCCGTTCGCGGCATTTCACGCCTTCCGCCACGCGACAAAGATGGAAAGCGACGCAACGTAGCGGCGTGTTCCTCACTTGCGCCTCGCCGGGCGAAGCGGAATGCTGGTGCGACTACATCCCCCACGACGGTAAATGCCAGGGAGCCATGACCATGCTACGACGCACGCTTCTCACGATGACCGGCCTGTCCGCGCTCGGGCTCGGCGGCCCCCTCCTTGCGGCCGACGTTCCGGACGGCGTGACACTTGCCGAGGATCAGACCTTTTCCTATCGCGAGCTCGATCAACCGGCCTCGATCGATCCGCAGCTGGTCGAAGGCGTTCCGGGCGCCCATGTCGTGCAACAGCTTTTCGAAGGGCTGATGATCCAGAACGCCGATGGCGAGACCATTCCCGGGGTCGCGACCGGTGTCGAAGCCAACGACGACAATACCGAATTCACCTTTACCCTGCGCGAGGATGCGCGCTGGTCGAACGGCGATCCGGTGACCGCGCAGGATTTCGTCTATGCTTGGCGACGCGCCGCGGACCCCGCGACGGCCTCGCAATATGCGTGGTTCGTCGAGCTCGCCGCCATCGAGGGCGCAGCCGAGATCATCGCCGGCGACGCGGCGCCCGACACGCTGGGCGTCGAGGCCGTCGACGACCGCACGCTTCGCGTCACCCTGAGCGAGCCGAAGCCCTATTTCCCCGAGATGACGGCGCATACGACCTTCGCGCCCGTACATCGGGCCACGGTCGAGGAATACGGCGACGACTGGACCAATCCGAGCAACATCGTCTCGAACGGCGCCTACATGCTCGACGACCTGCAGCTCAACGAATTCTGGACCGCCTCCAAGAACCCCGAATACTGGGACGCCGACAACGTCGTGATCGAAGAGGTGACGAGCTACATCATCAACGATACCAGCCAGGCGCTGACCCGCTGGGAGGCGGACGAGTTCGACCTGCTCGAACCCGTTCCCGCCGGCAGCTTTCCGCGCCTGCAGGAGCAGTATCCGGACGCCGCGCATTCGACCCCGCGGCTTTGCAGCTACTACTATTCCGTGAACATGCGCGAGGATGCGCCCGAGGCGTTGAAGGACGTGCGCGTGCGCCGCGCCCTCGCCCTCGCCATCGACCGGGACGTGATCGTCGAGCGGCTGCTCCAGGGCGGGCAGACGCCGGGCTATACCTTCACGCCCGATGCGACGGCCGGTTTCACCGCGCCCGAGATCGATTACGCGACCTGGACGCAGGAAGAACGCGACCAGCGCGCGAAAGAGCTGATCGACGAAGCCGGATACGACGATCTGAACTTCCGCCTGCTCTACAATACCGACGAGTCGCACCGCCAGATCGCGACCGTCATCAGCCAGATGTGGAGCCAGAAGCTCGGGGTGTCGACCACGCTCGAGAACCAGGAATGGTCGACCTATCTCGACACGCGCAATGCCGGCGATTTCGACCTGTCCCGCGCGGCATGGTGCGGGGATTACAACGAGCCGTCGACCTTCCTCGACGTGCTGACCACCGGCATTCCGCAGAATTCCGGACAGTTCTCCAACGGTGAATACGACGAGCTTCTCGCAAGTGCTGCAACCGCCGAGAACCGCACGGAAATCTATACCCAGGCCGAGGCGATCCTGTCCGAGGACATGGCGGTGCTGCCGATCTATCACTATGCCAACGCGTTCCTGCTCGACCCGACGATCAAGGGCTTTCCCATGAACAACGTCGAGAACAACTGGTACGTGAAGGACTTCTACCGCGTCGCGGAGGAGTGATGGAAATATCGGTGACGCGGACAGCGTTTGCGTCACCGAGCGTGCGGGGCGGTCAGCGCCCGCCGCGCCTCGCATAAGGCGGAAAATGGGCACCGCCCGACATTGCCCGGAGCCACGTCATGACCAGCTTCATCCTGCGCCGCCTCGCCGTGGCGATCCCGACGCTTCTGGCGCTCATCGTGTTCTCGTTCCTGCTGATGGAATTCTCGCCCGGCAGCCCCTTCGCCACCGAGCGCGGCATTCCTCCGGCGGTGATGGCAAACCTCGAGGCGAAATACGGGCTCGACCGATCCTTGATCGAACGGATGGGCATCTATGTCTGGAACATCGTCAGCGGGTTCGATTTCGGGCCGTCCTTCTCGTTCTCGAACCGCAGCGTGAACGACATCATCGCCCAGGGGTTTCCGGTCACGCTGACCTACGGGTTCTGGTCCTTCGTGGTTGCGGTTCTCGTCGGCGTGACGCTGGGCGCCTTCGCGGCGATCAGGCACAATTCGGTGCTCGACTATGCCGCGGTGGGGGTCACCGTCGGCGCGCAGGTCCTGCCGAATTTCGTCATGGCGCCGATCCTCGTGCTGGTCTTCACGCTGTGGCTCGGATGGCTGCCGGGCGGCGGCTGGCAGGGCGGCCAGATCGAATACATCATCCTGCCGGTCATCGCGCTCTCGACCTCCTACATGGCCTCGATTGCCCGGATCACCCGCTCCTCGATGCTCGAGACGCTGAATGCGGGCTTCGTGCGGACCGCGCGGGCCAAGGGTCTTCCGATGCGCCGCGTCATCCTGCGCCACGCACTCAAGCCCGCGATGCTGCCGGTGGTGAGCTATCTCGGGCCCGCCTTCGTCGGCATGATCACCGGATCGGTGGTCATCGACGTGTTCTTCTCGACGGGCGGCATCGGTCAGTTCTTCGTCAATTCGGCCCTGTCGCGCGACTATTCGGTGATCCTCGGCATCACGATCCTCTTCGGGGCACTCACGATCTTCTTCAACCTGCTCGTCGACGTGGCCTATGCCTGGATCGACCCCAAGATACGGTATTGAGGTCTTTCGATGAGTGATGTCACCACCGCCGAGGCGCATCTCGATCCTGACCTCTTGCATGGCAAGGGGCGGTCGCTCTGGGCCGATGCCCGCCGCCGGTTCCTGGGCAACAAGGCGGCCGTGGCCTCGCTCCTGATCCTCGCGCTGGTCGCGCTGTTCGCCCTGTTCGGCCAATTCCTGACCCCCTGGAGCAATGCCGAGATCGACTGGAACCTTCTGGGCGCGATCCCGCAGGAAGGCGGCCCCGATCTCGAGACGCGTCACTATTTCGGCGTCGACGAGACCGGGCGCGACCTCTATGCCCGCGTGGTCCAGGGCACACGGATCAGCCTTGCTGTCGGGATCGTCGGGGCGCTCATCTCGGTCGTCGTCGGCACGGCCTACGGCGCCGTGGCGGGGTATGTCGGTGGCAAGACCGACAACGCGATGATGCGCTTCGTCGACCTGATGATGTCGATCCCCTACATGTTCGTGCTGATCCTGCTGCTGGTGATCTTCTCGCGCTCGATCATCATGCTATTCGTGGGAATTGGGCTCATCTCGTGGCTCGACATGGCCAGGATCGCGCGCGGTCAGACGCTGTCGATCCGCAATACCGAATATGTCGAGGCGGCGCGCGCCATCGGCGTCTCCACCCCCATGATCATCCGCCGCCACATCGTCCCCAACCTGATCGGCGTCGTGATCGTCTATGCCACGCTTCTGGTGCCGCAGATGATCATCTTCGAATCGTTCATCTCGTTCCTCGGGCTCGGCGTGCAGGAGCCGGCCACCTCGTGGGGGGCGCTGATCAACCAAGGCGCCGCCAACCTGCGCAACGGAACGCCCTGGATGCTGGGGTTCCCGCTCGCCTTCTTCGTCGTCTCGCTCTTCGCGCTGTTCTTCCTCGGCGACGGGCTTCGCGACGCACTCGACCCCAAGGATCGCTGATGCCGCTTCTTTCCATCGACAATCTCGGCGTCGCGTTCGAGACGCCGGACGGCGAGGTGCAGGCCGTGAACGGCCTGAGCTTTGCCGTGGAGCCGGGAGAAACGCTCGCCATCGTCGGCGAATCCGGGTCCGGCAAGTCGCAGACGGCCTTCGCCACGATGGGGCTTCTGGCACGCAACGGACATGCGACCGGGCGCGTGACCTTCGACGGCAGGGATCTGATCGGCCTGGGCGAACGGGAGCTGAACCGGATCCGCGGCGATGCCATGTCGATGATCTTCCAGGACCCGATGACATCGTTAAACCCTTACCTCAAGATCGGCCCGCAGATGACTGAAATATTTCAGCTTCATAAAGGGGTGGGAAGGCGGCAAGCCCGTGCCGAGGCGGTGCGGATGCTCGATGCCGTGCGCATCCCCGACGCGAGGGCCCGTCTGGACCAGTATCCGCACGAATTCTCGGGCGGAATGCGTCAGCGGATCATGATCGCGATGGCGTTGCTGTGCCGACCGAAACTGCTGATCGCGGACGAGCCGACAACGGCGCTCGATGTCACCGTGCAGGCGCAGATCCTCAAGCTATTGGCCGAGATCCGGGCCGAGTTCGGCACGGCGATGATCCTCATCACCCACGATCTCGGGATCGTCGCCGATACCTGCGACAGGACGCTGGTGATGTATGGCGGTCGCGTGATGGAGCGGGGTCCGACCGACACCCTCTTCGCGCGGCCCTCCCATCCCTATACCGTGGGCCTGATGCGCGCCGTTCCGCGGCTCGACGTGGATCAGGACGACCTTCTGACGATCCCCGGCGAGCCGCCCGACATGAGCCGCCTTCCCGGGGGCTGCCCGTTCGCGCCGCGCTGTGCCCATATGCGCGAGGTCTGCCGCGATGTCATGCCGCCGCTCGAACCGTACGGCGCCTTGCATCGCGCCTGCCATGCGCCTCCGGCCGAAGTCGAGACGGAGGCCGTCCGATGAGCCTTTTGCAGATCCGCAATCTCGACGTCACGTTCGACGTCGCGCCGCGTCAATCCTGGCCCTGGACGCGGCCGAAGAAATTGCAGGCCGTCAAGGACATGAGCTTCGATCTTGAAGCGGGGCAGACGCTCGGCGTGGTCGGTGAATCGGGGTCCGGCAAGTCGACGCTCGCCCGCGCGATCGTGGGGACGGTGCCGGCCTCGGGCGGCCGGATCCTGTGGGACGGCGGCGATCTGGCACAGCTGACACCGCGCGAGCGTCGCCGCCACCGGCGGGACGTCCAGATGGTCTTCCAGGACCCGCTCGCCGCGCTCAACCCGCGCATGAACGTGGGCCAGATCATCTCGGAGCCGCTGCTGACCCACCATCCCGAGACGAGCAGGGCCGACGCCCGACGCCGCGCGGGCGAGATGATGGAGCGTGTCGGCCTGCTGCCCAACCTCCTGAACCGTTACCCCCACGAATTCTCGGGCGGTCAGTGCCAGCGTATCGGCATCGCCCGCGCCCTCGTTCTGAAGCCCCGGCTGTTGATCTGCGACGAGCCGGTCTCGGCACTCGACGTGTCGGTGCAGGCGCAGGTGGTGAACCTTCTCAAGCGGCTCACGCGCGAGATGGAGCTGTCGATGATCTTCATCGCGCATGACCTCAGCGTCGTGAAGCACGTCTCGGACCGCACTCTGGTCATGTATCTCGGTCGCAAGATGGAAGAGGGCGATGCCCGCACCATCGTCCGTGCGCCGCGTCATCCCTATACGCAGGCCCTCATCGCCTCGGTTCCCATACCCGATCCGGTGCGGGAACGTGCGCGCATCCGCCCGGTGATCGAGGGCGAACCGCCCTCGCCCGTGACGCCGCCTTCGGGCTGCGTCTTCCGTACCCGTTGCCCGAAGGCGCAACCCGATTGCGCCGAGCGGGTGCCCCCCATGCTCGAGCCCGAAAGATCCCATCTGGTTGCCTGTCCCTATCAGGAGGTCATCTCGCCGCTCGCCGTCTGAGGCATGCATCGCGGCAGCGGCGCCCCGCGGGGCTCTTCACCGCTCCGCCGGCGTCCCAGACCGGGACTACCTGTGGCCGGTCCATCCCCGGTCGTCGGTGAATGCGCGTGCGGGCGAGATCTCGACCGGATCATAGGCGTCGGTGCCGTCATCCAGATCGGCGAGAGGAAGGCGAGAGGCCGCGAGGACGATGTTGGTGCGGCCCGTCGAATTGAGCGCGCCCCGCTCCGCCAGCACATGGGGATAAAGATCGCTGAGGATCGCATGGACCCCACGGGCGAGCGGCCCGTCTGGTGTGTCGATGAGGTTGACGTAAACCGGCCCGTCGACGATCGCGCGCAGGCGGTCGAATGTTTCGCGCGTGACCAGATGCGCCGGGACCGAGTTCGAGGAGAAGGCGTCCATCACGGCGGCGTCGAAGCGCCGCTCGGTCTCGTTCAGATAGACCCGTCCGTCGGCGTGAACGATGCCGAGACGTGCCTCGGGATCCTCGTCGCCGCGCCCTGCCACGTGGCCCGTCTTCGTGATCATCGCTCCGGCCGCCGGCATGTGCTGTCGTACCACCCGCGTGATCAGCGGGTCGATCTCGACGGCGACCGCCCGCGCGTCGGGCCGTGTCGCGAGAAGCCTGGTCGGCAAGGTATAGCCGCCCCCGCCGATGAAGAGCACCGACGCATCCGGGCTGAGATCACGCTCCAAGCGCGCCCAGATCCACCGCGTGTAGGACAGGACGAGCTCAGGATCCTCGCGCGCCGCCTCGCCATCGCCGCCGATCCCCTCGGCGGCCTGCGAGATGCCGTCGGCATAGAGACGGACCTCGGCGCCCCGCCGGGCGACATGAAGGCATGAGAGGCCCGATTCATACTCGCAGATCCGGCCGCCCGCGAGGCCCGCAAAGACGATGAAGGCGGCGGCGCCGATCACGACACCGGAACGCGGCTCGTCCCCCTGGCCGGCCGTTTTCCCCCGCATGCCGCCGCCGGGTGTTCCACCCCTCACCAGCGGCACGCAGGCAAGCGCCGCGACACCGCAGGCCGTGAAGGTCAACGCCGAACCTGCGAGCGGAAGGGCGACGAACCCAGCCAGGATCGCGCCCAGGATCGCCCCCGACGATCCGGCCGCCAGGACGAGCCCTAGCGACGAGCCCTCGCGACCGGGCCGGGCGTCGATCGCGGCCTTGGCCAGGAACGGAGACGGCAGACTGACCAGCACCGATGCCGGAAAGAACGCCACGACGACGCCGAGCAGCATTCCTGCCGTCCCCCGCGCGCCTGTCGCGTAAACCAGGCCAAGCGCGGTCGGGGAAAGCGCCATCAGCACCGCCGTTGCCACAAGGGCCATGCGGACATTGCCGGCCGCCACGCGGCGCGACCGCTCGGCGACCAGCCCCCCGAGCGCGTTGCCGAGAGAAAAGCCCGCGAGAACGGTCGCGATGACGGCGGTCCAGGTCAGCAGGGAGGTGCCGAAGAACGGGGCCAGAACTCGGCCCGCGGCGATCTCGTATGTCAGGCCCACGGCCGAAAGGACGAAGATCAGGCCGATGGTGATCGAGAACCGCATGCGAGCTCCTTGTCGCTCTAACCGGCGAAACCGGGCTCGCCTTCGCGGAAACTGGCGCATGCGGGGCACAGAGGAAAGCCTCGATCGGGCCAATCGCATGAGCGCGCGCATCGTGCACGCCAATACGAGCAACAGGCGCGAGGGTGGGTTATAATGAGTATCCGAGCGAGGGATACCGCATGGATCGGGACAGTCCGAAGGCGTCATTCCGTATGGCCCCCGGCATTCCGTATCCGGTCGGTAAATACCGGCGTGCGCAACTTTAGGTTGCTTTACGTTCCTCGCGTGGTTAACGACTCCACATTTGCACTCGTCGATGTCCGGTTCGCCCATGAAAAAGAATTCTCCAGCCGCCGAAAGCTGGTCCAAACGATCCGAGGCGTCGTATGCCGACGTGCGGCACAATATTGGCGGGTACAACGTTCAGGAGTTTCGGGACGAATCCGCGACGTTGTTCAGCAAGGCGATGGCGCAGACGCGCATGGCCGTCATCCTGGCCGATGCACATCTCCCCGACATGCCCATCGTGTTTGCCAACAAGGCATTCAGCGAGTTGACGGGCTATTCCCCAGAAGAGATCCTCGGGCGGAATTGCCGTTTCCTGCAAGGTCCGCAGACCGACCCGGCCGCAGTGGCGCGCATGCGGACGGCGTTGCAAGACGAAGACGTGATCGTGCTCGAGATCCTGAACTACCGTAAGAGCGGAGAGTCGTTCTGGAATGCGCTGCATCTCGGCCCCCTCTACGACGAACAGGGCAATCTTCAATATTATTTCGGGTCGCAGTGGGATGTCAGCAACGTCCACGCCGCCCGCGAGAACGAGGAACACGCCAAGATCCTCGCACGGGAATTGTCGCACCGGGTCAAGAACATGTTCTCGATCGTCAGTTCCGTGGTCAGCATGACCGCGGAGCGACACGATGCGCACGCCGTGGCCGAAGATATCAACGACCGGATCTTTGCGCTCGGCCGTGCCTACGAGATCACGCTCAAGGAATCCTCGCGACAGGAGGTGCGGTTGCAGCCTCTGGTTGAATCCGTGCTCGAACCCTATTCTTCGGCACAGGAGCACTCTCTGGAGATCGGCGGCCCGAACCTGAAGATCCCGGTCACCCAATCCGCGACGATAGGCTTGATCCTGCATGAACTGGCCACCAACGCGGTGAAGTACGGGGCCTTCCGGACGAACCGGGGAACGATATCGGTGGATTGGTCCGTGACCGAGGAGGACGACGAGCGCATTCTGGAATTGACGTGGCGAGAGCAGGCCTCGACCCCCGATACGCCTCCGGACCATGACGGAAGCGGAACCGGGATCATCCAGAGTATTCTTGACGCGAGCGACGGGGAAATCACGCGGGAGTGGCAGGCCGGAGGCTTGCGGGCATCCATTAGATTGCCGTTATGACGGAATCCGGTTCGATGAGCGATTTGTGCCATGTCACCGAGAAGCATGCCGTCAGGGGACTGAGAGGCTCGCTCGTGCTCGTCATGGAGGACGAGCCCCTGATCCTCATGGATATCGTCAGGACGCTGAAAGGCGCCGGGGCTTACGTGTTGCGCGCCCGGACCATTCGCAAGGCGCATGCCCTTCTGGCCGAACGGAAAATCGACGTCGCGATCATCGACGTGAATATGGGGCACAACAGTACGTGTCTCAGCGTTGCCGAGGATCTCCGCACCCGGCGCATTCCCTTCTGTCTCTATTCCGGCGATCTGAACGAGGCGGGAGAGTTCATCTCCCGACTGCGCGCGCCCCTGATCCGCAAGCCGGCAAGCAAACGCGCCATCGTCGATGCGGTTGCAAGGTTGTTCCAACGCTGACCCCAGCGTCCGGTGTGTTTGCAGTGCGTTAGCCTCGGGAAAGGACCGTGGGCTGCAAAGCCACAATCATCACGGTTCCTTCATGCCTCCATCGCCCCCCATCAAGGTCTTCGTCGTCGAGGACGAGCCGATTATCCAGAACCTGCTGAGCAGCCAGCTCAAGTTGATCGGTGCCGAAGTCGTCGGCACGGCAAGATCGATGAAGAAGGCGGTGGAACTGGCCAAGACCATCGAAAGCGACATCGCGATCCTGGATGTCTTTCTCGGCATCGACTACAGCTTTCCCGTCGCCGAGATCCTCGATCAGCGCGGGATCCCATATATCTACGCGACGGGGCATCCGCTCCAGCTCGACCTCAACGGACGTGAACGCGCGCCGTCCGTCGAAAAGCCTTTTCGAAGCGAAGATCTGAAGGCAGCGATGGATCGCAGCTTCAGGCTCCGCAAGGAACGCCCGTTCACACCCCCCGGAATGCTCCGGCGCCTTTGGCGCAGACTGACATAGACGCATGCGAGCGGGATCGACGCCCGGAATATCGGCTGCATTCATCGTCCCGTTTGACACGACAAACCGGCTGCTTTCGTCAGAATGCCTTCCAGACGCCGAGCTTGAGCGCATTGGCGCCGTTGGTCAGCTTGAAGGTCGCGCCGATCTCCACGAACCAGTCACGCTCCAGCGCGCGGACATAGGCCGGCGCGAGCGTGGCGGACCAGTCGTCGTCGGACGGTTTGGAGGTCTGGATCTGCAAGATGGAGAGTGAGCCGTTCTCGTGGTTCACGCCGAACGTCGCATCCAGCTTTCCCAGACGGGAGCCATCCCCCCTGAACGCGTAATTCGCCTCGATGCCCGTCCAGCCCGACCGAGCGCCGATCTGCCAACCGCGACCCCAGCTCGCACCGGGACGAAGGACGCCATATCTCTCTCCGTCGATATCGACGGCTCCGAACCCGAGCTCGACGGCAACTGCGTCCGGCACCTGCAACTCCACGAGGGAGCGGCTGAGAAAGACGATCGCTGACCGGTCCCGTGAGGTGGGATTGTACCCCGCGTCGAGCCCCAGGCTCAGCGCCTCGCTCACGCCGTATTCGAAGAACAGCGAGCTGTAATCCTGATCCTCGGTCTCGTTGAGCTGCAACTGGTGAGAAAGCGACACGAAGCCGTTGCCTTCACCTCGTGGCCACGCCGCCGCAGTCGCGGTTTGTGGCGCCGCAAGGAGCGCGGCCGCGAGCCCCGGAACGAGGCACCATTTGCGCATCGCGATACTCCTGTCCGTCGTGAACATCATCGCGGATCGGATCCGCGATGACAATGTGCCGTACCGGCCGCACGGACCTTCGGCGCAAGGTGAATGACCGCCCCGCCTCGGCAGGTTCGGAAACCGTTCTCCGGCCGCAAGCACCGCCTGTACCATCTACGGCGCAAAATTAGGCGCACGAAGCCACCTGAATACATTTCTTGCGCGAAAGTGAAACGTGGTGTCATAATCGTCACCATAAGAAGACCGGAGCATCGATCGCGACCGGCCTTCGCTCAGGGAGGAATGGAACATGAAGAGAATAGTCAAGCTCGCCATGGGGGTCGGTATCGCCGCGTTGACGGCCGGCGCATCCCACGCGGTCGAACTGGTGGGGGCGGTCCAGTTCGACGAGGATCACGCATTCACGCGCGCCCTGCGCGAGTTCGAGCGGGTAGCGGGCGAATGTTCGGGCGGATCGCTGACCTTCGATCTGCACCTCAATTCCGAGCTCGGGCTCGAAAAGGATTATTTCGAGAACATGAGCCAGGGCATCGCCGTGGATTACGGCATCGTCAGCCCCTCGCACATGTCGACCTTCTCGCAGAAGGCGCCGCTCATGGACATGCCGTTCCTGTTCCGCGACCTCGATCACTGGAACGCGGTGATGGAGCAGGACGCGCTCGCGCCGCTTGCCCAGGACGTGCTGGAACAGGCCAACGTGCGGCTCATCGGCTATGCCGGCGGCGGCACGCGGAACCTCATCGTCAACCATCCCGTGACCAACATGGAAGAGTTGACCGGCCTGCCGATGCGGGTGATGGGCGCGCCGATCCAGACGCAGATCTTCGAGGCGATCCAGGCGGCCCCGTCCGTCATCGCCTATGACGAGGTCTACAACGCCATCCAGACCGGCGTGATCGACGCGGCCGAGAACGAGGCGGCGGGCATCGAGCAGATGAAGTTCTACGAGGTCGGGCCTGACATCTCGCTGACCAGGCACGCGATCACCGTGCGCCCCATCGCGTTCTCCAACGCGACCTTCGAACGCCTGACCCCGGAGGAGCAGGACTGCGTGCTCGAGGCCGGCAAGGCCGGCGGTGCGCTCGGCCGCGAGGTCGAGAGCAGCCAGGACAGCGAGAAACTCGCCGCGATGGAAGAGGCCGGCCTGCTGACCACCCACGAATTCACCGAGCGCGACAAGCTGCTGGAGCTCGCTGCGCCGGTCAAGGAGGACTACGCCGAACAGCTCGGCGCGACCGACGTGCTCCGCGCGATCGAAGCGGTGGAATGATCCTCCCGGCATCCGGGGCGCCGCGGCGTCCCGGATCCTGCCAGCCCCCACATCCCCATCGCGAGGCGTCATGCGCATTCTGCTGAACGCGTACTACAACGTGCTGAAGTTTCTGCTGACGGTGATGATGGCGGCGCTGATCGTTCCGGTGACGATGCAGATCCTCAGCCGCTATACCGGCATCATCCCGCGCTATATCTGGACCGAGGAAATCGCGCGGTTCTGCTTCGTCTGGATCATCCTCATCGGCGCGATGATCGCCGTGCGCGACGGGACGCATTTCGACGTCGACGTCCTGCCGCAAAGCGACCGCCCGCCGATCAAGTTCGCGATGAAGAGTTTCGTCAACCTGGCCATTCTCGTGATGGCGCTGTCGTTCCTCTGGTGGGGGTGGGACTTCTACATCCTGGGCTCGCGCCAGCAATCCGAGATCTCGGGCCTGCCGATGCTGGCGATCTACGTGGCCTGGCCGCTTGCCGGGGCCACCTGGACGATCTTCACGCTCGAGCGGATCTGGGACGATTTCCGCGACCTGAAAGGGGATACCGCTCATGGGGCCCGGTGAAGTTGCCGCCATTCTCTTCAGCACATTCGGCGTGCTGGTCTTCCTGCGGGTACCGGTGGCCTTCGCGCTCGGGCTCGCCGTGGTTCCGGTCTTCTTCATCGACGACCGGCTGACCCCCGTCCTGTTGATGCGGGAAATGTTCAAGAGCTACAATTCATTCGTGCTGCTGGCCGTGCCGTTCTTCCTGCTGGCCGCGAACCTGATGAACTCGGCCGGGATCACGGACCGGCTCATCCGCCTCTCGCGCGCGATGGTCGGCCATCTTCCCGGCGGGCTGGGGCACGTGAACATCGTCGTGTCGATGCTGTTCGCGGGGATTTCGGGCTCGTCGACGGCGGATGCGGCCGGGATCGGCTCGCTGCTGATTCCGCAGATGAAGAAGGAAGGCTACGACGCGTCCTTCGCGGTCGCCATCACCGCCTGTTCCAGCGTCATGGGCGTGATCATCCCTCCCTCGATCCTGATGGTCGTCTGGGGCGGGCTCATGTCGGTCTCGATCGGCGGGCTGTTTCTCGCAGGCGTCGTGCCCGGCATTCTCATCGCCGGCTCGCAGATGCTGACCGTCTATATCTACGCCAAGCGGCGCGGATACCCGGTGCATACCCGCTCGACCCTGATGGAGCTGGCGCGCGCGGCGTTCTCGGCCTCGCTGGCGCTGATGACGCCGATCATCATCGTCGGCGGGATCGTCGGCGGCTTCTTCACGCCGACCGAGGCTTCGGTCGTCGCGGTGCTCTACTCGCTGCTTCTAGGCGTCTTCGTCTACCGCTCGATCACTCCCCGGCAGCTGCCTTCCGTACTCTACGACAGCGCACGTTTCGCGGCGATCACGCTCTTCTGCATCGGCACCGCCTCGGCCTTCGGCTGGTGCCTGGCCTATTTCAAGATCCCCGCGGCCCTCGTCTCGCAGATCGACCAGATGGGCCTCGGGGTGATCGGTATCGGCATCATGAGCGCGCTGGCCTTCCTGCTCATCGGAATGTTCATCGACGCGATCCCGGCGATCATCATCCTCGGCACCGTCCTCTATCCGGTGACCGAGCATGTGGGCATGCACCCGATCCACTTCGCCATCATCGGCGTAATGAGCCTCGCCTTCGGTCTGGTCACCCCGCCCTACGGGCTCTGCCTGCTGATCGCGGCCTCGCTGGGCAAGATCCGCCTCGTGGATGCGCTGCGCGACGTGGTGGTCATCCTGATCCCCATGACGGTCGTGCTGATGATCATCATCCTGTTGCCCGACCTCATCCTGGCATTGCCGCGCTGGATCATGCCGCGCTTCGTGCAATAGCGAGGTGCCCCCTGCCCCTCGCCCCCCGTTCGGGAGAGACGATCTGAGCCCCAAATCGACTGAAGCCTCGAGGTTCGCGAATTTTCGCTTGCGCGACATCACCCCTTTGGGATGACGTAAGATGATTTCAGCTCGCACTGACCAAGATCTTCAGGCGCATTTTCCGGAGGTGAATCGATGAGCGGAACTTCCAATCCGGTAGAGCGGGTCCCTGCAGGCGATGCGCGCTTCGGCGGGCTGCTCTGGGGAACGCGGTGGGCCGGAGCGGAAATTCTCTATGCTTTTCCCGACAGCGCGTCTGCTTACGATTACGATGCCGGAACTCCCCTTCTCGGGACCGACAGGATCGAGATCGCCCACGAGCGGTATCTCAACAGGTTCGCCTCCCTGACCGAGGCTCAGAAAACGGCAGTCGCCTTCGCCCTGGATGCCGATGCCGGCCGGATTGCAAGTGCGGGGTTCTCGGTCGAGGGCTTCACCCGGCTCGGCATCACCGAGCAGACCACCACCGACGATGGCCGCCACGCCCAGCTCAGGTTCGCAAACACGAGAAGCGAGAGCCTGGAGACGGCAGAAGTCGCGGATTTCCCGGGCGGCAATCTCACCGCCACCAGGGACGACGACGGGGACATCTGGTTCGGTCCCAACTATGGCAAGTATCTCTATCCCAAAGCGGGTACCTATGGATGGGCGACCCATCTCCACGAGATCGGACATGGCCTGGGTCTCAAGCATCCGCACGACGACGCAGGGTGGCTCCGCATCGTCGCCGAAGAATGGGATTGGCTGGAATACAGCGTCATGTCCTATCGGTCCCACGAGAATGATGATGTGGAAGGCTCATACGTCAATGAATACGGGGGCTTTCCGCAGACGTTCATGATGAACGATATTGCAGCGCTTCAATACCTCTACGGGGCCAATTACGAGATCAATGCCGGCGACACGGTCTATTCCTGGCGGCCTTGGTCGGGCACAACGATGGTCGATGGCAAGGTCGCGATCGAGCCCGAAAGCAACCGCATCTTCGCGACGATCTGGGACGGCGGTGGAACCGATACCTACGATCTCGGCACCTATCGGAGCGACCTCTCCCTCGATCTGCGGCAGGGGCGGGCTTCCCGGTTCGACAGCAGCCAGCTTGCCCGGTTGAGCGAGTGGTGGGACATTCGGGCGGCCGGTAACATCTACAATGCGCTGCGACACGAGAACGACGACCGGTCGCTCATCGAGAACGCGATCGGCGGGCACGGCGACGATCTGATCGTCGGCAATTGGGGCGCGAACCAACTGACCGGCGGCGGCGGACGGGACGATCTCTCGGGATTGTGGGGCGACGACAGCTTTCGGTATGCGGGCGACGTCGCCGGCGCGGATGGTTCCGATTATCTCTACGGCGGCGAGGGGGTCGACCGCATCCTTCTGGAAGGCCGGGGGCGTTTCGATCTCTCCGGTCTGACGGCATGGTCCATCGAGGTCATAAGGTTCGCCGACGGGCCGGGGGAGGACAAGCGCCTGCTCCTGTCGAGCGCGACATTCGACGCCTCTCCCGGTTTCGACGAGATGATCGTTCGCGGCAATTCGGACCCGGACGGCTTCGATACGCTCGTGATCGAGGTGCAGCCCGGATCGGGCGCGTCTCTGTCGCTGAACGGATGGGCGTTCGAGGAGTGGCAGGGTGGACGCGACGCGATCGTCCTGCGCGGCGATGCCACGGCCAACACGATCGTGGGTTCGGCCGAGGACGACCGCATCGAGGGCCGGAGCGGCGACGACAGGCTCTTCGGAGGACAGGGGCAGGACAGCCTTCTGGGGGGATGGGGCGCCGACATGCTCGGCGGCAGCATCGGGAACGACGATCTCGACGGTGGCGGAGCGGACGACGCGCTCTGGGGCGGGGCCGGGCAGGATCGACTCCGCGGCGGATGGGGGGCCGACACGCTCGGCGGCGGGGCGGGGAACGACGATCTCGACGGTGGCGGTGGGGCGGATCGCCTCTGGGGCGGTGCGGGGCAGGACCTTCTTCGCGGTGGCTGGGGGGCCGACACGCTCGGCGGCGGCCCGGGCGACGACATTCTCGACGGCGGCGGGGGCGCCGATCTCTTCTGGGGAGGCGGCGGGAGGGACGTGTTTCGCTTCGGCGATCTTTCGGATTCGCGCCCCGATGCGATGGACGTCGTTGCCGATTTCGACCCTGCCGTGGATCGCATCGATCTCGCGGCGCTGGATGCACGCCACGCGACGGACCGCGACGACGCCTTCACCTTCCTGGGCGTCGCGTCCATGCAGGACATCCTCGATGCCGGGCCGGGGATATTGTGGCTTGAAAGCGATGGGGTCGATACCGTCCTGATGGCCAATGTCGACCGGAACGCCGCGGCGGACTTCGCCCTGCTTCTCGAGGATGGGCGTCGAACCGCCGAGGATTACGACGAGACCACGTTCCTCATCTGACGCGCCGGCCGCTCAGGCCCCCGTCCCGCCGCGGCCGGCGGCGAGCAGGCGGTCGGCGTTCTGGTTGAATGTGCCGGAATCATTCTCGACCGTCCGCTTGCCCGTGCCGCGGTTCTGGCGATCCTTCATGAGGTCGATCGCGCGCCGCACCGCAGGCCGCGCCTTAAGCCGCCCGCGCCAGTCGGCGACGCTCGGAAAGCGATCGAGCGACGAGCCGAGCGGCTTGGCTATGAACGCCCAGGGGAACGCCTGCATGTCGGCGATCGAATAGGCGCCGCCGAGGATGTAGGGCCGCTCGCGGAGCCGGTTCTCCAGCACCGCCATCGTGCGCTCGTATTCCCCCAGATAGCGGCGGAAGCCGTAATCGCGGTCGGCCTCGGGCGCGTAGTTGCGGTAATGGCTGAGCTGTCCGCCCATCGGCCCCTGGCTTCCGGTCTGCCAGAACAGCCACTCGTCGAGCTCCTTGCGCGCCCGCCTGTCCGTCAGGGGTGGCGCGAAGCGCCCGGCCTTCTCCGCGAGGTAGAGCAGGATGGCGCCGGATTCGAAGACCGGCAGCGGCGCCGTACCGTATCCCTCCGCCGGGGCATGGTCGAGGATCGCCGGCATCTTGGCGTTCGGGCTGATGGCGAGAAAGTCCGGCGCGAACTGGTCCCCGTCATGGAGCGAGACGGGCTTCAGATCGTAGGGAAGTCCGGTTTCCTCCAGCATGATGGCGACCTTCCAGCCGTTCGGCGTGGGCGCGTAATGGAAGTCGATCACGGTCCGCTCTCCTCTTCTGCCGCCGCCCCCGATGCGAGCAGCGCGGCGATGTCGCCGTCGGCCAGGCCGGCCTCGGCGAGGACGGCGCGCGTATCCGCACCGAGCCCCCGCGCCGGCGCGGGCTGGTCCGGCGCATGGGTGTCGAAGCGGGCCGGCGGACGGGCGCTCCGGATCGGGCCGGCGCCGGGGTGGTCGAGTTGCAGGATCGTCCCGTTCGTCGTCACCTGCGGATGGTCGATCACCTCGCTGCGTCTCAGGACCGGCGCGCAGGGCACGTCCTCGGCACGCAGCCGGTCCATCCACCCGGCCGTCGTGTCGGCGCGGAGGGACTCCTGGGTGAGCGCCATGCGCGCCGCCTTGTTGGTCTCCCGCGCCTCGACGCTGGCGAAACGCGGATCCTCGAGCCAGTCCGGCCGGGCGGTCGCCCGCGACAGGCCGGCCCAGGTCTTGTCGGTATGCGCGCTGACGGCCATGAAGCCGTCGGCGGTCTCGTAGATCAGCTCGACGTAATCCTGCGCCCCGCTTTCCTCGTCCCACGTCTCCTCGACGGCCTCGTCGCCGACGAAGGTCTGCCCGGTGAAGTCGGAGGCGAAGAGGAAGGCCACGATCGTGTCGAGCATCGACAAGCGCACGTGGTCGCCCTGCCCGGTCCGGGCACGCGCCAGCAGCGCCGCGGTGATCGCCTGGCTCGCCTGGATCGCGGTGACCTTGTCGGGCACGATGGTGCGCACGAGATTGGGGCGGCCACGGCCCTGCCCCTGTACCGCGGCGAGCCCGGAAAGCGCCTGGATCAGCGGATCGTAGACCGGCCGCTCGGCCCAGTCGCCCTCGAAACCGAACCCCGCGATGGAGACATAGACGATATCCGGCCGCAGGGCCCGCACCGAGGCTTCCGAAAGACCGAGGCGATCCGCCACGCCGGGCCGCCAGTTCTGCACGAAGACATCGGCCGTCCGCAGGATCTCGCGCAAGGCCTCCAGCCCCTCCGCGCGCTTGAGGTCGAGCGCGACGGACCGCTTGGAACGGTTGTTCTGCAGGAACGATGCCGACCATCCGGCACGGCGCCCGGCCACCTGGCGCGAATGGTCCCCACCCCTGGGGTTCTCGATCTTGATCACATCCGCACCCTGATCGCCGAGGATCATGGTGGCCATCGGCCCCGCGATCATGGACGTCGCATCGACGATGCGGATCCCCTGCAGCGGTCCGGCCATATGGGGTCCATCCATCTCTACACGTTTCGCCACAACTTCGTGCCCGACGGCGGCAAGTCAATCGCCCTCGCGCCCGAAGCTTGGTGTTGGCCAGCCGGGCAAGAGGACGGCCGGTCCACGAACGCGCCGTCGCGCGTTCGGACGATGCCCGTTCCCGGCGGCGGCGCGGAGAGCCTACCGGCCCGCCGCGTCGAGCCTCTCCATCTCCGCGCCCGTCAGGTCGAGATCCGCGGCGCCCAGCATCGTGTCGAGCTGGCGCGCGTTGCGGGCACTCGCGATGGGCGCGGTGACGCCGTCCTTCCCGATCAGCCAGGCAAGCGCCACCTGAACCGGTTCCACGCCACGATCCTGCGCCACGGCGTGAAGGGCATCGAGAACCTGCGGACCCTTGCCCTCGAAATAACCGCCGAGCATCGCCTCGCGGTCGGTTCCCGCGATATCGTCCTTCGAGCGGTACTTGCCGGTCAGGAACCCCGAGGCGAGCGAGAAATAGGTCGTCACCGCCATGCCGTGACCGATCGCGACGTCCTTCTGCGCCGTCTCGTAATCGCGCGAGACCAGATTGTATTCCGGCTGGAAAACCTCGTAGCCCGCCTTGCCGTCGCCCTGCGCGGCCGAAACCGCCTCCTCGAGCCGCTCGGCGGAATAGTTCGAGGCTCCGACATGCCGGATCTTGCCCTGCTCCTTGAGCTTGCCGAAGGCCCCGAGGCTCTCGGCCAGGGGCGTGTCGGGATCGTCGCGATGGGCGAAATAGATATCGAGATAGTCGGTCTTGAGCCGCCTGAGCGAATCCTCGCAGGCGGCGATGATATTGGCCTCCGAAAGCCCCTTGCGGCCTTCGAGCATGCCGACCTTGCTCATCAGGACGAGGTCGTCGCGGCGTCCTGTCCGGGCGATCCAGTCGCCGATCACCTCCTCGGATTCGCCCCCCGAATTGCCCTCTGCCCAGGCCGAGTAGACATCGGCCGTGTCGATGCAGTTGAAGCCGCGATCCAGAAAGCGGTCGATCAGGTCGTGCGACGTGTCGCGGTCGGCCGTCCATCCGAAGACGTTGCCGCCGAAGACGATGGGCGCGATCTCGAGGCCGGTAAGGCCGAGCTGTCGGGTTTGCATGGGTGCTCCTCGTTTCCGTTCGCCGGGCCAACGCGGCAAGCGCCCGTTTCGTTCGCCGCCGCCTGCGGTGCGCGGTTCGTCGGCCGGCACCCTGCGCAGCGGATTGCGGCCGCCCCTGCGGCGTCGGGGACTTGCGGCTCACCGCGCGGGCGCCGGTTGACGGCCCCGCCGCGGTGAAGTGAAAGGATCCGGGCCGGGGACGCGATCGACGTGCGGGCCGTGCCCCATCTCCGCCGCCGCGACAAAGCCGCGGCAATACCCTCCACCCCGATCACGGGAACAGTCGCACCATGGATCTTTGCAACGCGGTCCCGATGAAAAGACCGCTCCGCTCCGCCGCTCTCGGTCTCGCGCTCGCGCTGAGCGGTCCCGCCGCCTCGTTTGCCGAGGCGCCCGAGATCCTGACCATCGCCGCCCCCTGGCACGTGATGAGCCGCGACCCGTCTGTCTCCGGCGACGGGTTCCAGCGGATGCAGGTCGCCGAAACCCTTGTCGACGCCGATACCGAGGGCAGGCTGCGACCCGGTCTCGCCACCGACTGGCGCGTTTCCGGCGACGGTCTCGAATGGCGGTTCACCCTGCGCGAAGACGTCCTCTTCCACGACGGAACCCCGCTCACCGCGGATGCCGCGATCGCCGCCCTCGACCGCGCGGCATCGCGGCCGGGCGTGCTCGACAAGGCGCCGATCTCCGCGATCCGTGCGGCGACGGACGATATCGCGATCACCCTCTCCGAACCCTTCGCGGCCCTGCCCGCGCTGCTGGCGCATTCCTCGGCGATCATCCTCGCACAATCCTCGTTCGACGCCGAGGGCGCGCCGCAAGACGTGGTCGGGACCGGCCCCTACCGCGTGACCGCGATCGTCCCGCCGCAGACGATGGAGCTTGCGCGGTTCGACGATTACTGGGGGCCGAAGCCCGCCTTCGCCGAGGTTCGCTTCCTCTCGGCGAGCCGCGCCGAGACCCGGGCGCTCATGGCCGAGAGCGGCGATGCGCAGCTCGTCTACACGCTCGATCCCCCAAGCTTCTCCCGGCTCGCCCGCCTCGACGGCATCGTGACCGAGGCGCGCAGCATCCCCCGCGTCACGCTGCTCAAGGTCAATGCGGGCCACCCGTTCCTCTCCGATCCGCGCGCGCGTCGCGCGCTCAGCCTCGCGATCGACCGCAACGGCATCGCCAAGGGCATCCTGCGCTTTCCCCGGGGCGGTGCCTCGCAGCTCTTTCCGCCGGCGATGGCGGGCTGGCACGATCCCGACCTCGACCCGCTCGCCCACGATCCCCAGGCCGCGCGCGCGATCCTTGCCGATCTCGGCTGGACCGAAGGGGCCGACGGGATCCTCATGCGCGACGGGGCGCGGTTCGAGCTGAGCCTGCGCACCTATCCCGACCGGGCCGAGCTACCGATCATCGCCGCCGCCCTGCAGGAGCAGCTGCGCCGGATCGGCGTGGCCCTCGACATCTCCGTGGCCAACCATTCCGAGATTCCCGCAGGTCACCACGATGGCTCGCTCGAACTGGCGCTCCATGCCCGCAATTACGGTCTCTCGACGGACCCGATCGGCGCGGTCTTCCTCGATTTCGCGAAGGGCGGCGGCGATTGGGGGGCGATGGGCTGGTCGCGCGACGATGTTGACGCCGCCATCGCGGGCCTTGCCACCACCGCCGATCCCGATGCGCGCGCCCCGCATCTCGCGGTGCTGAGCGCCGCGCTGCAAGAGGATCTGCCGGTCATCCCGATCGCCTGGTACCGCGGGACGCTCGCCCATGACGCGCGCTTGCAGAACGTGATCCTCGACCCGTTCGAGCGCAGCTATGGCGTCGCGGGGCTCGCGTGGACGGATTAGCCGCATCGCTCGCTGGCCGGCTGGGACAGGCCTGTCTCGTCGCGCTCGTCATCGGCATCGCAAGCTTCGCGATGATGCACGCCCTTCCGGGCGACGCGGCGTTCCGCATTGCGGCGGGGCGCTACGGCTACGACGTGACCGATGCCGCGGCAGCGGCGGCCGTCCGCGCCGAACTCGGTCTCGACAGGCCGCTCGCCGCACAGCTTCTCGACTGGCTGGGATCGCTGGCCCGGTTCGATCTGGGCCGATCGACGGTCTCCGGAACGCCCGTGGCCGAAGAGATCGGGGTGCAGCTGATGCATTCCCTGCTCCTGGCATTCGCCGCGATCCTGCTGTCGCTCGTCATCGCGGCGCCCTTGGGCATCGCCGCGGCGCTGCGGCCCGGCGGGATCTTCGACCGCGCGGCGCTCGGGGTGTCGACCCTGCTGCGCGCGACGCCCGCCTTCATCACCGGGGTGGTCCTGATGCTGGTCCTCGCGGTCTGGGCGGGCGTGGCACCCGTCGCGGGGCACGGCACGACCGACACGCTGCTGCTGCCGGCGCTCACGCTGGCGCTGGGGCTTGCGGCGGTCTCGAACCGGGTCGTGCGCGATGCCGTCGTCGAGGTGACGGACTCCGACCAATACGCCTTCGCGCTCGCCAAGGGATTGAGGCGGCGGACCGCACTCACCCGCCATGTGCTGCGCAACGCCGCGATCCCCGTCATCGCCTATATCGGGGTGCAACTCGTCTTCCTGATCGAGGGCGTCGTCATCATCGAGGCGCTGTTCGCCTGGCCCGGCATCGGCCATGCGCTGGTCCACGCGATCTTCGCGCGCGACATCCCCATGGTGCAGGGCACGGCACTGGCGCTCGGGTTGATGTTCGTCGCGCTCAACTTCGCCATCGACCTCGCCTGCCGCCTCATCGATCCGAGGGACGCCGCCGCATGACCCCTGCCGCACCCCGCCCCGTCGCGCCTGGGCGCCTGACCGGTATCGCGATCGTCTGCGCGCTGGCGCTCACGGCGTGGCTCGCCCCCGCGCTCTGGGCCTTCGATCCCGCGCGTCAGTCGCTGATGGACACGTTGCAGGCGCCGAGCGCGGCGCATCCGCTCGGCACCGATCACCTCGGCCGGGACATGGTGGCACGGATGGTCGCGGGCGCGCGCCTGACGCTGTCGCTCGCCGCGCTGGCGGTCGTGACCGCGGCGATACCGGGGGTGATCCTCGGCATGGTCGCGGGGCTCGCGGGCGGCTGGACCGACCGCGTCATCACGACCTTCGGCGACGCGGTTCTGGCGCTGCCGGGATTGCTGCTCGTCCTTGTCCTTGCGGCCATCGCGCCGGGATCGTGGTGGGCGCTCTATGTCGGGCTGTCGCTGACGCTCTGGATCGAGTATTTCCGCTATGTCCGGGCGCGGACGCGAATTCTCGCCGCCGCCCCCGCGGTCGAGGCGTCGCGCCTTCTGGGTATGGGGCCGGTCTATATCCTGCGGCGGCATTTCTGGCCCGAAGTCGCACCGGGCCTCGCGACGATCGCGGCGTTCGGGGCCGCGACCTCGATCGCGGCCATCGCGGCACTCGGCTTCATCGGCGTGGGACTGCGCCCGCCCACCGCAGAATGGGGCCTCATGATGGCCGAGCTCCTGCCCTATTGGCGCGAGGCGCCCTGGCTTCTGTCGCAGCCGGTGCTCGGCGTGACGCTGACCGTTCTGGCGCTGCACATGATCGCCCAGCGGGGCCCCGCCCGATGACCCGCCTCGACGTGAGCGACCTCCGCGTCGCCGCCGGCGGCCTGCGCCTCGTGGGGCCGGTCGCCTTCTCGATCCGAAGCGGCCGCCCGCTGACCGTCCTGGGCGAGACCGGTGCGGGCAAGAGCCTGATCGCCCAGGCCATACTCGGCACCCTGCCGAGAGACCTTTCGGCGAGCGGCGCGATCTCGCTCGACGGGGTGCACATCGACGCGCTGCGCCCGCGCCGGCGCGCCGCCCTTCGCGGTCGCCGCATCGCCCTCCTCCCGCAGGAGCCCTGGTCGGCGCTCGACCCGACCATGATCGCCCGCGATCAGGTCGCGGAATCGCATCGGTTCGTCGCCGGCCGGTCCGCGAGCCGCGCACGCGAGGCGGCCGCGGCCGATTTCCGGACCCTCGGCCTCACCGGCGCCGAGACGAAGCTGCCCGGCGCATTGTCGGGCGGCATGGCGCAGCGCACGGCTTTCGCGGCGGCGCGCGCAGGCGGCGCCGATCTGCTGCTCGCGGACGAGCCGACAAAGGGACTCGACGCTGACATGCGTGACGAGGTGACCGCGCTGCTGTCGAAGGCGGCGGCCGCGGGCGGCGCGCTCCTGACCATCACCCACGACGTGGCCGTGGCCCGCGCGCTCGGCGGAGATATCCTGATCCTGCGCGGCGGCGAGGTGGTCGAGCGCGGGCCGGCCGACACCCTCCTCGCCGCGCCGCAATCGGATTACGGCCGCGAACTCGTCGCGGCGGACCCCGCGACGTGGCCGCGCAGACCGCGCCGCAAGTCGGGCGCACCGCTGCTTTCGGCGACAGATCTGTCGGTGCATCGCGCGGGCCGGCCGCTTTTTTCCGGGCTCGACCTCGAGATCCGGGCGGGCGAGCGGGTCGCCGTGACCGGGCCCAGCGGCGTCGGCAAGAGCTCGCTCCTCGACGCGCTGGCGGGCCTCCTGCGCCCGGCGGAGGATGCCATCCGTCACGCCACGCCGCCCGGGCCGCGGCGTTTGCAGAAACTCTATCAGGACCCGCCCGCGGCATTCCCGCGCCACATCACGCTCGGCCGCGCGCTGCGCGACGTGGCCTCCCGCCACGACGTTCCCTGGACGCGGGTGAGCCAGCTGCTCGACCGGCTGGGCGTCGCGCCCCTCCTTCTCGACCGCCGCCCCGACAGCGTCTCGGGCGGCGAGCTTCAGCGCATCGCGCTCGCCCGCGTGCTCGCCTTGGAGCCCGCGCTGCTGCTGGCCGACGAGCCGACGTCACGGCTCGATCCGGCCACGCAGAAGCGCGTGATGGACCTGCTCGCCGAAATGGCCGGAGAGGCGGGCATCGCCGTGCTGCTTGTCACCCACAACCCGGATATCGCGAAGAAGTGGACCGACCGGCAGATCCGTCTCGACGCGCTCGCAAGACCGCGCGCGACGCTCGGATGAGGCGCCTTTCCGAGCCAATCCGGGGGAGCGACCTTGCCGCCACGACGCCCGCGGCACGTGAAATGTTTCGCGCGCGAGACATTGGCGCGCTGGACGGGCGCGCCAATTGGCCGCCGCCGGGTAGTTGCGCGCTCCTCCCGCGGGCGCGAGATCCGGCGATCTAGTTCGTCGCGACGGGCGCTGGGGCGGTCGAGTCCGTTCGACCGCGGTGCAGGTATCCGGCGGCCAGTCCCGTCACCAGGAGAAGGCCGGCAAGTGCGATCCATTTCTCCTGCCAGGGGCCCGGAACGGTATAGATGAACCCGGCGCCCAGCAGCGCAAGGATGCCGCGTTCGATCCAGCCGAGGGGCCGGAACCACCACCCCTCGAACACGGCGGGCATTAGCAGGAAGAACACCAGAAGTGCTAAGAAATCGAACAGGATCTGGTCGACGGTTCCGTCGAGCAATTCCCCGAAGGCAAAGGCGAAGGGCAGGATGTAGAGCGCCTTGGCCATCAGGACGCTGTGCCAGCCGGTCTTCATCGGCGGTGCCTTGGCGACGCGTGCCGCGACGAAGGCCGTCATACAGACGGGCGGGGTGATGGTGGAATCCTGGCTGAGCCAGAGGATGATCATGTGCGCGGCGAAGAGGCTCACGCCCAGCTGTTCCAGTGAGGGCGCGGCCGTCGCGGCCAGCAGGACATAGGCCGCCGAGACCGGCAGGCCCATGCCGAGGATATAGGAGCTGAGCGCGACGAGGCAGAGTGCGGCCAGCAGCGATCCTCCCGACAAAGCGAGGATGATCGTGGACAGCTTGACGATCAGGCCGGTCGCCACGATGACCGAATAGATGATCGCCGCGCTGACACCGAGTGCCGTCAGGGAGATCATCACGCGGCTGCTGCCCTCAAGTGCCACGAGCAGCCGTTCGGGCGTCATCCGCGTATGGCGCCGGATATAGCTGATGGGCACGATCAGGCAGATGCAGATGGCCCCCGCATAGAACGGCGAATAGCCGACGAGCAGCATCCAGATGAGGATGATCAGGGGCACGAAGAGATGCCCGCCATCGGCCAGCACCTTCTTCAGCTTCGGAAGCTCGGATTTCGGCAGGCCCGCGAGATTGCGTTTGGCCGCCTTGGTGTCGATGTAGAAATAGAGCGACGCGAAATAGAGGATCGCCGGCAATATGGAATAGAGCAGCACGTCCCTGATCGGCACGCCCGTGAATTCCGCCAGGATGAAGATCGTCGCCCCCATGATCGGCGGGGTGAGGATGCCCCCGACCGAGGCCACCGTCTCGATCGCGCCCGCCTCGTGCGGCCGGAACCCGATACGCTTCATAAGCGGGATCGTCAGCGATCCGGTCGTGACCACGTTGGCGATGGAGCTGCCCGAGATCGATCCCATCAGGCCGCTCGAGATCACCGCCACCTTGGCCGGTCCGCCGCGGCGATGGCCCGCGATGCTCAGCGCGAAATCGGTGAACACCTTGTCGCCGCGGGAGACGGCGAGAAAGACGCCGAAGGACAGGAAGATGAAGACGAAGGTCACCATCAACCCGGTAATGAAATTGAACATGCCCGAGGTGAAGACATAGATGCTCTCGACCATGTCGAGTGCGGAAACGCCCCGGTGCTTCAGGACGCCGGGAAAGATCGGCCCGGCCAGCGCGTAGAAGATGAAGGCGAAGTTGATGATCACGATCGACATGCCGATCGTGCGTCGCGTCGCCTCGAAGATTACCGCGACGCAGGCGATGCCCGCCACGATGTCGAGCGGTTCGAGCGGCGTGTAATAGGGGATCCGCATGTTGAAGCGGTCTTCGGAATAGACCGTGTAGGCGAAGGCCAGGAACGCGACCGCCGCCCAGCAGATGTCGACGATCGAGGGATAGGGGGCGGGCTTGCCCCGCGTGAAGGCCGGATAGACGAGGAATGTGAGCGGGATCATGATCGCGAGATGCGTGGCCCGCGTCGCGATCGGCGTCCAGGTGAAGGTGAAGGCCCAATAGAGCGTCAGAAGAAACCCGCCGGCCGCGAGGAGGGTGATGAAATAGCCGAACCAGCCTTCGGGCCGGCGTTGCTCGGGGGGGAAGATCTCGTCTTGCAGCGATTGCACGCTTGCCGAACGGAAATAGCTGTCGACCCTCTTCAGCATGGCCCCGACCTCTCCTCTTGGGGGGATGCACCGCGCGCGGGCGGGGCGCGCGATGCGATGGATTCAGGGGGTCGGCACGAAGCCGGCCTTCATTCGATCCAGCCGCGCTCGCGGTAATAGCGCGCAGCACCCTCGTGCAACTCGATGCCGAGGTTCTCGGGCATGTCCTCGGGCGCCCAGCCCTCTTCGTAGCTGTAGGCGGCCGCGGCGAGCCGCTCGGGGTTCTCTGCCACGCATTTCACCATCTGGTAGATGATGTCCTCGTCGATATCGGCCCGCGTGAAGAGCGCGTAGGGCACGCCGACGGTCTGCACGTCCTCGGTCTGGCCGGGATAGGAATTGGCCGGGATCGTGTAGGTGCCGTAGCCGTATTCGTTCGTGAAATAGTCGATCACCTCGTCGTCGAGGCTCATCAGCGTCGAGGGCGTGGTCTCGAACATGCGGGTGATCTGCGAATAGGGCGGCTCGGACATCGTGCCGTAGAGATCGAGCTTGCCGTTCGACCAGTCCTCGAACCGCTCGCCCATGGAGCCGAAGATCATCGCGCCGCCCCAATCGTCGATCTCCTCGAAGGAGGTGCCGTAGTGATCGAGCAGGATCGACATCGCGAAATGCTCGCTCGCGCCCGGAACCCCGGTGCCGAAGAACACGCGCGGTTCCTTCTCGACGAGCTCGTCGAAGGTCTCGAACGGCGCGTCGTTGGTGCGCATCACGTGGAACGCGTTCGTGGCGAGCGAGAGGACCGCGCGCAGATCCTCCATCGGCTCGCCGGGATTGATCTCGTTGTTGCCGCGCTGCGCCATCAGCAGGAACGGCCCGTACGACAGCCCCAGCTCGGAGCGGCCGGTGCCGACGCTCATCACGTTGCCGATCGCGCCCGATCCGACCTGGACGCCCACGGGCTCGCCCTGGTAATTGGCGTTGGTCAGCTCAGCGATCGCGGTTCCGGTGGGAAACCAGGTGCCGGTCGGCGTGCCCGTCACCATCAGCAACGGCTCGTGCTGACCCAGATCCGCGGGGCAGCTGCCCTCCTGCGCGAAGGCGCCCGTGGACGCGCCCGCAACCATCGCGGTCGCTAGCGCCAGCCGGGCGGTGCCCGTGGTCAAATTCTTCGAATTGGTCATGATGACCTCCTGTTGCGGGTTGGACTGTCTTCGTTGTCGGAGGGCCGTGTTGTCCCGGCCCTTGGCGTCAGTCGGGCTGACACTTGAGCGTCGATTTCCGGAGCGCCCTTTCCGCGATGTATCGACGAAAGGGCTCTGGCGGCATCGGCGTGGGCGCCGGGACCGACTGGACGGTCCGCAGCAGGTCGGACTCGACCCCGCTGGCGAGCTCCGCCAGCAGCGTGCCGGAGATCGCGCCGAGGCTGACCCCGATCCCGCAGCACGACGACGAGGCATAGAGCCCGGGCGCGAATTCGCCGAACATCTGGCCGTGATTTGCGGGATAGGAGACGATCCCGCCCCAGGTATGTTCGATCGGCAGATCGCGGAGTGACGGCCAGCGGTCGTCGATCGCCTTGCGATGCTCGCCGCGCACCGCGTCGAGCGCCGGCCCCTCGAAGCGCAGGTCGCGCCGCGCGTAATTCGTCGACTTGCGCATCAGGATCCGATTGTCCGCGGTCCGACGCAGCGATGCGGCGCCGTGGATCGCCGGGACCAGCGAAAAGGGAGCGTCCTCGGGGAATGTCGCGGCCTGTTCCGCGCTCATGGGCGCGGTCAGGCTCGCATGCGTCGCAAGATACATGTACCGCCCGCGGCCGTAGCCGAACTGGGGCAGGAAGATGTTGCTGCAGAGCATGACCTTGTCGCATTGCACCGTCGCCCCCGGCAGCATCAGCCGGAACGGCGCCTGCCGCGACATCTCCAGAACCGGGCTGGCATCGGCGATGGTCACGTTGTCGGGCATGCTGTCGGCGAGCCCGCGCAGGAGAGAGACCGGCTGGATGATGCCGCCGCCATGGATCGCGATGCCCGATCCGTAGAAGTCGGTGCCGAGCTGATGCCTTACCTCTTCGGGCGAGACCCAGTCGATCGTGGTGCCGACCGCTTCGTAGCCTTCCTTCAATCCGCGCAGGTAGCTCTCGCCGACGGGATTGGTGCTCGCCTTGATGCGTGGACGGTCGGACCAGTTGCACTCGATCCCGAAATCCTGCGCCTGCCGGCGCAAGAGCTCGGTGCCGGCCCGCATCAGCCTGGTCTTCTGCCGGGCCCGGTCGAGCGACAGGCCCTTGATCCCCCCCTCGGGCGCGAGCGATTCCGTCACCACGCCCGAATTGCGCCCCGATGCGCCGTATCCCAGGGGCAGCGCGTCGAGCAGGATGATGCGGTGGTCCTTGTTGAGCTCGGCCAGACGGCGCGCGCAGGAGAGGCCCGTATAGCCCGCCCCCACCACCACCCAGTCCGCGTGGTGATTGCCGGAAAGGGGCGTGACCGGGCGATCCTCCAGAATGGCGCTCCAGCCATTCTTCTGTCCGTCCCCGGGAAGCAGAGCGGGTTTGATCGAAGAATAGACACCCATGACGGCCCAACCAGTTCGTTGCAGTTCATTAGCATCGATGTTGCACAGCTTTGCAAAGACCAGTCAACCGGACTCGCATCAGAAAAACAGTTGTGAAAATATTTCACCGCTCTGCCGGAGAAATTATCCGTTATGCTACGGGGACGTGGGCTCGGAAGGTGGGCAAGACCAGGTTTGCCTTGCGACGCACGCCGCTAACCCACAGGCCGTTCGCAGCGTTGCAAACGTGATTACATCGTCGGAATTTCCGCGCCGCGCCGCGCCGCGCCGCGCCGCGCCCGCCGGCCTAGAAGCGCGAGATCGCGAAGGGGGCGATGTCGATTTCGGGCGCGTCGCCCGTCACGATGGCGGCCATCGCCCGCGACGCGGTCGGTCCGTTGATCATGCCCGAGGACGAGAAGCCGAACATGTAGAACAATCCGTCGATCCGCTGCGATCCCGAGAGGATCGGAAGACCATCGGGCAGATAGGAACGAAATCCCCGCCACACGCTGGTATCGTCCGTCCGGATGCCCGGAAGAACCTTGTCGACATGGGCCAGCATGCGCCCGATCAGGTCGTGCCGGAAGGGTTGCCCCTCGCGCCCGAACTCGTAGATCCCGGCAAGCCTTATTGCGCCCTGCATCGGCGTGACGGCGAAGCGGAAATCCATCGGCAGGACCGGCCGGTCGAGCGTCACGCCGCTGTTGCGCAGCATGACGTGATAGCCGCCCACCGATTGATGCGGCACCTGTTCCCCGGCCTCGCGTGCGAAACGCGCCGTGGCCGTCCCGGCGGCGAGAACGACGCGGTCGGCCGAAAGACGGCGCGCCTCGGTCTCGACGCCGGTGATCCTGCCGCCTTGCCTATCGATCCCCGTGACCCGCTCGCGGATCACCGTGCCGCCGTGCTTTCGGAAGAGGTCGCAAAGCTTGCCAATCATTGCCTGCGGGTCGCGCGCATGGTGGAAGGCCGGGGAATAGAGCCCGTGCGAGTAGCTGCGCGAAACGGAGGGGACCAGATCCTCGAGCGCCTGTCCCTCGACCCGTTCGATCTGGATCCCGGCCTCCCGGATCGCCGCCATCCGCTCCCATTGCGCATCGCGTTCCTCGGCGGACCGCATCAGGGCGACATTGCCGCCGGCCTCGACCAGATCCTCGGCCCCGGCATCGAGCAACATCTGCCGGTAATATCCGACGCCCGGTCTTGCGAGGCTGCCGAGCGCGGTCGTGATGCGGGCGACTTCGGCCTCGCTGGCATGGCGCAGCATCCGCAGGAACCACGGGGCCATCGCCGGAAAGGCGCGCCAGGAGATGTTGAGGGGCGAGGCCGGATTGCGCAGCATCCGCATCAGGGAAACCGGCGTCATTCCGGCGAAGACCGGCCTGAGATTGGTGTTCACCACGATCCCCGCATTCCCGGAGGATGCCCCCGATCCCGGTTCGGCGTGATCGACAAGCGCCACGCGCGCACCGCGGCGCCCGAGCTCGAGCGCGGTGCAGATGCCGATGATGCCGGCGCCGACGACGATGCAATCGAAGCCGTCGGGCGTGGTGGTGTCAGGCTGCGTCATGGTGTTTCCTCCGGGTCGTAGGGCAGCGGCACCGCGGCCCAGCCGCTGTCGCGTTCGAGAACGCGGGCCGCCCGGGTGATCGTCGCCTCGCCCCAATGGGGCCCGACCAATTGCGCCGAGAGCGGCAGGCCGTCGCGCCCCAGACCAAGCGGCACGGCGATCGCGGGATGCCCGGTCAGGTTCCAGGGGCTGGCCTGCAGCGGCCAGATGGCGGGGCCCGTCGATCGGGTCGCGCGCGGAGCCGTGCTCAGCGAGATCGCCGTCAGGATGGTGTCGCACCGGTCGAATTCCGCCGTCACGATCTGCCGCAGCCGCGCGCCGAGACGGCGCGCGTCGATGTAATCCGCCGCGCCGATCCCCGCGCCGATCGAAAAGCGGCGCGCGGCGATGATCCCGAACTTGTCGAACCGCGTTCGCAGCGCCTCGCGATGGATCGCGAAGGATTCCGAGGCCATCACGATCCGGGCGCATGCCGCGAAAAGCCGGTAGGGCGGAAGCTCGATCGGCACGATCCCGGCCCCGGCCGCGCGGAGCAGATCCTCCGCCCGGTCGAGCGCGGCGCGCATGTCGTCGCTGAAGGTCGGCTCGCCGCCGAAAAATCCCCTCGGAATGCCGATGGTGAGGCCGTCCACCCCGGCCTCGAGCCCAGATACGTAATTGTCGACCGGCCTGTCGACGCTGCCGGAATCGGACGGGTCGTGGCCCGCGATCGCCTGAAGAGCGGTCGCCGCGTCGCGCACGGATCGGGCCAGCGGGCCGCAGTGATCGAGGCTCGGGGCCAACGGATAGACGCCGCGGCGCGAGACACGCCCGAATGTGGGCTTGAGGCCGACGGTTCCGCACCATGCGGCAGGCCCGCGGATCGACCCCGTCGTGCAGCTTCCGGGCGCCAGCGGCACGAAGCCCGCCGCAATCGCCGCCCCCGATCCCGACGACGAGCCGCCCGGATGGTGGTCGAGGTTCCAGGGATTGCGGGCCTGCGGGCGCGGCAGATCCCCGGACGGGCCGCCGAGCGCGAATTCGAACGTGTCGAGCTTGCCCAGAAGAACGGCACCCGCCGCACGGAGCCGTTCGACCACAGCCGAATCCTTCGCCGCGACATGCCCCTCCATCAGATGCGACTGGCAGGAGGTCGGCTGTCCCTCGACGTCGTAGATGTCCTTGATCGCGTAGGGAATGCCCTGGAGCGGGCCGGCATCGCGGCCTTCGGCAAACGCCGCGTCGGCCGCGCGTGCGGCCTGCATCGCGCCCTGGGCATCCACGTGCACCATCGCATGGATTTGGCCGTCGAGCCTCGCGATCCGGTCCAGTGCCCGCCCGGTCAGGCCCTCCGACGTCACCCTGCCCGCGCGCAGATCGCGCGCCATCTCGTCCGCGCTGCCCGGGACGGCGTCGGAGAGAGGCTCAGCCCTCATCGCGGGGCTCTTGCGGATTGGCGAGCGCGTCGCGGATCTCATCGAGGAACGTCAGCAGATGCGAGAAATCCTGCACCGTGTCATCCAGGCGATCGGGCGGACAGTCGATGCCCTCGCGGCTCAACGCGTCGAGCAGCCGGGTCCGCGCATCGGGGTGGGGATCGGACATCGTCATCCTTTCGCAAGCGGAGGACCGGCGCACCGGCCCTCCGAAGGTCCGGCGGGCGTTCAGAGAAGACCCGCTTCCTTGGCGGATGTCGTGTAGGCCGCCTCGATATCGGCGAGCGTCTCGTCGGCGGTCTTCTTGCCGGTCATGAACTCGACCACGTTCTTCTCGATGGCGTCGTTGATGAGGCCGCGCCAGATCGTTGAGGGGGTGGGCTTCGCGCCATTCTCGATCGTGGCGATGGCGCCGTCGGCCATCTCCGTCGGCTCGAACCCGTCGATCAGCCAGATGGCCAGATCGTTGTTCTCCTCGACCATCTCGGCATCGCCGCCTTCGAGGGCGACGCGGAACGCGGCCTCGGCCTCTTCGTCGGAGATGTTCTTGGCAATCGCGAAGCCATCCCAGGAATACATCGCCGCGGGGATCCCGCCGGGCTCGGCCGCGGGCGCCGCCGCCGTCGCCACCAGTCCGACGACCTCGCTTTCGTTCGGGTCGTCCATCTTGGCCGCACGCGACGCCCAGAAGTTCGAGAAGGCGATCTTCTTCAGCTGAAACTGCTGCTGGACATAGGTCGCGTCCGCGACGAGATATTCGGGATCCATGTAGGCCGCGAGCTTCTTCATCATCTCGAGCGTCTTGCGGCCGGCCTCGGAATCGACGGCAGGGGTGTTGTCGTCGTTCACGAAGGTTCCGCCATATCCGACGAAGAGGTTGTTGAAGTCGATGCCGATGTTCCAGTCCGCCATCCAGGTCGCGCCGAGCGGATAATCGACGACGCCCGCCTGCTCGATCTTCTCGGCGGCGGCAAGCACCTCGTCGTAATTCTGCGGGACCTCGATGCCGAGCTCGTCGAAGATGTCCTTGCGGTACATGAGGTGCTGCATGTTGACCATGAAGGCGATGGCCATGATCTTGCCGTCGATCCGGATCAGCTGGTTCGGATTGAGATCCTGCCCGAATTCTGCGACGAGCTCGTCGAGCGGGCGGATCGTCCCCTCGTTGAGCAGCGGCACGATGGTTCCGTTGTGAACGCTGCTGATGTGGTAGAGGGCGGGATCGGCGGCGAGCGCCGGCGCGCTCTTGGTGCGGACTTCCTGGTCGAGCTCGACCTGAACGTTGCCGCATTCCTGCATGTTGTCGGCGATCGCCTTGTAGGCGGGGAAGGCCGACGTGATGACCTTGATCGGAACGTCGTTCTCGAAGGCGCAGTCGGCGGCGGCTCCGCCAGCCGCGAGGATCGACAGCGTGAGGCCAAAGGTAAGTTTCCTGATCATCTTGACGTTTCTCCTGTTGGATGGCGGCCGTTTGCGGCCTTTTCTGCGGTTGATGGGCGCGCGCTTTCGTCGATCCGCACGCCGGTTCGTGAATCGAAGAGATGACAGACGGAGGCAGGCACGTGCGCGTGTACGATGTCTCCGACCTCCGCGCGGAAATCCTTGGCGGCCTTGACCGACAGGAGTGTGCCGCCGGTCCGGATCGTGGCCATCGTGCAATCGCCCAGAAGCTCCAGCGAATAGAGCGGGGCCGATATTTCCGCCGCATCCGGCGCGATGCCCGAATCCTCGGCCCGGAAACCCAGCGTGACGGGGCCCTCATGCACGGTCGCGATGCCCTCGACGCGTACATGCTCGCCGGTGAACGTTCCCGCGCGGATCTCGCCGTCGATGAGGTTCATCGCCGGCGATCCGATGAACCCCGCGACGAAGGTATTGGCGGGCCGGTCGTAGATGGCGATCGGCGTGCCGATCTGCTGGACGACGCCGGCATTCATCACGACCACCCGATCGGCGAGCGTCATCGCCTCGACCTGATCGTGGGTCACGTAGATCGTCGTGGTGGCGAGGCTGTGTTGAAGGTTCTTGATCTGCGCCCGGGTCGAGACGCGCAGCTTTGCGTCGAGGTTCGAGAGCGGCTCGTCCATCAGGAAGACGGTGGGCTCGCGCACGATGGCCCGGGCGAGGGCGACGCGCTGGCGCTGTCCGCCCGAGAGCTCGGCGGGCTTGCGATCGACGAAATCGTTCAGCTCGACCATGTCGACGGCGCGCTGGACCCGCGACTGGTGGGTGGAGGCGTCGACCTTTCGGACCTTGAGCGGAAAGCGGATGTTCTCCCAGACCGTGAGGTTCGGGTAGAGGCCGTAGGACTGGAAGACCATCGCGACGTCGCGATCCTTGGGCTCGAGGTCGTTGACGCGTCTCTCGCCGATATAGATGTCGCCCGAACTGACGCTTTCGAGCCCCGCGACCATCCGCATCGTCGTGGTCTTGCCGCATCCCGAAGGGCCGAGCAGGACCAGGAATTCCTTGTCGGCGATCTCGAGATCGAGGGAATCCACGCCGGTAAAGCTGCCCCAGCGTCGCGTGACCCCCTTGAGCGTGATCGTTGCCATGCCTGCCCCCTACCCTTTTACCGCGCCGGCGGTCAGGCCGCTGACGATCTGCTTCTGGAACGCCATCACCAGCAGGAACAGGGGCGCGGTGATGCTGACGGCTGCCGCTACCGCCTGGACCTGATCGGTCGTGGTCGTCTCGGAATTGAAGAACTGCGTGATCGACGGGACCATCGTCTGGTTCTGCGAATTGAGCAGAAGCGAGCAGATCAGATAATCGTTGTAGGCCAGCAGGAAGCTGAAGAGGCCGGTCGTCACCACGCCCGGCCACATCACGGGCATGATCACCCGCCGGAAGGCCTGTATGTCCGAGCATCCGTCGATCCGCGCGGCCTCGTCGAGCTCGGCGGGAATGGACTGGAAGAAGGAGCGCAGCATCCAGATGGTGAAGGGCTGGTTGATCGACACCAGCACCGCGATCACGGCGAGAGGCTGTCCGTAGAGCGTGGGCGGCGTGGTCGAGAAAAGCCCGAGCACCCAGCCCAGCACCGGCATGTCCCAGAAAGGTTGCAGGATGTCGCGGCTCGCGATGAAGGGCGGAAGGTATCCCGTGACGAGCACCGAATGCGGAAGCGAGCGAAAGACCAGCGCCAGGATCAGCAACCAGAATGCGACCGTGCTCTTCGAGCGCGACAGCCCGTATCCCGCCAGCGTCCCGACGGTGAGCGAGATCGCCGTGACGCCCGCGGTCACGTACATCGTGTTGAGGAAGTTGCGGTAGAACCCCCTTTCCACCCAGACCGACAGGTAATGCTCGGCCGTGGCCCCGAGCAGCGGCCGCGTCAGAAGCTCGCCAAGGGGCAGCACGCCCAGCACCGCATCGATTGACGGCAGGATGGCGGGCACCAGGACGATCAGAACGAGAAGGCTCCCCGCGACATAGATCACGGCCGAGATCAGCGTTCCCAGCACGCCATCCTCGTCGTCGGCGTCGTCCGAAAACCCCAGAAGCCAGACGATCCCCGCCCCGATCCCCGCGCCGAGGATCACGAAGCCGATTGCGCCATCGCCGCGCACGAGAAGCCACAGGCATGCCGCATAGGCGCCCAGAAGCACGATCCGCCCGAGACGACGCGCCGAAAAGAGATGGACGGCCCGTCGCCCCAGCGCCTTCGGCACGCGGTAGAGGCAATAGAGGACGCTGCCCACCAGCACGATATCGGACAGCGAGATGCCGCCGCGCAGGTCGCGCGTCCGCGGCCCGAGGATGACCTGCAGCGGATTGTCCGAAAACGCGTCGAGCGGCACCTTGAACGACATCGTCACGATCCAGAAGAGCGGGAGCAATGCCAGCAGGCTCCAGAATACCAGAAATCCGGTACCGGCGAGTTTCAGGCCGAAGGGGCGGGAATCCGTATCGGTCGCCATGTCTGCCTCCTCAGGCCCTGTGGTCGCGCCAGGCGCGGCGCAGCACCGGGAAGATGATGATGACGATCCCGATCATGGTCAGCATCGACGCCGCCGCGGCCCGTCCGATCGCGCGGTTGCCGGAATCGTCGGGCTGCAGGAAATCGTAGGTCAGCCATTGCAGCGAGATCCGCTGCGACTGGGCGTTGAAGGCGACGATCTCCTCGAACACGCGGTAGCTGTCCATCAGGTGGATGAGCGTCACGAACACGATGAGCGGCATCAGATGCGGTACGATGACGTATCTCAGCCTCTCGAACCGGCTCGCACCGTCGATCATCGCCGATTCCACGGTATCGCGGTTCACGCCCTGCAATCCCGCATAGAAGATCACGAAGGCGAAAGGCGCGATGTGCCAGACGCGATAGAACATCATCAGCGCCTCGACCGCCCAGCCGCGCGTCATGACCGAGACGTTCCTGTCGAGCAGACCCTCGATGAGTTGGGTGACGATCCCGTCGCCCACGAACAGCCAGTAGATCGAAATGCCCCCGATGACGGGCGTGATGATGTAGGGCAGCAGCGACACGAAGATCACCGGTCCCCGCAGACGCTGCGTCGAGTTATTGACGGCCAGCGCGATCGCCAGCCCGAGCCCCAGCACGAAGGGCAGCGTGACGAAGGTGAAGGTCAGCGTGAAGCGGAGCGCGCGCCAGAAATCCACCCGCAGGATCGCGCCTGGATTGCGGGAGGCGAATGCCTCGCGGACCGCCTCGGGATTGACCACAGACCGGTAGAGTTCGAGCCCGACGAAGGTGGTGTTCTCGACCGGACGGCCGAATTCGTCCAGCACGGCCTGCGATTTCGTGACCGTCGTGCAGACCTGCGATGGAAAGCCCGGCGTGCAGGTCTCGACCTCGACCGCTTCCACCACGGGCACGGAGAGAAAGAAGCTCTGCCAGAAGACACCGCAGAGGGGCAGCGCGATGAAAAGCACCATCAGGAAAATCGACGGTCCGACGAATTTCCAGAAGGTCTTGCGTCTCATCGCGCGCGCCCCCGAGCTATGTCTGCAACGGCGCTCACCCCGCTTGCAGCCGGTCGAGCCGGATCTGCGCGGCGCGGCGGTGCCCTTCGAGCCCCTCGCTCGCGGCCTGTCGTGCCGCGGGCGGTGCGAAGGCGCGCACCCCTGCGGGTTCGAGCCGCTGATGCGTGGCGATCTTCACGTATGTTCCGGCCCAGAGCCCCCCGGTATAGCGTCCCGCCGCCATCGTCGGCAGCGTGTGGTTGGTACCCGCGCACTTGTCGGAATAGACCACGCTCGCAAGCTCGCCGATGAAGAGCGAGCCGTAATTGCGCAGCTCCTGCGCGAAATCGCATGCGTTCGCCGTATGCACTTGAAGATGCTCCGCCGCGATGTGGTCGGAATAGGCGATCATCGCCGCCTCGTCCTCGGCCACGGCGATCTGGCCGTAATCGCGGTAGGCGGGCGCGGCAGTATGGGCCGTCGAGAGATCCTCGAGTTGCCGTTCGATCTCGGTCGCGACGTCGCGCGCCAGGCCCGCATCGGTCGTGATCAGCCCCACGCGGGTGCGCACGTCGTGTTCCGCCTGGGCCAGAAGGTCGGTGGCGATGATCTCCGGGTCGCCGGTGCTGTCGGCGAGGACATAGATCTCGGACGGCCCCGCGAGCTGGTCGATGCCCACGGGCCCGAAAACCTGGCGCTTGGCCTCGTTCACGAAGGCATTGCCGGGGCCCACGATCTTGTCCACGCGCGGCACCGTCTCGGTCCCGTAGGCCATCGCCGCGATGGCCTGCGCGCCCCCGATCAGAAAGATGCGGTCCGCGCCGGAAAGGTGACAGCCGGCGATCATCGCTCGGTGCGCGTTGGGCGGCAGGCAGGCGATGACCTCTTCGACGCCGGCCACCTTGGCAGGGACGATCGTCATCACCGGCGCGCTGAGCAGCGGATAGCGTCCGCCCGGGACATAGGCCCCGACCCGTGCGAGCGGGATCACGCGGTGTCCCAGAAACGCGCCCGGCGCGGTCTCGATGTCGAGCGGCAGAATGGTCGCCATCTGCGCCTCGGCGAAGCGGCGCACGTTGGCGATCGCGAATTCGGTATCCACCCGGGTCTGCGGGTCGAGCTCGGCAACCGCCGCCTCTCGCGCCTCGGCCGAGACCTCGAACGCCTCGAGGTCGCTCCGGTCGAACTTGCGGGCATATTCCGCGACCGCCGCATCCCCGCGCGCCCGCACCTCCGCCAGCACGCCCGCGACGATGCCCTCGATCTCGGCCGTGTCGCCGGAGGGGCCGCCGCCCGGCGCCTTGACATGCGATATTCCGGGAAACGTGGGGGACGTGGTCATGGAGCGGCCTTTCGCGATGGCTTGGGCGTCAGGATGCGTCGGCGACGACGATCATCTCGACCTTCAGGTTCTTGTTGGCGAGGTTGACCTCGGCACAGGCACGCACCGGCGGATTTTCCGGATCGACCCAGTCGTTCCAGGCCTCCGTCACCTCCGGGAAATGCATCAGGTGCGACAGCCAGATCGTGATATGCGCGATCCGGCTCTTGTCCGAACCGATGCTGTGCAGCCGCCGTTCGATCTCGGCGAATATCGCGACGGCCTGCTCGGCGGCGGTCTGGTCGTGGCGAATGGGCAGCGGCGGGATGACGGTCATGTAGGCGACACCGTTGAGGACCGCGATCGAGGCGGACTTGACGGCCGAGACGCTCTGCGCCTCGGTGGACTTGAGGTGCTGGACGATCATCGGCCGACCTCCGGAAAGTCGTAGAGTTCCGCCGGATTGTCGCGCAGGATCGCGGCCAGCACCGCCTCGTCAGTCGTGTAGTCCAGCAGCAGGTCCAGCAACGACGCATGGTCGGGGATCGGCTCGTTCAGCACGGGCAGCATGGATTGTGGCCATTCGCTGCCCCAGACGACACGGCGCGGCGCGGCATCGAGATAGGCTTTCGCGATCGGCACGAGTTCGGGCCATGGGGCCGGCCGTTTGTGGCGCCCGGCATAGGGCGCGGTCAGCTTGACCCAGCCCTGCCCGCTCTCGAGCAGTCTCAGAACGGCCTGGACGGCCGGGTGATCGACCTCGAGCGCGTCGATGAATTTCCCGTAATGATCGAGAATGACCGGAGAGGGCAACGCGAGCAGCCGGTCGACCAGCCCGGGCAGCTTTCGGCCGTCGATCTGGA
This sequence comes from uncultured Paracoccaceae bacterium, assembly GCA_947489705.1. GTDB lineage: Bacteria > Pseudomonadota > Alphaproteobacteria > Rhodobacterales > Rhodobacteraceae > Palleronia. The sequence goes on from CANLEQ010000022.1 coordinate 51,848, forward strand.
GGTCGATATGCCAGCCGTAGGGCGCGATCCTGGCGGCGATGCCCTCCAGCGCGTCGAGCGACAGGATGCCGTTGTTCATCTCGAACCGGATGCCGCGCACGCCCGCATCCGTCAGCCGTTGCAGGGCTTCGTCGTCGATGTCGGGTTCGATCACCGCCACGCCCCGCGCATCGCCGTCGAACGCGGCGAGTGCGGCGAGCAGGTTCGAATTGTCGGCGCCGTGCGTCACCGACTGGATCACGACGGCACGCGACAATCCCAACCGGTCGCGGATCGCGCGGACGTAATCGGGCACGCGCGCCACCGGTGGCGGATAGGGCGTATCGCCGCGCGGCGGAAAGGCGGGATCGAAGATGTGCATGTGGCAATCGCAAGCGCCCGCCGGGGCCTCGAGACGTGCCCGGGTCAGTGTCTGAACCTCGACCGGAGCGGGTTTGGTCTTGTCGAGAGCTGAGGCCATCTCGCGTGTATCCTCGAATGATCCGATGTCGCGTTCACCAAAACACGGCATGAACACCTTTGCAAACCTTTTTAAGATCTTCGTGTTTACCCGTCAGAAGCGATATTTCCCTGTGGAAAATGGGAGAGAACAGGCGCATTATTCAGTAAAATCGCCAAGAACGGCTGTTCATTAAGGGGAAAGCTTTGGGAATCTTGATCGAGGGGCGCTGGTTCGGCGGCGACGACCGGCAGATCGGCGCGCAGGGCTGGGAACCGCGCCAAGAGAAAATCCGGCGCAAGATCGAACCCTCTCCGACCGATCGCGGCCTGCCCGCCGAGGCGGGACGCTATCATCTGATCGAGTGCCCGGGCTGCCCGCTCAGCCACAGGGTGACGATGGCATTACGGATGAAGCGTCTTGATGGCGTGATCTCGACCGCGCGGGTCCGCCCCGTCATGGGGCCAAACGGGCGCGAATTCGATCTCGGCCCCGGGCAGGCGGCCGATCCGACCATCGGCGCGCGGTACCTCTACGAGGCGTATCTCGCCACCGATCCGGAGTATTCCGGCCGTGCCTCGACCCCCGTGCTCTGGGACAAGACGGAACGCAGGATCGTCTCGAACGCCTATTCCGAGATCTTCGGCATGGTGAACGGCGCCTTCGAAGAGTTCACCGATATCGGGATCGATTTCCGTCCCGCCGAACATGCACGGGACCTGTCGGAAACGATGACCTTTCTTGGCGAGAACCTGACGGGTGCGGTCTATCGATGCGGTTTCGCACGTGATCAGGACGTCTTCGACCGGTATGTCGGGCGCATCGCGAAGGCCGTCGCCGAACTGGAGCGCCGGCTCGGCGCGCGGCGCTTTCTGGTCGGCGATAGCATCACCGAAGCCGACCTGGGCCTTCTCGCCTGCCTGCTTCGTTTCGACGCGATCTATCTTCCGCTCTTCCGGTGCACGAGCGTCAGGATCGCGGACCAGCCAGCGCTGTGCCGCTACATCGACCGCCTCATGGCCCTGCCGGAGATTTCGCAAAGTTTCGATCTCGCGGCCTCGATGACGCATTACTACCGGTCGCACGCCCATCTCAATCCGACCGGCATCGTTCCCCCGGCGCCGCCGAAAGGCTGGTCGGCTGCGGCTGAATCCAATACCACCCTCGGCAGGCGATAATTCAGGACCCAATGCACCCCTACGGAGACCAGGCGATGAGCGAAACCTACGCGAACGGGGCCGGCCGCCGGCGCGCATCGTCCGCGGACGTGGCCGCGCTGGCGGGCGTCTCCCGCGCGACCGTCTCGCGCTGCTTTACCGATGGCGCGTCGATCAAGCCCGAGACGCGCGATCGCATCCTCGCCGCGGCGCGCGACCTCGGCTACGAGCCGAACCTGCTCGCGCGCATGCTGAACAAGCAGGAAAGCAACATCATCGCCGTGCTGACATCCGATTTCGCGAACCCGTTTCAGCCGGCGCTGATGGAGGCGCTGACCGGCCGGATGCGCGAGGAGGGCCTGACGCCGCTCCTGCTTAAAGGGCAATCGGCGACCGAATCCGCGGATGCGCTGATCCAGCTCGCCCTCTCCTATCGCGTCGCCGCGATCGTGGTGACGGTCCTCAACGCGTCGCACCGCATGATCGCGCGCTGTTTCGAGGCGGACGTCCCGCTCATCTTTCTCAACCGCGTGGCCGAGGATACGCCCGCGATCTCGGTCTGCGTCAATTCCCGCAGTGGAGCGCATCGCATCGCCGAGGTCCTGGTCGAAGGCGGCACGACCCGGATCGGCATGATCTCGGGCAAGGCCGGTTCATGGACAAATTCGATGCGCCGAGGCGGCTTTCGGCAACGGCTCGATGAGCTGGGATACGACGTGCTGACCTCGATCCAGGCCGATTTCTCCTATGAAGGGGGCCGCGTCGCGGCCTTGGAGATGATGGACGCCTATCCCCGGCTCAACGCGATCTATGCGTGCAACGACGCGATGGCGTTCGGCGCGATGGACGCCATCCGCTACGATCGCGGGCGGCGCGTGCCCGACGACATCGCCGTGATCGGCTTCGACGACGTGCCGGTCGCCGCGTGGGGCGCCTACCGGCTGACCACGATCCACCAGCCTGTCGCCCAGCTCGTGGAACAGACGATCCATATCCTCAAGAGGCCCGATCGTGGTCTTGCCCTCTCCGAACAGGCCTTTCTCCATGACGGGCATTTCGTCCAGCGCCTGACGACCAGCCCGGTCAAGCTCGGCGACGGCGACACCGACGAACGCGACCCGCCGCCCGCCTGAGCCCCCTATTCCGCGGTCCAGCCTCCGTCGACCATATGGGCGCTTCCGGTGACGAGCGCTGCGGCATCGGAGGCGAGATAGATCACGGCGCCCAGGATGTCCTCGATCGTGCCGACCCGTCCGAGCTTGATCTTGCTTTCGAGCCAGGCGCGTTTGTCGGGATCGGCGAAGGTCGCCTCGGTCAGGGCGGTGCGGATGAAGGTCGGGCAGACCGTGTTCACGCGGATCCCGGCCGGCCCCCATTCGATCGCCATCGCCTTCACCATCCCTTCGAGCCCGTGCTTGCTCGCGCAATAGACGGCGCGGTCGATGCCGCCGACATGGCCCATCTGGCTGGAGATGTGGACGATCGATCCGGGCTTGCCTGCCGCGATCAGTGCCCTGGCCGCATGGCCCGACAGGAAATAGGCCGCCCGCAGGTTCACCCCCATCACTGCGTCGAAATCCGCCGGATCGGTGTCGATCGCGGCGCTGTGACGGCCGGTTCCGGCGGCGTTGACCACCACGTCATATGCGCCGTCGTCGAAGAGCGCGGGCAGCGCGTCGAGATCCGCGATGTCGGCGGGCCGGGCATCGGCCGTGAATCCCGCCGCGCGCAACTCCGCCACGAGATCCTCGAGCGGCTCGGCGCGCCGGGCGACGCAGGTCACCTGCGCCCCGGCCTCCGCCAGCGCCGCGGCGCATCCGCGCCCGATCCCCGACGAGGCGCCGGTGACGAGCGCGCGGCGCCCGTCGAGCCGGAAGGATGGCGTGCGCGGAAGGCTCATTCCGCGGCCTTCGTGGCCGGGGCCGCTTCGCCGTAGGGTACGTTCGCGCCACCGTAACGTCGGACGCGCAGGTTGCATTGCTCGGCATGGCCCACGAACCCTTCTAGCATGCAGAGCCGCGATCCCACGGCACCGATCCGCGCGGCGGCGTCGTCGGTCGTGACCTTCTGATAGCTGTGGGTCTTGAGGAACTTGCCGACCCAGAGCCCGCCGGTATAGCGGCCGGCCTTCATCGTCGGCAGCGTGTGATTGGTGCCGATCACCTTGTCGCCGTTGGCCACGTTGGTGCGCGGCCCGAGGAACAGCGCGCCGTAGCTGGTCATGTGGTCGAGGAACCAGTCGTCGCGGTCGGTCATGACCTGAACGTGTTCGGAAGCGATGTCGTCGGCGACCTCGAGCATCTCGTCGTAGCTGTCGCAGAGGATAACCTCGCCGTAATCCTCCCAGCTTTTGGCGGCCGTGTCGGCGGTGGGCAGGATCTTCAGCAGGCGGTCGATCTCGGAAAGGGTCTCCTCGGCCAGCTTGCGCGAATTGGTGACCAGGACGGCGGGCGAATTGTAGCCGTGTTCCGCCTGGCCCAGCAGGTCGGTCGCGCACATCTCGGCATCGACCGTCTCGTCGGCGATGACCATCGTCTCGGTCGGCCCCGCGAAGAGGTCGATCCCCACCCGCCCGAAAAGCTGCCGCTTGGCCTCGGCCACGAAGGCGTTGCCGGGCCCGACGAGCATGTGGACGGGCTCCATCGTCTCGGTCCCGATCGCCATGGCGCCCACGGCCTGGATGCCGCCCAGCACGTGGATCTCGTGCGCGCCGCCGAAATGCATGGCGGCGATGACGCCCGCATTGGGTTCGCCCTTGAAAGGCGGCGTGCAGGCGACGATGCGGGGCACGCCCGCCACCGCGGCCGTCACGACCGACATGTGGGCCGAGGCGACCATCGGGAACTTGCCGCCCGGCACGTAGCACCCGACCGATTGCACGGGGATGTTCTTGTGGCCGAGGATCACGCCCGGCAGGGGCTCGACCTCGATATCGGTCATCGAGGCCCTCTGGGCCTCGGCGAAGGCGCGGACCTGGGCCTGTGCGAAGCGGATATCCTCGATCTCCTGGGCCGAGAGCGTGGCGATCAGCGCGTCGATCTCGTCCTGGCTCAGGCGAAAGCTCTCGGGGGTGTAATCGTCGAACTTCTTCGACAGATCGCGCACGGCCGCATCGCCGCGCGCCTCGATATCGGCGAGCGTGTCCTCCACGATCCGCCGTGTCTTCGCGTCGTCGGCGACACGCTCTTCCGCAGATCGTCCTCGTTTCAGATGGTCTATGCTCACGGGGAATGTCCTTTCGTTGTGTAGCGTTCTAAGTCAGGCCGAGCGCGTCCCGCCATTCCGTGGCGGGCGCTCCGCGCAAGAGCGCCGTGTGGTCCGAGCCCACGACGATGAACCGCGCGCCCGTCGCGCGATGTGCCGCGAGGTCTTCGTGCGGCGCGCAGTAGAGGCCGGTCGCGGTGCCCGAATGGCCCAGGACCCGCGCGGTGATCCCGGCGATCTCGGGGTCGAAGAAATCGTCCTTGTCGAACCCGACGGCCAGATCAGCGCGCCCAACGAAAAGACCGTCGACGCCCGGAACCCCGGCGATGGCCGCGAAGTTCTCGGCCCCCTCGGGGTCCTCGATCTGGCAGATCAGGGCGACCTCGTTCCGGGCATTGTCGAGATGATCCTTCAGGGGCCGCTTTCCGTAGCGCGCCGCGCGGGTCGTTCCGGCGAACCCGCGCCCGCCGGCGCCGAAGGCCATGCGCCGCACGATCCGCCCAGCCTGGGCCGCATCGTTCACATGCGGGACCAGCAGCCCGGCCGCACCGCTATCCATCGCCTGCAGGATTGTATCGGGGCTGTCGTTGGGGATGCGCACGATCATATCGAGCCCGAGCGCCCGTCCGGTCAGGATCGCACCGTCGATCTCGGCCCGTCCGAAGGGGGCGTGCTCGGCGTCGATGACGAGCGTGTCGAAGCCGCATTGCGCGAGCATCTCGACCATGATCGGATGCGGGGTCTTGAGGAAAGTCGCGAGAACGACCTCTCCGGCCTGGAGCTTCTGGCGGAATGTCATGGATGCACCTCCTTGGTGTTGGTCGGCTCGCCGCGATCGGCAGTCCGGGAATTGACCCAGAGCAATCCGCACAGGATCGCGAGAGCGGCAAGCGTGGCGGTCCAGGGCGTCAGCAGGGCGAGCCCGGCCGGCACCGCCCAGATCGGGACCAGGAACGACCGGCCCCAGAGCGGCGCGAACCCCAGCAGATGCGCCACCGACACCGCGAAGACCGCGCCCGAGATCAGCGCGCGGGCAACCGCCTCGGGCCCGCCCACGCCCAGCATGCCGGGATAGGCGAGAAAGAGCATCGGCAGCACGTAGGCCGTCGCGCCGAGGCGCAGCGACTGCACCGCCACCTTCATCCACGGCGCCTGCGCGATCGCCGCCGCGACGAAGACCCCGAGGCAGACCGGCGGCGTCATCACCGAAAGTGCCGCGTAGTAGAGCACGAACATGTGGACGACAAGCGGCTCGATCCCCTGCTGGATCAGAGCGGGCGCGAAGACCGCCGCGACCATCACATAGGCGGCCGAGGTGGGCAGCCCCATCCCCGCGATCAGGCACACGATCGCCATGAGCGCGGCGATCAGCGCCACGTTGCCCTGCCCGACCGACAGCACCGCCGAACTGATGGCCACCCCGAGCCCGGTGAGGTTCAGAAGCCCCACGAAGACCTGGGCGCCGACGAGCAGGATGCCGACGATGACGATGCCGCGGCCCCCTTCCTCGAGGGAGCGGACGACGATGCGCAGGATCCCGCGTGGATCCTCCCCCGCCCAGGCCCGGGCGAGGATCACCGCGACGATCATCGCGATCATCGCGTAGCATGCGGTAAGCTCGACCGAATTTCCGTTGAGAATGCCGAAGATCAATCCACCGAGCCCCGCCACGATCGGCGCGATCCGCGCGACGGAAAGCGCGTCGTGCCAGTCGGGAAGCTCCGACGTATCGACCGGCGTGAAGCCACGGCGCCGCGCGATCACGTGCACGGTCGTGTAGACGCCGAGATAGAACAGCAATGCTGGAACGGCCCCCGCGATCGCGATGGCCCAGTAGTTGATCCCGACCAGCTCGGCCATGACGAAGGCGGCGGTGCCCATGATCGGCGGCGCGAGCTGTCCGCCCGTCGAGGCGACCGTCTCGACCGCGGCGGCGTAGCTCGCCGGGTATTTGAGGCGCTTCATCAGCGGGATCGTGAAATTGCCGGTCGTCGCGACATTGGCGACGGTCGATCCGTTGATCGCGCCGAAGAACCCCGATGCGAGCGTCGCGATCTTGGCAGCACCACCCGGCCGCGACCCGCCCAGCCGCGCGGACAGCTCGTAGAAGGTCTCGCCTGCCCCGCTATGGAGCAGAATCGCCCCGAAGAGCACGAAGGCGGCCAGCGTCGTCGAGGCGACATTGACGAGCATCCCCCAGAGCCCGCGATCCGACAGGAACACGATCTCGGTGATGTAGGCGGCGTCGAAGCCCCGATGCCCGAAGCTGCCGGGAATGAGATTGCCGAAGAACGCGTAGGCCACCGACAGCGCGACGATCACCGGAAAGACCAGGTTCGAGGTACGGCGCGACAATTCCAGGATGGCAACGAGGGTGCCGAAACCCATGACCATGTCCCAGGGGGTGGCCCAGGGCAGATCCGTCATGATCGTCTCGAAATTGACGATGATATAGGTGACCGAGACGGTGACGATCCCGACGATGGCCGCGTCGATGACGATCCCGAGGGGCCTCAGGCGCGTGCCGTCCCAGAGCGGATACATCAGAACGCCGAGTGTCGTAATCATCAGGACGAAAAGCCCGCGCTGGATCAGCGATTCGAACGGCCCGGTGAACGAGGTGTAGAAGATGAACAATCCCAGAATCACTGCCAGAACTGAAATCGCGCGGGCCCGGATCGGGGCGGCTGTGGACAGGGGCATGGGTCTGGTCCGGATATGACACGGGATGGCAGAGAAATGGGCCCGCAGGCCCGCATGGCGGGACGCCAGTGCGGCGATCGGAGCCGCACCGGCGTCCGGATACTCACTTCAGCCGGTCGGGCACCTCGTAGCCCGCTTCCTCGTAATAGCGGACCGCGCCGGGATGGAGCGGGCTCGTCGCGTAGTCGAGCGTCAGCTGCGCCAGATCCTCGCCCTCGAGCGTCGGGAAGGCAGCGGCCTGCTTGTCCACGTTCTCGACCGCGGCCTTGGTGAGATCGTAGGCGGTCTGATCGTCCATGCCGGGACGGGCCGAAACGCCGATCATGAAGCCCCATGTCTTGTAGGGGCCGCTGTCTTCCATGTCGCCGCCCGGCATCTCGACGATCGAGAGTTCCGGAAGCTCGGCCTGGATCTGCGCGACCTCCTCCTCGCTCAGTCCCACGACATGCAGCGGGGTGAAGGCGGCGATATCGGTGGTCAGCGCGTCGAACCGCGTACCGACCGCCGATTTGACGAACCCCTCGGAGCGGTCGTCCTTGATCGCATTGGCAAGTTCGCCGTTGGTTCCGCGCACCCATTCCGGCGTGATTCCGAAGAGCGCGAACACGTCTTCCGACGTGGCCTCGGTCGAGGATCCGCGCATGCCCGGCCCCATCGTCACGCCGTCGAGATCGCTGAGCGACACGTAATCCCCGTCGCGCTGCATCACCACGTTCTGCGGCGCCAGCGAATAGGCCCAGAGCAACTTCGATTCGATCGGCCGGTCGGAAAATTCCTTCATGCCGTTATAGGCGTGGTAAAGCGTCGAGGTCGTGATCAGCCCGATATCGAGCTGTTCACGCGCCATCCGCTTGAGGTTGTCGACCGTCGCTCCGGTCTCGACGACGCTGGCCTGATACTTGTCGGGATAGGTCTCGTTGACCAGCCCCGCGAGGGCCGCGAAATAGGCGTAATGCGCGCTTTGAGAATTGGTGGCACCGAAGGCGAGGCGGTCCTGCGCCCCCGCGCCCTGAGCCCCGAATGCGAGCGCCGCGAAGGCGGTCGCGCCGAGAATGGCCTTGAATGACATGATTTCCTCCCGAATTTCTCCCTAGGAGAATCTCTTAGGTCCGGTGCCGTCGCGCGGGCAACAATTTCGAGAGCCGGTGAAATTATTTCAGCACGACGATCGCCGGATCTTCATCTCGCCCGGCAGGATGCGGATCTTGCCCCGGATGTCGTCCTCGTCGAAGATCATCTTGACGGCTTCGCCCAGCATCCGGCGCGCCGGTTGGCGGATCGTGGTCAGGTCGTAGCTTTCCCATCCCGCCATCGGAATGTCGTCGAAGCCGACGATGGCCACGTCGTCGGGCACCCGGATGCCGAGATGCCGCGACATGTCGATCGCCGCCAGCGCCATCACGTCGTTGCAGCAAAAGAGCGCATCGATGCGGGGTCGCATCGTCAAAAGGTCCCGGCTCGCCTCGAGCGCGGCATCGTATTCGAAGAGCCCCATCGCCTCGCCCGACAGCGCCATCCCGGCCTCGCCCAGGGCATCCGCAAATCCCCGGGAGCGTTCCAGATGGGTGGAGGTATCGGGACGTCCGCCGAGAAAGGCGAACCGCACGCGGCCCCGTTCGAGCAGGTGCTGCGCCACCATCCGCGCGCCGCCGTAATTGTCGCAACAGACCGCACTCGATTGCCGGTCGGCCTGAACGCGGTTGTAATGGATCACCCGGATCTGTGCCTCGCGGCAATGCCGCGCGAGCCGCGACGACATCGTGGCCGACGCGATGATCGCGCCGTCGACCCGGTAATCGAGCACCTGCTCCATCACGTCGTCGACCTGCAACCCCTGCGGGATCGAGTGGAACAGCATGCGGATGCTGCGCGCATGGAGGATCTGCGACAGGTATTGCACGGTGGCGGGATAGAACGGGTTCGCCATATCCCCCATGACCAGAGCGACCGAGCGGTGCGAGAAACCGTCCGAGAACCGCGCGGCGGGCCCACTATAGCCGAGCTCCTTGGCCACGGCGAGGATCTTGCTGCGCTTTTCGGCCGCGATGGGCGCGGAGGGGCGAAACGCCCGCGACACTGCCGAGACCGAGAAACCGGTCCGCTCGGCGATCGTCCTGGCGGTAACCTTCGTCAAACCCTGCCTGCGCATATGTATCGAACGGCATTCTCTAAGTCTCATCCATTTTCCGCGCCGTGAACAGCCCCCTCGACCTTTCGGATGAACCGCCGGCCCTTGAACGGATCGCGCTACATGACATGATCCTTCCTTCCCGCCGGCGCGAAAGATCATCCTCGCCGATCGGTTGCTAAAGCGACGATCGCAGATGACCCAGTTCGTCCAGCCGGACCTGGTGAACCTGCCCGAGGGCGAACCGGGCGTCCTTGTCGACGTCCGCTTCGGGCCGTTGCTGCGTCTTCGGCGCAACACGCGGCCGAATTCCGCGCGCGCGGGGCCCTTTGCCGCCGCGACGTGGCCCTTCCTACCCTCGGTCACGGCATCCCGTGGCGCGCCTTCGCCCTGCAGGAGCGCCCGCGATGTCCAGCGGACCGCCCTCGACGAGCTCGGCCTGCCCGTCGGCCCGTGGCTCGACGCCGCCGGGACCGCGATCCGCGCAGGCACCGCGGGGACCTGCCCCGTCGCCGTGCCGCGCCACGGCGAGACCCCGCTCGGCATCCTTCGCGATCGCGTCTTCGAGGTCGGACCGGGGCAACGCATGGCCTTCGTTACCAATGCGGCCGACACGGGCCCGAACCGTGCGGCAATCGCGGATAGGGCCAGTGAACTGGCCCCCTTTTCGACCGGACACTCGAGCATGACCATGGAGGCTTAGGGATATCCCTAAGCACGTGCTT
>CANLEQ010000023.1 GCA_947489705.1 uncultured Paracoccaceae bacterium
CCGACGGTGTCGCCGCGACCGACGCCAAGAACCGCGCCGCCTGATCAAAGCGCGTCACCCATATTCAGGCATAGCTCGACGGTCGGTGCGCCGTGATTTATCACCACAACACGCGTCGACCCGGCGGCCATAACGCCGAGGTCGACCACTGGCTGAGGGAGATCGCAATGCCTGGGCTGGCAATCCGTGCCACGGCATACAGTCCGCGGACTTTCTTCCTGATCAATCCGTCCTTCGAGATCGAGCACCGCGTCCGCCAGTTCTGCGAAACCTGGAAAAGTCTGCAAGTTCGGCTACACGCGCCGAGTTAAAAAAGACACTTCCCTACCGAACGGCCCTATGCGGACGTTCGCTTCGCCCGGCTGTGTTGCGGCGCAACTCCACCAAACCGGCCATTCGCCGCATTCACACATTTCGAGCGAACGCGAACTCGCAAAGGCGGGACCGAGGGGCCCTCGTCGCATAGCGCCAGACTTCCGTATTGCTCTTGAGAGATCTGGCCGGCGCCGTAGAAAACTCCGCTTCGACCAGACCCAAGCGACATCACATCGCGAAGGCGACACGGCCCTCCTCATCAATCGGCCAAGCCGGATTCCACGCGATCTCCCACATATGGCCGTCAGGATCCCCGACTGTACCGGGGCACGGAAATGAGACAGCGCGCTGCGCTGGTCATGCCGCCATCTTGTTCCCCGTGGCGGCTTCGGTTTCAAGAAGGGCTTTCTGTTCGGCCCTGACCTGATTTGGTGTCTTGTATCCGTGCCGCTCACGCAGCCATGAGGCGTTATACTCTGCTGCGAAGGCAGCCAGGGCCTGCCTGAGCTCTTCGGTGGTCGCGAAGTGGCGAACCCACAGAAGCTGCTCCTTCAAGGTTCGTATGGCCCGCTCGGCCACGCCGTTGCCTTCGGGCTGGCGCACGAAGGAGGGCGAGCTGGCGATGCCGAAGAAGCGGACCTCGTTCTGGAAATCCACCGCCATGTAGTTCGACCCATGGTCATGGCGCAGCTTCAGGCCCTCGGCCACGCCCGGCTCGATGCCACCAAAATGCCGGGTGACCCCCTGTCGGATCGGCTCGAGCGCCTCCCAACGGCTTGCGCTGGAGGAGGCATGGGTGCCGACGAATTCCCCCGAGCAGTGATCGACTGCGATGAAGACGTAGGCACGGCCCTCCGCGGTCGTGAAGGATTGCGTCATGTCCGTCCCCCAGACCTCATCGACCCTCTCTGTCACGATCGTTCCGTCATGGGCGCGGGCATCCCGCTGGACCGGACGGTGCGGGGCCAGAAGGTGGTTCTCCTTCATGATCCGGCGCACACGGCGGGCAGCGGTGCGGATGCCAAGAAGCCGCAGCCGCGCCCAGATCTTGCGGTAGCCCTCCCCGGAAAAGGGAGATGACGCGATGACGGCGCGGATCTTCTCCAGGATCACGCAATCGGACGCCGCCCCTGTGGGCCCACGACGGCGGGGTGGGTGCGTCTCGTTGGCGGCAGCACTGCTCGAGACGCGATGCCGGTACATTGTGGCCCGGGAGATCTTCCAGACGTCACAGACCCGCGCCGTTCCGTAGCGCCGCCGCGTGGAGATCGAGTACGCCTGGCTCATTTCCTCGACCTCCGCCGGGCCAAAGGGCGCCCGCCCTCCAGCTTGTCGATCTTCGCGTACAACAACTCATTGGCCATGGTGATCTCGCCCACCTTGGCATGGAGCCGCGCGATCTCTTCGTCGCGGTCATCCTTCTCGCGCTCCTTCAGGGCGCTCTCCGACGCCATAAGAACCCGATCACGCCATTCCGATAACCGGTGGACCGGAACGTTCAGATCACGTGACACTGCCTCGAGGCTCTCGCCACGCATCAGCCGTTGAACGGCCGTCAGCTTGCGCTTTGCCGAGAAGCGCTTCGTACCGCCGGCCACGGCCCCGTCGTCGCCAGCGTCATGAGCGAGCGCCGACGAGGCCGTGGCCTCCGTCGCGCCTGATGTAGTCGTCTTCTTGTCGTCCATCTCGTACTCCCCTGATCCAGAGAAATAGCGCTACGAACTGTCTCAAGAAACCGTGCCCCAACCCAGTCAGGATCCCCGACATAGCCGCGAAGGCCGCCCTGGGGCGGGACGTCCGCTTCTCGAAGGACAGTCGCGCCCCCCGCGGCCACGAGCATCTCCATGACGATCCGCACCTCTTCTTCTCCTGAGACATTGTGGGCGAGTGCCATAGCCCCGGGCGTGTTCAGGCCCTCTGTTTTGGTATCTTCCTCAAGCGAGGTCTTCAGCCATGTCGCGAGGACGAGCCCGTTCATCTGGTAGAAGACGATTTCCTCGTTCTCGAATACCGGCCTCCAGCCAAAGCCATCCTGGTAGAACCTCTTCGATCTCTCGAGATCGGAAACTCCGAGGGTCACCACTGCGATCTGTTGTTGCATGTCCATGTCCTGTCGTTGGCCCGCGCGACATGCGCGGACGTTTGGACCATGGGACGCGACACTCGGAGCGCCGATGCGCGAAAGGACCCTCCGTGCGGGGGCCGGGCCAACCGCACCGACCTAACCTGTTTCTGGTGGTCCGAAACTACTCGACATGGTGCCCCCGGTGCAACGGTTAGGACATTCCGGGCAGCGCAGTATCCGGAGCATCGGGTTCCGTCTGCCGCGCGGTGTCTGGACGGTCGGAGGGCGGACAACGCTGCCATCCGTTGCGAGACTCGGCTACGAAGCGAGCAAAGGAGAACCCCATGGCCCTGTTCACCGGCCTCTCGGCCTTTCCGCTCTCGCCTGCCGACGACGAGGGGCGTCTGAATCCAGATCTTCTGGCGCAGTTCCTCGAACGGATCGTGGCTGCGGGCACAGATTCCATCGGGCTGCTCGGCAGTACCGGCGGTTATGCCTATCTGACTCCGGAGGAGCGCAAGCGCGCGCTCCGGGCTGCCGTAGAATGCGTGGCGGGACGGACGCCGCTGATCGTCGGTGTGGGTGCCCTCACGACCGATGTCGCCAAGGACCTCGCCCGTGACGCCAGGCAAGCCGGTGCGGATGGCCTGCTGCTCGCGCCCGTCTCCTACCAGCCGCTGACCGACGAAGAGGTGTTTCGGCATTTCGAGGCCGTCGCCGCGGCCGGGGATCTGCCCCTGTGCATCTACAACAACCCCGGCACCACGAAATTCAGCTTCAGCCTGGAACTGATCGCGCGGCTTTCGGAGCTTCCGAACGTCGTGGCCGTGAAGATGCCGCTGCCGGCAGATGGCGACTTCGCGGGCGAGCTGCGTCGCTTGCAGGACATGACGCCGGAAGGCTTCGCGATCGGCTACAGCGGCGACTGGGGCGCAAAGGACGCGCTGCTCGCCGGCGGTGCCAGCTGGTATAGTGTCGTGGCCGGTCTTCTGCCTGAGCCCGCACTGGCGCTCACGCGTGCCGCACAGGCCGGAGACACGGCCGAGGCTGAGCGCATCGACCGTGCTTTCGATCCCCTCTGGGCGCTCTTTCGAGAATTCGGGAGCTTCCGCGTCATGTTCGCCATTTCCGAGATCCTCGGGCTGGGGCGGATCAATCCACCACGACCGGTCCTTCCCCTCGAACACGCATGCTGCGGACGCGTCGAGGTTGCCTTGCGTCCTGTACTCGAGGCGAGCTAGTACCGCCAGGCTACTTGATCAGCTCACTGTCCGAGTGATCGAGACTGCACATCTTATGGTCCGCCCGGGTGGCAGTGTGGCATTCGGAGAATCTCATAGAAGAGCGTGAAGCCGATTTGCGGCCACGGAAAGACGGCCCTTCGGGCGACCCAAGCCGTAGCGTTCGGCCCATTCCAGACATTCAAGACACCGTCGGCTACCGCGGAGCAGTTTTCTCGAAGCGGACCTAGCGATTGCGCGAAGCATGAGCAGGCGACAATCGTCGACTATCCGGAAAAAGCCTTCTTTATCGCCCTAATTTAGGAAACCCAACCCAGCGAAAATCTCGCCAAAGCGCATTACTCATTGCTACTATTTGAAAAAATCGGGGAGGGCAATGGCCGATAGGAAAGCTCTTAGACAGAGATCATAGCATGTCGCGATACGCCTAGGCAACAATCCTGTCAAAGAAACGTTCCACAAATTCTTTGGTGACCGTCGCGCTAGCATACGCGGCATACCTTTGAATATCGTCACTCTTGTGCGGATCCGCAAAGTCACAAACGCCCTTTATGACCATGACACTTGGACGAGGAGTGTCGCAGGCATCGCCAGCGGCAAACACTCCGTAGCCCTCCATTTCTATACCGGCTACCTTCCGGCTTTGCGACCTAATCTCCGCAACAATTGCCTCATCAGCGATCACGGCAGATCCAGATGCCATTGGTGCGATCACAACTTTGGTAAGATGCGGCGCAGTGTCCGGACCATTGGATGATAGAACCGCTAAAAAGGTGGGGTCACGTGAAAGTTGATCCATATGAGAACGTGCCGAAGCTGACGGTCCAAGATGGTGCGCTCCCGTTCGGAACTCAGGATCCCCATCTTTTTCACGGACGTACTTCCCATTCTGCCAGTCCCAAGACGAGTCAGCAAAAATGACATCGCCGAGGTTGACCTCGCCCTTCACGCCCGCACAAATACCCGTCATAACTATTAGCCTAGGTCGAAGTTTCTCAATTACGCTACGAACTAGCAGCGAGCTGGAAACCATACCCATCATTTGCGCCGAAGCCGCTACAACGCGTCGCTTCCGGCCGTTGGACTTGAAGCTACCCTCATGAATAAAGGTTATGTCATCGAGAGGCTTGGCCGGACTAAAGTCCCAATCTAATGCGAGAACTTGAGATAGTTCCGGGTTCGGAAGCGCACAAACTACTGCCAAATCGACGCCATAGCTTCGAGGCTCTGATGAAGATCGTACATCTAAGAGATAGGTTATGCAGTTCCGCAGCTGGCTAAGCCACGCGTCGTTACTTTCCGAATATTCGAGGACCGTCCAAACGTTTCGACTAAAGACTGGAGATGCGGTTATCGCTGCGTGGGAATCGGCAGAAATCCCAACGATCCTCCGGGGCTTGTGCAGATCTGCACCCGAAACCACCTCCTCTAGGAGGTCTATGCAGTTCTGCATTTCAGCATTGCTATCAGGCCATAGAGGTATAATAATATCGCACACAAGTAAATCGAACACATTCGCTTCTAGCGCATCACGAGCATCATTTGTACAGCTGCAGAACTTAAAGTCGTCACGAGACATACCCAGGCCGATCGCGTCCGTGATTAACGATTGGTAGCGTTGAGGAGCGTCGTCGACGATTAGAATCTTCAAGATATATCCCTCTTCATCTTCCAACCGGTGATAACTCGATCGAAGTCTGCTTTCCACGTGTCAAACGCGGAGTTAAACCTTATCACCGAAGCCACTGTATTGGGGAACTCAGTGACTATACTTTCCTCAAGATCGCGAAGGTTGACCTGCCCGTCACCCTTTGGAAAAGCTTCATACCCGGTGATGACAATAACATCAGTCTGGGCGCCGATGAAATCCAAATACCTCAACACCTCGACACCGCCAAAACCTTGAGGGCGTCCGCCTCCTTCGTCATTAGATACATCGAAAGTCGGCAAAGACATATCTAATAATATCAGATCAGGAATAACTTGATCGAGCTGATCGCAGGCCGAATTTACAGAACGGCTAACTTCGACGCGCGCGGTCGGAAAGTCTTTTTCAACCTGCTCAATCAGGTGTCGTAACTTTTGACCTTCATCTTCGACTACAAGGACCTTGATCATGTCTAAACTGCCATTTCAACGGCATCCATAATGAATGAATAGTTGACCTGCATACGAAAATGCGTTTTGTCCATGTATCCGAAGTCGACGAGGCCTCGGTCCGACTGGTAAGCGACTGCGGCCAGCTTAAGAAATCCAGTTCCACCTTCCATTCGAGGCTTCTTTCCAAAATCCCTTTTTGCGATTGCTTCAGATATCACGGCCATCTTCCGATCCTGAGATGGTATTCTCGAGTTCGGTGCGCAATCGTTGATGACTTCAATTGAGAGGCTGCCTGTCTCAACGTCAACCAGAAGTGTGACTCCGATACTCGGTTGATCAAGCCTTGAGTAAGCTTTAATGTTGCTGAAGGCAACTAGTATGGCATCAGTTATAAAAACTAGATCAGGCCCACGTAAGTATATATTCTCGCTTACCTCAACGGAAATATTCGGTTCGAAGTTTGCGTGAAGCTTTCTTGCGGATTCGATCGCAACATCCAGTGCCTCCTCCAGTGTGAATGTTTTCTTGACTTCCCTTAGCTCTGGCCGTGTGAACCAGGCAGCGGCTTCTCTGAGCGCCTCGTTTACCTGTCTCTCGCATAGCGCTAAAGTTTCCGCAGCCTTTGGGAATTCCACCGCGCGGTCATCGAATCGCCTCAGAGACACGCGAAGGTTACCGAAATGAACTGCCAAATCATCTTTTAGTGTCACTTCGATTCGATATTGAACTGCCTTAAGCGGCTCGTCGAGTACCGCCCAGAATATCACGCATACAGAGTCTACAAAGTCAGCAAATGAAGACGCCTGCGAATATAGCGCTCTTGCCAACATAAGCAGCGTTGCACTTACGGGAACAGCGAACAGCCCGTCTGGCTTGTCAGGCGATCGAACCTGTAGGTAAACATCTTTCACTTGAGACAACGAGTAGTCAAACTCAGCGGAGAACGTTTTGAAATCGTTGTCAAGTTCATCCAGGTCGGGCCTGCTAAGAGTTTCGAACTTTTCAAGCCAGTAACGGTTAGATGAGTACTCACTTTGGGGAGTTGGTCGATTGCTGATAAGTTTTTGAAACTCGAGGGGTCCGCGGACCAGTCCAACAAACGAGATGTGACGTATCCGTTGGCTCAGAAAATAGTCGAGGCCGAAAGTCGAGCTGCTAAGGAACTCATCTCTCAACTTTGTAAGTATGGAGGCGAGAATATTGTCGGCCTCATTCTCGGGAGTTATTAGTTCTCCAGAACGCGATTTCGCAACGATGTCACGAAGCTCTTTTAGCGTTTCGTCATATTTTCCGCTTATTCCCACACCGGCTGAAACAAGATCTGAATAGCGCCCATAGTCCTCGTAAACGTTCTTATAAGCCCATCGGGTAAGCGCGTCCGTGTCCACATAAATTCTGCTCTGGTCGACGATTTGAAGCCCCTCGTCAACCTTCAATCTTCGCGCAATGCCAGAAACCTCCTCGGAATATTCGATCGATTTATCTGGATCCAAGCTGTGGAGTAAGCCGCATATTTTTTGGCGCTCTTCACTTACCGCCCGCGAGCTTTTGAAGACACGGGAAACGTCGAGTACATTCGGAACACAAACCTCTCTAAGAAAATACACAAATTCGTCCATCGAGCAGTTTTGGCGCTCAGCTTTCATCGACGACGGCGCTTTCTCTTCAGTGGAGCGCAGGTAGCGCCCGGTAATCATCTTCAAAGTCGAGCCCAAATGATCACGGTCGCCCGACTTCCACAGCATATGCAGCGCGTTAAGGGTCTCGATCGACGGTTGGAGCCTTTTGAAGTCGTCCGATTGATAACTTTCAACTAGTTGAGACAGCGTCGCCAAGGAGAGGAGGGAGGTATCGGATGAGCCTAACCGGGAGATGAGCGGAACTAACGTTGGGAGGTCGCTAGTGGCATCAAGACTCCGAACATGGATTAAATCCAATAGGCTGCGAGTAATATTGTCGTTCAAAGGCGGAATGATGGCAAGAAGATTGTTCACTTCTTCGTACTTCTTGCATAAATAACTATTGACTGCTCCGGCAGCGTATCTGTAACGGGAGTCATACGTTCCGAGCGTCGAGAAAATCCTACGCAGTCCAAGATTGTCCTCGAGGCTCGAGTTGGGGGAGTTCAGCCCTACACTATCGAACCGAAGTTTCGGCATCCCATCGCTAGAAAGGATGCCTTCGACAAACGTCAGAAGACCCCTTCCAATGGGTAGGTATCTATAATTTTGACACACCTTCGCGAGATTGTCAAAATTATTAGCTTTCAAGACACCGTTATAGAGGGCGCTGTGTATCGCCTCTTGCAATACGTTTGGATTTGGACCTAATTCTTTGTTGGATCGTAACGCTGACTTATACAGCATTGACCACGGGTCGCGATCTCCTTTTGGCAGCCTGTTTAATGCTTTGTAAGCGCCCGCGAAGTTCCCATCTTCAATGTGTTGATGCACGTGCTTGAGCGAATCCTCACTTGGGTGGTCAAGCAGCTTACGAATGCGGAAGTCATCTATCTTCGCCATTTTTGTAAGTTCGTGCTGTATCAAGTCTGGTAGGTCAGAACTTGCAGGGTCTGACAATATATTTTGGGCGACAAAAATGAATGTCTCATACAGATCGAATATTGAATTGCATTGTTCGATGCGGAGGATGTCTGCGACGCCGCTCTGTGTCTCTGGCAGAATGGAAAGGAGGCGATACGCGATGTAACGCCCTAAGGGCTTATCTTTTCTCTTCCGCGATGCTTCGTAAACATTACCTCGAAATCTAGCCCAGGACGTCCGCTCTTCGTTTCTGATGCTGGTATGAAATGCTACGTAGGACAGGATTCCTCTACGGTGTTTTGCGCGTATCTCCTCTAGGAATGCTTTCTGATCTTCGAGGCCGCCGAGTCGGTGCCTTGTCGCAATACCGAGCTGAACACTCCACATGGTCTGGCCATACTTCTCACAAAATACTTCAAGTTTTTCGACTGCCTCGCGAGGGTCGTTCTGGAGAATGCTCCCCTCGATCGATTGAAGAAAGGATGTAAATTCGTTGATTTGAGCAGCCTCACTCTGGATCCGCGAAGACACCCAAAGTATTTCCCTCTCCAAGGTCGCTCGGGGGCTTACTATGACTCCGTTGAGGTAGTCGTATCCGAAGTTTAGGTCATGATCTTGCCCAAGCTCTTGCTTCATCATTCCTCGTAGCCATGAGATGAGCTCATCATAATCTTCTGGATTTACCAGCAACCTGGCATCAAGTAATGCCTTTCTTAGGTTGGTTCGGAACACCCTGTTTCGTGCGGTGTCTTCTTCTAGGAATCCACGCCTTCTGCGTTGCGAAAAGACTCCTCGGAAATTGTTTTTAGCCCGATCCAGCGACCCCAACTGTTTCGCTTTGTAACTGCGCTTCGGCATCTCACCTGCCCTTCGTAACTTCTATATTTTGTGATGCTTATATTTTCGAATGAGCTGCCGTTGCCTTGCTTTTTTTAAATCGGAGGAGATGGACTCCTTTTTTCTCTTTCCGCTGCAATAGAGAGTCGCATCGAGACGGTAGAATGCTTTCGTCAAGACGCCAAGTAGATTAGCACGAACAGGTTATCTTTCCTCTGCGCGGAATCGCAAGCGGTATCCTAGCCAAGTTCTTCCTTTATCTCGCCATAGCCTACCGAGGAATGAAATGCCGAGAGGAGTTTCTGAAAGACAGGCAGCGTTCGATAGATCCGCTCCCTCGAATGGCGTATGTTCATGCTCGCTGCATCGAATGTCGGTTTCCCGCCCTTCGTATCTTACATGGGGCGCGGGCCCGGATTCCTTACTTGAGGTCCGCTTCTCGACGTCGGCTGGGGTGCCTTCGCGGCCGCAGCGAAAGCCCGCTTCCCGCCCTCCGTGTCGATTGCTGCGGCTGCACTTCTCCTTGCTGGGTATTACAACCAAGCACCTCTTCGAACATGCATTTCCCCTACCCTGCCTCGTCCCCGTCCCGTCGATCTCCCTCCGCCACGATCCGCATTACATCGTCCGGCAAGGGCCGCTGCAGCGCCCTCGCCTCGTCGAAGGGTGCCCTCAGCCACGTCTCCCATTCATCCGGCTCGGTCAGGATCACCGGCATGGCCTTCGGGTGGATCGCGCCCACGGTCTCGTTCGCCTCGGTGGTGAGAAATCCATAAAGATCAGCCGTCACTTCGCCTTCCTTCACCTTCCGCACACTCGTCCATTCGGTCCAGATACCCGCGAAGAAGGTCAGCGGCCGGTCTTCGTCTCGGGCGAACCAGACCGGCGTGCGGCTCTTGTCGGTCTCGACGCGGTATTCCGAGAAGCTGGTGAAAGGAACGAGGCACCGATGCTCCACCCCAAGCCAGCGCCGCCAGTGCGACGAGCCGAGATTTCGGACGTTCGTCACGCCCGGATCTGTCTTGCGGTTCTTCAGCGCGAAGGCGGGCGACGGCATCCCCCACCGCATCATGACCAGCTCGCGGCCGCCATCGCCCTGGCGAACGACCGGGGCGGATTGGTCGGGGAAGATCGCAGTCAGGGATGGGAGATTACCTGTCTTGTCTGTCATGGCCCCGGCGATCTCCCGGATCGCGGCCTGGCCCTTGGTCATGGCGTACAGATTGCAGATGGCTCAGGTCTCCTCGGGGGATAGGCCGACTTTGGAACGGGCATCGCGGATGCGCTGTACGGTCTGACGGCTGATCCCAAACCGTCGTGCCAGGGCAGAAATCGTCTCGCCCTTTTTCAGCGCAGCTTCGATCTCCCCTCGACGAGCTTGATCGACGGAGGGCGGCCTGCCGAGCCGCTTGCCTTGAGCGCGGGCCCGATCCACCCCGGCCTTCGTTCGCTCGATAAGCAGTTCTCGCTCGAATTGCGCGACGACGTTGAGGATGTTCGTCGTCATCCGTCCCACGGCGCTGGTCAGGTCCGCATCGCCCAGATCGAGGCTCTTCACCCGGACCGACATCTCGCCCAGCCGTTCGATCGTTGCCATGACATCCATCGCGTTGCGCCCGAGCCGGTCCATCTTCGTGACCACCAGCAAGTCGCCCGGCTCCAGCCGGTCGACGAGGCGCGCGAAGCCCGGTCGCTCCATCGCCGCAACGCTGCCCGAGACGGTCTCGGCAACGAGGCGGTAGTCTTCGACCGCAATACCGGCAGCGGCAATCTGAAGTTTCTGGTTCTCGGTAGTCTGCCCGGCGGTAGAGACGCGGAGATAGGCGAAAGTACGTGCCATTCTGTCCGAAATCCCGTCGTTATTTAAGGTCATGCCCAGAACGCATTGAGGCATACTTTTGGGCAGGCATAAAGAGGGGTGGCCGGAATCGGTCGATTACGGGCAGGCGTTGCATCAGACTCAGAACCGCATGAACGAGGCTACAGCCTTCTTAACGCGCGTAGTTGGTACAGTGACCGGGCCCATCCATCGCTTGGGTCATTCCGCAGCTTTAACTTTGGTCTCAGTCTCAAGGCGCAGCGGCGGCAGGGCGTCGATGATTTCCATTGTCGTTATACTCACCGTTATCACCCGTCGCAGAAGGGTAAGGGGGTATTCCGGGTCTTTCATGGTCTCGATGGCGAAGCGGTTGGCGTCATTGACGATGTCGCTGCCCTTCTTAGTCTTCGGGTTGTAGGCGTCTTTCGTGACTGACTGGCGCTCCATGACGTGCTCAATCGCGCTCTTGCCGTTCACGACATATCGGTAGGCCGCCTCGGGGACGTCCGTTAGGGTGATGCGGTCGTTGTAGTGGATCGTGGTACAGTCCTGGTTCGGGCGCTTGCCGCCGAAGCGCATCTTCTCCACGCGGTAGAACGCCTCCGGGTCGTCCACGACCCAGGTGAGGGGATCGCCCTCGCGGTAGGTGACGGGGTGGGGCTCCGCGTCCTCGTAGCCGACATGCAGGTTTGCGAGCCGGCGCCCGGCGTCGCGGAAGGCGCGGTAGTCCTCCACGCGCGCGACGGCGGGGATGCGCGGGAGGGCCTTCTTGAGGTTGTCGGCATAGCGAGTCCGGTAGTCGGGGGCATGGAGCAGGCCGTAGACATAGTGGAACAGGTCCTCCTTGGTGATCGCCTCGCCGGGCCAGGCGGCCTGGAAGTGGGCGAGGCCCTCGTCGCTGATCCCGTCGCGGCGGACGAGGCCGGGACCGTCCGGGCTGGGGAAGAGATCGGGGGTGTCGCCGTCCTCCTTTGTTTGCTCGTAGTAGTGCAGCGGGAAGCACTGGGAGCCCGCCATGTCGGCGGTATGCAGTGCGGGCGGGCGGTCGACCATAAGGGCGGAGAACTGGCCCTTATGGCCGACGGCCGAGAGCGAGATCGCCCGTGTCCGGGTCTCGGCGTCGGGGTAGATGGAAGGGATGCGGTAGACCATCTCGTTCAGCCGCGGATCGAAGTAGAGCCAGCGCGGCGTGAAGGGGCGATAGGTCGCGCGCACCGGGCGATCCATGTCAGTAGCGAGTGGCTTATCCCTGTCGAGATCGCGAGACAGGGATCGCGTCCAAGCGATCTTTCGAGGATCGTCAATCCGCCGCCGCTCTTCACTGGGGCTTCCTGCTGATCGACGGTGAATGGCCGAACGTGACAGTTCGTAGGTTTCAATCATGCGACCGATATTGGTCAGAAGATCGGAGCGAGATGAGTTCACCGCCCAGGCGTCACGGTTCGTCACCACGCCGAGAGAATAAAGATCGAACAGGCTCGTTTCGGCTCCCTTGGACTTGTCTCCGATGGGCATGAACTCGTGAAATGACGTATCCCGCTGATTGATCCAGTCGCCGTGCTCGTCCGGTTCGATCCGGGTCCAACCACCGGCTTCCTCAACCCCGCCGATGCTGCCGAACTCGCGCACGATCCGCAGCTTGTCGTCCCTACTTAGGTAGTCACCGATGTCGTGATAGTGGATCGCCCCGGCCCCAGCAGCGCCTGGCCTCTTGGTAAGCACAAACACGGCGATAGTAGCCTTCGTACCTTCCCCGAAAACATTGCCGCTTTCCTTCTTTCTGCGCTCGCCTGAGGTGTTCGCATTTCCGCGCGCGTTGAAGATGCGAAGGTCACTGAATTCTTCGATCAAGCAGCGCCGGATTCCCGCCGTCGCTTTGCCGTCTAAAAAGCCACCATTGGTGATGAAGGCCACCACCCCACCGTGCTCGCCCAACCGGTCGGACGCCCAACGGATTGCCCGCACGTAGCTGTTGTAGAGGTCGGCGACGTAGACCGCGTCGCTTCGAACTGCGTAGGTGTTCTCCACCCGCGCATCGAGCTTTGGGTACGAGAGCTTGGCCTCGCCGCTAGTCGTCCATTCCTGGTTCACGACGTAGGGCGGGTTCCCCACGATCACCCGGATGTCGAGCTCGCGCTGGCGCGTCCGACGCTCGGCATTGTCGGGCAGCAGGTCGTCGTGCCGGTCCGGGTGCTCGTGCAGCGCGAAGGTGTCGGTCAGCAGGATGCCGCAGAAGGGCTCGTACGCCGCAGCCTCGTCCTCACCGTCAGCGCCGCCCACGAGGTCGGCATAGACCGTCTCGATGTTGATCGCCGCGATGTAGTAGGCGAGCAGGATGATCTCGTTTGCGTGCAGCTCCTCGCGGTACTTGCGCGCCAGATCATCCGGCGCGATCAACCCCGATTGCAGCAGGCGCGTGATGAACGTCCCCGTGCCCGTGAACGGGTCGATGACGTGCACCCCCTTCGCCCCGATGCCCACGCCGAAGTCGCGGCGCAAGGCCTCGTCGACGGAATGGAGGATGAAGTCCACGATCTCCACCGGCGTGTAGACCACGCCCATGCGTTTCGTCGTTCGCGGGAAGGCCGACTTGAAGAAGTCGTCGTAGAGCTGGACGATCAGCTTCTGCTTGGCGGCCGGATCGGTCAGCCCTTCGGCGCGGCGGCGGACGGAGGCGTAGAACTCCTCCAGGCTCTCGGATTCACGGTCGATCTGCGCCTCGTCCAAACGTGCGACGATGTCCTGCATGGCGCGGGAGATCGGGTTCTCGTCGGTGAAGCGATTGCCCCGGAACAGGCTCTCGAAGACGGGCCGCGTGATGACGTGCTGAGCCAGCATCTCGATGGCGTCGGCCTCGGAGATCGCCTCGTTCAGGTCGTCGTGCAGCTCCCTGAGGAAAGCGTCGAAAGTCGCGCGGGCCTCTGGGTCCTCCAGCAGTGCCTCGATGCGGGTGATGTGCCGCTCGGCGATGCGAGCAATGTCGGCAGCCCAGCGGTCCCAGTATTCCTTGGTGCCGCACTTCTTGACGATCTGCGCGCGGATCGCGGCGGAGAACTCGTCCACGAAGAGCTCGCCCTGCGACGTGCCGCGCCCGCCGCCGTCGCCCTCGTCATCGCCCGGCGCGCTGCCCTGGCCGATGCCGGTGCCGCCATCCGGAGATTTGCCGCCGGGTAGATCAGGCGCAACCGCGACGATCTCGATCCGGCTGCCCTCGGTCTGGCCCAGGTGGATCTTGTTGATGTCTCCATCGAGCCGCTCGTCGTGCGAGCGCAGGGCATTCAGAATCTGCCAGACGACGCGGTAGCGCTCGTTGTCGTTCAGAGCCTCTTCGGGGGAGGTGCCGCCGGGGATGGCAACCGGCAGGATGACGTAACCCATCTTCTTGCTGCGATCCGGGGTCTGACGCATGACCCGACCCACGGACTGGACGACATCAATCTGGCTCTTGCGCGGGTGCAGGAACATGATGCCGTCGAGCGCGGGCACATCCACGCCCTCCGACAAGCAGCGCGCGTTGGTGAGGATGCGGCAGTTGTCGTCGCCAGGATCGGCCTTCAGCCAATCCAGCAGTCGACCCCGGCTATCGGCATTGAATGTGCCATCGACATGACGCACCTCGCAGTCGAGGATCATTTCTTCATCGGGGTTCTGCGTCCGGAACTCCTCCGCGACGGCAGTGAACTCGCTCTCAATGACTTTCGAGGACTTGATGTCCCGGCAAAAGATCAGCGCACGCCGCATGGCGCCGGTATCGCTGCCCACGTCGATCTTGAGGTCGGTCTTGGTAAGTGCCTTGTAGCAGCCAACGATCTTCGTCGCGTCGTCGAGCGCAAGATCGCTGTCGGATGTCTCCAGCCGACGCTGAACCGAGCGAGCGACCTTTCCTTCATCCACCGCCAGCACGATGACCTTGTAGTCTACCAGCAGCCCCTTCTCGACTGCCCATGAGAAGCCACGCTCGAACAGCGTCTCTCCATAGGTCGCGGGATCGTCCATTTGTGCGAGCGTCAGGGATTGCTCCTTGGCGCGCTGGCGCGCCGCCTCGCCGTAGATGCGCGGCGTGGCGGTCATGTAGAGGCGCTTGGCGGCGAGGACGTGCGCGTCACTATGAATACGGACGAAGTTCGACTCGTCCTCCTCTCCGGTGGTCACGCCCGTCGTACGGTGCGCCTCGTCGCAGACGATCAGGTCGAAGGCCCCGAGCCCCGCCTCCTGCGCAGCGGAGAGCACCTGGATGGACTGGTAGGTGGCAAAGACAACCGTCATCGCGTCCGGCGCGGTATCGGCCATCTTCTCGGCCAGTGCCGTGCCGTTCGTGGTCGCCGGATAGGCAAGGTCGTGGATCGCGATGTCGGCGGTGTCCTGACGACCCTGGCGCTTTCCGACCTTAGCGTCCGAGCATACCGCGAAGGACCGCAACGGCACCTCGGCGTCGTTCGTCCATTCTCGCACGGCTTGGGACATGAGCGCGAGCGAAGGAACCATAAAAAGGACTCTGCCACCCGTACCGACCAAGTCTTCGGCAATACGAAGAGACGTGAACGTCTTGCCGGTGCCGCAGGCGAGGATGAGCTTGCCACGGTCGGCTTCTTCAAGCCCCGTGCGGACGGCCTCCAGCGCCTCCTGTTGGTGCGGGCGCAGGGTCTTCGTCTCGGAGACCTTCACCTCGCCGGTCCGCACGAAATCGGACCAGAGAATCGGGCTGGCCTCCAAGTCGCTGAGGCCAATCCGGTTCGTTGGGATCGCCTGTCCCTGTAGGGCTTTCTCGGCCCGGTCGGTCCAGTTGCCGTCGCTCGTGTCAACGATCAACCTTCGGACGAAACCCTCTTTACCCGAAGCAGTGAAGAAGCTGTCGATGTCGCTTTTGTCGACCTTCTTTGCTCTGTCGTAGAACTTGCACTGAACCGCGCAGAAGCCGGACCCATCTGCCAAGGTAGCGACAAGATCAATTCCGCTGTCGGAAGCATCCTCTCCGCGGCCCTTCGCCCACTCCTCATAAGTCTCCACCCTTGAGAAAAAGGCCGCTTGAAGGGGGTCGTGGCGGAGGTAGACAGCGGCGAACTTCTCAAAATATGTCCCCTTTTCCCGCTCTGTACGAGCGGTCTCGCGAAAGCGCTTAAGGAGGTCTCTCAGGTCTTCACTCATTCCGCGTGGTATCTTTCAGGCATTTGATTTGTTGGGACATGATCGGGGCTTAAGTAGGCGGTATGCAATGACCGTTTGAAATCTAGATGTTTTTAGCCCGTACGGGTTAAGCCCTTGAAGTGGTGATGCACCCGCAGCGAACGACCTCTTTGGCCGATCCTAAGGCATTTTCTACGGCTCTAGCCGCATCCGCGCGGGTCCACTGTTACTGATCAGCTTCTTTGCCTCCGCCGGTAATCGGATGGCTCTTCCACGTCCTCGAACAGCCAGAGGCCGCGTCCCGCCGCCTGCGCGTCCTTGGCCTCCTCACGGTAATCGGATTCCCGCGCATAGGGGAACACGACGCCGTTCTCGACGAGGGCACGGTTGAGGTTTCGCTCGCCGGTGTAGCAGGTTGCCAGCGGCCGATCGTAGAAATCCCGCTCGGTGCTTTCGCAACGGACCGAGCGAGGCCCAACCATCTCGCGGAAACTGTCGCGGGCCCAGATCCCGCAGTCGATCTTGACCCCCGCAAGGGTCGCCGGCTGGCCGAGCTCGCAGGCGTCGATGCCGGCGAGGCGGATGTTCTCCCCGTCGATCCTTACGTTGTCGCCGTCGCGGATCGTGGGAACACCCTCGTAAACTGTGACGGTCTCCTCCGCGCCCGGGCCAGACTGGTCCTGGCAGGCGGCGAGGCTCCCGAGGGCGAAGAGCGCAATGGCGGCCGCAGGTTTCAACATGGGACCGGCTCCTCTTGCAGAAGCCCGAACAGGGTGCGGTGTAGGTTCGCGGTGCCTTTCTCCGCCCTTTCTGCCATGCGCCGAACCCAGCCCCCGACCGAGCGGACGGGTCCACCACGTTCATGGCTCTTGGCGTCAGCCATCATCACGATGATCGCGGCCCCGTTGGTCCCCACGGCATTCTGCGCCACTGACCAGGCGGACGGACTGATCCCGAGAGCTTCCGCCCGCTGGTAGGCGATACCGGCGAGAATGTGCCACGACGGATGCCCGTACTGCTCCATCTCGATGCGCCAGTCGTCCGGTGCGGCCATCACTGCCTGTCGCAGGCTCACATGCTCGAGCCCACATGTGGGCTTCTGGCGCACCGGCTCCTTCTGGACCTTCTTCTCGGCAGGCATCGCCGGATTACAAATTTCTGATTGTTCTTGTTCTGTAATGTATGCCCTGCCGCAATTTTCCGGCTGACCGGCACTATTTTTCCGGTCAGCCATCATCGCGGAGATCAATCGGTCGACCTTTTCCACAAGGGCTTCCAAGGTTGCGAGGCCCAGCTTTGCGATGTCTTTCGGAAGGTCGCTCCACTGGGCTTTCAGATCGGCCGGTATCCCCTCGCGCCTGAATGTCCGTGTCAGGTTCCCTCGCTTCTCAGAGATGAGGAACCGGAGCTGCGCGCACCGGGTATAGGTGTTTTTCTTTTCCGCAGCGCGCTCGGCCCATCCTTCGGCGCTGTCCAGCAACGGGGAAAGGTCGATCCCGGCAATGTGGACGATGGCCCCTGTCTTGTCGCGTTGGACATGACGCCGGCCGTTGGCAAGACAGCGGTTCGTCGCCAGTCCTAGATCGACCAGTTTCGCGATGCGGTACCGGATGGTCCGGTCTTCGCACCCGAGCTTGTCACAAAGGAGCTGCATGGATGCGGAGCTGACGGGGCTCGGGGCTCCGTTGGGGATGTGGTCGATCAGGGTGTCCACCAGTGTTTTCAGTCCTGGCTTCAGTTTCAGGACGTAGGTGGCATCCTTGAATGCGCGGTAGAGGATCTTCCGCTGGTCTTGTCGGTCCGGTTCGTTCTGGTTCATTGCCTGTCCTTGGGATGAGGCAAGGAAGCGACACACGATCTCCCTGTTCGCACAGGTGCGTTTTTACTTGCTCGTCGTTTCGGGAGGGACTAGAACCGGACCTAGACATTAGTGGCCATTCAGGGACGCCAATCCCTTGGTTCTAACCCCCCGTGCAGGTCGCCGCCTCGCGGGGGTTTTACTTTGTGGGTATGCTTGCCCTCTGCTGCTCTTGATTCTTGTTCTTCTTGTTCCAAGGAATAGTCGGTTCAGGGGGTTGGAGCAATTCTGGCGTTAACCAGCATCTGCGACCACCCTTGAGACGCGACTGTTCCCTAGCCCAACTGTAACGTCTTACAATATGCGAACGATATTACAAGAAGCGTTGGGTAGTCCACGAGTAGCGCGATCGTTTCTCATCCGCAAGATGTATGAGTTCAGCATGGTTGGATGAGCGTTTCACCGTCTTCGCACACGACATCACCCTCCGGCCTGTTGCCGTGAAGCCACATGATCTGCTGGTCGCCGTTATCCCATTCGTAAACGTAACCGACCACCTGCTTGCTCTGGGCAATCAGCACCCGGTCAACGGGCGTTCCAAACTTACGATCAGTATAAGACATGCCAGGGCCCTGCCGTCGGTGAGTCAGGCAGACCCTTGGGACCAATTCTAGGAAAGTGAACCCTGAAATCCCGAAATGTGGCTTATCGGATAAGCCGATAAGACAATTTTAATCAAAATATCCTCTGCTCATGGCGATAGCCACGGCTTGAGTACGGGTTTTGGCGTCGAGCTTGCCTTGTGCCTTGATCGCTCGCGCCTTCACGGCCGACTCGGAGAGGTTCAGCAACTCGGCGGTTTCACGCTGAGCCATGCCGTCCCGAAAGCATCTGAGTACAGAGAGCTCACCGTCGCTCAGTGTCGCCTTGTCCATGACGATCTCTACCCACGTTTTGAACAGCGTGTGCAGAACTTCGATTTCGCTATCTGTCAGCTCGCGGTCAGGCCGTGTCACGCTCAAGAAGGATCTGCGACCCGAGGATTTCCGCGAAAACATCGCGCCGAAGCGAAGCCCGTACTCACCCGCTAGTCGGTTCACGCCCAACGGGTCTGGAAAGCGAACAGCGGACCAACGCTTTGCCCCGTTGCTGGTAAGGCCCCACATCAGGATAGGGTCAGCATGATACAAGTTTTTCTGTTCGTAGATCGCGCGCCATGCAGGGGAGAAAGTTGTGACCAGGTGCTCTGGCCCCTTCCAGCTCAAACCGAACCCGAGAACGTAGCCGCCAGTTGCGATCTCGACGAGTGGCGAACCGTCTGCATCGAAGTTAGGGATGAGGAGCGGGATCATCCCCCTGTCAGCTTCTACCGGTGTTGCAGAGGTCATAATTCTAGTCCCAGGGCGCGAAAGTGTCTTTTCGGATAATCCGATAAGACACTTTTAACAATTATTCAAAGACAATCGCGTTCGGTCTGCATAGTTGGTTCTCATGGCGAATTTGCATGTGAACGGCTGGGATACGGGACGCGAGGTCACCCATCAAGGGACCGTCGAGTTCACGTCTGACATGGCCGATACGTTGAACAAGTTCTTCGCGGCTTACGAGGCCGAGGGTGTGGTGACGGTCGAAGTCACCAATCGAGGGTTGTGGCTTCGCAACCCGCACACTGGCGGACGACAGTTTCTGGGATTGGCAAGGCTATAAAATGGTTCAGCAAATTACCGAAAGCTTGATGGAGTCGCACTGCGCCCCGGTTAGCTTTGGCCTCCAAGTCAGCATACTGGAGATGCCGTACGGGCTGAGTAGGTGGAACCTGGTCCACGATTTCCTACAGTTCCGGAAGCGGGTTTTCATCGACGAGATGGATTGGCAGCTCAACGTGTACGGTGGGATGGAGTACGAGCAGTACGACACGTTCGACGCCGTGTATGTCGTTGCTCATCGGGGGGACGAAGTGTGTGGTGGCGCACGCCTTCGTCGGACTGATGCCGTTAGCGGGACCGGGGCGCTGACTTACTCCTATATGATCCGCGATGCCCATCTGGGACTACTGCCGGGAATGCCGCAGAACCTGTGCTATGAGACGCCGCCCCAGTCCTCGGAGATCTGGGAGCTAACCCGCTTGGCAGCTTCCCACAGCTCCGAAGTAACGAAGGCAATCTTGCTTGGGGCAAACAGGTTTCTGGCCGGAAAAGGTGCGTCGGAGTGTTATTTCCTCGGCTGGCCTGGCTTTGTTCGCATGGCACGCAGCATGAAGTTCTCGCCGCGCCCTCTAGGGCCTGTGGTCGAGAACGGTGACGGTAAGTTCCTCGCCTTCACTTGCCCTGTCGTGGTGAACTGACGCCGACAGGCAGTATCGCACAGCATTCCTGTACTTATCTTGTAAGGCATATCGCCTCACTGACGACGTTGCGCTTGAACGCCTTTAGAGCGTTCAGGCGAGCGTCTTTCACCACACCTCAGCAAAGCTTCAGGGAATCGCTTGGATCGCCTAGTGCTGTCCGGCTAAATTGCGCCCGAGCGGTGTTCAATGCAACCTATGCGAACTTAAAGGTTGCATACACCATTGTAAGAACGTAGAACTCGTGTGTCGGTATGACATACGAGTTGGCGCTGCTGAGGAGCCACTCGTGAGCCCAAGAACAATTGACGAAGCTCCGAATGTGGTAAGCGAAGATGGATTCCGGGATCTCCTCACCCGCGGCTACCACGTGGACGTGGTTGCGCTGGAAGACGCAGAGAAGCGAAGTTCCTACTGGTATGGCCAGTGGACGACCCGTGTGGTCTCACCTGATGGCCTCGATGACAGGCTGTTGGTCATCAGCCGAAAGTCGCTCAAACCTCGGATCTTCAAGACAGCGAACGGCCTCATCAGCTTCCTCAGTGACGTTGGATGTTCGTCGGCCAACATTCTGCTGCGAAAAGGCGGTCGCTCGAGCCATTTCATCAGTCAGGAATAGCGCACCCAAGCCCCCGAAAACGAGGGAAACGCCGGGCCGCGAAGGTGGTAGGGGAAAGCCCTCCGCCAAGGTTCGGGCGATGTGCTTCGGGGCGAACCTTCTGGCTCTCCCCTACTTTGCCGCAGTTTGGTCCTTCACCGAGTATGCCGGGGCAATCGCGACGCCTTGGACGATCGGTTGGATCATTCTCTGGCTGATCTATTCACCGATCGTCACCTGGGCTGGGGTGTATCTCTTTGCTTGGGCGCGCTGGCCCATGATGGGCTTTGTGGCAGCACTCGTCGCCGCTGTTCCCTTCTGGCCAGACGCGATCTGGATGCTGGTCACGATGTTCGTCTCAGCCGTCCTGGGTGCAGTCTTTCAGGTCTGGATCACGATAGCTGTTTTCGTGGCGATCGTCTGTGGCGTCTGGGTTTGGTATCATGGGGGGATCGTCCTGTGATCCGCGGCTGCGTTCTTGGTCTCCTCGTTCTTGCAGTTCCCGCAACCAGCTATGCCACCGTCTATGAATACTCTCGCGATGGCCGCGTCGTCGTACGAGATTCATCAGCGCCGAAAGCTGAACCGCAGCCGCAGACCTCCCGGCCGGCTCGTGTATCCTCCTCCCGCGCGACTTACCTTAGAATGGCCGAGCAAGTGGCGCTCCGGCACGCGGGTGGTGCAGGTCCGCGCCGGGCGGGCCTTGATGCTGCATCTTTCATGCGCGTCTTCGTTGAGTTGATCCGGGCGGAAAGCGGCTTTAATCCCCGCGCCCTGTCGCCGAAGGGCGCGCAGGGTCTCGGTCAGCTCATGCCGGCGACCGCGCGCGATCTCGGTGTCCGCGATCCTTGGGACCCGGCGCAGAACCTTGACGGTGCCGCCCGCTATTTCTCGGCACAACTCGAACGCTTTGGCAACGTCCGCCATGCGCTTGCGGCCTACAATGCGGGTCCGCATCGCGTGGTGCAGTATGGCGGAATACCTCCCTTTCGGGAGACCCGTGCTTACGTCGCCAAAATCACTGCCGCGGTTGGTCAAGTCCCAACGGCAGAACCCGGACCTGCGCTGCAACGCAGGTCCACCACCCCCACCATCTCTACCAAAAATCCCGCAAAGGACCTCTCTGTATGGCAGTATTGACCCCCTCGCACCGTCGCATCGCGACGGTTGCGCTCGCCCTGAGTTTTGCCGCCGGCCCGGCGCTGGCGCAAGACCTGTCCCCCCTCAACAACTTCTTCACGACCATCGGCACCGCTCTGACGGGCACGACGGGTCGAGCACTTGGCCTTGTCGCCGTCGCTGCGGTCGGCATCGCGTTCCTGATGGGCCGCATGAACTGGATGTTCGCCGGTTCTGTCCTGATCGGTCTCGTGATCCTGTTCGGTGCGGGCACGATCCTCGCGGGTCTCTGATCCATGCCTAACCCGTGCTTCCTGGCGCTTACGCGACCGGTCTCGATTGCGGGATTGCCGATGTCCTACGTCGTGATGCTCTTCATCGTGACGGTCGGTGGTTTCGTCGCTTTCCTGTCGGTCTTGTGGCTGCTGGGAAGCGCGGCCATCGGCTACGCCGCGCTCCGCGCGCTGGCCAATTATGACCCCCGCTATCTCGATGTCATTTTCGTAAGCCTGTCTCGGACGCCGCCCACCCCGAGCTGGTTCAAGGGTAAGGGGATGATTTACCGTGCTTGATCTGAAGCAGGGCCTTGGACGCCGCGCCGTCGATCCACCGGGCCTTACACGCGAACATATGCTGGCGTCCTACCTTCCCTATGTGACTGGTGTGGGCGAGGACGTCATCATGCTTCGCGACGGCGATGTGATGGCATCGTTCCTCGTCGCAGGCATCGAGGCGGACACCGCCGACGCGACATTCGTCGATGATGTTGCACGAGCTTTCGCCGCGACGGTCGCGCAAGCGCGGCCTGACATCGCATTCTACGTCCATCGCGTTTCCCATGAGACCGCGCCGATCCTGCCGCCCGTCGAGGGTGACGGACTTGCCGCGCGGATCGACGCGCAATGGCAGGGCTTGATTTCCGGAGGTGGCTTGCGCGAGCGGGTCACGATGGTCTCCGTCGTCGTTCGCCCCCGCAAGCTGGCGGGATTGATGGCTCGTATCACGGGTGGTTCCAAGCGCGACTTGCGCGCCGAACGTGCCCGGCGCATCGCCGTGTTGAACGAAGTCACCACCAACCTGATGCAAGCGGTTGGTGTGACCCGGCCCGAACGACTAACCCTCGCGGACGGACGCTGGCTCGGACTGCTCCGCACGGCCGTGACCGGCAAGTACGCCCCGCTGACACCGGGTGCTGCGTTCACGCCGATCTCCAACCTTCTGGTGGACAGCCGCGTCGATTTCCGGGGCGACAGCTTCGTCGTCCTGGGCACGGATGAGGACGATCTGCGCTTCGGGGCGATGTTCACCTTCAAGAAGTACCCGACCGAGACCGCGCCGGGATTTCTCGACCGGCTCGACTTGCCCGGTGATACGGTCGTGACGCACTCTTTCACGCCGATCGACCTCGTGCCGGCACTCGGTCGTGTGCAGCGCACGGTCCGGCAGATGAGCGCAGCCGACGACGCGGCCCGCTCAGCGCAGGCGCAGCTTACCGATGCGGCCGACGATCTTGCTTCGGGGCGGATCAGTTTCGGTCAGCACCAAGTCTCGATCATGGCCGTTGCGCGAAGCCAGGAGGAACTGAACGATCTCTCCTCCGAGATCCGGACGCAATCGCAGCGCGCGCTCGCCGTGGCCGTGCGAGAGGACATCGGGGCGCGAACGGCGTATTTCGCGCAGCACCCGGGCAACTTTTCCTTCCGGTCGCGCGACGCGATGATCTCATCGGCCTGCTTCGCGGATTTTGCGGCGCTGCACACGACCGGGCGCGGTCTCAAGCCGGGAAGCGAGCCCTGGGGGGCTCCCATCACGATCCTGCCCACGCTGGGCGGTGAGCCCTACCGCTTCAATTTCCACCAGCCGGGAGAGCCGGGCGACCGGACGGTGGGTCATACGCTCGTCATCGGCCGCACTGGATCGGGCAAGACGCTCGGCACCGCGTTCCTGCTGGCACAGGCGCAGCGCGTCGGCCCCCGCATCATCGCCTTCGACAAGGATCGCGGCCTTGAAAGCGCAATCCGCGGGCTCGGGGGCAGCTACTCGCCCGTTCAGATGGGTGTGCCGACCGGGTTCAATCCGTTTCGCTCGGAATCCGACCTGCGGGGCGTAGGCTGGCTGACGGACTGGCTCGGGGCGCTACTGACCAACGACTCCGTGCCGCTCAGCCCGACGCAATCCGAGGCGCTGTCGCAGGCGGCGCGGTCGAACGCCGAGTCCGATCCTTTCCTGCAAACGCTGGCCTCATTTCGCAGCCAGCTCGTCGCGGTCGATGACGGTGGCGATCTGCATACCCGGTTGGGCCAGTGGGACGACGGCAAGTATCACTGGCTGTTCTCCGGCACCGGCACCGATCCACTGACCTTCGATAACCGGATCACCGCGTTCGACCTGACCGAGATCTTCGACAGCCCGGCGGTTCGCACGGCGTGGCTGTCCTATGTGTTCCGCCGCATCGAGCGCACGGTCGAGGACGGTCGGCCCACGATCATCGTTCTCGACGAAGCCTGGAAGATGCTTGACGATGCGTATTTCCAGTCCCGTCTGAAGGACTGGATGCTGACGATGCGGAAGAAGAACGTCGTCGTCGTGATGCTCACGCAGCGCGTCAGCCATATCGCGGAGAGCGCCGCAGGCGGCTCGATCTTCGAAAGCTGTGTCACGCAAATCCTGTTCCCGAGCTCGAAGAATACGGGGCGTGAACTGGCCCCCCTGAACCTTACCGATCGGGAAGAGGAGTTCCTCTGCACGTCGGCGTCGGGGGCGCACACGGCGCTGGTTCGGGCAAACGATGCCAGCACCATCGTTGATCTCGACCTGTCGGTCCTTGGACCGATGCTCGGCACGCTCGGCGCGGGCCGCACGTCCAATGAGGCGGACGAGACCGACGAGGAACCCAAAATCATCCAATACGAGGAGGCCGTCTGATGGTCCGGATCATCGCCGCTCTGGCGCTCGCCGCCCTTCTGGGGGGCTGCGCGACCTACACCGAGCGCATGTCGCCCTGCGTCTGCGGGGAATGGGAAGCAATCAACGCGGAAGGAGTGGCTACGGTATGAAGAAGATCCTTCGAACCACCGCGATCGCGGCGTCGATCACTTTGTCGGCCGCGGGTGCGGGTTACGCCCAGGGCGTGCCGACCTTCGACGCCGCCTCTGTCGCTCAGGCTCTCGCGCAACTCGAACAGATGCGGCAGGACTACGCCAACCAACTTCAGCAGCTTCAGAGCATGACTGGCGACAAGGCGATCGCCGGTATCCTGAACTCTGCCCCGGAGATCGCGGCGCGGGAATCGGCTGACAGCCTCTCCTCGATCATGTCGGGCGCGATGACGGGTTCGGCCATTCCGGGCAACTCGTCGGCACTGACCTCGCGGATCAACGACCTGAAAGCGACGTTCGCCCTGCCGGACATCAACGCCTTCCTGACATCGGACAAACCGCAGGACCGGGCGCTCGCGACGCAGGCCGGGGCTGGTCTGGCGGCGGTCGCGACGGCCGAGGACACCTATGCGCGCGCCAACACGTCGATGGGCCGTGTGAACCAGCTCATCGGACAGATCGACAGCAATGCCGATCTCAAGGCGTCGGTGGATTACAACACGCGGATGCTGGGCGAGATTGCGGTGTTGCTGAACGAAAGCCTGCGGCTTCAGGCGGCGCAGACCAATGCTGCCGGGACGGACTCGCTGCAGGCGGCCCGTGACCTGACCGCCCAACGGAACTTCATGCGTGTGGGAGACGGAGAATGACGATGCGATCGAACCTGGCCGCGGCGGCGGCCGCACTGATCCTGGCGACGCCAATGGCCTACGCCGCCGGCGGCTCGTGGATATGCGAGAACCAGATGGACATGGACTATGAAGAAACCCGTGCGATCTCCGGCTCGAACAACGGCCTCTATCAGATCCTGGTGAAGACGCGGGAGAACTGGGACATCGCGCATATGCGCGAGCAATGCGAAGCCTATGCCGAAGGCCGCCCCTACGAAATCTCCTGCCTCGATGATCGGCGGGACTGGGACGAGATCGTGGCGATGGTGCCGGAGGAATACTTCGGCATGTCAAATGAAGCCTTGTACCCGCATTTTCTCGCGATGGAGAGCAATCAGGAAAAAGCCAGCGAGGTTGCGGATTACTGCCGCGACGTCGACGCGATCGAGTAAAGAAAGGCGGGCCCGATGGCGACGTATGTCGAGAACACTTTGACGAGGCTTGATGGCGCGATTGGTAGCTATGCCGAGAGCAGCTTCGCAGCGTTCGCCGGGCCGATCGCGACCGTGTGCCAGGCAATGGGTGTCGTTGGCTTGGCCTTCATCGCCTTCAATGCCCTCACACAATGGGCCCCGATCAGGCTCAGCGAGTACCTCAAGTGGGGCATCCGCTACGTCATCGTCACCGCCGTTGCGACAAGCTGGGCGCAATTCCAGCCGATCTACGACATCGTCACCAACGTCCCCGGTGAACTCGGCGCGAAGTTGATGGGGATCGTCAGCGCGCCGAACCTGAACACCGCCTTCGACGAGATGATCTCCACCATGTTCGACTTCTCCGACAAGCTGGCCGACGAGGCCGGTATGTTCTCGATCAGTATGGCGTCGATCGTCGTGTGGATCATCGGCTCGTTGATGGCGGCGGCAGCGATCATTGTCATCTCGCTTGGAAAGATCGGTCTCGGCATGGCAATCGCCTTGGCCCCGATCTTCATCCCGACGCTGATGTTCAAGGCAACGTCGAACCTGTTCGAGAGCTGGGTGCGCTTCACCCTCGGATTCGCCCTGATCCCGCTGGTCATGGCCGGTGTCGTCGGGGCGATCGTCGGGATCGGTCAAAGCCTGATCTCCACGGCATCCGGTGCGGCCGATCTCGAAGATGCAGCCGGTTTCCTGATCGTGGGTGTCGGCGCGATCTTCATGACGGCGATGGTGCCCACGCTGGTCAACGGCCTCTCCGGCACGATCACGGCGACGGCGAACGGTGTCGCGATGGCACTCGGCGGCGCGGGAATGGCAGTCGGTGGAGCCGCGGCCGGCATCGCAGGCACTCGAGCCGCAAAGCAAGCCGCGTCTCCCGTTATCAGCGGCCAGATCGAGGGGCACCGGGCGGGACGTGCCGCCTCCGCCGCCGGCGGAAGCTATTGGGAAGGTCGGCAGATCGAGATGCAGCGCCAGAAGGAGCATCGTCTCAAATACGCCGATGGTGCCAGCCGTCAGGCCGCCTTCCGTGGTGAGCAGGCCAGCAGGGTCGACCGTTTCAAGGCCGCGAATGCCGGGCAGCGGTTCGAGAACCGCAGACAAAAAAGAGAAGACTGAGCGACAGCTTCAGCAGCCAATGTTTCAAGGACAACCCGCATCCCTTCGGATGCGGTCTGAGAGGAATCTGCCCTCATGGCAAAGAAGACATCCGAACAGACATCCGAAGCCTTCGAGAA
Source organism: uncultured Paracoccaceae bacterium (assembly GCA_947489705.1). Taxonomy (GTDB): domain Bacteria; phylum Pseudomonadota; class Alphaproteobacteria; order Rhodobacterales; family Rhodobacteraceae; genus Palleronia. The sequence continues at coordinate 27,330 of CANLEQ010000023.1, forward strand.
CGAGGTCTTCTTCTCGATGCGCCGGCAACGCAACATGGGCTGGATCGTAGGTGGTCTCGGCATGATGATCGGTCTCGTTTCGGTCGCCACTCTGGCCTTCACGGTCCCGCTCAAGGAAATACGGCCCTACGTCGTGATGGTGGACCGCGCCACCGGCGAGTCCGAGCAGGTCGTCTCGGTCCGCCCGACCTCGCTCGAAGATCAGCGCGCGGTCCTCGAGGCGGAGCTGGTGCGCTACGTCACGAACCGCGAGACCTACGACCCGACCGACAATCCCGAACGGATTCCCGTGGTCGATGCGATGTCACAGGGTCAGGCTCAGTCTTCCCTGCGGAGCGTGTGGAACAGCGGATCGGACCAGTACCCGCCGTCGATCTATGGCGGCGATACCGTCATCACCACGCGGGTCCGGTCGGTCTCGATCCTCGACGAGAACACCGCGCAAGTCCGCTTCGTGCGACGGCTGGAGACAGAGGGTGCAACTCCGGTGGAGCGCGATTTTGTGGCGGTCGTCGGCTACGCTTTCGAGCCCCGCACCGAGCGCACGCTCGATCAGGTCTGGCGGAACCCGCTCGGTTTCACCGTCACCGGCTACCGCATCGACGCCGAAACCCTTGATCCGAGAGGCTGACCCAGATGAAACACGCCATCGCCATCCTGGCGCTCGTCGCCTCGGCCGGTCTCGCCGCGGCTGAAACCAAGCCCCGCCCCTTCCCGCAAGACAGCCGTATCAGGTCGTTCACCTACGACGAGCACGAGGTCTACCGGCTCGATACCTACATGCGTTTCATCACGTCGATCGAGTTCGAGCCCGGCGAGAACATCGAGTCCGTTCAGGTGGGTGACAGCGAGAGCTGGCAGATCGTTCGTCTCGACCGGGGCGACGTGCTGTCGGTCAAGCCGTTGATCGAGGGGGCTTACACCAACATGACGGTCTACACGAACCAGCGGCCCTACACGTTCGAGCTGCGGGCACGGCAGGGCCAGGTCGGCTCGCCCGACCTGAATTATCGCGTGTCGTTCCGCTATCCCGGCGTCGAAGCACGACAGCGCAACGCCGCGATCGAGCGCGCGGAGCGCCCGAAGGACTTCAACTACTATGCCACCGGCGACGCGGCTTCGATCAAGCCGGTGCAGGTCTACGATGACGGGAAGCGGACGATTTTCGTCTTCCCCGAGAATGCGCGGCGGCCGGGCATCTTCCTTGTCGGGCCGGACGGGCGCGAGAGCATCGTCAATGTCCGCCATGCCGAGAACGCCAGTGTCGTGGACCGCGTTTCGGATCGCTGGACGATCCGCATCGGTGACGAGGAAATCTGCGTGGCGCATGGCGATGTGATCCGCTCGGTGCCGGGCGGCCGTCGCGCCCCCCAACTCGCCCGGGGCTATGCCGCCTACGATCCTGAAATCAGCGGCAGCGTGGTGCTGAAATGAGCGATCAAGGAGCAAACAAACGCGATCAGATGATCGACGGCGGTTCGGACAGTTCTGGTCGTGGCCGGACCTTGGCTGGGGTTGCCTTGCTCGGAGCCGTGGGTATTGGGGCTTACTTCATGCTCGTACCCGTCTCGGATGACATCGGCGTACCCGACACCTCCCAGACGCAGGAGATGCAGAGGCGCGAAACGTCGACGGGCGTGGATACGACAATGCCGGCCGGCCAACCCTTGGATCAGCCAGACACAACGCCGATACCTGCCGTAATGGCCCCTATGACGTCTCCGGTTCCTGGCAACGATGGCAGCGAGGTGGACCGCCAGCGCATTGCCGAACTCGAAGCACAGCTCGATGCCCTTCGCGAAGCGCAAGCCGGCGGTGATCCCGAACTGGAACAGGCTTTGCAGGACATGCAGGACAAGCTCGACCGCGAGCGGGAGGAAGCCGACGCGCGCTATCAGGCACTGTTGGCCCAGCTCTCGCAGAACGCCGGAGGCGGTAATACAGGTATGACAGATGACGAACGCGCCGCCCGCGAACGTCTTGAAGAAGAGCGGCAGCGCCGGGCTGCGATCGCCGAGGCACAGATCATGTCGGACGGCATCGTTCTCGATGCGGCCGGCGCGAAGACCGGGGGAGGCAATCAGGGCGGCTCGACCACCAGTAACGGCTCCGGGCGCGAGCTGACCTCGAACGAGCAGTTCATGGCGGAGGCCAGCACGCAGAGCTACGACACCGTGCGCGCGACCCGTATCGCCAATCCCGGCCGGACCGTCGTGCAGGGCACGACGCTCAATGCCGTGCTGGAGACCGCGATCTCGACCGAACTGCCTGGCGTGATCCGTGCCGTCGTGACCGGCGACGTGATGAGCTACGACGGTATGAACGTGCTGCTGCCGCGGGGCACGCGCCTGATCGGGTCGTACAATTCGGACGTCTCGGTCATCCAGGATCGGGTTCAGATTGCGTGGAACCGGGCGGTGACACCAGAGGGCATCAGCGTCGAGCTGGGCGGCTACGGGGCTGACGCGCTCGGCATGTCGGGACAAGCCGGACAGGTGGACAGTCGGTTCCGCCAGCGGTTCGGTTCGGCCGCGTTGATCTCGCTGATCGGTGCCGGTCCCGATGTCGTCATTCGAGAGGATACCGGGGGCGATACGGCAGATGCGATGGAGGATGTCGGTGACGACATGGCCACGGCCACGCAAGGTGTCATGGGCGATTACCTGAATGCCGGGCCGGTCATCTACATCGCCCAGGGCGTCTACATGACAGTGTTCGTCAACAGGGACTTGGTGTTTTGAACCAGCGTTCGAGCCCGGCGAGCTATGCCGAGCAGGGCCTTCTTCCGCTCCGCAACCTCCTCGTCGACGAAGGCGTCAACGAGGTCGTCATCAACCCCGACCGTTCCGTCTGGGTCGAGTACGCGCAGCGCGGCCACATGGAGCGATGGGACGGGACGATCCCGCCTGAACGGTTGAACGCGCTCGGCGCGCATTTGGCCGGTGAGGCCAAGACCCAGCTTGGCCGCAATCACCCTATCGTGTCGGGCCGTGTCCATGTCTTCGGCCAGTCCATGCGGGTGCAGGTCATCGTGCCTCCGGCGATCGAAACCGGCGTGTCGGTGTCGATCCGCAAGTACGTCTCGCGCATCCTCGAACTGCACGAAGTGGGCTTCCTCATGGGAGCCGAGGTCGATGTCGAGCGCCAGCGTCTCGACCGGCTGGAGGAATTGCGCGGGCTGGCCGAGGCCGGCGACCTGGCGAACCTCATGCACCGGGCCGTTACCGAGAAACTCAACATCCTCGTCTCCGGCGGCACGTCCTCGGGCAAGACCACTCTTGCCCGCGCGATCATGTCGATGGCCGACCGGGGCGAGCGCATGGTGACGATCGAAGATGCCCCCGAGCTGCACTTGCCGCATCCGAATACTGTTGGTCTCGTCGCCGACCGGCGGACGGACTCGGAACGCTCCCCTGCCCGGCTTCTGGAAAGCGCACTCCGGATGCGACCCGACCGGCTGATCCTGGGTGAAATCCGCGGCGCGGAGGCGTTCAACTTCCTTGAGGCGATCAACACCGGGCATCCCGGCTCGATCAGCACCATCCATGCCGACAGCCCGCAGCTCGCGCTCGAACGCATGGCGATGATGGTGCTTCGCGCGGGGCTCGATCTCGGCCGTGATGACATTCTGGACTATGCCCGGTCGACCATCGACCTCGTGATACAGACAGGACGCCACGAGGGGCGTCGTGGCGTCCTGCAAGTTTTCATGCCGGCATTGGCAGACTAAGCGTCGAACGAGTCTCCGGAATTACCTTTGTTTCGAGCGTGGCTCGCTTGGGCCGCCGCGAGATTCGTCTTCTTCAAACCCTTCTTTGCGACGGAATCCGCGTTCGCTTCTGCATCCATCTCAGATTGGGTTGGAGTGCCTTCGCCATGTTCTGACGCAGTGTCCGGTTGTTCGGTGTCGTCTTGATCGAGGTCCGAATGATACAGTTGCTGCGCGACAATGAGGGCCTCGCTCATATGTCGCCACTGATTGCGAACCAAGTAGACATGCTGCTCGTCGGCCGGTTCGGCAGCTGAGTCAGCATCGTCTTCGTCGGTCGGTGTTCCGGTGGTGTCTTGTGGCTCGGCTTCGCTATTGGCTTCGACCGGATCAGTGACGGCGGCGGGTGTCTCCTCGACAGGTCGATGGTCCGCGATTGGATTGACGGCCGCCCCGCCTTGTGTCGGTTGCGGTTCGACGGGTTCCTGAGGAATCTCCAACGGTTCGTCGGGGAGTTCTTTGGGTTCGGGATAGGGACCGGACTGACCTTCGAACAACGGCTTGAGTAGCCGGTCCTGATCGTACAGCACCTTGTTCACGAGTATCGGGTTGGAGCCTTGGACCAGGGCCACGATCAGATCGTCGCCAAGCATCCGGAGTTGCTCGGGACGGATCAATGGCGCTCCGTCTTCGCGCTCCTGATACGAGGTCGACATATCGCCGCCTTTCCATGACTTCGACCGCGACTTGCGGGTGAAATCGCCGATCGCTGAGCTGATGTAGTTTGGCGTGTCCTTGTCCGCCGGGGCCATGAAGAGCTGCATCCGGCAGTTCGCGAGGATCACCGCCGCCCCTTCCTTGCCATAGACATCGAGCGAGGAGATCGTCTGCACCACGATCATGATCCGGCCGCCGTAGCTGCGGAGCGTGGCAATCGCCGAGACCAGTACATCCATTCTTCCGAGGGCCGGGAACTCGTCGAGACAGAACAGGACGGGGTATTTCTCCCCCTTCTCCAGATCGGGTTCCGCTCGCTGCATGATGGAGATCGTCTGCTGGAACATCAGGCGAATGAGAGGAGCCAACGGGACGAGATCGTTTGGGGAGACGACGAGATAGATCGACGCGGGCTCGGAGCGCAGCGTTTTGATCGAGAAGTCCGAGGCCGACGTCGCCGCCCTCACGGCCGGGTCTGCCCAGAGGCTGAGGCCACCGTCGCTCAGTACCGAAAGATAGGAGCTGAGGATACGCGCCTCCATGCCCCCCATCTTGTAGAAGATCTTCTTGGCTTCAGGAGATTTCACCTCGTCGCCCAGCTTGCGGAGCGTGGCGAAGGCATCGCCGGGTTGCGAGAGTGCGTCGAAGACTGCGCCGATGGTCGGCGTCTCGCGCTGCACCGCCAGCATTGCCGTCGCCGCGAAGATTTCGCGCGCGCCTTCGAGGAAGCCCTGGCCGTTGCCATGCGCGATGATGAACGACGCAGCGAGCCGCCGCGCCTCGGTGAACCGACGCCGCTCATGTGTCTCGGCCACATCTTGCAAGGGGTTGTAGCGGTGCGTCCGGCCATCCTCGGCATAGGGAGAGAACTTGTAGACCGCATCGCCGAACGAGACGCGACGCCGACTGGTCTTGGTGAAGAGCTCGCCCTTGAGGTCGAGCGCGAGGATCGAGCCCGGATAGGTCAGGATCGTCGGGATGACGACGCTGCGGGTCTTGCCCGATCCGGTCGGAGCCGAGGTGATGCTGTGCGGGATGTCCCGCGACGACAGGAAATCGGCCTTCGATTTCGGTGTGCCGATTTTGCCGTAGATCGGGCCGTTCAGGTGATTGAGTGAGGTCAGAAGACGGGACCGCTTCATCTCGGATTTCGTTGCCCATCGAGCCGAGCCATGACTGGTGAGCTGGCGTTTGGTGCCCAACGCGGGGATCGCGATCGCCAGCGCCACTCCGAGACCGCCCCAGATCATGAGTGCCGTCCTGATCGGCTCAACCGTGGTAATGTCGCCGAGTGTCGCGGGCATGAAGTCGAAGATCGTGGTGAAACCGACATTCGTGATGTCGCGCCCAGTGATCCAGGAGGCATATGCGCCGGCGGCGATTGCTCCCAGCATCAGCCCGATTACTAGGCCGCCCAGAGCCAGCGCCAGGATGGATTTTGCAGGTGACATTCTGTCTGTCCTTGTTGTCCGAAGCTCGTCTCAGAGACCGTGGCCGTTGGCGTCGCGCTCGCGCTTGGCCCGCTCGGCATCCGCGCGGTCTTGCTGGCGCTTCGCTTCCTCGCGCTGCGCCGCCGTCTGCCTCTCGGCGGCCTGTTCAGCCTGAACCTGCTGGTAAACCGGGTTGGCTTCGCGCGCGGCTGTACGCGCTGCCTCGTCCTGCGCTGCTGTCTGTCGCGCTCGCTCTTGCTGCGATGCCTCGGGGGCGGCGGTCGTGTCACGTCCCGCATTCTGGCGGGACGCTTCGGGGTACGCTTCGGGGTCGCGGGACCGGACGGCATCGTAGATCGTCGCGATCTCGCGGTGCATCTTCGACAGGGCAACGTCGCGCGATTGCACATCCTCCGGACCGTCGCCGCGTGCCACGCGGGTCCGGGCGCGTTCCTCGACCTCGGCGCGCTCGAACTGTTGCTCCAGTCCTTTTGACGGCGCAGGTCCCGCATACCGTTCGACGGTCGCCTCGGGATCGGTGCCGAAGCGAATGGCCACCGCCTTCACCTTCTCTTCCACGGCGCTACGCGCTGCCGTGGCGTTTGGATCGTTTGCATCGAAGCCGCGATACCGTCCGCTCGTACTGGGCTCGGTGTAAGGTGCGAGATCTCGGGGATTTGCCAGGATCGGCGCGGTCTCCGCCTTCAACGCGGCGATGTCGCGCGTCATTCTCATTCGCGTGGCGCTGTCGCTCACCTGCCCCATGCCGCGATCTATCTTGTCCATATTCTCGCGGATTTCCGCTTTTGCTTCCTCGACGCGCTGGTTCATGTCGGTCTCCTGCCGATTGCTGATTTTTGCCGTGATGTCCGCAATGGCCTTTCCCTCGGCCGCGGCTGCGGAGGCCGCGTAGAGGATCTTGGAGGCTTCGGGGGACCGGGCCTCGACGATCTGCGCCTGCATCGCGAAACGCCGCGACTGATGCAGCAGCGCCGCTGCTGCGAGGGTTGCCGTTTCCTGTGTATGAGCCGGAGCGACCGGAGCTCGACCTTCCTTGCCAGCCAGCCGGTACTCCGCGTCCGGCACCGGCCGGTCGTGGACACCCCGCGCCAGGCGCGGAGTCGCTTCAAGTTCGATCCCTTCACGACCGGCGACATCCACGAGGACCTCGCGCATTCGGTCGTAGTTCATGTCGCTCCGCTGCGAGACCTTGAGCCATTCGCCTTGCTCCAGTCCGCGCCGGTAAACGACGACGTGCATGTGCGGATGCGCCCGGTCGGTGTGAAACGCCGTGTAATAGTCGTAGCTGTCGCCGCCGTAATTGCCCGACCCGAACATCTCTTCGGCCCACGCCCGCCCTGCTTGTTTGGCTGCATCGGGGTCGGTGTTCTCGGGAAAGCTGGCAATAAAGTGCGAGGTTCGGTCCGCCCTGCCAGATCCCTCCGGCGGCATCCGCCACAACCGCTCTATTTCCGCAGCCTGCACGTCGTCGATTTCGGCTCCCAGCAAGGTTTCGGATCGCTCCAGAGATTGCTGGCCGTCGCGCGAAAGGTACGCCATCTGCGCCCGCAGCCCGCGCACATCGGACGCCCCGCCCTTGCGGATCATCTTGATCACCGCCTGCGGTTTGCGGCCGGGCAATACCCCGCCACCGCTCATGCGCGAGATGTTCCGCTTGTGGGCCGCTTTCAACGCCAATCCGGTCTCGACCTCGCGGTGTCGTCGCGCCCGTCCGGCCTCGACGATCGCCCAGTCCTTTCCCATGACGGCATCGAGCGCGGAGACATTGTTCGGGGCTGTGCGAGCCCGCTTCAGAAGATCGAGAACCAGCATCGTCAGTCCGCCGATGCTTGCTGGAGCCGTGCCAGGCCATCTTCGCGCCGAGCTGCGAGATCGAGGATGGTTTGCGTCTGGCTGTGGACGCGGGCCAGCTCGCGAGCCAGCTCCGCGCGCTCCTCCATGAACGCCTTGTAATCGGGATCGCGGGTCCGGTTGGCCGACTTGGCGATCTGGTTGATGTTCCGGGCTACGCCGATGAGTTGGCGTGTGATGTCCCTCAAGACCTCGATCTGCGCCGGATCGGCCTCGACGAACCCGCCGATCCGACGCACCGCAATCCGCAAGGCGCGGCTTCTCTTGATCCCGAGCTGCGCGATCTGCGTGTCAAACTCTGCCAGTTCGGCTTCCGTTACCCGTACCGTCACCACCTTGTCGGCACGTCGGGCAGGCTTTTCGGCCGATGGGTCAACCCAATCACCGCCCTTCATCTCGCGGTTCTTCCAAGCTGGCGCTTTGGGATCGTCGTTCGTCATCTGCTCGCGCTTTCGCTGATCTGACCTTCTAATATCAAATGTACTACATTTGAATATATCCTGCCAATCTCTCTACTTCATACCTTCGGCTTCCCATCAACGTCAAACCTTTACCGCCGTTTGCGACTTCGATGACGGCTCGTGGCCAGAGCACCCGAGTGAACGAGGAAGAATCCCCTCAGAAGCCGTGAAAGCCGCCTCAGAGCGTAAACCTCCGGGATCGCGCCCCGGGAGACCCAGAGGGACGTCAGGACGACCCCAGCGGCCTCTCAGGCTGTTTTCGCAGGACAAAGCTCCAATGGTCCAACGCTGTGTTGTGGAGATGATCCATTAGGACAGGGCTCCAAAGCTGCTTTGTGAGGGTCGTCCAACGGGACAAGGCTCCAACGCTGTGTTGTGAGGATCATCCAACAATACAAAGCTCCATCACGTCGTTAGTACAATCTGACAAAGGTCCGAAATGACAAAGCGTCAGTAGGACATAAGGACAATGCGGCAAGGCGTGTTTGTTACTGGAGGACAAAAGGACATAGCGACATTACGGCAACATGACATTGATCCAGTACGGCAATGGGGGTTTGCTACAACGGGGGAAGAATACAATGATACAAAGAGGCGGTGGGACAAAGCTGCGTTGAGCGAAAGAAGAGCGCGAAGTCCGGGCGACAGACGAACCGAACCCGAAGAGGGGGAGGGTGCCAGAAGTCCCCCACGCGCAGGCGGCAGGGCGAAACCTGCCCGAGAGAGGCAAAGGAGTGGATCGAATGTTGGACAGTGAACAGGATGCGGCGGCGGAACCGGCCCCCGACGAAGCCAGCGCCCCGAAGGTCATTACCTTCATGAGTATGAAAGGTGGTGCTGGAAAAACGATCAGCCTCATGGCGCTCGCATCAGGCCTCGTTGAACGGGGTTTTCGCGTCGCAACCCTCGAGGCAGATGAAGTCACGCCGATTACCAAGTGGCGGAAACATGCGTTGGGTAAGGAGACGTGGAACCCGAACGTCTTCATCCATCAGGCTCGGCACGCGGAAGACCTCCCGGTCGTCTTCCAGGCGATCGAAAAGGACAACGTCGATTACGTTCTCGTCGACACCAAGGGCGGCGGCTCTGACATCAACCAGACATTGATCCTGAACTCGCAACTCGTGATCGTGCCGTCCGGTCTCGATGGGACCGAAATGGATGCCCTCTTCGAGACCTGCAACTATCTGGTCGAAGTCGTCGAAGACGCGGCAGAAGAGATCCCTGTCGTGATTCTCCTCAACAGGACACCCACACGCGAATCCGCTCTGCCGGTAACGCATCGCATGAGCCTCGCGACACTCATCAAGGCGGAGTTGCCCGTATTGAGGACCCGACTGCCCGACAGACAGGTGCATGCCGACACTGCATCGTCGGGAATACTCAAGCGATACTACGAGTATTGTCGGGTCACACCCGACCGGCGACTGGTCGCACCCGAGGTTCTCAAGGCGATCCGGGATTCGGAAGCCTTGACGGACGAGGTCCTCGCGATCCTGACGGCACCTGAGGAGACTGCGTGATGGTTTTCAAGCTGAAGAGAATGCCGTCTGAAATGGACTACGATACGGTTCGGGCTCGGCAGAGAGAGCGCGAAAAGAACGGCTCGGAAGAGCTTGCCGACGATCCGACCCGCAAGCCCGAGACCTCCGAGGTTTCGGATGTATCGGAGGCTTCGAGTTCGACAGAGACGACCGGTGAAACCGTTCCCGTGACCGATATTGATCCTGCCGGGTTCGACCATCAACTCCCCGAACCCGAACCCGAACCCGAACAGCAAGAGCCTGCCTCCGGTTCGTCGGTCTCAACAGGCACAGACACCGCCCTGCACTCGGCGAGGGGTCCTGAAGAAGCTGGTGAGCAAAGACGTAAAACCTCGGACCGATCGGCCAGGATCACTAAGCCGGTCGGTGAAGATCAATCGCAGCGCGTGACAATCAAGGGATATGCCGCACAACCGGTTTCCGGTGTTTCAGCGACATACGATGAGATCGCGCCGGTCTACGGAGAGCAGGCTGCCCTCAGTCACCTCATTGACGTTGCCCTGACATCCTTCGTGGAGGCATTGGAGGCCGGTCAGGTCGATCAAAACCAGGTCACGCCGATCTATTCTTCGGTTGCCAAGAAGCGGCAAGTCCACCGGACTATCCCAAAAGCCAGCTATGAGATCATCCTCGACAAAGTTGATCCAAACAGAATCCTGAAGCCCGGAACCGCTGGACGGGCGATCGTGCAAGGGGCGCTCAACTACTTCGTCATACAAGAAAAAGAACGCAGTAAAGGGCACCGATAACACGCGGATCGCCGGCCCATTCCCGGTTTCCCACAGGCCCTCGCTCGATACCTTTGGTCTCGCTCGGGCCTGCTTCGCCCCGAACCTCCACTCCCAGGGTCGTTCCGGCCCGGGGTGGATAACCGGCAATGGGCCTCCGGCATCGCGCTTGGCTAAACGCGAAAAGCCCCGCCGAAGGCGGGGCTCAACATGGTAGGGCAGGGGGGTCAGTCCTTCGCGAGACGCCGCATCTGATCGTGAGCGAGTGGCGCACCGGGTTCGGATCGTTCTCTGCTGATTGCGAGGTCTCCGACGATCGCGGCAAAATCATCAGACCGGGTACGGGTGATCTTCTCGCCGTCGCCGGACACGTTGATTTCCATCTCCGGTGTCAGCCTGAGAAACTCCCCGTTGGCCTCGATCCAGCTTGTGTCGTCGGCTCCGCTGATCGCTTCGCGCTTGATGGAGCCATCGGCCTGGACGGTGATCCAGACATCGCCGACGCGGACCTTCACGCCGTAATGGTCGATAATCACGCCGGTCCAACCGATCGCCTCGGGATCACGACGCACGACGAGCTGATCGGGATGGAGCTTGATCTGCACATCGCCCGCATCGCCGTGGCCGCGCACGACAAGGAAGGACTCTTTCACCTTCGGATCGTCGGTGACGCCGGCGACCCCGTTCTTCGGGGACCACAGGCGAGGGTCCTGCCGGCTCCGGCCGTCCTTGTTGCGGTGGAAGGCGATGAGGAGCTGCGCGGACTTCCACGCTGATTTGATGCTGGTGAAAGCGTTCATGGTCAGCCTTTCCGACGGGATCATCCGTGTCCCGATACTATCATGTGGCCCTCTAAAGGCCAAAGAAATCAGGGGTTAGAGGCGATTTCTCGCCTCTGTTCACGCTGCACTGTTGGCCTCGTCGCGGAACCGATCCAGCACCTCGGCCGGTGTCGGATGATGCGAGAAGATCGGCCGCTCCTGAACGACATCGAAGTCCCGGCGGCACATTTCCACCGCGCGCAGGTCGTGGTCAGGATGTGCCACCACGCCGCCGTTGCGGTACTGGAAGGCGCACCATTTCTGGAGGCCCTGCGGGTTCTGAGCCGCCTCGAGCGCGATCTCGGCCGCGACGAGTCTTTGCACCTCCGCGGACAACGCGCTGTCCTTGATCGACGGGTGGCAATCATCGTGGCGGCAGTCAGGGCCCTCATCAAAGCCAAAGGCCATGCCGGGATGGCGTTCGGCAAGGAGCCGAATGGTGATCTGCGCCGCACGCGCGGTGTCGGTGTGGCTGACAAACCGCTTCGGAAAGACAGACAGAAGATGGATGGAATGGATCACAGCGCGGCCTCCAGTTCGCGGGTTTCGGCCACGGCGGCAATCGCACGCTCGGCACGCAGGGCAGCACGACGCAAAAGCGCCCGCCCGTTCGGTTCCTCGGTTCGGATCGACACTGCATCGACGAGCCAGGCATCGGAGAGATGACCGTTGCGCCCGGTAGCAAGGTCGCGAACCTGGGCGAGATGACCGCCCGCGATCCGCTTGGTGACGAACCGGCCGCGCTCCCATGCGCTGTAATCGCGCGGGAGCCATGCCTCGACTTGCAGCTTGCGGCCTTGGATGAGGACGATTGTGCCGATCGGTACGGTGCCGACCTGGCGGATGCGCCCGCTGATCTCGACACGGCGATGACGCTGGCTGTTGTATTGGCGGATCATCACACGCCCCCCTCAAAGTAGGCGCGGTCGCGCATCTGTTGTTCATGGTATTCGTCAGCCCGCTCGGCCTCGGCCACGTCCTCGATCGTCTCGAAGAGGCCAGCCACGCGCGCTTCGATCGCGACGGTTTCGGCGTCCTCCGTCACGTCGCGCCACGGGTATTCGGAGACTGCGTTGATCCGCTCGCAAAGGGCGTCGATCTGTTCGGGGTCGAGGGGCGTGAACTCGTTGCAGTCGGTCGCGATCTCCTCGATCTCCAAGGGAAGGGCAGGGGTCTGCTGCAAGAGGCGCAGCCCGGCGAGGATGGTGGCCAGCTCGTAGCGGTCCACGTCCTCGATGGCGGTGGAATGAAGGGGCATTGTCGTCTCCATCTGGGAGGTTTCTCCGATCCTGTCCGGATCACTCCCAAGCGAAGCTGCCTCTCTTCTCTCCTTGCGCTTCCCTGTCCTTCTTGCTCGGCCCGAAGGGCCGTGTGAACGGAGCTGTCCACATGCTGCGAGTCGGACGCGCCATCACACAGCGAAGGGAGACGAGTGGCTTGTGGTCAGGTCCGGAACGCACCGGGGACCGTCACTCGAAGGGCCGAGACCTGGCCCGCTGACCGACCATTTGGCCGCGGTGGCGGGCGGCTCCGGAGGAGACGGCCGACGCCGCATCAGGCCGAAGGGAGGGCAGGGGGTCAGGGCTCGGGGAGGCCCGCCGGAGGTGGGCCGAGTAGGGCGCCAAGCGCACGGCGAAGGCCGTGCGCGGAGGGGCCACGATCCTTCGGTTCTTGACGTTCCATCGCCCCCGGATTCTGGTTGTCGCGTTGGATATTTCCTCGCGAAAGACAGAGCTGAGGCCCATACCAATCAGGACCATCAACCGCTGCTCAGGCTGTCGCGCTTTGATCGGCGTGGCGATGCGGGCTGGATTCTGCTACCGCGTGGACGGGGATATTCGCCGAGGCAGCACCATCAGGCCGGGCCGGACGTGCTGCCACGCGTTCGGCCCGAAGCACCCTGCGGTATCACCAACTGACGCGCCCGGTGACAACGGCGAAAGCGGCCCCCGAAGGGGCCGCACTCGCCGTCAGTCGTCTTCGACATCGGGGAGATTGTCGAGATACTCGTCGGGTTCCTCGGGAGCGTCGAGATCGTCGTTGTCGCTCCAGTTCGACCAGTCTTCTTCGACAGGTTCGGGCTCATCGCCCTCGAAGCAGCCGCAAGGGCAGGTGTCGGCGTCCAGCCAGTGTTGGCAGAGCCCGTCTGGGCGCTCCTCGATTTCGACGATCACGCCCTTTGCCTTCAGGGCTTCCACGGTCGCGTCGAAGTGCTCGGCCGGGACGTGGCCGAGCAGGTCGTAGGCTTCCGCATTGCGGGCTTGCTGCCAGAGTTCATAGACGCAGCCGTAGTTGCCTTTGGCCTGACCGTTGGCGTCGACGTAGGCGACGGTGGCGGCGATGTCGAAGTCGGACATGATGGTCTCCTGTGATGCAGACTCACGCTGAGATGCGGGAGCATGTCCGGTCCCCCGATTCCGAAGCGCCCCGGGTCAAGGACGCGAAGCGCCGGCGGAGCCGGGCGGAAAAGTCTTCGCAGGGACCGGATACAGCTCGTGCGACGGCTGGCGGCGGGAGCCACGGTGCAGGCAGCGCGACGGTGCCGAAGAGTTTTCCGATCCTTGAGGCGGGGTGCTTTGGGAGCGCATCCGGAGGATATGCTGCCGCCTCTCAGTGTGTGCGTTTCCGATCAGCAGTCGGCGGCGGACGCGCGGTGGAGGGCTGACGCGGAGACGGCGATGGAGGGCAGGGAGCGGTCGCGGCACGCGATCCCGACCGGACTGCAATCGGTGGCTCGGCGACAGACCGGAGCCGCCGCGGCCGCCGCGGCCGCCTCGGCTGCGGGTGCCAGGTGCGACGCCGCGCGACTGCGCGACGGGCCGCCAAGGACCGTTCCCTGCCCGACACGCGAAGCCGAGGGCAGGGGGCCGACGCGCACCACATGAACGGCGCGACCAGCGGCGCGGCACGGTTGCCTGTGGGCATGATGTCTTACGCGGCCCTCCGGCCCGCCGCAGGCGGGGCGGAGGTTAACAGCCGCGTCCATCCATGTTTGTTCGGCGGAACGGCGGAGCCGGGGCTGTCGCGCCGCAGGCGCTCCCGCGCGGACAGCGCAGGGCCGGGGCGGGCGGGGCCGGCAGAGCCGGTTCCGCCCGCCCTGGTCAACCTCGATCCGGTCGCGGGCAAGGGCGACGGTTCCACCTGGGCGGCGCTCGCACAAAAAAGGGCGACCCGTGCGGGGCCGCCCTGTCTCGGGGTTCTATGGGTGCGGGTCAGGCGTCCCGCTGCGCCTCCGGCTTGGGGATGCGGGCGACGTGGAGTTTCTTGCCCTCGGCCTTTTCGGCAAGGTTGAGGCCGATGCCGCCGCCTCCGAAGAGGATCACGCCAGCGATCCGGGCGGTCAGCATTTCGTCATTCGCGCGGAACGGGGCGGCCCGATTGTGCGCGGCCCAGTTCGGGCGGAAAAGGATCTGCGGTACCTTGCGCGATTTCGCCCATGCGGCGGCGATGCGCTCGGCTCCGCGCGAAGCCTTGTGGCAAAGCACCATGTCCGGGCATCTGGCAAGGGCGGCGTCCAGCCGCTTCCAGATGGGCGCGCTCTCGATCCAATCGGCATCGCCAGCGACGGCGATCTTGGTTCCAGCGATCTTGTTGCGCTCGGCTTCCTCGCGGTCGGCGGCGTCCAGTAGCTTTTTCGCCTCGAATACCGCGCCGGTTTCCATCGCGCGGCGCGTGGTCCGGTCGCCGGTGACGGGGGTGTAATGCTCGCCCGTCTCGCTCTCGTAAAGCTGGGCGGCTTGCTCGGCCATGACTTTGAGGGCGTCGGCTCTCTCTTGCAGGATGGTGAAAAGGCGCGTGGTCTGGTCAAGCTCCTGCTCCGCGATCTCGCTGCCGTCCTGCGATCCGATCAGGGCGCGGGCCTTCACTTTCTGACGGTCGGCGGCTTGGTCCAGCGACACGGCGCGGCGCTGGAACATGGTCGCGAAGGCATGGGCGAGGGGTTCCACCTCGGACGCGAGGCCCGATCCCTGAAGGACGCCGAAAAGAGCCTCGAACGCTTCGCCCACCGCGCGGCCTTGCAATTCCTCGTCGTTCGGAATGGGCAGGTCGTCGCTGCCGTTTTCGGTGAGGCCAAACAGTTCGATTTCATCATAGGTCGTCAGCATCGGGATCGTTCCTAATTGTGCGCCGGACATTTCCGGCTTTGGAGGGAAGCGCCATTCGCTTTCCCTGCATCCTTTTTACTAATTAAATGCGCCCCGATCTAATGGTTTATTCGCCTTTTCAGTGAATTGTTTTCTTGCCCCAATTCCCTAATTCCGTTTGTTTTGATTCCTGTTGTCTGGCGCACACCCCGAATTGATTGCAAATCAATTCGGAATAAAGAGAATGGCGCTTTAGCGCCTCCTTATTCTTCAATACGGACAGACCCGTCAGGGCACCGTTTGTTCGTCATCCCGCAGCCAGTTCGCACGGCCAGAACAGGACGGGCCGGAGGGTCGGGGGCAACGTCAAATGCGGAGGGTCCGCGCGCTTGCGCGTGGAAGCCGTATTTGTCGTTGGGGAGCGCAGCGACCGGACCGCCGGCCGTCCGGTCCGTCAGGTTCGATCAGGCCGCGAACGGAGCGGGATGACGAGCAGGCGGTGCCTTGGGCGCTGGTCCGGCTTGAAGCCCCGGCCGAGCGGCGTTCGTCGCGAAGCGGCGAATCCCCGAGGACGGCGGTTCAGCCTGGTGCAACGGAGGGGCGTTCGGCGAAGTCCGAACCCCCGGTCCATAGCGCGGGGCCGATGCAGTTCGCTCGCACCAGTCCGGTCGTCACCCGAAGGGCCGAGAGCTGATCGCCTGAACGACCATACGGCCGTGGCGCGACTGGCTCCGGAGGAGACAGGGAGCGACGCATCGGGCCGTAGGGAGGTGTCATTTCCATTCATTTTTGCGAACGGACAAAGATTGATGCGAATGACTGTCGAGGCGGACGTTCGTGCCAGACGTAGCGAACGACGGCTTCGAGCCCATTGCAGAAGTGCCAAATCCTTGCTGCGCTGCTGCTCGCAGTAGAACCGCAGCTGCGTTGCGGCGCAGATCCACGCGGCGCAGCAGCGAACACTTCGGACATTCACGCGGTGTGTCAGCTGCGCAAGATGATAGGTTCGCGCAGAACTCTGGAGGCCATAATGACCGGTGAGCGGAACGATCATTGGGAACGCGTCTACGCGACGAAAGACGAAGCCGAAGTCAGCTGGTATCAGGACACCCCCTCCGTCTCTCTCAAAATGATCGAGAGGGCAGGGGTAAACCGCGATGCGGCGATCGTCGACATCGGCGGCGGGGCCTCGAACCTGGTGGATGCTCTGCTCGATCGCGGCTTCACAGACCTGACCGTGCTCGATCTCTCAGAGATGGCGCTTCACGTCTCGGGGAAGCGTCTCGGCGCTGCCGCCGAACAAGTTCAGTGGATCGCTGCCGACATCACCCGATGGCAACCTGAACGACATTATACCTTCTGGCACGACCGGGCCACGTTTCACTTTCTGACCGATCCGCGGGATCGAGCGGCCTATCTCGCGGCCCTGAAGGCTGCGGTCCCGAACGGAGGGTGGGCGATGCTCGCGACATTCGCTCTCGACGGTCCCGAGAAATGCAGCGGTCTGCCGGTGGTCCGATACAGCCCGGACACGCTGGCTGTATGCCTGGGGTCCGAGTTCACTCTCGTGAACCAGCGTCATCACCTGCATGCGACACCGGGTGGTGCGAGCCAGTCCTTCCAGTTCAGCTTGTTCCGGCGCGAGCCGGTAACCCATGCTCAGTAGCGGAGAACTTACGCCGCGCTCTTGAGACCTGCCGAGCCCACGCCGCTGCACTACGCGGTCGGCGGAGCGGTCTGGACGACAGAGCCGCTGTGGCTCTGGGACTGAAACGGGGCCTCCGCCTTTCGCAGGAAAAGATCGGCCCGTTCGTGAAGGACGACGCCGAACGTAAGGCGAAGGTCGGAATTCTCGGGCGAGTGTACCGGCCTGTGCTGCTTAGTCCGCCTCGCGGGCGCAATAGAGCCCGTGCAGCGTTTCCAGCACGGCTGCGACCTCTCGTCCCTTCACACCGTAATAGATTGTCTGCCGGTCGCGCCGTCCCTCGATCAGGCCGGCGTCCTTCAGGCGTTTGAGCTGTTGCGACATCGACGACTGCGACATGCCGCAGGCTTGCGCCAGCTCGCCCACCGAACGCTCGCCATCGAGCAACCGACACAGGATCTGCAAGCGCGCCTCAGAGGCCAGCATCTCCATCAGCGCTGCCGCCCGTGGGATATCCCCCTCGAGGAAGTCAGTGGTTTGCATTTTAGACCTATTGAATATTAGGAAGTAATAATATATAGGAATTCTGAGACAGATCAAGCCCGACGGCGCAGGTCGTCGTATCACGGAGTCGCAAGATGGAAACCTCATTCACCCCTTGGCTGTCGCTTGGCGGCGGCCTGTTGATCGGGGCCTCGGCGGTGCTGCTGATGGCCACGAACGGCCGCATCGCCGGCATCAGCGGCCTCACCTCGCGCGTCTTCGCGCGCTCCACCGACAGCGAGGCACGCGGCGTCTCGGCCCTGTTCGTCCTGGGCCTGCTTCTGGCTGCGCCGATCTGGCTGCTGACCTCCGGCGAATGGCCGCAGCAATGGGTGCCGTCGAACCCCGCCCTGATGGCGGTTGCGGGCCTCCTCGTGGGCTTCGGCGCGACATATGGCAATGGCTGCACCTCGGGCCACGGCGTCTGTGGCATCAGCCGCGGCTCGCTTCGCTCGGTCGCCGCCACCGCGACCTTTATGACAGCGGCCGTCGTCACAGTCCTCGTCACACGTCACCTGATCGGAGGCTGAGATGAAACAGTTCTTCGCGCTTCTCTCCGGCCTGATCTTTGGCTTCGGCCTGATCCTCTCGGGAATGGCTAACCCGGCCAAGGTTCTGAACTTCCTCGATGTGTTCGGCACCTGGGACCCGAGCCTCGCCTTCGTCATGGGCGGTGCCATCGCGGTGACCGCGCCAGGCTTCGCGTGGCTCACCCGCAGCCGCTCGCGCCCCTTCTTCGACACCGAGTTCCGTCTCCCGAACCGGACCGATATCGATCCGAGGCTGTTGTCTGGCGCGGTGCTGTTCGGCATCGGCTGGGGCCTTGGCGGATTCTGCCCCGGCCCGGCGCTGACCGCGCTGCCGATCGCGGCGACCGGCACGCTGGTCTTTTTCCCCTTCATGCTGGCCGGCATGTGGCTGGCCCGGCACACACCCGACCTCTCCCTGCCTTTCCGCAAAGGAGCTACGCAATGACCGATCCCCTGAAGAGCCGCGTTGTCCGCCATTCGCCCTCGACCGGCGAAGGCAGCCCCGACGTCTGGGGCATTTACGAGCCCGATACCGGTTCAATCCAGTACATCTGTGCCGATCCGAAGACGCGTCAGGCAGCGTTGATCGACGTGGCTTGGAACTTCGATCACAAGAATTACCGCTTCTCGACTGAGAGCATGGATCAGGTGCTCGACATCGTGCGCGACAACGACCTGACAGTGCAGTGGGTGCTGGATACCCACCCCCACGCAGACCACGTCATGGCCTCGGCACATCTCAAGGAGCGCACGGGCGCTCCGAACGCAATTGGCCAGAAGGTCCACGACATCGCAAGGCTGTGGGAAGAGATCTACAACTTGCCCGGCGCCTTCGTGCCCGACCGCGACTTCGATCACCTGTTCGCGGATAGCGAGACCTTTCGGATTGGCGATCTCGAAGCGCGGGTGATGCTGTCACCCGGTCACACGCTGGGCTCGATCACCTATGTCTGCGGCGACGCGGCCTTCGTGCACGACACGCTGATGCATCCCGACGCCGGCACCTCGCGTTCGGACTTCCCCGGCGGCAAGACCACTGAGCTGTGGGACTCGATCCAGGCCATCCTCGCGCTGCCCGGCAACACGCGCCTGAATGTGGGCCACGATTATGGCACGAAGGAGCGAAAAGAGCCGATGTGGGAGGCCACGGTGGACGAGCACAAGGCGCACAACATCCATGTGAAGGACGGCACGGAGCGCGAAGCCTTCATCGAGCGCCGACAGGCACGCGACAAGACGTTGGCGCTGCCGAACCGCATCCTCGCCGCGTTGCAGATCAACCTGCGCGGCGGGCGGCTGCCCCCGGCCGAGAATGACGGCAACCACTACCTGAAGCTGCCGGTGAACCGTTTCGACTAATTCGATGGGCGGCCCGGTGATCAGTCGCGGGCCGCCCATCCTTCCAATCCATACAAGTCGGATCGCTCCGGAATGACCCTTCCTCCGCTGTCGCGCTACCTGCCGATCCTCGACTGGGGACGGCGCTACGACCGGTCGACCTTCACCGGCGACATGGTCGCCGCGGTGATCGTCACGATCATGCTGATCCCGCAATCGCTGGCCTACGCACTTCTGGCAGGCATGCCGCCGGAGGCCGGGATCTACGCCTCGATCGCGCCGATCGTGCTCTACGCAGTCTTCGGAACCTCCCGCGCGCTGGCAGTGGGCCCCGTCGCGGTCGTTTCGCTGATGACGGCGGCCGCGGTGGGCAATGTCGCGGCCAGCGGCACGGCGGGCTATGTGGCCGCCGCGCTGACGTTGGCCTTCCTGTCCGGCGCCTTGCTACTGGCACTGGGGCTGTTCCGCCTGGGCTTTCTCGCCAACTTCCTGTCGCACCCGGTGATCGCGGGCTTCATCACCGCGAGCGGCATCCTGATCGCGGCGAGCCAGCTGCGCCACATCCTGGGCATCCAGGGCGAGGGCCACACGCTGATCGAGATCCTCGCCGGCATGTTTACGCATCTGGGCGAGACCAACCTCGTGACCGTGGTCATCGGAGTCTCGGCCACAGCTTTCCTGTTTTGGGTTCGCAGAGGGCTGAAGCCATTGCTCCGCCGCCTCGGGCTGGGGCCGCGCATGGCCGATATCGGTGCCAAGACCGGACCCGTTCTGGCCATCGTCGCCACCACTCTCGCGGTCTGGGTCTTTGATCTGAGCGAGCGTGGCGTGGCCATTGTCGGCGAGGTGCCCCAAAGCCTTCCGCCGCTGACGCTCCCGTCATTCTCGCCCGATCTGCTCTCACAACTCTTCGTGCCCGCGCTGCTGATCTCGATCATCGGCTTCGTCGAAAGCATCTCGGTCGCGCAGACGCTGGCGGCCAAGAAGCGCCAGCGCATCGACCCGGATCAGGAGCTGATCGGCCTCGGCGCCGCGAACATCGGCGCGGCCTTCACCGGAGGCTTTCCGGTCACCGGGGGCTTCTCGCGTTCGGTGGTCAACTATGACGCCGGCGCCGAGACACCCGCCGCCGGGGCGTTCACCGCCGCGGGGCTGGCGCTCGCTGCGCTGTTTCTCACGCCGTTGATCCACTCCCTGCCCAAGGCGACCTTGGCCGCGACAATCATCGTCGCTGTTCTGAGCCTCGTGGATTTCTCGATCCTGAAACGCGCCTGGAACTTCAGCCGGGCCGATTTCGCCGCCGTCTCGGTCACGATCCTGCTGACGCTCCTCCTGGGCGTCGAGGTCGGAGTGACGGCGGGTGTCGTCACGTCGGTCCTTGTGCATCTCTATAAGACCTCACGCCCGCACATGGCGGTGGTGGGCCGGGTGCCGGGGACCGAGCATTTCCGCAACGTGCTGCGCCACGAGGTTGAGACCCAGCCGCACGTGCTGTCGCTGCGATTGGACGAGAGCCTCTATTTTCCGAATGCTCGCTATCTCGAAGACCAACTGGCAGCTTTGGCCGCTGACAAGCCGGAGCTCACCGACGTGGTGCTGATGTTCGCGGCAGTGAACGAAATCGACCTGTCGGCGCTGGAATCGCTCGAGGCGATCAACACGAGACTCAGGGACGCCGGCATCCGGTTGCACCTGAGTGAGGTGAAGGGCCCGGTGATGGACCGGCTCAAGCGCAGCCATTTCCTCGACGAACTGACCGGCGAGGTGTTCCTCAGCCAACATGAGGCAGCCAGCGAGCTGGCGCCACAGCAGAGACAATTGGCCAATGCCAAGGAAGAACAATGATATCAGTCAGCGAGTATTGAGATCTGGACGGGGTCATGACCGCGAAGCTTGCTGTTGATGGCCAGGTTGAACAACGTGAGATCGCGCAGATTCTCCGATAGTTCGAGCCGCGCGGATCGCCCAGACCTGCTTCGGCTGTCCAACGCCGGGGGTGCTTCTGACCTGGGCGGCCTCGGGGTGTGTAAAGCCAGGAGTTTCAGGCGAGGGCGGCTGGGCACTTGTCTCTGCTGCCCGAGAGATCGGCGATCAAGGAGGTGCTGAGCGACTACGCGGTGATGCGGGAGCAGACGCGCCTGTGTTATCGTCCTTGATTAGAAGCGGAATCGCAGCTTCAAGGTCACGCAGCAGCGTAGCTGGTGAAAACTTCGGTCGATCCATCGCCTCGGATGAGGAACACGTCGTAGGCCTCGCGCTCACGTTCCGGCCCCATCCCGGGCGAACCATAGGGCATACCCGGCACTGCGAGGCCAATAGCGTCAAGGCGTTCCTCCAGAAGACGGCGAATGTCGGCAACAGGCACGTGGCCTTCGATCATGTAGCCATCCACGCGGCCCGTATGGCAGGAAGCCATCTCCTGCGCGATGCCGTTGTCGAGCTTGTAGCGCATCAGAAGCGTCCCGGCGCTCGCCTCCGTCGTGACGACGAAGCCGTCGTTTTCGAGGATCTCGATCCATGCTGAGCAGCAGCTGCAGTTGGGGTCCTTCATCACGTGGATCGCCGGTTCGGTGCCTTGCGCCAAGGCACTGAGGGGCGATGCAGCCAATAGTGCCGTCGCTCCGACGAGGGTCTTTCGGCGAGAAATAGTATCGAGCCTCATTTGGGTTTCCTTTCTGATTGGTGTGGTGTGCTGTCGGGTCAAAGATCGATCCGGCGCAGCCGCAGGGCGTTGGTGATCACCGAGACCGACGACAGGCTCATCGCCGCCGCCGCGATCATCGGCGAGAGCAGCAGGCCGGTCACGGGGTAGAGCAGTCCTGCTGCGATGGGGACGCCAAGGGCGTTGTAGGCGAAGGCGAAGAACAGGTTCTGCTTGATGTTGCGCAGGGTGGCGCGGGCCAGCTTGCGCGCCCGGACTATGCCCATCAGGTCGCCGCCCAGCAGGGTAATGCCGGCGCTTTCCATCGCCACATCCGCGCCCGTGCCCATGGCGATGCCGACATCGGCGGCGGCCAGTGCCGGCGCGTCGTTCACCCCGTCGCCGGCCATCGCGATCTTGTGGCCCTCTCGGCGCAGCTGGTCGATCAGGTCCTTCTTCGCCTCGGGCAGGATGCCCGCGCGTACTTCGTCGATCCCGAGCTTGTCCGCCACGGCCTGCGCGGTGCGCTCGTTGTCGCCCGTCGCCATGATCACCCGCAGCCCCTGGGCGTGAAGTTCTCGAATGGCCTGCGCGGTACTGTCCTTGATCGGGTCGGCGACCGCCACGATGCCGACGAGCGCGCCATCGAGTGCGATGAACATCGCCGTCTTGCCCTCGGCGCGCAGGGTGTCGGCCTTTGACTCGGCCTGCGCGGTGTCGAGCCCCATCTCCCGCATCATCGCAGCGTTGCCGAGCGCCACCGCGCGCCCACCGACCCGGCCCTGTACGCCCTTGCCAGTGACGGCGTCGAAGTCCGTGGCCTCCTGACGCGGCGCACCCTGCGCCTCGGCTCCCTCGACAATCGCCTCAGCCAGCGGGTGTTCGGAGCCACGCTCCAGCGCTGCGGCCAGCGACAACAGGTCGGTCTCGGTGACGTCCCCGAGCGCAACCGTATCGGTCAGCTTCGGCTTGCCCATGGTCAGCGTGCCGGTCTTGTCGACGATGAGCGTATCGACTCCTGCCATGCGTTCCAGCGCCTCGGCGTCCTTGATCAGCACGCCCGCCTGCGCCCCGCGTCCCGCCGCCGTGGTGATGGAGATCGGTGTCGCCAGCCCCAGGGCGCATGGGCAGGCGATGATCAGCACCGACACAGCCGAAGCGATGGCGAAGACGAGCGCGGGCTCTGGGCCGAAGATCGTCCAGACGATGAAGGCTATGATGGCGATGGCGACAACGGTTGGAACGAAGACCGCCGACACCCGGTCAGCCAGACCCTGGATCGGCGCGCGCGAGCGCCGCGCGTTCGACACCATCGCGACGATCTGCGCCAGCACGGTATCGGACCCGACCTTGCCCGCCTCGATCACCAGAGAGCCGTTCTTGTTGATCGTGGCCCCGGTCACAGTGTCGCCCGGGCCCTTCTCCACTGGCATCGACTCGCCGGTCAGCATGCTCTCGTCCAGGGATGATCGGCCCTCGATCACGACACCATCGACCGGAACCGCGTCGCCGGGACGGACGCGCAGCCGGTCGCCCTCCATGATGTTCTCCAGCGGCGCATCGTATTCAGTGCCGTCCGGCAGGATGCGCCGCGCGGTCTTCGGCGCCAGATCCAGAAGCGCGCGGATCGCATCCCCGGTGCGTTCTCGCGCTCGGAGTTCCAGCACCTGGCCCACGAAGACCAACGCGACGATCACCACCGCCGCCTCGAAATAGGTGCCGACGCCGTGGCCCATCCGGTACTGTTCCGGAAACACCCCCGGCAGGAACGTCGCGACGAGCGAGTAAAGGTAGGCCGCCGCCACGCCGATGCTGATCAGCGTCCACATGTTTGGGCTGCGGTTCACAATGGAGTCCCAGCCGCGCCGGAAGAAAGGCAAGGCGGCCCAGAGGATGATCGGCGTTGCCAGCACGAACTCGAGATAACTTGCGGTCTGATGCCCGATCCAGTCGCGCACCGGCAGCGCGACCAGTTCACCCATCGTCAGGATTATGAGCGGCACCGCCGCCGCCGCCGAAATCCACATCCGACGCGTGAAGTCGGTCAACTCCTCGCTGGGTTCGTCCGAGGGGACCATCGGCTCCAGCGCCATGCCGCAGATCGGGCAGGACCCCGGCGCATCGCGAACGATCTCCGGATGCATCGGGCAGGTGTACTGGACGTTGGCCGGAGCCGCCTTCTTCTGCCGGGCGGCCCGGCCCGAAGCGTAGAACCACGGATCCGCCTTGAACTTCGTCTGGCACTTATCCGAGCAGAAATGAAAGGTCTCGCCCTGGAACTCGGCGTGACGCCCGTCCGGTTTGACCGCGACCGTCATCCCGCAGACCGGGTCCTTTGCGGTATTCGCCCCCGCCGGAATGTCGGGCGCCGCGTGATGATGCTCGTGCTCCATGGTCTGCCAGCCTTTCGAACTCTTGTTTCAGCTTGCGGCATCCAGCCGTTGGAAGCTCAAGCCCTTTTCAATGGTGGTCGTAAGCATCTTCCGGGGCGGGATTGCGTGCGAGGAAGATCCCAACGAACAGGAACACCAGCGCCATGCCGATCGCACCCAGGACGACGATCAAGGGGTCGGACTGCCACTTCATCCCGGAAAAGGCGGCCAGGACCACGGAATCGAAGGCGATTGCCGTCAGCAACACCCAGCCCCGAGCGCCGATTTCCTCGCGCAGATGCCGGAACACGCCGAAGTGGATGATCATGTCCATCACCAGATAGAAGAAGGCCCCGAGCGAAGCGATGCGGCTGAGGTCGAAGAAAATTGTCAGGAATCCTGCGATTACGACGGTGTAGACGAGCGTGTGGTCCTTGATTGCGCCCGGCATCCCGAAATGACTGTGCGGGATCATCTTCATGTCGGTCAGCATCGCCAGCATCCGCGAGACCGCGAACACGCTGGCGATCAGACCAGACGCCGTGGCCACCAGCGCCAGCGCCACGGTCAGGTAAAAGCCGGTCTGACCGAGAGAGGGCTGGGCCGCTTCGGCCAGCGCATAGTCCTTCGCCGCCACGATGCGGTCGAGCGGCAGGCTGGAGCCGACCGCGAAGGCCACCAGCAGATAGACGACGACGCAGATGGCAATCGACCAGATGATGGCCCGGCCCACATTGCGGTGCGGGTCGGTGACCTCTGCGCCGCTGTTGGTGATGGTCGTGAAGCCCTTGAAGGCCAGGATCGACAGCGCTACCGACGCCACGAAGCCAGTGGCGCCCATGTCTCCACCCGTCGCCTCGAACGAGATGCCGCTCGCCCAGAGGCCGGCTGTCCCGAACAGCGCGATGCCGCCCACCTTGAGTACGGCCATGACGATGGAGAACAGCCCGACGGACCGGTTGCCAGAGACGTTCACGAGATAGGCGAAGACGATCAGCCCCACGCCGAGGACCGGCACGAGAACGCTGTCCGGATCGCCGCCGAAGGCTCGCAGGGTGTAGGTTCCGAAGGTGCGCGCGACGAGGCTTTCGTTGATGACCATCGATAGCGCCATCAGGAGAGCGGCGCCCGCCGCGACTGTCGTCGGTCCGTAGGCTTTCTTCAGGATCATCCCGATGCCGCCCGCAGACGGGTATGCGTTCGACATCTTGATGTAGGTGTAGGCGCTGAAGGCTGTCACGATGGCGCCGACGACAAACGAGAGCGGGAAGAGAGGCCCGGCCAATTCGGCGATCTGCCCGGTCAGCGCGAAGATGCCCGCGCCGATCATCACGCCGGTGCCCATGGCGACCGCGCCAGGCAGGGTGATGCTGTTCTTCTGGTACTCGCTTCCCGTCATGGATTTCCCTTCTCAGGCCTCTTCCTCATGGCCACCCAGAGCAGCGGCAGACCCGTCACTAGGCCGAGGCCAAGTACTGCCCATGTCGCCCGGCCCAGATCTCCGCTGACCGCCTCGCCGCCGAAATGCGCCAGCAGGAAGCTTGCCGGGACGATGCCGGCCAGTGTTGCAAGTGCGAAACGCCAGGCATGCAGTCGGCTGAGCCCAGCGGCGTAGCTGATCATGTCGAAAGAGACGAAGGGCATCAGCCGGCTGGCAAAGACCGTCGCCGTCAACGCGGTTTGCGAGCCGAGGAGGCCGGCATCGACGCGATTGCCGAACACCCGCCGCAGGACGTCATGCCCCAGAACCCGCGCGAGGCCGAATGCGATCAGCGCCCCGAGCTCCGCGCCGATCACGACCTGCACCGTACCCCAGAGATGTCCGTAGGCCGCTCCCGCCGCCAGCGCGATGGGTGCACTCGGGATCGGGCTGGCCACTACCGCGACGGTCATGAGCGTGACGATCAGGACCGGGCCCCAGAGACCCGCACGCGCCACCAGCGTTTCCAGACGTTCGCCGTCCAGAAGTCCGCGAGCCTCGGCGAACACCGAGGGCGCGACCAACCAGACGCCGAGCAGGACGATCCCGAAGATCGTAAGGCCCGCGAGAATGGCGACGCGCAGGCTCATCTCAGATCGCCTCGACGGCCTTCGCCAGAAGGTCGCGGACATCGCCCGCCACGGCCGTCAGTTCAGCGTTCTCGATCGCTTGCATCGACGCCACCGGATCGATGGCGCTGACCTCTACGCCGCCCTCGACCTCGCGCAGAATGACATTGCAGGGCAGCATCGCGCCCACCCGCGGCTCGATCCCGATGGCCTGATACGCCATCTTTGGGTTGCAGGCCCCGAGGATGCGATAGGCCGGCATCTCGACATCCAACTTCTTTTTCATCGTCGCTTTGACGTCGATCTCGGTCAGGACGCCAAAGCCATTATCAGCAAGCGCCTTTCGCGCCCGAGCGTCGACGTCGTCGATACCCGCGTCGGGGATAATTCGATTGATCGTGTAGGCCATTGCGAACTCCTTTCATTTACGAAGATATTTTATCAGCGCTGCTATGATCAAAACAATGAGCGCCAAGCAAAGCAGACCGAACAGCCAGCCAAACCCCATCCCGAAACCCATTCCGGGGCCCATATCATTCCAGTTCATCATCTCATCCTCCTTGTTTCCTGCTGAGTGGTGCGCCCTGCAACCGGCCCTTGCGACAACATCGCGCAGAACAACACGGCACGGAGCCAGTGTCCGGGCGCTCCATCCGAACGCCCCGCCCCAATTAAACCGACGCTGTGACCGCGAGTTCAGTCATCATGCCGGTCGCCAAATGCGGCATGTGATGGCAATGCAGCATCCAGCTCGCGGCCTCGCCGGCGTCCAGGGCGACGTCGACCATCGACATTGGCGGCACGTGAACCGTGTCTCGAAGTGCGCCGGCAACGCGTCGCCCGTTCAACCCGACGACCTGGAACACATGACCATGCAGATGCATCGGGTGGGCCATCATCGACATATTGTGGAATGACAGCACGACTCGCTCGCCGCTGCGCGCGATGATCGGCTGGTGCTGTCCCCAGACGGCCCCGTTGATCGTCCAGACGTAAGGCTGCATCGAGCCGCCCAGCATCAGCATCTGGCTGCGATCCACCGGCCGATCAGGCAGGGCATCGCGGGCGATCAGGCGCGATTCCTGCGCAAGATCGGTGTCGAACGCCGGTGCCTCGGTCTCCGCCATGGCATCTAGACGTCGGACATCGGCACCCTGCGTGGCGAGGATCAGGCCAGTGCGCTCCCGCGCGCCTTCCCGCAGTGCGAGGATCGGCCAGGCGCCGCCTTCGTTCGGCAGGTCGATCTCGATGTCCAGGCGCTGGCCCATCGCCAGCCCGAACCGCGTGCCAGCGAGAGGCTGGACGGCGTGCCCGTCTACCGCGACCAGCCGCGCCTCTGCACCGCCGGTCTCGATCCAGAACACCGTCGCCGCGGCGGCGTTGATGACCCGAAGCCGGATACGGCCACCGCGCTCGACCTGGACCACCTCCGGGTCCGACAGGGTCCGGTCATTGGCGAGATAGGCGTCCCAGTCATAGTCGTTCAGGTCCATGGCCATGCCGCCCATCTGGCCGCCCATACCCATCATCCCGCCCATTCCGGGCATGTTGCCCATCGGCATGCCGCCCGTGGCGCCATGGCCCATGGCCCCGTGATCCATGCCCTGCATCGCCCCCATCCCTCCCATGGCAGCGCCCTGATCGGGCAATGCACCGGCACCATGGCCCGCGCCGTGCCCGCCGCCATGACCTGCGCCGATCTCGGCCAGAACCTCCTCGGGGGCCTTGAAGGAGAAGTCATGAAGGAACATCACGACCTCCTGCCGGTCGGCCGCCAGATGCTCCTGCGAGCGCACGATCAGCGGCGCGGCGAGCAACTGCATCTCCTGCGTCGGCACATGGCTGTGCATCCAGTGGGTGCCCGGCAGCGCCTCGAAGTCGTAGGATCGGGTCTCACCGGGGGCGAGAAGGGGCATCGGCATGTCCGGCACGCCGTCCTGCGCATTTGGCGGGATCTGGCCGTGCCAGTGGATGATGGTGCCGACATCGAGATCGTTGGTCAGATCGACCCGGAACCTCTGGCCGGGGTCGAGGATCAGTCCCTGACCGCCGGGGCCGGCAAGCCCGAAGACCGTGGCAGCGCGACCGTCGATGTCGAGCGTGCGCGTCGCAGCGGAGAGGCTGATCGGTGCCACCGCCTGCGCAAAGGCGATGCGGGGCATCTGTGCAGCGCCAATGGCGGCCGCACTTGCGGCAAGAAAGCCGCGTCTTGAAAGCGTGTTCATTGTCGTCTCCTCGGGACTTATGTCCCGTTCATCAATACCGATGGGACGCCGCGGGCGTCGGCCCGGGCGCGCTCAGAGGAGACGGAGTTTGGGAGGGCGTTCGTTCAGTCCCGGCGCACGGCTGACGTGGATTGCCTCGGACGCGACGTCATGACTTGCGGCGCCGTGGGCGTGCCCGGCTTCGCCGCCTGCCGACGTCAGAAAGGCCGAGAGGCCTGCGCAGACGAACTCGCACATCTCGGCATCGGCCGATCCACACTGCTCTCCAGCGTCACAGTCGAGGCCCGCAATGGCCGGAGCGTGCATCATATCGGCGACATGCATCGAGTGATCCACACCGGAATTCATGCTCATGCGTGTCGCATGCGCGGAGGTCACCGTCGTCACCACGGTGATCGCGAGTATGGCAAGCATGGTGACGACACGTGCGAGCATGCTGCAAAGATAGGCATTGCTCACGAGAATGTCCATTGTCGCAGGCGCCTCGCCGCTGGCACAACGTGGTCTCGACCAAACGCGAATGTTATTCCGCAGTGATCGGGGACAGACGTCTTGAAAAAAGCTCTCCGAAATACTGTCGGGATCGGTCTGGTCGTCGGAGGTGTGATCCTCGCGGTCTTTGCCGGCTGGCGTTATGCCGGTACCGCATCCACCGCCGTGGCGTCGGCGGACATCATCGCGCAAGGACGCCAGATCTATGCGGATCAGTGCGCCGCCTGCCACGGCGCGGACCTGGAGGGCCAGCCGGACTGGCGCTCGCCGCTTCCGTCCGGCCGGTTGCCCGCACCGCCGCACGACGAAAGCGGCCACACATGGCACCATCCCGACGAGGTCCTGTTCCGCATCGTCAAGGAAGGCACCGCCGCCATCGTGGGGGGCGGGTACGAGAGCGACATGCCCGGCTTCGCAGACGTACTGAGCGATGCGGAGATCCGTGCCGTTCTCGACTACATCAAGAGCACATGGCCAGAGCGCGAGCGCAGCTATCAGTTGGAAGTCTCGCGCTCCGGATGAGGGGGGCACGAAACGGAGGCCGCATCCGGTATCCTTCTCGTCCGGTTTCAAGGACAAGAAGGGCCCCTGTAACGTTACTTGGAACAACGGATTTGTAACACTGAACTTCAGTCGTAATTGGATCTTTAGCGGTCTTCGACCGCGACGAACCGGAGTTCGCCGCCAAGGGACTGCACCGGATTGCCGAGCCTTACCGCATTGAGACGGAGATCCGTGGCATGGGTGCCTACCAACGACTGTCCGCTCGTGACGCCCGTAGCGGACTCTTCGTCGCTGAGTTCGGAGCCTGGCTGCAGGCACAACGTCTCCGAATTTCGGCCAAGTCACGCCTCGGCGAGAAGCTGACCTACATCCATCGCCAGTGGGGCGGTCAGCAGACATTCATCGATGACGGCCGCGTCGACCCCGACGCCTACCTGAAGGCCTGCCTCGAAGCCATCTCTGCTGACCACCCGGCGAGCAGGATTGGCTCACTGCTCCCCTGGGATCTTAAGCCGTCTGCTGATCCCGCGTGAGGCGGAGACATCGCTTGCGAGGCCGAAATCCAAGAGCGTCCGTTCGTTCAATTGCGGAGAAAGCTCGCTTTGTCCGTATCGGCGGCGCTGCGACGAGGCGCAGCGAAAGGTGGGATTAGGTTCCCTGGTCCGGCGCAGCCTTCAACGACCGCTTCCGTGATCTGCGCCGCGGCGCAGAACCCTGCGTGCTGCGGCTGCGAGCGACTCCATCGTCATGCTGCAGTTGCATCGGTAAGTCGCCGAACGACCGGAAAGTCGGAGGTTTTTCGATGTGGGCCGCGGCGTGACTAGGTGTTCAGTCCCGGCATTTGGTGGATCGGATCGATGATGAATCTGTCCGGCTCTGATGTCCAGATTTTGCAGATGTA
>CANLEQ010000024.1 GCA_947489705.1 uncultured Paracoccaceae bacterium
TCTCTCAGGTCCATCATCGGTTTGGTCATCGGGGGCATCCCTCGGTTCAGGTTGGTGTTCGCAACCCGACCCTACCGGGAAACCCGATGGCCACCGCCAGCTACACCACGTGGCGGAACACGACGGACCGAAGGTGTCAAACTATGTGTCGTTCGACACCTCATCTCCGCATGGCCCCGTGGTGGGTCCGTCGACGCGACCGGATCCAAGCGCGCTCACCGGGCGTTCGTTATCCGCGCGGCGCGGCGATCTTCATGCGCTACCGACACGAAAGGGAGACACACATGGCCGAGCACGCGGCGCAGACACGCCAGTTCCCGCTCGGCGCGGGCATTCTCTTCGGCCTTGCCCTCGGCGGGTTCTTCGACGGCATCGTGCTGCACCAGATCCTGCAATGGCATCACATGGTCACCAGCGCCGGCTATCCGCCCGACAGCGTCGAGAATCTTAAGGTCAACACCTTCTTCGACGGTCTCTTCCACGCCGCGACCTACATCTTCCTCGTGCTGGGGCTTGTCGCGCTCTGGGCCGCGGGACGGCAGGCGCGGCTGATCTGGTCGGGACGTATCGTCATCGGCGCGATCCTGATCGGGTTCGGCCTCTTCAATCTTGTCGAAGGGGTGATCGATCACCAGATCCTTGGACTGCACCACGTCAACGAAACCGTGCCGCGCGATCAGTGGATCTATTGGGATATGGGGTTCCTCGCCTGGGGCGCGGCGATGCTGGTCGGGGGCCTCCGGCTCGTCAGGCGGGCGCGCTGATCGCGCCCCGCCTCATCCCTGCGCGCGTGCCTTGGAAAGCTGCACCGCGAGGATGCCGACCATGATGATCGCCACGCCCAGGATGTCGAGCGGGCCGATCCGTTCGCCCAGAACCATCGCCGCGACGGCCACGCCCAGGAACGGGTTAAGGAAATGGAACGTCGCGGCGCGGATCGGTCCGATCCGGCGCACCAGAACGAACCACACGAATGTCGCGGCGAGCCCCGGGATCAGCGTCGTGTAGAGGAACGCCACGACCAGCGGAACCGACCAGTCGACCGCCCAGGGCTCGCGCAGCAAGGCCGCGAGGCCGAGGATCGCGGCGCCGACGAGCATCTGCAATCCCACGACCATCAGGACGTTGCCCCCCGAGGATGCGCCGCGCACCGACAGCGTGGCGAGCGTCAGCGCCATGACCCCCAGCACGCAGAGCATCAGCCCCGCGAGATCCACGCCCCCCGAGATCCGGCTGCCCATGATGATCGTCACCCCGGCGAGTCCCGCCAGCAGACCCAGAATCGCTCCCGGTCGCAGCTTCTCGCCCAGAATCGACCACCCGATCAGCGCGACCCAAAGCGGCATCGTGCTCGCGATGATCGAGGCGAGGCCTGCATCGATGCTGCGCATGGCGATGAAGTTCAGGCCCAGATAAAGCGCGTTCTGGCACAGCCCGAAAACGATTGTCAGCCGCCATTGCGTCCGGTCGAGCCGCCAGCTCTGGCCCATCGCTTTCGCGATCGCCACGGCAAGCGCGCCCGAAATGGCGAAGCGGAACGCCAGCGCGGTCAGGGGCGGCGCGTCGGCCACGATGAACTTGGCCGAGGTGAACGCCGACGACCACATCACGGCGAAGGCCACCCCGAGGACGAGCGCGCGGATATCCATCAGGCCAGTGTCACCCCGGCGTCGCGCATCGCCTGAACCGCTGCGTCCTTCGATCCGTCGAGATCGATGGCGGCGCTCAGATCCGTCCGGACCGTCACGTCGAAGCCGAGCCGCGCTCCGTCCACCGCCGAGAAATGCACGCAGAAATCGAGCGCGAGCCCCACCATGGTCAGCCGCGCGATCCCCCGGCTCCGCAGGTACCCTTCGAGGCCCGTCGGCGTCGCGTGATCGTTCTCGAAGAAGGCGGAATAGCTGTCGATCGCGGGGTTGAACCCCTTGCGGAGGATCAGATCGCCGTCGGTCCGCAGGTCGGGGTGGAACGCAGCGCCCTTTGATCCCTGCACGCAATGGTCGGGCCAGAGGATCTGCGGGCCGTAGGGCATCTCGGTCGTGCTCATCGGCGCATGCCCGGGATGCGACGAGGCGAAGGAGGAATGCCCGGCCGGATGCCAGTCCTGCGTCAGGAGCACGGTGGCAAAATCGTCCATCGCCGCGTTGATGCCCGGGACGAGCGCGTCGCCGCCCGGGACGGCCAGCGCGCCGCCCGCGCAGAAATCGTTCTGCATGTCGATGACGAGCAGGGCGTGGGATCGGTCGTTCATGATGTCGGGTTCCCGTCGTTTGTCGCGGCAACTAGGGCCAGTCCGGGGCGCGCAAGTCAACCGCATGGCTTGCGACGCGGCGCCTTCGGGATGTATGAGCACCGCCATGTTCACGGTCGCCGCCTTCTACAGGTTCGCAAGCCTGCCCGATCCCGACGCGCTGCGCGCGCCGCTGCGCGATCTGGCCGCGCAGCAGGGCGTCCGCGGCTCCATCCTCGTGGCGGGCGAGGGGGTCAACGGCACCATCGCGGGGCCGCCCGAGGGTGTCGCCGCCGTTCTCTCGCATATCCGCCTCTGGCCGGGTTGCGCGGGTCTCGATGCGAAGGAAAGCCGTGCCGAGGCGATGCCCTTCGGGCGCCTCAAGGTCCGTCTCAAGCGCGAGATCGTGACCTTCGGGGTGCCCGTCGATCCCGACGCGCCCGGCGCCTATGTCCCGCCCGCCGAGTGGAACGCGCTGATCGAGGCGCCCGACGTCGCGGTGATCGACACGCGCAACGCCTACGAGGTCGCGATGGGCAGTTTTCCGGGCGCCATCGATCCCGGAACCGCGTCCTTCGGCGATTTCCCCGCCTGGTGGGAAGCCAATCGCGAACGGCTCGCGGGCAAGCGGATCGCGATGTTCTGCACCGGCGGCATCCGGTGCGAGAAATCCACCGCCTATCTCAGGGCGCAGGGCGTGCGCGACGTGCATCACCTTGAGGGCGGGATCCTGAAATATCTCGAGGACGTGCCCGAAAGCAAGAGCCTCTGGCAGGGCGAGTGCTTCGTCTTCGACGAGCGCGTGACCGTCGGCCACGGTCTGCGCCCCGGCCGGGCGACGACCTGCCATGCCTGTCGCCGGCCGCTGACCGAAGCCGACCGCGCGCATCCCCGGTTCGAGGAGGGGGCGCGCTGCCCCCACTGCGCGGACGAGTATACCGACGCGCAGCGCGCGCGGTTTCGCGAGCGCCACCGTCAGGTGAAGCTCGCCCGTGCGCGGGGCCGCGCGCATCTGGGCCCGGACGCGGTCGCCGGCGACTAGGCTAGCGGCGCGTCCGCTTGACCTTGCGCGCGGTCTTGGCGGCCTTGGCCTTCGCCTTGCCCTTGGCGCGTTTCGGCGGTCCGCCGCGCTTCGATCGCTGGGGGCCGGGACCGCGGGGAAGCGCGTTGCCCTCGACCTCCAGAAGCTCCAGCATCAGGCCGCCCGTGACCGGCACCGCCTCGGCCAGCCGCACCGTCACGCGCTGGCCGAGCCCGATCGTCACGCCGGTATCGGCGCCCATCAACGTCTGCGCATCCGGATCGAAGACGTAGAATTCCCGCCCGATCGAGCGCACGGGGACCAGCCCGTCGGCCCCCGTCTCGTCGAGCTTCACGAAGAGGCCGAATTTCTGCACGCCGGAGATCCGCCCGCCCATCTCGGAGCCCACGCGCTCGGAGAGGTAGGCGGCGAGATAGCGGTCGGTCGTGTCGCGCTCGGCCACCATGGAACGGCGTTCCGTGTCGCTGATCAGCTTGGCGGTCTCCTCCAGCATCTCGACCTGACCCGGGTCGAGCCCGTCATCGCCCCAGCGATGCGACGAGATCAGCGCCCGGTGCACCACGAGGTCGGCATAGCGGCGGATCGGCGAGGTGAAATGCGCGTAGTTCCGGAGCGCCAACCCGAAATGCCCGAAATTCTCGGGGCTGTAATAGGCCTGCGTCATCGACCGCAGCGTGCTCATGTTGATCAGCTCGGAAAATTCGCCCTCCGCCGCCTGGCCCAGAAGCCGGTTCAGGTGCCGCGTCTGCAGCACCTGCCCCTTGGCGAGCGAGAATCCCGCGGCCACTGCCACCTCGCGCAGCGCGTCCATCTTCTCGGGGCTGGGTTCCTCGTGCACCCGGAAGAGAAGCGGGCTGTCGCGGCGGCGCAGCTCCTCGGCGGCCGAGACATTGGCCAGCACCATGAATTCCTCGATCAGCTTGTGCGCGTCGAGCCGGTCGCGGAAATCGACGCTGCGCACCCGGCCGTCGTCGCCCAGCACGATCTGCCGTTCCGGCAGGTCGAGCTCCAGCGGCTGACGCCGCCCGCGCGCGGATTTGAGCGCCTCGTAGGCCTCGTAGAGCGGGCCGATCACGCCCTCCATCAACGGCGCGATCCGCTCCGACGGCGCCCCGTCGCGGCCTGCCTGCACCTCTTCGTAGCTGAGCGAGGCGGGCGAGCGCATGAGGCCGCGCTTGAACGCATGGCCAAGCTTGTTGCCCTCGGCGTCGAGCACCATCCGCACCGCGATGCAGGCCCGATCCGCCCCCTCGTGCAGCGAACACAGGTCGCCCGACAGCGCCTCGGGCAGCATCGGCACCACGCGGTCGGGGAAATAGGTGGAGTTGCCGCGTCGCCGCGCCTCGCGATCGAGCTCGGATCCCGGCCGCACGTAATGGGCCACGTCGGCGATCGCGACCCACAGGACATGGCCGCCCTCGTTTCCGGGGTCGGGATCGGGTTCCGCGAAACAGGCATCGTCGTGGTCGCGCGCATCGCTCGGGTCGATCGTGACGAGGGCCAGGTGGCGCAGGTCCTCGCGACCATCGAGGCCTACGGGTTCGGCCGCCTCGGCTTCGGCGATGACCTCGTCGGGGAACTGGTTGGGAATGCCGTGCTGGTGGATCGCGATCAGCGACACGGCCCGCGGCTCCGACGGATCGCCCAACCGCGCGACGATGCGCGCGCGCGGCAGCCCCATCCGGCCCGCGGGGCCGGCCTGTTCCGCCTCGACCAGCTCGCCGTCCTGCGCGCCGCCGGTCTCGCGCGCGGCGACCATCCATTCGCGGTCCTGGCCCTTGTCGATGGGCAGGATCCGCCCGCCTTCGGGGTTCGCGCGAAAGACGCCCAGCATCCGCCGCGAGGTCTTGCCGATCTTGCGGATGAGCCGCCCTTCGTAGCGGTGATCGTCGGCCTTCACCTCCTGCAGGCGCAGGAGCACCCGGTCCCCGGCCCCGAGGGCAGCATCCGTCTGCCGCGCGACGATCAGGATGCGCGGCTCGGGCCCGTCGCCGTGCCATTCCAGCGGCCGCGCGAAGAGATCGCCGTCGCCGTCGGCGGCGCCCACCTCGCAGACCGCAACCGGGGGGAGGGCTTCGGGGTCGCGATAGCTCTTGCCGCGCTTGCGCAGATGCCCCTCGTCCTCCAGCTCGCGCAGGAGGCGCTTGAGGTCGATCCGCTGCGCGCCCTTGATCCCGAAGGCGCGGGCGATGTCGCGCTTTGCGGTCTGGGTGGGGTTTTCCGAGATCCAGTCGAGGATCTCGCGTTTGCTGGGTATCTGGGCCATGGCCCTCGCTATCACGGCCGGGCGCGGCGCAACAGGGTCAGAGGGCGCGCGACATCTCGCGATGCGGAATGCCCGCATCGTCGTAGATCGGCCCTTCGGACACGAAGCCCAGACGCCGGTAGAAATCGAGCGCATGGACCTGCGCGCCGAGCGCCGCGCGGCGCAGTCCGCGATCCCGCAGAAGGTCGATCCCCGCCTCGACCAGCCGCCGCCCGAGCCCCGTTCCCCGGTGCGAGGCCAGCACGCAGATCCGCCCGATCCGCCCCGTCTCGCCCTCGATCAGCAGCCGCGCGGTCCCGACGGGCACGCCGTCCTGCCGCGCGAGGATGTGGATCGCACCGGCGTCGAGATCGTCCCACTCGTCCGCCTCGGCGATGGCCTGCTCCTCGATGAAGACGGCGCGGCGTAATTCATGGCACGCCGCGAGATCGTCCGTAACGCCCAGGATCACCGTCACGCGTGGAAATCCCGCAGGATGCGCGCATAGATGTTTCGCAGGGTGACGATGTCGTCGACGGCGGCGTGTTCGTCGGTCTGGTGCATGCTCTGCCCGACCAGCCCCACCTCGACCACCGGGCAATGGGCGCGGATGTGGCGCGCATCCGACGTGCCGCCCGAGGTCGACAGGATTGGCGCGAGCCCCGTCTCCGCCTCAACGGCGCGCTCGATCATGCGCGAGAAATCGCCCTCCGGCGTGACGAAGCTTTCGCCCGAGACCTTGGTCTCGACGTCGAAACCGACGCCCGTCGCGTCGGACATTGACGCGATCTCGCCGGCGATCCACGACGACAGCTCGCCCGAGCTGTGGGCGTCGTTGAACCTAATATTGACCATCGCCGTGCATGTGCCGGGAATGACGTTATTGGCGGCGTTGCCGGTGTCGAAGCCCGTCACCTGAAGCGTCGTCGGATCGAAATGATCGGACGCATCGGGCAGGTCGAATGCGATCAATCGGTCGAGCAGGGCGATCATCGCGTGGACCGGGTTGCGCGCGTTCTGCGGATAGGCCGAATGGCCCTGTCGCCCCTGCGCGGTCAGCCACACGGTCATCGAGCCGCGCCGCCCGATTTTGATCATCTCGCCCATGCGGGTGGGGCAGGTGGGCTCGCCCACGATGCAGGCATCCATGCGCGCGCCCGTCCGGTCCATCCAGTCGAGAATGGCGGGCGTGCCGTCGATGCCGTCGCCCTCCTCGTCGCCGGTGATCGTGAGGACGACCGATCCCGCAGGGTCGGTCGCGACATGGTCGATGGCGGCGGCGACGAAGGCCGCGACGGCCGACTTCATGTCGCAGGCGCCCCGCCCGTAGATCACGCCATCCTCGATCACCGCGCCGAACGGGTCGTGCCGCCAGGCGGCGGGATCGCCGGTCGGAACCACATCCGTATGGCCGTTGAAGCCAAGGATCGGCCCGCCATCGCCCCAGCGCGCATGGAGGTTGGCGATGCCCGCGCGATCGATACGTGTGCAGGTGAACCCGGCGGGTTCGAGGAGGCGCTGCAGCATCGCGATCGCGCCGCCTTCGACCGGGGTGACGGAAGGGCAGCGAATCAGCGCAGCCGTCAGCGCGACGGGGTCCGTCGCCGGTGCGCTGGTATCGACGCTCATTTCGCCGCCTTCGGGTCTTCGAAAAAGGGGGTCATCTGCGCCACGATCACCGCGTTTTCCGCGCGCGCCCGTTCCATCAGGGCGCGTTCGTCGGTGTCGATGTCGTGGCCCTCTGCCAGACGCTCGTCCAGCGTGCCGTAGCCCGTCACGTCGAGCGGCGACATCTCGGCTTGCTTGAGGACGGCGACCGTCTCCCGGACCGCCTCCGCCTCGTCAACGCCCGAGGCATAGCACATCAGCGCGGCACCCGTCGCTCCCTCTGGAAGGCCGTCGCCCGGCGCGCGGCCGACCTCGACGAGCAGGGTAAAGACGTGATGTTTCTTGTCGGAAGGTGCCATGACCGCCGGATGCCAGCCCCGGCGGTCTTTGGCAAGTCTATCTGCGGATCGCGCGCCAGGCACCGATCAGGATGCAGGCACCGATCACCGCGACGATCAGCTGTCCCAGCCAGCCGCCAAGCGTGCTTCCGGTGATGAGCACCAGCAGCCAGTTCAGCACGACCGCGCCGAGAATGCCGAGGATGATGTTCGTCAGAAGTCCGTGATCGGCCTTCATCACCTTCTCGGCGATCCACCCGGCGATCGCGCCGATGATGATCGAGCCGATAATTCCAATTCCACTCATATACTGTCCCTTCGTTTTGTCGTCAGCTTTCTAGCCCATGACCTCGAACGTCAAGGCCGTCAGATAGATCCCGATCATCAGCACCGATTCGATGCCGATCTTCCCGGGCCCCTGTCGCTGGCGCAGGATCAACCCCGCCAGCAGGATGGCCGTCATCAGAAGACCCGTTCCCAGCCAGTAGAGGTCGTTGGACTCGATCGCATGATAGATCGATCCGTCGCGATAGGCGACATCCGAGGCGACCAGAAACAGCGTGTCGAACGTGTTGCCGCCGATGATCCCGCCCACGGCGAGCTGCAACGCGCCGCGCCGCACCGCGACCAGCGTGGTGACCAGTTCGGGCAGCGATGTCACGACCGCCGTGATGAGCGAGCCGACGAGGCTCGACGACAATCCGAAGCGGCTGATGAAGCTGCCGCCGACCTGGCTGATCACCCAGCCCCCGGCCCCCATCAGCGCGACCAGACCGGCAAAGATCAGGGCGGGGCGCATCACGGATTTCTGCGGATCGCTGTCGTCCTCGGGCTCGTCCTTGCGGGTGTCGCTGGTTTCGACCGCGGTCCACATCGGGCTCTCGCTCACGTCCGAGGCGAGCTTGGTACCCGCGAGATACGCGAGAAACAGCGCGAGCGACGCGGGATGCACCCCAAGATATGCCAGGTTCGGCCCTGCGACCGCGCAGATCGGCAGGCTGAGCAGGATGATCAACATGACCGCCTGGAAGAGGTTCGCAGGCTCCGCCGCCGCATGTTCGAGATTGGCGCGCTTGTGCAGAAGGTCGCCCAACGCCAGAAACAGCGTCTGCGCCGCGATGCCGCCGACGGCGTTCGAGAAGGCGAAGCTCGCATCGCCACCCCAGGCCGCATCGACCGACACGACCACCCCCGCGAGCGAGGTCGCGCCGCCGAGGATCAGGCCGCCCGCCAGCGCCTCGCCCAGGCGGGTCCGGTCCGCGATCACATCCGCAAGGTGCGTGGCCTTGATCGAGGCCCCCACCACCACGGCGCCCGCGAGCGCGAAGATCACGAGCAGCCAGATCAGGGGAAGCGTTTCAAACGTCAATGAAAGGTGCGTCTGGACATTTCAGACCTCCGTTTCGAGCAGGAAAAAGGATCGTCGCCTCACTGCGTGCGACGATCCCGATAACAAGACTTTGGTGATGGAAATGGCGATCCCGGCAAAAGGACCGCCGGCAAGCCTAGGCCGGCGAAAAGCGTCGCCCGAAGCGAATCCTGCCGCGCGGGTGCGAAAGAGGCGGCGTTGGCCGAATATTCCCGCGCTTCGCATCGGGACTGCATCCTTGGGTTGTGCCGGCCGGGCGCCGCCATCAGTCGCGCAGCAACTCGTTAATCGCGGTCTTCGAGCGGGTCCGTTCGTCGACCCGCTTCACGATCACCGCGCAATAGAGGTTGAGATTGTTCTTGGTCGGCATCGAGCCCGACACGACGACGGAATAGGGGGGCACCTCGCCCATGAAAACCTCGCCGGTCTCGCGGTCCACGATCTTGGTCGACTTGCCGATATAGACGCCCATCCCGAGGACCGATCCCTCGCGCACGATGCAGCCCTCCACGACCTCGGAACGCGCGCCGATGAAGCAATTGTCCTCGATGATCGTCGGATCGGCCTGCAACGGCTCGAGCACGCCGCCGATCCCGACGCCGCCCGACAGGTGCACGTTCTTGCCGATCTGCGCGCAGGACCCGACCGTGGCCCAGGTATCGACCATCGTCCCCTCGTCGACATAGGCGCCCAGATTGACGAAGGACGGCATGAGCACGACGCCCTTGCCGATGAAGGCCGACCGGCGCACGACGCAATTGGGCACCGCGCGGAAACCGGCCGCCTTCCATGTCTCGTCGCCCCAGCCGACGAACTTGCTGTCGACCTTGTCCCACCAGGTCGCACCCTGCGGTCCGCCCGATTGCGTCTCCATGTCCTTGATCCGGAAACCCAGCAGCACGGCCTTCTTGGCCCATTGGTTGACGTGCCAATCGTCACCGCGTTTTTCGGCCACGCGCAACTGGCCGCTGTCGAGCGCGTCGAGCGTGCTCTCGATCGCCTCGCGCGTCTCGCCGCCCGTCGCCGGCGTGATCGTGTCGCGGGCGTCCCAGGCGGCATTGATGGCGGCTTCGAGCTGATCGTGGGACATGGCGGCTCCTTCCGGGGGCGTGGTGGCGGTTTTGCCGCTCTATAGGATGCCTGCGCTTTCGGGGGAAGGGTGCGTACGGTCCGCGCTTGGGGGTGGCACTCCGACCGATCATTGGTCAATGTCGCGCAAGCCATTCTCCGACCCGAGGGACATTCGATGATGGACGACGACCTGTCGCCGCTGCGCGACGCGCATGAGGATATCGAGACCGCCCGCGATATTCCCGACACGCCGCAGACCCGTTCGCCGGCCTACCGGCTGGCCTTTGCCGACGACGATTTCCTCTGCCGTCCCGAATTGCGTCCCGTCCGCCTGCAACTCGAGCTGCTCAAGCCCGAGATGGCGCTGAACGAGGAGAACATCGCCTCGACGATCGTGCTTTTC
Organism: uncultured Paracoccaceae bacterium; assembly: GCA_947489705.1. Taxonomy (GTDB): domain Bacteria; phylum Pseudomonadota; class Alphaproteobacteria; order Rhodobacterales; family Rhodobacteraceae; genus Palleronia. The sequence goes on from CANLEQ010000024.1 coordinate 10,307, forward strand.
GGCGGCGCCCGAATCCCTGCACCTCAGGACAGGGCGACGGCCCGCACCGCGACACTCGCCGCCTTGTCGTCCTATTACGACGAGGCGCGGAATTTCGCACGCCTGATGACCGAGCGAAGCCTGCAAAGCGACGGGCGCGAGAACGTGATCGTCACCGGCGGCGGCCCCGGCGTGATGGAAGCCGGCAACCGCGGGGCGCGCGATGCCGGCGGGCGTTCCATCGGGCTCAACGTGGTGCTTCCGCACGAGCAGGCACCGAACGAATACGTGACGCCGGGCCTGTGCTTCAACTTCCACTACTTCGCGATCCGCAAGATGCATTTCCTGATGCGCGCGCGCGCGATCTGCGTCTTTCCGGGCGGGTTCGGGACGCTCGACGAGCTTTTCGAGGCGCTGACGCTCATCCAGACCGGCCGGATGGAGCGCATACCGGTACTGCTCTTCGGCAAGGAGTTCTGGAACGGGATCGTGAATTTCGAGGCACTCGCCGAGGCCGGCACCATCGCCGAGGAGGATCTGTCGCTCTTCCGCTTCGTCGAGACCGCCGACGAGGCGATAGAGGCGATCGCGACCTGGGACCATGCCGGCGAAAAGCGCGACACGATCCCGGGAAGGGCGGAATGACCTCAGGCGCGGCGCAGCTCGCTATGTGATTTCAGCACCACCGAGCCGTCGTCCTGTTCCAGCTTGTAGGCCGGATTCTCGTCATCCGCATCGCGCGTGACCTCGGACCCGTTGATCTTGAGCGTGCGCTTCTGCGTGTATTTCTTCTGAACGACCGCCTGACCGGTGCCGTTGCCCCAGTCCCATTCGACCTTGTCGCCTTCCTCGTAATGCTTGGCCATCGCGATGCCTCCATGTTGCGTATGCCGCGACTTACGCAAAGGGTCGCGGATCCGTTCCGGGACGCGATGTCGCAATCGCGGTCGCGCTCAGGCGGGCGTCTCGGCGGGCGCGGTCCGGCGGGCCTTGCGGGCGCGCTCGGTCTCGGATTTGAGCTGCCCGCAGGCGGCCATGATGTCCTCGCCCCGCGGCGTGCGCACCGGAGAGGCATAGCCCGCCTTGTAGACGATGTCGGCGAAGGCGCGGATGCGGTTGTTGGACGACCGCTCGTAGGGCGCGCCGGGCCATTCGTTGAAGGGGATGAGATTGATCTTGGCCGGGATGCCACGGATCAGCTCGATCAGGCGGTGCGCATCCTCGTCGCTGTCGTTGATCCCCTTCAACATGACGTATTCGAAGGTGATCCGCTCGGAATTGGTGGCCTTGGGATAGGCGCGCAGGGCCTCGATCAACGCCGCGATGTTCCACTTCTTGTTGATCGGCACGAGCCTGTCGCGCACCTCGTCCGTGGTCGCGTGGAACGAGACGGCCAGCAGACAGCCGATCTCGGCCGCGGTGCGGGCGATCTCGGGCACGACGCCGCTGGTCGAGAGGGTGATGCGACGACGCGAGAGCGAAATCCCCTCGCCGTCCATCGCGATCTTCATCGCGTCGCGCACGTTCTCGAAATTGTAGAGCGGCTCGCCCATCCCCATGAGGACGACGTTGGACAGAAGCCGCTGCTCGTCCTTGGGGTTGCGGCCCGGAAGGGGCCACTCACCCAGATCGTCGCGGGCGACCATGATCTGCCCCACGATTTCCCCCGCGGTAAGGTTGCGCACCAGCCTCTGCGTGCCGGTATGGCAGAACGAACAGGTCAGCGTGCATCCCACCTGCGAACTGACGCAAAGCGTCCCGCGCGATTCCTCCGGGATATAGACCGCCTCCACCTCGTGGCCGCCGGCGATCCTCAGAAGGTACTTGCGGGTTCCGTCGGACGACACGTCGCGACGCACGATCTCGGGCACCTTGATGGTGAAGTTCTCGACCAGAAGCGCGCGATAGGGCTTGGCGAGGTTCGTCATCGCGTCGAAATCGCGCACGCCCTTCTGGTAGATCCACTGCCAGACCTGGCCCGCGCGCATCCTGGCCTGCTTCTCGGGCGTCCCCGCCGCGATCAGCGCCTCGCGCAACCCCTCGCGGGTGAGACCGACGAGATTGCGACGCCCGCCTTCCTCCGCCTTGCGGGGCAGGGTCAGGACATCCTGTGTGATCGGATTTTGGGGCGCGTCGCTCACGGCCGGAACCTCCTTTGCGGGATCCACGCCATATAGGGCAAAGCCGCGCTTCGATAAAGCCCCGGCGACGGAACGCCCGCACCGCCACGATCGGGCGGGGCGCGGGCCCGTCTTCATCTGTCGCGAAATACTCCGGGGAGCACGAGGGGCTGGCCCCTCGTTCCGCACCCTCAGCTACAGCGGCCCTGCGCCTCGTCGAGCGCGGCGGTGAACCCGAAAAGCGAGAACGTATCCTCGGTCTGCGTGCCCCGCGAGGATCGCGCGGTCAGCTCGGCCTCGGCTCCGCGCCGCATCGCCGCGATGATCTGCGCGTCGTCCGACGCCGAAGCGGGCCATGCCCATTCGCCGTCGACGAAGAGATCGAAGGTCGTCCCCCCGATATCGAGCTCGACCGTCGATCCGTCGGCAAAGGGATAGCCGCCGGTGAAGGAAACCTCGCCCTGCGCGTCGGCTCCGGGCCGGAACGTGACGAAGAGCAGGATATCGCCGCGCTGGACGGAGACGACCTCGCCGCCGCGGGTATTCACGGTCTGGGTGGGGCTGCTGACCGACCAGCATTCGCGCGGCTCGTCCTCGACGAACACGCTCCAGGCCGTCTCGACCGCGACGCGATTGGTGGATTCGTCCTGTGCGATCGCGCCGCCTGCAAGCAGCGCACCTCCGATTGTTCCTGCGAGAATCGCTTTCATGTCCGCTTGAGCCTCCAGCCGTCTGCCTCGGTTGCCGATGCGCGCGATCCGTCTTCCGCGGTTCGTGATGCGCATGGTTTCAATCTCTTTCGAGCGATGCGACCATAACGGCAGATCGCTGTTTCTTGGAAGCCCCCGCGGCAAAAAATCGCCCGGAATTGAAAGGCCCTCATCATGACGAACCCCCACAGGATGATCGAGCTCTGGCGCGGGCCGCTGCTGGAATCGTGGCATGCGGGCCATGCGGTCGTCTGCGATCGCAACGGCGACATCGTCGCGGCCTGGGGCGATGCCGACGCGGTCATCTATCCCCGCTCGTCGTGCAAGATGATCCAGGCCCTGCCGATGGTCGAGGCGGGCGTGGACCTTTCGACCGAACGCCTCGCACTCGCCTCCGCGTCGCATCAGGGCTCGCCGGTCCATGTCGCAAAGGTGCGCGCATGGCTCTCGGATCTGGGCCTTTCCGACGATGACCTGCTCTGCGGAACCGAGGTCAGCCGCGACAAGGACCTCAGGCTGGAGATGATCCGCGAGGGCGAGACGCCCTGCCAGGTGCACAACAATTGCTCGGGAAAGCATGCCGGATTCCTGACCTTCGCACGGCATCTGCAGGCGGGCGCGGATTACGTCGATCCCGACCACCCGGTGCAGCGGGCGGTGCGCGCCGCGCACGAGGACGTGACCGGAATGGAAAGCCCTGGCTTCGGCATCGACGGCTGTTCCGCGCCGAATTTCGCGACAACCGTGACCGGCCTCGCCCGGGCGATGTCCGCCTTCGCCGCGGCGCGCGAGGGGGAGGGCACGCGCGGCACCGCGATGTCGCGGCTGCGCGAGGCGATGTGCCGCCACCCCGAGCTCGTCGCGGGCGAGGGGCGAGCCTGCACCGACCTCATGCGCGCGATGGACGGCCGCGTCGCGGTCAAGACCGGCGCCGAGGCCGTCTTCGTGGCGATCCTGCCAGAGCGGCAGCTGGGCGTCGCGCTCAAGATCGTCGACGGCGCCACGCGCGCCTCCGAGGCCGCGATCACCGCGATCCTCGTCCGGCTCGGGGTTCTCGATGCCGACCATCCCGCGGCCCGCGCATATCTCGATGTGCCGATCCGCAACCGCGCCGGGCGCGAGGTCGGCCGGATCCGGGCGGCCGACGGCTTCCCGGGCTGAGCGCGGCGATCAGACCGGCCGCACGAACTCCGTCTCGGCATAACCCTGCAGATAGAGGAGCGCGGTCAGGTCGCCGTGATTGACCCGCCGGTCGACCTCCGCCGCGACCAGGGGCTTGGCGTGCAGCGCCACGCCCGCGCCCGCGAGTTGCAACATGCCCAGATCGTTGGCGCCGTCACCCACCGCCATGACCTCCGCCGCCGACACGCCGAGCCGGCCACAGATCTCGCGCAGGGCGACGACCTTGGCGTCGCGCCCGAGGATCGGCTCGTCGACCGCGCCGGTGATCCTGCCATCCGATTGCGGCAGCCCGTTGGCGCGATGCTCGTCGAAGCCGAGCCGCGCCGCCACCCGCGCGGTGAAGGCGGTGAACCCGCCCGAGATCAGCGCGCAATAGGCGCCGTTGGCCTTCATGGTCGCGACAAGGACCTCGCCGCCCGGCGTCATCGTGATCCGCTCGCGCCAGACCCGGTCGATCACGCCCACATCGAGTCCAGCCAGAAGCCCCACCCGCGCGCGCAGGGCGCCCTCGAAATCGAGCTCGCCATTCATCGCCCGCGACGTGATCCGCGACACCTCCGCGCCCACGCCCGCCATGTCGGCCAGCTCGTCGATGCATTCCTGGCCGATCATCGTGCTGTCCATATCGGCCAGAAGCACCCGTTTGCGCCGTCGCTCCGCCGGCTGGACGACGAGATCGATCCGCATCTTCTGCGCCTCGGCCCAGACCTCCCAGAGGTTGTCGGGGCGCGTCTCGATCGCGAATTCCGCCGCCCGGTCGGGCGCCAGCCATTGCGCGTCGCCGCCGCCCCAGGCATCGCGCAGCGCGTGGGCGAAGCCCGGGTCCAGCGGCTCTCCGATCAGGGTCACGACATGCATGGGCGGGCTCCTCCGGGTCTGTCGCGGTCCACATAGCCCCTCATTCCGCCGACGAACAGCACGCCCACGCGATTTCGCTTGCCGGATCGCCCGCGCGGATCTACATGCGGCGGTGGGACACCCTTCCCCAACGAAGGGCACATATCTGGAAGGATACCAGCAATGGCGACTTCGCTTCCGGCCACGCGGCCGGCCAATCCGCGTTTTTCATCCGGCCCCTGCGCCAAACCCCCCACATTCGATCTCGCGACGCTTGAGGGCGCACCGCTCGGCCGGTCGCACCGCGCGGCCATCGGCAAGTCGAAGCTCGCCCAGGCCATCGACGAGACGAGGCAGATCCTCGGCGTCCCCGACGATTACCGCATCGGCATCGTGCCGGCCTCCGATACCGGCGCCTTCGAGATGGCGATGTGGTCGCTGCTGGGCGAGCGTCCCTGCGAGATGGTCGCCTGGGAGAGCTTCGGGGCCGGCTGGGTCACCGATGCCGTGAAACAGCTCAAGCTCGATGCCCGCGTCCACGAGGCCGAATACGGCGAGATCGTCGACATGGGCACGCTCGATTACGACCGCGACGTCTGCTTCACCTGGAACGGCACGACGAGCGGTGTGCGGATGCCCGACGGCAACGCGATCCCCGAGGGCCGCGCCGGGCTCACGCTTTGCGACGCGACCTCGGCCGCCTTCGCGCAGGACCTTCCGTGGGACAAGCTCGATGTCGCGACCTTCTCCTGGCAGAAGGTGCTGGGCGGCGAGGCGGCGCACGGCATGCTGATCCTGAGCCCCCGTGCGGTGGAACGGCTCGAAAGCTACACGCCGGCATGGCCGCTGCCGAAGATCTTCCGCCTGACCAAGGGCGGCAAGCTCAACGAGGGGATCTTCCGCGGCGAGACGATCAACACGCCGTCGATGCTCTGCGTCGAGGATTACCTGCAGGCGCTCGCCTGGGCGCGCTCGGTGGGCGGTCTCGGCGGCCTCTTCGACCGCGCCGACCGCAATGCCAGGGTCGTGTGGGATTTCTGCGCGGAACGCGACTGGATCGACAACCTCGCCAAGGATCCGGCCACGCGGTCCAACACCTCCGTCTGCCTCGCCTTCACCGATCCCGCGGTCGCGGGCGACGCGGCCTTCGCCAAGGCGGTCGCCAAGCGGCTCGAGGCCGAGGGCGTGGCCCTCGACGTGGGCTCCTACCGCGATGCGCCTCCGGGGCTCCGGATCTGGTGCGGCGGCACGGTCGAGGCGTCCGATCTCGAGGCGCTGATGCCGTGGATCGACTGGGCCTATCACGCCGAGCTCGACGCGAAGCAGGCCGCCGCCTGATCCGCCGGTGATCCCGACCCCGGGGGTCTGATCCCCCGGGGCCTTTCCCCACAGATTTTGCGCGAGGCTCCCGGCCGAATGCCGGCGCGGCTCGCGATATTGCAAAGGAGTGCCATCATGGCCCCCAAGGTTCTCGTCTCCGACAAGCTTTCGGAAACCGCCGTCCAGATCTTCCGCGATCGCGGCATCGACGTCACGTTCGACCCATCCATCGGCAAGGACAAGGACAAGCTGCTCGAGGTGATCGGGCAATATGACGGTCTCGCCATCCGCTCGGCCACCAAGGTCAGCGACAAGGTGCTGGCCGCCGCCGGCAATCTCAAGGTGATCGGCCGCGCGGGGATCGGCGTCGACAATGTCGACATTCCCGCCGCCTCCAAGAAGGGCGTGATCGTGATGAACACGCCCTTCGGCAACTCGATCACCACGGCCGAGCACGCCATTTCCATGATGATGGCCGTCGCGCGGCAGATCCCCGAGGCCAACGCCTCGACCCATGCCGGCAAGTGGGAGAAGTCGCGCTTCATGGGGGTGGAGGTGACCTCCAAGACGCTGGGCGTGATCGGCGCGGGCAATATCGGCTCGGTCGTCATCGACCGGGCGCGGGGCCTGCGCATGAAGGTCATCGCCTACGATCCCTTCCTGACCGAGGAACGCGCCGACCAGCTCGGCGTGCGCAAGGTCGAGCTTGACGAGCTGCTGGGTGCGGCCGACTTCATCACGCTGCACGTGCCGCTCACGGACAAGACGCGCGACATCCTGTCGAAGGACGCCATCGCCAAGCTCAAGCCGGGCGTGCGAATCGTCAACTGCGCCCGCGGCGGCCTCGTCGACGAGGCGGCCCTGGCCGAAGCCATCAAGGAGGGCCGCGTCGCCGGCGCCGCCTTCGACGTCTTCGCCGAGGAGCCCGCGACCAACTCGCCGCTCTTCAATCTCGACAACGTGGTGGTGACGCCGCATCTGGGCGCGGCCACGACCGAGGCGCAGGAGAACGTGGCGCTGCAGGTCGCCGAACAGATGTCGGATTACCTTCTGACGGGGGCTGTCAGCAACGCGCTCAACATGCCCTCGGTCACCGCCGAGGAGGCCAAGGTCATGGGGCCGTGGCTCAAGCTTTCCGAGCATCTCGGCGCCTTCTGCGGCCAGCTGACCGACGAGGGGATCGAGCGGATCACGGTCATCTACGACGGCATGGCGGCGACGATGAACACCGCGGCGCTCAACACCGCGGCGATCGCCGGGCTCATGCGCGCGGTCAACCCGGACGTGAACATGGTTTCGGCCCCGGTTCTCGCGCGCGATCGCGGGATCGAGATCGCGACCACCACCCAGGACCAGACCGGCGTCTTCGAGGGCTACGTCAAGATTGTGGTCAAGACGCCCACGCGCGAGCGTTCGATCGCGGGCACGGTCTTCTCCGACGGCAAGCCGCGCTTCATCCAGATCAAGGGCATCAACATCGACGCCGAGGTCGGCGCCCACATGCTCTATACGACCAACGAGGACCGCGCGGGCGTCATCGGCACGCTGGGCCAGACGCTGGGCGAGAACGGCGTGAACATCGCCAACTTCACCCTCGGCCGGTCCGAGCGGGGCAAGCAGGCGATCGCACTTCTCTATCTTGACGAGCAGCCCCCGCAGGAGGTGCTGCAGAAGCTGCGCGATACCGGCCTCTTCCAGCAGATCCGCCCGCTGCGCTTCACGGTCGAGTAGGGCCGGGCGCAACCCGACCCGTGGCGGCCGAGGCCGCCCGGGCGGCGCCGCGTCCGGCATCGTCGAGCATCCGGGCCGGATGCCGCGCGCGGGCCAGCGCGGACTTCTCGTCCGCGCCGTCCACCGAGGCGGCGGCCACTTCGCGGAGCGAATAGGTCTCCACCCGCGCGACGCCCGCAAGCGTCGCGCGGATCAGCGCATGGACCGCGAGATAGTCGAGATGCACGCCGAGCAGCCCCGCCCCGTCGGCGCTGCCGCCTTCGGCATTGATCCGGCAGGCCTCGGCGTCGCGCGACAGGAACGACCGGCAGATGGTCGGCCGCGCCTCATAGGCCCGGCAGGCCCGCGTTTCGGGATCGAGCGCGGGGCAGGCGGCGGGATGCCACGCGCGCCCGTCGGGCTGTCCGGCAAGGGGGGACACCGCCGCATGAAGCGCCCGCGCCTCGGCCTCGGTGATCGTGCCGCCATCGGGCCCGTCGAGGATGCAGCAGAATGCGCAGCCCTCGGAACAGGCCGCCTCGCGCAGGATCGGCGGCGGATCGCGCGTCGCCTCGTCGTGCAAGGCGGCCGCCAATTGCAGCGCCGTCCTGCCCCCGGCCATGGCGCGCACCACCTCGCCGAGGGGCATCCGGTGCGCTTCGGCCGTTCCGAGCCACGCATCGACCAGCCGGCGCGCGCGGTCGATCCGCCCCGGCTCCGCACCGGCCAGCGTCGCCTGCGAAAGGCGGGCGCGCAGATCGGCGACGCTGCCGGGCGTTTGGCGCGCGCGCTTGCGCCGCTCTGCGCGGGAGGGGAGGGGCATGGGGGCTTCCACATTCTGGGACGTGTCGATCATCGCAGATCGTACCCTCCGCAGGCAAGCCGGCGAAGCCATCCGGGGCGCCGTCTCCTCGCGCCCGCCGAGGTTGCCGCCGCCGCGCCCTTTGCGTAAGCACATGCCCATGCGGCGGAGGCTGGAAAGGAACACGGCATGACGATCTACGCGATCGGCGACATCCACGGACATTCCGCGCAGCTCGACCGGGCGCTGCGCCTTGTCGAGCGTGACGGCGGCGCCGATGCGCGCATCGTCTTTCTGGGCGACTACACTGATCGCGGCCCCGACAGCCGCGGCGTGCTCGACCGGCTCGTCGGGGGGCTGGCGGAGGGCCGCAACTGGGTCTGCCTTAAGGGAAACCACGATCGCATGTTCGAGCGGTTCCTGACCGAGGGACGCGAGAACGACGACCGGATCAAGTCCGGCCTTTCATGGATGAACAAGCGGCTCGGCGGACCCTCCACGCTCGGCTCCTACGGGCTCGGCGGCGAGGGGGCCGCGTTCCTGCATGCCGCGAATGGCGGGATCGAGACGCTCGCCTCCTACGAGATCGAGGGCGACCTGCTCGACCCGCAGGAGGTCGTGATGCGTGCCCGCGAGGCGGTGCCGCAGGCGCATCTGCAATTCCTGGCGCAACGGCCGATCCACCACGGCGAGGGGGAGTGTCTCTTCGTCCATGCAGGCCTGCGCCCGGGCATCGCGCTCGAGGATCAGGACGAGGACGACCTGCTCTGGATCCGGGACGGCTGGCTCGAGGATACGCGCGATCACGGCCCGCTGGTCGTGCACGGGCACACCGCGCTCGACGCGCCCGAGCATTACGGTAACCGGCTCAACCTCGATGGCGGCGCGGGCTACGGCAATCCGCTCGTTCCCGTCGCGATCGAAGGCCGCGACGCCTGGATGCTGACCGAAAAGGGCCGGGTGCCGATGGTGCCGGCGGGCTGAACGCGCCCGGCCCGGCGGGCTCAGCGGCCGGTGGACATGTATCCGAAGATGGTGACCGCCAGAAGCACGAAGAGAATGATCAGGACGATGAAGAAGTACATTGGCTAACGCTCCCTTGGTTTGTCGGGAGGATAGTAGCGCGATGGCGTGTTTGTCCATCACCTGACCTTTCGTCCGCCGCGCGATTGGTCTAAGGGAATGCGTCTTTAACCTGCGAGGATCATAATGGGCTATCGTATCGCCGTCGTCGGTGCCACGGGCAATGTGGGCCGCGAGATGCTGAACATCCTGGCCGAGCGCCAGTTTCCCGCCGACGAGGTCGTGGCGCTCGCGTCGCGCAAGTCGCAGGGCACGGAGATCAGCTATGGCGACGCGACGCTGAAGACCAGGGATCTCGAGCAGTTCGACTTCACCGGCTTCGACATGGCGCTCTTCGCCATCGGCTCGGACGCGACCAAGATCCACGCGCCCAAGGCCGCCAAGGCCGGCTGCGTCGTGATCGACAACAGCTCGCTCTACCGCTACGACGCCGACGTTCCGCTGATCGTGCCCGAGGTCAACGCCCACGCGATTCACGGCTACGCCAAGAAGAACATCATCGCCAACCCGAACTGCTCCACCGCGCAGATGGTGGTGGCGCTGAAGCCGCTGCACGACCGCGCGCGGATCAAGCGGGTGGTGGTCAGCACGTACCAATCGGTGTCGGGCGCCGGCAAGGACGGCATCGACGAGCTCTGGGATCAGACCAAGTCGATCTACAACCCGACCGACGACAAGCCCCCCAAGCAGTTCACCAAGCAGATCGCCTTCAACGTGATCCCGCATATCGATTCGTTCATGGATTCCGGGGAAACCCGCGAGGAATGGAAGATGGTGGCCGAGACCAAGAAGATCGTCGACACCAAGATCAAGGTGACAGCGACCTGCGTGCGCGTGCCGGTCTTCGTCGGCCATTCCGAGGCGATCAACCTCGAATTCGAGGAATTCCTCGACGAGGACGAGGCGCGCGACATCCTGCGCGAGGCGCCGGGCATCATGGTGATCGACAAGCGCGAGGATGGCGGCTACGTCACGCCGATCGAATGCGTGGGCGATTTCGCGACCTTCGTCAGCCGCATCCGCCAGGACAGCACGATCGAGAACGGCCTGAACCTCTGGTGCGTCAGCGACAACCTGCGCAAGGGCGCGGCCCTCAACGCCGTCCAGATCGCCGAATTGCTGGGGCGCGAGGTCCTGAAGAAGGCCTGACCCCGCTTCGGGTCAACGGCCGGTGGTAACAGGCGCGCGTCCCCGAGGGGCGCGCGCTTTTTTTCGAGATAGCGCCAATCGTCTCTTTCGCGGAAACGAATTGCAAAGGTCTTCGTGGTGAAACTCCTCCTCGACGACCTGTCGGCCCGTCGTGACGAAAAGGAAAGCCCCGATGTTTCAGCTTATCTTCGGCGACCGCAAGAAGGCCGGCGATCACCGCGCCGCCCAGCGCGGCGCGCGCAACGTCGAGCGGCGCGAGATCGAGGCGCTCTTGCAGGACGAATTGACCGGATTGCCGCCGCTGAGCGCCTGATCAGTGCGCCGCGGCTAGACCTTGGTGAAACGATCCGCCTCGGCGTCGTAGTTGTAGAGGTCGCCTTCCGCGATATCGTTGTAGAGGCCGTGCAGGCTCAGCCGGCCATCCGTGACCCGTTCCGCCACGAACGGGAACGTCATGAGGTTGGTGAGCGAGATCTTGATCGCCGCCTTCTCGAGCGCCTCGACCCTTTCGTCCTCGTCCCCCGCCTCCAGCGCCTCGTAGCCCGGCCGCAGGAGGTCCATCCAGCGTCCGACGAAGCTCGACTTCTCTTCGAGCGCGGGGGCGCTTCCCGAACACATGTCGTAGCAGCCGCGCACGCCCCCGCAGCGGGAATGCCCCAGGATGATCAGGTTGGTGATCTGCAGCGACGTGACCGCGTATTCCACCGCCGCCGAGGTGCCGTGCTGGGCGCCGTCGGGCTCGCAGGGGGGCACGAGATTGGCGATGTTGCGGTGGATGAAGAACTCGCCCTGCTCCGCGCCGAAGATCGACGTGACATGCACCCGGCTGTCGCAGCACGAGATCACCATGACGCGCGGCCGCTGGCCTTCCTCGGCCAGGCGTTTGTACCAGGACCTGTTCTCGGCGAAGGTCGTCGCACGCCATCCGTGAAACCTTTGCATCAGGAATGAGGGGAGCGGCTTGGCCTGGATCATCTGTGAGCACCTCGCTTGCGGAATCTTTAACCGAGTAGCTGCCTTTCGAAGTATTTTCGAGCCTTCTTCTGCCTTTGCAGAACGCTTTGTTAGGCCAAAGCGACGAGGATGCCGGGGCGAGCGAAAGGAATACCTCATGGGTGAGTTGGTCATGTTGGCCCCGCGAGAGCGGACAAATCAGGATATCGAACGGTTCATGGGACGCAGCGATCCCCACGGCGCGGCGGCGAGCCCCGAAATCCTCGACGCCACGTTGGAGGAGATGACCGAGGCGCTGTCCCGCGCGGCGGTGTCCTATCGCGATCGCCGGCTGGAGGATGTGGCGGCCGCGGCCCGCGACATCGCCGACCGGGCCCACGAACTCGGGCTCAACCGGCTCTTCCGGGTGTGCCGCCATGTCGTCTCGCTGACCGACGGGCACGACGACACGGCGCTTGCGGCCAATGTCGCGCGTCTGGTCCGTCTGGGCGACGAGGCGATCTCGGCGGCCTGGTTGCGGCAGGACAGCAGCTCCTAGCGCGGCGATCCGGCGCGGGGGGCCTTTCGGTCCGGCAAGCGGCGCAGTAGCGTGCCGCAAATGCCCGAACCGGAAAGCCCCCCGATGCGAGACCTCTCGACAGGATTTGCGCCCGAAGAGGCGCCAGATGCCCGCCCGCTCCACCTTCTGGGGCCCTCCGACCTCCCGGACTGGCTGGAGCGCCAGGACGAGGCGGTGCGCGCCTGGGTCGCCGCCGCGGGCTTTTCCGGGCAGCGCGGCCGCGTTCTGGTCCTGCCCGCGCCGGGCGGCGGCGTTGCCGGCGCGCTCTTCGGGACGGGCGACGCGCGCCACGCGGGCCGCCGGCGGTTCCAGATCGCCGAGGCCCGGGCGGCCCTGCCCGAGGGCGACTGGCGCATCGCGACCGGTCTCGGGCGCGAGGCCGCCGACGAGGCCGCCCTGGGCTGGCTGCTCGCTGGCTACGGCTACGACCGCTACGCGAAGAACGACCCGCCCAAGGCGCGGCTGGTGCCGCCCGCGGGCACGGATCGCGACCGGATCTCCGCCATCGCGGCGGGCGAGGCGCTGACCCGCGACCTCATCAACACGCCCGCCAACGACATGGGGCCCGCCGAGCTCGAGGACGCGGCCCGCGATCTGGCCAAGCGGTACGACGCCACGATCTCGGTGATCGGGGCCGACGAGCTGCTGCCGCGGAACCTGCCGCTGATCCACACGGTCGGCCGTGCCGCGCCCGCCCATCGCGCCCCGCGTCTCATCGATCTGGAATGGGGCACGGACGGTCCCACCCTGACGCTGGTCGGCAAGGGCGTCTGCTTCGATACCGGCGGGCTCAACCTCAAGCCTGGATCGTCGATGGGCCTGATGAAGAAAGACATGGGCGGCGCCGCGACCGTGCTCGGGCTTGCGCACATGATCATGGCGCTCGGCCTGAAGCTGCGCCTGCGGGTCCTGATCCCGGCGGTCGAGAATGCGGTGAGCGGCGATGCCTTCCGCCCCGGCGACATCCTGACCTCCCGCAAGGGGCTTACCGTCGAGGTCAACAATACCGATGCCGAAGGGCGCCTGGTGCTCGCCGACGCGATGGCGCTCGGGGCCGAGGCCGCGCCCGATCTGATGATCTCGATGGCGACGCTCACCGGCGCCGCGCGGGTGGCTCTGGGCCCCGATCTCGGTGCGCTCTTCTGCGACGACGACGCGCTTGCCGAGGCCTTGGCGGCCTCGGGCCGGACGGTCGGCGATCCGGTCTGGCGGCTGCCCTTCTGGGACCCCTACGAGACGCTGATCGAGCCCGGCATCGCCGATCTCGACAATGCCCCGAAGGGCGGCTTCGCCGGGGCGATCACCGCCGCCCTGTTCCTGCGCCGCTTTGCCGAAGGGGCCGCGCGCTACGTCCATTTCGACATCTACGGCTGGCAACCGCAATCGGCACCCGCCCGTCCCAAGGGCGGCGTGGGACAGGGCGCGCGCGCGATCCTCGACGCGCTGCCGCAGGTGCTGGCGCCATGAGCGACCGCCGCTTGACCCCCGCCAACGGTCGCGTCGCCGCCGCCCATCTGCGCGGCCTCGTCGAGGCGCCGCGCTTCTCCGAGGGCGAGCCTGCCGGGATCGCCGCGCCGCTGGCCGATCTCTGGTCCGCGCCCGAGGCCGCCGCGCGGGACCGGCAGCTTCTGCATGGCGAGACCCTCCGCGTCTACGACCGCGCGGACGGCATGGCCTTCGTCCGGGCCGATCGCGACGGCTATGTGGGCTATGTGTCCGAGCGCGATCTGGGCCCGCCGGTGCAGGCCACGCATGTCGTGGGCGTGCCGGCCTCGCATCTCTATCCCGCGCCCGACATGAAGGTGCCGCCGGTCGCGCGGCTGAGCTTCGGCGCCCGGCTCCGGGTCGTGGCCGCCTCCGACCGGTTCTTCGAGCTTTCGAACGGCACGCATATCCCGCGCCCGCATCTGCGCCCCGCCAACAAGCCCTTCGCCGATCCGGCGAGCGTGGCGCAACTCTTCTTCGGCGTGCCCTATCTCTGGGGCGGCAACGGGGCGGACGGCATCGATTGTTCGGGCCTGATCCAGGCGGCGCTGCTGGCCGCGGGCCATCCCTGTCCCGGCGACAGCGACCTGCAGGAGGGGGCGGTGGGCCGCGCGCTCGATCCCGGCACGCCCATGCTGCGCGGCGACCTGCTGTTCTGGAAGGGGCACGTGGCGATGGCGGTCGATGGCGACGTCCTGATCCACGCGAACGCGCATCACATGGCGGTCAGCTACGAGCCCGTTGCCGATGCCGTGGCCCGGATCGAGGCGCAGGGCGGCGGCCCCGTCACCACCCATCGCCGCATCGCGCAGGAATAGCTCAGTCGTCGACCGCGCGGATCAGCTTGCGCTCCAGCACCCGCAGCACCGTCTTGAGGTCGTGGCCGCGCTTGAGGATCTGCCCGTCCATGCCGATGATCGCGTATTGCCCCTGCTTCGCGCGCAGGCGGGGCCGCTTCTCGATCCGGTAGATCGGGTGCTCGGCAGTGCGTCGGAAGACCGAAAAGATCGCCACGTCGCGCAGGAACGACATGCCGTAATCGCGCCATTCGCCGGCGGCGACCATGCGGCCATAGAGCGACAGGATCGTGCCGAGCTCGTGTCGGTCGAACGCGGTTCTGGCGTGCGGGTCCGGACGGCCCGGAAACGGCGTGGGGGATGTCACGGTCATGCCTCCAAATTGGGCGCGGGCGTGCCGTTTGGCAAGTCGCCACCGTCCCGCCGCGAAATGACCGCGGGATCGCCGCCCCGCCGCCGCATCGCCGCCATGCGCCAACGATAGGTGACGCAGGCGACATAGATCGCACAATGCCCCGGTGTCGCGACGCAAAGCCCCCACCAGTTCGCGGCATCGGGGTCCCTTCGGGGGGGCGCCCCCGGCCCCTCCTTCCCGAACACGATTTCGGGGCCATGCCTTTCCCCGCATCCCTGCCGCGCTAGCCTCACGCTCAACAATAGACCCGAGGAGGCAGCAACATGGCTGACGCGACATTATACGGCTTCGACGGCTCCACCTATGTGCGCACCGTCAAGATCGTGCTGAACCGCAAGGGCGTCGATTACGACCAGGTGCCGGTCAACGTGCTCGAAGGCGAGACGCGCCAGCCCGAGCATCTCGCCCGTCATCCGTTCGGCAAGGTGCCCGTCCTCGACATCGACGGCCACCGCCTGCGCGAGACGGACGCCATCGTGAACTATGTCGAACAGACCCGAGAAGGGCCCTCATCGGTCCCCGAAAGCGCCTGGGACATCGCCCGCATGTCCGAGATCATGTCTCTCATCCATGCCTATGGCTACGACGCGCTCGTCGGTGTGGCGTTCTACCACATCAAGCCCGATTTCATCGGCAACCCGAGCGAGGAGCAGCATCACGAGACCCTCGGGAATGCCAATACCTTTCTCAAGCTCGTGGACGAGATCCGCGCGGGCGACGATTGGCTGGCCGGTCCGAACCCGTCGCTCGCCGATTACATGCTGGGGCCGATCGTCTTCTATACCAACATGACCCCGCACAAGGACGAACTGCTCGATATCGGCGGTTTCCGCGAATGGTGGGACCGGCTGAGCGCCGACCGCGACTTCGCCGCGACCGAGCCCGATCTCGGCTAGCGGTCAGCCGCAGGCGATGCGTACCACCTGGCCCGCGCCGTCGGTCACGATGTTCACGCGCGCGGGCAGGTAATCCATCGTGATCACGTCGCCTTCCTCGTAGACGCGGGTGATCGACTGGCCCGCGGCCTGCTGCGCCGCCGCGACCGGACCGCCCAGATAGGGCTGGAGCCGATCGGCCCCGCAACCGGCCGGATCGGCGCCGGGGGCCGCATCGGGGCCGGGTGTCGTTTGGCACGCTGTCGCGAGGACGAGGGCGGCGAGAGCGAGGGTGGGACGCATGGCGGAACTCCTTTGAACCATGTCAGCGATTGACCAGCCGGACGGTGAACGGTCCGGCCCCGAGCGCGATCTCGCGCGCGCGACTGACCGCGCCGTCCGCAAGCTCGTAGCGCGCCGTCATGGCGATCTCGCGAAACCGGAACGGCGACAGGTGGCCGGGACCGTCCACCACCCGGTAGGCATAGTCGCATTCCAGCATCTCCGCCCCGAGCGTGCGGTCCGCAAGCGCGACCTCGACCACCCGGCGGCCGTCGTAGATCCGGAACGGGGCGACGCAGTCGCGTGCGAACGCGATGCGCGCGAAGCCCCGCGCGGGATCGAGCACGCCCGCTGGGACCCGGCCCGGATCGGAGGCGTCGGTCGCCTCGTCCTCGGGCGCGATCCGCACCTCCGCGACCCGGTCGCCGGCATAGTCGAAATCGATGCGCCGCGTCTCGTCCGCCGATGCGCCGACGCTGCGATAGCTCTGCCCGCCCGTCAGCGTGGCGTCGAACCGCCCGTCGCCGACCCCGAGCGGCGTGTTGTCCATCACGCTGCGCAACTCGGCATCGGCACCCGTCTGCGTCACGGCGATGTCGCCCAGCGTACGCCCGGCGAGAACCACGTCGAACCGCGCGCTCTGCGCCGCTGCCGGCATCGCGAGACAGAACGCCGCGAGGACGCTCAGGACGATCTTCATGGCGCGGCATCTCCGTTGTCGAGTTCGCCCGAGATCTAGGCGCTTCGGCGGGGTTTGACCAGCCGGACGGCTTGCAATCGCGGTCTCTTTCGGGTGGGATCACGCCCAACGTGACCCCGAGGAGAACTCCCATGAAAACCCGTGCCGCCGTCGCCCTCGAACCCGGAAAACCGCTCGAGGTCATGGACGTGAATCTCGACGGCCCCAAGGCCGGCGAGGTCCTGGTCGAGATCAAGGCCACCGGCATCTGCCATACCGACGAATTCACCCGCTCGGGCGACGACCCCGAGGGCCTGTTTCCGGCCATCCTCGGCCATGAGGGCGCGGGCGTCGTGATCGAGGTGGGCGAGGGCGTCACCTCGCTCGAGGTGGGCGATCACGTGATCCCGCTCTACACGGCCGAATGCCGCGAATGCGAATATTGCCTCAACCCCAAGACAAACCTCTGCCAGAAGGTGCGCGCGACGCAAGGCAAGGGCGTCATGCCCGACGGGACCAGCCGGTTCTCGATGATGGACGGCACGCCGATCCATCATTACATGGGTTGCTCGACCTTCGCCAATCACACCGTCCTGCCCGAGATCAGCCTCGCCAAGGTGCGCAAGGATGCGCCCTTCGACAAGATCTGCTATATCGGTTGCGGCGTGACGACGGGCGTGGGCGCGGTGGTCAACACCGCCAAGGTCGAGCCGGGATCGAACTGCGTCGTCTTCGGGCTGGGCGGGATCGGGCTCAACGTGATCCAGGGGCTCAGGATGGTGGGCGCGGACATGATCGTCGGCGTCGATCTCAACAACGACAAGGAAGAGATCGCCAAGCAGTTTGGAATGACGCATTTCGTCAACCCCAAGGCGGTCGAGGGCGATCTGGTCGCGCATCTGGTCGAGCTGACGGGCGGCGGCGCGGATTACAGCTTCGAATGCATCGGCAACGTCAACGTGATGCGGCAGGCGCTCGAATGCGCGCACAAGGGCTGGGGCGAATCGATCATCATCGGCGTCGCGGGCGCGGGGCAGGAGATCTCGACCCGTCCGTTCCAGCTCGTGACCGGGCGGTCCTGGCGCGGATCGGCCTTCGGCGGCGCGCGGGGCCGGACCGACGTGCCCAGGATCGTCGACTGGTACATGCAGGGCAAGATCGACATCGATCCGATGATCACCCACAAGCTGACGCTCGACAATATCAACGAGGGCTTCGAGCTGATGCATGCGGGCAAGTCGATCCGGGCCGTCGTCGAATATTGAGAGGGCGGGAGCGAGGGGCCAGCCCCTCGCGCTCCCCGGAGTATTTCGCGACAGATGAAGGGGCGGGCCTTTCGCCCGCGCGTCCTAGCCGCGGCGCAGGATCAGGCCGAGGGCGAGCGCCGAGAGCAGGGTCGAGAAGATCGCATAGCCGATCGTCATCGGGACGAGGCCGAGCGGCCCCTGAAGCGCGCCGATGATCAGGACCGGGACCGAGATCGCGACATAGACGATCGTGAAATAGGTCGCGGTCACCGCCGCCGCCTGTCCCTGCGGGGCGCGGGACGACAGGGCGACGAGCCCGCCGCGAAACGCGATCCCGTGACCGATGCCGGCAAAGGCGATGGCGGCGACGAAGCCCGGCAGGGTCTGGGACGCGAGGGTGGCGGTGATCGCCGCGATCCCGAGCGTCATCGTCGCCATCCCGAGAGGCAGAACGACCCGGTCGGGCAGCATGTCCTCCACCCATTGTCCGAGGATCGACGTGAGAAAGATCAGTCCCGCGACGACGCCGATCAGGATGTGGTCGCCCTGTCGCCCGAAGACGTCGCCCAGGTATTTCGGAGCGACCGACCCCAAAAAGCCGCAGATCATGAAGATGGCGAAGGCCGCGATCGCGGAGGGCACGAAGATGCCGCGCACCTCCTCGGGCACTGCCAGCCCCTGCGCCCGCAGCTGCGGGTCGGGCGACCGCTCGCCGGGCTCCGGCAACCACCAGAGCGCCAGCAGCGACAGGCCGGCCATCGCGAGATGGACGAGGTAGGGCGTCACCAGCGGCGCGGGCGCCAGCGTGATGACGATGCCGCCGATGATCGCGCCGCCGCCGAGGCCGCCCATATTGGCGGCCGTCGCCCCGAAGCCGCCGATGCGCTTTTGTCCCTCGGGGGCGAGCTCGGTGACGGCGACGGTCGCCGTCGAGGCGTAGATGCCCACCGCGAAGCCCTGCAGCGCGCGGGCCAACAGCAACATCGTCAGGCCATCGGCGAGCGTGAACGCGATCGCGGCAAGGGCCGTGGTGCCGAGCCCGCCGAGGAGCAGCGGCTTGCGCCCGATCTCGTCCGACCAGGGCCCCGTGCCCAGCAGCGCCGCGATGACGCCCGCCGAATAGGCCGCGAAGATCAGCGTGATGACGAAGGGCGAGAACCCGAAGCGGTCGGCGTAGAGCGGATAAAGCGGCGTCGGTATCGTGGCGCCCGACATGATCGTGAAGAACGCGAAGCAGCCCGCGAGGAACGGCCACCAGGTGGATCGGTCGGACATGGTGGCGTTTCTCCCTGCTCGCCTCCGCAATGTCCGTGCGCCGGGGATGTTCCCCGCGCCGCGCCACGCCGTTTTCGTTGACATTGCCGCGCGCCTCCCCCAAGGCGTGGCGCCAATCAAGCGTGAAGGTGTACCATGCCAGGCGAACGCGACCGCAAGCTCTATGCCGTGCTGATCGACGCGGACAACATCCCCGCCAAGTTCGCAGGCCCCATCCTGCAGGAGGTGACCTCGTTCGGCGAGCCGGCACTTCGGCGTGTCTATGGCGACTGGTCCTCGGGGCGGCTCGCGAACTGGTCCAAGACGGTGCGCGATCTCGGCCTCGTCGCGCATCAGGAGACCGCCAATACCGTCGGCAAGAACGCCAGCGACATCGGTCTCGTGATCGACGCGATGGACATCCTGCATACCGGCCGGTTCGACGGCTTCGTGCTGGTCAGTTCCGACAGCGACTTCACCTCGCTTGCCAACCGGATCCGCGAGCAGGGGCTCGACGTGATCGGCATCGGCGAGAAGAAGGCGCCCGAGGCGCTCCGGAACGTGTGCAACCGCTTCGTGCTGATCGAGAACATCGTCGACGAGCCGGTGCAGCCGAAATCCGAGGATTCAGGCCCCGCGCCGGCGGGCAAGGTCGCGCCGATCGAGGCCGTGCCGCTGATCCTGCGGGCGATGGACAAGATCCAGCAGGACGACGAATGGTACGCGCTGGGCCAGCTGGGGCAGTACATCATCGCCGAGACGCCGGATTTCGACACGCGGACCTACGGCAAGCGCAAGCTCAGCGATCTGGTCGAGGATCTCAAGCGGTTCGAGACCAAGAAGATCGGCAACCAGCTGCACCTGCGCCGGGTGGACTGAGGCGGATCAGACCGCGTAGCGGGCCATGAACATGTCGACCGCACCGCGCACCACGCGCTCGCGCTCGGCCTCGGTGAATTCGGTCTGCATCCCGAACATGAAGCGCGGAAAGAGCTCCGCCTTGCAAAGCTCGGCAAATTGGTGCGCGGCAAGTGCCGTGTCCTCGATGGCGAGTTCTCCGCGCGCGATCGCCTGGTCGAAATAGCGCCGCAGCACGCGCTCGACCAGACCCGGGCCCGATTCCCAGAATCGCCGACCGAGCTCGGGAAAGCGGTCGGTCTCGGCCACGCAGATGCGGAACATCCGCTGGCCGAATTCCGACAGTACGAAGCACAGGATGTGGTTGCCGGCGAGCGTCAGGACCTGCTCCGGCGGATCGTCCATGTCGAGCCGGTCGATCGCCGTCGCCGCCTGCTTGCCGCATTCGCAGGTCGCGACCTCCATGAAGAGAAGGCGCTTGTCCGCGAAATAGCTGTAGAGCGTCGCCTTGCTGACGCCCGCGCATTTGGCGATCGTGTCGACGCTCGCCCCTTCGAACCCGTCGGCCATGAAGACCTTGCGCGCTCCGTCGAGGACCTGCTGGTACTTGCGACCCTTCTTGATCTGGACCTGCTGGTTCATCGGCGCTCCCTGCTTGCGTGGCTCACTCTGCCGTGACCGACACGGCGGAGACAAGCCATATGTGGGATCTGCCCCCGCCGGATATAAGCCCCGGCGCGCCGCGGGCGGCGTTGCGCCGGGGCCCCGGGCCGGATAGCGATCGTCGGCATGGACGTTCTGGCGCAGACGCTTCCCTTCTTCGCCCTGATCGGGCTCGGCTTCTGGGCGGGGCGCGCGGGCTTCTTCGACGCGGCGGCGACGGCGGCGCTGACCGCGTTCGTCTTCTACTTCGCGCTCTCGGCGCTGCTCTTCCGGTTCACCGCCGGGCTCGACCTCGGTGCGGTGCTGAGCGTGCGGTTCCTGCTGGCCTATTTCTGCGGCACGCTCCTCGTCTATCTGGCGGCCACCGCTGCGGGCCTCTGGCGCGGGCGCGGCATGGCCGAAACCGCGATCGAGGCGCAATGCGCCGTGATCGGCAATGTGGGGTTCCTCGGCATTCCGATGCTGGTGCAGCTTCTGGGCGAGGGGGCGGTGGGCCCGATCCTGCAGGTCATCGTCGTGGACCTCATCCTCTTCGGCGCCGTCACCGTGATCCTGATCACGCTCTCGCGCAACGAGGGCAGCTTCGGCGCCGCGACATTGCGGGTGGCCGCGGGCCTTGCGAAGAACCCGATGATCGCATCGATCGCCGCGGGGTTGCTCTGGGCGGCGTCGGGCTGGTCCATCCCCGGGCCGGCCGACAGGTTTCTCGAGCTTCTGGGCGGGGCGGCCACGCCCGGTGCGCTTTTCGCCATCGGCGCGTCGCTGGCCGGCAAATCGGCCGAACGGCTGAGCGTCGCGGGGTGGCTGTCGGTCTGCAAGCTGGTGCTGCACCCGGTGGCGGTGGGCGTCATGGCGTTCGCGGTCTTCGGGGTGGAGCGGTTCTCCGCGGGCGCGATGGTGGTCGCGGCCTCCCTGCCGGTGGCGGGCAACGTGTTCATCCTCGCCCAAAGCTACGGCACGGCACCGCAGCGCGCCTCGGCCGCGATCCTGGTCTCGACACTGGTTTCCGTGGTGACGGTGACGGCCTGGCTCGGCCTTCTGGTCTGACGCTTTACCCCGGGCCGCGCCCGCGCTAGCTCAAGGCGCAACCGACAGGAGGATTTCCATGAAGACATTGTCCGAGAATGCCAGCTTCAGCGGGACCCAGGGCGTCTACAGCCACGCCTCCGACGCCACGAATTGCGACATGACCTTCGGTCTCTATCTGCCGCCCGAGGCCAGGTCGGGGCCGGTACCGCTCTTGTGGTTCCTGTCGGGCCTCACCTGCACGCACGAGAACGCCATGACCAAGGCGGGCGCGCAGGCGCTGGCCGCCGAGGCCGGGATCGCCGTGGTCTTTCCCGACACGTCGCCGCGCGGCGAGGGCGTGGCCGACGACGACGATTTCGCCATGGGCCAGGGCGCGGGCTTCTATGTCGACGCGACGGAAGGGCCCTGGGCGCAGCATTTCAGGATGTGGAGCTATATCGCCGACGACCTTCCGGCCCTGCTGGAGCGCGAATTCCCGATCGACCTCGACCGCCAGTCGATCACCGGCCATTCGATGGGCGGGCACGGCGCGCTGACCCTCGCCATGGGCCTGCCGGGACGGTTCCGCAGCGTGTCGGCCTTCGCGCCGATGGGCAACACCACCGACAGCGACTGGGGCGTGCCGCAGCTCACCGCCTATCTGGGCGAGGACCGCGCCGCGCACCGCAAACACGATGCGAGCCTCCTGATCGAGGAGGCGGGCTTCGACGGGCCGATGCTGATCGACCAGGGCGCGTCGGACCAGTTCCTCGACAAGCTCAAGCCCGAGGCGCTGGCCGGTGCCATCGCCCGCGCGCGACAGCCCGCGACCTTCCGGATGCAGAAGGGCTACGATCACAGCTATTTCTTCGTGGCGAGCTTCATTGACGATCACATGGCGCTCCATGCCGACGCGCTCTGGACCTGAATGATCTACGTCGACGCCGATGCCTGCCCCGTGAAGGCCGAGATCGAGGCGGTGGCCACGCGCCACCGC
Source organism: uncultured Paracoccaceae bacterium (assembly GCA_947489705.1). Lineage (GTDB taxonomy): Bacteria > Pseudomonadota > Alphaproteobacteria > Rhodobacterales > Rhodobacteraceae > Palleronia. Next base: position 33,272 of record CANLEQ010000024.1, read on the forward strand.
ACGATGGCCTACATGGTCTCGAACGGCGGCCTGCGGCCGTCGCCGAACCCGTTCGTCGAGATGGTGTTCGTGGCCGACGGGCCCGACGTCGCCGACATGTGGATCGCTGACCGCGCCCGAGCCGGCGACGTGGTGGTGACGAACGACATCCCGCTTGCCGCGAAATGCGTCGAGGCCGGCGCGCGGGTGCTGCGGCCCGATGGCGAGCCGCTCGACCGGGCCAATGTCGGCAACGCGCTGGCCACCCGCGACCTCATGACCGATCTGCGCGCGGCCGATCCGTTCCGGCAGGGCGGGGGCAAGCCGTTCTCGAAGGCGGACCGGTCGCGATTCTCGAACGCGCTTGAAACCGCGATGCGCGCCGCACAGAAGGAAAAGCCCCATGGCCGTTGACGCCGTCATCTTCGATATCGGGAACGTCCTGATCGAATGGCAACCCGAACGCTTCTACGATGCCGAGATCGGCGAGGCACGCAGGCGCGAGATGTTCGCCGCGATCGACCTGCACGCGATGAACGACCGCGTCGATGGCGGCGAATCGTTCCGCGACGTGATCTACGAGGCCGCGGACGCCCATCCCGAATGGGGCGACGAGATCCGCATGTGGCACGATCGCTGGATCGAGATGGCGACGCCCGCGATCGCGGAATCGGTCCTGCTGCTCCGCGCACTCAGGTCCAAGGGAATCCCGGTCTGGTGCCTGACGAATTTCGGGATCGATTCCTTCGCCTTCGCCAGGACGCAGTACGATTTCCTCGACGAATTCGACAGGCATTTCGTCTCGGGCCACATGGGCGTCATCAAGCCGGACGAGCGCATCTTCCGCATGGTCGAAGAGGAAAGCCCGTTCCCGCCCGAGCGACTGCTCTTCACCGACGACCGGCTCGACAACATCGAGGCGGCCCGCAAGCGCGGCTGGCAGGTGCATCATTTCGACGGGTTCCACGGCTGGGCCACGCGGCTGGTCGACGAAGGCCTTCTGAGTGAGGCCGAGGCGCGCGGATAAAGGCAGCCGGCCGGGAAGCGTCGGCACGCCGGCCGAAATGTTTCGCGCGCGAAACATTTCCGCGGCTGCGCGGCCGTCCACGAAGGCGGCGCGGTGCATCTCGACCCGATGCGCGCGCGCCGGGGTCCGGATCGCTTGACCCAAGGTCGGAACAGCCGTCGGGGGCGTGTGTTGTCGCGGTGATCGACAACGAGGACGCTTTTGATGGACCTGAAAATTAACGGCAAGAACGCACTGGTAACCGGCGGGAGCGGTGGGCTCGCCCTTGCGGCGGCGCGCGATCTGGCAGAGGCGGGGGTGCATCTGACGCTCACCGATCTCGGGGCGGACGATCTGTCGCAGGCCGCACAGACCTTCGACGGGCCGGTCGACACGATCACCGCCGATATCACGAATGTCGACGATATCGAGAAGCTGCGACAGCACATGGAAACGCGCGGCGGCATCGACATCCTCGTTCACGCGGCGGGCGTCACGGGCGAGAAGGGCGATCCGCTCGAGATGACGGACAAGGAATACCACCGCGTCTGGGAGACCAATTTCCTGAGCGCGGTGCGCCTGACGCGGGCGATGGTGCCGCAGATGGCCGCCAAGGGGTGGGGTCGCGTCGTCTGCGTCACATCCGAGAACGCGGTCCAGCCCTACGAGGACGAGGCGGTCTACAACACCTCGAAGGCCGCGCTCCTGAACTTCACCAAGGGCCTCGCGCAGGTCTATGCACCCCGGGGCGTTCTGGTGAACACCGTCGCCCCGGCCTTCATCGAGACGCCGATGACCGACGGCATGATGAAGATGCGCGCCGAGAAGCTCGGCGTCGACAAGCAGGAGGCGATCGAGAGCTTCCTCAAGGAAGAGCGCCCGTTTCTCAAGATCGGCCGCCGCGGCCAGCCCGAAGAGGTCGCGGCAATCATCGCCCTGCTCTGCTCGGAGCGGGCGAGCTTCACGACCGGATCCGCCTATCGCGTCGATGGCGGCGCGGTCGGCTCAATGAACACCTGAGGAGACAAACCATGACTGAAGACATCAAGATCCCTGGACAGCACCAGGACAGCATGCCGGCGGACGAACACAAGATGGACCCGGCGCCCGATTACACGCCCAAGCATCCCGGCACCGGCAAGCTCGACGGCAAGGTCGCACTGATCACCGGCGGCGACAGCGGCATCGGCCGCGCCGTGGCCGCACTTTTCGCGCGCGAAGGGGCGAAGGTCGCCATCGCCTATCTCGACGAGACCGAGGATGCGAACGAGACCAAGCGCATCGTCGAGGAAGAGGAGGGCAGCAAGGCGCTCCTGATCGAGGGAGACCTGCGCGAGAAGGCACATTGCGAGGCGGCGGTGCAAAAGACGCTCGACGCCTTCGGGCAGCTCGACATTCTCGTCAACAACGCGGCGCAGCAATATATCGACGAGGATTTCGCGACGATCAGCGAAGAGACGCTGCGCACGATGATCGATTCGAACATCATGTCGTATTTCTTCTGCACGCAGGCCGCGCTGCCGCACCTGAAGGAAGGCGCCGCGATCGTGAACACGACCTCGGTCAACGCGTTCAAGGGCAACGACACGCTGATCACCTATTCGACCACGCGCGGCGCGTCGCTCGCCTTCACGCGGTCGATGGCGTCGAACCTGGCCGAGCGCGGCATCCGCGTGAACGCCGTGGCGCCGGGGCCGGTCTGGACCCCGTTCATCCCGGGCTCGATGCCCGACGAGATGGTCGAGGATTTCGGCTCGGGCACGCCGATGGGGCGCGCGGGCCAGCCCTGGGAGGTCGCGACCGCGTTCCTGTTCCTGGCCTCGAGCGACGGCAACTACTTCACCGGTCAGACGCTGCACCCGAACGGCGGCAAGATCGTCGGCGCCTGAGCCGGCAACGCCCTGGCGCGGGCATCCCCGCGCCTAGCGGCGGCCCATCATCGCAAGCCGGATGAAGGCGCGTTCGAGCACCGCCGTATCGGGCGCCCGCGCCGAGGACCGCAGCGACAGATCGGTGTCGGTCAGCAGCCGCAGGGCCTGTTCGAGGCGTAGAACGCCCCAGTCCTGCGCCTGCCGCAGGATGGCGTCGCGCCGGGGCCCGTAGACCGGCGGACGCAGCTTGCCGACGCCCGATCCCGCACCGCCGGGATCGGCGGCGGCAGTCAGGAGCGTCCGGAAATGCCGCTGCGCCGCGATGCACAGGCCCACGGGCTGCGCGCCCTGCGCCCAGAGACTGCGCATGACGGGGCCGATCCTGTCGGGCTGGCCATCGGCCACGATCGCCACGATCTCGTCCATGTCGGCCTCGGTCGAGGCGGGGGCGCAGGCGCGCAGATCGGCCTCCGACAGGGGCGTGGCGTCGCCGGTCTTGTAGAGCGCGATCTTCTCCAGAAGCTGCCGGAAATCGCCGGGATCGAGCTGCGCTGCATGGGTCTGGAGCGCTGCTTCGGCATCGCGGTCGATCGCATCGAGTCCCGAGCGGCGCAGCGCCTCGCGCATCTCGGCCATGCCCATCGGTTCGTCGTAGATGGCGATAGAGGCGGCCTGGGCGTGTTTCTCGAACCCCTTGCGCAGCGGCGAGGCGGGTTTGAGGCCCCGGCAGATCACCACCATATGGGCATCGCCCGGACGCCAATCCTCCAGCGCGGCGAGAATCGGCTTGGCATGGGTGTTGGTCGCGTCCTCCAGCAGGACGGCGCGGGGGCCCGGAAAGAAGCCCTGTGCGCGCAATGCGTCCGACAGCGCGCTTTTCTCGGCGGCGAGATCGCCCGCCGGGATGCGTTCGAGCCGCATCTCCTCGTCGCCCTTCGGGCCGATCAGGTTGGCGACGAGCTCCTGCCGCTTGAGGGCGACGCGCATCCCGTCCTCGCCGTAAATGAGCGTGCCGGGACGGTTCTCGGGCGGCCTGGCGATCCAGGCATTGGCGTCGGATTTCGAGAGCTTCAACTGTCCCCCCGCCAGTCGGGGGCGGTGGCCAGCAGCTCGGCCGTGAGCTGGTCGGCGAGGATCACCATCAGGCGCGCCAGCGCATCCTCCTTGGCGGCCTGAACGGTCACGGAATTGCCGGCGACGGTGTTGCGCGCGGCACTGAAGACCGGGGCGGAATAGGAGGTGAAGTTCTGCACGCGCCCGCGTTTCGCGACCGCGCCCGTCGCCGCCTCGCTCAGGCGGTAGTCGAGCGTCCCGCGCAGCCGGATGCGGGTCGTCTCCTGCCCGGTGGTGATGCCGAGCCCGGTCTCGTCGAGGTCGATATCAGCCGTCAGCTCGTAGGCGGGCATGCCGCCCGTGCGGCCCAGCCGCTCTTCGAGCCGTTCCACAAGCAGGTATCCCGCGACGTCGCGCGGCGTCGCGATCGCGATGTCGCCATAGAGCCCGCGCGCGGCACCGCCGGGGCCGTAGACCGGCGTGAACCCGCAGGCCGCGACGGCGAGCGCGGCCGCCAGAAGGCCCCTGCGGCCCAGGCGGTCAGACCACGACATTGACGATCCGGCCCGGCACCACGATCACCTTCTTCGGGCTGCCGCCGTCGAGCGCCTTCTGCACGGCCTGGCTTGCCAGCGCGCGGGCCTCGACCTCGTCCTTGGGCAGGTCCTTGGGGACGGTGATCTCGTCGCGCCGCTTGCCGTTGATCTGGATCGGCAGCGTGACCTCGTCCTCGACCAGCATGGCGGGATCGGCCACGGGCCAGCGGGCATCGGCGATCAGGCCCTCTCCGCCCAGAAGATGCCAGATCTCCTCGCTGAGATGCGGGGTCATGGGCGACATGAGCTGCGCCATCACGCGGGCGGCCTCGACCTGCGCGCGCCGGCCGGCCCTGGATTTCGACAGCGCGCTGGCAAAGGCATAGAGCCGCGCGACCGAGGTGTTGAAGCCGAAGCTCTCGATCCCCATCGTCACGTCGTGGATCGCCTTGTGCATCTCGCGCAGGAGTTCCTCGTCGCCCTTTCCCGTCTCGGGCGCCTCGCGGGCGGCCTCGGCGATGCGCCAGACGCGGGCGAGGTGCTTCGAGGCGGCCTCGGCGCCGGCGGCGGTCCATTCCACGTCACGCTCGGGCGGGCTGTCGCTGAGGACGAACCAGCGGGCGGTATCGGCCCCGTAGAGGTCGATGATCTCGAGCGGATCGACCACGTTCTTCTTGGATTTCGACATCTTGGCCGAGGGGATCACCGTGACGGGGCGCCCGTCGGCCTTGAGCGTGGCCACGCCGTCGCGGATCTCGACATCCTGCGGCAGGTGATATTCCGTCCGTCCGTCGGGTGCCGCGGTCTGATAGATCTCGTGCGTGACCATGCCTTGGGTGAAGAGCGCGTCGAAGGGCTCGATCGCCGTCTCGGGCAGATGGCCGCAGGCCTGCATCGCGCGGGCGAAGAACCGGGCATAGAGCAGGTGCAGGATCGCATGCTCCACCCCGCCGATATACTGGTCCACGTTCATCCAGTAGGCGGCTTCGGCCGCATCGGTCGGGCCTTGGGCGGCCGGAGAGGTGAACCGCGCGTAGTACCACGACGAATCGACGAAGGTGTCCATCGTGTCGGTCTCGCGCTTCGCCGCCGCGCCGCAGGCGGGGCACGGCACGTCACGCCAGGTTGGATGGCGGTCGAGCGGGTTGCCGGGAATGTCGAAATTCACGTCCTCGGGCAGCCTGACGGGCAGGTTCTCCTTCTTCTCGGGCACCACGCCGCAGGCGTCGCAATGGACGACCGGGATCGGACAGCCCCAGTAACGCTGCCGCGACAGGCCCCAGTCGCGCAGGCGATACTGCGTGCGCGCCTCGCCCCAGCCCTTTTCTTCGAAGAGCGCGAGGGTGGTGTCCATCGCCTGCTGGCAGGTCTGGACAATTCCCGCGTCGCCGAACCAGCAGACGTAGCGCACCGTCTCGGTCTTGGGCGGCACGAAGGCGCGGTCGGGCGCGCGGGCGGGGCCCTCCACCGGTTCGAACACGTCGATGACGGGCAGGTCGTATTTGCGCGCGAAATCGAGATCGCGCTGGTCATGCGCGGGACAGCCGATCACCGCGCCGGTGCCGTAATCCATCAGCACGAAGTTCGCGATGTAGAGCGGCAGCTCCCAATCCGGATCGGCGGGGTGGAGCGCCTTGAGGCCGGTGTCGAAGCCCAGCTTCTCGGCCGTCTCCAGCGCCTCCTCCGACGTGCCGCCACGGCGGCATTCCTCGCAGAAGGCCGCGATCTCGGGGTTCTCGGCGGCAAGCTTGCGAGCCAGCGGATGCTCGGGGGCGATGGCGGCGAAGGTGGGGCCGCGCATCGTGTCGGGGCGCGTGGTATAGACCGGCAGGTCGTCGAATCCCTCGGGCGCGCCCTTGAGCCCGAAGCGGAACTGGAGACCGCGCGACCGTCCGATCCAGTTGGCCTGCATCGTCTTGACCTTGTCGGGCCAGTTGTCGAGCCGGTCGAGCGCGGAAAGCAGCTCTTCGGAATAGTCGGAAATCTTGAAGAACCACTGCGTGAGCTCGCGCCGCTCCACCAGCGCGCCCGAGCGCCAGCCGCGCCCGTCCTCGACCTGTTCGTTGGCCAGCACGGTCATGTCCACGGGGTCCCAGTTCACCACCGCGTTCTTGCGATAGACGAGGCCCTTCTCGAGGAAGTCGATGAACATCGCCTGCTGCTGGCCGTAATAGTCGGGATCGCAGGTAGCGAATTCCCGGCTCCAGTCGAGCGAGAGGCCGAGCCGTGCGAATTGCGACTTCATCGCCGCGATGTTGCCGTAGGTCCACTCGCCGGGATGCACGTGGCGTTCCTGGGCCGCATTCTCGGCCGGAAGCCCGAACGCGTCCCAGCCCATCGGGTGCAGCACCGCATGGCCGGTCGCAAGCTTGTAGCGCGCGATCACGTCGCCCATGGAATAGTTGCGCACATGCCCGATATGCAGCGCGCCCGAGGGATAGGGAAACATCTCGAGCACGTAGTATTTCGGCTTGTCGTCGTTGCGGCGGGCGACGAACGTGCCGGCACGCGCCCAGGCGTCCTGCCAGAAGGGTTCGGATTTCGATGCGTCGTAACGGGGCATGGCGGGCTTTCGGGGTCAGCTGGATTTGCCCCCGTGTGATATGCAGGCGCGCCGGACGGGTCCAGCGCCAAGCGCGGGGAACGCGCCTTATATCGGACGCAATTTCCGGTATGGAGGGGCGCGAGGCCGGATCTTTCCCGAGGTTGCGATGATTTTCCTGTTCCTGCACCAGAATTTTCCGGGCCAGTTCGCCCATCTGGCCCCGGCCCTGGCACAGAAGGGCCACCGGGTCCTGGCGCTGAGTTCGCGGTTCGGGACGGCCCGGACATGGCGCGGGGTGCGCATCGTGCCCTATCCCTACGAGGCGCCGGCCGACCAGCGCCTGCATCCGTGGCTTTCCACCATGAACCGGGCGGTCGACCGCGGGGCGGTCGTGCACCGCGCCTGTCTGGAACTGCGCGCGCGCGGCTTCGTGCCCGACGCGATCGTCGCCCATTCGGGATGGGGCGAGGCGCTGTTCCTGCGCGACATCTGGCCCGAGGCGCGAATCGGTGTCTTTTCGGAATTCTTCTATGCCGCCGAAGGCGCGGACATGGATTTCGATCCGGAGTTCCGGGTGCAAAGCGAGTTGGGGCGGGCCCACCGGGTGGCGATGAAGAACCTCGCGCTGCGGCTCCAGCTCGAAGCGGCGGATGCCGGGATCAGCCCCACGCACTGGCAGGCCGACGCCCATCCTCCGGAGCTGCGCGAAAAGATCAGCGTCATCCATGACGGGATCGACACCGATGCCCTCGGACCCGATCCCGAGGCGCGCCTGACAATCGAAGGCGTCGGAAGCTGGAGCCGCGAGGACGAGATCGTCACCTTCGTCAATCGCAACCTCGAACCCTATCGCGGCTTCCATGTCTTCATGCGCGCGCTGCCCGAGCTGCTGCGGCGCAGGCCGCACGCGCAGATCCTCGTCGTGGGCGATGACGGGGTGAGCTATGGCGCGAAACCCCAAGGCGGCGGCACCTGGCGCGAGGTGCTGACCTCCGAGATCCGCGCGGAGATTCCCGACGCCGACTGGGCGCGGGTGCATTTCCTAGGCCGATTGCCGCGCGAGGATTTCACCCGGGCGCTGCAAATTGCGCGGGTGCATCTCTACCTGACCTATCCCTTCGTGCTGAGCTGGTCGCTGCTCGAGGCGATGGCCTGCGAGGTGCCGGTCGTGGCGAGCGATACCGCCCCCGTGCGCGAGGTCCTGACGCATGGCGAGACGGGGATGCTGGTCGATTTCTTCGACGGCGCGGCGCTGGTGGATCGTGCATGCGACCTGCTCGACGATGCCGAGGCGCGGCAGAGGCTGGGCCAAGCCGCGCGTCGGCACGTGATCGAACGCTACGACCTCGCGCGGGTCTGCCTTCCCGCGCAGTTCGACTGGATCCGCCGGCTCGCCGGGTCCTAGAAGTCGGCGTCGCGGGCGCGCAACTGGCGCGCGCGGGTCAGGATCGCGTTCTCGATCTCGCGAATCGTGTCCGGGCTCGCCGGCCCGGCGCGCGTGGCAAGCGCCACGTTGAGCGCGCGCGCGTCGAGTGACGGGTCCTGCACGTAGACGGTCGCGCGATAGGCCTGCCCGCCGCCGGGCGGAACGCCGTAGCCGTAGACGATTACGCCCGAAAAGGGATCGACCGTCTCGACCGGCATGAAATCGAGGACCTGCTGCGCGGCGGTCCAGATGTACTTGTTGACCTCGACCGTGGTGTTCGGGTCGTCGGCATTGCGAAAGAGGTCCCAGATCGTCTCGCGCTCGCGCTCGCGCTCGGGCTGGGCGAGCGGCGTGGAGGCGCGCTGGCGCAGGATACGCTCGTCCGTGACGCGCGGTGCCGCGGCGTCGCCCGACATGCGGCCGGAGCATCCCGAGACGATCGTCATGCCCGCAAGCAGGGAGATCGCCGTGAAAGTCGTCGTAATGCGCATCTGCACCCGCTTTGCCTTGGCCGCCAATTGCCGCATCCCTAGCGCAGAGGTCCGGGCCGGGCAAGAAAGCATCTGGCGGGCGAAACGGGGCGGCCGGGTCATGTCCTGAGGGGCGCCATCCGCGGAGACCGGGCGAAAAACTGATTTGCCAAAGTGCAATCGCCGCCTACCTCTTGGCGGAGTGTTGAAGAAAGGACTGAAGAAATGAAGCGTTTTCTGACCGTTATCGCCGCGACCGCAACCCTCGGCGGCGTCACCGCGCCGGCTGCCATCGCGCAGCAGCAGGATGCCGACATGAACATGCTCACCGGCAAGGTCTATCGCGCCCTGCGTGATTGCGAGATCGACACCAACATGGTCGACACCCTGACGATGGCGCAGGTTTCGGGCATCGTGCTCTCCGCATCGTCCGCCGACGAAGCCAACAAGTGCGAAGAGATCGAAGCGATCGCGATGGGAGAATAAGCCCGCCGTACTCAGCCGTAATTCGGTTGGAAAGGCCGTCCCTCTGGGGCGGCCTTTTTCGTTTCAGCGGCGGCCGGCAGGGGCGTGTTCGCGAGTGTGGCACGCATGCACCATCTGCGCCGACAAACCTTAAGGGCCGCCGGGATTGCTTGAAACGAGGGGGCGAAAGGCGCACTCCACGGCATGTACCCACGGGGCGCTTAACCTCCTGGGGCCGGACAACGATCATGAGGGAAAGCATGAAAAATATTCTTATGGCGACCACCGCGCTGGTTGCGTCCACCACGTTTGCAATGGCCGATGTCGACCTCTCGGGTTGGGCTGAAATGGGTATCATCGGTGGCGAGAACACCGACGGCACCGACATCGACACCCAGTTCCATTCCGACATCAACGTGATCTTCTCGATGTCCGGCGAAACCGATACCGGCCTGGCGTTCGGTGCGGTCCTCGACTTCGACGGGATCGACGGCGACGGCGACGCCTTCAACGACGGCGCGTTCAACCCGGTGAAGGGTGGCTCGGACACCTCGATCTTCGTGTCCGGCGCGTTCGGCACGCTGACCATGGGTGACACCGACGGTGCGCTCGACTTCGTGATGCAGGAAGCCATCATCGGCGGAACGATCGACGACGTGCACGAGCATGCCGGCTACAACGGCAACTCCGGCCTCGACGGATCCTACGACGGTCAGGTCGCTCGCTACGACTACACGTTCGGCGACTTCTCGATCGCCGCGTCGGCCGAAATCGACGACGACCGCGACAGCGACGACGACGCGGATTTCGACTTGGGCGACTCGATCGACGAGATCGAGGACGACAACGTCCTGGCCATCGGTGTGCGCTACAACGGCAATTTCGCCGGTCTCGATTTTGGCGCCGGTCTCGGCTACCAGCAAGTCGGCGACAGCAACGTCACCGGCCTGAGCCTCGACACGACGCTCGACAACGGCCTGCGCGCGATCCTGAACTACTCCAGCTACGACCAGTCGCCGCTTGCCGTCGGTACCGTCCAGCAGGATGACGACGAGGATCCGCTGACCCCGACGATCGAAGTCGACAACAACACCGACCTCGACAGCCACATCGGCCTGGCGCTCGGCTACACCTTCGGCGGACTGCTCGTCGCCGGTAACTACGGTGTGTTCGACACCGACCAGGGCGACGTTCAGGGCTATGGCCTGATCGCCAACTACGACCTGGGTGGCGGCGCGTCGCTGCAGGGCGGCTACGCCCACAACGACTACGACGACATCGCGGACTTCGAGGACACCGACAACTTCTCGTTCGGTATCCGGATGTCCTTCTGATCCTCTGACGGATCGGAAATCGGATCGGGCGGGTCTTCGGACCCGCCCTTTTCTTTTGCGCGAGGCTGTGGCCAATAGGGGCCGAGGAGGGCCGCGCCATGTCGCTTGCCGATATCAGGACACGCATCAACGATGCCGCCGCGCGCGCGAGGCGCGATCCGGAGGGCATCACGCTGATCGCGGTCAGCAAGGTGCAACCCGATGCCCGTGTCGAGGCGGTGTTGCAGGAGGGCCATCGCGTCTTCGGCGAGAACCGCGTCCAGGAAGCGCAGGGCAAGTGGCCGGGCTTCGCCGAGCGGTTCGACGGGCTCGACCTGCATCTGATCGGGGCGCTGCAATCCAACAAGGCGCGCGCGGCGATGGAGCTGTTTGACGCGATCCACACGCTCGACCGGCCCAAGCTCGCCCGCACGATCGCCCGGCTGGCGCAGGAGCTCGGCCAGTGTCCCGACCTCTTCATCCAGGTCGATATCGGCGACGAGGATCAGAAGGCCGGCATCGCGCGCGACGCGGTCGACGGATTCGTCGAGGAATGCCGCGGTCTCGACCTGCCGGTGCGCGGCCTCATGTGCATTCCGCCGGTCCACGACGACCCGGCGCCGCATTTCGAGGAACTGGCGGCGATGGCCGCGCGCAACGGGCTCGACCGGCTGTCGATGGGGATGAGCGGCGATTTCGAGGCGGCGATTGCGGCCGGTGCGACGCATGTCCGCGTGGGATCGGCGATCTTCGGGCCGCGCGCCTACGACTAGCGCACGATGAGCCGCGTATGCGGCGTGATCCGGCGCGCGAGCCATGCGAGATCCCCCGCGCCGAGCGCCACGCAGCCCTCGGTCGGATGGCCCCGCCTGCGCCAGCGATGCACGAAGATGGCCGAGCCGCGACCCGCCACGGCGTCGGGGTGGTTCCAGTCGGTCAGCAGCACCAGATCGTAGAGCGGGTCGGCCCGGCGCAGCACCTCGTGCGAGGGCGCGTAGGGCGCGCGGACCGGCATGTTGTAGTCCACGGCGTCCGGATCGTCCGACCAGAGGTCGCGCGGCCCGATGGCGCGGGCCCGGGCGCAGGGGCGCGCCATGCGGTCGGCGCGATAGAGCACCCCCGTGATCCGGTGCACGCCGCGCGGGGTCGCGCCGTCGCCCTCGCGCTTGTCCGCGGCGATGCCGCCGCGCCCGATCGCGCAGGGCAGGTACCGGCCACGAAACCTCAGGCCCCGCGGCGTCAGCACCATGTCGGCAGGCGTCATTCGAGGTGACCCGATCGTTCCGTCTTGACCCGGAGATAGTCGCGGTTGAACGCGGTCTCGCCCACCCAGAGCGGGACGCGGCCGACCACGTCGATGCCGTTCTCGGACAGCATGGCCATCTTGCGCGGATTGTTGGTCAGAAGGCGCACGCGCTCGATCCGGAGTTGCTTGAGGATGGCCGCCCCCACGCGGAAGTCGCGCTCGTCATCCTCGAAGCCCAGCCGGTGATTGGCCTCGACGGTATCGAAGCCCTGATCCTGAAGGGAATAGGCCCGCATCTTGTTCGCAAGGCCGATGCCGCGCCCTTCCTGGTTGAGATAGAGCAGGATGCCGCCCCCCGCCGCGGCCATCTGGCCCAGCGCGGCGGCAAGCTGCGGGCCGCAATCGCATTTCAGCGATCCCAGAACGTCGCCCGTGAAACACGACGAATGGAGCCGCGTGAGCACCGGGGCCGCGCGGTCGATGGTGCCGATCTCGACCGCGTAATGCTCGTCGCCGCCGAATTCGGGCCGGAAGACATGCAGCCGTGTCTGGCTCGACGCGGCGATGGGCAGGCTGGCCGCGACCGTCTCGGCAAGGTCGCGCGGTGCCTCGGCGCCGAGATCCTCGGGTGTCAGGATCTGCACGCCCGGAGGCGGTGCCGCGACCGGAACCGCGATCATCGCGGGCAGAATCTGTGCCTGGCGGGCCAGCCGCAGGGCTGCACGCGGCACCTCGGTCGGGCCGCCGCGGAGGGGCGAGAACGGGCCCCGCATCGGATTGGCGAGATCGTCCTTCGGGTCGGCCATCGCGGCGATCCACCCCGCATCGACGTCGCGCGCGAGGGGCAATCGTGCCAGATCGTCGTCGTAGACGTGGATCTTGAGGGTCCGGGCACGCCAATGCGTCAGCACCAGCTGCGCCTCGCCGCCGGCCACCATCGCGCCGAGACGGTCGCCCCGCGCCAGCGCGGCCGCGAGGACCAGCCAGGATGCGCCGTCGTGCCGGAAGGCCACGGGCAGGCCCAGCCGCAGATCGGCGCGCGCGCGCGCCAGCCGTTCGCGCACCGTGGGCAAGAAGGGATCGTCGGTTTCCATGGTCGCTCCCTTAGGCCGCGGCGCGGGGAATGTGAAACATTTCCCCGCCTTTCGACACGTGCGCGTGAGGCGAATGTCGCAAACCTTGAGGATCACGGAACCGCGACCCACCTTCTTGGCAACGTCTTAGGGAGAGCGACATGAGCAACTTGAAGAAGATCCTTCTGGTCGACGACGACGACGACCTGCGCGAGGCGCTGAGCGAGCAACTGGTGCTGACCGAGGATTTCGACGTCTTCGAGGCCGATACCGGCGCCCATGCGATGGAGAAGGCCAAGGAGGCGCTCTACGATCTGGTGATCCTCGATGTCGGCCTGCCCGACACGGATGGACGCGAGCTTTGCAAGCGGATGCGCAAGCAAGGGGTCAAGTGTCCCATCGTGATGCTGACCGGTCAGGACAGCGATGCCGACACGATCCTGGGGCTCGATGCGGGCGCCAACGACTACATCACCAAGCCCTTCAAGTTCCCGGTGCTTCTGGCGCGCATCCGCGCCCAGCTGCGCCAGCACGAGCAATCCGAGGATGCCGTCTTCGGCCTCGGTCCCTATTCCTTCCGCCCCGCGCAGAAGCTGCTGGTGGACGAGGCCGACAAGAAGATCCGGCTGACCGAGAAGGAGACCAACATCCTCAAGTTCCTCTATCGCGCCACGGAGGGCGTGGTGGCGCGCGACGTCCTGCTGCACGAGGTCTGGGGCTACAATGCCGGCGTGACGACGCACACGCTCGAGACGCATATCTACCGGCTGCGCCAGAAGATCGAACCCGATCCCTCGAATGCCCAGATCCTCGTCACCGAATCCGGCGGATACCGGCTGGCGACCTGATCCGAGGCCTCGCTAAAGGCGCGGGTCACTCCGCGCGCGGGATCGTGCCCTGGAAGTTGCCGTCGATCGTCACGGCCTCCGGCGCATCGATGACGAGGGTATCGGCGCCGCCGGGCGTGAGGGTGGTGACGAGGCTTCCCGCGATGGCAAGGTCGGTGTCCTCGACCTCGAACGCCTCGAGGATCAGGTCCACATTCTCGTCGGTCGCCTCGAGCACGGGATCGCCGCCCGACACCGTGACCCTGGGCGAGCGCACTTCGGGTTCCTGAATGGTGCCCGACGCGAAGAATGAGATCTCGATCATGCCGCTTTCGTCTTCCGGCTCGGAATTCGGATAGCCGCGGATCGTGACCGCGTAGCCGTCCTCGGACTGCTCGAAGAAGCTCAGCGGTACGTCGCCTTCGCTCGGGATCTGCCAGACGGCGTCCTCGCCCTCGATCGTTCCCGTGATGGTGCCTGCGACCTGCGCAGTCGCGGCGAGCGGCGCGAGGATCGATATCAGGGCGATTGGGGCAAGTCTCATGGCGTCGTTCCTCCGGTATGGGTTCGGCGCCCAACGATCCGGCGCGCGCCGGCGTTCCCCGGCCGGGGTGTCGCACCGTGCGCGGATGGGCTAGGTGCCGGGGCGACATCCCTAGAGGTCGGAGCCCCGCATGCCCTTCACCATCGCCACCTGGAACATCAACTCCGTCCGTCTGCGCGCGGGTCTGGTCGCGGATTTCCTGGCCGAGGCGGCGCCGGACGTCCTCTGCCTTCAGGAATGCAAGTCGCCCGTCGACAAGATCCCCTCCTTCGAGGCCCAGGGCTATCCCTACATGGTGGCGCGCGGGCAGAAGGGCTATAACGGCGTGGCGATCCTGTCGAAGCGGCCGATCGAGGAGGTGGGCGCCCACGATCACGTGGAACTCGGCCACGCGCGGCACGTGGCCGCCCGGCTCGAGAACGGGGTGATCGTCCATAATTACTACGTGCCTGCCGGGGGCGACCTGCCGGATCGCGAGGTGAACGTGAAATTCGGGCAGAAGCTCGATTATCTCACGGCCATGCGCGACGATTTCCGCGCGTCGCCGCCGCAGCGATCGATCCTCGTCGGCGATCTCAACATCGCGCCGCGCGAGGACGACGTCTGGTCGCACAAGCAATTGCTCAAGGTCGTGTCGCATACGCCGATCGAGGTCGCGCACATGGCCGAGATGCAGGAGGCCGGCGCCTGGATCGACGTGGTGCGGCAGAGCATCCCCGAGGGACAGCTCTATTCCTGGTGGTCCTATCGTTCGCCCGATTGGGACGCGGCCGACAAGGGGCGCCGGCTCGACCACATCTGGGCCAGTCCCGACATCGCCGGTGCCGTGCATTCGGCCCGCATCCTGCGCCATTGCCGGGGCTGGGAAAAGCCGTCGGATCACGCGCCGGTCCTGGTGACGGTCGATCTGTGATGCCCCTCCGGGGGCCGCGAAGTTTCTTCGCCCGCATGTGGTAGTGCCGCGCCGGGCGGCGTATGTAGCATCTGGTCAAACACCCCGGGGGGACGCATGTCGGCCACATTGCACTACTTCAAATGGGCGTTCGTCGTGACGGTGGTGGGGCTCGTCGGGGCGTTCTGGCTCGGCTGGCGGTACGAGGACGGGGCAGGGGGCGCGATGTCGTTCCTGTTCGTGGGCCTGGTTCTGGCCGTGCTCGAGATCTCGCTCAGCTTCGACAACGCCATCGTCAACGCCAACAAGCTCAAGACGATGGACCCCGTCTGGCAGCACCGCTTCCTCACCTGGGGCATCGTGATCGCGGTCTTCGGGATGCGGATCGTCTTTCCGGTGGCCGTCGTCGCCATCGCAGCACAGGTGGGCCCGATCAGCGCGGTGACTTTGGCCGCGACCGAGCCCGAGGAATACGCCCGCCTGATGGAAGAGAGCCATCTGTCGATCGCGGCGTTCGGCGGCTCGTTCCTGCTGCTCGTGGGCCTGAGCTTCTTCATGGATCGCGACAAGGACGTCGACTGGGTCGTGCCGGTCGAGCGGGCACTGCGGCGGCTGGGATCGACGCGCGGGGTCGTCTACGTGATCGCGGTGGCGGTGATCGCGGCGTTCGGCCTTCTGCTCGACGGGGCGGAGCGGTGGACGTTCTTCGAATCCGCGGCTCTGGGCGTCGTCGTGTTCATCGCGGTCGAGGCGCTCAACCACCTGCTCGACGGGCAGGCGCGGGCGGTGGATGCGGCGCGCGGCGGGCTTGGCGCGTTCCTCTATCTCGAAGTGCTGGACGCGTCGTTCAGCTTCGACGGCGTGATCGGGGCGTTCGCCCTGACGCAGAACCTGTTCCTGATCGCGATCGGCCTCGGGATCGGGGCGATGTACGTGCGCTCGATGACCATCATGCTGGTGGAACGAGGCACGCTCAGCCAGTTCCGGTATCTCGAGAACGGCGCATTCTGGTCGATCGTCACGCTGGCCCTGATCATGTTCACGCAAAGCCTCGTCCATGTTCCCGAGGTCGTCACCGGCCTTCTGGGGGCGGGGATCATCGCCATCGCCTTCTGGGGATCCGTCCGGTTCAACCGCCGCAATCCGGTCGAGATCGCGGTGTAATACCTATGGCCCTCCTTCCTGACTCGATTGTGAGGTGCGCGCGCTTTCGGGCCGTGATTCCGTTCTTCCGTTGACGGG